>NZ_JBWKOG010000025.1:0-546 GCF_059415965.1 Roseateles sp. GW821-FHT09G09 | reverse complement strand
GTGACCCGGTTCTGCGTGTCGAAGGCCTTGACCACGACCTTGCGGGTGTTGGCCTCGTCGCTCGCATCCCAGGTGCGGCTCATCACCGGCCGCCACATCGCGTCGAAGTAGGTCACCGTGCGCGCGTTGCCCTTGCTCACCGACTGGCGCCAGTGGCCCGCCGGGATGCCGTATTCCTCGGTCGGCACGCCCGAGAAGGTCACCGTCGTGCCAATGAAACCGCTGGGCGGCGTGATGCTCGCGAGCCGCCCCATCGCGTCGTAGCCGAAGCTCGACGCGTACCCGGCGGCGTCGGTGTAGCTGGTCACCAGGCCGATGTCGTTGACGACCCCGCTCTCGTTGCCGCCGTTGGGGTAGTGCACGGTCTGCGCGACGCCGCGCTTGTAGTTGCTGAAGGTCGCCGTGTTGCCCGCGGCGTCCGACTTCGTGGCGACGGTGCCGTCGGCGTTGTAGGTCTGCGAGCCCTTGACGATGCCGAAGGCGCGGCTCGTCGTGGGCCGCGCCAGCGAGTCGAAGTCGGTGGACTGGACGGAGTAGCCGCCGGAG
>NZ_JBWKOG010000024.1:0-795 GCF_059415965.1 Roseateles sp. GW821-FHT09G09 | reverse complement strand
ATCCAGACGGGGGACGGCTCGCAGTACGTGGAGGACCGGCTCGACGAGCTGCAGACGCAGTTCCAGACCTTCGACGGCACGACCAACGCGCAGGGCGTGAGCACGGGGCATCTGCTGTCGCTGTCGCGCCATCCGCGCGAGACCGAGAACGCGCAGTACCTGATCACGGGCACGCAGATCAGCCTGAGCCAAGCGGCCAACGAGGCCGGCTCGGGCGAGACGGGGCTGCGCTGCAGCTTCAGCTGCATCCCGGCGGCGCAGCAGTACCGGCCGCCGCGTCGCACGCCCAAGCCGCTGGTGGCGGGGCCGCAGACGGCCATCGTGAGCGGTCCGGCGGGCGAGGAGATCCACACCGACAAGTACGGCCGGGTGAAGGTGCAGTTCCACTGGGACCGGCGCGGCAAGAGCGACGAGCGCAGCTCGTGCTGGGTGAGCGTGGCGCACCCGTGGGCGGGGTCCAACTTCGGCGGCATCCACATCCCGCGCATCGGGCAGGAAGTGATCATCGGGTTCATCGAAGGCGACCCGGACGCGCCCATCATCATGGGGCGCACCTACAACGGCGAGAACCTGCCGCCGTGGGACCTGCCGGCCAACGCGACGCAGAGCGGCTTCCTGACGCGCTCGACCAAGGGCGGCAGCTACGGCAACGCCAACGCGATCCGCTTCGAGGACAAGCACGGCGACGAGCAGCTGTGGATCCACGCGGAGAAGAACCAGGACATCGAGGTCGAGAACGACGAGACGCACTGGGTCGGGCGGGATCGGACGAAGACGATCGACCGGCATGAGACG
>NZ_JBWKOG010000023.1:0-887 GCF_059415965.1 Roseateles sp. GW821-FHT09G09 | reverse complement strand
GCGCAGATGGACGGCGCGATCCTGGTGTGCTCGGCCGCTGACGGCCCGATGCCCCAGACCCGCGAGCACATCCTGCTGGCGCGTCAGGTCGGTGTGAAGTTCATCATCGTCTTCCTGAACAAGTGCGACATGGTGGACGACGCCGAGCTGCTGGAGCTGGTGGAGATGGAAGTCCGCGAGCTGCTGAGCAAGTACGACTTCCCGGGCGACGACACGCCGATCATCAAGGGTTCGGCCAAGCTGGCGCTGGAAGGCGACACGGGCGATCTGGGCGAGCAGGCCATCATGCGCCTGGCTGATGCGCTGGACACCTACATCCCCCAGCCGGACCGTGCCGTTGACGGCGCGTTCCTGCTGCCGGTGGAAGACGTGTTCTCGATCTCGGGCCGCGGCACCGTGGTGACGGGTCGTGTGGAGCGCGGCATCATCAAGGTCGGCGAGGAAATCGAGATCGTCGGTATCCGCGAAGTCCAGAAGACCACCGTGACCGGCGTGGAAATGTTCCGCAAGCTGCTGGACCAGGGTCAAGCCGGCGACAACGTCGGTATCCTGCTGCGCGGCACCAAGCGTGAAGACGTCGAGCGTGGCCAGGTGCTGGCCAAGCCCGGCTCGATCAAGCCGCACACCCACTTCACCGCTGAGATCTATGTTCTGAGCAAGGAAGAGGGCGGCCGTCACACCCCGTTCTTCAACAACTACCGTCCCCAGTTCTACTTCCGCACGACGGACGTGACCGGTGCCGTGGAGCTGCCGAAGGACAAGGAAATGGTCATGCCTGGCGACAACGTCAGCATCACCGTGAAGCTGATCGCTCCGATCGCCATGGAGCAGGGTCTGCGCTTCGCCATCCGTGAAGGCGGTCGTACCGTCGGCTCGGGCGTCGTGGC
>NZ_JBWKOG010000022.1:0-1160 GCF_059415965.1 Roseateles sp. GW821-FHT09G09 | reverse complement strand
GCGGGAGAGCAACCGTGTCAAGCGCCCTCGGCACTTCTCCAGGGTTGGCCGGTTTTGAAGATGGCGTTGAGGATGACCAAGAGCTTGCGCATGCATGCGGTCATCGCGACCTTGAAGGGTTTGCCTGCCAGGCGCAGGCGGTCGAACAACGCCTTGATGGGCCCGTCGTACCGTTTGGCCGTGAGCGCGGCCATGTACATCGCCGTGCGGACGTCTGCTCGTCCTCCCTGGATGTAGCGAGGGCCGTGCCGTTTGCCGCTGTCACGAGCCATCGGCGCCAGTCCCACCAGCGCCGTCACGCGCTTGCGGTCCAAGCTGCCCAACTCAGGCAGACGCCCGAGCAACTTCATGATGGTGACTTTGCCGACGCCCGGCACACTCTCCAGCAACTCGTATTTGGGCTGGTAGATCGTCGAGTCCTTCAAGCGACCGTCCAAATCCTTGTCGATCTCCTTGATCCGCTTATCCAGCCACTCGATGTGCTGTCGTACGCTCGTGCGCGCCGCGTGCTTGACCGTGGACAAGCGGTTCTTTTCCTGAGCGCGCATGGTCACCAGCTGTGCTCGACGATCCACCAGTTCGATGATCTCTTGCTGAGTCTCGTCGGGCAGTGCGTACACCTGGGGACGGTTGACCTGTGCAAATCTGGCCAACACCTGCGCGTCCAGCCGATCCGTCTTGGCAAGGATTCCCATCGACCGGGCGAAGTCGCGCACCCGCTTGGGATTGACTACCGCCACGCCGATTCCGGCCGCGCACAGCTCACTCGCCAGCGCCGCCTCGAAACCACCAGTGGCCTCCACCACCACCAGCGTGGGCCCCAGCTTCTTGAGCTGCGACACCAGCACTGCTCGTCCGGGTTCGTCGTTGTCCACCCGCTTGGTCAACTCCCCGGACTTGTCGGCCGAAGGGGCGGGCACCTGAGCCACGTCCAACCAGGCCTTGCAAACGTCGATACCGATGAAGATCTCTTCGCTCATGACAGCGCCCTTCCTTGTGTTCGATACGGCCTCAATGGACCTCACAACCGTTCGGGCTGTCCGCATGGCGAATGAGGTCGGCCACCACGACCCTCGCTCTCCCTCGGCATGGCGCCGAAGCGCCTACCCTGGGCTGGTCGGCCTGTGGCGGCCTGGGCGTACTTTGCTACATACAAGGGC
>NZ_JBWKOG010000021.1:0-5054 GCF_059415965.1 Roseateles sp. GW821-FHT09G09 | reverse complement strand
GCGCCGACCGTGGCGGCCGCGCCGGCGGCCCCTGCGGCGCCGGGCCAGGCGGCCGATACCGCCGCGCTGTGGCAGGCCTTCTGCGAGGGCGCCGGCGTACGCATGGCCGCGCCGCCGCAGGGTCTCAATCCGGACCTGATGCGCGTCATCGGATCCCTGCTGAACGCCTCGGTCGACGGCGCGCTGCGCATGATGGCCGTGCGGGCCGCGACCAAGCACGAGCTGCGCGCGCAGGTGACCGTGATCCGCTCGCGCGAGAACAATCCCCTGAAATTCTCGCCCGATGCGCAATCGGCGCTGGAGCAGCTGCTGCAGCCGCCCGTGCGCGGGTTCCTCCCGGGTCCCGCGGCAATGCAGGACGCGATGCGCGACCTGGTCGGCCACACGATCGGCACGATGGCCGGCACGCGCGCCGCACTGGAGGGTGTGCTGACCCGCTTCCAGCCGCAGGCGCTGGAGGCCAAGCTCACCAGCCGCTCGGTGCTGGACAGCGTCCTGGCGATGAACCGCAAGGCCAAGCTCTGGGAGCTCTACCTGCAGCACTTCGAGTCCATCCGGGACGAGGCGCAGGAGGACTTCCACTCGCTGTTTGGCAAGGCCTTCCTGGAGGCCTATGAAGATCAGCTCGAACGCCTGAGCCAGCACGGCCAGCCGTCTTCGCAGTCACAACAACAAGCACAGCAGAGCGGGGCCTGAGCCCCGCCGTTTGTCCTACACGTCGTTCACACCATGCTCAAGATCAGGGTTGCCGCCTGCAGCGAACAAGGCGCGCGCAACAACAACGAGGACGCCATCGTGGCGCACGAGAACGGCCCCGGCTGGTACGCCGTGCTGGCCGACGGCGCCGGCGGCCACCGCAACGGCGCCGAGGCCGCGCGCCGGGCCGTGCACCGCATGCAGACCAGCCTGGGCGACGCGACGCTGCCGTGGCGCCCCGAACTGCTGACCGGCGCGGTGCTGGCCGCGCACGACGACGTGCGTCGCGGCGTCGAGGGCACGGGCCGCGACCGCATGCACACGACGCTGGTGGCGCTGTGCGTGGACGCGCAGCGCAACTTCGCGCTGTGGACCCACGTCGGGGACTCGCGGCTGTACCGCATCCGCGGCGGCGACATCGACACGATCACGCAGGACGACAGCGTGGTGCAGATGCTGATCGAGGCCGGCCTGCTGACGCCAGAGCAGGCGGAGGACCATCCGCACAAGAACCACCTCGTCGCCGCGCTGGGCATCGAGGACGACCTGCATCCGCACACCACGTCGCCGCAGCCCTTGAAGGATGGCGACGTCTTCCTGCTGTGCAGCGACGGCTGGTGGGGCAGCGCGGGCGACACGTTGATCCACGACACGCTGCGGGCGGCGGCCTCGCCGGACGACTGGCTGGCGGCGATGCGCGCGGTGATCGAGGAACGCCGGCTGCCCGACCAGGACAACTTCAGCGCGATCGCGCTGTGGGTGGGCGAGCCGGTGCTGGCAGCGACGGCGCAGACGCCGGCCGATGAAGCCGGGACGGCGGCTCAGGAATCCACCGTGGACTCCGGCCCGATCCCGCTGGAAGAGGAAGAAGACGAGTCGACGCGGCGCATGCCGTTGTGAGCTGGCGCGGCGCTGATTGAACCTGGGGTGTGCTTCTTTTAGCTGAAGAAGCCGACGGAAGCCGGGAGGCTCCGCCACCAATTGAGAGAGCCCTTCAGTGCTCAACAGACGAAGGGCTCAGAGGTTTCGAAGCGTTTGAAGCATGGCGCCCGCAAGCTGGCGTCGCGGCGTCAATCGACGGTGTAGTAGACGAGGAGATAGCGAGCGCCATACTCGTCCCGCTGCAAGTCCAGCGAGACGCGTTCGAAGCCGACGACCGGCGGTTCGAAGGTCATGCTGCCAAGCTTGCCCGTTGCAGGCCGGAGCTCGGTGGTCAGCGCCGCGTACACGTCTGCGTCGACCACGGCCTAGAGGATTGCGGCCACGTTTCGAGCGTCATCGGCGCTGCCCGGGGTCTCGATCAGCACGCGTTTGCCCAGCCGGGTGCAGCTCCAGTCCGTCACGTGGACGTAGAGGCCGCCTCGGACGAGGTAGGCCATGGATTCGGCTGTCCGCGCGGCAGTGAGCGTATGCGGGGGGCGAGCCTCCTTCTGCTTGGCATACACGCAGCTTGGGGCCTTCCCAAATGCGCTCGCGCTGCAAAGGACGGATAGCAGCTTCAGCCACGTGTTCAACCGCAGCCTCAACGAAGATCTTCCGGCATTCATTTCTCTACAGTTCGAAGATCGAAATTGCACTTCTTGCAATGCGAAGTTGACCACCCGCCCTCGATATCCAGACCGAATGCTGATCCTTTATAGGCCAAAGGCGTCGCACACTGAGGGCATGCAATAGTTCTGATTAGGACGGTCCCCACGATCAGAACGGGGACGAGTAGAAAGGCAAAGAAATTACTTTCCGTCCAAAGCCACAGGCCCATCACGAGCCACGCAACGATCATTAAAGACAGCATTCCTAGTCGAAACCTTGATCTGGCGCCAATCGACATCACTAACTCTTGTTCTCTTAGATTGAATTCGGCTCTTAATGATCGTCGGTGCCGCACCCACACCTCGGACATCGTTCTTGTTCATCAAGCCAATTGAACCATTGTCCCAAGGTCTGCCTAGACATCGCAAACGGTACCAATCTCAATTTGCAGGAAGGGCAGTAGATCGAAAATACGAGCCCGCAGAAGACAGCCAAAAAAAGAAGAAAAGCAAGAAGGCTCGAAAAAAACAATGTATCGAACCTTGGTCCAATAATTGGCAGGGCAATTATTGTTGCGCCTAAGGAGATTGAAACTACTTTCAGTGCGCCGCTCTGCCTGCGCTGAAGCCTAGTCCACATGGTAACTTGTCATATCAAGACTAGGCTTCATCGGCGCGCGCTAATAATACTTGAAGTTGTGAGCGTGGACTGTTTGATGGCGGAATGCCGTTCATTTTGGAACGATTCGAAGAAGCAGACAATATCTCCCGGCCTCGTTATCAAGGTCTATTGTCTTAAGGAATGCGTCTGTCGAAATAAATTACTCACAGCTCGACATCTGAAATGCCCGCTTTCTCCTCATTCCGAAGATCACGCAGTTCTTTGAAAGTATGTCTATCAGCCAGCATGCACATACTTTCCCAAAAGAAGTTTACTGTCTGCCAAGAGTGCACGGGCGACTGGCAACTCGCCTCGGGTCAATATCCAGATAAAGTTTTTGTTCCCAATCTCCTCCAGAGTGCCCAAGCCGGAATTAATTTCATCGAACAAGGAAGTCCCATTGCTGGTTGGGGAACAAAGATGGGAGTGATTAATTATATTTATTCCGAAGGCATTTCGAAATTTTCCTTTGGTTGTGAATTTTCCGATACCCTTTGAGAAAATTGTCCAATACATCCAATCATCAACCATCGCGCCATCTTCTTCGGATCCGCTCAAGTACTCAATTCCCTGTGTAAACAGCTCCGCTACGGGATCTAAGGAAGCTGAGGAAAAGTTAAATGTATAGCCGTAGCCAAGTGGGCCAAGCAAACTTAACCTTCTTAAAGCTTCAATGTACCAAACGTTAATCCAGTCGTCGTCACAAATTTCGCCGGATATGGATAAATGAAATGTTCGAGAAGGGCGATCTGGTCCTGCGATAGAGATATAAAGAACACGGCCGTGAATTTCGAAAGTTCCAGCAAGTAGCCCACGAAAACTCTTTGAGTGGTTTTGCCAGAATTCCTTAAACCCCAATTGTTTGAGCTTTCCATTCTTTGACAACAAAGAAAATTTACCACTCTTCCAATCAACATCTTCAATTGTTTGAAGCACTTTGAGTATTGAAAGCCAATCGATTGAAGTTTCCCAATCATGAAGGGCTAAGCATCTTTCAATTTTCATGCACACATTCCCGATTCTTCGCATTGTTTTTCGAATCTCTGCCTGTCCGTCATCCTCGAATCCCCCCATGCATTGATCGCCTCGTGCAAAATCATAAAGACGATTCCGAGCGCACCAAGGCCTCTTGACACGCTTCCTGCGCCTCCCGCGCTCCCGCGAATGACGGGATCAGGTTCAATCACGATATTTCTTCCCTGGACGCCTGGCATTGCGGCTCGTGCATTCTCAAGTTTAATTCTCAGCTCTTGAGTAGTTTGGCCTGCGGATCTAACTTCAGTCATATCTAATTCACCCGTATTTTTGACGACAGCGACATCCGGCCTGATGTTCGGCATATTGGGGTCATTGGTGATATTTCTGAGATTTCTATTCAAGTGAACGGATTCGACATCAGGTTGGGCAGCAGCTTCTGTGGCGATACGTTGAGATGTTGATGCGTGGGTTGGTGTGTTTGACGATGCTTGTGGCTTTCCTCGAATCTTTTCCAGCCCACCGCCTCCTTGGGAGGAACTCGGCGTTGTCGACGAGTTTGCAGGTTCGCGAGTGCAGATATTTGAGCCTGTGGGTTTTTCACACATCCCGTCGGGATCAACTTTCCTATAGGGATTGTTGTCGACATATGTATATCTTCCAAAGCCCGCACCATTCGATAGACTGGTAGTGGTTGGATCTACCGAGAGGAATCTTGCCGCAATCGGATCGTAGTACCTCTGCTGCATATACACGAGATCCGTCTCCGAATCCTGCACATGCCCGGTGAAGCCGATGACGCTGGTGGCCTTGCTCGGCTTGGTGCCTGCGGCCGGGAAGCCGTAGGGCTCGAACCTTGTCCTGTTGAGCACCGCCCCCGCCGCGCTCGAATGCGCCACCGGACTGCCCAGCGCGTCGGTGTGCGGGTACTGCGTCACCCCGCCCGTCACCTCCGCAATCTGCTTGCCCGCCAAGTAGACATACATCGTCTCCGACTGCTTGCGCCCGCCGATGCAGGTGCTGCCCGAGAGGGTGCCGCTGGCGCAGCTGTAGTTCGGCGTTGCGTTGCTGGCTGTGGTCTTCGTGCAAGTGCTGCCGCTCAGCGAGTCTCCCGCATTGCACGCCCACGCGCTCACCGACGCGCCGTAGGTGCTGGACGCCACGTGCGTGCAGGTGCTGCCGCTCAGGCTGTC
>NZ_JBWKOG010000020.1:2427-5665 GCF_059415965.1 Roseateles sp. GW821-FHT09G09 | reverse complement strand
CGACAAATCAGCGACGCGACGAAGCAAGGCGGAAGGCGAAGAGCCTGAGGCGAAGAGTTGCTTCGATGTTCTTTAAGAATTTACAGCCGATAAGCGTGGGCGTCTGGACGAGCGACCTGAGAAGGTTAAATCGCTAGATGCTCACGGAAGAAAGAATGAAGCTATGAGAATAGTCTTTGTTCGATTCCGTTGAGTTTATTCAAGATCGAACTGTAGAGTTTGATCCTGGCTCAGATTGAACGCTGGCGGCATGCCTTACACATGCAAGTCGAACGGTAACGCGGGGCAACCTGGCGACGAGTGGCGAACGGGTGAGTAATATATCGGAACGTGCCCAGTTGTGGGGGATAACTGCTCGAAAGAGCAGCTAATACCGCATACGACCTGAGGGTGAAAGCGGGGGATCGCAAGACCTCGCGCAATTGGAGCGGCCGATATCAGATTAGGTAGTTGGTGGGGTAAAGGCCTACCAAGCCTACGATCTGTAGCTGGTCTGAGAGGACGACCAGCCACACTGGGACTGAGACACGGCCCAGACTCCTACGGGAGGCAGCAGTGGGGAATTTTGGACAATGGGGGCAACCCTGATCCAGCCATGCCGCGTGCGGGAAGAAGGCCTTCGGGTTGTAAACCGCTTTTGTCAGGGAAGAAAAGACTCCTATTAATACTGGGGGTTCATGACGGTACCTGAAGAATAAGCACCGGCTAACTACGTGCCAGCAGCCGCGGTAATACGTAGGGTGCAAGCGTTAATCGGAATTACTGGGCGTAAAGCGTGCGCAGGCGGTTATGCAAGACAGATGTGAAATCCCCGGGCTCAACCTGGGAACTGCATTTGTGACTGCATGGCTAGAGTACGGTAGAGGGGGATGGAATTCCGCGTGTAGCAGTGAAATGCGTAGATATGCGGAGGAACACCGATGGCGAAGGCAATCCCCTGGACCTGTACTGACGCTCATGCACGAAAGCGTGGGGAGCAAACAGGATTAGATACCCTGGTAGTCCACGCCCTAAACGATGTCAACTGGTTGTTGGGAGGGTTTCTTCTCAGTAACGTAGCTAACGCGTGAAGTTGACCGCCTGGGGAGTACGGCCGCAAGGTTGAAACTCAAAGGAATTGACGGGGACCCGCACAAGCGGTGGATGATGTGGTTTAATTCGATGCAACGCGAAAAACCTTACCTACCCTTGACATGCCAGGAATCCTGCAGAGATGTGGGAGTGCTCGAAAGAGAACCTGGACACAGGTGCTGCATGGCCGTCGTCAGCTCGTGTCGTGAGATGTTGGGTTAAGTCCCGCA
The DNA here is from genome assembly GCF_059415965.1 of Roseateles sp. GW821-FHT09G09. Taxonomy (NCBI): domain Bacteria; kingdom Pseudomonadati; phylum Pseudomonadota; class Betaproteobacteria; order Burkholderiales; family Sphaerotilaceae; genus Roseateles; species Roseateles sp. GW821-FHT09G09. The sequence goes on along the minus strand of NZ_JBWKOG010000020.1, from coordinate 4,364 downwards.
ACGAGCGCAACCCTTGTCATTAGTTGCTACGAAAGGGCACTCTAATGAGACTGCCGGTGACAAACCGGAGGAAGGTGGGGATGACGTCAGGTCATCATGGCCCTTATGGGTAGGGCTACACACGTCATACAATGGCCGGGACAGAGGGCTGCCAACCCGCGAGGGGGAGCTAATCCCAGAAACCCGGTCGTAGTCCGGATCGCAGTCTGCAACTCGACTGCGTGAAGTCGGAATCGCTAGTAATCGCGGATCAGCTTGCCGCGGTGAATACGTTCCCGGGTCTTGTACACACCGCCCGTCACACCATGGGAGCGGGTTCTGCCAGAAGTAGTTAGCCTAACCGCAAGGAGGGCGATTACCACGGCAGGGTTCGTGACTGGGGTGAAGTCGTAACAAGGTAGCCGTATCGGAAGGTGCGGCTGGATCACCTCCTTTCTAGAGATGACGAGACCGTTGTTTGGCTCAGGCCAGATGATCGAGTCGAGTCCACAAAACGCGAGTTCAGCGCGCCCACACTTATCGGCTGTAGACACACAACAGTGAGTGAGAAAACGCGTGAGCCTGGCGAGCTGGCCTTGCCGGTTGGCGCGATTGCAGGAGCACGCAAGAAACGCGTGGGTCTGTAGCTCAGTCGGTTAGAGCACCGTCTTGATAAGGCGGGGGTCGCTGGTTCGAATCCAGCCAGACCCACCACGAGGGTCGTCAAGATCTTGGGGGATTAGCTCAGCTGGGAGAGCACCTGCTTTGCAAGCAGGGGGTCGTCGGTTCGATCCCGTCATCCTCCACCAATCACTTCACAGGGGTGGCAAACCACAGCGTCCAAGCGGGCACTGTGGTTTGCCAGTCTCGACATTCGTGTCGGCTGTTGTTCTTTAACAATTCGTAGAGTCGAATCAGCGTTGCTGGCGGAAAGCTTAGCGCTTCGTAAAGGGGCGCGGCACCGTGCCGCCAGCGACATTTGATTGCGTCAACAAACTTCAACTCTGAAAAGAGAAGAAATTGAAGAACGGCGAACGCGTGATACTCAATTGAATACTCGAGTTGTCGAGTATCTGTCCTTGACGACATCTGCGGATGTCAAAGTTATAGGGTCAAGTGACTAAGTGCATGTGGTGGATGCCTTGGCGATTACAGGCGACGAAGGACGTGATAGCCTGCGATAAGCTTCGGGGAGCTGGCAAATAAGCTTTGATCCGGAGATTTCCGAATGGGGAAACCCGCCTCGTTTAGAGGTATCGCACACTGAATACATAGGTGTGCGAGGCGAACCGGGTGAACTGAAACATCTCAGTAGCTCGAGGAAAAGACATCAACCGAGATTCCGAAAGTAGTGGCGAGCGAAATCGGAGTAGCCCTCGTGTTTTAGCAGTCGGCATATCAGAACGGAATGGAAAGTCCGGCCATAGCGGGTGATAGCCCCGTATGAGAAATGTCGATTGTGGAACTAGGCACGAATAGAGTAGGGCGGGACACGTGAAATCCTGTCTGAATATGGGGGGACCATCCTCCAAGGCTAAATACTCGTAATCGACCGATAGTGAACAAGTACCGTGAGGGAAAGGCGAAAAGAACCCCGGGAGGGGAGTGAAATAGATCCTGAAACCGCATGCATACAAAAAGTAGGAGCCCGCAAGGGTGACTGCGTACCTTTTGTATAATGGGTCAGCGACTTACATTCAGTGGCGAGGTTAACCGAATAGGGTAGCCGTAGAGAAATCGAGTCCGAATAGGGCGAATTAGTCGCTGGGTGTAGACCCGAAACCAAGTGATCTATCCATGGCCAGGATGAAGGTACCGTAACAGGTGCTGGAGGTCCGAACCGACTAGTGTTGCAAAACTAGCGGATGAGCTGTGGATAGGGGTGAAAGGCTAAACAAACTTGGAGATAGCTGGTTCTCTCCGAAAACTATTTAGGTAGTGCCTCAAGTATTACCTTC
>NZ_JBWKOG010000020.1:0-2330 GCF_059415965.1 Roseateles sp. GW821-FHT09G09 | reverse complement strand
TCGGGGGTAGAGCACTGTTTAGGCTAGGGGGTCATGGCGACTTACCAAACCTATGCAAACTCCGAATACCGAAGAGTACAGCTTGGGAGACAGAGCACCGGGTGCTAACGTCCGGACTCAAGAGGGAAACAACCCAGACCGCCAGCTAAGGTCCCTAAAATTGGCTAAGTGGGAAACGAAGTGGGAAGGCTAAAACAGTCAGGATGTTGGCTTAGAAGCAGCCATCATTTAAAGAAAGCGTAATAGCTCACTGATCGAGTCGTCCTGCGCGGAAGATGTAACGGGGCTAAGCCAGTTACCGAAGCTGCGGATGCACAGTTTACTGTGCGTGGTAGGAGAGCGTTCTGTACGCCTGTGAAGGTGGGTCGTGAGGCCTGCTGGAGGTATCAGAAGTGCGAATGCTGACATGAGTAGCGTTAAAGGGGGTGAAAAGCCCCCTCGCCGAAAGCGCAAGGTTTCCTACGCAACGTTCATCGGCGTAGGGTGAGTCGGCCCCTAAGGCGAGGCAGAGATGCGTAGCTGATGGGAAACAGGTAAATATTCCTGTACCGATCAATAGTGCGATGTGGGGACGGAGAAGGTTAGCTCAGCCGGGTGTTGGATGTCCCGGTTCAAGCCTGTAGTCGTGCCTGGTAGGCAAATCCGCCGGGCTTAGATGAGGGGTGATAACGAGTCTGCTTGCAGACGAAGTGAGTGATACCCTGCTTCCAGGAAAAGCCACTAAGCTTCAGCTATTGACGACCGTACCGCAAACCGACACTGGTGCGCGAGATGAGTATTCTAAGGCGCTTGAGAGAACTCTGGAGAAGGAACTCGGCAAATTGACACCGTAACTTCGGAAGAAGGTGTGCCTTTAGTAGGTGATCCATTTACTTGGTGAGCCCAATGAGGCCGCAGAGAATCGGTGGCTGCAACTGTTTATTAAAAACACAGCACTCTGCAAAGACGAAAGTCGACGTATAGGGTGTGACTCCTGCCCGGTGCTGGAAGATTAAATGATGGGGTGCAAGCTCTTGACTGAAGTCCCAGTAAACGGCGGCCGTAACTATAACGGTCCTAAGGTAGCGAAATTCCTTGTCGGGTAAGTTCCGACCTGCACGAATGGAGTAATGATGGCCACACTGTCTCCTCCAGAGACTCAGCGAAGTTGAAATGTTTGTGATGATGCAATCTCCCCGCGGAAAGACGGAAAGACCCCATGAACCTTTACTGTAGCTTTACATTGGACTTTGAACAGATCTGTGTAGGATAGGTGGGAGGCTTTGAAACCTGGTCGCTAGATCAGGTGGAGCCAACGTTGAAATACCACCCTGGTGTGTTTGAGGTTCTAACCTTGGCCCGTTATCCGGGTTGGGGACAGTGTATGGTGGGCAGTTTGACTGGGGCGGTCTCCTCCCAAAGTGTAACGGAGGAGTTCGAAGGTACGCTAAATACGGTCGGAAATCGTGTTGATAGTGCATTGGCATAAGCGTGCTTGACTGCGAGACTGACAAGTCGAGCAGGTACGAAAGTAGGACAAAGTGATCCGGTGGTTCTGTATGGAAGGGCCATCGCTCAACGGATAAAAGGTACTCTGGGGATAACAGGCTGATACCGCCCAAGAGTTCATATCGACGGCGGTGTTTGGCACCTCGATGTCGGCTCATCTCATCCTGGGGCTGTAGCCGGTCCCAAGGGTATGGCTGTTCGCCATTTAAAGAGGTACGTGAGCTGGGTTTAAAACGTCGTGAGACAGTTTGGTCCCTATCTTCCGTGGGCGCTGCAAGATTGAGAGAGCCTGCTCCTAGTACGAGAGGACCGGAGTGGACGCACCTCTGGTGTATCGGTTGTCACGCCAGTGGCATCGCCGAGTAGCTAAGTGCGGAAGAGATAACCGCTGAAAGCATCTAAGCGGGAAACTCGTCTCAAGATGAGTCTTGCCGGGGCCTAGAGCCCCCTGAAGGGTCGTTCAAGACCAGGACGTTGATAGGCTGGGTGTGGAAGCGCAGTAATGCGTTAAGCTAACCAGTACTAATTGCCCGTGAGGCTTGACCCTATAACTTTGACACTCAAAACGTCAGGGTGAGTGGTCACGCAGATCGCAGCGCAACCCGCCAAACCGGCGTTGCCACGATCAAAACCGTTCTTCAAACCCGAAGACGCAATCAAACCAAGCTGATTTGACTCTACCGAATTGGGCCTGCTGAACCCCTCAGCAAGCCAACCAGTCAAGCCTGATGACCATAGCGAGTCGGTCCCACCCCTTCCCATCCCGAACAGGACCGTGAAACGACTCAGCGCCGATGATAGTGCGGATTCCCGTGTGAAAGTAGGTCATCGTCAGGCTAATA
>NZ_JBWKOG010000019.1:0-8186 GCF_059415965.1 Roseateles sp. GW821-FHT09G09 | reverse complement strand
AGGACATCGAGGTCGAGAACGACGAGACGCACTGGGTCGGGCGGGATCGGACGAAGACGATCGACCGGCATGAGACGACGCTGGTCAAGGGGAACCGGACCGAGACGGTGAACCTGGACGAGACGATCACCGTCCATCAGAACCGCACGGAGCGCGTCGACCTCGACGAGAAGATCTCCATCGGCATGAACCGGACCGAGGACGTCGGGATCAACGAGACCATCTCGATCGGCGCGAATCAGAAGATCGACATCGGCGGCATGAAGACCGAGACGATCACGCTGGCATCGATGCAGAACGTCGGTCTCGGCCGCATGGACAACGTCGGCCTCGGCTACAGCCTGAACGTCGGGGGACTGATGGCCACCGTCGTCGGTCTCAACCAGACGACTGCCGTGGGGCACTCGATCAACATCACGGCCGGCGACCGCCTGAGCATCACCGTCGGTGCGAGCAGCCTGCTCATGACCAAGGACGGCCGCATCGAGATCAGCGGCAAGGAAGTGATCATCCGCGGCGACAAGAAAGTGGAAGTGCACGGCGATGACGTCGACACCAACCCGGTCGGTTGAGGACCTGCGCGGCGCCGACCTGCCGCGACTGATCCTGCGCGACCTGACCGGACGGTCGCACCTGCAGTTCGATGCGCTGGATCCCGCGCTGCGCCTGATCCACACGGTGGTGCTGAAAGAGCGCTACCGGCTCGGCGAGCCGGACGGGAGCGGCGTGGCGCCGCTGCTGCTCGACGAGGCGCCGGCGCCCCTCAACGACGAGGACCTGCCGCACGACGGCAACCCCGCGCTCACGATCCGCGAGGAGAGCGACCTGGCGCCGTACAAGCCGATGTGCGACGTGCTCGTCGTGGGGTCGGCTCACGCCCCCGAGGCGACGCCGGTGCCGTCCTTCCTCGCGCGGCTGCGTGTGTTCGAGCCGAAGGCCCCGGCCACCGGCGCGACGTTGGCATCGACCGCGACGTCGGCTTCGCCCGAGCCGGTGCCGGTGCCGGTGCCAATGCCAATGCGCGAGGCCTTCAACGTGCTGATCGACAAGCAGGTGCGTGTGCACGGTCCGCGCTGGTGGATGCGCCGTTCCGCCGACGCTGACGCTTGCGAAGGTCGCGTCGCTCGTTCCTCCGGACCCGACGACTGGATGCTCAGCGTGGCCGAGCCGATCGCGTGCTGCGCGCTCCGTTATGAAAACGGCTTCGGTGGCCAGAGCCGCATCGATGTCGGCAGCCCGGCGGCCGGCGAGGTGCCCGCGCGCCATCACCTGCGCCCCGAGCAGTTGGCGGCGCATCCGGATGCATCCGCGGACCTGCCGCAACGTCCTCTCGCGCACGAGGCCAGCCGGTTCAATCCGGCGGGGCGAGGATTCACGCGCGACTGGTTCCTGCAGGCGACGAAGCTCGACCGCCTGCCGGCGCATCAGATCGAACTCGCGCATCAACCGCTCACCGTCGACGATTTCTGGCATGTCGCCGCAGGACGCGAGTCGCTGGAGACCGTGGGCCTCGGCCCGATCGAGCGCGGCTGGGCGCCGCGCGTCGGCTGGATCGGTCGCGAGGCGCCGGATCCGACGCACGTCGCCGCGGGGCTGGCCCTCAATCTCGACTTCGATTTCCGCTACTGGAATTGCGCGCCCGCGGATCAGCAATGCCGGCCGCTGCGCGGCGGCGAGCGCATCGTGCTGGACAACCTCTGGCCGCGATCGCATCCGGCGGCGCGGCTCGTCGCGGGCGGGCATCGGATGACGATGTTCGAGCTGCCGGATCGCGGTTTCGTCCTCATGGGCATCGATGCGGAGGGCGACGTGCGCTGCTTCGATCCCGTCATCGACACCGTGCTGATCGACAGCGACGACGGCGTCGTCGACATCTGCTGGCGCTGGAGCGTCAGCGCGCAATACGGTGTGGAAGAAGCCCGCCTGATGGAGGCGAAGACGCCCGGACAACGCGAGCGGCTCGCGGCGTTGCGCGCCGTGATGGCGCAGCCGGTCATGTAGCCGCCTGCGTCGGCGCAGGCACGCCGCATCCGGGACCTCGTATCCGAGACGAGACCTTCGACCTTCTCCGCAACCGCCGCCGCCGCCACGCCGTCGGCCCTTGACCCTCCTCATGGCCCGCGAAACCGTCACCCGATCCAAGCGCTTCTTTTGCGTCAGCCTGCAGCCCGACGTCTGTCTCACCCCGGTGGGCAGCAACATCGTGCCGATCCCGTATCCGATCAAGGGCGAGTTCAAGGAAGCCTCGGCCGCATCGCGCAACGTCAAGCACCAGGGCGATCCGGCGGTGCTTCACGGCCAGACCTTCATCCCGAAGGTGACCGGCGATGCGCGCGGCGTGAAGGGCGGGGTCAAGAGCGGCACCTACCTCGACAAGGCGGAGCCCAAGGACAAGAGCAGCACGTCGACGAGCAACGCGAAGGCCTGGGTGCGGGAGGCCGACCTCGTCTGGATGAACGCCCGCAACACGATGGGGCGCATCTACGAGCGGGGCACGGCGGCGGCAAAAGGTCGTCTCAAGGGCGCTGCGCAGGCGTATCGCGACAGCGGCGCGTCCGACGCCCTGCACGAGTTCAGCGACGAGGCGATGGACACCGGCGGCAAGGTGGCGACCGCCGGTGCCGCGACGACGCTGGTGGGTGGCGGCGTGGCGCTGACGGGCGTGGGCGCGCCGGTGGGCGGCGCGATCGCCACGGCCGGTGGCGCGGTGACGGCCGTCGGCGGCGGCGTGACCGCGGTGGGTGCGGCCACGGGGTCGGCGACGGATGTGCTCGACGCGACGGTCGACTGGGTGCTCGACGACAAGTCGCCGAGCCTGGGCGCGCTGGCCGAGCAGGCCGCCGAGCGCGGCGCCACCTGGGCGCTGGGCAAGCTGCCGGGCGGCGGTCGCCTGCTGTCGCGCTTTTTCCCGAAGAAGCATCCGCCGGCGAAGAAGCCCGATCCGAAGCCGCATGCCGCCAAGCACGAGGAGGACAAGCCCGACGGCGGCAAGACGCAGAAGAAGGCGCCGGAGGACAAGAAACAACCCAAGGAATGCTGTCCGCAGAACCAGGGCCCCGGCAAGGCGGCCACGCGGAGTCGGCGTCCGATCCACTACGGCACCGGGGACGAGTTGCTGTCGGAGCTCGACGCCGAGATTGACGGTCTGATGCCGGTCGCCTGGTTGCGCGCCTACCGGTCGAGCCACGCGGCGTATGACCGCGGGCTGCTCGGCGCGCGATGGACCTCGCCCTACCTGGTCCGCTTGAGCATCGGCGCGCGCGGCATGGCCTACCACGATGCGACGGGGCGGACGGTCCTGCTGCCGCTGTTGGCTGTCGGCGCAACGATCGATGACGCGTTCGAGGCCTTCACGCTGACGCGCGTGGACGAGTGGCGCTTCGAGCTGCGCTGGCGGGACGGCAGTGTCGACGTGTTCGAGCGGCCGCGATGCGCGGCGCTGGCGGTCGACGTGATGCCGCTCGGCCTGGAAGGCCTGCGGCCGCGATCGCGTCGTCTGCTCGAGGAGCCCGCGCCGCGGCGCGAGCGCGTCCAGTGCTGCTACCTGACGGAGCAGCGGCGCCCCGACGGTCTGTCCGTGCGCCTCGACTGGCTGCCCGGCTGGGAGGCGGCCATGCTGCCTCAGCGGCTGGACGAGGACTTCACCGTGCTTCGCATCACGGCTCCCGGCGACATCGTGCTGGAGGCGCACGCGGCGCCGACCGGCGTGCTGACGGACGCGCAACGCATGTGCCATGGGACGCTGCGCATCGGGCGACTGGTGCGGCGGCTCCCCGCCGACGGCGCGGTCGCCGGCGAGGTCGCCGAAGGGTGGCAGGTGTTGACGCGCTACGCCTATGGCCTGGAGGCGCCGCGGGACGGCGCGGACCTGTCTGCGCTGGATCTGCTCGGGCGCAAGGACGCGCTGGGCCACCTCTGGCGCTACCACTACGACACGCACCTGCTGACGCGCTACGCCGATCCGACCGGGGGGGCGTGGGTCTTGCGCTGGCAGGGTGCGGACGCGCTGTTCCAGCCGGCGGACCCCGTCGAGGCCGAACCCGCGACCGCACCCGCCACCGATACCGCCACCGATACCGCCACCGATAGCGATACCGCCACCGATGTCGTGAAGGCGCAACCTCCGAGCGACGCTGCCCCTGCCCACCGCGGGACCTGGTCGCCGCTGACCAGCCACTGGGCGCGCGCCATCTACGCCGGTGCGGAGGACGGCACGGAGCCGGTCCACATCGACTACGTCGACGCCGACACCACCCGTGTCCGGCAGAGCGATGGCAGCCTCTGGACCTACCGCTTCAACGCCAACAACCTGTGCGTGGATGTGCGGGTCCAGGATCACGCGACGGCGGACGCACGCCGGCTCGGCACCCGCCGCTGGAGCGCCGCGGGCGACCTGCTCGAAGAGACCGACGCGGCCGGACACACGACACGTTTCACCTATGACGCGCAGGGCAGCCTGCTCAGCACCACCGATGCCATGGGGGGGCGGACGGTGCTGCAGTACGACGAGCGGAACCAGCCGATCCGGACCATCGATGCGATGGGTCACGTGCAGGAGCGCGCGTTCGATGCCGAAGGTCGCGTGGTGGCGCAGACCGATGCGCTGGGGCGCGTGACCCGGATGGCCTACAACGTGTTCGGCCAGCTGCGGGAGTTGATCGACGCGGCCGGGCGCGCGAAGCGTTATGTCTACGACGGCAGCGGGCGGCTGCTGGCGTATGTCGACTGCTCCGGGTCGGAGACCCGCTTCGACTGGGACGCGCGCGGTCGGCTGATCGCCCGCACCGACGCGTTGGGGCACAGCGTGCGCTACGGCTGGGACGAGATCGACCGCCTCGTGGCCATCCGCCATCCCGACGGCGGCGAGGAACGCTTCACCTACGACGCCATGGGGCGCCTGCTCGTCCACATGGACGGGGTGGGGCGTCAGACGACCTACCGCTACCAGATGCAGGGACTGCCGGTCGAGCGCATCGATGCGGCGGGCCAGCGCCTGCAGTACCGCTACGACCGCGCGTTGCGGCTGGTCGAGCTCATCAACGGCAACGGCGAGTCGTACCGGCTGGCCTATGACGCGCAAGGGCGGCTGGTCCAGGAGACGGGTTTCGACGGTCTCGTCAGTCGCTACGACTACGACGTGGCGGGCGAGCTGGTCGCCAGCCAGCGCGGCGCGATCCGCACGGACTATGTGCGCGATGCGCTGGGGCGGATGCTGGCGCGCGTGACGCCGGACGGGCAGGAGCGATTCGCCTGGGATCCGTTGAGCCGCGTCATCGCGGTCGAGAACGCGGCGGCGCAGTCGCGGCTGCGCTGGGATGCGGCGGGACAGCTGGTCGAAGAGCGACAGCGCATCGAGCTGGCGCCGGAGGACCTCCGGCCGGATCCTGCGGGCAATTGGCCCGATGCGGCCGAACGCGGCACTGCGGCCGCGTCCTTCCTGCTGCGACATGAATACGACGCCTTGGGGCAGCGCGTCGCGACGCGCCTGCCCAACGGGCGTGTGTTGCAGACCCAGCGTTACGGTCCGGGACATTGGCACGGCGTGCTGTGGCAAGGGCGGCCGCTGGTCGACGTCGATCGCGATGCGCTGCATCGCGAGACGCGACGCAGCCTGGGCGGGATTCGCCGCGGCGGCATGCGGCGCGAACTGCGCTACGACCGCGCCTCGCGCTGGACGCGCAGCGTGTTCGGCTTCGGCGACGCGGCGCCGGGCGTGCTGCGCGAGCGCGAGTACGGCTATGCGCGGACCGGCGACATCGAGCGCATCGACGACTCCGTGCTGGGGGAACTGCGTTACACGCATGACGTGGTGGGGCAACTGATGTCGGCGGTCCAGCCGGGACTGCGGGAGACCTTTGCCTTCGATCCGGCGGGCAATCTCGTGCCCTTGCCAGGCGCGACGTCCGTCGCTTCGAGCGCGACGGCACAGCATGCGACGGCGGCGCCGGTGAGCGGCAACCTGGTGACGCAGGCGCTCGGCTGGCACTACGAGCACGATGCCGACGGCAATGCGGTCCGCAAGCACTGGGTGCAGGACGACGCCGCCAACGAAGCGGCGATGGGCATCGCCCTCGACGAGTTGAATCTGCAGTACGACGCGCATCAGCGCCTGGTCCGTGCTGAGCGGGCGACGCCTCAGGGCGCGCTGACGAGCCGTTATGCCTACGATGCGCTGGGTCGCCGCGTGCTCAAGCGCGTGGCGACGCCGGACGGCGAGCGCGTCACCGTGTTCGTCTGGAACGGCGACCTCATGGGGCAGGAGGTCGACGCGCAGGGCAGCGTGAGCTACGTGCACGAGCCGGACAGCTTCACGCCGCTCGCTCGGGTCCGCAGCGCCGACGCACTGTCATCTTTCGACAGCGGGTCCGTCGCCTTCGCGCCGGTGATCGCGTGGGATCGCCCCGACGCGCCTTCCGCGGAACCGGATGCGCATGTGCGCTGGCATCGCCGGCTGGAGCGCTGGCGCGCGGACTGCGAGTCCGAACTGGCCGCGCAGGCCCGATGGGACGGCGCCGACAGCGCGAACGACGAGGTGCTCTTCTACGAGTGCGACCATCTCGGCACGCCGCTGGCGCTGCTGGATGAGAACGGCCGCACGCGCTGGCGTGCACGCTACCGCGCCTGGGGCCGCGTGGCGCGGACGGACGTCGACGAGATCCACCAGCCCCTGCGCTTCCAGGGGCAGTACGAGGACGAGGAGACGGGGCTCTTCTACAACCGGCATCGCTATTACGACCCGGATGCGGGGCGGTATCTGACGCAGGATCCGATCGGGCTGATGGGCGGGTTCAATCCCTATCAGTACGCGCCGGACCCGGTGACCTGGGTCGACCCGCTGGGGCTGACGAAGGGGAAGGGCGGTTGCGACCCGTGCTGCGGGAAGGATCCTTCGTCGGAAGCCCGCGCCTGGCAGGGTGTCAGTCCGGCGAATCCTCACAACATCTACACCGGAGTCGACAGCTACGAGAATGTCGTGCTTCGCAAGGGCACGATCCTGTATTCGCTGTTCCCGGGCGGCGCGCCTGGCTACGCGGTGCAGAACCACACGCTGTTGAAGGCCAAGGGCAGCGTGTCGGACTACTACGATCTGGTCCAGGTCAGTCAGGATCCCGGCAAGGACGCCGCTGGCAATCCGCGCAAGCTGCGGACCAGCGTCCGCGCTTATCGAGTGACGGAAGATATCTGCGTGGCCCGCGGCAAGGCCCTGGCCAACCCGCAGTTCGGCCCGGGCGGCGGCACCCAGTACTTCGTGTCGCCGACCGACGTCGGCCGACTGTCGGCTGGAAAGATCCGACCCATCTAGAGGAACGACATGAACAGGAAGACGGCGTGGAAGCGCTTTGAGGCGCCGTGCGGATGGCAGTACGACTATCCCGGCGCGGCGACGCTGTCCGAGAGCGAGGCTGCCACGGTCGCCGCGGACCTGGCGCGACAGATCCGCGCGCGCCGACTGGCGCCCGAAAGCGCGGAGGATTGGATCGGCCTGGTGCTACGGCTGCCGGAGGGCTTGCAGCAGGTGCTGCTGGATCAGCTGGATCGCGGCAACCTGATGACGGGCATCGGGCAGTCAGGATGGCCGACGGAGGCGTCGATCGTCGCGAACATGCGGGATCGCTTCGGCGGCGAGGGTCGGGTCTTTCCGGCCGAGGTGACCTGGACGGTGGTCGACGATCCCCGCCAATGGCGCGAGAACGTGAGCCAGACCGTCGCGGGACAGGAATTCATGCTGATGGCGTGACGCCTCGCGTCCGACATCCGCTCGCAGGAAGGCAAGGTCCACCCGTGGTGCGGGTTGCCAGCAGCGTCGTGAGGCGCTTCGTCCAGAAGACCGGTGTCGTGCCGGAGCAGATCGCCAACGCGCGCGCCATTGCGAGTTTTCCGTGGGGCGACATCGAGTTTTTCGTGGATCCGAGGCAAGGCGACCTGTCGATGGCGGTCCGGGGGCGCGGCTTGGCCGACTGAAGACCTGACCCCGTCCAGATCAGTCCGGCCTGTTCTGATAATTCTGCGAAATTCGTCCGCGCCAGTGCCAAGCTCGGGAGTGACTTTCGACCGTTGTGGTGATTGCGGGTGATCCCTAGCCTCCGGGTGTCGACCTGACCCTTGGTGCCATGGCCTCACCTTTCCGCCTCAAGACCGCCTTGCCTGAAGACACTCTGCGCGTGCACACCTGTGTGTCGCGGGAG
>NZ_JBWKOG010000018.1:0-16894 GCF_059415965.1 Roseateles sp. GW821-FHT09G09 | reverse complement strand
GCTCCGATCGCCATGGAGCAGGGTCTGCGCTTCGCCATCCGTGAAGGCGGTCGTACCGTCGGCTCGGGCGTCGTGGCGACGATCATCGAGTAATTCAGGTTAGAGGCCACAGGGGCATAGCTCAATTGGCAGAGCGTCGGTCTCCAAAACCGAAGGTTGGGGGTTCGAGACCCTCTGCCCCTGCCAACGATCAGCGATAAGCGAACGTTGGTCCTGGTGGTCAAGCCAAGCCCGCGGGAGTCATCTCGGCGGGCTTTGGTGCTGGTGGATCCGCTCAAATGTTTGGGTGGACGAATGTCGCGACGCAGCGTCGTGGCACGGAAGTGAGTTCAATGTCCAATCCTCAAGTCGAAACCGTCACGACGGGCGCCGACAAGGTCAAGCTGGCTGGCGCCGTGGTGCTGCTGGTCGCGGCGATCGTGGCGTTCTATGTGCTGAGCAAGCAAGGCCCGTGGGTGCAGTGGGGCGCCCTGCTGGCGTTGCTGGCTGCCGCCGTGGCCGCGTTCTTCACGTCGGAGTCCGGCAAGTCGCTGATCGCCTACGGTCAGGATTCGATCAAGGAAGTGGGCAAGGTGGTCTGGCCGACCCGCAAGGAAGCCGGCCAGATGACGCTGTACGTGTTCGTGTTCGTCGTGGTGATGGCGCTGTTCCTGTGGCTCACCGACAAGACGCTGGAGTGGGTGTTCTACGACCTGATCCTGGGTTGGAAGCGCTGAGCGAGAACGGATAGGGACCAAGATGAGCGAAGATCAAAACGTCGTTGCGACCGAGTCGACCGCGCCCGCTGGCCCGGCCAAGCGCTGGTACGTCGTCCACGCCTATTCCGGCATGGAAAAGGCGGTGGAGCGCAACCTGCGTGAACGCATCGATCGCGCCGGCATGCAGGACAAGTTCGGCCGCATCCTGGTGCCGACCGAAGAAGTCGTCGAGCTGAAGAACGGCAAGAAGGCCGTCACCGAGCGCCGCTTCTTCCCGGGCTACGTGCTGGTGGAGATGTTCATGGACGACGACAGCTGGCACTTGGTCAAGCACACGTCGAAGGTCACCGGCTTTGTCGGTGGCGCGAAGAACCGCCCGGCGCCGATCTCGGAGGCCGAGGTCATGAAGATCGTCAACCAGATGCAAGAGGGCGTGGACAAGCCGCGTCCGAAGGTTGAATGGATCGTCGGCGAGATCGTCCGCGTCAAGGAAGGCCCGTTCACGGACTTCAATGGCAGCATCGAGGAAGTCAACTACGACAAGTCGAAGTTGCGCGTCTCGGTGACCATCTTCGGGCGCGCGACGCCCGTCGAGCTGGACTTCGCCCAGATCGAAAAGGTCTGAGCGCGCGCGAGCGGCATGGCGGCCTCGGCCGCCACCGGCCGATCCAAGGATAAAAAGCTTGAAGGTGCTTGACGGCGCAAGCCGGCACAACCTTCCGTGACCAGTCCGCAACGAGAGGCGGACAAGAGGAGCAAGGGTAAGTCTCTGACCAGCCCCTTGCGTTAGCACTCAGGCGATGCGGCGTGGCCGTCGCGTTGCCATCAGGAGAAAACATGGCCAAGAAGATTGTCGGCTACATCAAGCTGCAAATCCCGGCTGGCAAGGCGAATCCGTCGCCTCCGGTCGGTCCCGCGCTGGGTCAGCGTGGTCTGAACATCATGGAATTCTGCAAGGCGTTCAACGCCCAGACGCAGAGCTATGAGCCGGGCCTCAAGCTGCCGGTCGTGATCACCGCCTTCGCGGACAAGAGCTTCACCTTCATCATCAAGTCGCCCCCCGCGACCGTGCTGATCAAGAAGGCTGCCAAGATCGAAAAGGGCTCGCAGCGCCCCCATCTGGACAAGGTCGGCAAGCTGACCCGCGCCCAGCTGGAAGAGATCGCCAAGACCAAGCAGAAGGACCTGACGGCCGCCGACATGGATGCCGCTGTCCGTACCATCGCCGGCTCCGCCCGCTCGATGGGCATCATCGTGGAAGGTGTCTGACATGGCCAAGCTGACCAAGCGTCAACAAGCCCTGCAGGGCAAGGTGGAATCGACCAAGCTGTACGCGTTGTCCGACGCGCTCAACCTGGTCAAGGAATGCGCCACCGCCAAGTTCGATGAAGCCATCGACGTGTCGATCCAACTGGGCGTCGACGCCAAGAAGTCGGACCAGGTCGTCCGTGGCGCGGTCGTGATGCCCAATGGCATCGGCAAGACCACGCGTGTCGCGGTGTTCGCGCAAGGCGCCAAGGCTGAAGAAGCCAAGGCCGCCGGCGCCGACGTCGTCGGCATGGAAGATCTGGCCGAGCGCGTCAAGGCGGGCGACATGCCCTTCGACGTCGTGATCGCCTCGCCGGACACGATGCGTGTCGTCGGTACCCTGGGTCAGATCCTGGGCCCGCGCGGCCTGATGCCGAACCCGAAGGTCGGCACCGTGACGCCGGACGTCGCCACCGCTGTCAAGAACGCCAAGGCTGGTCAAGTCCAGTTCCGCGTCGACAAGGCCGGCATCATCCACGGCACGATCGGCCGTCGCTCGTTCGACACCGACAAGCTGGAAGGCAACCTGCGCGCGCTGGTCGAAGCCCTGAACAAGGCCAAGCCGGCCTCGAGCAAGGGCATCTACCTGCGCAAGATCGCTGTCTCGTCGACGATGGGCGTTGGCGCCCGCGTGGACGTCGGCACGATCAACGCCGCGGCTGCCGCCTAAGCTGCATTCAATCGAGGCGTCGCGCGAGTCTGGCGTGGCGCTGATGAATTGGTGGGCTGGCCGGAGCAATCCGGCCAGGTCATCCAAGACCGCTGGCGAGAGGTCCCGCAGTGCTGGGGATCTCGCTTAATCGGAGGCTTCTGCCTCCGGCCAGCGCAGATGGCGGTCCCGCTGAAAGGATTCGAATCGTGATTCGTCGCGATGGGTTCCTGACAGGAGGTCGCTGATTCCGGTGCCCGAGACGTGATGGTCAAACATCGCATCGAGGGCGAAATGTGAGGAGTAGACCTTGAGTCTCAATCGCAACGAGAAAGCAGCCGTCGTGTCCGACGTGGCAGCGCAAGCCGCCAAGTCCCAGACGCTGGCGTTGGCTGAGTATCGTGGCCTCACCGTTGAAGCCCTGAACAAGCTGCGCGTCACCGCGCGTGCCCAAGGCGTGTACCTTCATGTCCTGAAGAACACCCTGGCGCGTCGTGCTGTCGCCGGTACTTCGTTCGAGGCTGCAACGGATGCCATGGTCGGCCCGCTGATCTACGGCTTTTCCGAAGACGCTGTCGCGGCTGCCAAAGTCATCGCTGACTTTGCCAAGACCAACGACAAGCTCGTCATCAAGGGTGGTGCCTACGGCGGCAAGGCTCTGGACGTCAATGGCGTGAAGGCGCTGGCGGCTGTTCCGAGCAAGGAAGTCCTGCTGTCGCAGATCGCCGGCCTGCTCATGTCGCCGGTGCAACGCACCGCCGCCGTGCTGGCTGCCCTGGCTCAGCAGAAGGGTGGCGGCGCCGAAGCCGTTGCCGAAGAAGCTCCCGCCGCGGCCTGATCGACGCTGCATTCGCGCATTCAAATCTCTCTGTATTTAGGAACCTATCATGGCATTCGACAAAGACGCTTTCCTGGCTGCCCTGGACAGCATGACCGTTCTGGAACTGAACGACCTGGTCAAGGCGATTGAAGAGAAGTTCGGCGTGTCCGCCGCTTCGATGGCCGCTCCGGCTGCTGGTGGCGCTGCTGCCGGTGGCGCTGCCGCCGCTGAAGAAAAGACCGAGTTCACCGTCGTCCTGACCGACGCCGGCGCTCAGAAGGTCTCGGTCATCAAGGCCGTTCGCGAAATCACCGGCCTGGGCCTGAAGGAAGCCAAGGACCTGGTCGACGGCGCTCCGAAGCCCGTCAAGGAAGGCATCGCCAAGGCCGACGCCGAAGCCGCCAAGAAGAAGCTGGAAGAAGCCGGCGCCAAGGTCGAACTCAAGTAAGACCTTGTGGGGATCCGGCGACGCGTTCGCCGGGTTCCGCACCGCGAGAGGGGTGGTCCCATGGGGCCTCCCCTTTCCTCGTTTCAGGGTTTGTCCTGGGGCGGTTTCGGTTGACAAAGAGCAATCGAAAGCATCGTGCTGTATCATGCACGGTTCTTTCGAGTGTTCTCTGATCCGACTGCAGAGAACGGTTTGGTCGGACCGCGGTCAAGCCGTGCGTCACGCGTGGGGTGCAACGCCCTCCGTGCCGCCCGGTGATCGGGGTTGTCCGCCAGCGGTTGGTAGTGGCCAACCACCAAGCTTCGTGGTGCAACGCCCGAACAGCCAGTCGCCGACGCAGTGCGCCTCCAGGCCAGGGGCGCGCTCGACACGGAGTCTTTATGGCGCAAGCAACCCCCTACAGCTACACCGAGCGCAAGCGCATCCGCAAGAGCTTCGGCAAGCGCGTGAGCGTGCTCAACGTTCCGTACCTGCTGACGATGCAGAAGGAGTCGTATGTCGACTTCCTGCAAAAGGATGTCGCGCCCCTGAAGCGCAAACCGGAAGGCCTGCAAGCGGCGTTCCTCTCCACGTTCCCGATCACGTCGCACAACGGGTTCGTGGAAATGAAGTTCCTCGAATTCAACATCGCCAAGCCGCCGTTCGACGTCCGCGAATGCCAGCAGCGTGGTCTGACCTTCGCCGCCGCCGTGCGTGCGAAGCTGCAGATGATCATCTACGACCGGGAAAGCCCGCAGCCGAAGACGGTCAAGGAGATCAAGGAGCAAGAGGTCTACATGGGCGAAGTTCCGCTCATGACCGACTACGGCTCGTTCATCATCAACGGCACCGAGCGCGTCATCGTCTCGCAGCTGCACCGCTCGCCCGGCGTGTTCTTCGAGCACGACAAGGGCAAGACCCACTCGTCCGGCAAGCTGCTGTTCTCCGCCCGCATCATTCCGTATCGCGGCTCGTGGCTGGACTTCGAGTTCGATCCGAAGGACATCCTGTACTTCCGCGTCGACCGCCGCCGCAAGATGCCGGTCACGATCCTGCTCAAGGCCATCGGCCTGAATCCCGAGCAGATCCTGGCGCACTTCTTCGTCTTCGACAATTTCCGCCTGATGGACTCGGGCGCCCAGATGGAGTTCGTGGCCGAACGCCTGAAGGGTGAAGTCGCGCGCTTCGACATCACCGACAAGAGCGGCAACGTGCTGGTCGAGAAGGACAAGCGCATCACCGCCCGTCACGTGCGTCAGCTGGAGCAATCCGGCACGCAGCACGTGACCGTGCCGGAAGACTTCCTGCTCGGCCGCGTCCTGGCGAAGAACATGGTCGACCCCGACACCGGCGAGATCATCGCGAAGGCCAATGATGAACTGACCGACTCGCTGCTGAAGAAGCTGCGCGGCGCCGGCATCAAGGACATCCAGGCGCTGTTCACCAACGAGCTGGACGAAGGCGCGTACATCAGCCAGACGCTGGCTTCGGACGAGACCGCCGATCAGCTGGCGGCCCGCGTCGCGATCTACCGCATGATGCGCCCCGGCGAGCCGCCGACCGAAGATGCGGTCGAGGCGCTGTTCAACCGCCTGTTCTACAGCGAAGACACGTACGACCTGTCGCGCGTCGGTCGCATGAAGTTCAACGCCCGCGTGGGCCGCGACATCCCGACCGGTGCAATGACGCTGTCGAACGAGGACATCCTCGACGTCGTCAAGATCCTGGTCGAGCTGCGCAATGGCCGCGGCGAGGTCGATGACATCGACCACCTGGGCAACCGTCGCGTCCGTTGCGTCGGCGAACTGGCCGAGAACCAGTACCGCTCGGGTCTGGCCCGTATCGAGAAGGCCGTCAAGGAACGTCTGGGCCAGGCCGAGACCGAAGCCCTGATGCCGCACGACCTGATCAACTCCAAGCCGATCTCCGCGGCGCTGAAGGAGTTCTTCGGTGCGTCGCAGCTGTCGCAGTTCATGGACCAGACCAACCCGCTGTCCGAGATCACGCACAAGCGTCGTGTCTCGGCCCTGGGCCCGGGCGGTCTGACCCGCGAGCGCGCCGGCTTCGAAGTCCGCGACGTGCACCCGACCCACTACGGCCGTGTCTGCCCGATCGAAACGCCGGAAGGCCCGAACATCGGTCTGATCAACTCGCTGGCGCTGTATGCGCGCCTGAACGAGTACGGCTTCCTGGAGACCCCGTACCGCCGCGTGGTGGACTCGAAGGTCACCAACCAGATCGACTACCTGTCGGCCATCGAAGAAGGCAAGTACGTGATCGCCCAGGCGAACGCGTCGCTGAACGAAGGCGGTCAACTGGTCGACGAGCTGGTCTCCGCGCGTGAGAACGGCGAATCGGTGCTGACCTCGCCGGAACGCATCCAGTACATGGACGTAGCGCCGACGCAGATCGTGTCGGTGGCGGCATCGCTGGTGCCGTTCCTGGAGCACGACGACGCGAACCGCGCGCTGATGGGCGCGAACATGCAGCGTCAGGCCGTTCCGACCCTGCGTCCTGAAAAGGCGTTCGTGGGCACGGGCGTCGAGCGCGTGGCCGCGAAGGACTCGGGCACGGTGGTCGCGGCTCGCCGTGGCGGCGTGGTCGATTACGTGGACACGAACCGCATCGTGATCCGTGTGAACGACGACGAGACCGTGGCCGGTGAAGTCGGTGTCGACATCTACAACCTGATCAAGTATCAGCGTAGCAACCAGAACACCAACATCCACCAGCGTCCGATCGTCAAGCGTGGCGACAGCGTCGGCGCGGAAGACATCATCGCCGACGGCGCATCGACCGACCTGGGTGAACTGGCCCTGGGCCAGAACATGCTGGTCGCGTTCATGCCGTGGAACGGCTACAACTTCGAAGACTCGATCCTGATCTCCGAACGCGTGGTGGCCGAAGACCGCTACACCTCGATCCACATCGAGGAACTGGTGGTCATGGCGCGTGACACGAAGCTGGGCAGCGAGGAAATCACCCGCGACATCCCGAACCTGAGCGAACAGCAACTGGCTCGTCTGGACGAATCCGGCATCGTGTACATCGGTGCCGAGGTGAACCCGGGCGACGTGCTGGTCGGCAAGGTCACGCCGAAGGGCGAGACCACGCTGACGCCGGAAGAGAAGCTGCTGCGCGCGATCTTCGGCGAGAAGGCGTCGGACGTGAAGGACACGTCGCTGCGCGTGGACCAGGGCACCAACGGCACGGTCATCGACGTGCAGGTGTTCACCCGCGAAGGCATCCAGCGCGACAAGCGCGCCCAGCAGATCATCGACGACGAGCTGAAGCGCTTCCGCCTGGACCTGAACGACCAGCTGCGCATCGTGGAGGCCGACGCGTTCGACCGCGTCGAGAAGCTCCTGGTGAACAAGGTCGCCAACGGTGGTCCGAAGAAGATCACCAAGGGCACCGTCATCTCGAAGGACTACCTGGCCGAGGTCGAGAAGTTCCACTGGTTCGACGTCCGTCCCGCCGAGGACGACATCGCCAACCAGCTGGAGTCGATCAAGAACTCGCTCGAGCAGACCCGTCACAGCTTCGACCTCGCCTATGACGAGAAGCGCAAGAAGCTGACGCAAGGCGACGAGCTGCCGGCCGGCGTGCTGAAGATGGTCAAGGTGTACCTGGCCGTCAAGCGTCGCCTGCAGCCTGGCGACAAGATGGCCGGCCGTCACGGCAACAAGGGTGTCGTGTCCAAGATCACTCCGATCGAAGACATGCCCTACATGGCCGACGGCACGCCTGCCGACATCGTGCTGAACCCGCTGGGCGTCCCGTCGCGGATGAACGTGGGCCAGGTGCTGGAAGTCCATCTGGGCTGGGCCGGCAAGGGCATCGGTCAACGCATCGGCGACATGCTGCAACGCGAGGCCCGTGTGGCTGAGCTGCGCGACTTCATGGACCAGCTGTTCAACCAGAACGGCGGCAAGTCCGAGGAGCTGGCGCAACTGAGCGATGACGAGATCCTCGGCATGGCGCAGAACCTGCAGCACGGCGCGACCTTCGCGACCCCCGTCTTCGACGGCGCGAAGGAAAGCGAGATCCGCGCGATGCTGAAGCTGGCGTACCCGGACGACATTGCTGCGAAGAAGGGCCTCACGCCGACGCGCACGCAGGCCTTCCTGTATGACGGCCGCACCGGCGAGCAGTTCGAGCGTCCCACGACGATCGGCTACATGCACGTGCTGAAGCTGCATCACCTGGTCGACGACAAGATGCATGCCCGTTCCACCGGCCCGTACTCGCTGGTCACGCAGCAGCCGCTGGGCGGCAAGGCGCAGTTCGGCGGACAGCGTTTCGGCGAGATGGAAGTGTGGGCCCTGGAAGCCTACGGCGCTTCGTACATCCTGCAGGAAATGCTGACGGTGAAGTCCGACGACGTGAACGGCCGTACGAAGGTGTACGAGTCCATCGTCAAGGGCGAGCACTCGATCGAAGCCGGCATGCCCGAGTCGTTCAATGTGCTGGTGAAGGAAATCCGTTCGCTGGGCATCGACATCGAGCTCGAGCGCAACTAAAGAGAACAGGAGAATCGTATGAAGGGTTTGTTGGACCTGTTCAAGCAATTCACGCCGGACGAACATTTCGACGCGATCAAGATCGGGCTGGCCTCGCCCGAGAAGATCCGCTCGTGGTCGTTCGGTGAAGTGAAGAAGCCCGAGACCATCAACTACCGGACTTTCAAGCCGGAACGTGATGGCCTGTTCTGCGCCAAGATCTTCGGCCCGATCAAGGACTACGAGTGCCTGTGCGGCAAGTACAAGCGCCTGAAGCACCGTGGCGTGATCTGCGAGAAGTGCGGCGTCGAAGTCACCCAGACCAAGGTGCGCCGCGAGCGCATGGGCCACATCGAGCTGGCCGCTCCTTGCGCGCACATCTGGTTCCTGAAGTCGCTGCCGTCGCGTCTGGGCCTGGTGCTCGACATGACGCTGCGCGACATCGAACGCGTGCTGTACTTCGAAGCGTACGTCGTGGTGGATCCGGGCATGACCCCGCTGAAGAAGTTCAGCATCATGTCCGAGGACGACTACGACGCGAAGCGCATCGAATTCGGTGACGAGTTCATCGCGCTGATGGGCGCCGAGGGCATCCAGAAGCTGCTGGCGGAAATGGATCTCGATGTCGAGATCGACCGCCTGCGCAATGACATGACCGGCTCCGAGCTGAAGATCAAGAAGAACTCCAAGCGCCTCAAGGTGATGGAAGCCTTCAAGCGCTCGGGCATCAAGCCGAACTGGATGGTGCTGGAAGTGCTGCCGGTGCTGCCGCCGGACCTGCGTCCGCTGGTGCCGCTGGACGGTGGCCGCTTCGCGACGTCGGACCTGAACGACCTGTACCGCCGCGTCATCAACCGCAACAACCGCCTGGCCCGTCTGCTCGAGCTGAAGGCCCCTGAGATCATCGTGCGCAACGAAAAGCGCATGCTGCAGGAAGCCGTCGACTCGCTGCTGGACAACGGTCGCCGCGGCAAGGCGATGACCGGCGCGAACAAGCGTGCCCTCAAGTCGCTGGCCGACATGATCAAGGGCAAGAGTGGTCGTTTCCGTCAGAACTTGCTGGGCAAGCGCGTCGACTACTCGGGCCGTTCGGTCATCACCGTGGGCCCGACGCTCAAGCTGCACCAGTGCGGCCTGCCGAAGCTGATGGCGCTGGAGCTGTTCAAGCCCTTCATCTTCTCGCGCCTGGAAGCGATGGGCATCGCGACCACGATCAAGGCCGCGAAGAAGGAAGTCGAGAGCGGCACCCCCGTCGTCTGGGACATCCTGGAAGAGGTCATCAAGGAGCACCCGGTCCTGCTGAACCGCGCGCCGACGCTGCACCGCCTGGGCATCCAGGCGTTCGAGCCGGTGCTGATCGAAGGCAAGGCGATCCAGCTGCACCCGCTGGTCTGCGCTGCGTTCAACGCCGACTTCGACGGTGACCAGATGGCCGTCCACGTGCCGCTGTCGATCGAAGCGCAGATGGAAGCCCGTGTGCTGATGCTGGCTTCGAACAACGTGCTGTTCCCGGCCTCGGGCGAGCCGTCGATCGTGCCGTCCCAGGACGTGGTGCTGGGTCTGTATTACGCGACCCGTGAACGCACCAACGGCAAGGGCGAAGGCATGGTCTTCTCGGACATCCCCGAGATGATCCGCGCCCTGGAAAACGGCGCGGTCGAGATCACCGCCAAGATCAGCGTCCGCCTGACCGAGTACGTCAAGGAAGGCGAGGAATGGGTCGCCCAGACCAAGCTGACCGATACCACCGTCGGTCGCGCGCTGCTGTCCGAGATCCTGCCCAAGGGCCTTCCCTTCTCCAACATCAACAAGGCGTTGAAGAAGAAGGAAATCTCCAAGCTGATCAACACGTCCTTCCGCAAGTGCGGTCTGAAGGAAACCGTGGTGCTGGCAGACAAGCTGCTGCAGTCCGGTTTCAAGCTGGCCACGCGCGCAGGCATCTCGATCGCCATCGACGACATGCTCGTGCCCAAGCAGAAGGTCGAGCTGATCGACCGCGCCGAGAAGGAAGTCAAGGAGATCGAGCAGCAGTACGTCTCGGGTCTCGTGACCGCCGGCGAGCGCTACAACAAGGTCGTCGACATCTGGGGCAAGACCGGTGACGAGGTCGGCAAGGTCATGATGTCGCAGCTGTCCAAGGAGAAGATCCTGGACCGCCACGGCAAGGAAGTCGAGCAGGAGTCCTTCAACTCGATCTACATGATGGCCGACTCGGGCGCGCGGGGTTCCGCGGCGCAGATCCGTCAGCTGGCCGGCATGCGCGGCCTGATGGCGAAGCCGGACGGCTCCATCATCGAGACGCCGATCACGGCGAACTTCCGCGAAGGCCTGAACGTTCTGCAGTACTTCATCTCCACCCACGGTGCTCGTAAGGGCCTGGCGGACACGGCGCTGAAGACCGCGAACTCCGGCTACCTGACCCGTCGTCTCGTCGACGTGACGCAGGATCTGGTCGTGACCGAATCCGATTGCGGCACGGACAACGGCATCAACATGCGCGCCCTGGTGGAAGGCGGCGAGGTGATCGAGTCCCTGCGTGACCGGATCCTGGGTCGCGTGGCCGCGATCGACGTCGTGCATCCGGAAACCCAAGGTGTCCTGCTGACCGCCGGCAACATGCTGGACGAAGACATCCTGGACATGCTGGAAGCTGCTGGCGTGGACGAGGTCAAGGTCCGCACCCCGCTGACCTGCGGCACCCGTTTCGGCCTCTGCGCGAAGTGCTATGGCCGCGATCTGGGCCGTGGCGGCATGGTGAACACCGGCGAAGCGGTGGGCGTCATCGCCGCCCAGTCGATCGGCGAACCCGGCACGCAGCTGACGATGCGGACCTTCCACATCGGTGGTGCGGCGTCGCGTGCGGCAGTGGCCTCCAGCGTGGAAGCGAAGTCGGACGGCATCATCGGCTTCAACGCCACGATGCGCTACGTCACGAACGGCAAGGGCGAACTGGTGGTGATCTCGCGTTCCGGCGAAATCGTCATCTCCGATCCGCACGGCCGTGAGCGCGAGCGTCACAAGGTGCCGTACGGCGCGCTGCTGAACATCAAGGCCGACCAGACCATCAAGGCCGGCACGATCCTGGCGACGTGGGACCCGCTGACCCGCCCGATCATCACGGAATTCGCCGGTCAGGCGAAGTTCGAGAACGTCGAGGAAGGCGTCACCGTGGCCAAGCAGGTCGACGAAGTGACCGGCCTGTCCACGCTGGTGGTGATCGACCCGAAGCGCCGCGGCGCTGCCAAGGTCGTCCGTCCGCAGGTCAAGCTGCTGGACGCCAGCGGTCAGGAAGTGAAGATCCCCGGCACCGACCACTCGGTGACGATCGGCTTCCAGGTCGGCTCGCTGGTCCAGATCCGCGACGGCCAGGAGCTGGCCCCCGGTGAAGTGCTGGCCCGTATCCCGGTGGAAGGTCAGAAGACCCGCGACATTACCGGCGGTCTGCCGCGTGTCGCGGAGCTCTTCGAAGCCCGTTCGCCGAAGGATGCCGGCTTCCTGGCGGAACAGACCGGCACGGTTTCGTTCGGCAAGGAAACCAAGGGCAAGGTCCGCCTCGAGATCACCGATCCGGAAGGTCGCAAGCACGAACTGCTGGTGCCCAAGGAAAAGAACATCCTGGTGCACGAAGGCCAGGTGGTGAACCGCGGCGAACTGGTGGTCGACGGTCCGGCCGATCCGCAGGACATCCTGCGTCTGCTGGGCATCGAGGAACTGGCGCGTTACATCGTCGACGAAGTGCAGGACGTGTACCGTCTGCAGGGCGTGAAGATCAACGACAAGCACATCGAGGTGATCGTTCGCCAGATGCTGCGCCGCGTGCAGATCGTCAACCCGGGCGATTCGGCCTACATCGCCGGCGAGCAGGTCGAGCGTTCGGAACTGTTGGATACCAACGACCGCCTGCGCGGCGAGGGCAAGATGACCGTCACGCACGCCGACGTGCTGTTGGGCATCACGAAGGCTTCGCTGTCGACGGACTCGTTCATCTCCGCGGCATCGTTCCAGGAAACGACCCGCGTGCTGACCGAAGCCGCGATCATGGGCAAGCGCGACGAACTCCGTGGACTGAAGGAGAACGTCATCGTCGGTCGTCTGATCCCGGCCGGTACCGGCATGGCCTTCCACCAGGCGCGTCGCGCCAAGGAAGAGATGGACGACGCCGAGCGCCGTTCCATCGCCATCCAGGAAGCCGAGGAAATGGCAGCCGTGCAACTGTCCGCGCTTGACGCGGCCAGCGACGCAGGCGCGAGCGAGTAAGCGCAGGGCATCGAGCCGCTTGCGGCTTGATTCGAAGGCTGCCGTCCCGCAAGGGCGGCAGCCTTTTTCATTGGCGCAGCGGAATCACGTCAGGGAGGTCGCCGCGTGCAGCTTCAACCAGGCGGATGGAGACAGGATGGGAAGCCCGAGCTTTGCAGCGCGTTTGGCCACCTTGAGCACGGCCCGATCACGGGAGATGAGGCTCGTCGGATGCGCGGCCGCCAAAGCCAGGCCGAGATCGATGAATTTCTGGTCGTCGGTGTCGCTGCAACGCGGGCGCGCCATGCTGAGCACCGGCTCGTCGACCAGGCGGCAATGCTGCTCGAATGCTTCATGGATGCGTGCCGGGTCCGGTGCATAGCGCGCGGCCACGCCGCGGCCGATCACGTGGAGAAGCTCGCCCTTCATGGCGGGCGTCGCGGTCCAATGTAGGCGCCGGCTCACTATGGCTGCAATCAACGGTGCGAGGCTGGCCTCATCGAAGACCAGCCAATCCATGACCACCTGCGTGTCCAGGACAACCAGGGGCATCGGCGCGTCGCCGTTGCCCGGGTGCAGCGGAAAAGCAGTGGAAACGGCGTCGTTCATAAGGT
This sequence comes from Roseateles sp. GW821-FHT09G09, assembly GCF_059415965.1. Classification (NCBI taxonomy): domain Bacteria; kingdom Pseudomonadati; phylum Pseudomonadota; class Betaproteobacteria; order Burkholderiales; family Sphaerotilaceae; genus Roseateles; species Roseateles sp. GW821-FHT09G09. Next base: position 3,640 of record NZ_JBWKOG010000018.1, on the reverse strand, counting down.
CCGGGAGCATAGCGCCTTGTGCGTTTCCGTTGAACTCGCCTACAATCGCCGGCTCTCCAGCATGTCTTGATGCGTCCCGAGTCCAGGTTTCGAACCGACGCGGGGTTGATTCGAGCGTGGTGCCGCAAGGCGCTGCGCTTTTGTCGCTTGTGGAATGCCCCCGATCTCGCGGGCTTCCTGAAGGCCAAGGCTGCTGGGGTTGTGACTTCAAACGGGAACAAGTTACTTATGCCAACCATCAATCAGCTCGTTCGCCACGGTCGTGAGACCGAGGTGACGAAATCCAAGTCGCCGGCCATGCAGTCGTGCCCGCAACGTCGTGGCGTCTGCACCCGCGTGTACACAACCACCCCGAAGAAGCCGAACTCGGCGCTTCGTAAGGTCGCCAAGGTGCGCCTGACCAACGGTTTCGAGGTCATCTCGTACATCGGTGGTGAAGGCCACAACCTGCAGGAGCACAGCGTCGTGCTGGTGCGCGGCGGCCGGGTCAAGGACTTGCCGGGTGTGCGTTACCACATCGTGCGCGGTTCGCTCGACCTGCAAGGCGTCAAGGATCGCAAGCAGTCGCGTTCCAAGTACGGCGCGAAGCGCCCGAAGAAGTAAGGCTCAACAGCCAAGGTCTTGGTGGCCGAGAGGTCATCGATTATTTGCGGCCCGAGTGCATGTGCACCGGCAGCCGAGTAAGTGGATCCCCCCAGATGTCGGTGGAGATCCGCGGCGGGGCGAGAGCCCTGACCAACTGAAGCATTGAAGGAAGAATCCCATGCCACGTCGTCGCGAAGTACCCAAGCGCGAGATCCTGCCGGACCCGAAGTTCGGTAGCGTTGATCTGTCCAAGTTCATGAACGTCATCATGGAATCGGGCAAGAAGGCCGTCGCCGAGCGCATCATTTATGGCGCGCTGGAGCAAGTCGAGCAGAAGTCCGGCAAGGATCCGCTCGAGATCTTCATGATCGCGATCAGCAACGTGAAGCCCATGGTCGAAGTGAAGTCCCGCCGCGTTGGCGGTGCGAACTACCAAGTTCCCGTGGAAGTTCGCCCCGTCCGCCGTCTGGCCCTCGCCATGCGCTGGTTGAAGGAATCCGCGCGCAAGCGTGGTGAGAAGTCGATGGCCCAACGGCTGGCCAACGAACTGCTGGAGGCCTCCGAAGGCCGTGGTGGCGCGATGAAGAAGCGCGATGAAGTCCACCGCATGGCAGACGCCAACAAGGCGTTCTCGCACTTCCGCTTCTAATCAAGACCTCTCTGGCCGCCTCGGGTTACTACTGACCCGATGGCGGCTCCATGCATTTGGAGTGACACCATGTCCCGCAAGACCCCCATCGAGCGCTACCGCAACATTGGTATCTCGGCGCACATCGATGCCGGCAAGACCACCACGACGGAACGCATCCTGTACTACACCGGTGTGAACCACAAGATCGGTGAAGTGCATGACGGCGCTGCCACGATGGACTGGATGGAGCAGGAACAAGAGCGCGGCATCACGATCACGTCGGCCGCGACGACCTGCTTCTGGAAGGGCATGGACATGTCCTACCCTGAGCATCGCTTCAACATCATCGACACGCCCGGACACGTGGACTTCACGATTGAAGTCGAGCGTTCGATGCGCGTGCTGGACGGCGCCTGCATGGTGTACTGCGCCGTCGGCGGCGTGCAGCCCCAGTCGGAAACCGTCTGGCGCCAGGCCAACAAGTACCGTGTGCCGCGTCTGGCCTTCGTGAACAAGATGGACCGTACCGGTGCCAACTTCTTCAAGGTCGTCGACCAGATGAAGACCCGCCTGAAGGCGAACCCGGTGCCCATCGTGATCCCCATCGGCGCCGAAGAGAACTTCACCGGCGTGGTGGACTTGCTCAAGATGAAGGCCATCATCTGGGACGAAGCGTCCCAGGGCATGAAGTTCGAGTACCAGGACATCCCGGCTGACCTCGTCGATACCGCCAATGAGTGGCGCGAAAAGATGGTCGAAGCCGCTGCGGAAGCGACCGAAGAGCTGATGAACAAGTACCTCGAGACGGGCGACCTGACCGAGGAAGAGATCAAGCTGGCGATCCGCAAGCGCACCATCGCGACCGAGATCCAGCCGATGCTGTGCGGCACCGCGTTCAAGAACAAGGGTGTGCAGCGCATGCTGGACGCCGTCATCGACTTCCTGCCGTCGCCGCTGGACATCCCGCCGGTCTCGGGCACGGACGAAGATGATCAGCCGATCTCGCGTCAACGTACCGACGAAGAGAAGTTCTCGGCGCTGGCCTTCAAGCTCATGACCGATCCGTATGTCGGCCAGCTGACCTTCGTGCGCGTCTATTCGGGCGTGCTGCAGTCGGGTGCGACCGTCTACAACCCGGTCCGCGGCAAGAAGGAGCGCATCGGCCGGATCCTGCAGATGCACGCCAACCAGCGTGAAGAGATCAAGGAAATTCTGGCAGGCGACATCGCGGCGTGCGTGGGCCTGAAGGACGTCACCACGGGTGAAACCCTGTGCGATCCGGACAGCATCATCACGCTGGAACGCATGGTCTTCCCGGAGCCGGTGATCTCGCAGGCCGTCGAGCCGAAGACCAAGGCCGACCAGGAAAAGATGGGCATCGCGCTGGGTCGCCTGGCTGCTGAAGATCCGTCCTTCCGTCTGCGTACCGACGAAGAGTCGGGTCAGACCATCATTTCCGGCATGGGCGAGCTCCATCTGGAAATCATCGTCGACCGCATGAAGCGCGAATTCGGCGTCGAAGCCAACGTGGGCAAGCCGCAAGTGGCTTACCGCGAAACGGTCCGCAAGTCGGTCACCGACGTTGAGGGCAAGTTCGTGCGTCAGTCGGGCGGCAAGGGCCAGTACGGTCACGTCGTGTTCTCGCTGGAGCCGCAAGAGGCCGGCAAGGGCTTCGAGTTCGTCGACGCCATCAAGGGCGGCGTGGTGCCGCGCGAATTCATCCCCGCGGTCGAGAAGGGTGTCATCGACAGCCTGCCGAATGGCGTGCTGGCCGGTTACCCGGTCGTGGACGTGAAGGTCACGCTGACCTTCGGCTCGTACCACGATGTGGACTCGAACGAAAACGCGTTCAAGATGGCTGCCTCGATGGGCTTCAAGGAAGCCTGCCGTCGCGCCAGCCCGGTCATCCTCGAGCCGATGATGGCTGTGGAAGTCGAAACGCCGGAAGACTACGCTGGTACGGTGATGGGCGATCTGTCCAGCCGTCGGGGCATGGTGCAGGGCATGGACGACATGGTCGGCGGCGGCAAGATCATCAAGGCGGAAGTTCCGCTGTCGGAGATGTTCGGCTACTCGACCTCGCTGCGTTCGGCCACGCAAGGCCGCGCGACGTACACGATGGAGTTCAAGCACTACAGCGAAGCTCCGAAGAACGTCGCTGACGCGATCATCACCGCTCGCGCGAAGTGATGACTTGAGCCGGCGCCTTCGAGTGCCGGCTCATTTGTTCTCGATCATCGAATCGTCTTCGCAGTGACTCCTCCCGGTTGCCGGTCGCCGGGGTTTCTGGACACTGTGGAAACGCTAAACCAACAGACCGGGCAGATGCTCTTTTTGGAGAATTGAAATGGCAAAAGGCAAGTTTGAACGTACCAAGCCGCACGTGAACGTGGGCACGATTGGTCACGTTGACCATGGCAAGAC
>NZ_JBWKOG010000017.1:0-26204 GCF_059415965.1 Roseateles sp. GW821-FHT09G09 | reverse complement strand
GTCGGCGCCGGGACGGCCGGCGCCGGCGGCGGCACGTAGGCCGGCGGCGGCACGTAGGCCGGCGGCGGGACGACCGCGAGCGGCGGCGGTGCCACCGGCGGCATCACCGGCGCCGGGATCGGGGTGATCACGGGCGGCAGGACCGACGCGACGGCGGAGGGCGCGATGGGTGATGCGACGGGTGATACGACGGGTGGCGCAACTTGCGCCACCGACGGCTGGACCGGCGGCATCGTCCGCACTTCCGGCGGCCGGAAGGCCGAGTTCAGTGCCGGCGTGTGGTCCGGCAGCGCCGGGGTGTGCGGCTCGGTGTTCTTCGTCGGCGCCGCGGCACCGAAAAGCGCCAGCGGGTCCGACGCCACCGTGTCGCGCAGCGCGTCGCCCGGTTGGGAGGCGCCGGCCATGAAACCGGCCAGCGGATCGCTGCCGCCGGGTTGCAGGCCGAAGAGGTCGTCCAGCGAGCGGTTGTTGTCGCCCGGCACGAGGTCCGCGAAGGCGCCCCCGAAACCGAGGTCGTCGTTGCGGGCCGGCGGTGCGGCCGGCGCGGGCGGCGGTGCCAGGTCCAGCCCGCCGAAGGGATCGAAGGACGACGGGAGGCCGCCGGCATTCGAGGCCGCCGGTGTTGAACGCGGCGAAGATGGCGACGAAGACGTCGGTGAAACCGGCGGCGCGAACGGATCGAAGTCGTCCGGCAGCAGCATGGGCGCGACCGGCGCGGGCGGCGGCGCCTGGACCGCCGGCGCGGCGAAGGCCGAGACATGCGGCGCCGGCGCGGGCGAGGTCGTGAAGACGTCGGTCGACGGCGCGCCGCCGAACAGGTCGGCGAACGGGTTGGAACTCGACAGCGCGGCCGGCGCCGGTGCCGGCGACGGTCCCAGCGTGGCCGGACGGCTCAGGTCCGGGGCGCGGCGGATGACCGTGGCGCCGCTGTCGGCGTCGGCCTCGCTCTGGACTTCCAGCAGGTAGCCGCCGATCCGGACCTGGTCCAGATGGCGCAGCGGGACGGATTGCCCCTGGCTCACGGCCTGCCCGGACACGGTGATCGGATTGGCGCTGCCGACGTTGCGGATGACATACCCGCCGGCCTCGGCGCTGATCTCGGCCTGCTGGCGGGAGATGTGGCGCTCCGGGTCCGGCAGCGCCATGGTGTTGTTGTCGGCGCGACCGATGGTCCCCCCGGTGGCGTCGAATCGCGCGGTGATGGGCTGCGACAGGGGCAGGTCGTTGAGCGACACCGCGCGCAGGGTGAGGGTCATGTGGCTGCCTTTGGGACCTCGGGAGACTGGCATGGGATGTTTGCGTGACAATGGTCTCGCTTCAATGAACGAAAGTCACCTGAGAGGGACTTGTCGCTGTTTCATACTGCACCCCGCTCGAATTCCGACGTGATGCCGATGTCGACCTCTTCCCGTTCAGACACCCCGACCTCCCTGACCCCGACCGCGCAAGCGGCGCGGGGTCGTGGTCATTCCGCCCGACCGACCGCGCTGACAGCCGGGACGGCCCTGCTGCTGTGCCTGGCGCTGACGGCCTGCGTCACGCCGAAACCGCCGCCGCCGCCGCCCGAGCCGGTGGTGACCGCGCCGCCGCCGCCGCCTCCTCCGCCGCCCGAACCCGTGCCGCCGACAGCAGCCGAGCAGGCGCTGGCGCAGAAGACCGCCATGCAGTCGATCGAGCTGCTGGAAGCCGGCCAGGAAGACCAGGCCCGCAACGAGCTGCAGCGCGCGCTGCAGCTGGACCCGGCCAACAAGCTGGCCAACAACCTGATGCGCCAGATCACGGCGGATCCGGTGGCGCAGCTGGGCCGCGAATCCTTCGCCTACACGGTGCAGTCCAGCGACACGCTGTCGCGGATCGCGGGCCGCTTCATGGGCGACATCTACGCGTTCTACATCCTGGCCCGCTACAACGACATCCGCGTGCCGCGTCAGGTGTCGGGCGGCCAGGTGCTGCGCATCCCCGGCAAGCCGCCGGCGGGTCCGCTGTATCCGCGCCCTTCGGCGAAGCCGGATCCCAAGGCCGCCGCGGCCGCAGCAGCCGCAGCCGCCGCCGCACAGGCGCCGACGCCGCCGGCGACGACGACGGTGGCTGCCGCCCCGACGCCGGCTGCCCCGCCCCCACCGCCGCCGCCGGAACTCTCGCCCGGCGAGAAGGCGATGCGCGCCGGCGACGCGCATGAGCGCGCGGGCCGTTTCGACAAGGCGCTGGAGGAGTACCGCCGCGCCGAGGCCGCCGACCAGCCGGGGGCCGGCGCGAAGATCGAGGCCGTCCGCAAGAAGCAGATCGCCAAGGCCACGCTGAGCGCGCGCACCGCGTTCGCCAAGCAGGACCTGGCAGGCGCGATCAAGGGCTGGGACAACGTCCTGCAGCTCGATCCGGACAACGAACTCGCCAAGCTGGAACGCCAGAAAGCCGTCACGCTGAAGGCGAAGGCGGATCAGCTGAAGTGACCGGCCTGTCATGACCGCATGCGAAGAGGCGCCCGAGGCGCCTCTTCGCTTTTCGAGCGCCCCCAATGGACGTCCGCCCCCCTCGCAACTTCGCCATCGACTGCCTGCGTGGCGTGGCCATCCTGCTGGTCGTCGTGCACCACCTGGCGCTGCCGTTCCGGCTGCCGCTCGCGCCCAGCCTGCTCGGCCCCTGGCTGCCCAAGCGCTTGATCGACGCCGTCAGCTTCAACGGCTACGAGGCGGTCTTCATGTTCTTCGTGATCTCGGGCTTCCTGATCACGACCCGCATCCTCGAGCGCGACGGCGATCTGCGACGTGTCCGGCTCGGCGCCTTCTACGTCGCCCGCGCCCGCCGGATCCTGCCGCTGCTGCTGGTCGTGCTGACCGTGCTCACGCTGCTGGCCGCGCTCGGCATCCCGGAGTTCGCGCCGTCGTCCAGACAGTCGATCGGCGGGCTGCTGGGCTCGGCGCTGACCTTCACCTTCAACTGGTATGAAGGCCGCACCGGCTGGGCGCCGGCCGCCTGGGACGTGCTGTGGTCCTTGTCGATCGAGGAGGTCTTCTACGTCGCCTTCCCGCTCTTGTACCTCGCGTTGCCGCACCGTTTGCTCGTCGTGGCGCTCGCGGTGCTGGCGCTGAGCCTGCTGCCCCTGCGTTCGCTGGTGCCGATCGCCAACGAGGTCTGGTGGGAAAAGGCCTATCTGCCCGGCATGTCCGCCATCGCCTGGGGCGTGCTGGCCGCCCTCGCCGCGCGGCGCTGGCGACCGGCGCCGCGCGACGCGCGGGCGCTCGCGATCTTCGGCGGCTTCTGCGTACTGCTGGTGATCGGCTGGGGAGACCTCGTCCACCGCCACCTCTTCAAGAGCGGCATGTACGGCCTGTGCCTGGGCACCTGCGCGATGCTGGTCGCGTTCCGGGTCCATGCGCCAGCGCCTCGCCGGGGCCTGGGCTGGCTGGCGCGCATGGGACGGCTCAGCTACGAGCTCTACCTGACGCACATGTTCGTCGTGCTGGCGACGGTGGCGCTGTATCGCGCGTGGATCGGGTCCTCGGAGGCGTGGACCTTCGTCGTCTACCTGCCCGCGGTCGCGGTCAGCGTCGGACTGGCCCGGGGACTGGAACGCCTGATGCATCGCCTTGGTGCCTTGGCGGCACGGGCGTGGCCGAACGCTCGCAGGGATGCCGACATCGCGCGCAGCCACTGACATCCTCCGCCGGAACACTGTATATTCATACAGTATTCAATCTCTCCGGCCGTTCATGGACCTCACCCGCAAGCTCGCCATCCTGGCGGACGCCGCCAAGTACGACGCCTCCTGCGCCTCGAGCGGCACCGATCAGCGCGATTCCCGCGGCGGCGCCGGCATCGGTTCGACCGAAGGCATGGGCATCTGCCACAGCTATGCGCCGGACGGCCGCTGCATCTCGCTGCTGAAGATCCTGCTCACCAACCATTGCCAGTACGACTGCCTGTACTGCGTGAACCGGTCGTCGAGCAACGTCGCGCGGGCGAAGTTCAGCGCCGAGGAAGTGGTCGCGCTGACGCTGGACTTCTACCGCCGCAACACCATCGAGGGACTGTTCCTCAGCAGCGGCATCATCAAGAGTCCCGACTTCACGATGGAGCAGGTGGTGCGCGTCGCGCAGATGCTGCGCGAGGACCACGACTTCCGCGGCTACATCCACCTGAAGACCATCCCCGATGCCAGCGAGGAACTGCTGCAGCGAGCCGGCCGCTACGCGGACCGGCTCAGCATCAACGTGGAACTGCCCACCGACGACGGCCTGAAGGCGCTGGCGCCCGAGAAGGACACCGTCGCCATCCATCGATCGATGGGCCGGCTGAAGCTGCACATCGACGATGCGAAGGCCGCGCATCGCGCGGTGGCCGAGGCGCCGATCCGGGTGCTGCCCGGCGCCGCCGCGCGCCCGGCGAGACCGCCCCGCTTCGCCCCCGCGGGCCAGAGCACCCAGATGATCGTCGGCGCCGACGCCAGCGACGACCGCAGCATCCTGCGCAGCAGCGCCGCGCTGTACGGGCGCTTCCGGATGCGGCGCGTGTACTACTCGGCCTTCAGCCCGATCCCCGATGCCGCGCGGGCCCTGCCGCTCCAGGCGCCACCGCTCGTGCGCGAGCACCGGCTCTACCAGGCCGACTGGCTGATGCGCTTCTACGGCTTCGATCACGAGGAGATCGTCGACGACGGCACGGGTCTGCTGCGGCTCGACGTCGATCCCAAGCACGCCTGGGCGCTGGCCCATCCGGAGCGCTTTCCGGTGGATCTCAACCAGGCACCGCGCGAGTTGCTGCTGCGGGTCCCGGGATTGGGCGTGGGCTCGGTCGACAAGCTGCTCGCCGCGCGCGTCGCGCGCCGTCTCAGAGCCGAGGACCTGCGGCAGTTGAAGCTGCCCACGCGCAAGGTGCTCCCGTTCGTGATCGTCGACGGCCACCGGCCCAGTGCGACGGCGGCATCCACGGCCGCCGGCGCGGCGACGCGCGGTGCGGCGGGCGCCGCCGCGCCTGCGACATCGGCGACATCGGCGACATTGGCGATGTCCGCGATGCCGGCGCCGATGCCCGTGCCGATGCAGATGGGACTGTTCTGATGATCCGCGTCGCACTCGACGGCCCCATCGACGTCGACGGATTCCGCCAAGCGGCGAAGCGGCTGATGGCGTGCGGCGTCGCCCCCGACGACGTCGTCTGGACCACCGGTGACGACGACGACCTCTGGGCCGACGAGCCTCTCGACAGCGAGGCCGGTGTGCCCGAGCCGACGGCGGCGGGCGCGCCATCGACGTTCACCGTTCCCGCGACGTTCCTGTCGCTGTGCCGCTCCGCCCTGCTCCACGCCGAGCCCCAGCGCTTCACGCTGCTGTATCGCATGCTGGTCCGCCTGAAGACCGAGCCGGACTACTGGCGCGACACGCTGGACCCGGATCGCCGTCGCGCGGAGCGCCTCGAACGCGAGGTGCGACATGAGATCCACAAGACGCACGCCTTCGTCCGTTTCGTGCCCGTCGAGGACGTCGACGGCGAGCGCCTGGTCGCGTGGTTCGAGCCGACGCATCACACGCTCGAAGCCGCCGCGCCGTTCTTCGCCCGGCGTTTCGCGAACCTGCGATGGGCGATCCTCTCGCCGCGTTGCTCGGTCGCCTGGGACGGCGCGGCGTTGCGCATCGGTCCCGGCGGCCGGCGTGAGGACGCGCCCCCGCAGGACGCGGGCGCGGACCTCTGGTTGACCTACTACCGCAGCATCTTCAACCCGGCGCGGCTGAAGGTCGCGATGATGACGCGCGAGATGCCGCGCCGTTACTGGGCCAACCTGCCGGAAGCCGCGCTGATCGAGCCGCTCGTCGCGCAGTCCGGAGGCCGCGTTCAGGCCATGCTGGCCGCAGGCCCGACCTCGCCGCGCCGCATCCGCGAGATCGATCGCGCCCGCGCTGCCAGCACGGCCACGCCGGCCAGCAGCATCGCCCAGGTCGACGGCTCCGGCGCAGGCGACGGCACCGCGGACAGCGCGTAGTTGAAGCCCGACGCCGACGTCACCGAATAGTCGACCACACGGCCGTACCAGTCGGTCACCTGCGAGATCCCGCCCCAGTAGATCGTGGGCGCATCGGCGGACATCGTGCCCGTCGCCGACGGCCCGGCCATGTTCAGGCGGCTGTTCATCTCCAGGTAGAAGTCCATGTCCATCGCACGGCCCGCCGTGATCGCGGCCGCGAAGGTGTAGACCGCGTAGACGTTCCCGATCGCGCCGACGTTCCAGTGGCTGGCGGTCGCGACGCTGCCGTCGTGGGCCAGGGTCGTCGTGCTGTCCCAGCTGGTGGTGTAGAACCCGTCGAGCTGGTGGACGAAGGTCCAGTCCAGCGACCCCGCCGGCACGCCGCCGCCCGGGCCGGCCACACCGCTGGCGCCGGGCGTCATCGATGCCGACGTGCCGCCCGCGATCACGATGTTGTAGTGGATGACCAGCGCGTTGTCGAAGCCGCCGTCGTTGCGGCTGAAGGTCAGCGCATCGGTCTGGTAGGCCGACAGCGACGCCGTCGAAGAGCCGCTCCCCGACACGCTGGCCGCGAGGCTGCCCGACAGATGGCCGGGTCCGAGCCGCGTCGACGCCGACGTCGCCGAATGGAAGGCCTCGCCCGACGCATCGATGCCGCTGTCGCTCGCCGAGGCGTTCAGCCAACCAGGGTCACCGCCGTTCGACCGGCCATCGGCGGCATCGCCGGCCCGCACGTCGATCTTCTGCATCGGACCGCCGGGAGGATTGAACTGCGCCCAGGCGCCAGGAACGGCCGCGACAAGGACTGCGGCAAGGAGAAGCGGTTTCATGGAAGAGCTGCCTTGGAAGACGTGCCGAGCACGAGAAGGACAGCGCGAGCAAACGGGGCGCCCATGGCGGGGTTGCCGCTGTCCCGGACTCCGGGGGCGCCGAACGGCGCCGCAGGAAAAACGAACGGCCCGGGCGCCGCGTGGAGGGATAAGAACGTCGCTTGCCCCGTCGAATTCATCCGGATCACCTGGACGCCTTCATCTCGACGCCTTCATCTCACGCTTTCAAGGAGACCCCCATGGAAACGCAGGAACTGCATCGCGGACGCCTCATCGACCACCTCCAGCTCGTCGTGCGGGACCTGCCCGCGAGCCGGAAGTTCTACGAGGCGATCCTGCCGCCGCTGGGCGTGCCGATCGGCGGCTCCGGCGACGACTACTTCTGGGCCGACGAGCTGTTCGTGTCGACGGCGGACAGCTCGTCCGCCCAGGGACACCTGACGGGTCGTCATCACCTGGCCTTCCAGGCCAGGGACCGCGCGGCGGTCGACGCCTTCCACAAGACCGCGCTGGCCAACGGCGGCACCGACAACGGCGCGCCCGGCGAGCGGCCTTACCACCCCGGCTACTACGCGGCGTTCGTGCTCGACCCCGACGGCAACAACATCGAGGCCGTCTTCCACGGCGAGGCCAAGCGGAGTGCCGACTCGGTCAAGGTGACGTTCTGAGCGCGCCGGCCTTCACTTCTTGTCGACCTTGTTCTTCGCCGTCGCCGCCGCAGGCGCGGGCGCGGCGGATTTCGCCGCCGATTCGTCGATCAGCTGCCGCATCATGGCCGTCGCCCGTGCGTTCTTCGGGTCCACCCGCAGACACTTCTGCAGCACCATGATCGCGCCGGACTTGTCGATCGCCGCGAGCTTCTCGGCCTTGCGCACATAGAGGTCGGCCAGCAGGCGCTTCGCCGACGGATCGTTGCGGTCCTGGGGCGCGCGCTTCTCCAGCAGGCGGATCGGTTCGTCCACCTCCCCCTGCGCGGACAGCATCGCGATGTGTTCCAGCTCATTGCGGTCCGGTCCCGCGGCCGCGGCCGCCGTCGCGGCGTTCGCGGCGGTCGTGGCGGCCGGGGTCGACTCCTTCGCCGGCGCGCCCGAGGTCGAGGCCTGCGCCTTGGCCGTGGCTGCCGGCTTCGCCGCGACCGGCAGCGGCGACGTCTTGCGCAGCGTCACGCGCGCCGGCTTGCCGAGGTAGCTCTTCTGGTTGCGCTCCTTCTCGAGCGCGCGCAACGCATCGGCGGCCGTCTCGTTGTCCGGCTGCAGGGCGAGCGCGCCCAGGTACTGCGTGGTCGCGCCGTCCAGGTCGCCGCGCTTGTGCGCGGCCTTGGCCTTGTCCAGGCGATCGGCCACGCCGCTGTCGATCTGCTGCCGCGTCGCGGCCAGGCCGTCGCGGTAAGCGGCGTTGTCCGGACGCAGCACCGTCAGCGCCTCCCAGGTCCAGGCGGCGTCGGCCAGCTGGCCGTCCTTCACCTGCTCCTGCGCGCGCTGGAGCTGCGCCTGCTCGAACGCCGACGGCGGGCTGCCCGTGCCGCCGTCCGGATGGCGCAGCGCGCTGGGGCCGCCGGTACAGGCCGCCAGCGCGGCGGCCATCACCAGGGCCAGTGCAACGGCCGCCCTCATGGGGTCGGCCCGATGCGTCGGCTGGTCTGCAGCCGGGCCTTGAAGGCCTCGAGGTCGTGGTCGCCGAAGATCATCGTGCGGCGCAGCATCAGCGGCTGCGCATAGAAGGCGTTGCCGCCCGGGTTGACGGTCACCGCCAGCGTGTACTTCTGGCGCGTCAGCGCGTCCAGTACCGGTTCGTTGGCGTCGCCGTAGGGATAGGCGTAGTGGCGCACCTGGCCCGCCGTGCCGAGCTTCTGCTCGATCAGGTCGCGCGGGCCCGCGGTCTCGCTGTCGAGGTTGCGCTTGTAGCGCTCCTCGTTCTCGCCGGTCGTGCGCTCGATCAGGTTGCGGTGCGTCTTCGAGTGCGACTGGATGTCCATCAAGCCCGAGGCCTGCATCTCCGCCAGTTGCGACCAGCTCACCGCATCGCCGCCCGCGCCGACGAAGTCGGTGTAGACGAACATCGTCGCCGGCAGGCCGAGCTTGCGCAGCACCGGATAGGCGAGCTTGTAGACCGACTCGTAGCCGTCGTCGAACGTGATCACCACGGCCTTGGGCGGCAGCGGCTCCTTGCCGTCGAGGTAACCGGCGAGCTGCGACAGCTTGACCACGCGGTAGTCGTTCTTCGCCAGCCACTCCATCTGCGCGGCGAAGTTGCCCTGCGACACGGCCATCTTCCCGCCCACCGTGCCGAGCCGGTGGTAGCAGAGGATGGGCACGGTCTGCAGCTGGCCCGAGCGCACGCCCAGCGGGCTCATCGGCTTGAGCGGCACGATCAGCGGCTGTCCGGGCTCGGCCTTCGTGGCGCCGCTGTTGGCCTCGCTGATCTGCCACTCGCGGTCCTCGCTGCCCAGCAGCCGGCCTGCGATGCCGCGCAGCGATTCGCCGGCCACCGGCACGTAGATCAGCAGCCGGTCGCTGCGCGCGATGATCTCGCCGTTGGCGGTGGTCGAGGGCGCCTTGACCGGCGCGGGCTCATTGAGCGGCGGCGTCGCGGTCGGCGGCGCGACGCAACCGGTCAGCGCGAACGCCGCAGCCGCGACAACACCTGCAAGCAGCGGTCGGACTCCCTCTCCCGCTTGCGGGAGAGGGTGGGGGTGAGGGCCAGCGGCCGGCGAAGTACAGCGGGTCGCTTCGTGCGTGAGGCTGCTGGCCCTCACCCCTGCCCTCTCCCGCAAGCGGGAGAGGGAGTCCCCCACCTGCTCACTTCGCGAGAGACGGTGGGAGTGAGGGATCTTCATGCGCAGCGATGCTTTCGCGACCGACATCAGGCGGCTCCCGGCGTGGACGGCGTGGACGGCGGGGCGGGCGGAATGGGCGGCGCGGGCTGCGTCTGCTCGTCGGACGGCGCGGCCGCGTCCTGCGCCTTGAGCTCGGGCTGGGGCTCGGACGCCTGAGCGGTCTGCGCGGCCTGCTGCCGCGCCGCCGCCAGCGCGCCGGACTTGCGTCCGATCGTCGTCGGCGCTTCCGCCTTGGCGGCGGAGGCCGCCAGCGCCTGCTTGTCCTGCAGCGCCTGCGCCATGCGGTCGAAGGCGGCATAGAGCAGGCCGAATTCGTCCTTGCGCTGTTCGCGGATGCGGAAGTCGACGCGGCCGCGGCCGATCTCGTCGAGCGCCTCCACGACCAGCTTGATGGGCCGCGAGAACCAGTTGGCGACGAAGAACATCGCGATCGCGACGGCCAGCACCGTCGTCACCGCGAGCACCGCCATCAGCGTGCGCGACAGCCGCGCGACGCTCTCGAGCGGACGCTCGGGCAGGCCCAGCGCGACGCGCCCGACGGTCTTGTCCTGGAAGGTGATCGGCGAGTCGAAGCCCAGGATCGCCGCGCCGCCGGCCGCGTGATACCGCGTGCGCTTGACGGCGCCCTGCTCGCCCAGCGTCTCGCCGGGTGGCGCCTGGTAGGGCTTGCCGACGGTCTCCGGCAGGCTCGAGGCCGCCACCACGCCGGCGCGGTCGACGACGGTGACGCTCTCGAAGTCGCCCGTCTTCATGATCTCCTGCAGCGACACGTCGACGGAGACCCAGTCCTCGCCCAGCGCGGCGGTGGCGTTCTGCGCGGCGATGAAGCGCGACAGCGCGGTGCCGTAGTCGGCCACCTGCTGCATCAGCGCGGCGTTCTGGCGCTGGCTGATGATGGAGCCGCTCACCGCCATCACGATGGCGACGATGCCGGCCATCATCGCGGCCCACTTCACGCGCAGCGGGATCAGCTTGGAGCGGCCCTTGTTGCGCGCCTCCTCGTCGATCTCATTGAGCACCTTGACCAGCGCGTCGGCCAGCTCGGCGCCGGTCTGGAAGCGGTTCTCCGGCGCCTTGGCCAGGCAGCGGTCGACGACGCGGCGCAGCGACGCCGGGATCTCCGGGCGCAGCTTGTTCAGCGGCGTCGGGTCGTCCTTGGCGATCTTGAGCGCCAGGTTCACGACGCTGTCGCCGGTGAACGGACGCACGCCGGTGAGCATCTGGTACAGCACGATGCCGACCGAGAACAGGTCCGAGCGGCCGTCGATCTTCTCGCCGTTCATCTGCTCGGGGGCCATGTATTGCGGCGTGCCGAGCACGTCGCCGACGCGGGTGCGCTGCTCCCCCTTGGTCGACTCCATGTGGGCGATGCCGAAGTCCATCACCTTGATGTCGAGCGTGCCGCGCACGCGGGCGATGTTGCCGGGCTTGATGTCGCGGTGGACGATGCCGCGCTTGTGCGCGTAGTCGAGCGCGCGGGCCAGCTGGATGGCCATCACGACGGTGTCGCGGATCGCCAGCGGCGCGCCGGGTTCGAGCAGGTCGGCCAGCGGTTCGCCGTCCAGCAGTTCCATGGCCATGTAGGGCCGGCCGTCGACCTCGCCCACGTCGTGCACGGTGACGATGTTGGGATGCGACAGGCTGCCGGAGGCGCGCGCCTCGCGCAGGAAGCGGGCGTGGTATTCCTCGTCCTCGCACAGCGAGGCGTGCAGGAACTTGATCGCCACGTCGCGGCCGATGCTGGGGTCGTGGGCCTTGAACACGCTGGCCATGCCGCCGCGTCCGATGCGGTCCAGCACCTGGAAGCGGCCGACCTGGCGCACCGGGGCCTCGTTGCTGGCGACCTTGGCGGCCAGCGTGCCGCCCGGCAGCGTGCCGGTCGACGGGCGCCGTTCAGGCTCGGGCATGGGGGGCATGGCGCGCAGCGCCGCCACGGCGGCCGCGGCGTCGGGATCGAGCACCGTCTCGGCGAATTCGGAGGCGCCGAACTCGGACTCCTCGGCGTCGGCGACGGGCGCACTCGCCGGGGTCGGCGGGAGGGTCGCGGTCGGGGGCACGGCCGGGGTAACGGGCGGGGTCACGGGCGGTGCCGGCGGCGCGCCCCTGGCGGCGGCCGACAGCGCCGCCGCGGGGACGATCACGGTCTCATTGCCGGAGGGCGAGATGTCCGCGAGCGGCCGGGCGGCCGCGGCGGGCGGCTCGACCGGCTCGAGCGGCGCGGCGGGCGTCGCGGACGTGCCGGACTGGGCGGGCACCTGAGACGCCGGGGCGGACGGCACGGCAGAGGCCTCGGCGGAGATGAGGGATTCCGAAGCGGATTCCAAAGCGGATTCCAAAGCGGATTCCGGGGCCGACTCTTCGGCGGGCGTCGTCGGGGCGGACCGCTCGGCGGGCGCACGCGGCGTCAGCAGCGGGGCGGGCGCGATGACGGTGTGATCGGTGTCGACGGGGATGTCGGCCGGCTTGCGGCTGGCGCGAATCGAGAAGGTGTCGGGGAAGGTCGGATCGATGAAGCTGATCTCGCGCTCATGCTGCACGGTCTCGGGGCCGTCGTCGTGCGCGGGCTCGACCTCCGGCGCGGCAGGCGGCGTGGCGCGGTTGGCGGCGGTGTTGGGCGGCATGCGGTCGAGCGGCGCGCCGGCCGGCACGATGCGTGTCGCGTCCGGATCGAGCGTGGGATCGTCGGCCACTGCCGGTGCGTTGCCCGGCTTGGCCGAGCGGGGGTTACCTTCTTGTCGTGACATCGAACGCCTCGCCGCGGCGAGGATCGCCGCCCAATGCGCATCGTCCCTGTCACGGGGATCGGGGGCAATGAACGAAAGTCATCCGAGGGTGCCACCCGAAGTGGGCTACGCGCCCCACCCCCGGGCGGTTCAGAAGAATCGTGCGACCCATTGATCGCCGACTTCCGGTTCGATCTCCGGATAGCTGATGTTGCCGATGTAATCGTCCGACGCCCAGACCGGACGCACGGCCCGTGCCACGGCTTGATACGCCGGCAACCGATCGTCGCGATTCACATCCCCCGCGACCGGCTCCCGTCCGGCGCGGAGCACGACGCCGCCACCCGGCAGGCCGACAACCTCGCAGGGCGGCGGCAATTCGGCGCGCAGCGCGCCCGCGCCACCCAGGCGGTCAGCCAGTGACGGCCCGAGCGCCGTGAGCCAGTGAATCGTCATCAGGCCCGCGGGCGCATGCAGGACATGGAAGGTGAAAGCACCGATGTCCAGCCCGGGATGCCGCAGCAGCTTCGGCACGGTATGGGTCTTGAAGGCCCGCGCCGAATCGTTCTGCTCTGAGCTCCAGCACGGCGCGAGCCCGCAGAGCGCCACGCGCAGCGGCAAGCCGTCGAGGAGGGCGACGAACAGGTCGCGCAAGGCATCTCCGCCGTGCCCCGCGTCCTCGATCGGCAGCCGCAACCGGATACCGACGCGGGCCAGTTCAGGGGACGGTGCGTAGTGCACCGCGTCGAACATCGGCGCCCGCTGCTCCGCTTGAGGATCGCCAGCCTGGAAGTGCGCACCGAACGAGCCGCTGCCCAGGCTCAACGACGCATCCAGCCAGCGGGCAACGTCCCGCCATTCGTCCGGATTGAACGGGCGCATCTCCTTCTCGTCGTAATGGTAGGCAAGACGGATGCGGTCGCGGTAGCGGGCCATGAAGTCGTCGTACAGGCGCTGGACACGCGGCATCACTGGAGCCAGCGGACCGTCCAGCACGATCACGATCTGCAGGCAGAGATCGACCAGACGGTGGCCGTCGACGTCGACGGCGATTTGCTCTCGGAGTTCGGACAGGGTCATGGGCGTTCGATGAGTAGGGCTGGTCGGCGAAGTGCGCGATTCATCATGAGCAGGCACAGTCCTTGGCCGGTTCCATCTCGACGATTTTCGCCTTGTCCGCACGACTCATGTTGTCGCGGGCAAAGGTCTGATTGGGCGTATGAGAGTCGCCAGGAAATTTCACCTCGACCAACTTCGAGATGTTGTTCGGGGCCAGCCCGCCGGCGGGCGACTTCAGTGTCACCGCATCCCAGATCGTCACGCGACCGCCCAGCGCATTGGCGGCGCGGGCGACGCCGCCCGCCACCGCGGATCCCGGCGCCATGCTGGTCAGCGCGGCCGTGCCCGGAATGGTACGACCCGTCATCGAGACCAGCATGATGAGACGGTCGCCCGGCACCATGGGCGCGAGCGACGGCGCCTCCAACAGGAGCTTCGGGTTCTTGGCGACATAGTTGGTGAACCTTCCGCCATGCGTGGGGAAGGACGACGAGCTCAGACGCTCCGCCATCAGTTGCTGCCGATTGGGCTGTCCGCCCTTCCACTCCTTCGTGGCGTGGCAGGCCGCATCGCACAACTCATCCGCGAGTTCCTTGTCCCCGAGGCGCGCCGCGAAGTCCGCTGTCGCCACGCCCTGGATCTCGCCCGCCAGATTCGCCGCGTTCTCGTGGTTGTGGAACATCTTGTCCATCAACCGGGCGCAGTTCTTCCCGTTCATCTTCGTGTCGAAGGAGTACAGGATCCAGGTGGCCTCCTTCATGAAGGTGCTGGACTTGACCCCGCCGAGCGTGCCCGGGTTGTCCCCGTTGGACATCGCGAACTTGGACCCCTTGATGGCGGCCATCGCCTTGTCGCCCTTGACCGTGGTCGTGCCGTCGGACAGCGTCACGGACTGGGCGATGTTGGGATACGGGATGGGCACGGGGCCGCCGGGGCTCGGCGTCTTGCAGACGTCGGGGATGGTCGCGGCGCTGATGCCGTTGCTGAACTTGTGCACCAGCGAGTTGACGGTCCCGTTGACCTTGATGGTGACCGGCATGTTTCAGTCTCCCCCGCCCAGCCGTTGCAGCAGGCGCTGCTGCCGCCACGCCGGCGCGTCCACCGGGAACAGCGGCGTGCCCGGCCGCAGCAGGCACAGGTGCAGCGCCGCGAGCGCCCTCGCCCGCTGCCGTCCGCCGTGCAGCACGCGCAGGCAGTGCACCTCGCTCAGCGGCTGGCCGAGGAAGAGCCGCCCGTCGGGCGACAACGTCGGCAACCGCGACTGGTGCGCGAGCCACCAGGCCCGCACCTGCTCGACCTGCGGCCATGGCAGCGCGATGTCCACCGGCACCTCGACGTCGTCGTCCTCCGGATCCTCGTTCGGGCCTTCCTCGAGGTCCTCCGGCGGCGGCGCCTCGAGGCCGTCGGCATTGACGTCGGCGCCGGCGATCAGGCAGAAGGCCTCGAGCGCGATGCGCGCCGTCGCGGGCTTGGTCATCTGGTCGATCAGCCACGGCACGTAGCGCAACTGGCCGGACAGTCCCGCGCCGATGATGCGCAGGCGCGCCGCGCCGGCCATGGATTCCGCCTCCACCAGCAGGCGATGTCCCTCCGGCACCGGCAGCGACAGCACCGCCAGCCGGAACGCATCCATCTGCCGCGTGCCCGGCCGCAGCGCCGCACCGGTCAACGCGGCCAGCGCCTTGCCGCGATCGCCCAGCAGCACCCCGGACCACAGCGCCCAGTAGCGCGGCTCGCTCTTCTCGTCGCCGATCAGGCCGAGCACCGGCTCCAGTCCCTCGACACGTCCGAGCTCGCCCGCCAGCCGCAGCGCCCGTGCGCGTTCGCCGGCATTGGTCGAGCGCATCGACACCGACCAGCGCTCGCCCGCGTCCAGCCGGTGCGCGCCGTAGGCCTCCAGCGTCAGGCGACGGCTCAGCGAATCCTCGGGCGGCATCAGGGCCTCGGCCTTCAATGCCTCGTTGGCGCCGACCCAGCCCAGCGCCGACGCCAGTCCAGGCGCGGCTTCGGGCGCCTCCTTGGCGCGCCGCACCAGCGCCGGCCAGTCGTCGGGCCGCCCGTTGAGCGCCAGCACCCCGGCGACGAAGAAGTCTTCCGCGCAGTCGTTGACCAGCGCGGCCTGGCACGGCGGCCAGGCGTCGTCGCCGGCCTCGGCGAGGCCGTCGAGCTGCGCGGCCAGTTGCTCGTCCAGATCGGCGAACTGCTGCGGCGAGTAGTGCGGCGCGTCCAGCGCGTCGCGACGCTGCGTCCACAGGAAGGCGGCCTCGTCGCGGTAGGTCTCGATCTGGTCGGCGGTCACCGGCGCGGGTAGACCGGCCTCGATGCGGGCGTTGTCCATGGTCATGCCCGCACCGCCACGTCGGCGCGGATCACCGCCGCGCCGCGCCCGCCGCCGTCGGAGCTGCCCCACAGCAAGGTCAGCGGCCCCTTCGCATGGCCCTTGCGGCAGGCGGACGCCGCCAGCAGCAGATGCAGCGGCAGGCCCGCCGCGCCCACGTCGCCCCAGCAGTCCGCCGGCGCGAGGAAGTCGGTCGGATCGCGCAGCCGGTCGCGCACGCGCAAGCCGCAGAAGCCGTATTCATCGGCGCGATACGCCTCGCCGTTCATGTCGCACACCACGTTGTCGATCACACCTTCTCCGGGCACTTCATCCAGCGCGCGGCGCAGCGCCTGCGTCAGGCCTTCGCCGATGCAGACCTCGCCGCTCTTGTTCAACTTCGATTCGCGGCCGAGACCGACCGCCAGCACATCGGCCCAGCCGCCCGACGCGTCCGCCGCAGCGCCCGCCCCGGCGGGCGCCAGCAGCAGCGCGCCGGCCGCCTCGCCGGGGATGAAGCCCCAGGCGTTGTTCAAGGGGCCGGCGCCGTGCAGCTGTTCTTCCGCCTCGAGCCATTCCAGCGTCTCCGGCGCGAGATAAGAGTCCACGCCCGCGACGACGACCGCGTCGACCTGTCCGGCCCGCAGCCAGGCGCGCGCCTGGTCGAGCGCCTCGAAACCGCCCGCGTGGCCGCTGGCGAAATGCTGGAACGGACCAAGCCGGGCACCGAGGCGGTCGCGGCACAGCGCGCGCAGGGCATCGGTCGCGTCGGTCGCGGCGGTCGTGTCGCGAGGACCGCCGGTCGCACCAGGATCGCCGGGACCGCCCGGACGAACTGGCGGCCCCGCGACGGCGACGCCGATGCGCCCGTTCCGGACGCCGGTGTCAGGGCGCGCGGGCGCGAGGACTTCCGCCAGCGCCTCCGTCAACGCCGGCGCGAGCAGCGCCACCAGGCGCTCCGTGCCGCGCAGGCCGGCATCGATACCTGCCACCTGCGCCACGCGCATCGGCTCGCCGGCGGTGTCGATCATGTAGGCGTGCTCGCGGAAGCCGCACAGCCCGGCGCGCACCGCGGCGGCGGTCGATCGCGCATCGCCGCCCACTGGCGTGAACGCGCCGATCGCCAGCACGCGCAGCGGCGGCGGGGCCGGCGACGCAGGCGACACGGGAACAGTCGTTTCCTGGCGCATGTCAGGCCGCCTCCGCCCGAGGGCCGTCGACCTCGACGCCGTCGGGCTCCGGCGCGCCGAGCACGCCGTCGCGCAGGTCCTGCTTGAGCCAGAGGCGCGTGCGCTCCAGCTTGAGCACGCGCGGATGGCACGGCAGCGCGCTGTGGAAGACCAGCGAAACCCGACGCTCGTCGGGCGCCAGGATCACGGTGTGCAGCTTCGGCGGCGGATGGACCTCGCGGTGGCCGTCGTTGAAGAAGGTCTCCAGGCCGAGGAACACGCGCGGCAACGCGAACCGCAGCTGCCCGCCGCCCGGCGACAGGTTCAGCAGCGCGACCGGCTCGCCGCCCCGCAGGAAACCGGCGTGCTGCTGGTCCGGCGGCGCGCACTGGTAGTGGCGGTCGTCGAAGTCGTCGGGCAGCAGCGGCAGACGCTCACGCTGCCAGCGCTCGTCGTAGGTGCCGGCGAAGCGGCGGCGCTCCGTCCAGTGGCTGCAGAGCGCGCCCAGACCGGCCGGCACGGGCCGGTCCTTCCAGCTGCGGATCAGGTGGTCGGGGTCCTCGATGTTGGGCAGCGGCCGGCCGTCGACGTGGTCACCGTCGACGGCGTAGCCCTGCCCCAGCGGATTGCGTTCGTCCCAGGTCGCGGGATCGGCCTTCGGATCGACGCCGCCGAAGGCGCGCTCCCACACGACGGGCATCGCCGTGAACGGCGCCGGCCGGCCGATGCTGCGCCCCTGCCAGACGCGGTCGCCGAAGACCTTGAGCACCTTCGTGCGGCTGCCCACCGCCACGCCGATGTCGAGTTCGGTCACCGGCGTGCCGCCGGGCGCGTGCGCCTGCCCGTCGACGATCACGTCGGTCGCCGTCTTGGTGCGGACCAGGTCCGCGTCCGCCATCAGGCTGGTCGAGGCCGCGTCGCCGCGATGCGCCGGGCCGCGCAGGACCTCGGGCTGCGCCTCGGCCACGCGCGGCGTGCCGTCCGCCTGCAAGGTGAAACTCGCCTTCACCGCGACGAGCCAGATCTCGGTGCCGTCGCGGTCGCGCACCCAGCCGCGCTCGGCGGCGAACGGCGTGCGGTTCTGCAGTTGCCACATGGGGAATCCTGACGGGGTCCGGGACCGTCAGTTGATGTCGACGAACGCACCCTTGATGCGGTTCGCGCCGCTGGAGCGGCTCAGCACATAAGTGCCCCGGATCAGGATCTTGCCGGCGGCGGTCAGCACGATGCTGGCCTCCCCGCAGCGCAGCTCGACCTGCTTCGCGCCGTTGAGCACGACCCGCTCGCCGTCGACCGTCACGGTCTGGCCGCGGCGCGTGAGCGCGGGGCCGGGCGTCGCATCGAGCGCCGCCTCGGGTTCGGCGTCGGGCGCATCCCCGCGAGCCTCCAGTTCGAGTTCGCGCGCGGCGGCGGCCGAAGGCGCGCCGCGTCGCGGCGCCTCGGGCTCCGCATGCCGCATCGCCCGGCCCAGGATGACCGGGCGTGTCGGATCGCCGCGCTCGAGCGAGACGATGACCTCGTCGCCTTCGTCCTCGACCTTCAGGCCGACGACGGACATCGCGACGACGGGCGGCAGGCCCTTGGCCATGCGGACCAGGAAGCGCCCTTGCGCGTCGAAGCCGCAGAACATGCCGACCAGCACGCCCGCGTCGACCAGCCGCACGCGGTCCATCAGGTGCTCCGCGGCGGCGACGGCCGCGCGGGTCGGATCGCCGCGACGGCGGTTGGGAGGGGGAGCGGCGCCCAGGGGCCCCGCGTTGCCTGCTTGCTCGGCCATGTCAGTTCTCTCCGATCTTGGCGCCCTTGACGGCCACGCCGCCGCTGCCCTTGATGCCGACCGTGCCGCTGGCCTTGATGGTGATCTTGGAGGCGGAGATCGTGATCCCGCTCGAGTCCATCACGATCTTGCTGCCGCCGGCCTTGAGCGTGATCGAGGGGGCCTCGATCGTGGCGCTGCCGCCGGCCTTGGTCTTGTAGGTGCCCTTGGCGGTCTGCCCGATGGTCGCGGCCGACAGCTTGTGCGGACCGCCGACGCCGATCGACTGCAGCGCGCCGACATTGACCCGCTGCAGCCCGCCGATGGACACCATCTGCGCGCCGCCGACGTTGATCGCCTCGGCCGCGCCGACCGTGTGCATGCGGCCTGCGCCGACGGTGTGCGCCTCGGCGATGGAGATCGTCGTGGTCTGCGCGCCGTTGACGGTGTGGCTGCGCACGCCGTTGACGGTGACCGTCTGGCCGGCGTTGATCGTCACCGTCTCGCCGCCGTTGACCGTCTCGGTGCGATGCGCGCCGATGGTGATGGTCTCGGCCGCGCCGACGGTCTCCGTGCGGCTGGCGCCGACGGACGTGGTCTCGTTGGCGCCGACCGTCTTCGAGCGGTTCGATCCGACGCTGATCGTCTGGTTCACGCCGACGGTCTGCGTCTGGTTGTTGCCGACGGTCTCCGAGTCGTCCACGTCCACCGTGTCGGTGCGGTTGTTGTGGATGGTGGAGGTCTGGTCGTGCTCGATCGTGGTGGCCATGTCGTACTGGCCGTGGATCGTGATCATCTCCTTGCCGGCGGTGTCGTCCATCGACATCTCGTTGTAGCCCGCGCCCTTGTGGGTCTTGGACTTCATGCCGCTGATGACGGCGGCGGCCGGCAGGCCGTACGGGGGCATCTGCTCGGCGTTGTAGACGCGGCCGGTGATGAGCGGCTGGTCCGGGTCGCCCTCGACGAAGTCGACCACGACCTCCTGCCCGATGCGCGGGATGGAGACGCCGCCCCAGCCCTTGCCGGCCCAGGGTTGCGAGACGCGGATCCAGCAGGAGCTGGTCTCGTTGCGCTGGCCGCGGCGGTCCCAGTGGAACTGCACCTTGATGCGGCCGTACTTGTCGGTGAAGATCTCCTCGCCCGACGGCCCCGTCACGATCGCGGTCTGCGGGCCGGGCGCCATCGGCTTGGGCGTGCGGCGCTCGGGGCGGAACTGCTGGTCGGCGGGGATGGCGTTGAAGCGGCAGCGCAGCTCGGACTCGCCCGAGGCCGACTCCGTCGACGCCTGGCGCATCTGCGTGATCGTGCCGGTGATGAGGTACTTGGCGTTCTGGTCGTCGCGCGGATGGCGGCTCAGCGACAGCAGGTGGCCGGTGCGCACGCCCTGCGCGTTGGTGTCGCCGTCGAAGCGGGCGAAGGCGGTCTGGATCTCGTCGAGGCGGTCCTCGACGTACTGCGCGCCGTCGCTGCCCTGCACGTAGCCGCCGGGGTAGTCGAAGACCTCGCCGTCGGACAGGTCGTAGTCGCGGGCACGGTCCAGCTTGGATTCCAGCGAGGTCGACGGCCGCTCGAAGTCGTAGTCGGTGATGACGACCTTGCCGGGCTTGAGGCTCTCCTGCGTCACCCAGGTGTCCACGTATTCGAGCTCGGGCGGCGCGTTGTTCGTGCCGCCGTAGAACGGCAGCGTCTCGCAGCCGGGGGCGCAGTCATGGGCCGAGGCGGCGTCGGTCAGCACCAGCGTGTGGCCGGACTCGTCGTGGCTGAAGTACCAGTAGATGCCCTCGTTCTCCAGCAGCCGGGCGACGAAGTTGAAGTCGGTCTCGCGGTACTGGACGCAGTAGGTCCAGGGCCGGTAGGCGCGCATGAGCTTGAACTCGTGGCGCGCGACCGGGTGGTCGTCGAAGACCGCCTTGACGATGTCGGGGACGGTCATCTCCTGGAAGATGCGGCAGTCGGCGGTGCGCGTGAGCAGCCACAGCCAGGGGCGCATCGTCATCTGGTAGACGGTGTGCTTGCCCTCGAATCCGGTCTGCGCGAAGCGGGTGACATAGCCGGCGAGGTGGCGCGGGGCGTCGTCGCGCAGGGCCATCGTCAGCGTCGCGGACTTGCCGAGCAGCTCCGAGGCGCGGATGTCCTTGCGCTCGCTGAGCAGGGTCAGCGTGGTCTCGCCGAGGTCGCTCAACGCCTCGCGCGACGCGCAGGCGTGCACGCGCAGGACGTCGTCGGCGAGGGCGGTCTTGAGGCGGAATGGAGCTGCCATGGGCGGACCGTGAAGGCGGACCGGAGCAATCGGACCTTCACGGTAGGCTCGGGCGAACTGCGCCGAAAGCGACCAAAGTCATTCGCCGCGGCTGCGAGGCGGGCAGTCCGCGTCGTTGCAAATCCTCGCCATAGCGCCGCTATGGCTGTGGTTTGCGCCTAGCGGCCCCTCCCGCCTCGCAGCCGCGGCGGCGAGCGCGGGGGTTTTGGCATGTCACCGGTGTGAGTGACGCGTGTGCCGCTGGGCGCGGCGGCGCTCGCTCGAAGTTCGCGGAGCGCCTTCCCGGCGCGCCGCGCAGCCGTCACATCGGCAAGGTCAGCGAGACGGTGATCGTCAGCACGGCGCCGTCGTCGGCGTAGTCGACGGTGACCTCGCGGCCCTCGACCTCCCACTGTTCCCACTCGAAGACGCCCTCCTCCTCCTCGCCGTCGACGGCTTCGCCGTAGGCGGCGGTGGCGGTCTCGCGGGTATTCACGGGGGTGGTCGCGAACGGGCCGTTCCCCTTGTAGGGATCGACTTCCTCGCTGCCTTCGGGGTAGTAGAAGATCGCGCTCAGCACGTGCGTGCCGGTGCCCAGCGGCTCACCGTAGTCGACCGCGTGGGTCTCGCGCGGGGAGAAGGACAGCACGACGCCGGCCTCCTTCAGGTGCACGAAGCCGGCGCGGATCTCCTTCTTGCGCTTCTGGGAGAGCTCGGTGGGCGCGGGCGTGCCGGCGGGCGTGGTGTGCGCGAGGACCGCGGCGATCAGCGGAGCATCGGACTCGGTCAGTCCGAGAAGGCTCGGAAGCTCGGGGAGCGTGGGAATGGAGGTGGTGGTCATGAGGCTGAACGATAACCCGTATTGGGGTCGCCGGGCCGGGCGGACGATCTGGGGGGGGGAACTGGCCGACAGGTTGGCCGCCCCACCCGCGAAGACGCCGATCACTTCTTGCGCATCGGAACCGATACCGACACCGTGTCGATCAGCAGATCTTCGCGATAGCTGGCGCGGACTTGGCCTCCATCCTTGCTCCACTGATCCCAGTCGATCTCGCAGCCACCGCTGCGATGAGCGGAGCGCCACCTTCAGTCAGGCAGAGGAGGCTCGGGGCTCGGGAGCATCAGGACCGCCCATCAAAGTCATTCGCCTCGAAACTCCGCCCAACGCTGCGAAAGCACTCGATTGACCGCTTCAAGATTCTCCGGCCTGTCGACGAGTTGATCGAAGCTGTCGACCGCCGGGAACAGCGTCTCCAGATCCAGCAGATATCGATGCGTCCAGCCCGTCCCGTAATACTTCCTGGCGAACTCCGCACCGCGGTCCGACAAGTGCTCCGGCTTGAGGGATCCGCCGGTGTACTGGTCACAGAAGTCGCGGAACGACAAGGTGGCGCGCGCCGGCGACTTCAAGTAATCCTCGAT
Source organism: Roseateles sp. GW821-FHT09G09 (assembly GCF_059415965.1). Taxonomy (NCBI): domain Bacteria; kingdom Pseudomonadati; phylum Pseudomonadota; class Betaproteobacteria; order Burkholderiales; family Sphaerotilaceae; genus Roseateles; species Roseateles sp. GW821-FHT09G09. The sequence continues at coordinate 3,894 of NZ_JBWKOG010000017.1, read as the reverse complement.
GGCGCCAGCGAACTCCGGCGACAAAAGTTCATTAGCACGACACCACGCGATGAACCAGACGATATGAATGCCATTGGGTGCCTTCGTTTCTTCAGACGTGTAGTTCTCAAAGAAGTCGAGTGGCACATTCTCCATCAGCTTTTCGCCGTCCGCGAGAAACTGCTTCAACAGATCATCCATTTGCTTTTCCTTCAAACGACTGGGAGAGATAAAAGAAAGTGCGATACGGCTCACTACCCAGAAGGCGCCACTCCACGATCGTGCTTCGCATCAGCACGAGCAGATCGACACTGGCCAGATTGGCCGCGAATGCCAAGAAGCCTTCATTCAGCTCCGGCGCTGTCAACTCCCGGCCCGGATAGTTGATCCGCTCTGTGGCGATCCTGGGATTGACCTTGGCCATCACTTCAAAGCAGCGCCCGAGAGACGAGAAATATAAAGCATGATCAATACGTCCGAGTGCGTTCTCGAAAGATTGCAGCACCGATGTATCGATATCCGATGTGAAGGACAGGAGAAGCGCTTCGACGTTATCCTGGTCCGCGACATCGAACGCTTCGTCAACAATGAGGCTGAGCGAAAGATCCCGCGTCCGCGAAGGGCGCTGGGTTCGAAGTACGGAGAGACGTTCACGCCAGGAATCAACGGGATTCGACATCACAAGAAGCCTTTGCATTTTGCCCAGGCCAGATATTGAGCAATGGCGCCATCATACTTATCCCCGAACTTCCCTCTCACATCCGCTATGTCCATCATGACGGCCTGCATGAATCCAACCTTGCCTGATTTCATCAAAGCAGACTGAGTATTCCGATAGGCTTTGGCTGCGGCGCTGCTCCCCCAACTGGCGGTCTGCTTGTGATCCGCCTTGTCCATCTGGATCGTGGGCTTGCCGTCGGACGACACCGCTCGACCGTTGATCTTGTCGTAACTGGAGTCGGCCGGCATGTGGTGGGACTCCCGCTTGGGATCGTATCCATATCCGCCCTCCTTGATCTTGCCGTGCTTGCCGCCTCGGTATCCATCGCCGGGCACACCGTTCTCCAGGGGCTGGCAGGGATCGCCCTTGATCTTCTCGCCGCCTTTGCCCTTGTTCTCTGCCTCCGGGCCGTCGGAAGCCTTTCCCTTCGGAGCCTCCGCCTTGCCGCCGAGTTCCTGGATCTTCTTCTCCGCCGCGTCGATCGTCTCCCGAAGCTTCTTCTGCACCCCTTTTGGAAGATGCGGCAACACTTCGTCGGCGACCTTTCTCACGGCTGCGGCGTAGCGATCCGCGTTCTTGGCGATCTTGGCCGCGACGGCCGCTTCGCCAGCGATCGGCACCGCCCCGAGCAACGACAGTCCCGCGCCCAGCCAATCCCCGCGAGCCGCACTGACCAGGCCGTTGAGAATGTCCGCCGGTGCGCCGGCGCCCGGGATCAGACCCACCACATCCAGCAGCATTTGCAGCGCGTCGAGCTTGGAGATCTCCATGGTCTCCACCTTGACCGCCGCATTCGCGTCCTCCGCCTTGCCTGCACTCGCCGCAGGTGACTTCTGCAGGATGCCTGTCGTGTTGTAGCTACCCATGCGATCAGCCGCCGTTCATCCAGAACTTGTCGCCATGGCGCACGACCCACTTCTTACCGGCACGCACCGTCGAGCTCTTGTCCAGCGGCTCGCACTTCTTGCCCACCGTGCCGCTCTTGATACCGGTGCCGCTGCCCGGCGTGTCGCCCGCGCTGCTGGGGGTCTTGCTCTGGTCGAACACCACTGCGGGATACCCGTTCAGCTTCACGCTCTTGACCACACCCGTGGCGGCGCTCAACTGCGATGTGATCGGATACGGCACCGGCACCATCGAGCTGCCCATGGGTGTCTTGCAGACGTCCGGCGGCATGCTGTAAACGACCCACCCGCTTTGCTTGCGGGCCCCGTAATTAGCTGCCATTGGCGGTCTCCACCGAAATCTCAGTTCTCTTCTCAGTCGGTACGCGAAACAGCGGCGCCGCCAGATCGGTCTCGAATCTCAGTTCGGCCGTTTTCACACCCATCTCGGCCGACACGCTCGCACGCCAGACGATGGCCAGCTCCATCGCGTCCGTATCGACGTGCACGGTATCGATCGCGCACACGCCGCCGAGCATCAGGCCGCTGGCGAGATGGAACAGCACCGACACGCGGTGACCCGGCAAGGCGATGAACGCATGCCCGCTCGGGCAGAGCGCGGGGTCGACCAGGTTGCCGAGCTCGATGTAGCAGTCGGGCCGCGGGAAGGCGATCTGCTGGTCGTCCGGCGCGGCGTTCCAGTACGCCATGTCGAAATCTTTCGGCAGATTGGGCCAACGCTCGGCCAGCCATTGATCGTTGTACGAGCCGGCACGCTGGATGCGCGGCGTCCACGCGCGCCCAACGGGACCGAAACCCGCCGGGCGATGCGCATAGGACCTGGCTTGCTCAAGCATCTGGGGCGGCTGCTGGCCCGCGGCCTGCGACGTGATGTCCGGTCGATCGACTCGCCGGTCGGGCGCCTCGATCTGCGGCGCGGGCCATGACGCGGGCATCGGGACCCGTGCGTCCTGCAACGCCCGTTCCAGGTCCGCATGCATCCAGCCGCGACCCAAGGGATTCAGGAAGCAGACTTCGTTGAGCAGCAGCTCGGGCGCATCGGCGTCTCGTCCGAAATCGGGATTCGCCACGCGGCTGCTGCCGCCATATGCGAGTTCATACAGAAGCGGAACGCTGGTCGCGAAACTCAGCGTGCGTCGCGTCCAGGCACCCGTGGGGTCGCGCACGAACTCCGACGGCGCCTGCAGATGCAACGCCTTGTCCAGCAGCATCTCGCGGCTGCGATCCCCGTTCGGTCCGCGTGCTCTCAGCCAGCCGTCGATCGCGACGCGTCGCGACTCTTGCCACGCCACACGGTCCGCGAAACTCGCATCGGGATCCGTCAGCGGCGGCACGTAGCCGGCGGCCGGATCCGCCTGGGGATGGCGCGACGGTTGACTGACGCGCAGCCTGGCGAGCCAGCCTTCGCTCGCCTGCCCACCCGGCGCATGGCTGGTGCCGGTGACCAGGACGTCGCACTTCGGCTTGAACGGCGCGAGATCGCTTTCCGCGCGCACGCTGCTCTGGCCGACCTCACCGACGTATTGATCCTCGGTGACCAGCGGCGGTGCGCCTTCGTCGATCAGTTGCGGCACCAGGCGCATCGGGCCGGCGGCTGTCGGCTGCGCGCCTTCCAACTGCCACGCCGGCACGAGCTTGTAGACCGTGCGCACCGCCACGACCTCGTGCTCGCGGTCCTGCGTGTCGATGCCGCGATAACCCGCCGCGCCGAACGGCGTGAGGTTGACCAGTTCCATACGGAGATCCGACCTCAGTTGAGGTCGATGTCCTTGCCGTTGATCTGCACCGGCCCGGACGCATCGAACAGGAACTCCGAGCCGACGATCGTCACCTTGCCGTCCTTGGTCATCGTCAGGCTGGCCTTGCCGACGACGAAGCGGATCGCGTCGCCCGCGACCAGCTCATAGGTCTTGCCCACGCGCGTGGTCTTGCTCAGGCCCACCTGCTCCGACTGCTGCAGGCCGACCGTCGTGTTCATCAGCCCACCGACCGTCGTCTGATAGGCGGCGCCGATGGTCAGCGCCTTGCCCAGCCCGATCGTCTCGGCCTTCGCCAAGGCGATGGTCTCGGTCTTCATGCCGCCGATCGTCACCGACCGGTTGTCGCCGATCGAGACGGTCTCATTGAGGTCGACCCGCTCGGTGCGGTTCTGATGAACCGTGATCGTCTCGTTCAGATCCACCGTCTCCGTGCGGTTGCCCTTCACGAAGACCGTCTCATGCCGGTCGATCGTCTTCGTCCGATCCCGCCCGACCCAGTGCGTCTCGTCGTTCTCGACCTCGATGTCCT
>NZ_JBWKOG010000016.1:0-39062 GCF_059415965.1 Roseateles sp. GW821-FHT09G09 | reverse complement strand
CATCGTCAGGCTAATACACCGCCAAACCCCTCGATCAGCAATGATCGAGGGGTTTTGTCTTTTGCGGCTCCGGATTCCATGAGTGAGCTTCAGCAGGGGAATATCGTGGTCAAGTCGCTCGTGCTCGGCAATCCCCACCTATCCAGGTAATCGCGCTGACAGCCATTGCTTGATGCTCGCCCCTTTTGTGGGACTGTCTTTTCTCTCCTCTCCGAATAGACTGCGCTTCTCGTTTGGACGCTACGGGGAGCGTATGCAGCGATTCTGGAATAAGGTAGGGCTGTCTTCGCTTTTGGCGCCCGTGGTGATGGTCGCGTTGTGCTGGGGTCAACCGGCACAAGCGGTGGAAATCGCATCGGTTTCTCCGCAAGGTGAAGTTGCGCAGGTTCAGAATGTGGTCGTACGTTTCAAGGTTGCGACGACGCGGCTCGGCGATCCAGCGCTTTCCGATCCAGTTGCACTGCGTTGCGGAGACGCCGGTCCACACGGAAGGGGCCGCTGGACAAACGATCGAGAATGGATCTTCGACTTCTCACGGCCGCTGCCCGCCGGAGCGAAGTGCTCGGTTGTTGCAAGCGCTGATTTCCGACCGACTGCACCCGGTGCAGGCGTGGAATGGACCGGTCAGCGTGAATTCTCATTCCAGCTGGGCGCACCGACGGTAAGGCGCATCAGCCCCGGGGAAGGCGGCAAGATTGAGGAGGACCAACGATTCCTCCTGCAGCTTTCCGGCACGGCGAAGCTCGACACCATCGCGCCTCACATGTGGTGTGAGTCGAAAGCGCTGGGAGAGCGAATTCCAGTTGAAATGCGCGGTGTCTTGGAGCGAGATGAGCTGCTCCACACCTTGAAGCTGGACGAGGCGAAGGGGCAGAGCTGGATTCTTGTTGGGTGCGCTCGTCCTTTGCCAGCCGGCGCAGAAGCGACATTGGTCTGGGGGGCTGGCATCGCGGCAGCCGCCAATGAATCCGTCCGCACGCGAGCGGATCGGCGCTTCCGCTTTTCGGTGCGCGCGCCGCTGACCGCTGAACTCTCTTGTGAGCGCGAGCGAGCGAATGCGCCCTGCCTCTCGATTCGTCCCATCACGGTGAGTTTCTCCGAACCGGTCGCGCGGGAGATGGCGTTGAAGGTCAGGCTCAAAGCGAAGGACGGAGCCTCCGTGTCTGCCTTGACGCAGACCGACCCAGACCAGCAGTCTGCCAAATGGTTATCGACGGTGCGCTTCCCTGCGCCATTGGCCGAACAGCAAGAGTATCTGCTTGAGCTCCCCGCTGGCATCAAGGATGAGAGCGGGCGCCCTCTGTCCAATGCAGCCAGTTTCCCGATGAAGGTCCGGACCTCGGAGGCGCCTCCTCTGGCGAAGTTTGCCGCGGCGCCTTTCGGGATCGTCGAGTGGGAGCCAACTGGGCCCAGCCTGGTGCCTCTGAGCCTGCGGCACGTGCAGAGTGATCTGCAGCCGCGCGCCAGCGGGCATCTGCGAATCAGAAGGCTCACCGACGATATCGAGATCCTGCGTTGGTACGGACGGCTCTTCCGGCAGAACGAATGGGAGGACCGGAAGTTCGAGTGGTTGAAGGACGGATCCGACCTTCAATCCATGACCGTGCCTCCGCCGAATCCGGAGAAGGTCATCGATGTGATCGGCATTCCGCTGTCGCAGCCCGGATATCACGTGCTCGAGTTGAAATCGCCGCGCCTGGGACAGTCGCTACTCGATCCGATACAGCCGATGTTTGTGAGGACGGGGGCGCTCGTCACCAATCTCGGGCTGCATTTCAAATTGGGGAAGGACGACAGCCTGGTCTGGGTGACTTCACTCGACAAGGGCCGACCGTTGGAGGGCGCCCAGGTCTCGGTCTACGACTGCCGTGGCAAGGCGCTTTGGAATGGGCGTACCGATGCCCAGGGACTGGCACGCATCGATCGACCGAACCTCGATCGTGATGGCGGAGGGGGCCAGTGCATCGCCGAGTCAGGCCTGTTCATCACGGCACGCCACGCGCAGCCGGGGAAGGCATCGGATCAGTCGTTCATGTTCAGCGGGTGGAGTCGTGGCATCGAGCCCTGGCGCTTCAACGTGCCCATTGCATGGGGAGCCGAGCGCGCCGCGCGTGCCCACACCGTCACCGATCGTCCGTTGCTTCGCGCGGGCGAGACGCTGTCGATGAAGCACTTTTTCCGTCTGGAAACCGTTCAGGGCCTGTCGGACGCGACGCCGAATCAACTGCCGGACAAGCTTCGCGTGGTGTTCGAAGGCACCGGTGAAGACGTGGCCGCCCTGGACTTGCGTTGGCAGGGGGCCCGATACGCGCTGAGTTCATGGAAAGTGCCGGCGGAAGCCAAACTCGGCCGATATCGATTCGTCATGGAGCGTAGCGATTCGCGTGGTGGCCGACAGACCTGGGACAGCGGGGGCGTGCGTGTCGAGGAATTCCGAGTGCCGCTCGTCGATGCACGCCTTGTTCCGCCCAAGGCGCTTGTTCCCGGGGCCAAGGAGCTTTCGTGGGCTGCACAGTTGAACTACATGGCTGGCGGTCCGATGGCGAAGTCACCGGTGGAAGTCAGTGCCATGCTGCAGCCGCGTTGGACCAATTTTCCTGGTTTCGACGATTTCGCCTTCGAGTCGCCGTCGCGAGAGGGACCGCAGGATGCGGCACCGGGAGGTGAGGTGGACGAGGGCGACGGAGAGTCCACGGGCGACGCGCCTGGGACGAGCCGGCTGGTGCTCGACAAGCTCGCACTCCAGACCGACGCCAAGGGCGGCGCATCCTTCAAGGTTCCCTTGAAGGGCGGCATCGACCGCCCATTGGAGTTGCGTGTCGAACTGAACTACCGTGACCCTGATGGACAGACGCACACCCGTGCGGCTTCTCAGGTGGTCTGGCCCGCCGGCGTCGTCGTGGGCCTGCGCGCGGCGACCTGGGTGGCCAATGGCGAGCCCTTGTCAGTCCAGGCGGTGGCCTTGGATACCCAGGGAAAGCCCCTGGTCAACCAGAATATCAGCATCGGTGCACGCCAGATCCAGACGCTCAGCACGCGCAAGCGGCTGGTGGGAGGCTTCTACGCCTACGAGCACCAACGCAACCTGAAAGATCTTGGTGAGCTCTGCAGTGGCAAGACCGACGCGCTCGGGCTCATGCGTTGCGAGGTCAAGCTGAGTCAGGGCGGACAGATCGAGTTGATCGGGTCGGCCAAAGATGACGGCGGCCGCACTGCGCAGGCGGCCCGGTCGCTGTGGGTGACAAAGGCGGGCGAACTCTGGTTCGCGCAGGACAACGACGACCGCATCGACGTGATCCCGGAACGGCGACGTTATGAGCCCGGGGAGACGGCGAGGTTCCAGGTGCGCATGCCTTACCGCGATGCGACCGCGCTGGTGACTGTCGAGCGGGAGGGCGTGTTGTACAGCGAGGTGCGGCGCCTGTCGGGCCGGGATCCGTGGTTGGAACTGAAGATCGATCGGAACTGGACGCCGAATGCCTTTGTCAGCGTGATGGTCCTGCGCGGCCGACTGCGCGAGGTCCCCTGGTATTCGTTCTTCTCGTGGGGCTGGCGTGAGCCGACGAACTGGTGGCGGGAATGGCGCGCCTCCGGGGACTATCAGGCCCCCACCGCCATGGTCGACCTGTCCAAGCCGTCCTTCAAGCTCGGCATGGCAGCGATCGAGATTGGCCAGGCCAGGCACCGGTTGCAGGTCGAGGTTGTGCCGCAGCAGGCGCAGTACGGCGTGAGGCAAAGCGCGCAGGTGAAGCTTCGGGTGACCCAGGATGGCAAGCCGGTGCCGGATGCTCAGATCGCATTCGCGGCCGTGGATGAGGGCTTGCTGGCGCTCGCACCGAATTCGAGCTGGAAGTTGCTGGACGGCATGATCCAGACGCGTCCGTGGGGCGTGACGACCGCGACCGGGCACAGCGAGATCATCGGCCGGCGACATTACGGTCGGAAAGCGGTGGCCGCTGGCGGCGGAGGCGGCTTCGCCACGCGGGAACTGTTCGACACCCTGTTGACCTGGCAGCCGCTGGTGACGGTCGATGCGCAGGGCGAGGCGCTCGTGCGCGTGCCGTTGAACGATTCGCTCACGCGCTTCCGGCTGGTGGCCGTGGCCGACGCGCCGGGACAGCGCTTCGGCACGGGCGAGGGCAGCATCAACGTCAGCCAGGACCTGCAGCTGCTGTCCGGCTTGCCGCCGTTGGTGCGCGAAGGCGACCGGGTGCAGGCCATGCTCACGCTGCGCAATGCCACGACTCGCGCGATGGACCTTCGGGTGTCTCTGACCGGCAAGGCGAGCGGCGAGAGCGGCGAGCAGCCCGTGCCGATCGATCCACGAGTCGTGAAGCTGGCCCCCGGCCAGGCACAGGAACTGGCCTGGGACGTCGTGGTCCCGGAGGGCGTCCAACGCATCGTCTGGGAAGCATTGGCACAGGAGCAGGGGGGGAGCGCGAAGGATGCCATGCGGACCACGCAGGCCGTGCAGCCGGCAGTCCCCGTGCGAGTGTTGCAGGCGACGCTCCGTCAACTTGACGCGCCGATCAGCATCCCCGTCGCCGTGCCCGCGGATGCGTTGCCGGCCCAGGGTGTCAAACGCGGCGGACTCGAGATCGGTCTGCAACCGAAGTTGTCGACGGCTCTGCCGGGTATCCGTCGCTATTTCGAGCAGTATCCGTACACCTGCCTGGAACAGCAGAGCTCGAAGTACATCGCGCTGCATGACGCTGCCTCCTGGGAGGGCCTGATGGGGCAGTTGTCGACGTATCAGGATGCCGACGGACTCTTTGCCTACTTCCCGCTGTCGCGGCATCTGACGCAAGGCAGCGACGTGCTGACCGCCCATCTGCTCTCGGTCGCGCAGGAAGCGGGCCGGCCCTTGCCGGCCGCGCAACTGGGCAAGGCCCTCGAGGGGCTGGCCGCCTTCGTCGAGGGGCGACTGGAGCGTCGCCACTGGTCGCCTCGCCCGGATGACGAGCCTCGACGCATTGCGGCGCTCGCCACCCTGGCGCGCTACGGCAAGGCAACGCCGCGCCAATTGGGCACCGTGGACGGCCGAAACCTGGGCACCTGGCCGACCCATGTCGTCGTCGACTGGCTGGTCCTGCACCAGCGGATGGTCGATGCACCCGACCGCATCGCCCAGATCGCCGCCGCACAGAACCAGCTGCGGAGCCGCCTGAGCTTTGCGGGCACGACGCTGCGCTTCGTCAACGAAGAGTCCGACGCCTGGTGGTGGCTGATGGGCAGCGGCGACGCGACCGCGGCGCGTGCAATCCTGGCGCTGGTCGATGATCCGGGATGGAAGGAGGACCTGCCTCGGCTGGTCGTCGGCACACTCGCTCGCCAGGAGCGAGGCGCCTGGTTCAACACGACGGCGAACCTGTGGGGCGCCTTGGCGCTGGAGAAATTCTCGGCACGTTTCGAATCGCAGCCGGTGAAGGGAAAGACGGAGGCCAAGCTGGCCGGCGCCGGCGTGGCGCTTGATTGGGCAGCCAAGCCGGAGGGCGGGGCGCTGCGGCTGCCGTGGCCCGCCGCCGGCAATGGCACGCTGACCCTGACGCAGTCGGGCGAGGGCAGACCCTGGGCCACCGTGCAGGCCTTGTCCGCCATCCCGTTGAAGGCGCCGCTCAGTGCCGGCTACACGATCAGACGGACGATCACGCCCGTCTCGCAGAAGGCGGCGCCGCGATGGTCGCGGGGCGACGTGATGCGGGTGCGCCTGGAGATCGATGCAGCCGCCGACATGTCGTGGGTGGTGCTCAGCGATCCGCTGCCCACGGGCGCGGCGGTCGTCGAGGGCACGATCGACACGCAGGGCGAGCGCGCCGAGGGGCAGGCATGGCCCAGCTTCATCGAACGCAGCTTCACGGCGTGGCGCGCCTATTTCGGCTACCTGCCGCGCGGCAAGCATGTCCTCGAGTACACGGTCCGGTTGAACAACGCCGGACGCTTCCAGATGCCCAGCACGCGTGCCGAGGCGATGTATTCGCCGGACCGCTTCGGAGAGGTGCCGAACGCGACCATGGAGGTGCAGCCTTGAATCTGCCGGGCGCCGCGCATCTGCGCTGCCTGGCGCGATGGCGACGGGTGGTCGCCCTCGTGCTCCTTGGCGCAGGGGCCACCGCCGCGGTTCGGGCAGAAGCCTTGCCTTCGTTCTCACAAACGCGCGCTTCGCACCCGTTGTCGGACATCCAGCTGCTCGACCGCCGCGGCGAACCGCTGCAGACCTTGCGCGTGGATCCCCACCGCCGTGTGCTCGCCTGGGTGCCGCTGGACCAGATGTCGCCGTCGCTGCTGCAGGCGATGCTGCTGTCCGAAGACCAGCACTTCTACGAGCACAGCGGCGTCGACTGGTCGGCCGTCGCCGCGAGCGCCTGGGCCAACGTGTGGAACACCCGCACGCGGGGCGCGTCGACGGTGACGATGCAGCTGGCCGGCCTGCTCGATAGCGACCTGAGCCGGCGTGGCGGTCGCAGCGTGACGCAGAAGCTGGGACAGGCGTGGGTCGCCGGGCGGTTGGAGAAACGATGGACCAAGGCCCAGATCCTCGAGGCCTACCTGAATCGCGTGCCGCTGCGCGGCGAACTCATCGGCGTCCCCGCGGCAGCGCAGTCGCTTTTCGGAAAGCGGCCGGGTGGTCTCGATGCGCGCGAATCGGCACTGCTCGCTGCGATGCTGCGCGGGCCGAACGCGCCGGTCGAGACACTGGCGACGCGCGCCTGCGGCGTGCTGCGCGCGATGCGGCAGGGCTGCGACGGCCTCGTCGATGAGGTGGGGGCCGTGCTGCGGCGCAAGGGGCTGTTGCTGGCGGATGCGCCGCAGTGGGCCCCGCATTACGCGCGTCTCGCGCTTCGTCCGGAGGGGCCGCCGGCGCAACGCAGCACGCTGGATGCGACCTGGCAGCGGGTCGCGGTGCAGGCGCTGCGGCGGCATCTGGCGGAGCTGGCGGGACGGCAGGTCGAGGATGGCGCGGTGCTTGTCCTCGACAACGCGAGCGGCGAGGTTCGCGTCTGGGTCGGATCGAGCGGCAGTCAGCTGTCCGATGCGGCTCAGGTGGACCACGTGCTGGCGCGCCGCCAACCCGGATCGACGCTCAAGCCGTTCCTGTATGAGCTGGCGATCGAGCGCCGGCTGATCACCGCGGCAAGTCTGCTGGACGACTCGCCGGCGCAGGTCGCGACCGCGGCGGGCTTGTACCTGCCCCAGAACTACGACAAGCAGTACCGCGGCTGGATCAGCGCGCGCGCGTCGCTCGGGAACAGCCTCAACGTACCGGCCGTTCGGCTGTCGCTGATGCTCACGCCGGAGGCCGTCTTCGAACGGCTCAATGCACTCGGCCTGCAACTGCCGGAGACCGGCGGGTTCTACGGTCCGTCGCTGGCACTGGGAAGCGCGGACGTGACCCTGCTGGCGCTGACCAATGCGTATCGCGCGTTGGCGAACGGCGGACGTTATGCGGCACCGCGCCTGCCGCGGGACGTTCCCCGACCGGAGGGGGATGCCCGGCGAGGCGACTCCCGCCAGGTGGCCGATCCGAAGGCCAGTTTCATCGTCGGTGACATCCTGGCCGACAACAGCGCCCGTGCGCTGACCTTCGGACTGGCGAGCGCGCTGGCGCTGCCGTTTCCGGCGTCTGTGAAGACGGGGACGAGCAAGGACATGCGCGACAACTGGTGCATCGGCTGGACCAGCCGGTTCACGGTCGGGGTCTGGGTCGGCAATTCGAGCGGCGAGGCGATGCACCAGGTGTCGGGGGTGAGCGGCGCGGCCCCGGTGTGGCGCGAGGTCATGCTGGCGCTTCATGCGGGCGGTGTCCCGTCGGCGATCAGACCGCCGGCCGGCGTCGTTCCCCAGGACACGCGATTCGACGGCGGCCAGGAGCCCTCGCGGCGCGAATGGTTCGTGGCGGGCACCGAGCAGGCGGTCATCCGGGCTGCGGGCACCGCCGTGGCACTTCGCAATCCCATTGACGGCGCGATCTATGCGCTGGACCCTGACATCCCGCCGATGGCGCAACGCCTCCGATTCACTCATGAGGGGCGGCTCGAGCATGGCGCCGTCGCGGCCTGGCAGCTCGATGGCCGCGTCATCGGACGCGGCGCGTCCCTGGATTGGCTGCCGATGCCGGGGCGGCACGAACTGGCGCTGCTCGACGGAAACGGACGCGTGCTGCAACGCGTGCGCTTCGAAGTCCGGGGAGCGGGCCTGCGGCCAGCGCCCTCGCGCTTGTCCGAGGTCGACTCCCGTCCCCCCATTCCGCAAGTCAACCGTCCCAAGGCGCAGTTCGTCGCCGCGCCCTGGCGGCCTGAGAGCTGACTTTCGATACTCCTTCCATCGTCGCTAAGATGCAGATGTGCGCGGGGAGACCATGCAGAACCGACAACAACAAGCGCTGAACGCCAACCGGCCCCTGTGGAGGGTGCTGGGCGTGGCCGTGCTCGGTGCCGCCTTGTGGGTGCCTGCCGCGCCCGCCCAGGCGAGCGAAGTGGTCAAGCTGGCGCGCCTGCTGATCACGGGCAAGCGCCAGCCGAGCCGACCGCCCGCGCCCCAACCGGCCGCCCCGGATCGTGGCACCGAGTCCTCCGCGCAGCCTCAGAGCCGTGCGTCCGACGGCGAACTTCACGCCCAGACGCAGCGCCGCAGCGCCGACGGGGCGGTGATCTCGATGGATTGAGTGCACCAATCTGCCGCATCCAAGGCAGATTACTCCCCAACTCACGGCATCGCCGCACCAGCACCGCACTTCGTGCCTGATCGCCGTGCGATCAACGAAGTGAGTCTCGGAAACCGTGCGTTTCTCCCCCTGACAACGTCGTCAACGCGGGCCACACTGCCGCGCGTCGCCTCACGAGGGCGTGATCGTTGGGAGGAAAAGAGATGACGCAGGGTTCGAACAAGGTCTATCGGAAAGGCCTGCCGTTCAGCGCCGAAGTGGCCCCGTTGCTGGCCGCCATGCCGCTGCTGGAGGAATACCGCGAGCCGCTGCTGCGGCTGCAAGGCGCCTGGGACAGCCTCGCGCTGCTGGGGCAGATGAGCGGCGCAGCCACCGACATGGCCGACACCCGCACCGCGTTCGAGGCGCTCACGGGTCGCCTGCTGGACAGTCTGGCGCGCCGCCAGCTGCGGCATGCGGTCGGGCATTTGCAGGGGCGCTCACAGGTCGCGATCGACATCCTGGTGCGCAATCTTTTCGAACGGACCGCCGATGTCGGTTTCCTGGCCAGCGATGGTCCGCTGCGCGCATTGCTGCAGGCGGATGCGGCCGGAGAGGTCGACCCCGCCCAGGTTGAAGCGCTGCGCCGCCGCTTTGCCGCCTACGTCGCCAAGTACTCGGTCTACGACCAGGTCGTGCTGCTGGCCGCCGATGGCCGCCGCCTGGCGGCCTTGGATGAGTCGAGCTGTGCGCCCATCGTGGACGACCCGCGCCTGCGCGAGGCCTTCGAGCCCGGACGCGCCTTCGTCGAGGTGCACGGCCCCACCGGCGTGCTCGGCGGTCGCGGCGGCCTGATCTACGCGGCGGCGGTGAGCGGCCAGGAGGGCGCCGACGGCGGCGCACGCGGGCTGCTGTGCCTGTCGTTCAAGCTCGAGGACGAGATGCTGGGGCTGTTCCGCGCGTTGTGCGCCGGCGTGCCCCGCTCGGTGCTGGTGCTCAAGGATGCGCAGGGCCGCGTGCTGCTGACATCGGATCCCTGGCAGATCCCGCTCGGCGCGCCCCTGGCGGACGCTGGCGAAGCGCAGGGATGGCGACTGGACTTCGCCGGTCGCGACTATCTGTCCTGCGAAAGCGCGGCCAGCGGCTATGAAGGCTACTTCGGACCTGGCTGGCGGGCGCAGATGCTGCAGCCGCTGCAGCACGCCTTTGCGGACGCGCCGCCGGAGCGTCAGGGGGATCGTGCCCGGGATCTCGATACCCGCGAGCTGTTCGATGAAGAGCTGCGCAGCATCCCTGTCGAAGCGCGCCGCATCCAGCGCGAGCTGTCGCGGTCGTTGTGGAACGGCAAGCTCAAGAGCCGCGTGCACGCTCAGCCGGGCGCCCGGAACGGCGAGGCCGCCGCAGCCGCCCAAGGCGGCGGGAACGCCTTTGCGGTGACCCTGCTCAACGAAGTCGAACGCACCGGCGACCAACTGCGCCAGGTGTTCGAACGCGCGATCGCCCAGCTCGAGGATGGCGCGCTGGATGCGGTCTTCGACGGTGCCGGCTTCCGCGCGGAACTGGCGATCTCCATCGTCAACCGCAACCTGTACGAGCGCGCCAACGACTGTCGCTGGTGGGCACTCGACGCACGCTTGCAGCGGGCGCTCGCGATCGGCGACGCCGCATCGGCGCAAACGGTGCTCGCGAGCATCCACGCGCTCTACACCGTCTATTCGCTGCTGCTGGTCTTCGACAACGCCGGCCGGGTGATCGCCGTGTCGGACCCCGCCCAGGCGCATCACGTCGGACGCGCGCTGCAAGGTGACTGGGTCGCCGGCGCGCTTGGACTGCGCGACGCCAGCCAGTACGTGGTGTCGTCGCATGCGCCGTGCGGGCTCTACGGCGAGGACGGGCATGCGCCTTGTCTGGTCTACGCGGCCGGCGTGCCGCATCCGGACGGCGCGGCGATGGCCGGTGGCATCGCGATCGTGTTCGACGGCGCGCCGCAGTTCCGCGCGATGTTGCGTGCGGCGCTGCCGGATCATGCCGGCGCGGCGGCCTTGCTCGTGACGCGCGCGGGAGCGGTCGTCGCCAGCAGCGATGCGCGCTGGTCGCCGGGCGATCGTCTGCCGATGACGCCGCCCGCGCTGTCGGCCTTGCCCGCGGATCAGCACGTGACCGGCGAGCTCGAATTCGATGGCCGTGTTCATGCCTACGGGCTGGCGATGTCGGGCGGCTACCGGGAGTACCACCGCCTCACGCCGCCCGACGCGAGCGACCTGGCCGCGCTGGTCGTGCTGCCGTTGGGCGAGCGTCTGGCGGCCGGCGCGGCAGCCGACGCGGGCGCGCCGTCCGCCGCGTTCACGCCGATGCCGCCGGTGGGCGCCAAGACCGTGGACGTGGCCAGTTTCCTCGTCGACCACCAGTGGCTGGGCTTGCCCGCGATGCAAGTCGTCGCGGCGCTGGAGCGCCAGCGCATCACCGCCTGGCCCACGGCCCCCGCGGCGGTGCGCGGCATGCTCGGCTTCGAAGGCCGCATGTTGCCGGTGCTCGATCTCGGACAGCTGCTGTTCCACCGTCCCTGCGGCGACGAGGCGGCGCTGATGGTCTGCCAGACCGGCGCGGGTCAGCGCCTGGTGCTGGCGGTGCAGCAGCTGGGGCAGGTCTTCGTCGCCGGTGCCGAGCAGCTCCAGCCCAGCCCCACACGCCCGGGCTGGGCCGCGCAGGCCCAGGTGCACCTGCTCAAGGGTCATGGGCCGCAGATGCTGACCTTGCTCGACGGCGACGACCTCTGGCGCCTGGTCAACGGCGTGGTCGAAGCGCAGGTGCCCGCGCTGACCGTCGATTGACTGTCAATCGACCGTCGATTGACCGCCGATTGACCGCCGACCGGCTGTCGAGGGTGGTTCGAGGGACCGGTGCCGCCGGGCACCGGTCGTCGCCTGTGTCGTTCAGGCCGCGATCCGCTCGATCACGGGCGGCCGCGGATGCAGCCGCGCCATCGTGAGCGCGTCGACGTAACGTCCGTCGCGCAACGCGAAGGCCCGAAGCCGACCTTCCTGCTCGAAGCCGAAGCGCTCGTAGAGCCGGATCGCCCGCGCGTTGTCGGCGAACACGGTGAGTTCGATCCGCAGCACGCCGAGCCAGTCATCCGCCTGGCGCAGCAGCGCGTCCATGAGCGCCGAGCCGACGCCGCGTCCATGCGCGTCCGGATGCACGCCGATGCCCAGTGCCATCGCGTGCCGGCGTCGCACCTGCGGACCCGCCGCATGCAGTCCGGCGGACCCGAGCAGCCGATCGCCGTCGAATGCGAGCAACTGCAGTTCGCCGCTGTTCGTGTCCGGCACCTTCGAGAAGCGTTCGTGCCAGACCAACTCGGAGGTGTAGGGCACCTGCAGCAGCGACGGTTGGACGCCGGGATGTCCGAGCAGCTCGGCGTGCGCGCGAGCGTCGTCAGGACGCGGGCGGCGCAGCGTGAGGCCCTCGGCGATGCGCACGGCGTGGCGGCCGTGGACAGGCGCGAGGTCATCGGGGGAGCGGGGCGGATTCGTCGCGGTCTGCATCGGGGTTCTCCTGGTGGGATGGAAGGACCAAGGGCGGAAATGAACAAGGCCCGCGGGATGCGCGGGCCTTGTCGGGGGGAGTTCGGTGGATCGCTTCAGGACCGTGGGGTCCGGGATCCCGGAGGCGTCTGCCGCGTTCGACGCCGTCCCTCGTTGCGCGCGCACAGGTGCGCCTGCAGCGGATGCATGCAGCAGGACATCTGGACCCGGCGGAGGGGGCGGAGCGCGAAGGACATGCGGACCAGTATCTGGGTGACGCGAAGGACGCGTCAAGCGCGCACTCCGCGACACCAGTGGCGACGGCGCGACAATGGGGGTTTCGCCATTCCGTCGCGGCCGCAGCCGCGCGCCGCCTTCATGCCTCGACTGAGTTCCGTCGCTGCCGTCGCCACCCCGGCAGCTCCCGCCGCCGAAGCGCTCCCGCGTCCGAAGGGTCAGCCGCAGCCCTCCGAGCGCTTCGCACTGGCCGTGGACAAGAGTCCGATCGACGGGCTCGGGGTGTTCGCCGCCGAGTCGATTCCGGCTCGCCGCAAGATCGGCGAGATGCGCGGGGAGATCGTTCCCGTGCGCGAGGCGCGTCGGCGCATCGAGGGCCGGCGCCGGATCCACGTGGTCGAGGTGACCGA
Source organism: Roseateles sp. GW821-FHT09G09 (assembly GCF_059415965.1). Taxonomy (NCBI): domain Bacteria; kingdom Pseudomonadati; phylum Pseudomonadota; class Betaproteobacteria; order Burkholderiales; family Sphaerotilaceae; genus Roseateles; species Roseateles sp. GW821-FHT09G09. The sequence goes on along the minus strand of NZ_JBWKOG010000016.1, from coordinate 26,250 downwards.
CAAGACGGCCATCGACGCGACGAAGTCGGACTGCGCGCTGCGCCACGTGAACCACAGCTGCGCGCCCAACGCGGTGCTGCGCATCCGGCAGGGCCGGGCCGAGTTCTACGCGATCCGCGACATCGATCCGGGCGAGGAGATCTGCGCCGACTACGGCGAGAGCCACCACGAGGGCCGGTTGCGCTGCCGTTGCGGCGCGCCGAATTGCAAGGGCCGTCTCTGAGCCGGGCGGCGCGTCGTCGCCGACGGCTGGAATGAGAAACGCCGGCTCGAGGCCGGCGTCAGTGACAGGCGGGTCGAGTCCGCCGCCGAGGGTCCTGATCCGTGGATCAGTGCGTCGTGTCCGGATCCGCGGTCAGTCCGGAGATCGCTTCCTTCAAGACACGCTGCTGCATCCAGAACAGGCGCAGGTCCTGCACGGTGAACAGCATGTCGTCGATCAGCGCGTTCTGGTCGATGCCTTCCGGCTCCTCGTAGGCGCGCTGGACGTATTCGGCGCGCGGCGTCGAGTCCTCGGCCAGCGTCACGGCCTCGATCGCTTCCAGCATGGCCTGCAGATCGTCGGCACCGTCACCGGCGGGCAGCGTCCACGCGGTCGAATCGTCGACCGCCTGCAGGAAGCCCTGCGCCCACATCGCGCCGGGCGCGGGCATGCGCTCCAGCAGTTCCGCCGTGATCGAGCCTTGCGCGACCAGTTCGGCCTTGGTCTCCTCGTCGAACTCGGAGATCAGCGGCGTCAGGTGCATCTGCTCCGGCGCTTCGAGCAGCGGCTGCGGTTCGAGGCTGTCGCCGATCTCGTTCCAGCGCACATGCAGCGCTTCCATGAACGCGTCGGTCAGGTCCTGCTCGTCGAGGCCGGCCGGCCAGTCCTCGCCGAACAGCGCGTCCATCGCCTGGATCGGTGCCGCATCGGACGGGCCGACACGCAGGGCGGTCAGGTAGCCGTCCATCGTGTCCAGCGTGATCGCGGGCGCATCCGGATCGGCCTGTCCGGCCAGCACGGCCAGCAGCTCGCCGAGGCGCTGCGCGTTGTCGACGTCGATCGCGTCGCCGAAGTCGTCGTCCATCGGGGTGTCAGTCATGGTTGCTCCAGTGGCTTGAAACGACAAGGGCCCGACCGGGGCCCTTGAAGAGGTAGTTCGTCGTGACTCCGGGGCCAGCGGTTCGATCGCCGCCCGTTTGGCTGCACACAGGGCTGCACGAAGGGCTGCCCGTGTCCCGGAGTCTGTTCGAGTGTGATGTCAGACGCGTTCGCCGACCCAGGCCTGCACGCTCGCCAGCGCGGCGGGCAGGGCCTTGGCGTCGGTGCCGCCGGCCATGGCCAGGTCCGGCTTGCCGCCGCCCTTGCCGCCGACCTGCTGCGCGACGAAGTTGACCAGCTCGCCGGCCTTCACTTTGCCGATGCTGTCGGCGGTCACGCCCGCGGCCAGCTGGACCTTGTCGCCGTCGACCGCGGCCAGCACGATCGCGGCGGTCTTGAGCTTGTCCTTGAGCTTGTCCATCGTCTCGCGCAGCGTCTTGGCATCGGCGCCGACCAGCGTGGCCGCCAGCACCTTCAGGCCCTTGACGTCGACGGCCTGCGACAGCAGTTCGTCGCCCTGCGCGGACGCCAGCTTGCTCTTGGCGGCGGAGAGTTCCTTCTCCAGCGCGCGGAGCTGCTCCAGCACCGCGTGCACGCGCGGCTCCAGCTCGGCCGGCGCGGCCTTCAGCGTGCCGGCGACGGCCTGGACGGTCGTTTCCAGCGACTGCAGGTAGTGCAGCGCGTTGTCGCCGGTCACGGCCTCGACACGGCGGATGCCGGCCGCCACGCCGCTCTCGGCGACGATCTTGAACAGACCGATGTCACCGGTGCGGCGCACGTGCGTGCCGCCGCAGAGTTCCTTCGACGAGCCGATGCTCAGCACGCGCACGGTCTCGCCGTACTTCTCGCCGAACAGCATCATCGCGCCGCTCTTCTGCGCGTCGTCCAGCGCCATGACCGCGGCCTGCGTGTCGGCGTTGGCCAGGATCTCGGCGTTGACGATCGCTTCGACCTTGCGGATCTCCTCCGCCGTCATCGGCGCGGTGTGGGCGAAGTCGAAGCGGGTGCGCTCGGCGTTGACCAGCGAGCCCTTCTGCTGGACGTGCGCGCCCAGCACTTCGCGCAGCGCCTTGTGCATCAGGTGGGTGGCGCTGTGGTTGCGGATGGTCTTCGCGCGGCGCTCGGCGTCCACCTTCGCGGCGAAGACGTCGCCGACCTTGACCGTGCCTTCGGCGACCTGCGCGTGATGACCGAACACATCGGCCTGGATCTTCAGCGTGTCGTCGACGACCAGGCGGGTCGTCGCGTTGCGCAGCTCGCCGGCGTCGCCGACCTGGCCGCCGCTTTCCGCGTAGAACGGCGTGTGGTCCAGCACGACCACGACGTCGTCGCCCGCGTCGGCGCTCTGCACCGCGCTGCCGTCGACATACAGCGCGACGACCTGGGCCTCGTCACGCGCCAGGTGGTCGTAGCCGTGGAAGGTCGTCGCGGCGCCGGTGTAGGCCAGGCCCTGCGCCATCTTGAACTTGCCCGCTTGACGGCCGCGGTCCTTCTGCTCTTCCAGCAGGCGGTTGAAGCCGGCCTCGTCGACGGTCACGCCGCGTTCGCGGCAGACATCGGCGGTCAGGTCGACCGGGAAGCCGTAGGTGTCGTGCAGCTTGAAGGCGGTCTCGCCGTCGATCTGCGTCGCGCCGCCGGCTAGCGCCGACTCCAGCAGTTCCATGCCGGTGGCGATGGTCTTGAAGAAGCGTTCCTCTTCCTGCTTCAGCACCTCGGTGACGCGCGCCTCTTCGCGGCGCAGCTCGGGATAGGCCTCGCCCATCTCCCTGGCCAGCGCGGCCACGAGCTTGTGGAAGAACGGGGCGCGCGCGCCCAGCTTGTAGCCGTGGCGGATCGCGCGGCGGGCGATGCGGCGCAGCACGTAGCCGCGGCCGGCGTTGCCCGGGATCACGCCGTCGACGACGGTGAACGAGCAGGCGCGGATGTGGTCGGCGATGACCTTCAGCGACGGCGATGCCTTGTCGCAGTCGCCGCCGTTGGGCGTCGCCGCGTCGACGCTCTGCTTGGCCGCGGCCAGCAGGTTCACGAACAGGTCGATCTCGTAGTTCGAGTGCACGTGCTGCAGCACGGCCGCCAGACGCTCCAGGCCCATGCCGGTGTCGACGCTGGGCTTGGGCAGCTTGTGCATCACGCCGTCTTCAGTCCGGTTGAACTGCATGAAGACGTTGTTCCAGATCTCGATGTAGCGGTCGCCGTCTTCATTGGCCGAGCCCGGAGGGCCGCCGGCCACGTCCGGGCCGTGGTCGTAGAAGATCTCGGTGCAGGGGCCGCAGGGGCCCGTGTCGCCCATCATCCAGAAGTTGTCGGACATGTAGCGGCCGCCCTTGTTGTCGCCGATGCGCACGATGCGCTCGGCGGGCACGCCGACCTGCTGGTTCCAGATCTCGTAGGCCTCGTCGTCCTCGGAGTACACCGTCACCCACAGCTTCTCGGCCGGCAGCTTGAAGTGCTCGGTCAGCAGTTCCCAGGCGAAGCCGATGGCGTCCTTCTTGAAGTAGTCGCCGAAGCTGAAGTTGCCCAGCATCTCGAAGAAGGTGTGGTGGCGCGCGGTGTAGCCGACGTTGTCCAGGTCGTTGTGCTTGCCGCCCGCGCGGATGCACTTCTGCGCCGTGGTCGCGCGCGAGTAGGCGCGCTTGTCGAAGCCCAGGAACACGTCCTTGAACTGGTTCATGCCCGCGTTGGTGAACAGCAGCGTCGGGTCGTCGCCGGGCACGACCGGGCTGGACGCGACGATCTGGTGGCCCTTGGACTCGAAGAACTTCAGGAAGGTGTGGCGGATCTCAGCGGCTTTCATGCCTGTCCTTTGCTTGATGGGCCTGGCGGGTCGGGGTGGCGCAGACGACGCTGCGACATGAATCAGTTGCTTGAACCGGTTTGTGGATTCAGTTTGTATCTTCGCGGGTGCGCGGTTTGCCGCGCTTCCAACTGCGCTTGCTGCCGGAACGGCGGGGCCTGGCGCTTGTTTTCGCGAAGCTTTCGATTATAGGAGCCGGGGCCGTTGACACGCTGTTGACATGGCGGTCACGGCGCCGCCGCTAGGATGCCGGCCTTCCCCGGAGAAACGACATGGCGACGATGGACCCCAAGACCTCCCCGCTGGCGCAGCTCAAGGATCCGAGCCTGCTGAAGACCGACGCGCTGATCAACGGCGAGTGGGTGGGCGGCGCGAGCCGCTTCGATGTGACCGATCCGGCGACCGGCGGGCTGCTGACGCACGTGGCGAACCTGGGCGCGTCCGAGGCCGACGCGGCCGTGACTGCCGCGAACGCGGCCTGGCCGGCCTGGCGCGCCAAGACGGCCAAGGAGCGCGCCTCGATCCTGATGCGCTGGTTCCACCTGCTGACCCAGCATGCGGACGATCTGGCGCGCATCCTGACGGCGGAGCAGGGCAAGCCGCTGGCGGAGGCGCGCGGCGAGATCGCCTACGGCGCGAGCTTCCTCGAATGGTTCGCCGAGGAATCCAAGCGCGTGCGCGGCGAGATCGTGCCGACCACCGACGCGACCAAGCGCTACATGGTCATCAAGCAGCCGGTGGGCGTGTGCGCGGCCATCACGCCGTGGAATTTCCCGCTGGCGATGATCACCCGCAAGGTCGCGCCGGCGCTGGCGGCGGGTTGCCCGGTCGTCATCAAGCCGGCGGAGCAGACGCCGCTGACCGCGCTGGCCGCGGCGGAGCTGGCGCAGCGCGCCGGCATGCCGGCCGGCGTGCTGAACGTGATCACCGGTGACGGGGAGCACTCGATCGCCATCGGCAAGGTCCTGTGCGAGAGCGACGTGGTGCGGCACCTGTCGTTCACCGGCTCGACGGAGGTCGGCCGGATCCTGATGGCGCAATGCGCGCCGACGATCAAGAAGCTCTCGCTGGAGCTGGGCGGCAACGCGCCGTTCCTGGTCTTCGACGACGCCGACATCGACAGCGCCGTCGAGGGCGCGATCGCCAGCAAGTACCGCAACGCGGGCCAGACCTGCGTGTGTGCGAACCGCCTCTACGTGCAGGCGGGCGTGTACGACGCGTTCGTGGCGAAGCTGGCCGAGAAGGTCGGCGCGCTCAAGGTGGGCAACGGCTTCGAGCCCGGTGTGACGCAGGGGCCGCTGATCGAGGACGCGGCGATCGAGAAGGTCGAGCGCCACGTCGCCGACGCGGTGGAGAAGGGGGCGAAGGTGCTGGTCGGGGGCGCGCGCCTGCACGACCGCTTCTTCCAGCCCACGGTGCTGTCGGAAGCGACGTCCGACATGCTGTGCGCGCGCGAGGAGACCTTCGGTCCGGTGGCGCCGGTGTTCCGCTTCGGCACGGAGGCGGAGGGCGTCGCGCTGGCCAACGCCACCGAGTTCGGCTTGGCGAGCTACTTCTACGCCCGCGACATCGGCCGGATCACGCGCGTGTCCGAGGGGCTGGAGTACGGCATGGTCGGCATCAACACGGGCCTCATCTCGACGGCCGAGGTGCCCTTCGGCGGCGTCAAGCAATCGGGCCTGGGCCGCGAGGGCGGCCACCAGGGCATCGACGAGTACGTCGAGACGAAGTACCTGTGCGTGGGCGACGTGAACAAGTGATCGCCACGGGATGCCGGGGTCAGGCCGCGAGCGTCGCCATCTCGACGGCGAGGTAGTCGAGGAAACAGGTGATTCGTGAAGCGAGCGCGGTGTTGCGGTAGTAGACCGCGTGCACCGGCTGGCGCGTGTCGACGGTGTGCGTCGCGAGGACCTGCACCAGCGTCCCGTCGGCGCGGTCCCGCGCGGTCATGAAGTCTGACAGCGCCACGATGCCCTGGCCGGCCAGCGCCAACTGCCGCAGGGTTTCGCCCGATGAAGCGCTCACCGCGGCCTTGATCGGGTACCCCTCGCCGCCGGACCAGCGCAGGGGCCAGGTGTTGAGGCTCTCCGGCGCGGTGAAGCCGAGCAGCGCGTGGTTCTCGAGCGCCTCGACTTTCGTCGGGCGCCCGTGCGCAGTGAGGTAGGCGGGGCTGGCGAGTACCCGCAACCTGAAGCTGCCGAGCGGCCGCGCATGCAGCGTGGAGTCGGCGAGCGCGCCGATGCGCAGTGCGACGTCAGTGCGTTGCTCCAGCAGGTCGATGATCTGGTCGCTGCTGTTGAGTTCGAGCTCGATCTGCGGGTAGCGCTCGCGGAAGCCGCCGATCAGCGGCACCAGCACGTGGAGCATGAACGGCGACGCCGCGTTCACGCGCAGCCGGCCCGCGGGCTGGTCGCGGCGCAGCGCCAACTGCTCCTCGGCGTCCTCGACAGCGGCGAGCACGCTGCGCGCGCGGGCGAGGAAGAACTGACCCTCCTCGGTGAGTTCGAGGCGTCTGGTGGAGCGCCGCATCAGCGTCGTGCCCAGTTTCTGCTCCAGGCGGCTCAGCGAGCGGCTGACCGCGGAGACCGTCTGCCCGAGATGCTCCGCCGCCGCGCTGATCGACCCCGCGTCGACGATGGCGGCGAGGACGGCGAGTTCATCGAGGGAGCTTCTCATGGCGGTGCTGCGTTCTTGCGTTCTTGCGTTCTTGCGTCTGAGGCAAGAATATTTTGGCCAATCGCGGCTTTTTCTGCAAACCGTGAACGGGAACACTGGCGGCCATTCCTCCACCTCCCTCGCTTCGCAGGAGCCTCATCATGCCGATCGCCTTGTGGGCGCTGACCGTCAGCGCCTTCGCCATCGGGACCACGGAATTCGTCATCGTGGGCCTGATCCCGACCATGGCCGCCGACCTCGGCGTCAGCCTGCCGTCCGCGGGCCTGCTGGTCTCGCTCTACGCGCTGGGTGTCGCCATCGGCGCGCCGGTCCTTACCGCGCTCTCCGGCCGCTGGCCGCGCAAGCGGTTGCTGCTCGCGCTGATGCTGCTGTTCACCGCGGGCAACCTCCTCGCCTGGCTGGCGCCGGGTTACGGCGCGCTGGTCGTCGCCCGCGTGCTGACCGGCCTCGCGCACGGCGTGTTCTTCTCCATCGGCTCGACGATCGCCACCAGCCTGGTCCCGCGCGAGAAGGCGGCCAGCGCCATCGCGACCATGTTCTCGGGCCTCACCGTCGCACTGGTCACCGGCGTGCCGCTGGGCACCTTCGTCGGCCAGCACTTCGGCTGGCGGGCGACCTTCCTCGCCGTCGCGGCGCTGGGCCTGGTCGCCTTCGTCGCCAGCCTGATCTTCGTGCCGCGCAAGCTCGCGCAGCCTGAGCCGGCCGGCCCGCTGCACCAGCTCGAGCCGCTGCGCCAGCCGCGTCTGCTGCTCGTCTATGCGATGACGGCCGTCGGCTACGGCGGCTCCTTCATCGCCTTCACCTACCTCGCGCCCATCCTCCAGCAGATCAGCGGCATCTCCGCCAACGGCGTCAGCCTGGTGCTGCTCGTGTACGGGATCTCGGTGGCGGTCGGCAACGTCTGGGGCGGCAAGCTGGCGGACCGACGCGGCCCGATCGGCGCGCTCAAGCTGATCTTCCTCGGACTCGCCGCCGTGCTGTTCGTGCTGAGCGTCACCGCGCAGTCGCCCATCGCCGCCGTGCTGACGGTCCTCGCCTGGGGCGCCTTCGCCTTCGGCAACGTGCCGGGTCTGCAGCTCTACGTCGTCCAGCAGGCCGAGGCCCACGCGCCCAAGGCCGTCGACGTCGCCTCGGGCCTGAACATCGCCGCGTTCAACCTGGGCATCGCCGGCGGCGGCTGGGGCGGCGGCCTGATCGTCGAGCGCTTCGGCCTGATGCACACGCCCTGGATCGGCGCGATCGTCGTGCTCGGCGCATTCGCGCTCACCGTGCTGGCGGGACGCCTGGACCGCCGCTTCCCGTTGCCGGCGCGTGCCGCCGATGCCGCCCCGATCGCCGTCGGTCATTGAACGCGCCCATCGCGCACGACCACGCCGAACACCCGACCCCACCCTGGAGCGCCTCATGACCACACCCTCCCACCCCGCAGCCCTCTCCATGCCCGTGCTGGGCCTCGGCACCTTTCGCCTGAAGGGCCAGACCGTCATCGACGCCGTCAAGAGCGGCCTGTCGCTCGGCTACCGTCACATCGACACTGCACAGATCTACGGCAACGAAAGCGAGGTCGGGCAGGCGATCGCCGAGAGCGGCGTGCCGCGCGACGCACTGTTCGTCACCACGAAGATCTGGACCGAGCAGTTGTCCGGCGACCGCCTGATGCCCAGCCTGCGCGACAGCCTTGCCGAGCTGCGCATGGATGCGGTCGACCTCACGCTGATCCACTGGCCCTCGCCGGGCGGCGCGGTGCCGCTGAAGGAGACGCTCGATGCGCTCGTCGACGCGAAGCGGCTGGGCCTCACACGGGCGATCGGCCTGTCCAACTTCACCGTCGCGCAGATGCGTGACGCGATCGATCTCGTCGGCGTCGATGAGCTCGCGACCAACCAGGTCGAGATCCACCCGTTCCTGCAGAACCGCCGCGTCGTCGACTTCGCGCAGGCGCAGGGGCTGCACCTCACCGCCTACATGCCCCTGGCCTACGGCAAGGTCATGACCGAGCCGGTACTGCTCGACATCGCGACGCGCCTCGGTACCACGCCGGCCCAGGTCGCGCTGGCGTGGCTGCTCCAGCAAGGTCTCGCGGTCATCCCGTCGTCGACCAAGCCGTCGAACCAGGCCGCCAACCTGACGGCCGAGGCGCTGCGTCTCAGCGACCAAGACATGGCGCGCATCGCCACGCTCGATCGCGGCGAACGGTTGGCCGATCCGGACTTCGCACCGGCCTGGGATTGAGTAGCCTCATTTCTGGAACGGTCATTCCAGAATGGCTACAGTCCGCCGCATGGCAAGACCGAAACAGTTCGATCCCGACGAGGCGCTGGACGCCGCGGTGGCGGTGTTCCGCGAGCACGGCTACGCGGGCAGTTCCGCGGAGATGCTCACCGCCTCGATGGGTATCGGCAAGCAGAGCCTCTACAGCACCTACGGCGGCAAGTGGCCGCTGTACTGCGCGGCGCTGAAGCGTTATGCCGAGCAGGAGACCCGCCAGCACATCCAGGCGCTCAAGGGCGGCAGGACCGCGCTGGAGGGCCTCGATCGACTGCTCAAGCGTGTCGTGACCGAAGCGCACCTGCCATGCCTCGGCGTGGGATCGGTGCAGGAGTTCGGCATGGACAGCGAGGGCAGCGCGGCGCTCGTCGAGATACGCGAAGCGGGCGGCCGGGCGATGCAGGCGGCGCTGCTCGAACGAGTCCGGGAGGCCCAGTCGAATGGCGAGATGTCTGCCGAGGTCGAAGCGAAACACGCCGTGGCGTTTGTCTTCGCCCAGATCGCCAGCCTGCGCCTGGCGGCGCGCGGAGGCGCGTCGGACGCCGAATTGCGCGCCTTGGCGCGGCTGTCGCTGCAGGCTCTGAAATGAGCCTGCATTTTTTTTGACCAATTATGGAACGAACGTTCCAGAAAAGAAGGATGATCATGAACTCGCATCAACAAGGGCGTCGTCGTGCAGCGCTGGTCTTCGGCGGCTCACGCGGCATCGGCGCCGGCATCGTGGAGCGGCTCGCCAAGGAGGGCTTCGACGTGGCCTTGACCTTCGTCTCGCGTCCTGATGCGGCGCAGGCGACGGTGGGCGCGGTGGAGGCCGCCGGCGGACGCGGTCTCGCGATCCAGGCCGACAGCGCCGATCCCACCGCGATTCGCGCGGCGGTGACGGAAGCGGTCGAGCGGCTGGGGCCGCTGGACGCGGTCGTCGTCAACGCGGGCGTGCTTCGCCACGGAACGATCGACGTCCTGTCGATCGAGGACCTCGACCTCCTGCTGACTGTGAACGTGCGAGGTGTCTACCTCGCGATCCAGGCCGGCGTGGCGAGCATGCGTGACGGCGGCCGCGTCATCACGATCGGCAGCAACACGGCGATCCGCACCGGCATGGCGGGAAACAGCGTCTACGCGATGACGAAGGCGGCGGTGGCGGCGATGGTCCAGAACCTCGCGCTGGACCTCGCGCCGCGGCGCATCACCATCAACAACGTGCAACCGGGGCCGATCGCCACCGACATGACCGCGTCGTTCGCCGAGCACCTGCAGGACAAGCTGAAGCTGGGTCGGATGGGCCAGCCGCATGAGATCGGCGCCTTGGTCGCCTATCTGGCGGGACCCGAGTCGGGTTACATGACCGGCGCGAGCCTGACGATCGACGGCGGGTGGGTCCTGTAAGCGGATGTTCATCGGCGTGAAATCGGTCACGCTCCGAGGTCGGCCGGACATGAAGGCGTTCACCCGGAGCGCATACAACCCGGGAGCCCGTGCTTTCCGACCTTCCCATGTTCCGCCTACGACTCCGTCCGAAACCGCCTGCGGCCGTTGAGGCGCCAGCAGAAGCTGCTGCCGCTGCTGATGCCACCACGACCGCCGATGCGGACCTTGTCCACGAGGCGACCCTGATCGCCACGGACGCGGAGGATGCTGACGACGATGAGCGGCGCACGACGCCGCGTCGCGACGTGCCGCTCGGTCCGACGGTGCGTGTCGAATTCATGCTGCTGGGCCGCGCCCGCAGCCTCAGCGTGGACGATGTGTCGCTGGGTGGGCTTGGCCTGCGCGGCTCGGTCGAGGAGGGCCGCGGCCTGTTCCTCGGCCAGAAGGTTCCGCAGGCGCGGGTGATGGTCGGCGACCAGCTCGTGCTGGTGGCCGACCTCGAGGTTCGCATCCGGCGCAGCTTCCGGTCGTTCCTGGCCGGCGAGCAGGTGCACATCGGCTGTCGCTTCGTGGGCCTGAACCCGCCGGCCGAGGCGGAACTCCAACGCCTGCTGGCTCAACTGATCGGCCAGCGCGGACGCTGAGTCCGCACCTGCCCAGGCCCGCCCTGGGCCGCGCCCGGCTTGGGTCATAATCCGCCTCCTCCGCGGGCGTCGTATAACGGCTATTACCTTGGCTTCCCAAGCCAATGACGAGGGTTCGACTCCCTTCGCCCGCTCCAGATCCCGCGATCCGTGTTGCAATGCTGAACGTTTCCTGAACGCACCCTGAGCGTTCTCTTTCAGCAGTCCCGACATGTCCGCCGCCTCCCCGATCACTTCCCCTCAGCTCTCCGACGATCCGACGCCCGCCACGCACACCGGGTGGGCGTTGCTGGCGCTGGCGATCGGCGGCTTCGCCATCGGGACGACCGAGTTCGCGGCGATGAGCCTCGTCCCGTTCTTCGCCCCCGATCTCGGCATCGACGCGCCGACCGCGGGTCACGTGATCAGCGCCTATGCGCTGGGCGTGGTCGTCGGCGCGCCCCTGCTGGCCGTGCTCGGCGCCAAGGTGCCGCGGCGCACGCTGCTGATCCTGCTGATGCTGGCCTTCGCCGTCGGCAACGGCCTGAGCGCGCTCGCGCCCAGCTATCACACGATGCTGCTGTTCCGCTTCCTCAGCGGCCTGCCCCACGGCGCCTACTTCGGCGTCGGCGCGCTGGTGGCCGCGTCGCTGGTGGCGCCGGCCAGACGCGCGCAGGCCGTCAGTCTCATGATGCTGGGCCTGACCGTGGCGACCGTCATCGGCGTGCCGCTGGCCAACTCGCTGGGGCAGTGGGCCGGCTGGCGCTGGGGCTTCGGCGTGGTGACGCTGCTGGCGCTGCTGACGGCCGCGCTGGTCGCGATGCACGCCCCGCGCGACCGCGTCCAGCCCGGCGCCAGCGCCATGCGCGAGCTCGGCGCGCTCGGCCGCCGCCAGGTCTGGTTGACGCTGGGCATCGCGACGATCGGCTTCGGCGGCATGTTCGCCGTCTACACCTACCTGGGCTCCACGCTGCTCGAGGTCACCCGCACCGGTCCCGGCATGCTGCCGGTCGTGCTGAGCGTCTTCGGCATGGGCATGACCGCGGGCACGCTGGTCTCCGCCTGGGCCGCCGACCGCGCGTTGATGCCCACCATCGGCGGGCTGCTGCTGTGGAGCGCCGCGTCGCTGGCGCTGTACCCCTTCGCCGCGGGCAGCCTGTGGACGCTGCTGCCGGTGGTCTTCCTGATCGGCTGCGGCGGCGGGCTCGGCGCCGTGCTGCAGACCCGGCTCATGGACGTCGCCGGCGAGGCGCAGACGCTGGCCGCGGCGCTGAACCACTCCGCCTTCAACGCGGCGAACGCGCTCGGACCCTGGTTGGGCGGGCTGGCGATCGCCGCCGGCCATGGCTGGACGTCCACCGGCTGGGTGGGCGTCGCCCTGGCCTTCGGGGGCTTGATCTTCTGGGCGGTGTCGCTGGCGCTCGATCGTCGATAATCGCCCGCTTCCCTTGCAGGAGTTCCGCACATGGCCGATTGGCTGCCGCCCACGCGCTACTGGGTGCTGGCGATCTTCATCGCCTCGGCGCTGTACGCGCACTTCCGCGGCCGTGTCCGCTTCAAGCTGGCCCGCGCGCTGACCGACTTCACCGTGCTGATCTCGCCGATCAACGCGGTCATGTACCTGTTCTCGCGCGCGCCGGCGACGCCCTACCTGAAGACCTCGGCCTTCCCCGAGCTCAGCCTGCTGCGCGACAACTGGCAGGTGATCCGCGAGGAAGCCCTCAAGCTCAACGACGAGGGCTACATCAAGGCCGCGTCCGGCTACAACGACATCGGCTTCAACTCGTTCTTCCGCACCGGCTGGAAGCGCTTCTACCTGAAGTGGTACGACCGGGACATGGCCTCGGCGAACGCGCTGTGCCCGAAGACGGTCGAGCTGCTCAGGCAGATCCCCGGCGTGAAGGCGGCGATGTTCGCGTCGCTGCCGCCGGGCGCGAAGCTGGTGCGCCACCGCGATCCGTATGCGGGCTCGCTGCGCTACCACCTGGGCCTGACGACGCCCAACGACCCGGGCTGCTACATCGACGTCGACGGCGAGAAGTACCACTGGAAGGACGGCGAGGACGTGATGTTCGACGAGACCTTCATCCACTACGCCGAGAACACCACCACGCATCAGCGCGTGATCCTGTTCTGCGACGTGGAGCGCCCGGTCCATTTCGCGCCGATCCGTTGGTTGAACCGCGCGTTCGGCAAGCTGGTGATGACCTCCGCCGCGACGCAGAACCTGGAGAGCGAGCCCATCGGCGGCCTCAACAAGTTCTTCTATCACGCCTACAAGGTGCGCCTGTTCTTCAAGGCGTTCAAGGCGAAGTCCCGCACCGGCTACTACGTCGTCAAGTGGGCGCTGATCCTCGGCATCCTGGCGGCGATCTTCCTCTGAACGTTGCAGTCGTTCCGACCGTTCCCACGGTCGCCGCGCCGCCGAGGCCCTGAGACCCTGAGACCCTGACGCCCCGGATCGTTCAGCGGGCCAGCGCCTCGGACAGGGGCTGCGCCTGCGGGCCGAACGCGTAGGCGTCCATCCCCAGCGCGCCCAGCGTGACGCCTTCGTGGATGCGCACGGGCGCGTCATCGCGGCCACCGGCGCCCGCGGCGACGTACCAGGGCAGCAGATGCTCGTCGGTCGGATGCATCAGCGTCGCGGCCGGCGCCTGCGTCCTGTAGGCCGCCAGCGCCTCCCAATCGCGTTCCGCGGAACGCTCCGCGAACCAGGTCCGGAAGGCGGCCGATTCAGGCATCTCCGGCGCGTCGTCCGACGCACCGCGCATCAGCAGACGCAGGTTGTGCGTGATGCTGCCGGTGCCCAGGATGAGCACGCCCTCGCGCGACAGCGCCTGCAGCTTCCCGCCGAGTTCGATCAGTTGCGCCGGCGAGGCGTGCGCCGTCAGCGTGAGCGGGATGACCGGCACGTCGGCATCGGGATAGAGGAAGCGCAGCGAGGTCCAGATGCCGTGATCCAGCCCGCTGTGGTCGATGACGGGCAGGGCGAGCGTTTCGCCGACCTGTGCGGTCAACGTGCGATCGCCGGGGGCGTCGTAACGCAGCTGGTAGAGCGCCGGCGGGAAGCCGCCGAAGTCGTACACCGCCTCGTGCCGGTCGGTGCCGAGCAGGACCGCCTCGCGCGCCGTCGTGTGCGCGGAGATCGCCAGCACGGCCTTCGGCCGGCCCCAGACGGCGTCGAGCGTCCGCCCGAGGCGCTGCATGAAGGCACCGGCCTCGCCGGGCTCCAGCGCGATCATGGGCGAGCCATGGGAGACGAAGAGGGGAGGGAAGTGGGTGTTCATGACGACCATTGAACGCCCGTGAGTCCGCCGCATCGTCAAAACCGGTTGCACGGTCTGTTCAAGCCGATTGCATGGCCGCACCCCCGTGCCAGCGCGCGGGCATGCGGTTCGCTACAGTCCGCGCATGAGCGCGCACCCGTCTTCCTCGTCCGCCACCCCCGCGGGCACCCCGGCCGGCACACCCGCGGCCCGACCGGCCCCCGGTTCCGGCACCGGTCGCCGACCGCCGTCGCTGTGGCGGCAGATGGGCCTGCAGACCTGGCGCGACTTCCGCGCCGGTGAGCTTCACCTGCTGATCCTGGCCCTGATGCTGGCCGTCGCCGCCGTGTGCGCGGTGGCCTTCCTCTCGGACCGGCTCGACCAGGGCCTGCGCCGGGACGCGGCGCAACTGCTCGGCGGCGACGCGGTCGTCGCCAGCGATCAGCCGACGCCCGCGCCTGTCCGGGAACTCGCCGGGCGCCTGAACCTGCGCAACGTCGAGACGCTCAACTTCCCCAGCATGGCGCGCGCCACCGAGGACCAGGGCGGCGGCAGCCGGCTGGTGGCGGTGAAGTCGGTCAGCCCGCGTTATCCGCTGCGCGGGGCGCTGGCGCTGAAGGACGGGCGCCAGGTGGGCGCACCGGTCGCGGGCACCGTGTGGGTCGATCCGGGCGTACTGAGCGCGCTCGGGTTGAAGGTCGGCGATCCGCTGCTGCTCGGCGACACGACGCTGAAGATCGCCGGCGAGATCTCGAACGAGCCCGATCGCGGCGCCGGTTTCATGAACTTCGCGCCGCGCGTGATGCTGGCGCAGTCCGACATCGCCGCGACCGGGCTGATCCAGCCCGCGAGCCGCATCACCTACCGCTTCGCCGTGATCGGTGAGACGAGCTCGGTGCAGCAGTTCAACGCGCGGACCCGCCAGCAGCTCAAGGATGGCAACTGGCGCGGCGTGCGGCTGGAGTCGCTCGAGACCGGCCGCCCCGAGATGCGTCAGACGCTGGACCGCGCGACCAAGTTCCTCAACCTCGTCGCGCTGCTGGCCGCGCTGCTGGCGGCGATCGCCGTCGCGCTGGCGGCCCGGGAGTTCGCCAACCGCCACCTCGACGACTGCGCGATGCTGCGCGTGCTCGGTCAGCCGCAGCGCCGTCTCACCTGGGTGTTCACGCTGGAGTTCGCCACCGTCGGCTTCATCGGCAGCGCGATCGGCGTGCTGCTCGGCTTCCTGCTGCATTACGGCTTCATCGCGATGCTCGCGGGACTGATCGAGGTCAACCTGCCGGCGCCGGGCCTCTGGCCGGTGCTGCTGGGGCTGGGCATGGGGATGAGCCTGTTGCTGGGTTTCGGGCTGCCGCCGGTGCTGCAGCTGGCCGCCGTGCCGCCGCTGCGCGTGATCCGTCGCGAGCTGGGTCGGCCGAAGGCGGGCTCGATCGCCGTGCTGCTGGCCGGCGTCATCGGCTTCTCCGCGGTGCTGACGGCGCTGTCGGCGGACTGGCGCCTGGGGCTCTTCGCCACCGGCGGCTTCGCCGTCGCGCTGGGTCTCTTCGCACTGCTCGCCTATGGCGCCGTGCTGGCGCTGCGGCGGCTCGTGCCGCAGGCCGGCGCGCCGCGATGGCTGCTGCTGGCGACGCGCCAGGTCGCCGCGCGGCCGGCCTTCGCGGTGCTGCAGGTCGGCTCGCTGTCGCTGGGGCTGCTCGCGCTGGCGCTGCTGGTGCTGATGCGCACCGACCTGATCGAAAGCTGGCGCGCCGCGACGCCGGTGAATGCGCCGGACCGCTTCGTCATCAACCTGCAGCCGGAGCAGGGTCCCGACTTCCGCGCCGGTCTCGACAAGGCCGGCGTGAAGGACTACGACTGGTACCCGATGATCCGCGGCCGGCTGGTCGCCATCAACGGCGAGGCGGTGAAGGCGAGCCGCTTCACCGAAGAGCGCGCGCAGCGTCTGGTGGAGCGCGAGTTCAACCTCAGCCACAGCGCCGAGCTGCCGTCGCACAACCTGATCGCCGGCGGCAAGTGGACGCCCGGGGACAAGGACGGCGTCAGCGTCGAGCAGGGCCTGGCGGAGCAGCTCGGGCTGAAGCTCGGCGACACGATGCGCTTCGACATCGCGGGCGTGCTGGTCGAGTCCAGGATCACCTCGCTGCGCAAGGTCGACTGGGGGTCGATGCGGGTCAACTTCTTCGTGCTGTACCCGCGGGCGGAGATGCCGGAGCTGCCGGTCAGCTACATCTCGGCGTATCGCTCGCCGCAGGGGCAGGGGGCCGCCGCGGCGCTCGACCGCAAGCTGGTCAAGGAGTTCCCCAACCTGACGCTGATCGACGTCTCCGCCGAGCTGCATCAGGTGCAGCAGGTGCTGGAGCAGGTGATCATGGCCGTGCAGCTGCTGTTTGCGGTGGCGCTGGCGCTGGGCGTGGTCGTGCTGCTGGTGGCGGCGGTGGGGTCCCGCGACGCGCGCACGCGGGAGTTCGCGTTGATGCGGGCCTTCGGCGCGTCGAGCGCGCTGTTGGCGGCGGTGCAGCGCGCGGAACTGCTCGGGCTGGGCGCGCTGGCCGGTTTCCTCGCGGGGATCGCCGCGCAGGCGCTGGGTTGGGCGCTGACGCACTACGCCTTCGAGTTCGAATGGCAGTTCAAGCCCTGGGTGCTGATCGGCACGACCGTCGGCGGCGCGCTGCTGGCGCAGCTCGCCGGCTGGTGGGCGCTGCGCGGCGTGCTGCAGCGCCCGGTGGTTCAAACGCTGCGAGAGGCGGACACCAACTGAGCGCTTACCCCCTCTCCCGCTTGCGGGAGAGAGCAGGGGCGAGGGATCAGCGAGCGGCCGCAGCCCGCTCCGCCGACTCCATCGTGTTGACCAGCAGCATCGTGATCGTCATCGGACCGACGCCACCCGGCACCGGCGTGATCCAGCCGGCGACTTCCTTGACGCCGTCGAAGTCCACGTCGCCGCAGAGCTTGCCTTCCTCGGTGCGGTTCATGCCGACGTCCAGCACCACCGCGCCCGGCTTGACCATGTCGGCGGTCAGCACGTTGCGCTTGCCCACGGCGGCCACGACGATGTCGGCCTGGCGCGTGAAGTGGGCCAGGTCCGGCGTCGCGCTGTGGCACACCGTCACCGTCGCATTGCCCTGCAGCAGCAGCATCGCCATCGGCTTGCCGACGATGTTGCTCCGGCCGATCACGACGGCGTGCTTGCCCTTCGTGTCATAACCGATGAACTCCAGCATCTTCATGCAGCCGTAGGGCGTGCAGGGCTTGAAGCCGTCCTGGCCGACCATCAGCGCACCGGCGCTGGCGACGTGGAAACCGTCGACGTCCTTCTCCGGCGCGATCGCCTCGATGACCTTGTGCGCATCGATGCCCTTGGGCAGCGGCAGCTGCACCAGGATGCCGTGGATCGCCGGATCCTTGTTCAGCGCGTCGACGCGCGCGAGCAGTTCCGCCTCGGTCATCGTGTCGGCGTACTTCTCCAGCACCGAGTGCAGGCCCGCGTCCTCGCAGGCCTTGACCTTGTTGCGCACGTAGACCTGGCTCGCGGGGTTGTCGCCGACCAGCACCACGGCCAGCCCCGGCTTCACGCCCTGGGCCGTCAACGCGGCGGCGCGCGTCGCCACTTCGGCGCGCAGTTGCTTGGACAGGGCGTTGCCGTCGATCAGTTGTGCGGTCATGTCGGTACTCCGGATTCAGTGACTCAAAAACGGGGAAAGCAGAAACTGGAAAAGCAGAAAAGCGCAAGGGCAGAGGATCGCTCTGCCCGGAATGCAAAGAGGCCGCTTTGCAGCGGCCTCCGGATGTCGTACGGCGATCAGCCGGCCTTGGCCTGCGTGTTCGCGCCGAGCGCGATCTTGAGCAGGTCGGCGACGGTGTTGGCGTTGAGCTTCTCCATGATGTTGGCGCGATGCGCTTCCACCGTCTTGATGCTGATGCCCAGGTCGTCGGCGATCTGCTTGTTCAGGCGGCCGGCGACGATGCGTTCCAGCACCTGTGCCTCGCGCGTCGTCAGGCGCGACAGCAGCGCGTCGCGGCTGGCCGCTTCCTGCTGCGTGGCGAAGGCGCCGCGGGCCTGGTCCAGCATGCGCTCGACCAGCGACAGCAGTTCCTCTTCCTTGAACGGCTTCTCGATGAAGTCGACCGCACCCTTCTTCATCGTCTGCACTGCCATCGGCACGTCGCCGTGGCCGGTGATGAAGACGATGGGCAGCGGGCTCTTGCGTTCGATCAGCTTGTCCTGGAGTTCCAGGCCGCTCATGCCTTCCATGCGGATGTCGGCGATCAGGCAGGCGACTTCGCGCGGGTCGTAGCGGCTCAGGAAACTCTCGGCGGAGTCGTAGCACTTGACCCGGTAGTCCTTGCCTTCCAGCAACCATTGCAAGGAATCTCGCACGGCCTCGTCATCGTCGACGACGTAGACATTGCCCTTCTTCGGAATCAAGCTCATGGTGTGGCTGCAGTGTTGTGAGTGGTGCTCGTCCCGACGTCACCGCCCTTGTCGAGCGGGTTGGGAGGAGACTCCGGACGCGGAATGTCCACGGGGATCGTGAACGCGAACCGGCACCCGACGATGGACGGGCCATTGTAGAGGTTCTCGGCGCGGATCCGACCCTGGTGGGACTCGATGATGGACCGGCATAACCCTAGGCCGATCCCCAATCCATCGGCCTTCGTGGAGAAGAAGGCCTCGTACATGCGCTCGATGACCTCGACCGGCAGACCCGGTCCCATGTCGGTCACCGAGAACTCGATGTTGGCGCCGAGCTCGGCGGTGTGCTTGGGCACGACGCGCAGCTCGATGTGCCGGCGCGAGGGCGGCAGCGCCGCGTTGTCGATCGCCTCGGCGGCGTTCTTGAGCAGGTTCAGCAGCACCTGCTCGATCAGGATCGGATCGACGCGCATCACCGGCAGCCGCTGCGCGACGTAGGTGTGGATCTGCACGTTGCGCCGGCGCAGCTCGATGCCGGCCAGCTCGACCGAGTCCTCCACGATGGAGGCCGCGAACGCGGGCTGGCGCTGCGGCTCGCTCTTCTTCACGAAGGCGCGGATGCGGTGGATGATCTGCCCGGCGCGCTGCGCCTGCTTGGCGGTCTTCTCCAGCGCGACGATCAGGTCGTCCTTCTGGATGTTGTCGCCGCGCACCCGCGACACCATGCCGTTGCAGTAGTTGGTGATCGCGGTCAGCGGCTGGTTGAGCTCGTGCGCGACGCTGGAGGCCATCTCGCCCATCGTGATCAGCCGGCTGGTGACCTGGGCCTTCTCGGCCTGCTGCTGCTGCTGGGCCTCCGCGTGGCGGCGCGCCGTGATGTCGGTGGCGATCAGCATCTGCGCCAGGCGGCCGTCGGTCCATTGCAGGTAGCGCGCGCGGACGTCGAACCACATGTCGAGCTGCGCGATGAACACCTCGCGCGAATCGCCGCCGACCTCGGTCAGGTGTTGCGCCGGCAAACCGCCGTAATCGTCGACGTCTTCCTCGTCGCCATGTCCGCCGCCGCCGCCGTCCGCGTCGCTCCCGTCCTGCGTGCTCGTCGCGCCGGCCAGGCTGGTCGGCTGCGAGCCTGCCAGCATCGCGTGCCCCTTCGGATCGGCGCCGAACCACAGCCGGTAGCTGCGGTTGGCGAAGAGCAGCTCGCCCTGCTGCACCGACAGCACCGACACCGCCGCGTCCAGGCCTTCCAGCACCGTGGTGAAGCGCTCATGCGACGCCGACAACTGGTCGCGCACCCGCTTGGCCTCGGTGATGTTGGTCATCGAGGTCATCCAGCCGTTCTGCTTGCCCTTGGGATCGATCAGCGGCGAGACGTACATGCGGGCGTCGAAGATGCTGCCGTCCTTGCGCATCACCTTCACCTCGGAACCGCCGGCCGGGCTGCGGCCCTGCATCTCCTGCTGCAGCAGGCGCAGGTTCTCCTCGTAGCGGTCGGGCGGCCAGTAGGGGAAGGGCGGCTTGCGGCCGATGAGTTCCGACTCGGCGAAGCCCGTCATCGCGCAGAAGGCCGGGTTGACGTAGCTGATGCGCGTCTCCAGGTCCATCGCCCGCATGCCGGTCAGCATGGAGTTCTCCATCGCGCGCCGGAAGTTGGTCTCGGCGGCGAGCGCGTTCTGCACCTGCGCGCGGCGGCGCATGTGCTTCCAGGTGCCGAGCAGCATCCACACGGTCAGCACCGACAGCGCCATCACCATCCAGAACAGCGTGTTGGAGATCAGGCCGATCGAGGTCCGGTAGCCCTGGCCGCGCAGCACCAGGCCGGGCGCCGGCGCCATCGGCACCTCGTGGTAGATCGGGGCGCGCGTGATGCGCTTGCCCGGCATGGGCGTCACCGTGCTGGCGACGACCTGCTCGCGCGGGTCCAGCACCGCGACCGCGTGGCGCGAGGTCAACTCGTTGGGAACGGAGTAGCGCAGCAGCCCCTCCACCGCGTACTCGGCGATCAGCACGCCGGCGAAACCGGCACGGTCGCTCAGCGGCAGCTGCAGCTGGAAGACGGTCGAGTTGTTGGCGTCGGCGAAGGACGCGGAGTACACCCGCGTGCGCCGGTCGCGCGCGCTCTGGAAGGCGCGTTCGGGCTCGCTGTTGGCGTGGCCGTTGGGCATGGACGGGTCGCTGCCCTCCAGCGTCATCAGCGACTCGGCCTGCTCGCCGATCGCCGCGACGCTGACGCGCTTCTCGCGCCGCGCGTTCAGCCAGGTGATGTGGGTGATCTCGGGCCGGTTGCGCGCGATCGCCATCGCGCGCTGCGTGAATTCGAGGTTGTCGATCGAGCGGTTGGCCAGGTCGCGCTGGAGCGGGATCAGGAAGTCCTCGTTCTCGATCAGGCGCGAGCGGATCTGCTGCTGCGCCATCTCGGTGTCGCGCTTGACGGCCTCGGCCTCGCGTTCGATCTCCTCGTTGCGCAGGTACCAGAAGGCCGAAACGATCGCCGCCAGGAACAGCACCACCGACAGCAGCGGGCCCAGCGTCGCGAAGCGGTCCTGCCGGGACGGGGACTGCCGGCGCCACCACGCCGAGACCAGGCGTTTGACGGGATTCAGGGCACGGCGCGCAAAGCCTTGGACATCGAGGCGGGACAACATGGGCGCGATTATCCCGGCCGTTCAGCCCCGCCCGGCCAGGGCGCCCCCGGGGCATTCCCGATCCGGGCATTCCCGGATCGCATCGTGAAAGACATCCGTCACGAAACCAGGCCTTCAAAGGCTATTGCATTTCATGATATGGAAACGCATCGCGCTATTTGGAAAATGAAAGGCTTATGCGACACTCCGCCGCCATAGCCCTTCCGGTGGGGCTGGCCGCGTGCGCAAGCATGACGGTGCACGCATGACGGTTCTCGCAAGTTCGGGCACAGTGACCCGTCCGACCTGAGAGCCTCGCGCGGCAGCAAGCCCGCCAGAAGGCCGTGATTGAACACAGGAGACAAAGACATGTCCGCGCAGCCCCAGTCGTTCCTCGGCGCAGCCGCCAATGACACCGACGCCCTCGAAACCAAGGAATGGCTGGACGCCCTGTCCGCCGTCATCGGTGAAGAAGGCGGCGACCGTGCCCACTTCCTGCTCGAGACCCTGATCGACCACGCGCGTCAGGCCGGCATCGACGTGCCGTTCTCGGCCACCACGGCCTACGTCAACACCATCCCGGTCGACCAGGAAGAGCGCTTCCCCGGCAACATCGACATGGAAGAGCGCCTGCGCGCCTTCATGCGCTGGAACGCGATGGCGATGGTGGTGCGCGCCAACCGCCTGCATCCGGAAGACGGCGGCGACCTGGGCGGCCACATCTCGAGCTTCGCCTCGCTGGCGACGATGCTGGGCTGCGGCTTCAACCACTTCTGGCACGGCGACGACACGGCCGAGGGCGGCGCCCACGGCGGCGACCTGCTCTACATCCAGGGCCACAGCGCACCCGGCATCTACGCCCGCGCCTTCCTGGAAGGCCGCATCACCGAGGACCAGCTGAACAACTTCCGCCAGGAAGTGGCAGGCAAGGGCCTGTCGAGCTACCCGCATCCGAAGCTGATGCCCGAGTTCTGGCAGTTCCCGACGGTGTCCATGGGCCTGGGCCCGCTGATGGCGATCTACCAGGCGCGCTTCCTGAAGTACCTGCACGCCCGCGGCATCGCCGACACCTCCAAGCGCAAGGTCTGGGTCTTCCTGGGCGACGGCGAGATGGACGAGCCGGAAAGCCTGGGCGCGATCGGCCTGGCCGCGCGCGAGAAGCTGGACAACCTGATCTTCGTCGTCAACTGCAACCTGCAGCGCCTGGACGGCCCGGTGCGCGGCAACGGCAAGATCATCCAGGAGCTGGAAGGCGAGTTCCGCGGTTCCGGCTGGAACGTCATCAAGCTGATCTGGGGCTCCTACTGGGATCCGCTGCTGGCCCGCGACAAGCAGGAGCTGCTGCGCAAGGTCATGATGGAGACGCTGGACGGCGACTACCAGGCCTACAAGGCCAACGACGGCGCGTTCGTGCGCAAGCACTTCTTCGGCAAGCATCCCGAGCTGCTGAAGATGGTCGAGAACATGTCCGACGAGGACATCTGGCGCCTGAACCGCGGCGGCCACGACCCGCAGAAGGTGTACGCGGCGTATCACAAGGCGGTGAACACCGTCGGCCAGCCGACCGTCATGCTGATCAAGACCGTCAAGGGTTACGGCATGGGCAAGATCGGCGAAGGCAAGAACACCGCGCACCAGACCAAGAAGCTGCAGGACGAGGACATCAAGGCCTTCCGCGACCGCTTCAACATCCCCATCCCGGACAGCGAGCTGTCCAAGATCCCGTTCTACAAGCCGGCCGACGACACGCCGGAGATGCAGTACCTGCACGAGCGCCGCAAGACGCTGGGCGGCTACCTGCCCAAGCGCCGCCCGCAGGCGGAAGAAGCGCTGAAGGTGCCCGACCTGGCCACCTTCCAGGCCGTGCTGGATCCGACGGCCGAAGGCCGCGAGATCTCGACGACGCAGGCCTATGTCCGTTTCCTGACGACGCTGCTGCGCGACAAGGACCTGGGCCCGCGCACCGTGCCCATCCTGGTCGACGAGGCGCGCACCTTCGGCATGGAAGGCCTGTTCCGCCAGATCGGCATCTACAACCCCGCGGGTCAGAACTACACGCCGGTCGACAAGGACCAGGTCATGTACTACCGCGAGGACAAGGCCGGCCAGATCCTGCAGGAAGGCATCAACGAAGCCGGCGGCATGGCCAGCTGGATCGCCGCGGCGACGTCGTATTCGACGAACAACCGCGTGATGATCCCGTTCTACGTCTACTACTCGATGTTCGGCTTCCAGCGCATCGGCGACCTGGCCTGGGCGGCGGGCGACATGCAGGCGCGCGGCTTCCTGCTGGGCGGCACGTCGGGCCGCACGACGCTGAACGGCGAAGGCCTGCAGCACGAGGACGGCCACAGCCACATCCTGGCCGGCACGATCCCGAACTGCATCAGCTACGACCCGACCTTCGCGCATGAGGTCGCCGTCATCCTGCACTCCGGCCTGAAGCGCATGGTCGAGAACCAGGAGAACGTCTACTTCTACCTGACGCTGCTCAACGAGAACTACCCGATGCCCGGCCTGAAGGCCGGCACCGAGGAACAGATCCTCAAGGGCATGTACCTGCTGGAAGAGGCCGTGCAGCCGCAAGGCGCGCAGCCGCTGACGGTGAACCTGCTGGGCTCGGGCACCATCCTGCGCGAGAGCCAGGCCGCCAAGAAGCTGCTGGAATCGGACTGGGGCGTCGGCGCCAACGTCTGGTCCTGCCCCAGCTTCAACGAGCTGGCCCGCGACGGCCAGAACGCCGAACGCTGGAACCTGCTGCACCCGACCGAACTGGCCTGCGTGCCCTACGTGACGCAGCAGCTGAGCAAGGTGCAGGGGCCGGTGATCGCGTCGACCGACTACATGAAGAACTACGCGGAGCAGATCCGCGCCTTCATCCCGGCCGGCCGTTCGTACAAGGTGCTGGGCACCGACGGCTTCGGGCGCAGCGACTTCCGCTCCAAGCTGCGTGAGCACTTCGAGATCAACCGCCACTACATCGTCGTGGCCGCGCTGAAGAGCCTCGCCGACGAGGGCAAGATCCCGCAGGCCAAGGTCGCGGAAGCCCTCAAGAAATACGGCATCAACGTCGACAAGATCAACCCGCTGTACGCCTAAGCGTCGGACTCGGAGACAACACAAATGGCATTGGTGGAAGTCAAGGTTCCCGACATCGGGGACTTCAAGGACGTCGCGATCATCGAGTTGCTGGTCAAGCCCGGCGACACGGTGAAAGTGGAACAGAGCCTCGTCACCGTCGAGTCCGACAAGGCCTCGATGGAGATCCCGTCCTCCGTGGCGGGCGTCGTCAAGGAAGTGAAGGTCAAGATCGGCGACACGATCAACCAGGGTGACCTGATCGTCGTGCTCGAAAGCGATGCCGCTGGCGCTCCGGCGCCGGCCGCTGCTGCGCCCGCACCGGCGGCTGCTGCTCCGGCGCCCGCGCCGCAAGCTGCTCCCGCAGCGGCGCCGGCCGCCGCGCCGGCTGCCGCTCCCGCGGCATCGGGCGGTCCGGTCGACATCATCGTTCCCGACATCGGCGACTTCGACGAAGTCGCGGTCATCGAGGTGCTGGTCAAGGTCGGCGATACGGTGAAGCAGGAACAGAGCCTGATCACCGTCGAGAGCGACAAGGCCTCGATGGAGATCCCGTCGTCGCACGGCGGCGTGATCAAGGAACTGCTGGTCAAGCTCGGCGACAAGGTCGCCAAGGGCTCGAAGATCGCCGTGATCGAAGCCGCGGGCGGTGCCGCCGCGCCGGCGCCGGCGGGTGCCGCGCCTGCCCCGGCACCAGCCGCTGCCGCGCCGGCTCCGGCCGCCGCGAGCGCCCCCGCTGCCGCGCCAGCGGACCGTCAGGTCCCCACCGCCGCGCTGCCGCCGCACGAGCCGACCCAGCCGTCGGGCAAGCTGCCGCATGCATCGCCGAGCATCCGCAAGATCGCGCGCGAACTGGGCGTGCCGCTCGACGAGGTGAAGGGTTCCGGCGCCAAGGGTCGCATCACCGAATCCGACCTGCAGGGCTTCGTCAAGGCCGTCATGGCCGGCACGACGCAGACCGTCGCGCAGAAGGCCTCGGCCCCGGCCGGCGGCGCTGCCGGCGGCGGCGCGTTCCCGGGCCTGCTGCCCTGGCCCAAGGTCGACTTCGAGAAGTTCGGTCCGGTCGAGCGCAAGGATCTGTCGCGGATCAAGAAGATCAGCGGCGCCAACCTGCATCGCAACTGGGTCACGATCCCGCACGTCACCAACCACGACGACGCGGACATCACCGAACTGGAAGCCTTCCGCGTCCAGCTGAACAAGGAGAACGAGAAGTCCGGCATCAAGGTCACGATGCTGGCCTTCATGATCAAGGCGACCGTCGCGGCGCTGAAGAAGTTCCCCGAGTTCAACGCGTCCCTGGACGGCGACACGCTGGTTTTGAAGAACTACTTCCACATCGGCTTCGCCGCGGACACGCCGAACGGCCTGGTCGTGCCGGTGATCCGCGACTGCGACAAGAAGGGCATCTTCCAGATCAGCCAGGAGATGTCGGAGCTGGCCAAGAAGGCCCGCGACGGCAAGCTCGGCCCGGCCGACATGACCGGCGGCTGCTTCTCGATCTCGTCGCTGGGCGGCATCGGCGGCACCTACTTCACGCCGATCATCAACGCGCCGGAAGTCGCGATCATGGGCGTGTGCAAGTCCTCGACGCAGCCCGTGTGGGACGGCAAGCAGTTCCAGCCGCGCCTGATCCTGCCGCTGTCGCTGAGCTGGGACCACCGCGTCATCGACGGCGCCGCGGCCGCACGCTTCAACGTGTACTTCGCTTCGTTGCTGGCGGACTTCCGCCGCATCGCTCTCTGATCGGAAGCACCGGACATGGCACAAGTTGAAGTCAAGGTTCCCGACATCGGGGACTTCAAGGACGTCGCGATCATCGAAGTCCTGGTCAAGGTCGGCGACACGGTGAAGGTGGAGCAGAGCCTGGTGACCGTCGAGTCCGACAAGGCCTCGATGGAGATCCCGTCCTCCGCCGCCGGCGTGGTCAAGGAACTCAAGGTCAAGCTGGGCGACAAGCTCAACCAGGGCGACCTGCTGGTCGTGCTGGAGAGCGACGCGGCCGCCGCGCCGGCGCCTGCCGCCGCGGCGCCGGCGCCGGCCGCCTCGGCCCCGGCA
>NZ_JBWKOG010000015.1:0-50901 GCF_059415965.1 Roseateles sp. GW821-FHT09G09 | reverse complement strand
AGCGCCTACCCTGGGCTGGTCGGCCTGTGGCGGCCTGGGCGTACTTTGCTACATACAAGGGCGGGGGTGAGGGCCAGCGGCCGACGCAGTACGCCATTCAGCCCTTCAGGCGCGGTGTCGCATCGACACGCGCCTGCAATTCAGGGGGCAGCCCCTCGGTCATGTAGCTGAAGCGCGGCATCCAGTCGCGCCCCGCGGGCAGCACGAGTCTCATCGTCAACGCCAACGTCGCCGCGACCTGCTCAAGGGTGAGCTTCATCGCGATCATCCGTTCCGGATCGACACGTAGCACGATGGCCGACACCGGCGGTTCGACCGGCACGTCGAAGAGCCAAGTCTGCACGATGGCCGGGTTGACCGACACGGCCCGACGGAGCGCCTCGACCCGCGGCAGCGCGAGCTCGCAAGGTTGAACCCGCCCGTGCTCGATGGCATCTTGGGCCGCAGCCTGCCGACGATGAAGGCGACGCCAGGCGGCCTCGTCCGACGGCGCCGGCAACGCGGACAACTCGGGCGGCGTGGCCAAGTCGAACCCGACCAGCGCCTCATGCGCCATCGCCCAGCTCAAGCGCTCGCCAGGGCCTGCCCACGGCCCCTGGGCTTGGCAGAGCTCCGACCACACGCCGCCCAGCCATTGAGCGGCAGCGCTTTCTTCCCAAGCGGGCGGCCGCAGACCGATCGACTCTCCGACCACGCCGAGCGCCGCCATCCGTTGGCGGTGCGGCGGATGACTCCCTTGCGGCTGGCGGTGGCGCAGCGCTTCGGCGACTTCCTCCGGCGTCGGCGGACGTTCGACGAGTTCCTTGACCGGCTGATCGGCCCACTGCGTTGGCGGCTCGTCGCTCTCGCGCAGCGCCTCCAAGTCCAGCGAAGTGGGCGCATCGCTCTGGCGCATCACGGCAATCTCGATTAACAGCAGCGCACGTGCCAACGCATCCGGCGACGCCCACTGCGCCGCCAGCGCGTCGGCCTCGAACTCACAGCGCCGCGAATGAGCTTCCGAGGCACGACTGAACCACGGGAGGAAGAGCGCCGCGAAGTTCGCGCCGGCGCGATCCCACGGGCTGCTGTCGTCCTCGTCCTCGCGAACGCTTGCCGCCCAGGCGGTCCAGGCCGCCCGCGTGCGATAGAGCCAATGCCCGAGCCGCCCATGCCGGCGCGAGAAGTGCCCCAGTTCATGCGCGATCACGGCCTCCGCCGCGGCGGTGTCCAGCAGGCGCAGCAGCGGCAGGCCGAGGATCAGCACGCGCCGGGTCGGCCGCAACGAGACGCCCCGATGTTCTTCGAGCGCGCCCGCGTTGATGCTGTCGTCGATCGCGATCGCATGAAGGCGTGGAGCCCCGATGGCATCGGTCATCTCGTCGACGCGGTCGTAGAGCCGCGGCGCCTGCTCGCGGGTCAGGCGTTGCGGCGATCCGTGCCAGCTTGGCTGGGCCAGCCAGGCCATCAGCACGAAGCCCAGCACGCCCGCGCCCCAGAAGAGCCAGTTGTCGAACACCGCGGCCGGCGCCAAGGTCACCAGCGCCGCCGGCACCAGCAGCATCAGCTGGTGGAAGAACGAGGCCGCCAGCGCGGCCAGCGCCAGCCAGACCGGCGCGACGCCGGTCTCCGCACCTCGCGCCGCAGGCGTCGCTCCGTCGATGTCGCTCATGATCCTCCTCCCTCTGCGCCCGCGTCCTGCGTGGGACCGGGTCGAAGAAAAGGGCGCTCGTCGGCGCCCTCGATGTTCAGCAGCCGCGCGACTGCCGTACTGCCTCCGCCGCTGGCCCTCACCCCGGCCCTCTCCCGCAAGCGGGAGAGGGAGAAAGAAGGGCAGCGGCGGTGGTGAGGGTCTTCAACCCTGCGCGCGCTTGGCCAGGATCTCGAACGCGGGCAGGGTCTTGCCTTCCAGCACTTCGAGGAAGGCGCCGCCGCCGGTGGAGATGTAGCCCACCTGGTCTTCGATGCCGTATTTGGCGATCGCCGCGAGCGTGTCACCGCCGCCGGCGATGGAGAACGCGTCCGACGCCGCGATGGCGCGCGCGATGGTCTCGGTGCCGTGGGAGAAGGCGTCGAACTCGAACACGCCGACCGGACCGTTCCACACGATCGTGCCGGCCGCCTTGAGCTGCTTGGCCAGCAGGGCCGCCGTCTTCGGGCCGATGTCCAGGATCAGGTCGTCGTCGGCGACGTCGGTCGCGGCCTTGACCGTGGCCGTCGCGTCGGCGGCGAAGGTCTTGGCCGTCACCACGTCCACCGGGATCGGCACCGCGGCGCCGCGCGCCTTCATGGCTTCGATCACGGCCTTGGCTTCGCCGACCAGGTCGGGCTCGGCCAGCGACTTGCCGATCTTCAGGCCGGCCGCCAGCAGGAAGGTGTTGGCGATGCCGCCGCCAACGATCAGGCCGTCGACGTTGGCCGACAGTGACTTCAGGATGGTCAGCTTGGTCGACACCTTGGAGCCCGCCACGATCGCCACCAGCGGGCGCTTCGGATTGGCCAGGGCCTTGGTGATCGCGTCGATCTCGGCCGCCAGCAGCGGGCCGGCGCAGGCGATCTTCGCGAACTGCGCGATGCCATAGGTCGAGGCCTCCGCGCGGTGCGCGGTGCCGAAAGCGTCGTGCACGAAGATGTCGCACAGCGCGGCCATCTTCTTCGACAGCGCTTCGTCGTTCTTCTTCTCGCCCTTGTTGACGCGGCAGTTCTCGAGCAGCACGACCTGACCCGGCTTGACATCGACGCCGTCGACCCAGTTCGCCACCAGCGGCACCTCACGGCCGAGCAGCTCGCCCAGGCGCCTGGCGACGGGTGCCAGCGAGTCCTCGGGCTTGAACTCGCCCTCGGTCGGGCGGCCCAGGTGCGAGGTGACCATCACGGCGGCGCCCGCCTTCAGCGCCATCTCGATCGCGGGGATCGAGGCGCGGACGCGGGTGTCTTCGGTGATCTCGCCCGCATCGTTGAGCGGCACGTTCAGGTCGGCGCGGATGAAGACGCGCTGGTCGGCCACCTTGCCGGCGGCGATCAGATCGGCGAATCGCAAGACGTTCATGGGATGAGCTTCGAGTAGTTGGAAAGCAGTGCGCCGGAGGCTCGCGCGCATGGCGGAGACGCAGCATGCGAACGCCGGCAAATCGGGCCGCAGCTTAACAGCCGCGTGACGACGA
Source organism: Roseateles sp. GW821-FHT09G09 (assembly GCF_059415965.1). NCBI lineage: Bacteria > Pseudomonadati > Pseudomonadota > Betaproteobacteria > Burkholderiales > Sphaerotilaceae > Roseateles > Roseateles sp. GW821-FHT09G09. The sequence goes on along the minus strand of NZ_JBWKOG010000015.1, from coordinate 47,758 downwards.
CCCTCGTCCGAGCGGGTGACGGAACGCCGCTGAAACCGGCGACCGCCGGCCGCGCGCGTGCGCTCACCGGCCGTTCGCGGGCGGGCTTACCAGCCCAGGACTATCCTCAACGTGAGCATCACCGCCGTGCCGCTGACGATGGTCCCGAGGATGCCGCGCTTCCAGAAGAAGTAGGCCGTGCCGACCGCGGTCGCATAGAGCCGCGCGTCCTTCCAGGTGTGGATCAGCTCGCCTTGCGTCATGACGATCTCCGGCACGATCACCGCCGCGAGCGCCGCCAGCGGCGCGTAACGCAGGCCGTCACGCACCCACTGCGGCAGCGGGATCTCGCGGTCCGGGATCATGAAGAAACTGCGCGTGACCATCGTGATCAGCGCCATGCCCAGGATGCCCAGCACCGCCTCCCACACGTTCATGCGGATCTCCCGTTGGAAGCGTTGGACGGGGCCGCCGGCGGCAGCCACTTCTCCATCAGCAAGCCGACGGCGACCGCCGCGGCGATCGCCACCAGGATGTTGAGCCGCAGCGGCAGCGCATACGCCGCCACCGCCGCGCAGCCGGCCACCACGGCGGAGACCCAGGTGTTGCGGTCTTTCAGCAGCGAGTAGCTCAGCCCCAGCAGCGCCAGCACGCCGGCGAAACCGAGGCCCCAGTTCGTCGGGATGCGGTCGGCGAGCAGGATGCCGGCGATGGCCGGGATCTGCCACGCGAACCAGTTGGTCGCCACGCCGCCCCAGAAGTAGGGGAGCTGGTGCTCCGGATCGGGTTTCAGGTCGGGGAAGCGCTTGAGGAAGGCGACGTAGTTGAGGTCGGCCGCGAAGTAGCCGATCAACAGCCGCTGCGCACGTGGCAGCGGCTCGAAGTACAGGCGCCATTGGGCGCTGAAGATGACGAAGCGCAGGTTGACGCAGAAGGCCGTGGCCCAGAGCACCCACAGCGGCGCGCCGCTGGCGAGCAAGGGCAGCGCGGCCAGCTGTGAGCTGCCCGCAAACACCGTCAGGCTCATCAGCAGCGACAGCCCGACGCCCAGGCCGCTCTTGACCATGGCCACGCCGGTCACCAGCCCCCACGCCGAGATGCCCAGCGTGATGCCGAGCATCTCCTTCGCGCCACGCTTGAATTCCGGGTGGCGCGCCAGCGCCGTGAGTCTTTCCGCCATGGGCGCGATTGTCGTCTGCGCGCTGCACGAACGAATCGCCCCTCGCCCGCTGTCGCGTCGAGGGGCGTCCACACAGCGCCCCCGGGGCGCCGCGTCAGGCCGTCACTTCAGCTTGCGCACCGACCCCGAGCCCGCGTTGGACAGGCTGATCTCCGGGCTGCCGACGTAACCGACGTCGCCCGAACCGGCGATGCGCACGTCCAGCTTGCGGGTCGGCGCCACGGTGACGTCGCCGCTGCCGGAGATGCTGACCTTGGCCTCGTCGACGACCAGCTCGCGGGTCTTGACGTCGCCGCTGCCGGCCACCGACACCGTCAGCGCATTGGCCTTGCCGTTGAACAGCATGTCGCCGCTGCCGGCGACGCGCAGCGTCACGTGGTCGGCCTCCAGGCCCTGCACGCGCAGGTCGCCGCTGCCGGCGATGCTGGCGTCCAGGTTGCCGGTCTTCATCGCCTCGACGCGGATGTCGCCCGAGCCCGAGATCGACAGCCCTCTCAATTGGCGCATATCCAGCGTGATGGTCGGTGTGCCGCGGGCGTTCAGGCTGAAACCGCGTTTGGGCGAGATCTCCAGCGTGCGGCCCTTGCTGCCGTCGATGACCTTCGTCTCGATGTAGGAGAAGAGGTTACGGTCGGTCTTGACCTCGACCTTGTCGGCCGACCCCTGGCGCACGAGGACCTTGAAGTCCCCCGACAGCGCGACCACGTCGAACGCGCCGACGTCGCGGGCGTCGGCGGCGACCTCGCCGTTGCCCTCGATGCGTTGCGAGCTGCCGAAGCTCAACGACCAGGCGTGCGCGGTGCCGACAGCCCCCACGGATGCCAGGCTCAACGCGGTGATGGCGAACAGACGGCGGGTGGCACGGAACGACGTTGTTGTGGTCATGAACGATCTCCTGATCTTTCGGATGATCGTATCTTCGTTGCGCCGCCGCTGCCCCGCGACCGGGCGACGACGAACTGCACCATCCACGGGATCAACTGCGCGGCTGACCGATGTTCCGGACGACCCGGCGCTACCGCGGGGCGCCGTGCCGCGCCCAGGCGGTCAGACGCGGCCGGGACCGCACCGAGGCTTCCGGCGGCCGGTCAGTGTCCGCCCTTGCCCTTGTCGGAGGATTTGTCCGCGGCCTTCTCGCCCACCTGCCCCTTGGCGGAGCGCGGCGATTCCTCCTCGTCGTCGGAGGCCGCGCCCGCAGGCCGGCTGGCCTGCGGATTCGCGACCTGCGGACGGGTTCCCTCGAGCTTGTTCTCGCGCATGTACTCGTCCATCTCCCGCCAGCCGTCGTAGACCGCGGCCTTCTGGGCCTTCGGGTTCAGGGCGTAGCAGTCCTCGATGGCGCGCAACGCGTTGCGGCAGGCGCCGCCGATGGCCTTGCCCTCGGCCTGCTTGGCCGCCGCGACCTTGGCGGGATCCTCGATGCCGAGCTGATCGCAGCCGGCCAGCAGCGCGGCGGCGCCGAGCAGCGCCGCCGAAACGGTCAGGGAACGGAAAGAGGCCTTCATGCTGTCCTTTTCGGCCGCCGGGGACAGGCGCTTGAACGAGGCGCACCGGCGGCATCGGGCCATTGTGCCGTCGACCCCGCCCAGCCCGATCCAATGAAAAACACCGCCAGGAGGCGGTGTTTCGTGGCGCCGGAGCCCCTCGGCGCGACCCCCTCGTCGCGCGGGGCGACGGGTCAGGGGGTGGGGGCGCTGGCCGTTCAGAGGGTGGTCAGCGGGCGCGGTTCAGCGGCGGGCCATCGCCATCAGGCGCTCGATGCGCTCCTCGGTCGACGGGTGGGTGCTGAACAGACCCCGGAGGCCGCCGGCCGACAGCGGGTTCATGATCATCATCTGCGCCGTTTCCGGATGACGCTCGGTGGTCTCCAGCGGGATGCCCTGGGCGTAGCGGTGGATCTTGTCCAGCGCCGTGGCCAGCGCCTGCGGATCGCCGGAGATCTCCGCGCCGCCGCGGTCGGCCTCGAACTCGCGCGCGCGGCTGATCGCCATCTGGATCAGCGAGGCCGCGATCGGCGCCAGGATGGCCACCAGCAGGCCGACGATCGGGTTGGCGGGACGGCCTTCGCTGTCGCGCGGGCTGAAGAACATCGCGAAGTTGGCCAGCATCGAGATCGCGCCGGCCATGGTCGCGCTGACGGTCGAGATCAGGATGTCGCGGTGCTTCACGTGGGCCAGCTCGTGCGCCATCACGCCGCGCAGCTCGCGCTCGGACAGCACACGCAGGATGCCGGTGGTCGCGGCGACGGCGGCGTGCTCCGGATTGCGGCCGGTGGCGAACGCGTTGGGCGCGTTCTCCTCGATCAGGTAGACCTTGGGCATCGGCAGCTGGGCGCGCCCGGCCAGTTCCTTGACCATGTTGTAGAACTGCGGCGCGCTGCGTTCGTCGACCTCCTGGGCGTTGTACATCTTCAGCACCAGCTTGTCGGAGAACCAGTAGCTGAAGAAATTCATGCCCACCGCGACGACCAGCGCGATCAGCATGCCCGTCTGGCCGCCCAGCAGGGAGCCGATCACCATGAACAGCGCGGTGATGGCGGCCATCAGGATGGCGGTCTTCATCAGGTTGAACATTGCAATCACTCCTCGAAAACAGCGGCCGCAGCCGCGAAGGGAAATCCACCCGGACGGTACACCGTCCTGATGTCCCAAGTGACGGCGGGGCGGGCAGGTTCAAGCCGGCCCCGGGCCGGTTTCACCAACGATTCAGTCAGGGTTAAGCGAACCGGGCGCCGGCCTGGAGCGGCCTGGCCTGCAGGAAGGCCGCCGCCGGCAGGCGCTTGCCGCCGGCGCGCTGGAGTTCGGTCAGCCGGACGCTGCCGGCGCCGCACGCGACGATCGGCCCCTCCGGCGAAACCGCCAGCACCTGCCCCGGTTCGCCGAGCAGGCCTGCGGCCTCGACCACCTCGGCGCGCCAGACCTTCACCGACTCGCCGTCGAGCTGCGCGACGCCGCCCGGGAACGGGTCGAAGGCGCGAAGCCGGCGCGTGATCTGCGCGGCGTCGTCGGTCCAGCGGATCTGGCTTTCGGCCTTCTCGATCTTGTGGGCGTAGGTGACCCCCGCCTCGGGCTGCTTCACCGGATGGAAGCCGCCGCAGGCGGCGAGCTCCAGGGCCTCGACGATCAGCCGGCCGCCGAGCGCCGCCAGCTTGTCGTGCAGCGTCGCGGTCGTGTCCGCCGCGGCGATCGGCAGACGCTCGAGCAGCAGCATGTCGCCGGTGTCCAGGCCCTCGTCCATCTGCATGATGGTGATGCCGGTCTCGGCGTCGCCGGCCTCGATGGCGCGATGGATCGGCGCGGCGCCGCGCCAGCGCGGCAGGATCGAGCCGTGGATGTTCAGGCAGCCCAGCCGCGGCAGGTCCAGCACCCACTTCGGCAGGATCAGCCCGTAGGCGGCGACGATGAGCACGTCCGGGCGCGCGTCGAGCAGGGCCTGCCGGCCCGCCTGCGCTTCCTCGGGGAACTTGCCGTCGAGCCGCAGGCTGCGCGGCTGGGCCACGGCGATGCCACGCGCCACCGCCAGCTGCTTCACCGGCGAGGCCTGCAGCTTCATGCCGCGTCCGGCCGGACGATCGGGCTGGCTCAGCACCAGCGGGACCTCGAACCCGGCAGCGAGCAGTGCCTGCAGCGCCACGGCCGCGAATTCCGGCGTGCCGGCGAAGGCGACGCGCAATGGCGCGGCCATCAGGACTTCGCGTCCTCGCGGGCCTTCTTCACCAGCTTGGTCTTGATGCGCTCGCGCTTGAGCGGGCTCAGGTATTCGACGAACACCTTGCCCGCGAGGTGGTCCATCTCATGCTGGACGCAGACGGCCAGCAGGCCTTCGGCGTCGAACTGGAAGGTGTGGCCGTCGCGGTCCAGCGCCTGCACGGTGACCTTCCTGTGGCGCATGACCTTGTCGTAGATCGTCGGCACGGAGAGGCAGCCCTCCTCGCCCTCGATCATCTCCTCGCTGCGGGCGACGAGCTCCGGATTGATCAGCACCAGTGGCTGGTTGCGCTCCTCGGAGACGTCCATGACCAGCAGGCGCTCGTGCACGTCCACCTGCGTGGCGGCCAGGCCCACGCCGTCGGCGTCGTACATCGTCTCCAGCATGTCGTCGGCCAGCGCGCGCAGGCGGTCGTCGACCGTGGCGATGGGCTTGGCCACGGTGTGCAGGCGCGGATCGGGGTATCGAAGAATGGAAAGTTTCGCCATGGTGAGGACGCGGGGCGCGGTGCGCGGCTGTGGACAGCACACAACGCCGGTTTGTAAGGGCTTGCAAGGGAGGGCGGGCCGGTTCATTGCCGGGCCCCCTGAACCGGGGCAGAATCGCCGCCAGCGAGACGGTTGATTTTCGCCGATTTGGCGGTCAGTCTGGCCCTCGTCACAAAAGCGCCACTGGCCACGAGGGGCCTTCGATCTCGGCGCGCGGAGAACAAGTAATGACGCAAAGGCGGCCGCTGGGCTTGACGATGATTTCTGCAGCCCTGCTGGCGGGCACCTTTGCCGCCGCACCGTCGTTTGCGGCGGGGGACTTCCCCATCACCCAGGGACAGCGCCAGACGGCGCAACAGGTCGCGCAGGCCGGCGTCCCGCTGTCCGAGCTGGCGCCCAACGCGCCCGACACCTACACGGTCAAGGCGGGCGACACGCTCTGGGCCATCTCGGGCATCTTCCTCAAGAGCCCGTGGCGCTGGCCCGAGCTCTGGGGCATGAACAACGACCAGATCCGCAATCCCCACCTGATCTATCCCGGCCAGGTGCTGATGCTGATCAAGGCCGACGGCCGCGCCCGCCTCCAGCTGGGCCGGGACGTGGGCACCGGCGCCCCGGGCAGCACGGTGAAGCTCTCGCCGCGCGTGCGCTCCGAATCGCTGTACGACGGCTCCATCGCCGCCATCCCCCAGCACCTGATCGAGCCCTTCCTCAACGAGGCGGTGGTGCTCAACGACAACGAGCTGGCGACCGCGCCCCGGATCGTGTCGGCGCAGGAGAACCGCGTCTGGATGAGCAAGGGCGACCTGGCCTACGCCCGCGGCAACCTGGCCGCCGATGCACACAGCTTCCGCATCTTCCGCGAGCCGCGCCCGCTGCGCGACCCGATGACCAAGGAAGTGCTCGGCTACGAAGCGGTCTATGTCGGCACTGCCGATCTGACCCGCGCCGGCAGCGGCGCCGGCACGAAGGATGAAGTCCCGTCCACGCTGACGCTGACGCTGAACCGCATCGAGGCGCAGCCGGGCGACCGCCTGGCGCCGGTGCCGGAACGCGGCTACACGAACTATGTGCCCCACGCGCCGCAGGGCGCCATCGACGGCTCCATCATCTCGGTCTACGGCGATGCGATCACCGCCGGGCAGAACCAGATCGTGGCGCTGAACAAGGGCAAGCGCGACGGCCTGGAGCGCGGCCACGTGCTGGCGCTGTGGCACATGGGCCGCGTCGTGCGCGATCCCACGACCGCGCGCCGCGAAGAGATCAAGCTGCCTGACGAGCGTCACGGCCAGCTGTTCGTCTTCCAGGTGTTCGACCGCGTGTCGTATGCGCTGATCCTGACGGTCCAGGAACCGGTCGTCGCCGGCGACCGCTTCACTCAGCCGTAAGCGCGGCGGCTCTCCGGACCGGGTCGCCTTCAGGACCGCACGGATGAGCCCCGACGAACTGCGCGACTGGCTGCATCTGCTGTCCTGCGTCTCACGCGGCGCGGCGCGGCGGCTGCTCGCTCGCCACGGCGCTCCCGGCACCGCCCTCCGGGCGGGGCGCGCCGGATGGGGCGCCGCCGTGACGGCCGAAGAAGCCGCCCTGCTGACCCAAGGCCCGGACCAGCTCGACCGGCTGGTCCGCCGCACCGAAGACTGGCTGGCTGGCGGTGAACGCCGCTCGATCCTGCTCCTCGGCGCTCCCGACTATCCGCTGCCGCTGTTGCACACGGCGGATCCTCCGCTGATGCTCTACCTCGAGGGTCGGCGCGAGCTGCTCGGCCAGCGCTGCGTGGCGGTCGTCGGCAGTCGACGTCCGAGCCCGCAAGGCGATGAGAACGCACGGTACTTCGCCGCCGGCCTGGGAGAAGCAGGGTTCTGCGTTGTCTCGGGGCTGGCGCAGGGCATCGACGGCGCCGCGCACGAGGCCGCACTGAACACGCCGGGCGGCACGATCGCGGTCCTCGGCACCGGGCCGGACAAGGTGTACCCGTTGGAACACGCGGACCTGTCCCGCCACGTCGCGCGCCGCGGGCTGCTGGTCAGCGAGTACTTTGTCGGCACGCCCCCGATGGCGCCGAATTTTCCGCAACGCAACCGCATCATCGCGGGGCTGGCGGAGGGTTGCCTGGTGGTCGAGGCGGCCATGAAATCCGGATCGCTGATCACTGCCCGCCAGGCGTCCGAAGCGGGGCGGGAGGTCTTCGCCGTGCCGGGCCCCATCCATGCGCCGCAATCCAAGGGTTGCCATCATCTGCTCAAGCAGGGGGCCTGCCTAGTCCAGGAACTGGACGACCTGCTCAACGAGTTGCCCGTCGGCGGCCTGCCCCGCACGGCACCGCTGGACCTGGACGCCGATGAGCCGGCGCCCGTCCCGGTGGAGGTCGACGAGGACCACCCCCTGCTCCGTGCGATCGGCCGGGACACGGTGTCACTCGAACAGCTCGCCCAGCGCAGCGGCTGGGCCCAGGACGAACTCAACGCGACGCTGCTGGATCTGGAGTTGGAAGGCCGCGTGGCCCGCTTGCCGGGCGCCCTGTTTCAACGCCGCCGCGCCACGTGAACAGCGGTGCCGCCAACGCAGCATCCGGGGGGTCCGGAGGGGGAAATTCCAGGCGCCGGACCGTTCATTTCGGCCGGAAGGGCTTTCGGAGCGTCGGTTATAGTCCCCGCCATGTTTGACGTCCTCGTCTACCTGTACGAAACCTATTGGCGCCCCGACGCCTGCCCGGATCACGCGCAACTGACCCGGAAATTGTCGGCGGTCGGGTTCGAGGACGACGAGATCCGTGACGCCCTGTCGTGGCTGGACGGTCTGGCCGGCGCGGCCGAGTCCCACCACGGCGAGCCCGGCGAACGCAGCATGCGCGTCTACACGCGCGAGGAACAGGATCACCTGGGCGAGAGCTCGATCGGCTTCATCAGTTTCCTGGCCTCGGCCGGCGTGCTGCCGACTGCCATGCGCGAGATGGTGATCGATCGCGCGATGGCCATCCCCGGCGGTCCGCTGGATCTGGAAGACCTGAAGATCATCGTGTTGATGGTGTTCTGGAGCCTGGGCGAGGAGCCGGATGCGCTCATCCTCGACGAGCTCTTCGTCGCCCCGGAAGAGCGCCTCATCCATTGATCCACTGAGCCCTCCGCCGCCCGCGGAACAGAGATCGAACAACAGAGATCGAGCCGCAGAACCGGCCCCGCATCGCGGCGCCGGTTTTTTCATGGGCGGACGGCGGCGCCTGACCCGCGTCAGGCCAGCAGGCGGCTGGGATCGACCTCGAGCTTGGCGAGCGCATTGCGCGTCGCCTTCACGGTCAGCGATTCGTCCTGCGCCGGCAGCATCAGTCCCGCCTGCAGGAAGGCGGCCAGCCGGCTCACCTGGAACAGCACGCCCCGCCCTTGAGGCGAAACGAACAGGATGAGGTGGTGCCGCAGCCCGCGCCAGACCAGCTGGACCGGCTCGACCCGGCCGCGGTAGTCGAGCATGTACCAGCTGCCGACCTGCAGCTCGCGCGCCCAGGCCAGCATCGCCGTCGACGGCGCGGCGCCGCCCTCGGCGACCACCTCCAAGCCCTCGCACTCGTGGCTGGAGAGGTCTCGCACCAGCGTCTCGTTGATCTCGCCGGCTTCTGGCGAGGGCAGCATCGCTTCCAGGGTCTCGAGCTGGCTCATCAAGTCGTCCAGCCGCTCGCGCGGGATCGCGGCGGTCTTGGCCGTGAACGCGGCCGCCAGGGCATTGTTCAGCGAACGGATGTGCTCGTCCTGGCGCTCATGCGTCAGGCCCGCGTGGCCCATGCCGTCGCGCAGCGTCTTCAGCAGCGGCGGCAGGCGCCGGATGACCTCGGCCCGGTCCTCGCGCGAGACCTTCGCGCTGGCCGACCAGATCAGGTCGGCGGCCGCGCGCTTCATCGCCTTCGTCTGCTCGGCCTGGGGCCCGGAGCGCACGCCCGTCACGGCCAGCACATCCGCCCAGACCTGGAACAGGAAGTCGCGCACGCCGTCCTGCACCGGCACCTCGGACAGCATCTTGCGCAGCTCGATCGTGTACTGGATCGCCAGCGTCTCGCGCTGCTCGACCTGCTGCGCGAGCGACACGCCCTTCTTCGAGACCTCGTTCTCCTGCTCGAAGTAGTGATCGAGGAACTTCTCGAACTCGGTCAGCACCGTCTGGAAGACCCGTCGGCCGGTGTCCGGATAGGCCTCGACGACCTGCACGACGCGCTTGATCTCGCGCTCGAGGGCGTCGCCGATCTCGGCGGTCGAGGTACTGAAGCCCATCACGCAGGAGCCCATCCGGTCGATGAGGCGGCGCGCGGGGTGGTCGTCCGTGGCGAAGAAATCAGGCTCGCTGACCGCCACCCGCAGCACCGGCATCTGCAGCCGCGCGAACCAGACGCGGATCGCCGGCGGGATGCGTTCCTCCTGCAGGATGGCCTGGAACAGCAGCGCGACCAGCTCGATCGTGGCGCGCTCGGCCGGCGTGTCGGCGGCGTTCTTCAGGACCTGCTTGAGGGCCTGGTTGCGGTGGCGGATCTCGTCGAGCGCCTGCGGCGCCGTCAGTTGCTGATCGACGGTCACCACCTTGTCCGCGCGCCGCTGCACGGCTTCCTGCGCATGATTGATCGCGGCGCTCAGCCGCGGCGAGCCGGCGCGTGTCGGCGGACCACCCGGGTGGCCGGCCATCGTGCCCGGACCGGCCGGCGCGGCGGGCAGCCCGCTGCGCGTCGCCGGTCCCGGGGCCGGCATGCCGGAACGCGTCGGCGCCGGTGCCTGCGCCAGTTCGGGCACATGCCGCGCGAGCACGCGCTGCAATTGCGCCATCACCTGCTGGGCCGACTGGCTGGCGGGCGTGCCCGCCGGACCGGCCGCCTGGGCGCCGGCCTGTCCCGACTGCCCAAGCTGTCCGGCCTGCGGCGCGATGCCGCCATGCGCCTGGCCCGGGCCCTGCGCGGGACCCAGCGGCGCGGCCTGCGTCATGCCCCCCGCCGGCGCGTTGCGACGGATGAAGGGCCGCAGGTCCACCTCGGGCATCACGCCCTGCTGGATCAACCAGTGGTTGGCCTCGTGATAGGCCTCGTTGAGCAATTGGGAGCACTCATGGTGCAGCCAGCGCTGCAGCATCTGCCAGACCGAGCTGCTCAGCCCCGCCTCGAACCAGGCGTCGAGCACCAGCCGCGCCAGCACCTGCGCACGCAGCAGGTCCTGCTGCGGAAGATCCTCGATGCGCTCGAGCGATTGCATCCGGTTGCGCAGGTCGCTGAATTCCCAGCTGGCCTTGTCCATCATCGCCAGCGCCAGGCGCGAGGCGATGATCTCCCGCTCGATCGTGTCGTCGCTGACGAGGGTCAGGTTCTGCGGGCGCGACGACAGCGAGGCGGACCGCGAGTCGCCCGCGCCATGGTGGTACGCGTGGCGCAGCGACTTGCCCAGCCGCGCATGCCAGGGGGTCGAGGCGCGTTGCCACGCCTCGAAGGCGTCGCGGCGGGCCATCTGCAGCGCGTGCTCGGCCGGCTGCGAGAGCTGGTCCTGCACCGCCGTGGTCAGGACCGCCACCATGGCGGGCAGTCCTCGCAGCAGCACCTCCGTGTGGACGCGCCGCGCTTGCGAAGCCAGGGCCTGGGATCTTGCGTCGGCGGCGGTCATCGAGCGTGAGTTTGAGGAGTGCGGATGACTCTACTACACCACCGCGCCGGCGTTGGGGTCGTCCGGGTCGCCTTGCTTGGCGGGACCCGCCTTGACCAGGTCCTCGCGCTTGACGCCCAGCCACATCGCGATCGCCGCGGCCACGAAGACCGACGAATAGATGCCGAACAGGATGCCGATCGTCAACGCCACCGCGAAGTAGTGCAGCGTCGGGCCGCCGAACAGCAGCATCGACAGCACCATCATCTGCGTCGAGCCGTGCGTGATGATGGTGCGGCTGATCGTGGACGTGATCGCGTGGTCGATGATCTCGTGGGTGTTGAGCTTGCGGTATTTCCGGAACGCCTCGCGGATCCGGTCGAAGATGACCACCGACTCGTTCACCGAATAGCCCAGCACCGCGAGGATCGCCGCCAGCACCGCCAGCGAGAACTCCCACTGGAAGTAGGCGAAGAAGCCCAGGATGATCACCACGTCGTGCAGGTTGGCGATGATGCCGGCCACGGCGAACTTCCACTCGAAGCGGAAGGCCAGGTACAGCATGATGCCGATGACGGTGAAGCCCAGCGCCATCGCGGCGTCGTGCGCCAGCTCGGCGCCGACCGACGGGCCGACCACCTCGCTGCGGGTGAGCTTCAGCGGCTCGGCGGTCCCGACCGCGCAGGCCTGTCTCGTCACGGCCTCGCCCTGCGGCGTGATCTCCTGGTGCTCGACGACGCTGCCGTTCTCCGACTTGCACAGCTCGGCGAACACGCGGCTCACCAGCACGTCCTGCTTGACGTCGGGCTTGACCGGCAGCCGGATCATGACGTCGCGCGAGGTGCCGAAGTTGGTCACCTGGATCTCGCCGAAGCCCATCTGCTCGACGGTGTGACGCGTCTTGTTGATGTCGGCGGCCTGCGCATACTGGACCTCGACCACCGTGCCGCCGGTGAACTCGATCGAGAAGTGCAGGCCCTTCGTGACCAGGAAGAACACCGCGGCGACGAAGGTGAGGAAGGACACGGCGTTGAGGATCAACGCGTGTTTCATGAACGGGATGTCCCGTTTGATTCGGAAGAATTCCATGGCGGGTTGCGCTCGCTTCAGGGGCCGCAGCCGTTGTTACTTGGCCTCGACGGCCTCGGCCGCCGATTCGGTCGGGAGCGCGGTCGTGCCGGGCTTCCAGACGGTGCCGATGGAGACGGACTTCAGACGCTTGCGGCCGCCGTACCAGAGGTTGACCAGCGCGCGCGAGAACATCACCGACGAGATCATCGAGGTGATGATGCCCAGGCAGTGCACCACGGCGAAGCCCTTGATCGGACCCGAGCCGAAGGCCAGCAGCGCCAGGCCCGCGATCAGCGTCGTCACGTTGGAGTCCAGGATGGTCGCCCAGGCGCGTTCGTAGCCGGCGTGGATCGCCTGCTGCGGTGCGAGCCCGGCGCGCAGTTCCTCGCGCACCCGCTCGTTGATCAGCACGTTGGCGTCGATGGCCATGCCCAGGACCAGCGCGATCGCCGCGATGCCCGGCAGGCTCAGCGTGGCCTGCAGCATCGACAGCACCGCCAGCAGCAGCAGCAGGTTGAAGCCCAGCGCCACCGCGGAGAACACGCCGAACATCATGTAGTACAGGCACATGAAGATCGCCACCGCGACGAAGCCCCAGGTCACCGACGCGATGCCCTTGTCGATGTTGTCCTTGCCCAGCGACGGGCCGATGGTGCGTTCCTCGATGATCTCCATCGGGGCGGCCAGCGAGCCGGCGCGCAGCAGCAGCGCGGTGTCGCTGGCTTCCTGCGTGGACATGGCGCCGCCGGTGATCGAGAAGCTGTTGCCCAGCTCGCCGCGGATCACGGGTGCGGTCACGACTTGGCCCTTGCCCTTCTCGAACAGCAGGATCGCCAGGCGCTTGCCGATGTTCTCGCGCGAGACGTCCTTGACGATGCGGGCGCCCTTGGCGTCCATCTTCAGCGTCACGGAGGGCTGGTGGTTCTCGTCGAAGCTCGGCTGCGCGTCGTTCAGGTTGTCGCCGGTGACGACCACCTGGCGCTTGACGATGATCGGCGTGACGCCGTCCTTCTCGGTGAAGCGCTCGGTGCCGAACGGCACCGGCCCCGTGCCCGCCAGCGCGGCCGTGGCCTCGGCGCTGTCGTCCACCATGCGCATTTCCAGCGTCGCGGTGCGGCCGATGATGTCCTTGGCCTTGGCCGTGTCCTGCACGCCCGGCAACTGGACGACGACGCGGTCGCGGCCCTGCTGCAGGATCACCGGCTCGGCGACGCCCAGCTCGTTGACCCGGTTGTGCAGCGTCGTGATGTTCTGCTTGATCGCGGCGTCCTGGACGGCGACCACCGCCTTGGGCGTCAGCGAACCGGTCAGGCGCAACTCGGTGCCGGCGCCGGACGGCGTCCAGGCGAAATCGGGCACCTGGTCGCGCAGCAGGTTCTGCGCCTGCGTGCGGACGGCCTCGTCGCGGAAGTTGATGACGACGTCGTTGCCCTCGCGGGTGACGCCGGCATGGCGGATGGTCTTGTCGCGCAGCATCGTGCGGACGTCGGAGGCCATCGACTCGGCCTTCTTCGTCAGCGCCGACTTCATGTCGACCTGCATCAGGAAGTGCACGCCGCCGCGCAGGTCCAGGCCCAGGTACATCGGGAAGGCGTGCAGCGCGGTCAGCCAGGCCGGCGAGCGCGACACGAGGTTCAGCGCGACGATGTAGGTCGGGTCGTTCGTCTCGTTGCCGTTCAGGGCCTTCGAGATCGCGTCCTTGGCCTTGATCTGGGCGTCGGTGTCATGGAAGCGGGCGCGGATCGAGCCGCCTTCCAGGTGGACGAAGTCCGGCGTGACGCCGACCTGCGTGATCGCCTGCTCGACACGCTGGCGGACCGCGTCGTCGATCTTGACGACGACCTTGGCGCTGGACACCTGCACCGCCGGCGCTTCGCCGAACAGGTTGGGCAGCGTGTAGATCAGGCCCACCAGCAACGCCACGACGAGCAGCGCGTACTTCCACAGCGGATAACGGTTCATGAGGACATCCTCTGCAAACCAGGCGCCGTGTCCGCCGATGCGGGGCATCGGGCCGTCGGGCGCCTCTGAAAACCGACCCGGCGCGTGCGGGGCACGGGCCGGGTCGTCAGGGAGCGGTCACGCGGATCGCGGCCGCCCCGGGTCGGGGTTTCGAATTATTTCGAGACGGTGCCCTTGGGCAGGACCTGCACGACGGACGTGCGCTGGACCTGGATCTCGACGCCCGAAGCGATCTCGACGGTCAGGTACTGCTCGCCGATCTTGACGACCTTGCCGAGCATGCCGCCGCCGGTGATGACCTCGTCGCCCTTGGCCAGGGCCTCGACCATCGTCTTGTGCTCCTTCTGGCGCTTCATCTGGGGACGGATCATCACGAAGTACATGACGACGAAAACGGCCACCAGGGGCAGCATCTGCAGGAAGCCGCCCGTGGGGTCGGACGAGGCAGCAGGTGCGGCCTGGGCGAAAGCGTTGGAGATAAACACGTCGATATCCTCAGGAATTGCGTTGGCGTCGGCCCGCGGGCCGGAGCGCCGCCGGACACGAGGTCCTGGCGTACGGAAGAACCGGTGATTGTATGCGGCCCGTCCGGCCGGCCCGGCGCCTGCCGGACGCGGATTTAACTGGGGTTGACCTGTGCAAACTCAATCCGATACTGCCCCGGAGTTACCCGCACGCGGGACCTGCGATGATGCGCGCCCATGACTTCAGACACCCTTGAGCTGCAGGACATCGACAAGCGTCGCCAGGCGGACCAGGCCTACGACGCGATCGAGACGCTGATCGCGACCTTGCAATTGCGCCCGGGCGCGCCGGTGGTGGAGTCGGAACTGATCGCGCGGATCGGACTGGGGCGCACGCCGACGCGCGAGGCGCTGATGCGGCTGGTCGCCAGCGGGCTGATCGCGCAGCAGCCGCGGCGCGGCCTGCTGGTCAGCGACATGCCGCTGGCGGAACACCTGGACCTGCTGGAAGCGCGCCGGCCGCTGGAGCGGCTGATCGCCTGCTGCTCCGCCCGCCGGGCGTCGCCGGAACAGCGCTCGGCGCTGCTGGCCTGCGCGGCCCTCATGGCCGAGGCCGCCGAGCGGCACGACCTCGAGGCCTACATGCGGGTGGACCAGGCGCTGGACCGGGTCAACCACACCGCATGCCGCAACCGGTACGCGGTGGCGGCGGTGCTGCCGATGATCATCCAGTGCCGACGTTTCTGGTACGCCTACCGGCACCTGGGCGACGTCGCCGCGGGCGCACGCGCGCATCAACGGCTGGCGGAGGCGATCGCGGGTGGGGACGGAGAGGCCGCCGCGGCCGCCTCGGACGTCCTGATGGATCACCTGCGCGCGTTCACGCAGCAGGTGATCGTCTGAACCTGCCGTCAGGACCCCGCCGGGGACCGCTCAGCGGAAGCGCACGCGGGCGACGCTGATCTGCGTCGTGCCGTCCGGCAGAGGCTTCACCGAGACGACGCGGAAATTCTTCGGCAGCCCGACCTTGTAGAGCTGTCCGCCCGCATCGGGCTTGTCGTCGTCGCAGGTCAGCGGCCCGCCGTCCTTCGGCTTGCCGCGCGGCGCGTCGGCGGCGCCGCAATCCAGCGGCGTGCCGTAGCGCGACAGCGCACGGCGATAGAACTTCGCGACGCGGTCGACGTCGTCCTTGCTCTGGTATTTCCCGGCCGCCAGCTGCATGCCGAACAGCCCGCCCCACAAGCTCATCTGCACGCTCGATTTGTCCTCGTCGCGGTCCTTGTAGGGCACGGCGCCGGGATAGAGCGGCGTGTCGAGGTCGACCCCGTCGGCTCTGGCGTCCACGCTGATGCCGGCGCTGAACCCCTCCGAGGTGGGCGGCGGCGGCGCGGGTTGGGCACAGGCACCGAGGGTCAGGGTGATGGCGCCGATCAGCAGCGTCGCGCGGGCCGTCCGCGCGGAGGGCCGGGAGGCGGGGGATGGGTTCGGCGGCGAAGACAGCGAAGACAGCGAGGACGGCGAAGAGATCGACGGCTGGATCACGGGACGCTCCCTGGTTCGTGGTGTGCGACGCACTGTACGAACCGGCGGGACCGCTGGCGCTGACGCGGCGACCAACTGCATCCCCGGACGGACAGGCCGCAGGGAGGGAGGCGCGGTGCGTCCGTCAGGCGCGACGCCTGAGGGTCCACAGCGCGGCGGCGATCAGGCCGACACCGACCATCTGCGCGGGACTGAGCGCCCGGCCATAGACCGCCCAATCGACCAGCACGGCGGTGCCGGGATAGACGAACTGCAGCACCGCGATGCGTCCGGTGACCAGCCGCGCCATGCCGGCGTACAGGACGACATAGGCCAGCCCGGTATGCAGGATGCCGAGCCCCGCCAGCCAACCCCAGGCGGCGCCGACCGTCGGCAGCCCGTGCATCAGCGGCCACGGCAGCAGCACGACGGCGCCCACGACGCACTGTCCCGCCGACAGGGCGAATGAGCCGGCGCGTTCGGCCTCGCGCTTGGCGATGAAGCTCGCCGCCGCGTAGGTCAACGAGCCCAGCAGGCACATGCCCACCCCGAGCGCATAACCGGGCCGCTGCAGGGCGCCGCCCTCGACACCGGCGGATGCGAACACCTCATCCGCGATACCGGTGGCCAGGACCAGACCGCCCAAGGCGATGGCCGCGGCCGCCCACTGCGCGCGCGACACGCGTTCACGCAGCCAGAACGCTCCCATCGCCATCAACCAGAAAGGCTGCACATGGAAGACGACGGTCGACACCGCGATGGAGCAACGCGGGATCGCCGCGAAGAACAGTCCCCAGTTCAGGACGGTGAGCACGCCCACCGCGAGCACGGCGCCCAATGTGCGCCCCCGCAACCGGACGAGCTCGCCGAGCTGACCGCGCGCGGCTCCCCACGCGAGCAACGCCGCGAGCCCGAACACGCAGCGGAACCACACCGTGGTGGCGGGATCCTGCGCCGCCTCTTCGACGAACACGCCGATCGTGCCGAGCAGCAGGCCGCCGCCGACCATGAGAGCCTGTCCTTCGCGCTGGCGTCGATCCTCCGATCCGGAAACGGGCGCGGCAGCGTCGGAAGAAGAAGCGAGTGAAGAGGACATGCGCCGAGTCTGAGCCGACGCTGCGATTCAGCAAAACGAATCCTCGTCACGCTTAGCATCGGGGAATCGAATGGATGCCCCGGCGGGGCGGAGGACCTGATGCCCTCGACCGATCTTCAACTGGATTGGCTCCGCGCCTTCGTGGCGGCGGTGGATGCGGGTTCGCTGACGGCCGCCGGCGTGTTGGTGCACCGCTCCCAGTCGGCGCTGAGCATGCAGATCGCCAAGCTGGAGCAGGCGGTGGGCCAGCCGGTGCTGGTGCGCACGCCACGCCGGCTGGACCTGACGCCGGCGGGACGCGAACTGCTCGGCCATGCGCGCCGCCTGATCGCCCACCATGACGAGGCGGTGCAGGCACTCCAGCGCGAGACGCTGCACGGCCGGCTCACGATCGGCGTGCCGGAAGACTACGCCCTGCCCTACCTCACGCCGGTGCTGCGCGACTTCGCCGGTCGCCACACGTCCGTGGAACTGACCCTGGTCTGCCAGCAGTCGACGGTGCTCATCCCCCGGGTGGCCCGCGGCGAAGTCGACGTGGCCGTCGTGACGCGCGATCGCGCCGGGCGCGGGCAACCGCTGTTCGACGAGCCGCTGGCCTGGTTCGGGGCGCCGCGCTTCGAAGCTTGGCGGCAGACGCCCTTGCCCGTCGCGGTCTATGAATCGGGCAGCCTGGCGCGCAAGGCGGCGCTGTCCGCGCTGGCGGCCCTGAAGCGGCCGCACCGCATCGTCTGCGACAGCGCCAGTCCGGCCGGCATGCTGGCCGCCGTGGAAAGCGGCCTGGCGATCGCGCTGTTCACGCGCTGCAGCGTGCCCGAGGGCATGGAACTGCTCGACGAACGGCACGGCATGCCGCCGGCGACCTCGCTGCCGGCGATGTCGGTGGTGCTGATGCGCAGCAAGGCCTCGACCGGCTCGGCGGCGGCCGACGCGTTCGCGGGCCAGGTCTTGCGCACGCTGGCGCGCAACCGGACGGGCTCGACTATGCTGCGCCGATGACGCTGATCCGACGGCTGCGGCCGCTGCTTCTCCTGATGGTCTGCGCGGCGCTCGCGGGCGCGTCGGGCGCCTGGGCCGGCGAGCCGCTGCGTATCGGCTCGAAGCGGTTCACGGAGAGCTACATCCTCGCCGAGGTGCTCGCGCAGACGGTGCGCGCCGACGATCCGACCGCCGAGGTCGAGATCCGACAGGGCCTGGGCAACACCGCCATCGTCCACGCGGCGCTGAAGGCGGGCAGCATCGACGTCTATCCCGAATACCTCGGCACGATCGAGCGCGAGATCCTCGGCCATGCGTCCACCGGCGCGCCGCTCGACCAGCTGCAGGCGGAGCTCCGGCCGCTGGGCTTGGCGATCGGCGTGCCGCTCGGCTTCAACAATGGCTACGCGTTGGCGATGCGATCGGCCCAGGCGCGCGAACTCGGGCTCACCACGCTGTCGCAGTTGAAAGCACAGGCCACGCTGAAGCTCGGCCTCAGCAACGAATTCCTGGGGCGCGCCGACGGCTGGCCGGGTCTGTCGAAGCGCTACGCGCTGCCGCAGACGCCGGCGGGACTCGACCACGGACTGGCCTACCGGGCGCTCGCCGACGCGCAGATCGATGTCACCGACGTCTACACGACCGACGCGCAGATCGCCGCGCTCGACCTCACCGTGCTGGCCGACGACGGACACTTCTTCCCGCGTTACGACGCGGTGCTGCTGTATCGCCTCGATCTGCCGCAGCGTCATCCGCGTGCCTGGGCGGCGCTGCAGACCCTGCGAGGACGCATCGACGAGACCGCGATGATCGCGATGAACGCGCAGGCCGAAGTCGAGCGACAGCCGTTCGATGCGATAGCGCGCGGGTTCCTGGCGGCTCACGGCCAGACCGCCGCGGCCTCCGGCTCGACCGCATCCGCATCCGCATCCGCGTCCGGATCCGCATCGGGCACCGCCTCGTCCTCGACGAGCACTGAGACAGCGAAGTCCGGCCTGTGGTCGAGACTCACCGGACCCGATCTCGGACGCCTCACCTTGCAGCATCTGGCGCTGGTCCTGGGCGCCGTCGCGCTGGCCGCGCTGGTCGGCGTGCCGCTGGCGGTCGCGCTGCACCCGTGGCCGCGCTGGCGCGAGGCGCTGCTGGCCGTCTGCGCGCTGCTGCAGACGGTGCCTTCGCTGGCCATGCTGGCGCTGCTGATCTGGGCGATGAACCGCATCGGGCCGGTGCCGGCGCTGGTCGCGCTCACGCTCTATGCCCTGCTGCCCGTGCTGCGCAATTGCACGGTCGGCCTCAGCGAGGTGCCGGAGGGCCTGACCACCGCCGCACGCGCGCTCGGGCTCACGCGGGGTCAGGTGCTGCGCTCGGTGCAACTGCCGTTGGCCCTGCCGGTCATGCTCGCGGGCTTGCGCACGGCCACGAGCCTGTCCGTCGGGACGGCGACGATGGCGGCGTTCATCGGCGCCGGGGGCTACGGGGAGCGCATCGTCACCGGTCTGGCGTTGAACGACCAGACCCTGCTGCTCGCGGGCGCGCTGCCGGCCGCGGCGCTGGCCCTGCTCTTCGAAAGTGCGTTTGGCCTGATGGCCTGGAGACTGGCGAGAAGCCGCGGCGCCTGAAGGCGCCCGGCACCCGAGGACTCAGGCCTCGCCGGCGGCGAACTCGCGCTCGAGGTCCGCGTAGCAGCGCTGCTGCGCGGCCGACCAGTCGCCCAGTTGCGCGGACTGCAGTCCCGGCTGCATCAGCTGACGCAAGGCGACCGCCTGCGCCTGGCGCACCAGGTGGGCGAGGACGGCGGACTCGGCGCCCCGGCCCGGTCTCGGCGCCAGCGCCTCGGCGACCTGGGCCGGGAATCCCCAATGCTCGACGATCTGCGCCGACCAGGTGGCCGTCAAGGGCAGCAGTTGGCGATGCAGGCCTTCGCGATCCAGCGGCGGCACCGACGGCGCGGACATCCCGTCCAGCGCGCGCAGCAACGCCATCAGCCCGAGTTGCGAACTGAGCCCGGCGAGGTAGGCGGCGAATTCGTCATCGCCTGCATTGGCCAGGCGCGCCGTCGCGAAGGCGGTGCGCTCGCTGAGGTCCCAGAGCAGCGTGCCGGAGCGGCTGCCGTAGCGCCCCTTGCCTTGATGGAAGAGCGGCCGCATCGCGACGCTCATCACCAACTGGTCCAGGCCCTGCTGGCCGAGCACCATCACCGCGCCAGCGAGATCCGTGATCTCGCGCTCGGTGCGGTAGCGCGGCGAGTTGGCGAGCCGCATCAGCTCGCCGACCAGGCTGGGATCGCGCGACATCAGCTGCACCAACTCCGCCGAGGACACGTTGCCGCGTCGCACCAGGCGCATCAGCTGCGGCAGCACGGCGGGCAGCCGGGGCAGCAGATCGGCCCACTGCGAGCCGCGCTGGGCCTGCAGGCGTTGCATCAGGCCCTGCTCGCCGGAGGAAGGCGGCACGTCCTTCAGACGCGACAGTCCGAACAGCCGGGTGCTGAAGTGCAGCCATTCCGGCGAGGCATCGAGGCTGGGGAAGACGATCTCACCGCCGCTGTACACCGCCGTCTGGGTCGACACCATGCTGGGGCCTTGCGAATGCGAGGACACCGGCGAGAGCGCGGGCGGGAGGGGGGCTCCGACCGGTTTGGCCGGCGGAGGCGGGGTCGGTGCGCCCCTGGCTGCGCCGCCCGTGGCAGAGGCTCCGCCAGTCGACTTGGGGTCGGCGGAACCGGTGAACAGTTTGCGGAGGGAGGACAGCAGAGCCATGGCGCGGATTCGGCGAATTATGGTCGGCCGTCCTCGTGCCGGTGTTTCGTGGGCGTCACGCTTCTCCCCCCGATTCGGGGTGGGCGGCGCGGACGTACGGCGTTTCCGTCACGCCAGGGCGGGTTCACTGCGGCTTGCGGCTCGACCCGAGGTAGGTCTCGATCACGCGGGGATCCTTCGCCAGATCGGCGGCCTGGCCCTCCAGCGCGATCTCGCCGGTCTCGAGCACGTAGCCGTAGTCGGCGACCTCCAGCGCCGCGCGGGCGTTCTGCTCGATCAGCAGGATGGAGACGCCGGCCTCGCGCAGCTGCGCGACGATGCGGAACACCTCTTTCACGATCAGCGGCGCCAGCCCCAGGCTGGGCTCGTCGAGCATCAGGAGCTTGGGACGCGCCATCAGCGCACGTCCGACCGCGAGCATCTGGCGCTCGCCGCCGGACAGCGTCCCGGCGAGTTGGACGCGGCGTTCCTTGAGGCGCGGGAACAAGGCGTAGACGCGCTCCAGCTCGTCGCGCCAGCCCTTCACGCCCAGGCGCATGGGGCGGAAACCGCCGAGCACCAGGTTGTCCTCCACCGACATCGTCGTGAAGAGCTCGCGCTTCTCGGGCACGAGCGCGAGGCCCCTCATCACCCGATCCTCCAGGCTCAGTCCCTGGATGTCCTCGCCGTCGAAGACGATCTGCCCGCTGGCCGGCAGCACGCCCATCAACGCGTTCAGCGTCGTGCTCTTGCCGGCGCCGTTCGGCCCGATGACGGTCACCACCTCGCCCGTCCGCAGCCGCAGGTCCAGGCCCGTCAGCACTTCCGCGCGGCCGTAGCCCGCATGCAATCCGCTGACCTTCAGCAACTCGCTCATGTCAGTGTTCCGTTCCCAGGTAGGCCGCGCGCACCTCGGGGCTGGCCTGCACCTCGTCGGGCGTGCCCTCGATCAGCTTGGTGCCGAACTCCATCACGACGATGCGGTCCGTCAGCCCCATCACGAAGTCCATGTCGTGCTCGACCAGCAGGATGCTCATGCCCTCGGCGCGCAGCTGGCGCAGCACGGCCGCCAGCGCCTGCTTCTCCTTGTGGCGCAGCCCCGCGGCGGGCTCGTCGAGCAGCAGCAGCGAGGGGTCGCTGCACAGCGCCCGCGCGATCTCCATCAGCCGTTGCGGCCCCAGCGCCAGATTGCCGGCCAGCTCGTGCACGTGGTCCTGCATGCCGATGCGGCGCAGCTGATGCTCGGCCTCGGCGAAGAGACGCCGTTCCTCCGCGCGATCAAGCCGCAGCATCGCCCGCGCGGTGCCACTGTGGGAGCGCAGGTAGCCGCCGAGCGCGACGTTCTCGAGCACGGTCATGTCCGCGATCATCTTCACGTGCTGGAAGGTCCGCGACATGCCGCGCCGCGCGATCTGGCGGGCCGGCAGGCCGGTGATGGGCTCGCCGGCGAAGCGCAGCTCGCCGCCGGTCGCGGGAAGCACGCCGGAGACCAGGTTGAAGGTCGTCGACTTGCCGGCGCCATTCGGGCCGATCAGGCCCATGATCTCGCCCGCGCGCAGTTCGAAGCTGACATCGTTCACCGCGACCAGTCCGCCGAACTGCTTGCGCAACTTGTCGACCTTCAGCAGCACGGAGCCGGCGGCCGGCTTCGGACGCGACGCGAGCGGCGCCGCCCCGTCCCAGTTCCGCTCCCGCGGACGCGCGGGCCACCACCGCGCCAGCGCCATCTGCAGCGACGGCCAGAGACCCCGGGGCGCGTACTTCAGCATCAGCACCAGCACGACACCGAGCACGATGATCTCGAAGTTGCCGTTGCTGCCGAGCAGCGCGGGCAGCAATTCCTTGAGCTGGTCCTCGATGATCTTGAACACGCCCGCGCCGACGAAGGCGCCCCACACGCTCGACACGCCGCCGACGACGGCCATGAACAGGTATTCGATGCCCATCTTCAGGCCGAAGGGGCTCGGGTTCACGGTGCGCTGGACATGCGCGAACAACCACCCCGAGATCGACGCCAGCAGCGCGGCGATCAGGAAGATCACGACCTTGTAGCGGAAGGTCGACACGCCCATCGATTCGGCCATCACCGTCGCGCCGCCGAGCGCCCGGATCGCCCGGCCAGGGCGCGAATCCAGCAGGTTGCGCACGGCGAGGGCGCCGAGGAGCGCGAACAGCCAGATCAGGTAGTAGATCGCGCGACCGTCGGCGAGGCTGACGCCGAACACCGTGATCGTCGGCACGCCGAGCAGGCCGTCGTACTTGCCCAGCGACTCCAGGTTGGCGATGGTGAAGTTCAGGCTCAGCGCCCAGGCGATCGTCGCCAAGGGCAGGTAATGCCCCGACATCCGCAGCGTGATCAAGGCCAGCACCAGCGCGATGCCCAAGGTGACCACGATCCCCGCGGCCAGGCCGATCCACGGCGACAGCCCGTAGCGCGCGCTCAGCAAGGCGGTCGCATACGCGCCGACGCCGACGAACGCGGCCTGGCCGAACGAGGTCAGGCCGCCGACGCCGGTCAGCAGCACCAGGCCCAACGCGACGAGCGCGAACATGCCGATGTAGTTCAGCTGCGTGATCCAGAACTCGGGCACGGGCAGCAGCGGCAGCACCGCGAGCACGGCGAGCAGCAGCGCCGGCACGGCGCGTCGCACCCATGGATGAGAGGCGGCGGAGGGGGCCACGGCGGAAACGGGCGTGGCGTCGGCCTTCACGGCGGCGGATCGATCGGAGGCCACGTCAATGCTCCTCATGGTGCGGGTCGCGCCAGCTGCGCCACAACAGCACCGGCAGGATGGAGGTGAAGACGATGACCTCCTTGAAGGCGCTGGCCCAGAAGGAGCTGAACGATTCGATCAGGCCGACCAGCAACGCGCCGAGCGCTGCGCCCGGATAGCTCGACAGGCCTGCGAAGACGGCGGCGACGAAGCCCTTCAGGCCGATGAGGAAGCCGCTGTCGTAGAAGATCGTCGTGGTGGGGCTGATCAGGATGCCCGACAGCGCGCCGATGAAGGCAGCGAGCGTGAAGGACAAGCGGCCTGCCGAGGTGCTGGAGATGCCCATGAGTCGGGCGCCGAGCCGGTTCACCGCGGTCGCGCGCAGCGCCTTCCCGTAGAGGCTCTTCTCGAAGAACAGCCACAACGCGACGATCAGCGCGGCCGAGGCCATCACGATGATCAGCGTCTGGCCCGAGAACATCAGCGGTCCGGCCGAATAGCTGGCATCCCAGAAGCTCGGATTGCGCGAGCCCTCGGCACCGAAGAACACCAGGCCAAGGCCAGTCAACGCGAAGTGCACGCCGACCGAGACGATCAGCAGCACCAGCACCGATGCATCCGCCAGCGACTGGTAGGCCAGCCGGTACAGCAGGCCACCCATCGGCGTCACGATCGCCAGCGTCAACAGCGCCTGCGCCACCAGCGGCAGCTTCATGGGCGCGAGCCAGAGCGCGCAGAGCCCGATCGCGACGCCGGGCAGCGCCCGCAACGCGATGCCCCCGCAGGCGGCGGCGATCCGTCCGGAACGCGCGGCTGCGATCAGGTCCAGCACCGCCACCAGCAGCGCCATCCCGATCAGGAAATGAATCGTCAGCGGCGTGTGCCCGAGCTGCAGTCCCGCCAGCGTCAGCGCGCCGAACGCGACGAACTCCCCTTGCGGGATGAAGATCACCCGCGTGACCGCGAAGACCAGGACCAGGGCCAGTGCCAGCAACGCGTAGATCGCGCCGTTGGTCACCCCGTCCAGCACCAGGATGCTTGCAATCGCCCCGTCCACCTTGTCTCCTGTCGTGGTGCCGGGCAAAGGCCGTTGACCGCGCGTCGCCGATGCATGCCGGCGCCGTCGCGACCGCTCCGAAGGCCGTCGCCCGGGGGTTGGTCGTCCATGGGACGTGTGGCGACCGACTCTAGCGGGAAGCCCTCAGCCGTCCGTCAGTGGATGCCGCATTGACATTTCGCAAGACATTAATCCGACCGGTCGGTCGAAGTTGGTTCTGAGGCCTGGACGGTCTCTTCACATGCCCCCCTGGCAGCGGGGCGGTCAGGTCAGACGGTCTCGAGCTCGGCCCGCAGCGCGTGCAGGTGGAGGCAGGCCTTCGCGGTGGCGCGGCGCAGGTCGAGCTCCTCGCGCTTCGTCCAGACACGGGCCGCATCGCGCTGCCCGAGCGCAATCACGCCGAAGGTCTTCCCGTTGATCTGGCCGGACATGTCCAGCATCGCGCGCCAGGTGGGCGGCGGTTGCAGGGCACTCAGTCGCGGATCGGCCTGGGCATCGGCGCAGTTGAAGACGCCGTCGGACAGCAAGGCGTCGAAATAGCCCGGATAGGCGCGCTGCTCGCAGACGGCAATCTGACTGCTCGCGCCGTCGACGGCATGCGCGCCGAGGCAACGCAGGCGGTGGTCGCCCGGCTCGCCGTCCAGCAGCCACAGGCTGGCGTGCGAGCTGCGGAAGTAGTCGCACAGCGCCTCGCTGACGGCCTGCGCATAGCGCTCGGCCAGTTCGCCGGCGCTTTCCATGGCGGCGTCCAGGCCGCTGTCGCGGGCCTCCGTCGCCGGCCATTCCATTTCCTGACTGGCCGCCCTCATGGCGGCAAACAGCCCTTCGATCCTTTCCATCGCTGCGCTCGCTCCCTGTGTGTCCTTGTTGTTGACGCCACGTTGAAACGGCGCGGCGGCATTCTAGGTGTTTTCCCTAGATCGCGCCAAGTGCCTTCGAACGGATGTCCGCCAGAGGGGGAACACAGGCGCCGACCGCTGCGACGAATGTCTCTTGGAGCCGATTCGGGCGACCTTCGCGCGAGGTCATTAGCGATGCCCCGGTACGGGGAGGCTCCGGCTTATAGGAAAATACGGGTTTCGCCGTCTGTCCCTGGGGGGAACTTGGGACGGGCGGCGCGGCATTTCAAACTCTTATCAGGATCAGGAACAGCGTGGCCAAGGATACGACCAAGACGACCATCGAAGCCGATGGTCTGCGCTATCGCTCTAAAGCTCCAGGTTCGCCGTTCGCGGCAACCTCTTCGTTTGGCGCGGCAACCATGTCGTGCTTCCTCTGCGGCAAGCATCGTCCTCGGGCGCTGCTGAAGTCCCGCAAGCTGCTGGGCAAGTCCCAGCCAGTCTGCGCTCCTTCCTGCAAGGAACTGGAAGAGCAGCTGACCAAGAAGTAAGCCCCGGCTTGCCGGGCGTCCTCGGGATGCCTTGTCCTCAGGACGCCCTGAAGCAGCGTCCACAGACCGCGCGGTAACGGGAGTTGCCGCCGATCTCTACCTGCGCCCCTTCGGTCTGCTTGCGACCGGTGGCGTCGACACGCATGTTCATCGTGGCCTTGCGGCCACAGTCGCAGATGGTCTTCATCTCGTCCATCTCGTCGGCAAGGGCCAGCAGCGCCGCCGATCCGGTGAACAGCTCTCCGCGGAAGTCCGTCCGCAATCCGTAGCAGATGACGGGCACATGGCGCATGTGCGCGATCTCGTGGAGCGACCAGACCTGTTCCTTCGTCAGGAACTGCGCCTCGTCGACGAGGACGCAGGCGATGCCCGGCGACTGCGTGATCAGCGCTCGGAAATCCGTCTCGCCGTTGAACACCTCCGCCACCCGCTGCGGACCCAGCCGCGACGTGACCATCCCTTTGCCGTAGCGGTCGTCGACACCGGCGGTGAACAGGCGGACCGTGTGTCCGCGCTCCTCGTAGTTGTGCGCCACCTGCAACAGGGCAGTGGACTTGCCGGCATTCATCGCGGCGTAGCGGAAAAACAGTTTGGCCATGGTTCTCGGACGCCCGGGCGGTGGGGCAAGCGGGCGATTGTCGGCGTAAACGCCACCGTTCGTCGGACCGTGCTTTTACCCCCGGGCAAGCGATGTAGCGGGGCGTCATACGCCCCACCTACTATTGAACGCGAGGGAATCGATGCGCCGACGGGACACGAACCCGCCGGTGCGACCAAGAGCGCCAAGCGAAGCGAGACCATGAGCAAAGACACCTGCACCGCCGTTCGGGATGACGGCCTGCGCTATGCCTCCAAGCTGGGGGGGTCGCCGTTCCAGGGCAGCGGTCAGACCCGCTCCTGCTTCAAGTGCGGTCGCCATCGGCCGCCGAGCAGCCTCCAGTCCAAGCGGATCCTGGGCCGGACCGAGCTGGTCTGCAAGCCCGCCTGCGAACCGAAGACCTGATTCCCCCTGCCGGAAGGCGTCCTCAGGCAGGACGGGCGACTTCCGTCGATCGGCGCGAATTGCCACGCCCGCGCGGCTATGGGCACAATCCCCCCTTTTCCCCGAAGGCCGGCCCCGCGCCGCTTGATGCATGCCCTCCAGCACCCCGCCGCAAGGCGAAGTGACCTCTCCCGAGTTCCCCGATCAGAAGGCTCCCGCCACCGAGACCACTGAGGCCGCCCCGACGGCCGCCGTGCCGGAGGCGTTGTCGCCCGCCCTCGAAGCGGACGACGCCTCCGACGAGGCCGGCGCGAGCGCCGAATCCGGCGATGCCGCTCCCAGCGACGCGGCACCTGGCCAGGCGAAGGCAGCCGACGGTGGTCGTGTCGACGTCCAGGCCGTCGCGGCCAAGCTGAAGGCGCTGTTCCCGGCGTTGTTTGCCGGCGGCGCGAAGCCGCTGAAGCTGCGCGTCCAATCCGACATCCAGCAGCGCGCGCCGGGCCAGTTCACCAAGGCCCAGTTGTCGGCCTTCCTGCGCCGCTACACGGGGGGCACCGGCTACCTGATCGCGTTGACCCGCGCGAAGACCCGTTTCGATCTCGACGGTCAACCGGCAGGGGAACTCAGCGACGAACACAGAGTGGCCGCGCAGGAAGAGCTGACCCGTCGCCGCGGCGTCACCGAGGCCCGCCGCGCCGAGGAGGATCGTGGTCGTCAGGAGCGCGCCCAACTGCTGCGCGACTTCTCGCGCACGACGCTCACGCCGGCCAACTTCTGCGCGCTCAAAGGCCTGACACAGGAACAGCTGGATGCCCAGTTGAAGGTGGCACGCGAAGAAGAGGCGCAGCAGCCGCCGAGGGCGGAACGCAACGACGGACCGCCCCGCGGCGGCGACCATCGCCGTGGCGGCCCGCGTGGCGAGGGCCAGCCTGGTGGACCGGGCCAAGGCCCACGTGGGGATCGGGGAGACCGGCCGCGTCGCGACGGTCCGGGTCGCCCGAACGACGGGCGCAGACCCCCGCGGCAACCACGCTGAACCCTCGATGTCCGCCACCCGTGGTGGACTGAGCGGCCGACGCCGCCTCTGCGAGCGCTGCGGGCGGCCGCTCATCGCTTGCTGGTGCGCCTGTGTGCGCCGAGTCGACAACCGCTCGGCGTTGCTCATCCTCCAGGACCCGGACGAGGCCGTGCAGGCAAAAGGCACGGCCGCATTGCTGGCGCGGTGCTTGTCTCGCGTCGAGTTGCGCGTCGGTGAGCGCTTCGACCCACCGCGATCCGTCGAGGGTCTGGTCCTGCTCTATCCACGGACACCGGATAACGCGCCTATCCGCTCGCTGCCGCAACGCGAGGCCTCGACGGTCGCGAGCGCCGTTTCCACAACGCTGGTGGTGCTTGATGGCACTTGGCGCCGCAGTCGGCGGTTGCTCGCCCTGAACCCTTGGCTGCAGACGCTGACGCGGTTCGCCCTCGAGGCACCACCGCCTTCGCGCTACAGCATCCGCCGGGCCCAAGCCGACTCCCAGCGCAGCACGCTGGAAGCCTGCGCCTTGGCATTGGCGGCGATCGACGATGACGAGGTCCGTTATGCGCCACTGTGGCAGGCCATGGATGACTTCGTTGCGCTGCAGCGGCGCTTGGCTCCTAGCCCTGCCGCCACCCACCTCGTCCACCGCGCGGAGTAAGCTGCGACGCCATGAACACCACCCCTGTCACGCCATCCCCAGCCTCCGAGCCACGATTGACCTCGCTGTCGCACGGCGGGGGCTGCGGCTGCAAGATCGCACCCGGCGTGCTGTCGGAAATCCTCAAGGGCACAGGCGGATTGCCAATTCCAAAGGAATTGCTCGTCGGCATCGAAACCGCCGACGACGCGGCGGTCTATCAGCTCAACGATGAGCAGGCGCTGGTGGCCACAACCGATTTCTTCATGCCGATCGTCGACGATCCGTACGACTTCGGCCGCATCGCCGCAACCAACGCGATCAGCGACGTCTACGCGATGGGCGGTCGCCCCATCATGGCGCTGGCCCTTGTCGGCATGCCGATCGCGGTGTTGAGCGCCACGACGATCGGACGGATCCTCGAAGGCGGCGCCTCCGTCTGTCGCCTGGCGGGCATTCCGATCGCCGGTGGACACACGATCGATTCCGTGGAGCCGATCTATGGACTGGTGGCACTGGGATTGGTGCATCCCTCACGCGTCAAGCGCAATGCAGACGCCAGGGTCGGTGATGTGCTCGTGCTGGGCAAGGCGCTCGGTGTGGGTGTGATGTCGGCAGCGCTGAAGAAGGGCAGGCTTGACGATGCGTCATACCGGCGGATGCTGGACACGACCACCCAGCTGAACACGCCCGGGCCGGAATTGGCGGCACTCGATGGCGTGCACGCATTGACCGATGTGACCGGCTTCGGGCTGGCAGGGCACGCACTTGAGATCGCGCGCGGATCGCGCTGCGGGATCGAGATCGATTGGGCGGCAGTGCCCCTGCTCGAGGGCGTCCAATCACTGGCCTCCGAGGGCCTGATCACCGGAGCATCCGGGCGCAATTGGTCCGCCTATGGCGCCGAAATCGCGCTCTCTGCCTCGCTGCCGTTGGAGACGCAGGCACTGCTCAGCGACCCGCAGACCAGTGGCGGCCTGCTCGTGTCATGCACACCAAAGAGCGTCGACCGCGTGCTGGAAGTCTTCGCGCGACACGGCTTCAACGCGGCCACGGTCATTGGTCGCCTGGTCGAACCCGACGACGACGCGCGGCTGAAAGTCAATTGATGTGCGGAAAAAACAAAGGGCCCTCGCATGAGGGCCCTTGTTTGATTGGTTGCGGGGGCAGGATTTGAACCTACGACCTTTGGGTTATGAGCCCAACGAGCTACCAGACTGCTCCACCCCGCGGCTGTACCGCGTGGCAATCAGCGCTGCCGCTGATCTGCCGTTTCGTCGGCCGGATTGCACAAGCCTTGTCGGCTGTCGTTCCGTCCAACAACGCTGTCCGATGACAGCGTTCAATGTTCTGGTTGCGGGGGCAGGATTTGAACCTACGACCTTTGGGTTATGAGCCCAACGAGCTACCAGACTGCTCCACCCCGCGACTGAAGAAGGAGAGTGTAGCACGGAAAGGACCATCGCTTCAACTTTTGGCGACAGTCTTTCCAGAATCAAAGCCCCGCTGCCTGCAACGATTGCAGGAAGCGCTCTGCATCTTGAAAGCCGATGACGCGAACACCGGTCAGCTCTTCGCCCTTCGCGTTGAAGAAGATCGTGCCAGGCGGGCCGAAGAGCTTGAAGCGCTTCAGCAGGTCGCGATCGCCGGCGTTGTTCGCGGTGACGTCGGCCTTCAACAGGAGCGCGCCGGCCAGCTTGGCCTGCACACGTGCATCGGTGAAAGTGAAGCGCTCCATCTCCTTGCACGACACGCACCAATCCGCATAGAAATCCAGCATGACGGGCCTGCCGGCGCTGCGCAAGGCTTCGTCAAGCTCGGCGACCGTCGCGACCTTTCGGAAGCTGACCGCGGAGGTCTCTGCGGTCGCCGCAACGCCGGCGGCCTTGCCGGCTCCGCCGATGCCGGCCAGCGGCTTCAGAGTGTCCGTCCCGCCAGCGGCGACGCCGATGAACTGTGCAACGCCAAACACCAATGCCGCAATCGCTGCGCTCTTGCGCAACCACACGCGAGGCGTGTTGCCTTCGGTACGCTGGAAAAGCCCCAGCAGCGCCGCGACAGCAACCAGCAGCGCCCCCCAGAAGAGTTGCGCGACCACCGGCGGCAGCACCGGCTGGACGATCCACAGCGCCACCGAGAGCAACAGCAGACCGAAGAAGTACTTGACCGTCTCCATCCACGCGCCAGCACGGGGCAACAGCGTGCCCGCCGAGAGCCCCAGGAGTAGCAGGGGCACGCTCATGCCCCAAGCGAGCGCGAACAGCGCCAGTCCACCGATCGCCACGTTGCCGGTCTGGCTGATGTAGAGCAGCGCGCCTGCCAAGGGCGCGGCGACGCAGGGGCTGACGATCAACGCGGACAAGCCGCCCATGACGAACACGCTGAAGAACTTGCCGGCGGGCAGACGCTGCGTCGCGCCCGACACGCCACCGGTGAAGCGACTCGGCAACTGGATCTCATAGACGCCGAACATCGACAGCGAGAAGCCGACCAGCAGCAGCGCGAAGAGGGTCAGCACCCAGGGCTTCTGGAGATAGGCAGCCAAGCCGCCGCCAGCCAGCCCCGCCGCGACGCCCAGCGCGGTATAGAGCAACGCCATGCCAAGCGAGTAGCTGAATGCCAGGAAGAACCCCCTGGCCCGCGAGGGTGCCTCGCCCTGACCGACGATGATCGAGGACAGGATCGGCAACATCGGCAGGACACAGGGCGTGAGCGACAGCAGGACGCCGGCGGCGAAGAACGCGCCGATGACCAACCACAGCCGACCGGACGCGAGCACATCGTCGAGCGGCGACCCGACCGACGACTTCGCAGGTTGCGTCTGCGCGTCTTCTGCCGCCTTCACCGGCGACACCTCGGCAGAAGTAGACGCCACGGCGTTTGCAATGCCAAAGCCGCTGAGCGCATCCGGCGCCGCACCGATCTTCACCGCGCCATCGCCCCCGAAACCCTTCAGGCCCAAAGTCAACTGGCTCTTCATTGGCGGATAGCACAGACCCTTGTCCGCGCATCCCTGCCCTGTCAGCACCAGTTTCAGCGGCCCGGCGGCGAGCGCCTCCACGGGCACCTTGATGCTCAGGTGATCGCGATAGGTCTCGACCTCCTTCTGGAAGGTTTCATCGAACTTTCGCTTCGGGGCCGGCCAAGCGATGTCGCCGAACTTCGCATCGGTGGCGTCCAGCTTGAACTGGTCGCGATACATGTAATAACCGGGCGCGATCGTGAAGTTCACCTGGAACTCGCGATCACCGGTCAGTTGAACGTCGATCTTGAAGGCCTGCTCGGGATCGAGGAACTCGTCGGCTCGCGCCGGTCCGGCGAGGAAGGCCGAAGCCAGCGTCAGCAGCAGGAAGAGCGTCGGCAGCAGGCGTCGCATCTGGGCAATGGGAGTCATGAACGCGGGGCATGTGCGAGCCGGTCAGGCTCGTGTCGCCAGGAGGTCGGAAAGGCGCGAAGCTTAGCGCCAAGCGGGGCCGCCTGACGTTGGACAGGCGCCATGCCCTGCCCGCGTTGCGCGTATCGCGGACACAAAAGAAAAAAGGCCAGCATTGCTGCTGGCCTTTGTCGCGTGCAAGCGAGTCGCTGCTTATTCAGCAGCGCTTTCGCCTTCGGCGGCGTCAGGACGATCCACCAGTTCGACATACGCCATCGGGGCGTTGTCGCCGACGCGGAAGCCCATCTTCAGGATGCGGGTGTAGCCGCCCGGACGGGTCGCAAAACGCGGGCCCAGTTCGTTGAACAGCTTCACGACGATGTCGCGGTCGCGCAGGCGATCGAACGCCAGGCGGCGGTTCGCGACAGTCGCTTCCTTGGCCAGGGTGATCAGCGGCTCGACGATTCGACGCAGTTCCTTCGCCTTGGGCAGCGTGGTCTTGATCGCTTCGTGCTTCAGCAGCGAGACCGCCATGTTGCGGAACATCGCGGCGCGATGCTCGCTGGTACGGTTCAGTTTACGGAGGCCGTTACGGTGGCGCATGGTGCTTTCCTTCCTTCAGTTATTGCCAGCAGCCGGATCAGGTACTGCCGGGGGCACCGGACGGATCGTCAGACCCGTCCTCTTTCAAAAAATCAACGCTTGTCGAGACCTTGGGGCGGCCAGTTCTCGAGACGCGAACCCAGGGTCAGGCCGCGCGAGGCGAGCACTTCCTTGATTTCGTTCAGCGACTTGCGACCCAGGTTCGGAGTCTTCAGCAGCTCGGTCTCGGTACGCTGGATCAGGTCACCGATGTAATAGATGTTCTCGGCCTTCAGGCAGTTGGCCGAGCGCACGGTCAGCTCAAGCTCGTCGACCGGACGCAGCAGGATCGGATCGAAGCTGCTGGAACGGGCGGCCGGCGCCTGGTCGAACACGTCGACCAGATCGGTACCCTGCAGCTGCGCGAAGACGGCCATCTGCTCGACCAGGATCTTGGCCGAAGCGCGGATCGCTTCCTCGGGGGAGATCGCGCCGTTGGTCTCGATCTCCATGACCAGCTTGTCCAGGTCGGTACGCTGCTCGACGCGCGCGTTCTCGACGGCGTAGCTGACGCGCTTCACCGGGCTGAACGAGGCATCCAGGACGATGCGGCCGATGGCCTTGGTCGGCTCGTCGCCGTAGCGGCGCATGTTGCCGGGCACGTAGCCGCGACCCTTCTCGACCTTGATCTGCATGTCCAGCTTGCCGCCTTGCGACAGGTGGGCGATGACGTGATCGGGGTTGATGATCTCGACGTCGTGCGGGGTCTGGATGTCGGCGGCCGTGACCGGGCCTTCGCCTTCCTTGCGCAGGACCAGCGTCACTTCCTCACGGTTGTGCAGACGGAACACCACGCCCTTCAGGTTCAGCATGATGTGGACCACATCTTCCTGCACGCCGTCGATGGCGGAGTACTCGTGCAGCACGCCCGCGATCGTCACTTCCGTCGGCGCATAACCCACCATCGAGGACAGCAGCACGCGACGCAGGGCGTTGCCCAGCGTGTGGCCATAGCCGCGTTCGAACGGCTCCAGGATCACCTTGGCGCGATGACCGCCCAGGGGCTCCACAGTGATGGATTTGGGTTTGAGCAAATTCGTTTGCATGAGGTCTTTCTTTCAATACCCTCGGTTCGTTACACCGATAAGGCTGAGGGACCAACCAGGCACGCCCTCAACAGCTGGCGATACCCGGACGAGGAAAAGCCGAGCAGGCCCTTGCAGGGCCGCTCGGCAGGCACGAAAGAATTAACGCGAGTACAACTCAACGATCAGCGACTCGTTGATCTCGGCGCCGAACTCGTCGCGATCCGGCGTCTTCTTGAAGATGCCTTCCAGCTTGGTCGCGTCAACCGCCACCCAGGCCGGCAGACCGATCGACTCGGCCAGCTTCAGGCTGTCGACGATGCGCAGCTGCTTCTTGGCCTTTTCACGCACGGCGACCACGTCACCAGCCTTCACCAGATAGGAAGCGATGTTCACGACTTCGCCATTCACGGTGATGCTCTTGTGCGAGACCAGCTGGCGGGCTTCCGCGCGGGTCGAGCCGAAGCCCATGCGATAGACGACGTTGTCCAAGCGCGATTCCAGCAGGACCAGCAGGTTGACACCGGTCGAACCCTTGCGACGCTCGGCTTCAGCGAAGTAGCGGCGGAACTGACGCTCCAGCACGCCATACATGCGCTTGACCTTCTGCTTTTCGCGCAGCTGCAGACCGAAGTCGGACGTGCGTTGGCCCGACGTGCGGCCATGCTGGCCAGGCTTCGTGTCGAACTTGGCCTTGTCGCTGATGGCGCGGCGGGCGCTTTTCAGGAACAGGTCGGTGCCTTCACGGCGGGAAAGTTTGGCCTTCGGGCCGAGGTAACGTGCCACTTTGCGTGTCCTTCATCAATCTGACGCGAGCTCGGAGACATTCCGTGCAACGCGCGAGTCCGGCCAGTGTTTTTGTAGGCTCGGACGGTGGGCTTCAAGAAGTCTGGGACTTCAACCGGGTCGACGTTTCAGCCGACACCTGCTGAGGCGGCATTACAGCCCCTCAGCAAAACGGCCGGCTGGCGCTCTCGCGCCAGCCGGCATGTTCTGAACGAACCGGAGATTATCGCACCGATCGCGACCGTTCAGCGCAACCGCTTAGATGCGGCGGCGCTTCTGCGGACGGCATCCGTTGTGCGGGACCGGCGTCACATCAGAGATCGAGTTGATGCGGATGCCGAGCGCAGCCAGAGCGCGCACCGACGATTCGCGACCCGGGCCCGGGCCCTTGATCTTGACGTCCAGGTTCTTGATGCCTTGCTCTTGAGCAGCGCGGCCAGCCACTTCGGCAGCCACCTGGGCAGCGAAGGGAGTCGACTTGCGCGAACCCTTGAAGCCCTGGCCGCCCGACGAGGCCCAAGACAGAGCACCACCTTGGCGATCAGTGATCGTGATGATGGTGTTGTTGAACGAAGCGTGGACGTGGGCGATACCGTCGGCAACGTTCTTGCGAACCTTCTTGCGAACGCGCTGGGCAGCCTGGTTATTGGGTGCTTTTGCCATGGTTAGCTTTCTTCAGATGCCGCGGATTACTTCTTGCCGGTCGCCGCCGACTTGCGCGGACCCTTGCGGGTGCGAGCATTCGTGCGGGTACGCTGGCCGCGCACCGGCAGGCCGCGACGATGGCGGAAGCCACGATAGCAACCCAAGTCCATCAGGCGCTTGATGTTGATGGACATCTCGCGACGCAGGTCGCCCTCGATGGTCAGGCGGCCGACTTCCTCACGGATCTTTTCCAGATCGGAGTCGTTCAGGTCCTTGACCTTCTTGTCCAGCGGGATACCGCAGCTGTTGCAGATCTTCTGCGCGGTCGTACGGCCAATGCCGTAGATCGAAGTCAGACCGATCTCCGTGTGCTTGTGCGGCGGAATGTTGATACCAGCAATACGTGCCATGTGCGTCCTCTAATTCGCTTGCAGTCGTTAGGCCAATCAGCCTTGGCGCTGCTTGTGCCGCGGATCGGTACAGATCACACGCACCACGCCATTACGACGGATGATCTTGCAATTGCGGCACATCTTCTTGACAGATGCCGAAACTTTCATGGTCTGCTCCTTGACCTACTCTGTTCGCTCAATCAGCGTTGATCCGGGGGTTGCTAAAAAGCTCACTTCGCCCGGAACACGATGCGAGCACTACACAAATATTCTGTTTGCCCAGGGACTTCAGTTGGCCTTGAAACTGGCCTTCTTCAGCAGCGACTCGTACTGCTGGCTCATCACATAGGACTGGACCTGCGCCCAGAAGTCCATCGTGACGACCACGATGATCAACAGCGAGGTGCCCCCGAAGTAGAACGGGACGTTGTACTTCAGCGTCAGGAACTCAGGCAGCAGACACACGCCGGTGATGTACACCGCACCCGCCAGCGTCAGCCGGGACAGGATCTTGTCAATGTGTCGAGCCGTCTGGTCTCCAGGACGGATCCCGGGGATGAACGCACCGCTCTTCTTCAGGTTGTCAGCAGTCTCGCGGCTGTTGAACACCAGTGCCGTGTAGAAGAAGCAGAAGAACACGATCGCGGCCGAATACAGCAGCACATAGATCGGTTGTCCTGGACGCAGCGCGTCCGAGATGTCCTTCAACCAGCGCATGCTGTCACCGGTCGCAAACCAACTCACCAGCGTGGTCGGCAGCAAGATGATCGACGACGCGAAGATCGGCGGAATCACGCCCGACATGTTCAGCTTCAGCGGCAGGTGCGAGCTCTGACCGCCGTAGACCTTGTTGCCAACCTGCCGCTTGGCATAGTTGACCAGGATCTTCCGCTGACCACGCTCAACGAACACGACCAGGTAGGTCACGCCGATGACGATCGCGATCACGAGCAGGCAGGAGATCACGCTCATCGCACCGGTACGCACCAGTTCGAGCAGACCACCGATGGCGCCCGGCAGACCTGCAGCGATACCGCCGAAGATCAGGATCGAGATGCCATTGCCCAAGCCACGTTCCGTGATCTGCTCACCCAGCCACATCAGGAACATCGTGCCAGCCACCAGACTCGTCACCGCAGTGATGCGGAATCCGAAGCCCGGGCTCAGCACCAGACCAGGCGAGCTCTCCAGAGCGAAAGCAATGCTCAAGCTCTGGAAGATCGCCAAGCCCAGCGTGCCGTAGCGGGTGTACTGCGTGATCTTGCGGCGACCCGCCTCGCCTTCCTTCTTCAGCGCTTCCAGACTCGGCACCACGTACGTCATCAACTGCATGACGATCGAGGCCGAGATGTAGGGCATGATGCCCAGCGCGAAGACGGTGAAGCGCGACAGCGCACCGCCCGAGAACATGTTGAACAGGCTCAGGATCCCGCCCTGCTGACCCTTGAACAGCTGCTGGAGCTGCGTCGGATCGATGCCGGGCACAGGGATATGAGCCCCGACACGGTAGACGACCAGCGCGAGCACCAGGAACACAAGGCGGCGACGCAGGTCACCGAACTTGCCGCTCTTGGCCAACTGTGATGCGTTGCTTG
The DNA here is from genome assembly GCF_059415965.1 of Roseateles sp. GW821-FHT09G09. Lineage (NCBI taxonomy): Bacteria > Pseudomonadati > Pseudomonadota > Betaproteobacteria > Burkholderiales > Sphaerotilaceae > Roseateles > Roseateles sp. GW821-FHT09G09. Next base: position 10,711 of record NZ_JBWKOG010000015.1, on the reverse strand, counting down.
CCACTGCTGCCTAGTCCTGTGCTTGGCTGATCAAGCGACGGAGCCGCCGGCGGCTTCGATCGCCGCCTTCGCGCCAGCCGTCACGCCCAGACCCTTGATGCTCACCTTGCGGGTGATTTCGCCGGACTTGATGACCTTGACAGACTTGGCCAGCTCGGACACCAGGCCGACAGCCTTCAGCGTCAGCAGGTCGATCTCTTCGCTGGTCAGCAGGTTCAGTTCCGACAGCGTCACTTCCGCATTGAACGGACGAGCCAGCGACTTGAAACCACGCTTGGGCAGGCGACGTTGCAGCGGCATTTGACCGCCTTCGAAGCCGACCTTGTGGAAGCCACCGGCACGCGACTTCTGTCCCTTGTGGCCACGGCCGGCGGTCTTACCCAGACCGGAGCCGATGCCACGGCCCACGCGACGCTTGGCGTGCTTGGCACCAGCGGCGGGCTTGATGGTATTGAGTTGCATCTTGTGTTCCTCGTCGATGCCGTGCTTACAGCACCTGCACCAGGTAGGCGATCTTGTTGATCATGCCGCGGACCGCCGGCGTGTCTTCCAGCGTCTTCGTGCTGTTCAGCTTGCGAAGACCCAGGCCGACGACCGTCGCGCGATGATCCGCGCGGCAGCCGATCGGGCTGCGGACCAGCTTGACCGTGAGCGTTTTCTTTTCAGACATCTCGATCTCCTGGCGCTCAGTTGAAGATTTCTTCAACCGTCTTGCCGCGCTTGGCTGCCACTTGGGCAGGCGTGGAGCAGCGCTTGAGCGCGTCCAGCGTGGCACGAACCATGTTGTAAGGGTTGGTCGAACCGTGGCTCTTGGTCACGATGTCGGTCACGCCCATCACTTCGAAGACAGCGCGCATCGGGCCGCCGGCAATCACGCCGGTACCAGCCGGAGCCGGAGCCATGATCACGTGCGCAGCGCCGTGCTCACCCACCACGTTGTGCTGGATGGTGCCGTTGCGCAGCTGGACCTTGACCATGTTGCGGCGGGCCGATTCCATCGCCTTTTGCACGGCGACCGGAACTTCCTTGGCCTTGCCCTTGCCCATGCCGATGCGGCCATCGCCGTCACCGACCACGGTCAGCGCAGCGAAGGACAGCGTGCGGCCGCCCTTCACAACCTTCGTGACGCGGTTGACCGCAATCATCTTTTCCTTCAGGCCGTCGTCGTTGCCTTCGGTCTGAGCGCGGGGTTGAAACTTTGCCATTTCCTAATCCTTTGAGCGTCAGAACTGCAGGCCGGCTTCGCGAGCGGCTTCAGCCAGGGCCTTGACACGGCCGTGGTAAGCGAAGCCCGAACGGTCGAAAGCCACCTTCTCGACGCCAGCGGCCTTCGCCTTTTCGGCGATGCGCTTGCCGATCAGGCTCGCGGCGGCCACGTTGCCACCCTTGCCGGACAGCTGGGTGCGGACTTCCTTCTCGGCGGTCGAGGCGGAAGCCAGCACGCGCTGACCGTCTTCGGAGATGACCGAGGCGTAGATGTGCAGGTTCGAGCGGAAGACCGTCAGACGGGCCACGCGCTGCAGGGCGATGCGAGCACGCGTTTGACGCGAACGACGCAGGCGTTGTTCCTTCTTGTTCAGCATGGCGCGGCTCCTTACTTCTTCTTGGTCTCTTTGAGGGAGACCTTTTCGTCGGCGTAGCGGATGCCCTTGCCCTTGTAGGGCTCCGGCGGACGGATCGCGCGCACTTCAGCGGCGATCTGACCGACGACCTGGCGATCGGCACCCTTGATCAGGATTTCCGTCTGGGTCGGGCATTCGACCTTGATGCCAGCCGGCATGTCCTTGACGACCGGGTGCGAGAACCCGATCTGCAGGTTCAGCTTCTGGCCCTGGGCTTGGGCGCGGAAACCCACGCCGACCAGGTTCAGCTTCTTTTCGAAGCCCTTGCTGACGCCGTTGACCATGTTGGCCAGCAAGGCGCGCATCGTGCCGCTCATCGCATCGGCTTCAGCCGATTCGTTGACCGGAACGAACGTCAGCTTGCCGCCTTCGAGCTTGACCGTAACCAGCGGGTTGACGGCCACGAACAGGGTACCTTGGGTACCCTTGACGCTGATCTTCTCAGCGCTGATCGTCACTTCCACGCCTTGCGGGAGGACGACCGGCATTTTTCCAACGCGGGACATTGTCTGTCTCTCCTTGGCTTATGCGACGTAGCAGAGCACTTCGCCGCCGACACCGGCTTGACGTGCTTTGCGGTCGGTCATCACGCCCTTCGGGGTGGTGACGATCGCCACACCCAGGCCATTCATGACCTGGGGAATATCGTGGCGGCCCTTGTAGATGCGCAGGCCGGGACGGCTCACGCGCTCGATGCGCTCGATCACCGGACGGCCGGCGTAATACTTCAGCGCGATCTCGAGCTCGGGGCGGGCAGCATCGCCACGCACCGCGAAATCATCGATATAGCCTTCATCCTTCAGGACCTTGGCGATCGCGACCTTCAGCTTCGACGAAGGCATCACGACGCTGGCCTTCTCAACGCTCTGGGCGTTGCGAATGCGGGTCAGCATATCGGCGATAGGATCACTCATGCTCATACGAAATCTCCTAAACCTGCCGATTACCAGCTGGCCTTGACGACACCGGGGATGTCGCCCTTGAAGGCCAGCTCACGAATCTTGTTACGTGCCAGGCCGAACTTGCGGAACGTGCCACGGGGGCGACCGGTCAGCTCGCAGCGGTTGCGCTGGCGGGTCGGGTTGGCGTTGCGGGGCAGCTTCTGCAGCTCCAGGCGGGCCAGATAGCGCTCTTCGTCCGACTTCTTGCTGTCGTCGATGATGGCCTTCAGTTCCGCGTACTTTTTCGCGTACTTGGCGACCAGTTGGGCGCGCTTCAGCTCACGTTGCTTGATCGAGAGTTTTGCCACGGGTCACCTCAGTTCTTGAACGGGAACTTGAACGCAGCCAGCAGTGCCTTGGCTTCGTCGTCCGTCTTGGCCGTCGTCGTGATGCTGATGTTCAGACCACGCAGAGCATCCACCTTGTCGTATTCGATTTCGGGGAAGATGATCTGTTCCTTGACGCCGATGTTGTAGTTGCCGCGACCGTCGAACGAACGACCCGAGATACCGCGGAAGTCACGCACGCGCGGCAGGGCCACGGTCACGAAACGGTCCAGGAATTCGTACATCGTGGCGCCACGCAGGGTCACCATGCAGCCGATAGGCACGCCGTCACGGATCTTGAAGCCGGCGATCGCCTTCTTCGACTTCGTCACCACAGGCTTCTGGCCAGCGATCTTGGTCAGGTCGCCCACGGCGTGATCCATGACCTTCTTGTCAGCGACCGCTTCGCTCACACCCATATTCAGCGTGATCTTGGTGATGCGCGGCACTTCCATCACGGACTTGTAGCCGAACTTCTCGGTCAGACCGGGGACGACCTTCTCGCGATAGAACTCTTGCAAACGAGCCATGTCTTACCCCTTAGGCCTTGATCTCTTCGCCGGTCGACTTGAACACGCGCACCCGCTTGCCGTCGGCGCCGAGCTTGATGCCCACGCGATCGGCCTTGCCGGAAGCGGCGTTGAAGATCGCCACGTTGGATTGATGGATGGGCATGGACTTGTCGACGATGCCGCCGGTCGTACCCTTCAGCGGGTTCGGCTTGACGTGCTTCTTGACGACGTTGATGCCGTCGATGACGACATGGTCAGCGTCCACGCGCAGCGTCACGGTGCCGCGCTTACCCTTGTCGCGGCCGGTCAGGACGATGATCTCGTCGCCTGTGCGAATCTTGTTCATGGCAATACCTTTGTCTGAGCGGGGCTTAGAGCACCTCAGGCGCCAGCGACACGATCTTCATGAAGCGCTCGGTACGCAGTTCACGCGTGACCGGGCCGAAGATCCGGGTGCCGATGGGCTCCAGCTTGGCGTTCAGCAGCACGGCGGCATTGCCGTCGAACTTGACCAGGGAGCCGTCTTGGCGGCGCACACCCTTGGCAGTGCGCACGACCACCGCGTTGTAGACCTCGCCTTTTTTGACGCGTCCACGCGGCGCAGCTTCCTTGATGCTGACCTTGATGATGTCGCCAATATGTGCATAGCGACGCTTGGAACCACCAAGCACCTTGATGCACATGACGGACTTGGCGCCAGTGTTGTCCGCGACGTCGAGTCGCGATTGCATTTGGATCATGTCTGTCCCCAACTTTTCCCGCTCAGGCAACTGCGACCATCGCAGCCATCCAGAAAGCGGTCAGTCTTGGGCCCGTAAGCCAATCACCTGTCACCTTGCGGCGACCCGCGTCTGGCCTAAATGGGCAAGAAACCTAGAACCGAAGGCTGCTGCCCTGTGCGCTGGTCACAGGACCCGTCGAGCGACGGAGCCACCATTCGGCGAAGCTGCGGATTATGCGGCAAGCACAATCCGCCTGTCAACTGATGTTGTTGCGCCTCAGAGCGACTGCGCCTGCTTGAGCAGCGTTCCGGCGTCGCTGACCTCGAACTTGCCCGGCGCTTCGATATTGAGGTGTTTGACCACGCCATCCTTGACCAGCATCGAGTAGCGCTGCGAGCGCAGACCCATGCCGCGCGCGACGAGGTCGAGCGTCAAGCCGGCCGCCTGGGTGAACGTCGCGCTGCCGTCGGCCATCATGCGAACCTTGCCCGCCGTCTTCTGCTCACGCCCCCAGGCACCCATCACGAATGCATCGTTGACGGAGACACACCAGATCTCATCCACGCCCGCAGCCTTCAGCGCTTCAGCCTGCGCGACGTAGCCCGGAACATGCTGGGCAGAGCAAGTCGGTGTGAACGCGCCAGGCAGTGCAAAGATCGCCACAGTCTTCCCCGCGGTCAGCTTCTCGATGTCGAAGCTGTTCGGGCCGAGCGAGCAACCTTCGCCCTCGACCTCGATGAACTCCTGCAGATTGCCGGCCGGCAGCCGATCGCCCACTTTCAGCATGTCGTGCTCCTGATTCTGTTGTCGGTGAATGAAAGCGGCAGAGTGTGCCGCGAAAAATGAAAAATGGCTGGACACCGGGAATTCCGATGTTCCAGCCATTTCCGGCCACGACACGGTTTCCCGCTCGTGGCACACGTCGCGCTCGACGCGCGACATTGGCGATCAGACCAGCTGAGCCTTCTGGACCAGGCGGGTCACGACCCAGCTCTTGGTCTTCGAGAGCGGACGGCCTTCGGCGATCTCGACCACGTCGCCCATCTTGTACTCGCCATTTTCGTCATGGGCGTGGTACTTGCGGGAACGGGCCACGATCTTGCCGTAGAGCTCGTGCTTGGCACGGCGCTCAACCAGCACGGTGATCGTCTTGGCGCGCTTGTCGCTGACGACGCGACCGATCAGGGTGCGGGTGTTCTTCTCTTGAGCTTGCGTCATTTCGCGGCTCCCTTCTTCTCGGCCAGGATGGTCTTGGCGCGTGCGATGTCACGACGCGTATTGCCCAACACCGAAGTGTTGGTCAGTTGTTGCGTCGCCTTTTGCATGCGCAGACCAAAGTGGGCCTTCAGCAGATCGGTGACTTCCTTCTTCAAGGCAGCCACGTCTTTCGCGCGCAGTTCAGATGCTTTCATGGGGTGTTCTCCAATCAGGCGCCGAGCTGGCGGGCCACGAAGGTGCAGCGCAGGGGCAGCTTGGCAGCGGCCAGCGTGAACGCCTCGCGCGCCAGAGCCTCAGGCACGCCGTTGATCTCGTAGAGCACCTTGCCGGGCTGGATCTCAGCCACGTAGTACTCCGGGTTGCCCTTGCCGTTGCCCATACGGACTTCGGCGGGCTTTTGCGAGATCGGCTTGTCCGGGAAGATGCGGATGAAGATCCGGCCACCGCGCTTGATGTGACGCGAGATGGCACGGCGAGCCGCTTCGATCTGACGAGCCGTGATACGGCCGCGCTCGGTGGCCTTCAGACCGAAGTCACCGAAAGCGACGGTCGCGCCGCGGGTCGCAACACCAGTGTTGCGGCCCTTTTGCTCCTTGCGGTATTTGCGACGAGCGGGTTGCAGCATGTTGAGTTCTCCTTACGCCTGGCCGCCGTCAGCGGCGGGCTTGCGCACCACACGCTTCGCAGCAGGCTTGTCGCCGCCTTCGGCAGGCTTGTCGCCACGACCGCGGCCACCCGGCGCGCCCGGACGGGCGTTGCGACGGGGACGACGATCATCTTCGGCACCCGGGGGGGTGTTGATCACGGGGGCTTCGCCATTTGCCAGGCGGTCACCGCGGTACACCCACACCTTGACGCCGATCACGCCGTAGGTGGTCTTGGCTTCGGAGAAGCCGTAATCGATGTCCGCCTTCAGGGTGTGCAGCGGCACACGACCTTCGCGATACCACTCGGTGCGAGCGATTTCGATGCCGTTCAGACGGCCGGCGGACATGATCTTGATGCCTTGAGCACCCAGACGCATCGCGTTCTGCATCGCGCGCTTCATCGCGCGGCGGAACATGATGCGCTTTTCGAGCTGCTGGGTGATCGAGTCGGCGATCAGCTGAGCATCGATTTCAGGCTTGCGCACTTCCTCGATGTTCACGGCGACGGGCACGCCCAGTCGCTTGGTCAGCTCGGCCTTCAGGCTTTCGATGTCCTCGCCCTTCTTGCCGATCACCACACCCGGACGCGCCGAGTAGATCGTGATGCGGGCGTTCTTGGCCGGACGCTCGATCAGGATGCGCGAAACGGCGGCGTTCTTCAGCTTGGCCTTCAGGAACTCGCGCACTTGCAGATCTTCGGCCAGCATGGTGGCGAAGTTCTGGTTGTTCGCGTACCAGCGCGACGCCCAGTTACGGGTGACGGGCAGGCGGAAGCCAGTCGGATGAATTTTCTGTCCCATAGTCTTCCTTCAGGCTCAGTGGCCGACGGTCACGTAGATATGGCAGGTCGGCTTGCTGATGCGATTGCCGCGGCCCTTGGCGCGCGCGGAGAACCGCTTCAGGGTGGTGCCCTGCTCCACGTAGATCGAAGTGACCTTCAGCTCGTCAATGTCGGCACCGTCGTTGTGCTCGGCATTGGCGATCGCCGATTCCAGCGCCTTCTTGATGATCAGCGCGGCCTTCTTCTGGGTGAACTCGAGGATGTTCAGCGCTTGGTCCACCTTCTTGCCGCGGATCAGGTCCGCCACCAGGCGACCCTTATCAAACGAGAGGCGGACGCCACGAACGATTGCTTTGGTTTCCATCGTCGCCATCCTTACTTCTTCCCGGCCTTCTTGTCGGCCGGATGGCCTTTGAAGGTACGGGTCAGAGCAAATTCACCCAGCTTGTGGCCGACCATCTGGTCAGACACATAGACCGGAACGTGCTGCTTGCCGTTGTGCACGGCGATCGTCAGACCGATGAACTCGGGCAGGATCGTCGAGCGGCGCGACCAGGTCTTGATGGGCTTCTTGTCCTTGATGGCAACAGCCTTGTCGACCTTGGCCATCAGGTGATGGTCCACAAAGGGACCCTTCTTGAGGGAACGAGCCATGTTGGTCTACCCCTTACTTCTTGCGACGCGAGACGATGAAAGTCTGCGTGCGCTTGTTGTTGCGAGTGCGGTAGCCCTTCGTCAGGGTGTTCCACGGCGACACAGGGGCCTGACCTTCACCCGTACGACCTTCGCCACCACCGTGCGGGTGGTCGACCGGGTTCATGGCGGTACCACGCACGGTCGGGCGAATACCCTTCCAGCGAATGGCGCCGGCCTTGCCGTACTGACGGAGGCTGTGCTCTTCGTTGCTCACTTCACCGATGGTGGCACGGCAGTCGATGTGCACGCGGCGGACTTCGCCGGAGCGCAGACGGATCTGGGCGTACGAACCATCACGCGCCATCAGCACCGCAGAAGTACCAGCAGAGCGGGCAATCTGAGCACCCTTGCTCGGCAGCAATTCCACGCAGTGAATCGTCGAACCCACCGGGATGTTGCGGATAGGCAGCGTGTTGCCAACCTTGATCGGGGCTTCGGCGCCGCTCAGGAGCGTCGAACCGACTTCCAGGTTGCGCGGAGCAATGATGTACCGACGCTCGCCATCGGCGTAGCACACCAGGGCGATGTGGGCCGTGCGGTTCGGGTCGTACTCGATGCGCTCGACCTTCGCCGGGATTCCATCCTTGTTGCGACGGAAGTCCACCACACGGTAGTGGTGCTTATGACCACCGCCCTTGTGGCGCATCGTGATGTGGCCGTTGTTGTTGCGGCCAGAATTCTGCTTCTGGGGCTCCAGCAGCGAAGCCTCGGGAGCGCCCTTGTGCAGGTGCTTGTGCACCACCTTCACCACGCCACGACGGCCAGGCGAAGTCGGCTTGACTTTAACGACGGCCATTACGCAGCCTCCCCGGAGAAGTTGAGCTCCTGGCCAGCCTTCAGCGACACGTACGCCTTTTTGACGTGGTCGCGACGGCCCTGACGGCCACCGAAGCGCTTGGTCTTGCCTTTGACGTTGACGACGTTCACCGCATCGACTTCGACCTTGAACATCAGTTCAACAGCGGCCTTGATCTCGGGCTTCGTGGCGTCACGCAAGACCTTGAACAGGACTTGGTTGTGCTTTTCACCAACCATCGTGGCCTTTTCGGACACGATCGGAGCGAGCAGCACCTTGGCCAGACGGCCATCAGCAAACTTGGGCGCGCTCATGCCAGCATCTCCTTCAGTTGCTCGATCGCGGCCTTCGTCACCAGGACCTTCTTGTAGAAGACCAGCGACAGCGGATCGACATAACGCGGCTCGACGACCAGCACGTTCGGCAGATTGCGCGAGGCGAGCAGGAGGTTGTCATCCACTTGGTCGGAGATCACCATGACGTGATCCAGGCCCATGCCCTTCAGCTTGGCGGCCAGCAGCTTGGTCTTCGGTGCTTCGATCGAGATCGAATCGACCACGGCCAGACGGCCTTCGCGGGCCAGCTGCGACAGGATCGCGGCCATGCCGGCGCGGTACATCTTCTTGTTCAGCTTGTGCGAGAAGTTCTCGTCAGGCTTGTTCGGGAAGATGCGGCCGCCCCCACGCCACAGCGGCGAGGACGTCATACCAGCACGCGCGTTGCCGGTGCCCTTCTGACGGAACGGCTTCTTCGTCGAGTGACGGACTTCAGCGCGGGTCAGCTGGGCGCGAGTGCCTTGGCGGGCATTCGCCTGATAGGCCACGACCACCTGGTGCACCAGGGCTTCGTTGTAATCACGAGCGAAAAGGGTGTCGGGAGCGTCGACCTTCGACGTTGCCTGACCCTGCTCATTCAGGAGCTCGAGTTGCATCAATTGGCTCCCTTCTTGGCCTTGACCTTGACGGCCGGATGGATCACGACGAATCCTTCCTTCGCGCCAGGAACGGCTCCGCGCACCAGCACCAGCTGGCGAGCTTCGTCGATACGGACGACATCCAGGTTCTGGACGGTCACGGTGACGTCGCCGAGGTGGCCCGACATCTTCTTGCCCGGGAACACGCGACCCGGATCCTGCGCCATCGAGATGGAGCCAGGAACGTTGTGCGAGCGGCTGTTACCGTGCGAAGCGCGCTGCGAACCGAAGTTGTGGCGCTTGATGGTGCCTGCGAAGCCCTTGCCGATCGAGGTGCCTTGCACATCGACGAGTTGGCCGGCGGCGAGCAGCGTCACGGGGACTTGAGCGCCAGCCTTGTATTCGGCAGCGACCGCAGCATCCACGCGGAATTCTTTGATGATTTCACCGGCTTCAACACCAGCCTTGGCGAGGTGACCCGCCTGCGGCTTGGTGACGCGCGACGCCTTGCGGGCGCCATACGTCACTTGGATGGCGCTGTAGCCGTCGGTTTCTTCGGTCTTGATCTGGGTCACGCGGTTGTTGGACACGTCCAGCACGGTCACGGGGACGGTATCACCGTCGACCGTGAACACACGCATCATGCCCACCTTGCGGCCCAGCAATCCGAGACGATTGCTAAGACTCATGGTTTTCTCCTGACCCCGAATGCACCAGCGGAGACACCGCCGCGCACCTGAAGTCATTTCACACACCCGACATCGGTTGGCCGGGCCGACAAGCACCGCTCCTTCGACGAGGACAGGGGTAAAGGCCCCAGACCTCTTCGACGGCGATACGACGAAGCCGCACCAGGAATCCCGGCGCGGAAAAGCTGCGGAGTATAGCGTCAACCCTGACCACACCGCAAGCCAGCTACCGTCGGCGCATAAAGAAAAAGGCGACCGGAAGGTCGCCTCTTGGGAAGGTGCCGGATCACCCGGCGCCTGGCCGCATTACTGCAGCTTGATCTCGACGTCCACGCCGGCCGGCAGGTCCAGCTTCATCAGCGCGTCGACCGTCTTGTCGGTCGGGTCGACGATGTCCATCAGACGCTGATGGGTGCGGATTTCAAACTGGTCACGCGACGTCTTGTTGACGTGCGGCGAACGCAGGATGTCGAAACGCTCCTTGCGGGTCGGCAGGGGCACGGGACCCTTGACGATCGCGCCGGTGCGCTTGGCGGTTTCCACGATTTCCAGCGCCGATTGGTCGATCAGCTTGTAATCGAAGGCTTTCAGCCGGATGCGGATCTTTTGCTTGGTAGACATGACTTTTCCTTCAAAGAGCGACGCAATGCCTGAGGCATCGCGGAGGCAGCGATGGCGCCGCCGAGCTGGGGACGCACCACCCGCCGAAGCGGGTGGCACGCCTCACCGGTACCCGACGGGTACCAGCAAAAGAGTTACTCGATGATGGTGGCCACGACGCCCGAGCCGACGGTACGACCGCCTTCACGGATGGCGAAGCGCAGACCCTGCTCCATGGCGATCGGAGC
>NZ_JBWKOG010000014.1:0-91261 GCF_059415965.1 Roseateles sp. GW821-FHT09G09 | reverse complement strand
GGCGTGCGATTGGCGCCCGAATCAGATGGACAAGATCGCAGGCTGTCGGCGATTTGCCGACACGCAATGCGGTCCAAACCGGACGCGGAGCACCGAAGTCCGGAGATACCCCGCGATGGAGCGCCAGGCCAAACTGCGGCAACGCAATCGCCCGAGGCCCGCCATGAAGATCCTTCTTGTTGATCCCTCTCCGACCTGGATCGCCACTCTGCGCCACCGGCTCAATGAGGTCCCGGGCGCCGTCGTCGTGGCTCAGTGCGCCTGCGAGGAGCACGCCGTGATCACCGCGGCGCTGTGCCAGCCCGACGTGGTCATCTGCGATGTGGCCCTGAGCGAAGGCTCCGGCTTGAATACGGTCGCCCGCATGCGCAAGTCGGGCTTCCGCGGCGCGGCCTTCGTGATCAGCAACGCGGATGAAGCGCTGTTCGGTCCGCGCTGCCTGGAGGCGGGCATGAACGCCTTCTACAGCCGCGAGCACGAGCTGGACGTCCTGCTGGACACGCTGAGCGTCTTTGCGGACACGCCGTTGACCTTCAATCTGCCCAAGCTCCGGCAATTGGCCGTGGCCGCTTGATGTCCCTCGCCTGATCGGCGAGGCGCTGCAGGTCGAGGCGGCTCTTCGCCTCGATTCCCGAACGTCGTCCGTCATCGGCAGTCGTCGTCCAACGCCGTCCGCGGCTTGCCCATTACAACGTTTGTTGCAATGTTGCCCATGGACAAGACGAGTGCCCTGCCCGGCCTCGGCGCGCTGGCATCCGATCCGATCCGATCCGATCCGACTCGACGCCTTCCGCACCCTGGTGATCGCGGGAGCGGGAGAGCGCCCCGGAACTCACCACGCGTTAGGCCACCCGCTTCGGCGTGTGGCGCATCTCCTCGCAGAGCGCGTCGATCGCCAGCTCAATGTGCCGGTGAGCCGCGTCGGCACGGAGCTTCAGGGCGTCGCGGGCCGCGGCGCTGGCCGAGGCCGCCGTGTCGGCCGCCGCCGCCGCCGCGCCTCGGGTCACACGCTGCGCTTGCGCGCTCGCCTCCGGACCGGCGGCGTGAGCCACCTCCGCCCGCCTCAGCGCGAGCGGACCGGCCTCCGCGCTCAGCAAGCCCTGCAGGCGGTTGACTTCGAGGTGCTGCCGCCGGAGGTCCGCCTGCGCGTCATTCAACGCGGCCGTGAGCCGATCGATGCGTTGCTGCAGCGCCTGGGACGGCGCCGGCGCCGGTCCGCCTCCCGCCGGTGACGGCGGCAGCGACAGCCGCGCCTGCTTCAAGTCCGCGAGCCGTTCGGTCACGCGCTGCTGCAGCGGCGCGAGCCGCTCCTGCGCGGCGGCATGAACGCGGGCGGCGGCGTCGACGCGGTCCTGCAGCGCATGCGCCTGATCGCGCGCGGTCACCGCCGCGCGGATCTGCTCAGCGGCATTGGCCGTCGCGTCCGCCAGCCGTTGCTGCGCCTGGATCGCCGCGCTTGCGTCCGTCAGCGCCGTGCGCGCCGCCGCTGCATGCGCCTGCAGGTCCGGCGTGCAGAGGCCGACCGCCGTCGCCAGCGCCTGCCGGACCGTCGCCAGCCGGGCGACCGCTGCGTTGGCCGCCGTGAGGCGCAACTGCGCGGCCACGTGCTGGTCCATGCCCGCCTGGAGCGCCGCCTGCGCGGCTTGCAGATGGTCGCGGTGCGTGGCCACCGCCGTGGTGTTGGTCTGCAGATTGTGTCGGGCCGCGGTGATCGCCTGTTCGTGCTGAACCGTGCGTTGAGGGTCCTGGAGGACGAGGTCCAGCGCGTGCCTCAACCCGGGCGTGGCGCCTTGGGCCGCAGCCAGCAGTTGCCGCTGTTGCTCAACCCGTTGGCGCAGTGTCGGCAACGCGTGGCGCGCCTGGAGCTCCGCCGCCTGGGCGACCTGCTGCTCGGTGACGCGGATCGGATGTTCGGCGGCGCCGGCGGCCTCCGCGAGGTTGCGGCGCCGCCGGAGCTCGCGCATCGACTGCTGCCGGCTGCTGAGCACCGCCAGCGCGGCGGCTTCGCCGTCGATGCGCACCGCCACTTGCACGCGGGCTTCGTGCGCTCGGAAGAGCGCCCTCGAGATCTCCGTCGACGTCGACGTTGGCGTCGCTGGGGACAGCGCGGCCGGCGGGTCGGCGCGCGAGACCACGCTCAAGCGCGGACGCTGGCTCTGGCGCCACGCGACGCCGCCATCGGCGCTGAAAGGCATCGGAGACAGCCGGAGCGTGCCGCCGGCGATCCCCGCGCCGCTGCGCCCCATCAGGGCCGGGTTCATCGCGCCCATTGCGTTCAATGTGTTCGGCGGCGTCAGCGGAGCCGACTGGCTGCCGGTGGAATCATTGACCATCGACCGTCCTCCTGATGTTCATCGCCTGCTTGTGTGAGGCGTGTCGCATCACTGTGGGACAGTGGTGTTTCCGAAGGCAACAGCGAGCCGAAGCGCACGTCGAGGACCCGAAGTCCTCATCTGCCGATCAGTGGCCGATCAGTGGCCGACCAGCGCTCGATCGGTGGCCAGTCAACTCTCGATCAACGGTGGATCAACGGTCGATCATCGTCCCGATGCCGACTCTCGTTGCGCGCCAGCTTCGGCGCCGGTCCCGTTGGCGGAATCGCTGGGAGCGATGTCCAGCCATCCGGCCGCGATCATCACGACGAGTGCGGCCACCGCCGCGAGCACGGCGCCCCAACTGGCGATGCGCATGCGCGGCGAGCGTCCGACGCGCTCCGCGGCGTCGGGCCGCACACCCTCGATGCGCGCCGCGCTGCGCCGGGGCTGGACGCGCGACTCCGGCCCGACGATGCGACCCGCGCCGTCGGCCGCGTCGACGCCCTGCGCCCACACGTCGTCTTCGGGCGGCCCGGAACGACGCGCCGACGCCGCGCCGCGCCGCGTCACCGGATCGGGCGTACCACGCGGCGGCGTCTTTCCCTTGCCGCCGACCGACACGCGCGTCTGCGTTTTTCCGGCGCTCTTCCCGGCACTTTCGGATCCCGTGGCCGATGCCGTCGGCGCCGCGCCCGAGCCCATGTCGCGCGAGGACTCGCCGGTGACGCGGTCCTCCTCCGTCTCGTCCAGCAGATGGCGCGTCACCGCGCCCATCAAGCGGCTGGCCGAGGCCTGACGCCGACCGTTGGCCTCGTCGCGCCGGCGTGCCGACGGATCACCCGGCAGCGGCCGCACCTCCTCGGCGGAGCCCGCCGAAGCAGCCGTCGACGACGAGGGCCGCGCCGGCCATCGAGGCGGATCGCCGCGCATCGCGCGAACTCAGACGCCGCCGACGGAGAACTCGCGCCGCGCGACTTCGGCGCCGGCGCCGGCGCCCGAACCGGCGCCGCGTCCGATCGGCAGCACCGGTTCGCTGACCGCGGCGCCGCCGGCGACCGCCGCCGCGACGGTGGCCGCGATCGACGGCAGTTCCGCGAAGCTCGGGATGCCGGCCGTGGCGCTCGGGGTCTCACCGAACTGCTGGCGGTAGTTGTGCGCGAGCGTCGACCGGTTGGCCATGCCCCAGCGTGCCGCCACCGCGAGCACGCTGTCGCGCCCGGCCATCTGCTGCAGCTCGGTCCGGATGCAGGCCATGCGCAGCTTGCGGATCACTTCGGCCGGCGTCAGGCCGAGGTTGGCGCGGAAGGCCATCTGCAGCGCGCGTTCGGTGACGTCGATCTCCGCGGCGATGCGGCGGACCGACAGCGAGCGATCGTGCAGGTGGTCCAGGATGTATTGATAGGCGCGGCGATAACGCGGCGGCAGGCGCAGCTGATCGGCGTCGGCCTGCTCGGCGCGTTCCTGCTGTTCGAGGAAACGCGAGTACGGCACCCGCGTCAACTCGAAGCGCAGCCGCGCCAGCGACAGCTGCGCATGCTGGCGATAGCAGCGCAGCGCGTCGGAATGCCGGCCGTTCATCGCATGCAGTTTCGACGCGCAGTAGCGCAGCTCGATCGCATGGCGATGGTGGAGCTGGCGCGCATCGTCGATGGCCAGCGGTCCGAGGATGTCGTAGGCGGTGCGCGCCTGGCCGCGGTCCAGCAGCGCCAGCGCCGCCTCGACCCGCGCGCGCTCTTCCATCGGCGCGAGGCGGCGGTCGCGATACCAGCGCACGCCGTCGAAGAGACCGTCCACGCTTTCGCCGCCGGCCGGCGCCGGCTCATGCGCCACCAGCGCGAGCAGGAACCCGATCCGTGCGACCACGCCCGGCAACGCCGCCAGCGTGAGCGCCGACGCCCGCAGCAACGCGCGCACGTCGCGGTCGCGCGGCAGTTCCGCGGCGGCGACGTCGTCGTAATGCCGCAGCGCGCGGCAGACCTGGAGCTCCAGCTCGATCGCGGTCAGCAGCGGCATCATCAAGGCCGGGGCCGGGGCCGCGTCGACCAGCGCCATCGCGAAAGCCAGCGTGCGTCCCGCGCGCCGGTGCTCGCCCATGGACTGCATCGCCTGCGCCATGCCGGCCAGCGCCTCGACCCGCAGCGCCAATGGCGCGTCGTCCGCGTCGGCGACCACGTTGAAGGTCTCGGCCGCGCGGCCCGGCTTGTTCAGGTGGAGGAACAGGAAGCCGCGATCCATCGACGACAGCCAGCGCACCTGCGCCCGCGGCAGGCCTTCGTACAGGCGCAGCTGCTTCTGGAACAGCTCCTCGGCCTGCTCGTCGCGGCCCGCGGCCAGCAGCGCCTGACCCAGCACCTGACCCAGCGCGGCAAGCCGGTCGGCATCGCCGCCCGCGCCACGATCGAGGCGGCCGAGACCCAGCCGCAAGGCCTCCTGCACATCGCCGCGCGCCACCGCGGCGGCGACGTCGCCATCCTGGTCCGCAAGCCTCAAGCTACCCAAGGTCAGCAACAACATGTGAACTCCCCTTCAATGCGTATCGAGTGCGTTGTCGGATGCATCCGGATGCGTTGAACCGTGCGTTGATCACGGATCCATCGCGGTTGCATCACCCGCCGTGTGCTTCTCGGCGTGGGCTCATGCTAGGCAGCGACCCTCGCGGGCGGCCTCATGTCTTCACGATGAAATCCTCAACAATCCTCAACACGAAGTGATCCGCGAAGTGATCCCCGAAGTGATCCGAAGTGCGAGAGGGAGCAAGAAGGCGCGGTTTCGCGTCGGCGCAAATCGCTTCGCCCCCTCCTCGCCCGACGGCTGCGCCCGCAGGGACAGTGCGCCTCAGCCCCGAGGAGCCTCCCGTGTCCCTAGCCCTGCCTCCCGTCGAGAAGACTGCCCACGCGACCTCAGAGCCGATCCCGGACGTCATCGCGCTGCGGCCCGCGACGACGCAGGACGCCGCCTCGGTGGCGGCCATCTACAACGCCTCGCTGCGCACCCCGCCCTACCAGCCGGACGGCGTGAGCGAAGCCGACGGCGCACGCTGGGTCGCGCAGGAACTCGCCAAGGTCAAGGACAAGGACGCGGTGAAGGACGCCAACTACATCGGCCCCATGAGCGTGCCGATGGCCAGGCTGCAGATCGAGCTCCACCAGTTCTACCGCCGCCCGATGGTGATCGCGACGCAGCGCGGCGAGACCGTCGGCTGGATGGGATCGCTGGGCCTGCACGATCGGCCCGGCCTGTCCTCGCTGTTCGAGCTGTCCTACTACGTCGCGCCGCGCTGGCGCGGACGCGGCGTCGGCACGCGGCTGATCCGGCACCTCATCACCCAGGCGCCGGTGTGGCGCGTGGACCGCCTGCTGGCCATGGTCTGGAGCGACAACGCCGCCAGCCTGTCGGTGCTGCGACGCGCCGGCTTCAGCGCATGGGGTGAACTGCCCGGCGCGGTCACCGCCTTCGGCAAGCGACGCGACATGGTGCTGCTGGGCCTGACGCTGGCGGACGTCCCGCCGGACTTCGAGGACACGCAGGCCACGGAGGGCGCGCAGGATTCAGCGGCCTCCGCCCCCTGAGCCATGGGCGAAAAGACCGAACAGCCCAGCCAGAAGAAGCTGGACGATGCCAAGAAGAAGGGCCAGTCGCCCAAGAGCCAGGACATCAATGCCGCGGCCGGGCTGCTGGTGATCACCGTCTGCCTGAGCGCCGCCAGCGCCACCGCGCTCAGCCACCTGGAGCGGCTGTTCTCCCTGGCCAGCGGCGTCGGTCTGCAGGCCAAGACCGACAGCGACGTGTTCGCCGTCGCCTACGACATCGCGATCGAAGGCCTGTGGATCGTGCTGCCCTTCGTCGTGGCGGCGATCTTCGTCGGGCTGATCGCGTCCTTCGCGCAGGTCGGCTTCAACATCACCTTCGAGCCGCTGACGCCCAACTTCGACAAGGTCAATCCGGGCTCCGGGCTGAAGAAGCTGATCTCGCTGCGCTCGATCATCGAGTTCGCGAAGACCGTCTTCAAGGCGATCTTGGTCGGCTGCGTGATCGCGATCATCACGATGGGCCTGATCCCGCTGATGGTGGGCGCCGCGACGCAGACGCCCATGGGCGTGGCCACGGTGGCGTGGACGGCGATGCTCAAGCTCTTCGTCGCGGCGGTGATCGCGCTGGTCGTGCTCGGCCCGGTGGACTTCGCCCTGCAGCGCTGGCTCTTCATCCGCGACCAGCGCATGGACAAGGACGAGCTCAAGCGCGAGTACAAGGAAATGGAAGGCGATCCGATGGTCAAGGGCCAGCGCAAGCGCCTGGCCTTCGAGATGGCCAACAGCAGCCCGAAGCAGACGGTTCCCAACGCCACCGTGGTCGTCACCAATCCGACGCATTACGCGGTCGCGCTGCGCTACCAGCCGGGCGTCACGCCGCTGCCGCTGATCGTCGCCAAGGGCGCGGACGCGCAGGCGATGGAGATCCGCCGCATCGCCGAGGCGTCCGGCGTGCCCATCGTCGGCGATCCGCCGCTGGCGCGCGCGCTGTTCAAGGTGCCGGTCGACGAGACCGTGCCGGAGGCGCTGTTCGAGGCCGTCGCCACCGTGCTGCGCTGGGTGGCGATGCTCGACGGCATGGGGACCAAGAGCGGCGGTAGTGGCGGCGGTAGTGGCGGCGGTAGTGGCGGCGGTAGTGGTGGCGGCGGTGGTGTTGGCGTTGGCGGCAAACCAAGCGGGAGCAAGGCATGAGCAAGGCACTGGGTGACAAGAGCACGCTCGGCAACGACCTCGCGATGAGCTTCCTGGTGGTGGCGATCGTCGGGCTGATGATCCTGCCGCTGCCGACGGTGCTCATCGACAGCCTGCTGGCCGTCAACCTGGCGGTGAGCGTGCTGCTGCTGATGACCTCGCTGTTCATCCCGAACGCGGTGGCGCTGTCCTCGTTCCCGTCGCTGCTGCTGTTCACGACGCTGTTCCGGCTGTCGCTCAACATCGCGTCGACCAAGTCCATCCTGCTGCACGCCGACGCCGGCCATCTGATCGAGAGCTTCGGCGAGCTGGTCGTCGGCGGCAACCTGGTCGTGGGCATCGTGGTGTTCATCATCATCACGGTGGTGCAGTTCATCGTGATCTCCAAGGGCTCGGAGCGCGTGGCCGAGGTCGGCGCGCGTTTCACGCTGGACGCGATGCCCGGCAAGCAGATGAGCATCGACGCCGACCTGCGCGCGGGCCTGCTCACCGGCGACGAGGCGCGCCGCAAGCGCGCGCTGCTCGGCATGGAAAGCCAGATGCACGGCGGCATGGACGGCGCGATGAAGTTCGTGAAGGGCGATGCCATCGCGGGCCTGATCATCACGCTGGTCAACATCCTGGCGGGCATCGTCGTCGGGATCATGTACCACGGCATGACGGCGGGCGAGGCGGCCAACCGCTTCGCGGTGCTGTCGATCGGCGACGCGATGGTGTCGCAGATCCCGTCGCTGTTCATCTGCGTGGCCGCCGGCGTGCTGATCACCCGCGTGGCCGACGAGCACCAGAAGAAGCCGCGCTCGCTGGGCCAGGAGATCGTCGCGCAGATGACCGCCAACGTGCGGGCGATGTACCTCGCGGCCGGCCTGACGATCGCGTTCGCGGCGGTGCCCGGGTTCCCGGCGATCCAGTTCCTGGCGCTGGGCGTCGGCCTGGCGCTGGCGGGCCGGTATCTGGCCCGCCAGCGCAAGAGCGGCGAGGCGCAGAGCGTGTCCGCGCCCATCGCCGCGCTGCAGCGCGAGGGCGCCAAGGGCGACGCGCCGTCGATCATGCAGGAGGCGCCGCACTTCTCGCGGCCGCTGGCCGTGCGCATGTCGCCGGCGCTGGCCGCGCTGCTGCAGCCGCACCTGCTCGACCAGGCGATGGACCGCGAACGGCTGCAGCTGCAGGCGATGCTGGGCGTGCCCTTCCCCGGCGTGTGCATGTGGGTCGAGCCCACGCTGACGGACCTGCGCTTCGAGGTGCTGATCAACGACGTGCCGGTGCGCCACATCGAGCTGCCGGGCCGCCAGATGCTGGTGCCGGCGACGCTGTCGGGTGAGGCCTGGGCCGCGTCCGCCGCCACGCACGGCGCCCTGCTGGACCAGCCCGACTCCCGGTGGTTGTCGCCGGCGCAGGTGCCCGAGGCGGAACGCGCGAAGTGCCTGGACATCGAGCAGGTCATGGCGCGGCAGGTCATGCTGCTGCTGCGCCGCAACGCCCACCAGTTCATGGGCGTGCAGGAGATCCAGTGGATCGTCGACAAGGCCACCGCGGACTATCCGGGCCTGGTCGCCGAGGTGCAGAAGATCCTGCCGGTGCAGCGCATCGCGGAGGTGATGCGGCGCCTGCTCGAGGAGCAGGTGCCGATCCGCAACGTGCGCACGATCTTCGAGAGCCTGATCACCTGGGGCCCGAAGGAAAAGGACATGCTGCTGCTGACCGAGTACGTGCGCGGCGACCTCGGGCGCTACCTCGCGTTCGAGGCCAGCGGCGGGCGCAACTACGTGTCGGCGATCCTGCTGGACGCGGGCGTCGAGCAGGCGATCCGCCAGTGCATCAAGCCGACGCCTACCGGCAACTACCTGGCGATGCCGCCGGAGAGCGCCGCGGCGATCACGGAGAAGGTGATGCGCATCGCCGGCGAGGTGCCCGAGGCCGGCGTGGCGGTGATCACGTCGATGGACATCCGGCGCTACGTGAAGAAGATCATCGAATCGCGGATGGAAGGCCTGCGCGTCTACTCCTACCAGGAGCTGGGCAACCAGGTCGAGCTGCGGCCGCTCGGCCGCGTGGCGGCCTGAGCGTGACCGCGCGGGCATGAACGACGAAGAGATCCGCCGCATCCGGCGCCTCGTCGTCCCGGATCCGCAGTTGCCGCCGCTGCCGCCGCCGGTGGACGCGCGTCAGGCGGAACGTTTCCACCGCGCGCTCGGCGGTTCGCGCCGCGCCGTCTCGCCGCACGACCCCGTGGCCTCCCGCGAGACCTCGATGGTTTCGTCGCCATCGCCATCGTCCTCGCCATCGAAGCGCAAGGAGTCCGCGCGCGAGGACTCCCGACCCGCCGTCGATGCGCATCGTCCGCGTCCACCCGTCATGGCCGTGATGGGCGTGATGGGCGTGATGGCGCGTGAGACCGAGGAGACACGCGAGGCCGACGCTGAACAGGAGAGCGCGCTGACGGCGACGACCGTCACCGCGCCGCCCATGCCCCTCCCGCACGTGGCGTGGACGCCGCTGCCCGAGGGCTGGGAGCGCGAGCTCGCCGATACGATCGCGACCCTGTGCCGGAGCAGCGAGCCCAACTTCCACAGCTGGACCATCCAGGTGCCGGTCGACGCGGAGACCCTGCCCCACACCGAGCTGCGCCTGACGTTTTCGCCTCACCACTTGACGCTTCGCTTCAGCACGCAGTCGACGCGCTCGCTCGCCCTAATTTCGGCCCACCAGTCGCAGTTGCGCGCGTTGCTGGTTCGCGCGCTGCCCGGCGACCGCCACATCGAGATCGACATCACATGAACCGGCCGTCCTCCCCCGCATCGATGCCTGCGTCGGTGTCCGCACCGGTGTCCGCCGACGCGGACGCCACCACGCTGGTCGACCGTCTGCCGACCATGAGCCCGGCCGATGCCACGCTCTCGCGTGTCGCGCACGATGCGCGCTTCGCCGACTGGCTGCGCGCGACGCTCCAGCATGCGGGCATCGGCATCGCCCGGCAGCGCGAGGCGATGCCGTGGCGGCTCACGGTCGAATCGATCCATGGTCGTTTCCAGCTCGGACTCGATGCGGTGGATTCACCGGCGCTGCAGCTCGCCTGCGCACACCAGCCGCGCGACACGGCCTGCGCGGTCGTCACGCTGCTGCTGGCCGGCTGGGCCGATGCCTTCGCGCCGATGCTGGGCGCGCTGCGCGTGGTCGACATCGCGCCGCTCACAGACACGGAGGCGGATGCGGATGCGGATGCGGCTACGGCTGCGAGCGCCGACGGTCCGCCACGCCTCGTCCCGGTCGTCCTCGGCGGCGCGATGCCCGTGGCGCTGCTGGATGCCGATCCCGCCGTGCTGGAGCGCGTCGCCGCGACCGCGGCCGCGAGCGGCGTCGACCTGGCGCCGCTCGCGCCGTTGCCGCTTCGACCGGTCCTGCGACTCTTCGCGCGCGCCTTTCCCTTGTCGGTGCTGCGCGGGCTGCGCCCCGGCGACACCGTGCTCTCCGGCGGGCAGCCGGCCCTGCTGCGCTGCGGCGTGGGCCGCGCGCTGCGCGCCTCCCTTCACATCGATCCCCAGGAGTTCACCGTGCACCTTGCCGAGCCGCCCGCCATTTCCGACGACCCGGCCGCCTTCGAGGCCGCGCATCCGGCTTCAGATGGGACGGAAGCCCCGCAGGCGGCCGGCTCGCTCGACGAGCTGCAGCTGCCGGTCGCCTTCGAGCTGGACACCGCGCGCGTCAGCCTGGCGGAACTGGCCAGCATGCAGCCGGGTTACGCCGTCGAGCTCGACGTGCCGCTGCGCGAAGCGACGGTGCGCCTGGTCTGCCACGGCCGCACGCTGGGCCAGGGGCAGCTGATCGCCATCGGTGACCACCTCGGCGTGCGCATCACCCGGCTGGAGTTCGCGCATGACACCGCTGCAGCACGCTGATCCGGTCGCCCTCTTCCTGGTGCTGCTGGCGCTGGCGGCGCTGCCGTTCGCGGCCATGGTGGTCACCTCGTACACCAAGATCTCGATCGTGCTGGGCCTGCTGCGCAACGCCATCGGCGTGCAGCAGGTGCCGCCGAACATGGTGCTCAACGGCGTGGCGATCATCATCTCCTGCTACATCATGGCGCCGGTCTTCATCGAGGCGACCAAGGGCATGAGCGCAGCTTCCGCGGGGGGCTCCAGCACGCAGACGCTGATGGAGGCGGCCGACTCGGCGCGCGAGCCCTTCCGCAAGTTCCTCGACAAGCACGCCGAGGAACGCGAGAAGCAGTTCTTCCTGAAGTCCGCCGCGATCATCTGGCCGGCCGACAAGGCCGCGGCGCTGAAGAAGGACGACCTGATCGTGCTGGCGCCGGCCTTCCTGCTGAGCGAGCTGACGGCGGCCTTCCGCATCGGCTTCCTGCTGTACCTGGCCTTCATCGTGATCGACATCGTCATCGCCAACGTGCTGCTGGCGATGGGCCTGTCGCAGGTGACGCCGAGCAACGTCGCCATCCCGTTCAAGCTGCTGCTGTTCGTCACGCTGGACGGCTGGTCGCGGCTGGTGCACGGGCTGGTGCTGACCTACCGGTGAGCGATCGATGACGACCTTGAACACGATGACGACGCGATCGGCCCGGTCGGTCCGCGCACGCGGGGAGAACCCTCCATGAACTACGACGTGGTGGTGCAGCTGACGTCCGAGGCGCTGATGATGTGCGTGCTGCTGTCGCTGCCGGCGGTGGTGGTGTCGGCGCTGATCGGGCTGATCGTGTCGTTCTTCCAGGCGATCACGTCGCTGCAGGACTCGAGCATCTCGCAGGGCATCAAGCTGCTGGCGGTGACGGGCGTGGTCGTGGTGACGGCGCCGTGGGCGGGGTCCACGCTGATGAAGTTCAGCGAGAACCTCTTCACGGCGGTGTTCCAGAAATGAAGCTCGACCGCGCGCGCCAGGGCGCCGAGGCCCAGCAGGCGCGGGAAGCGCAGGAGGCCGCGGGCAAGGGCCAGGCGCGCGGCAGCGGCTCGTCCGGGTACGCGGGCGGGATGCACAAGGGCAACGCCTATCGGCACGCGCCGCGGGCGCAGCTGCCGGCGCGGCGCAACACCGGGCCGGCTCCCAGGCCGCGACCGCGGCCGCCGTCGACCGGCGCGCAAGGGGCGCATCCCGAGGACGAGCATCCGCAGATGCCGATGGACGATCCGCGGCAGATGGCGGCGGGCGGTGCGGGCGCCAACACGATGCGGCCGGTGCAGGGCACCGGTGGCAAGCAGCAGCAACCGGACGCGGGCGAGCGTCAGGAGAAAGGCTCGCTGAGCTCGCCGCCGCGCACGCGCATGCCGCCGCCTCCGCCCGAGGTCCGCGAAGGCGCCGCGTTGCGGCGCAGCGCGCTGCCGGCGGCGGTGATGCTGCGCGCGACGCCGACGCCGGACGGCAAGCCGCCGGCGGTGCTGCTCGACGCGTTGGCATCGCTTTACTTCAAGGGCGGTGGCGCGGGCATCGCCGTCGGCGCGATGCGGCTCGCGGCGATGACGGCCGTGGCCCGGCACCTGCCGCCGGACGCGACGCCGTCGCTGTCGGTCGTCAAGGCCGCGGCGGTGGCCTGGTGCGCGGCCAACGGCCCGCCGCCCTCCGCGACCGAGGCGCAGCAGAACGCCAACCTCCTGTTCCCGCTGAACGGACTGCGCGCCCTCTTTCGCCCGCTCGACGCGCTGCGCGAGGGCGCGGAGGTCCGCAGCAGCCAACTGCAACGCGCGCTGACGCCGCTGCCGTCTGCCGACGCGTTCCGCAACAAGGGTCCCCAGTCATGAACGCCGAGCACTACCAGCACCTGATCGTCGGCCTGTGCGAGGCCGTCGGCCTGCCCGATGCCGAGACCGCGCTCGCACGCAGCGCGATCGAAGTGGAAGGTTTCGAGGTGCTGCTCGGCTACTACGACAACGACCCCGAGGCGATGTACCTGAACTTCACCTTCGGGAGCGTGACGTCGGGGCGGAGCCTTCGCGTGTACCGGCTGATGCTGGAGGCCAACCTGAGCCTCTACGCGCAAGACCAGGCGCAACTCGGTCTGGATGCGGATTCAGGCGTGGTGCTGCTGGTGGTGCGGGTGCCGATGCTCGACGGCGTCGACGGGCCTTACCTCGCCGACACCATCAACCACTACATCGAGCACGGCCGCTATTGGCGCGAGAACATCCTGCTGGCGGAGGACGAGATGTTCGAGAGCCTGTCGATGGGGGCGTACACGTGGATGAGGGCGTGAGCGCCGTGGGAAGACGGATGAACCCTATCGTCCCGGTGCCGATCGGCGCCTCGCCACCCAGCCCAGCAGCCCCAGCCCCGCCAGCATCAACCCATACGTCGCCGGCTCCGGCACGACGGACAGCGACCACACGCCGCGCGCGCCGTCGAGTTGGCCGGTCGAATTGGTGAAGGTCTCGTAGAAGCCGTACAGGCGGTCCTGCGCATCGGTGCTCGCCAGCTCCAGGTAGTCGTGGCGGCCGGTGGGCAGGATGAAGCGCCGTGAGATGAAGAAGTCCCAATCGGTGGGAAGCGCGAACATGCCGATGGCCCCGATGGACAGGGTTGCCTCCGTCTCGCTGTGAACGCCGCACTGGAAGCAGTAGGGCACGTGCGGGTAGAAGATCGTCTCGCTGTAGCGGAAGCCGTTGTCGTTCACGTTCAAGGTCATGGAGAACCGCGAGACGTCCTCCAGGGTATCGCCGGCCTGCAGCAGCCGGTTCGTCGGCATGTAGATGTCCGCATCCAGCGAGACGTCAAGGAACCGGTACTGGTCGGGATCGCCAGGATTCGCGCGGACGTTCTCAACGCGCATCTCGAAGGCGTTGCCGATGTAGTGGTAGCGCAGCTCCTCGGCGAAGCCGGGCGACGCGCCCATCGACAGGGCCACTGCGAGCGCCAGCGCACACAGCAGGCGACAACGGGCAAGGAACGATGACAGTGTGTTCATGAGGACTCCCTGTGAGACTTGTCGTCGACCGCATCGGCCGCGGCAGGAAGCCTAAGCGGGAGCCCACGGCGATTCCAGGCCGTGAAGCCAGGATCAGGGGCGCGTGATCACGGCGGGAACGCCAAATTGCGTTCCGATGCCGATGCCGATGCCGATGCCGATTCCGACGGTGCAGACGCCGCGGCAGCCGGTCCGGAGGCCGCCGCCGGTCCCGCCTTCGCCACCTCCGCCGCCCTCGCCCACTTCGCCATCTCCGCCGACAGGCTCTGCATCGACAGCGCTGGCTTCACCTGGTCGAAGAACACCGCCACCAGCAGCGACAGCAGCGCGATCGCCACGGCCCCCTTCACCGGCTGCGCGAGGTTGTTGGGCTCCAGTTTCTCCGCCGTCTTCGACAGAATGCCGAAGCCCAGGTCGATCAGCATCAGCACCAGCAGCGCCGGGGCGGCGATCTTGATCATCAGCTCCAGGTAGTGCCCCGTCTGCACGCGCACGAAGTCTTCCAGGATGGTCGACCACGCCGGCGACAGGCTCCCGATCGGCCACCAGTGGAAGGAGTCGAACAGGATGCCCGTGAGCATCAGCATCCCGCCCAGCAGGTAGAAGCCGCTGATCGCCAGCTGCGACAGCAGGTTGCCGATCGGCGTGCTCTGCTCGCCGCTGAGCGGGTTGGTCTGCTGGACGTTGTTGTAGCCGGCCTGGTTGTCGATCAGCACGCCCACGCCCTCCGCCACCCAGAACACCGTCGAGGCCGCGAAGCCGAGCACCACGCCGATCAAGGCCTCCTTCGCGATCGTGGCCACCAGCTGGACCATGTCCATGCCGTGCACCAGCCCCGCCGGCTGACCCCACGCGATGAACAGCGCCAGGCAGATGCACACGCCGTTGCGGATCGGTCCCTGCAGGACCTGGTCCGTCGTCGCCGGCAGTACGAGGAACACCGCGTAGACGCGCAGCAGGCACACCGCCAGCAGCATCACGCCGTCCTGCAGCGTGGAGCCGAAACCGATCACGCCGGCGAAGGTGTTGAACATCTCGTTCATGCGCCGGCCTCCGCCCGCTCCGCCCGTTGCGCTCGCGCCGCCGCCTCGGTCGCGCGCCGCTGTGCGACGCGGCGCGCGACCGCGGCCTCCTCGCTCTCTTCGTCCTGGGTGTCCTCGGCGTCCTGGTCGATCTCGACCAGGCGCTTGCGGCGCCGCTCCTCGAGCTGCTCGATCTGCTGTTCGGCGCGCTGCAGGGCCTGCCTCGCGGCCTGCACCCGGACCTCGGCCTGCGCCACCTGCGCCGCCGCGGTCCGCACGCCCTCCTCGGCCTGGCGGACGAGGTCCCGCAGGCCATCACAGACGTAGCCGAGCGTCACCGCGTCCTGCGGATTGAAGGACGCCGAGGTCGCCAGCGCCTCGATCTGCGCGGCACACGCCGCTTCATCGGCGACGCAGCCTTCATGGCGAGCCTGCGCGGCCTGATGCGCGGCGACCGCGGCGTCGCGCTGCGCGGACTCGGCCTTGACCTGCAGCTCCAGCGGCTCGAGCCGGCGGCGCTTGGCCCACAGCAGCAGTTTGAGCGAACGCAGATCTTTCATCACCCATTCACCAGCGCCTGCAGCTCGGCCACGGTCTGTTCGATGGGCCGCAGATCCGAGGTCGCCTGGTTGAGGAACTCGCGGATCGCGCCGTGCTTGCGCACCGCCTCGTCAGCGAAGGCGTCGTTGCCGGGCTTGTACTCGCCCATCTGGATCAGCAGCTCCATCTCGTCGTACTTGGCCATCAGCTTGCGCAGCCCGCCGTTGGCCGCCTGGTGGTCCTTGGGCACGATCTGCGACATCACCCGGCTCAGGCTGCCCAGCACGTCGATGGCCGGGTACTGGTTGCGCGCGGCGATCTTGCGCGACAGGATCAAATGGCCGTCCAGGATGCCTCGCACCTCTTCGGCGATCGGGTCGCTGCCGCTGTCGTCCTCGGCCAGCACCGTGTACAGCGCGGTGATCGAGCCCTTCGCGCCCATGCCCGTTCGTTCCAGCAGCCGCGGGATCTCCGCGAACACCGACGGCGGATAACCGCGCCGCGCCGGCGATTCGCCCGCCGCCAGGCCGATCTCGCGCTGCGCGCGGGCGAAGCGGGTCAGCGAGTCCATCATCAGCAGCACCCGCAGCCCGCGGTCGCGGAAGTATTCGGCGATGGCCGTGGCGACATGCGCCGCCTTGGCACGCTCGATCGAGGAGCGGTCCGAGGTCGCGCACACCACCACCGAGCGCGCCATGCCTTCCTTGCCCATGATGATCTCGATGAACTCGCGCACCTCGCGGCCGCGTTCGCCGATCAGCGCGATGACGCTGATGTCGCACTGCGTGCCGCGCGCGAGCATGCCCATCAGGGTGCTCTTGCCGACGCCCGCCGGCGCGAAGATGCCCATGCGCTGGCCCTCGCCCAGCGTGATCATCCCGTCGATGATCTTCACGCCGGTCGGCAGCGGGTGCTCGATCATCTCCCGGTCCATCGGGCTGGGCGGCATCGCGAAGACCGGCCGCCGTTCCGCGCAGACGATCGCCGGCCCGCCGTCCACCGGCTGCCCCAGGCTGTCGACCACGCGCCCCAGCAGCTCGTCGCCGACGGCGATGCTCTGGATCTCGCCGAGCCCCACGACCTGCGTCTGGCCCGCCGCCACGCCCAGGATCGAGCCGAACGGCGACAGGATGGTCTGGCCGTTGGAGAAGCCGATCACCTCCGCCACCTGC
This sequence comes from Roseateles sp. GW821-FHT09G09, assembly GCF_059415965.1. NCBI lineage: Bacteria > Pseudomonadati > Pseudomonadota > Betaproteobacteria > Burkholderiales > Sphaerotilaceae > Roseateles > Roseateles sp. GW821-FHT09G09. The sequence continues at coordinate 74,587 of NZ_JBWKOG010000014.1, read as the reverse complement.
AGCAGGCCGCCGTTGGCGTCGAGCAGGTGGCACATCTCGCCGAGCTTGGCCGACAGGCCGCTCGCGCGCACCAGCGTGCCGATGACCTCGACGACCTTGCCGGTGCGGTTCAGCGTCTCGGCGCCGGCGAGCTCCAGCTCCATCCAGCGGCCGAGCTCGTCCAGATTCATCGGTGCGAGGCGGTCGGGAGCGTTCATCGCAAGGGCCAGGTCGTGGGCATGGACTGAGGAGGCAACAGGGATCAACTCTCGGCGACCGCGCGCTTGACCGCGCGCGACATCGCCGCGCGCAGCGCGTCGAGCTGCGTCGTCAGGCTGGCGTCGACCACGCCCATGTCCGATTCGAAGAGGCAACTGCCCGCCGGCAGCGCCGGATCGACGACGACCTCGACGGACAGTCCGGCGGATTGAAGTTCCGGCACGGCGGCGATGCCGTCGCGCGCGGCGTCGAAGTCGGCATGGCTGACTTTCAGCGTCAAGGCCGTCGCGGAGCGCGACAGCGCCTGCACGCTGCGCAGCGCGCGCTGGTACAGCGCGGCGCGGCCTTCGGTCTGCACGATGCGCTCGACGGCGCTGGTCACGACCTCGGCCATGCGTTCATGCAGACCGCGCACGGCGTCCGCCTGGTCGACCGCGCGGCCGGCCTGGCGCTCGTGCCAGGCGATCGCCGCCTGACGTTCGCCTTCGGCGCGGCCGGCCTCGCAGGCCGCATCGATCCGGGCCTGCGCGTCCAGCAGCATCGCCTCGGCGCGCGCCTGCGCGTCCGCCAGGATGCGCCCAGCTTCCGACTGCGCCTGCGCGAGCAGCGCCTCGGCGTGCGCGCTCGCCGCCTGGCGGACCTCGTGGTCGTGCCGCAGCAGCGTCACCTCGGCCGCGCGCAGGATGCCGTGCGGCGCGCCAGCGGCTGCGAGGGCGGCGGCGGCGGTGGCGCCGTCCGCGGGCGTCGATGTCTTCCACCAGATCAGCATGGCCACGTCACCTCGGCTTGCGCGAGCGCCGCGATCGACACGGCCACAGTCCGTTCCGCCGCGACGGGCGCGGCGGACAGCACCTCGTCCACGGCCGCACGCGGCAACGACCAGCGCACCAGTTGCCGCACCGGGCCGTCGTCGGCCGACAAGGCCGCGGACCAGTCCGCAAAACCGACGCAGGCCCATTGCACCGGTGTCCACGCGGCCTGCCCCGCTTCGACCGGACGGCCGTGGGCGCTCATCGCCACCAGCGGCGCGAAGTGCTCGCCGAGCGCGCGCTGCAGCGGCGCGCGGACCGTGCGGTCGATGCAGCAGCGCAGCACGCCCGGCCGGCGCGCCAGCGCCAGCGTGCACAGACGCTGCAGCAGCTCGCCGCGCGGCAGCAGACCGAGCCGCGGCAACGGATCGGCGAAGCGGCCCAAGGCCGGCAGCCCGCCCTCCGGCGCCATGCGGTCGCGCCACAGGCGCGGCCACAAGGCCGCGGCGCTCTCCGGCGGCAGGGCGTCCAGGAAGGACCACGGGCCGAGCAGTTCGTCCTGCCAGCTCGCGTCCAGGTCGTCGACCAGGCCGCGCAGCTTGCCGTCGAAGCTGACCGCCCAGGCCGCGAGCTGCTCGGGCGCGCCCATCGTCATGCGCCGCCGGCTTCGGCCGCGGCGACTGCAGCAGGGACCGCCGCGCCAGCACCGCCCCCCGGCGCCAGTCGCCGGCCCAGCGCCGGCGGCAGCAGGCCCGGCTTCTTCCACGCGATCACGCCGATCGCGCCGCCGGCCAGCAGCAGCACGGCCAGCAGCCCGCCGGCGACCCACGCCCAGGTGGCGTCGGCGACGGCATGGCGCGGCGAGGTGGGCAGCATCGCGCCCGGCACCAGCGTCACCGTGACGTTCTCGTAGGTCAGGCCCTCGACGCTGCGCGCGACCATGCTCTTGATCGACGGCGCGAGCTGCGGCACGTCGATCTCCGGCCGGTACTTGACGAACACCGACGCGCTCGACGGTTTCACCGTCGTGGCCATCGGATCGTTGTTGGGCAGCACGATGTGGACCTTGGCCACGATCACGCCGTCGATCTTGGACAGGGTGCTGGAGAGCTCCTGCGACACGCCGTGGATGAAGCGCACCCGCTCCTCCGTCGGCGTGGAGATCAGCCCTTCCTTCTTGAACATGTCGCCCAGCGAGACGTACTTGTCCGACGGCAGGCCGTTGGCGCGCAGGATGTCCAGCGCGTTCACCACCTCCTGCTCGTCGACGGCGACGTTCCAGGTCTTGCCGCCGTCGCCGCTCTTCTTCTCCGCCTCCACGCCGCGCTGCAGCAGCGCGGCGACCATGTCGTTGGCCTCCGCCTCGGTGCGCTTGGTGTAGAGATCGGTCTTGCAGCCGGCCAGCAGCGTGATCAGCAGCACCAGCGCCAGCATGTAGACCAGGTGCCAGGACGCCCTGGCGCGGTCGCCGCCGCCGGGTGCGCCGAGTGCGCCGAGTGCACCGGGAGCGCCGGGAGCGCCGGCCGCACGGCCCGCGCCGGGACGAGGATCCGCAAGAGGATGGGCGCTCATGTCACTGGTTCTTCATCAGCGTCTGCAGGCCGTTCTTGCTGCTCTGCGCGACCGAGGTGCAGGCCGAGAACTGCAGGCCCTGGGTGGCGACCTGCAGGTTCAGCTCCATCGAGCGCGCGGTCAGCTCCTGCAGGTTCATGTTGGGGGCGTCGGCGACGTAGCGCTGCATGTCCGCCGTGACCTGGCGCGACGCGTCGTCCAGCGTGTGCAGCGTCTTCGTCATCGTGGAATCCGCATGGCCGACCGCCTGCGCGGCCGACGGATCGGGCTGCGGCTCGCGCGCCATCAGCTGCTCGAACTTCTGCGTCTGCGCCTGCAGGTCCGGCGTCGGCGACGCGGCCTGCCGGATCATCTCGTGAGCAGAAATGGCTTGGATGGGATCGGTCATGGCGGCTCCTGGTGGTGTCCCGGGGCTCAGGCCCGCATGTAGGCCATCTGCGAGAGGTCGATCGTCAGCGCGGGCGGCGTGGCGGTGGCGGAGGCCGCGTCATCGCCGGCGGCGTCCGCGACGGCCTCGTCCGGATGCAGCAGCGAGCGCACCATGTCCAGCGCCTCGGCGTTGGTGGAGGTGTGCAGCACGTCCTCGGCGGTCGCGCGCCATCCCGCGTCGCCGGTGGCGAACTGGCAGTAGGCAAGGAAGGCCTTGGCCGTCGACCACTCCGGCGCGGTGGCGTCGAGGTTGCGCAGCGTGCGCATCGCGTCGGCCCAGTGACCGCGTTTCATCGCGATCCACGCTTCGAAGAAGTCCAGCTGCGACACCTTGGGACGCAGCAGGCGCACGGCGCCCAGCAGGGTCTCGGCGTCGTCCAGCAGCTCGCGGTCCACCGCCAGGCTCACCAGGCCTACCAGGCCGGAGACGAAATCTTTGCGTTGCAACGAGGAATCGATCATGTCTGCTCCATGGCTCGCGCCGTGCTCGGGCGGGCTGGGGGGTTGGGCCGTGGGAAAGGGGTCAGAGGGTCAGAGGGTCCGAGAATCAAAAGGTCCGAGGGTCTGGAGACGGTCCCCGGCGCGGCATGCCGTCCGGGGACCGGGTCGGGGACCGGGCCGGAATCAGCCTCGCTTCAGCGTCTTCTCCAAGTCAGCCATGCTGTACTTGTTGTCGCCTTGCTGGTCGAACTTGCCTTGAGAGGTTTGCAGCGCGACGTCCGTGCCCTTGTTGAGGGCGGAGTCCTGCACGAACTTCTGGGCGGCCTGCTGCAGCTCGAACGACGGCAGGATGCCGTTGGGCATCTGCTTGCCCTGGGCGACGTCCTTCATCGTGTCCAGGTCGAAGGTCTTGCCGTCCTTGGACAGCGCGTCGAAGTTGTTCTTCAACGTCGAGATCGTCGAATGCTGGTCGGCGTTCAGACCCTGCTTCTGGATGGAAGCGGTCAGGTCGCCGATGCCGATCTTGTCGTCGCCGCCCTTGTCCTTCAAGGCGAGGCCCAGCTTGCCGAGCGCGTTGTCGCGGTCGGCCGTGTCCAGCTGACCCATCTTCTTCTCGCCGGCTTCGCTGCGCAGGAACTTCGCGGCCTGCTGGAACTCGGGCGTGAAGTCCTGGGGACGCATGCCCTTCGGGCAGATGCCGTTGGCGGCGTCGTCCAGTTCCTTGCCGCTGATCATCTTCATGCCGGAATCGGTCATGGCCTTGAACAGCGCGCGTTCCGCGCGGTTGCCGTCCATCGGACCGGTCTCGCCCTGCGGGCTGATCGACCCGCCCAGCGGTGCGGCACCGCCCGCGCCGCCGGCACCCGCGCCGACCAGCGAGCCCGCCGCGCCGAGCGCGCTGCTCAGTCCGCCGATGGCCTGGCTCAGGCCGCCCAGCAGCTGGTTGGCTCCGCCCAGGCCCCCCAGGCCGCCCTGGCCGATCTGCCCCAGCCCGCCTGCCGCCTGACCGAGACCGCCCAAGGCCTGGTTCAGGCCGTTGAGGCCCTGCGACAGGCCGCCCAGCGCGCCGAGCGCAGCGCCCAGCGGGTTGGCCGCGCCGCCGCCCTGGCCGCCCAGGGCGTTCAGCCCTTGCGTCAGGCCGCCGAGCGCCTGGCCGATGCCGCCGAGGCTCTGGCCGATGCCGCCCAGCGCCTGGCCCAGTCCGCCCAGCGGCGAATTCGCCAGCTGGCCCATCTGGCCGATGGCCTGGCCGATGGCCTGGCCGGCGCCGCTCATCGCGGCCTGGATCGGGTTCTGCATCAGCTGTTCCAGCGGCCGCAGCAGCTGGGTCAGTCCTTGCAGACCTTGTTGAAGTCCTTGCAACGCCTGCTGGATGCCGGCCAGGGGACTCTGCGCCCCCTGCAGCATGCTCAGCGGCGATTGTTGGAGAAGTTGAATGCTCATGTGATTCGCTCCGACAGAGGTTGGATGCGGTGACGCGTCGTGCGCGCAGCGCGGGTCACACCAGTCCCTTGACGCTGTCGCCGCCGGCCTTGAACTTCTTGCCCAGCGCTTCCGACATGGCGGCCTGCTGGCTCATGCGGCCCATCGCCAGGTTGTTGGCGACGGTCTGCTTGCTCTGGGCCTTGAGTTCGTCCATGAACATCTGCGATGACGCGGAGGCCTCGGCCGACTGGGCCTGAGCCATCGGCGCGCCCGGAAGGGACAGGGACATGGGGTTCTCCTTGCGGGGCACGGAGCGACCGCGCCGGACCCGGAACGGGCCGGCGCGGTCGCCGCGGCGTCAGACCAGGCCTTTGACGCTGTCGCCGGAAGCCTTGAACTTCTTGCCCAGCGCTTCCGACATGGAAGCCTGCTGGCTCATGCGGCCCATCTCCAGGTTGTTGCGCATCTGTTCGGCGTTCTGCGAGCGCATCTCGCCCATCATCTGCTGCATGTCGGCGGAAGCACCTGCACCTTGTGCGCTGGTATTGTTGACACTCATGGCTCTCTCCTGATGGTCGGAAGATCACTTCCGGAATGAAGGTGCGCGAGGCACCGGTGAACCGTGGGACGAGTCCGTCGTCCCATCGGATCGGGGGGATCGGTCGGCCCGCGTCAGGCGGGCCGGCCGACGTCAATCGGCGGTCGGGGGTCGGCGGTCGTCACTGCAAGGTCGCGGCGTACTCGAGCACGCCGTTCGCGGCCTGGCGCACGTTGTGGTCGGCGCTGGTGGCCAGCACCTCGTCCAGCACGCCCTTCCAGCGGGCGTCGCGCGCCAGCAGGAAGGCCGTGGCCAGCGCGACCTTCGCGCCCTCGTCCTGCGGGTGGTCCTCGACGTGCTGCACCAGCGTGGCCGACGCGTATTCGGCGTCGCCGCCGATGCTGTGCGCGATGGCGCGGCAGATGCGGAACGGCGACGGGTCGGCCATCGTCAGTTCCACCGCGGCGCTGACCGTGGCGGCGTCGTCGCGGGCGCGGTACACGGCGCCCAGCAGCCCCACCGCCATGAGGTTGCGGTAGACCAGCGGGTAGCTGGCGGTCGCGCCGGCGGCGACGGCGGCGTCCAGGGTCGAGGCATCAATGGGCAACGCGGACATGGGGCGCTCCTTGTGCACTCAGGCGGGCAGCGAGGCGGTGTGGATCGTCTCCCACACGTGCCGCACGATGCGCTGCGAGGCGCGGAAGCCTTCGATGAGCTGCGAGCTCAGCTGGCGTTCGGCATCGGCCAGCGGCGTCTGCAGGTGGGCCTCGGTGCTCTGCGCGACCTGGTCGAAGTAGCTCAGCATCGCGCGGGTGCGCTCACCGCTGAGGTCGTCGGTCAGGGTCTTCTCGATGTGCGCGAGATCCGCGAACACGGTCTGTTCCAAGGGGTTGTCCATCACGGTTCTCCGGTGGGGGATGAGGAAGACGGATCCCCGGCGGCGGCGGTGCCGTCGTCCACGGGAGTCCGGAGCGAAAGGTGCTTCGTGCCGTCGGCCGTCTGCACGTACTGCAGGCCGTCGTCGCCGGCCAGCATCGAGCCGACGCGCACGCGCGCCGTGGGCAGCGTCTGCTCGACGGCGACGTCGATGCGACGCACCAGCGGGCCGATGTCGCCGGCGATGCGGCGGACCTCGTCCTGCAGTTCCGCGGGATCGGCCGCCTGGCCTTCGACGGCGAAGACGCCCTGGCCGCGGTGGACGACGCGCACGCCGGGCCGGTTCAGCGCATCGCCGATCTGGCGCACGATGTCGCTGGCGGAGGCGTAGCGGTGCAGCAGCTGACCCTCGCCGAAGGGCTGCAGCGCGGCGCGGGCGCGGGCCATCTCGGCGCTGCCGGGCAGCAGGCCCTCGACCACCAGCCGGCGATCGACGCGCCGCACGGTCAGTCCTTCGACGCCGGCCTGGCGGAGCGCCTGCAGGGCCTGTTCCATCGGACTGGCCGGCGGTGTGGTGGAGGCGGCGGTCTGCGTGCTGAGCACCGACGCGAGTCCCGCGATCAGCGCCGCGGCGGCGACCAGCGCGCTCAGCTTCAGGCCGATCGCCGCCTTCGCGCGCGGCGCTGCCTGCGCGCCGACGGCTGCCGTGGCGGCGGCGGTCGCCTTGATCTTCGCGACGGGGCGCATCAGCGCGTCCATCAGCGCCATGTCGCTGGGCCAGGCGGCGGCATCGGGCGCCGCGTCGGGGCCGGCGCAGAGCACGATGTCGCCGAAGCGCCGCGGCAGGAAGTCCTCCAGCAGGCCCAGCGCTCCCGCCGTCGTCCTGGCGGGCGTTCCGTCGTCGGCGATGAGGTGGAGCGCGGGAGACACGTCGGAGCCTTCTTCCTCGAACGTCAGGAGCAGCGGGGCGTGGGCCCAGTCGCTGATCTGGAGGTCGGCGTCCTCATCGCTGGCGATGCGGTACTGCCGACGGGTCAACCGTAGCTGGACCCCGGCATGCAAGCCTGTGAGGATGCGAAGCTGCTTCATGGTTTGCGAATCCCGAACTTCTCTGTCGCTTCGTGGTGGCCCGCGGGTGGCGAGGCGGCTCAGCCGCCGCCGCCCTGCAGGAAGGATTCAGGCGTCGAGGACGGCGCGCGCGGCTCCGTCGCCGGCGGCATCGACGGCGTCGTCGCTGCCTGCGACGCGGGCTGCGACAGGCCCGATGGCGACGGGGTTTGCGGCGCACGGCCGTCCGCCGTCAAGGCCATCGCGCCCGCGGTCGCGGCGCCGTAGGGACCCGCCGGGAAGGTGGGCTCACGGATGATCCGCGGCGAGATGAGGAACAGCCGCTCGGTCTGGCCGGCGCTCTGGTTGGTGTGACGGAACAGGCCGCCGAGCAGCGGCACGCGGCCGAGCACCGGCACCTCGTCGCGCTGCGTGGACTGGCTGGTCGTGGTGATGCCGCCGATGAGCAGGCTCTCGCCCTCGCCCACGTGGGCCTCGGTCATGATCTCGGTGCGCTTGACGATGGGCACCGTGTCGACGACGCGGTCCTCGAAGCTGCCGTCCTCGATGTAGAGCGAGAGCTTGATGCGGCGCGACACGCCGCCGTTGTCGGGCACCGAGGTGATCTGCGGCGTGACCTGCAGCAGCGTGCCGGCCTCGACCTGGAAGAGGTTGGCCTCGAGGTTGCCGGCGACCTTGACGGTGACGACGCGCTTCTCGCGCATGATCGCGGGCCGGTTGGCCACGCCCAGCACCTTGGGCTTGGCGATGACGCGGGCCTTGCCGCGCGCGCTGAGCGCGTCGATGCGCGCCATCAGCTCGCGCCCGGCGTTGGACCACAGCGTGCTCAGCGTGAAGGTGCCGGCGCTGTTGCTGCCGGGCGGCTGCGTGGCGCCGAAGCTGCCCTTGCTGCCGCGCACGCTCCAGTCGATGCCCAGGGCATCGATGCTGTCGCTGCTGACGTCGATGATGGTGGCTTCGAGCTCCACGAGCACCGGCTGCACGTCCAGGCGGCGGATCAGCTCGACGTACTCGTCCATGCGCTGCGGGCGGCCATGGATGATGACGGTGTTGGTGCCTTCGTCGGCCTGGAAGATCGGTGGCGCATCGTCGTCGACCGGGCTCTGCAGGCCGCGGGCGCTGCCTTGCGACGCCGCGCCGGCGCCCGACTTGGCGGACTGTCCCGCGGTGACCTGGTTGGGCTTGCGCGCCATGATGTCGGCCAGCCGCGTGTCACGGCCCATGACGCCCTGCAACGCGGTCAGCTTGCCGGGATGGACCTCCGCCATCGACGGCGTGTCTTCCTCGCCTTGCGCGCCGCTGGCGTTGCCGCTGTAGAGCGAGGTGAGCACGGAGGCGACGCCGCGGATGCGCGTCTGGCCGAACGTGCGATCGCCGGCGGAGGCGAAGCGCAGCGGCACCACGCGCACCGCCTTGCGGTTGCGCTCCATCGCGCCGACGTCGAGCGACTCGATCGCCGCGGCGATCAGCTCGACGTGGCGCGGCGGACCGTAGACCAGCAATGTGCTTTCGGCCGCGTTGAAGCGCAGCGGGAAACGCGCGTCGCCCAGCTGCAGCGAGTCCAGCAGGTCCGTGACCTGCTCGCGGCGGAAGCCCTTGAGCCGGAAGAGCCGGCTCTGCACGGCGCCCGCCGGGTAGAAGTACAGCGCGGTGCCGTCGTGGTACCAGATGACGCCGTAGGCCCGGTTCATCGAGTCGAGGAACTTGTCGGGCGTGGTGTCGAAGGTGGCCTGCACCATGCCGTCGATGCCCTCGGCGAGCACGGCGGGCAGGCCCTGGCTCGCGGCGAAGTCGAGCAGCACCTCGTTCACCCGCTTGCCTTCGGCCTTGTAGACGAAGCGCGGGCTGCGCCATTGGCGCGAGACGTTCTTCGTCGCGAGGCGATCCGAGCGGACGGACTTCGCGGACGAGGCGCCGGCCGGTGCGGTCGACGGCGCGGGCGGCGAACTCGTCTGTGCCTGCGTCAAGGTCTTGGCGGGCGGCGCCGCCAGCGGGACCGCCAGCGGCACCGCAATCGGACTCGCCCCGGATCCTGCGGCCGGACCGGCACCCGATGTCGACGTCGACGGGGTGGTCATCGGGCTCGTCGTGATCGTCGATGAAGGCGACTCGCCGACACGCGCCGACCAGCTGAGCGGCGCCGCCGCGCAGAGCATCAGCGCGACCGGCAGACGACCGACGCGCAACGCGCGGCCGGAAGAACGAGGACGTCGGGTCATGAGGATCACGGTGCGGGAAGCGGGTTCGGCTTACTCGTCGTCCTGCATGGACGCCTTGATCTGGTCCGACACCTTGGTCATGGACTTGCTCATCGCCTGCTGACCCTGCTGCATGCTCATCATCATTCGCTGCGCCATCATCGATTCCATCTGCTGCAGGTCGGTGGGGCCCGTGGCGGCAGCCGGCGTGGACGGGGCATTGGCGGCGATCGGCGTGGTCATGACAGGGCTCCGTGGATGAGATGGAGCGGAACATAGGGACCGCCAGCCCGGCAGCATCGGGACCATGCGAAGACGCTGCGTGGCATGCGAAGGTCGTGGTACTTCCACCGCCGCTGGCCCTCACCCCCACCCTCTCCCGCAAGCGGGAGAGGGAGTCCGTCCGGCTCGCTCCTCTTTCCCCCTCTCCCGCTTGCGGAAGAGGGAGGGGTGAGGGCCAGCGGCCTCGGCAGTCATTTCTGCTGTTGAGCACAGCGCGGAATCAAGCGTTCCGCGTTGGATCGCCACCACCTCCCACGAAGCGTGCGTTCGTTCAGTCGTCGCGCACTTCGCGTCGTCAGGCATCGCTTGTTCCATCAATGGCCAGCATCGCGCCCTTCGCAGTCATCGATGGAGCGCCCCATGAACGATCGTTCGTTCGTTTCCTTCCGCCGCACGCTCGCCGCGACGACGCTCGTCGTCCACGCGGCGGGCGCGACAGGCGCGATGGCGCAGTCGATCGGCGCCACCAGCGTGGCCAGCGCCGCCAGCTTCAGCACCGCGAACGAGCGCCCCGCCGACCAGGTGACCCGCTTCCGCTGCATCTTGATCGACGGCAGCACGCGGCTGCTGATCGAGGATCCGCGCGAACGCCATCCCGGGCTCGCTGAGGAGTGCACGCTGGTGCGCGTCGCCGTGGCGCCGCTGCGGCCCGGCAGTTCGGACGACAGCCCGCCGTGGGTGGGTTTCGCCGCCCGTCTGATCCAAGGGCCTGCCAGCCTGGGCGGCGCCTTGCCCGACCTGAGCGCCTTCCTGCGCGACGCCGCGCGGCCCATGCCCGCGGAGATGGCCTCGATGGTCCGCGCCGCCAGCAATCGCCACCGGCTCGATCCGGCCCTGGTCTCGGCGCTGATCTTCGTGGAGTCGCGCTACCGCGCCGACGCCCGTTCGCCCAAGGGCGCGATGGGCCTGATGCAGCTGATGCCGGCGACCGCCGCGCGTTACGGCGTGTATTCGCGCGCGGACCTGCTCGACCCGCGCGTGAACGTGGACATCGGCGTGCGCCATCTGCGCGCGCTGCACGACCGCTACGACGGCCGCATGGACCTGATCCTGGCCGCGTACAACGCCGGCGAAGGCGCGGTGGAGCGCTTCGGCCAGCGCGTGCCGCCTTTCCCCGAAACCGAAGATTACGTGCGTCGGATCACGACGCTGGTTGGCATGCCTGAAACCGCTTTCACCCCCTGAACGAGGGGGCATAAATGAAAATGAATGTTCCGTAAAGGACATGAAACGCCGGCGTTGGCGACAGTGCGCAGGTCATCCGGTTTTCAAGGTCCACGTGAAAGTCGCCACCCTCTGCCCTTCCCGCTCGCTGGAACACTTCGCGGCCGCTGCGCTGCGTGATGCCGGCTACGAGCCCACCCCTCACACCCACCTGAGCGCGTTGATCGCGGCCTTGCGCACGCCGGGCGCCGACGCGGTGCTGCTGGAGGACCACGACGCCCACATCGACGGCTGGCTGGCCGCGTTGCGCATGCACGCCGGGCGCAGCGTGCCCATCGTCGTGCTCGGACTGGGCGACTCGGTGGGCATCTCGCGGGCGCTGCAGCGCGGCGCGGACGATTACGCGGTCATCTCCGACGGTGCCGGCCCGCTGATCCACCGGCTGCGCGCGCGCATCCAGGCGCGCATGGACGGGGTGCGCGCGACCTCGTTGCGCGCCGGGCCCTATGCGCTCAACGCGTCGACGCAGAGCCTGTCCACCGGCGCGCGCGAGGTCAGCCTGACGGCGCGCGAGTTCGCGCTGGCCTGGACGCTGTTCGAGAACCTGGGGCGGGTGGTCAGCATGCAGACGCTGTCGACCGAGATCTGGGGCCGCTCCAGCGACATCGGCAAGCGCACGCTGGAGCAGCATGTCTACAAGCTGCGGCTCAAGCTGAATCCGGGCGGACCCCGTTCGCGGGCGCGCACGATGGACGGGGCCCCGGTACCGCGCATCCAGACGGTGTACGGCGTGGGGTACCGGCTCGACGTCTGAAGAGACAAGAGACTGCGGTCCTCCCGCGGCCACTGGCCCTCACCCCCACCCTCTCCCGCAAGCGGGAGAGGGAGCAAGAAGGAGCCGGCGCCACGAATGAAGCCGGTCGGACGCCCTCTCCCGCTTGCGGGAGAGGGAGCAAGAGCGAGCAAGAGGGAGCCGGCGCCGCGAATGAAGCCGGTCGGACTCCCTCTCCCGCTTGCGGGAGAGGGCGGGGGTGAGGGCCAGTGGCCTCGGCAGGCAACAAGATCAACAGGCGTCCCCGCAAGCGGGAGCGAGCGGATCCTCAGGGCTGCGCGCGCTGCGCCGCGGCGCGTTGCGAGGCATTGCGGCTGCGCACCGTGTCGTTGAGCTGATACGACGCGACGGTCAGCGCGAGCAGCGTGCCGCCCACCAGGCCCGCGACCAGCGCATGCACGCCGGCCTGCGCGGCCTGGCGCTGATCGGCGCTGACCCCCGGTTGACTCAGCGTCGACTGGAGCGCCTGCACGACCCCCAGCGCGATCAGACCCGGCACCATCGTGTTGAACACGCGCGTGTCGGCGCGTTCGGCCTGGCGGCCCAGCTCGTTGCGGGTGAACGGGTTGCGCAGGTCGACATGCAGATGGCGCACGTGCGACGGATCGGTCTGCTGCATGCGTCGCGCGGACGCGGTGTCGACGAGATGATCCTCCACCGACGAGGTGAGCATGTTGCCCGCGCCCGCGATGGCGCCCGCGCCGATGGCCAGGCCGCGCGCGGCCTGCCAGGCCGGCTGGCCGCCGAGCGCACGCTGCATCAGCAGCTGGGTGCCCATGTCGATCACGGCCGCCGCGGCGCCGAAGGTGCCGCGCATGCCCCACGTGACGTCGGCCGGGCGCAGGTTGCGGCCCTCGGGCGCTTGCGGGACGTTGCGATCGCCGTTGCCGACGTGCACCGTGTTGATCGCGGGACGCAGGGCCTCCCGGAACTGCGCCTGCAGATGCGCGACCACCTGGATCGCCGCCGCCGCCTGCGCGACGCCGGTCAGCGCCGGGTTGCTGCGCGCGGCGATCGTCAGCGCCAGCGCGGCGAAGTCGCCGCCCGCGATGCCGGCCGACTGCACGCCTTGCCAGAGGCGGCGCGGCAGGCTGTTGTCGCGCTGCGCCGCGTCGCCCGCGAAGGCCTGGTTGGCGACCTGCGCGCTGCTCTCGCTGTGGATCTGCGACACGATGCGACGCCCCAGCGAGTACGCCGTCAACGCCGTCTGCGCCGCCAGCGCGGCGTCCGGATGCGACGCCACCGCCCGTGCGAGCTCCGGCGCGATCACGCCCTGCACCACCGTGCGCACGCCGGCGACCGGCAGCGCGTGACGCACGTTCTGCATCAGGAAGAACGAGACCGCGCCGGCTTCGCGCGGCGCATGGCCGTGTCCACCGGCGGCGGCATGCGCGGGCGCATGGGTGTCCACCGGCGCGCCGTGCGTGGGCGGCTGGGCTGCGGGATCGACGCCGCCCGCCTGCGATGAGCCGCCCGACGTCGTGGACGCCGTGGACGCCATGGACGCTGTGGATGTCGTGTTGGCCGTCGACCCGGTCGACGCCAAGGAGGCTGCCGACGAGGTGCGCGTCAACGCCACCACCGGCCGCGAGGCATCGCCGGGCGGCCGGGCGGGACGGCGCAACTGTTCCAGCGACCGCCGCGGCGCGAGCGTCGCATCAGAGGCGCGCGACGGCCCCGGGTCGGAGTTGCGCCGCGCGTTCAGGCCGCCGAGCTCGGTCGACATCCTGCGGGGCGGCGTGACACCGTCCCGGGACGATGCGGGAGACCCGGGCGACGCCGGCGTCGTGGATGTCGGCGCGCGATCGAGCCGATCGAGTTCAATGGCGCCGGTGTTCGTCGTGAGCGGCGGCAAGCCGGCGGGCGGCGTGGTGATCGTCATGGGCGCGGGTCCTGCAGTGAGCAGCTGCCACTCTCGACAGCCCGCATGACCCACCCGTGACGGCCGGACCGGTGCGGGCATGGTCCCCGCGCGAACCCTTCGCGCGGCCGCGAGCCGCTTCGCCCGCCTCAGTGGCCCGCTCCAGCGTCCCGGGCGGTGCGCTCAGTCGCCGAACGAGGCGGCCACGCCCGCCGTCCAGGCCAGCGCGGCGACCACCGCGCGCGGCTCGTCCCAGCGCTGGCCTTCGTCCTGCAGCCGCGCCATCGAGAACCCGTCCAGCCGCGTGCGCATCCGTTGCACCAGACTGCCCCACGGCGGCGCGGGATCCGCACGGATCGGCGAATACGCCTGACCCGCATACCCGGTCAGGCGCGCCGCGTCCTGATCGCGCCCTTCCTCGAACGCCAACCAGGCGAAGACGGGCAGCAGGCGATCGAAGGCCTCGTGCTGATATTCGTGCTGGTACTCGTGCTGGTACTCGTGCTGTGGCTCGAGAGGCCGCTCGTGATGGCGATTGGGATGGCGCTCGCGGGAGGACCTCGGCGAGACGATGCCCGTCAGCACCTCGCGCGCCTCCTCGACGCGCCCTTCGGCCAGCAGCACCGCGGCCAGGCAGCCGAGCACGCGCTGCAGGAACTCGCCGTTGGCCGTGTTGACGCCGCTCGCGCGGCTCGCGGCGTCCTCCCACTGGCGCACCAGCGCCGCGGACCGCAGCGGCTCGCCATGCCCGACCTGCAGGTTCATGAGCCGATGCAGGTCGTCCAGCACCCATCGCGACGCGCCGATCTCCTGCGCCAGCTGCAACGACGCGCACATCGCCTCGTCGGCCTCGGCCGCCTGCCCCTCCACGCGCCACACGTGCGCCCGCGCCGCGAGTCCCCACAGTTTCAGCCGCGCCGCATGCGCGCCTTCGCAGCGGCCCGCGAGCGCGACCAGCTCGCCCATCGCGTAACGCATCGCGGCCTGGCTCAGCTCGCGATCCTCGACGACCTGCCGGCACAGCGCCAGATAACGCAGCGCCGGATCGTCCGCGGTGCGGGACACCGTGACGCCGCGCCGGTACCAGATCGCCGCACGCTTCGGATCGTGCGGCGCGAGCAGGCCGGCGTGATCGATGCAGTAACGCGCCAGCACCGCGGGCGGCAACTCGGCCGGCAGCTCGGCCTCGTAGGCGGCATGCCGCCACGCGGACTCGGGCACCAGCGACAGCAGCTCGAACAGCGCGCGCGAATGCGCGAGCAGCCCCAGGCCCCGGACCGGCTCGTGCTCCAGGCACCAGTCGAGCGCGGCGCGCACGTTGCCGAGCTCGGGCGAGAACTCCGCGATCCAGCGCGCGTCCGGCATCATCTGCAAGGCCCGCTCCGCGCGATCGAACAGCTGGCTCATCGCGCGCGCATGCTGGCGCCGCGCGATGTCGACCTCGCCGGTCTCTTCCAGCAACAGCAGCCCGTAGGCGCGGATGCCGTCGAAGAGCCGGTAGCGCGGGCGGTCCTCGGCCTCGACCTGGACCAGCGAATGGTCCACGAGTCCCTCGAGCGCCTCCGCCACGGTCCAGGCGTCCAGCTGCCGGTCCGACAAGGCGGCCGTCGCCATCTCCAGCGTGAAGCCGCCTTCGAAGGGTTCCAGCCGGCGCAGCACCAACTGCTCGACGTCGTCCAGCAGCGCCAGGCTCGCCTCCATGCAGGCGCGCAGCGACTGGTGGCGGCGCGGCCCCGCCTGCGTGCCGCGCGTCAGCAGCCGGTAGCGGTCGCTGAGGCGTTCGCAGAGTTGATCGATGCCGAACATCGCCAGCCGGCCCGCCGCCAGTTGCAGCGCCAGCGGAATGCCGTCCAGCCGACGACAGAGTCCCGTCACCTGCGCCACGTTGTGCGCGCCGAGCGCGAAGGGTTGCCCCTGCGCCCGCACCTGATCGACGAACAGCGCGACGCTGCCGTGCATCAGCGCTTCGTCCACGCCCGCGCCGGCCGGCGGCACCGACAGCGGCGGCGTGCGCAGCACCCGCTCGCCCGGCACGCGCAGCACCTTGCGGCTGGTGACCATCAGCGCCACGTCCTCCGTGTTCTCGAGCACCGCGTGGCAGAAGGTCGCGGCGCGCGCGCCGGCGATCTCCGCGTTGTCCAGCACCAGCAGCAGCGACATCGGCCGCAGCAGGGCCAGCAGCGTCTCCAGCGAGATGCCCGGGTCCAGTCCCAGCGCCGCCGCGACGGCCGGCAAGGGATCGGACGGGTCGTCGCCGTTCAGCAGATCGACCCACACCGCGCCGTCGCGGGCCGCATGCCGGCGTTCATGCGCGCAGGCCAGCGCGAGCGTCGACTTGCCGACCCCCGGCGCGCCGACCACCGTCACCAGCCGGTGCCGCACCAGCCGGCTCAGCAGCGCCTGCAGGTCGGCGCCGCGGCCGTGCATCGCGACCGGCGCCGATGGCAGCGCGCGGGGGCGCGGAAGGGGGGACGGCGCCTCGACCGCCCGGTCGGTCGGCTCGACGGGCGTGTCCTCGTCGTGCCGCAGCGGCAACGCGAATCGATAGCCCTGCCCGGCCACCGTGGCGATGGCTTCGCGGCCCAGCGTGCGGCGCAACGCCGACACGTGCACGGCCGCGTTGTTCTCTTCCACGACCTGGCCGGGCCAGACCCGATTCAACAGTTCGTTCTTGGACACCACCGCGCCACGATGCGCGACCAGCACGCCCAGCAGATCGATCTGCCGGCCGCTGAGCGGCACGGGCACGCCCTCCGACAGGAGGACGCGCGAGGCCATGTCAAGCACGAACCCTTCGAAGCGAAAACGACTCGTCACTTCAGCTTGCCCTTCATGGCTGTCACCGACGGCAGGACCCTGCACGCCGTACGCCATCGCACCCCGATGCACACGCGTTTCACGAGCACGGGGTCACGAAAGTGGGCGCGAGTTTAAGGGTGCGTCATGACAACGTCCAGGGAACTCGGGACGTTCCCGAAGGGGGTCAGGCCTTGACAGCGTTGACTGTCGCGCACATGTCGGCGGCGTGACGATCGCGGCCCCGAAAGGCGTGCGGATTCCCGCACAGCTGTCAGGAGAATGTCAGAGTGCTGAGGCACTGATGGGCGAGATGTGCGTGTTCATGGGGCATCCGCGCGACCGGGTGCGCGCGCGTGGTGCAACTTTGGTCATGTCAGCGGATGCCGCCGAGGTCGTAGTTCCAGCGCAACTCACGGCCCACGGGAATGTCCTCCGACGCGCGGAACGCGTGGATGCGCGCCGTCCAGCCATGGCGCAGCCGCACGCGGAAGGACTCGCCGCGCACGTTGTAGCCGGACACCGGATGGCCGTCGGGCCGGCCGTCGGCGTCGAAGAGAAACAAGGTGTTCATCAGCGACAGCAGGTTCTCGCCGTTGACGGCGACCTCGCCGATGGGATCGGAGGCCGACATCAGGTAGCGGTCGTCGTCGAGCAGGAAGAGATCGACGTCGTCGAGCAACTGTCCGCCGTACACGCCCAGGCAGGTGCCGGCCGCGATGTCGTGCCGCGCGAAGAGGCCGCGCTGGCCGATGAGCGCGGCCTCCCGCGGCGAGCGCAGGTCCGCGGCCTCGATGCGCCGCGGTTCCAGCAGCCGCAGCGCGTGCGCGGCGCGGGCGCGTCGACCCACACCCGCGTCGGTGTAGGGCTCGACGTCGGCGAAGGCCTCGATGCGGTCGAGCACGTCGACGACGTGGACCACGCCGTGGTCGGCATCGCGGAACGGCGGATCGCCGGCGTGCTCGGCGGCGTACTCGCGACGCGCCACGCGGTCGCGATGGCGCAGGCGCACCTGCGCGAGCAGCGCGAGCCAGCGCTCGGTGCCGTAGGACATCAGCGCGAGCTGGCGGGCGCGCTCGTCGGTCGACGTGTGGTCGTCGTCCTTGGGCATCAACGCGAGCACCCGGCGCTGGCAGTCCAGCACGTGGGTCATGTGCGCGCGCCGGCGCCGCGGCGAATCGGGCATCGCGTCGATGCGCCGGTAGCCGTCCCACAGCCAGCGGTCCACGTCCGCGCGGTCGTGCGACCGGGCCGTATCGATGAGCGCCTCGTCCATGGAGCCTCCGGAGGATGGAGCGACGAGTCTCGCCCTCCGCCCGCCGGAGACGGCGTCGAAAGCGAAGCGAACGCCTCGCCCCCGAAGCGGTCCTTTACTGCGTCTTCGCCGCCGTGACCAGCCGGTCCATCGCCTGCGCCGGCGTGATGGACTCGCTGTTCCAGAACTGGCTGACCACGTCCTTGATCGCGCCTTCCGCGGCGGGCCGGACCGCCATCCCGTGCGCGATGGAGGGCAGCAGCGTGTTGGCCTTGCCGGCTTCGGCGAAGTCCGCGGCCGAGGCCTTGGCGCAGTCGTCGTACTTCGCCAGGCTCACGCCCTTGCGCACCGGGATCGAGCCCTTCTCCAGGTTGAAGGACTCCTGCACCGACGGCGACAGGATGGCCGAGGCCATGTCGCGCTGCGCCTGCTGGTTGGCCTCGCCCTTGACCTTGAACATCGCGAAGGAGTCGACGTTGAAGGTGTAGGACCTGGCCGTGCCGGGCGCGGGCACGCACAGGAAGTCCTTGCCGGCCGTCTTGCCGGCGGCCAGGAACTCGCCCTTGGCCCAGTCGCCCATGATCTGCATGGCGGCCTCGCCCTTCATCACCATCGCGGTGGCGAGGTTCCAGTCGCGGCCCGGCGCGTTGCGGTCGGTGTAGGCCTTCAGGCGGCGGAAGGTCGCCAGCGACTTCTCCATGGTCGGGCTCTTCAGGCTCGCGGGATCGAGCTGGATCAGCGCCTTGCGGTAGAACTCGGGGCCGCCGGTGCCGAGCACCACGGTCTCGAAGGTGGTGAAGTCCTGCCACGACTGGCCGCCGTGCGCCAGCGGCGTCACGCCGGCCTTCTTCAGCGCATCGGCCGCGACGAAGAACTCGTCCCAGGTCGTCGGCGGCTTGACGCCGGCCTTGCGCATCACCTCGGGGTTGATCCACAGCCAGTTGACGCGGTGCACGTTGACCGGCACCGCGATGTAGTGGCCCTTGTACTTGACGATGTTGCTGATGACCGGCAGCAGCAGCTCGTCCCAGTGGTCGGCCTTGGCGACGTCGTCGATGTTGGCGAGCATGCCCTCGGCCGCCCAGTCCTGCAGCAGCGGCCCCTTGATCTGCGCGGCGGTGGGCGCGTTGCCCGAGATGGCGCGCGACTTCAGCACCGTCATCGCCGCGTCGCCGGCGCCGCCGGCCACGGCGAAGTCCTTCCACTTGTGGCCCTTGGCCTGCAGCTGGTCCTTCAGGCCGGAGATGGCCTTGGCCTCGCCGCCGCTGGTCCACCAGTGCAGGACCTCGAGGTCACCGGCATGCGCCGGCGTCGCCAGTGCGCCCAGGGTCGCCATCGCGGCCGTGGCGATCAGGCCGCGGCGGGACCAGGCGGGTGTCGTGCGCGTTGTCTTTGGCGTTGTCTTTGTCATCGTTGTCTCCTTCTTGTGGGCTCAGGGGGTGTTGGATTCGAGTTGATCGAACAGGCGTTGCACGGTCGTCGCCTCCGGCGGCGTGGCGCCGCGTTGCAGGCAGGCGGCGGAGCCGGCCGCGAGCGCCGCGTGCAGGTGCGCGCGCAGCGGGCGCTCCGGTTGGCTGTGCAGGCTGTGCAGCAAGCCGGCGACCGCGGCGTCGCCCGCGCCGACGGTGTCGGCGACGGTCACCGCGGGCGCGCGTGCCATGCAGGCCGCGTCGCCGCGCGACAGGTAGGCCACGCCGCCGCCGCGCGTCAGCAGGAACAGCGCCTCCGGGTTGAACGTCCGCAAGCGCGACATCGCGTCGTCGAGCGCGAGTTCGGGGAACAGGCCGCGCAGGTCGTCGTCGGAGACCTTGATCACATCGGCCAGCGCGCACATGCGGCGCAGCGTCGGCTCGTAGCCGTGCGCCATCAGGTTGCGGAAGTTGGGGTCGTAGCTGATGGACACGCCCTGCCCCTTCAGCAACTCCGCCAGCGCGACGAGCCGCGAGGCCAGCGGCTCGCGCGCCAGGCTGATGCCGCCGAAGTGCGCGCGCCGCGCTTCGCCGGACCATCCAGCGGGCAACGCGTCCGGATCGAAGTGCAGGTCGGCGCTGTCGCCGCCGACGAAGAAGTAGCGCGGCGGCTCGCCCTGCTCGACGATGGCCAGCAACGGCGCGCGCTCGACCTGCTGCAGCAGCCGCGTGTCCAGGCCGACGGTAGCGCTGGCCCGCACGAGCTCGTCGCCGAACAGGTCGCGGCTCACCGCGCCGGCGAAGGCCGTTCGCGCGCCCAGCGCCGCCAGCGCACGGGCCACGTTCCAGGTCGAGCCGCCGACGCGGCTGATCCATTGATCCGTCGCCTGCTGCAACAGGTCGGTCAGCGCTTCGCCGATGCACAGCAGCGCGGGGGCGTCGGACATCGCCCCGGGCACTGCTCCGGACATTGCTCCGGAAATTGCTCCGGACATCGCTTCACGCATCGCGGGCTCCTCGATCGACACCCCGCATGCCGACGCCGTCCAGCACGTCGACGATGTCGTAGCACGCGCCCATCGTGTGGTAGTCGACCTTGCCGGGCGGACTCTTCTCGTCGCCGTACTTGCGGTTCTCGCCGTCGAGGATCCGGTACCACGCGCCGTGCGCGTGATCGACGAAGTGCGTCCAGCTGTAGGCCCACAGGCGCTGGTACCAGTCCCAGTAGACGTCGTCGCCGGTGCGCACGGCCAGTCGGGCGGCGGCCGCGGCGCTTTCGGCCTGCACCCAGAAGTACTTGTCGGGGTCGCAGATGCTCAGGTCCGGCGCCAGCGAATAGCAGAGTCCGCCGTGCCCGGCGTCCCAGCCGCGCCGCACGGCGACGAGGAACAGTTTCGTCGCGGTCGGCAGCACCCAGCCGAGGTCCTGGTCGAGGTGTTCAGCGCGCGCTTCGAGCTGCAGCAGCAGCTTGGTCCACTCGGTGAAGTGGCCCGGCTGGTAGCCCCAGGGACGGAACAGATTGGCGGGATCGTCCCGGTTGTACAGCCAGTCCGGTTGCCAGTGCGCGTCGTAGTGTTCCCAGATCAGGCCGCCGCAGCGTTCGGCCTGGCGACGGGTGATGTGCTGCGCCAGCAGCGCGGCGCGCGCGAGGTAGCGCCGCTCGCCGGTCGCGTCAAAGGCGGCCAGCAGCGCCTCGCACGCATGCATGTTGGCGTTCTGGCCGCGGTACGGCGACAGCACGTGCCACTGCGGGCTCGCCTCGTCGGCGTAGAGGCCGGCGGCCTCGTCCCAGAAGCGCTCCTCCATCAGCGCGAAGGTCTCGGCGATCCGCGGCCGGGCCTCGTCCACGCCGGCCATCGCCGCATGCGCGTAGGCCAGCAGCACGAAGGCCAGGCCGTAGGCGTGGCGGGTGCCGTCCAGCACCTTGGCCTGGCCGTCGCGCCAGTCCAGCAACCAGGCGTAGCCGCGCAGCGCGTCGTCGAAATGCGCCTCGCGCAGGAAGCGCACCCCGTGCCGCACGCCGTCCAGGTAAGCCGCGTCGCCGAAGCGCCGGTAGGCCATCGCGTAGGTGAACACGAAGCGCGTGCTGCTCACCAGATGCCGCTGATGCGCGTCGTAGACGCTGCCGTCGTCCTTGAAGCAGTGGAAGAAGCCGCCGCTCGGATCGATGCAGCGCGGATGGTAGAAGTCCATCGTGTGCCGCGCGTGGGCGAGCAGCACCTCGCGGGAACGGAAGTCGGGCAGGTCGCGGGTCACGGGAGAGGTCGGCGCTGTCATGGGATGAAGGGAGTGGGGTCAGTCGTTGCTGCTGGAGCTGTCGCGCACGATCAGCTCGACCGGCAGCGTCAGTTCAAGGGGCTCGTCCGCCGGCGTGGCCAGCAGCAAGTCCACGCCCTTGGCGCCGAGCGACTCCTTGTCCACGCGGACCGTGCTCAGCGGCGGATGGGCGACGGAGGCGCCGCCGATGTCGTCGAAGCCGACCACGGCGATGTCCTCGGGGATGCGCAGGCCGTCGTTCAGGCACTGGCGCATGGCGACCAGCGCCGCGCTGTCGTTGAAGCAGACGACCGCATCGGGCCGCTTGCGGCGCGCCAGCAGCACGTGCATCGCGGCGATGACGCCGGCCTCGCCGTCGCCGAGCTGCGGCGCGATCACCTCGAGGTCCGGATCGGCCTGGACCTGCGCCTCGAACAGCGCGCGCCGGTAGCCGCGGGCGCGCTGCTCCAGGCTGTAATGCGCCGGCGATCCCGAGATCAGCCCGATCGTCCGCCGCCCGCTGCGCAGCAGGTGGCTGGTCGCGAGGAAGCTGCCGTGCTGATGGTCCGGGTTGACCGAGGTCATCCCGCGGCGATGCATGTCCACGAGCACGGTCGGCTTGCCGCTGCGCTTGAGCGTGTCGAGGACTTCCGGCTCGAAGTAGCCGACGCACAGGAAGGCGTCCAGCTGATGCCCGCGGGTCTGCTCCACGATGGGCTGGCCCGGGCCCGCGACGATGAAGGACAGCGAGAGCCCTTCGCGCCGGCAGACCTGCTCGGCGCCGTGCAGCACGGCGGAGAAGAACGGGCTGGACGCGAGCGTGTTGTGCTGGCTGTGCAGCAGGAAGCCGATGCGACGGATCCGGTTCTTGCGGAGCTGCGTGAAGTCGTAGCCCAGGCGCAGGGCGGTGTCGCGCACGACCTGGCGGGTCTCTTCCGACAGGCCGGACTGGTTGCGCAGGCCGCGAGACACGGTGCCGATGGACAGGCCGGCGGCCTTGGCGATATCGCGGATGGTGATGCTGCTCATGGGGATGCGGCGATTCTTGAAGGGCCCTTTTCAGGGGTCAACGAAGGCGCGCAAGTTTCCCAAGTGTTTAGGGGTCTCCGCTAAACACCGCCGCCAAGTCCTTGAGGTCGTGTTCAGCGCCCCCGTGCCGGCGCCTCCCGCACATAGGGCCACGCCACCACGACGGCGACCGCCATCGGCGCGACGACCAGCGCGGCCGCCAGCGGCGGCTCGAAGCCCACGGCCAGCAGCAGCGTCGTCACCAGCACGCCACCCGCGCCCGCGAGGCCGCAGGTCGCCGCCATGCCGGGTCTCCAGGGCGGAGGACCCGCTGACTCGAGCTCGCGCGCGCTCGCCCGCACCGCGCCCTGCAGAACACCGGCGCAGACGCCGAACACGCAGCCCGCCCCCGTTCCCGCCAGCAACGCCAGCGCGGTACCGAGCAGCTCCGGCAGATCCAGTCCCACGCGATGCGCCAGGCTCGGCATCAGCGCCGCGACGCAGGTGATCCCGCCACTGGTCACCATGACGGCCACCATGACGGCCACCATGACGGTCAGATGCACGGCCAGACGCACGGGTAGACGCACGGCCACACGCGTCTCCGGCCGGTCTGCGGCGTGCTCCTGGAAGGGCCGGCCGTCGTCCAAGGCTTCATCCCGCCGGATCGACCGGGACGACCTCGGCCCCGCTCCGGCGCAGCGCCTTCATCACGCTGGCGCCGACATCGCGCTCGATGACGATGGTGTGCAGCGCCTCGAGGCCCGCGACACGATGGGCGGCATCGGCCTGCAGCTTGTCGCGGGTGATCAGACCGACGACGTGGCGGCTGCGCTCGATCAGGCTGCGCTTGAAGGCGGCCTCGCGGAAATGGGTCGTCAGCACGCCGTCGCTCATCGACAGCGCGCACACGCCCACGAAGCCGCGGGCTATGCGCAGGCGCGACAGGCTGTCCACCGCGGCCGCGTCGACGCAACCGCCCAGGTGCGGATCGACCTCGCCGCCGATCATCAGCAGCCGCAGGTCCTGGCGCCGCAGCACCGCCGCGGCGACGTCGACGGCGTTGGTCGCCACGGTCAGGTCCGCGTCCTCGGGCAGGAACTCGACCAGCGCGAGGTTGGTGCTGCCGGTGTCGAGGAACACCAGTTCGCCCGGCCGGACCGTGGCCGCGCCGGCCCGCGCGAGGGCGGACTTGCGATCCGGCGCCTCCTTCATCCGCGCGGCCAGGGGCCGGTCGTTGGCCGCGATCGGCACCGCGCCGCCGTAGACGCGGCGGCACAGGCCGTCCGCCGCCAGCGCGCGGAGGTCGCGACGGATGGCGTCTTCGGACAGTGCGAACTCCGCGGCCAGATCCGCCGCCACCACGGCCTGACCGCTGGCCAGCCGTGCCGCGATGAGGCCGCGGCGAGCATGAGGGAGATCGAGGTGCGACATGGCGTCCCAGGAAGCTGAGGCGCGATTGTGCATGTTTTCAATCATTCATGCACGTTCATGCACGATCCTCGATGGCCTTGGCGCACTGGTGGTGATGGAGCACATGCTGGTGGAACTGATCGTGGAGGTTCATGGCGCTGCTCCCCGGGATGCCGTCGAAGTGGTGGCCGATGCCCACACCGTGCATGCCCGGAAGGATGCCGCGCATGCCCGCCACGGGATCG
Source organism: Roseateles sp. GW821-FHT09G09 (assembly GCF_059415965.1). Lineage (NCBI taxonomy): Bacteria > Pseudomonadati > Pseudomonadota > Betaproteobacteria > Burkholderiales > Sphaerotilaceae > Roseateles > Roseateles sp. GW821-FHT09G09. The sequence continues at coordinate 50,572 of NZ_JBWKOG010000014.1, read as the reverse complement.
CCCTTTGGCGAGAAGCTGCGGACGAGTTCCCTGGCGCGTGCAAGGTGCTTCTCCGGCAACTGCCTGATCAGCCGGTCGCTCAGATGCGCCGGGCAGAACGCGGTGACCGGGACCGGCGTCGTTGCCTTCAACGCGGCGTACATCGCTTCCCCGCCGCCCTTGGAATGGCCGACCACGCGCAGCGTGTGTCCGGCCCACGCAGGATCCGTCGCCAGGCGACGCTGCACGGCAGCCAGCAGGGCGTCTGCCTGGCGATAGCTCTTCGGCGTGCCGCCGAGACCGGCACAGAGATTGGCCCCCCACTGCGACAGCGTCGACATGAAGTTCCGGCCCGGCCTGGAGCGTTCGGCCAAGGTGGCGCCCGTCTTCCTGCCCGAGGTGGTGCCGCCGAACACCACCACGACTTCGTTCGTCCCATGGCCGCGCAGCAGCACCGCCGTCAGTCCGCTGCCGCGATCGACGATCGCGCCGGGTCGGGCGTCGACCCCGTGGTTCGTCAGTGTCAATTCCCTGCGGACCTGGTTGGCCAGTTCGCCCGCCGGGGCCCAGCCCAAGGGAAGCGCCATCTGGTCGCGGTGATAGGGGTAACTCGCCAACAGGGCGTTGTCGCGCAGGCAATTCAGCGACGGGGCGTCGATCGGCATGTCGCGTTGCTCGTAGTGCGCGGCCTTGGTCTTCGGCGTCTGGGTGAGCGCCTTCAGAGGGACTGCGGTCGACGTGGTCAGCGTGGTCGGCGCGGGCGACTTGGCCGACGTGAACTGCGTCCCGGCGGCTCTCGACGATCGCCCTTCGGGCCTGCGCAAGGCCCCTCGACGACCGAGGGCCTTGGCCCCCGCATCCGATTCGTCGGCCTGCCGCCATCCGCTCATCCGCGAGCCTGCGGAAGACGACGAGGGGGTCGATGTTGGCCTCGTTGCCGGCTTGGGTTCCGGCGATGTCGCGTCGAGACTGCACGAGGCGATCGCCGCGGAGGAGGAGGCGACAGTGGTCATGCCGATGCTCACCGCACGCTCCGGCTGGCGCGCAGCAGCAGCGCGGCGGTGCCGGCGCCCGGCGACCGCTCGCCGAGGGCGTCGAACCGCACGATCGCCGCCAGGTCCATCAGGGCCTCGATGCGGCCCGCCAGCGCCTCTGCCTCCTCGTCGAGCGGGAGCTCGCGGATCAGCACGAACTGGCGTCGCTGCCCGTCCGCCGCGATCACGGCGCCGTCCAGCGCCGCCCGGTCGGCATTGAAGCGCAGCAGCCGCAGGGCCAGCGTGCCGCCGGCGTCCTCCTGGGGGACGGGCATCACCCGCGCGACGATGGCCACGCCGTCTCCGGCGTCCGACAACTCGACGACCAATTGGACGGTCTCCCCGGCATCGACGAGGACGAGCAGCCCGTCGCGGGCCTCGAGCGGAGTGGCGGTGCGCCGCGACAGCGCGGCGATGAGTTGGCTGAAGCGTCTGGCGCTTGTCGACGGATCGATCATGGCGGGACCACGAGCTGGGAGACCCTGTCAGTCGACAACCGGCCCGGGATGTTCGCCAGTGGCGCCTCCCCCATTCTTGCGTTTCAGTGCCCTTGCCTCCTTGCCTCCTCGCCGGCGTGTCATTCCTTGAAGGTCATTCCTTCAAGCTCATTCGCGGCGGGTCACTCGATCTGGACGTTGGCGGCCTTGACCAGCTTCGCGAACCTGCCCGTCTCGTTGCGGATCTGGGACGCCAGTTGCTCGCTGGTGCCGCCGGTGGTCTCGGCGCCGATCTCCTCCATGCGCTTGCGGAACTCCGGCGCCTGCAGGACCTTGACCATTTCGGTGTTCAGCTTGACGACGATGTCCTTGGGCGTGGCCGCGGGCGCGAGCACGCCGAACCAGGTGCCGATGTCGAAACCCTTCAGCCCGGCCTCGTCGAGCGTGGGCACGTCGGGCAGCGCGCTGGAGCGCCTGGCCGTGGTCACCGCGAGCGCGCGCAGCTTGCCGGCCTTGATGTGCGGCAGCACCGGCGTGACGGTGTCGAAGGACATCTGGATCTGTCCGCCGAGCAGGTCCGTCGCCAGCGGCCCGCTGCCCTTGTAGGGCACGTGCAGCAGCGTCGTGCCGGTGAGGTTCTGGAACTGCGTGCCGATCAGGTGCTGCGCGGTGCCGTTGCCGTTGGAGCCGTAGGTCCACTCGCCGGGTCTGGCCTTGAGCTGGGCGACCAGTTCCTGCACCGTCTTCGCCGAGGTCTGGTTGGCGTTGACGACCAGCACGTTGGGCACCAGCGCGATGCCGGTGATCGGCACGAAGTCCTTCTGGAAGTCGTAGGGCAGCTTCTTGTAGACGCTGCTCGCGATCGTGTGGTGGACCGCGCCGATCAGCAGCGTGTAGCCGTCGGGCTTGGACTTGGCGACGTAGTCCGCGCCCAGCGTCGCGCCGGCGCCGGGGCGGCTCTCGACGATCACCGGCTGGCCCAGGCTCTGCTGGAGCTTCTCGGCCAGCGCGCGTGCGAGGACGTCGGTGGTGCCGCCGGCGGGGAACGGGACGATCAGGGTGATCGGTTTGGCGGGCCAGGCCTGCGCGAAGACGGGCGTCGCGGTGCCGAAAGCGACGGCGGTCGCGGCGATCGCCGAGGCGGCGATCAGCGCGCGGCGGCGGGGAAAGGACGGAACGTGGGTCATGGTTGTCTCCTGGTCGATGGCTCTGACGGCCATTCGAGGGGTGGTACTGCGCGAGACCGCAGCCCTCACCCCCCCTCTCCCGCAAGCGGGAGAGGGGGTAAGAAGGGCCCCGGTCGGACTCCCTCTCTCGCAAGCGGGAGAGGGGGTCAGAAGAGCCCCGGTCGGACTCCCTCTCCCGCTTGCGGGAGAGGGCCAGGGGTGAGGGCCAGCGGCCGTGGAAGTAAGGAAGGTCAGCCGGGTTGGCACAGGGCGGCGACGACGGCGGCGGTGACGTCGGTCGTCTTCGCCTTGCCGCCGAGGTCACCGGTGTGCAAGGACGGGTTCGCCGTCACGGCCTCGATGGCGCGCATGAGTCGCGCCGCGGCCTCGTGCTCGCCCAGGTGCTCCAGCAGCATCACCGCGGACCAGAAGGTGCCGACGGGATTCGCCAGCCCCTGCCCCATGATGTCGAAGGCCGACCCGTGGATCGGCTCGAACATCGACGGATAACGGCGTTCCGGATCGATGTTGCCCGTCGGCGCGATGCCCAGGCTGCCGGCGAGCGCGGCCGCCAGGTCGCTCAGGATGTCCGCGTGCAGGTTGGTCGCGACGATGGTGTCCAGCGTCGCCGGCTTGTTGACCATGCGGGCGGTCGCGGCGTCGACGAGTTCCTTCCCCCAGGTGACATCGGGGAAGTCCGCCGCGACCTGCGCGGCGATCTCGTCCCACATCACCATCGCATGGCGCTGCGCGTTGCTCTTGGTGATCACCGTCAGCAGCTTGCGGGGCCGCGACTGCGCCAGCTTGAACGCGTAGCGCATGATCCGCTCGACGCCGGTGCGGGTCATGATGGACACGTCGGTGGCCGCCTCGATCGGGTGGCCCTGGTGGACGCGGCCGCCGACGCCGGCGTATTCACCCTCCGAGTTCTCACGCACGATGACCCAGTCCAGGTCCTTCGGGCCGCAGCGCTTGAGCGGCGCGTCGATGCCGGGCAGCACGCGGGTCGGGCGCACGTTGGCGTACTGGTCGAAGCCCTGGCAGATCTTCAGCCGCAGGCCCCACAGCGTGATGTGGTCGGGGATGTCGGGATCGCCGGCGGAACCGAACAGGATCGCGTCCTTGTCGCGCAGCGCGTCGAGTCCGTCGGCCGGCATCATCTCGCCGTGCGCGCGGTACCAGTCGCCGCCCCAGCCGAAGTCCTCGAACTCGAAGCAGAAGCGGTCGTTCGTCGCGGCCAGCGCCTCGAGGACCTCACGTCCCGCGGGGATCACTTCCTTGCCGATGCCGTCACCGGGAATGGTGGCGATGCGATAGGTCTTCATGGGGGTCTGTCTCCAGGTGATGTCGTCAATAACCTGGCCCGACTCTAGGAGCGCCCTGCCCTTCGGATCGCGGCTAAAGTCAATCCGTCTTCAACCTGGATTCAACAGTCCGCACTCCACCATCGGCAGGGTTTCCTCATGGCTTCCAAGACCTCGCCGGCCGCCGGCATCGTGAAGGCGTCGGCGATCGCGCCCGCCGACCTGGGCTTCTTCTCGACACTGTGCGGCGCCGGCAGCCTGAGCGCCGCGGCGCGCGAGCTGGGCATCACGACGGCGGCCGTCAGCAAGCACCTGACGCAGATGGAGAACCGGCTGGACACGGCCCTGCTGAGCCGGACCACGCGCCGGATGAGCCTGACGCAGGAGGGCGAGCTCTACCTGGAGCACGCACGGAAGATCCTGGCGGCCATCGATGATCTGCAGGAGGTGATGAGCGCGAGCGGCGGCACGGCGAGCGGCCTGCTGCGCGTGAACGCGACGCTGGGCTTCGGGCGGACGCACATCGCGCCGCTGATCTCCAGCTTCGTGCGTCAGCATCCGAAGCTGCAGGTCCAGCTGCAGCTGTCGGTCAATCCGCCGCCGCTGCACGAGGATGCCTTCGACGTCTGCATCCGCTTCGGCCCGCCGCCGGACGCGCGGATCATCGCGCGACGCATCGCGGCGAACCGCCGCCTGCTGTGCGCGTCGCCGGCCTATCTGAGCGCGCACGGCACGCCGAAGACGCCGACGGAACTGGTGCGGCATGACTGCATCGGCATCCGGCAAGGCGAGGAGGCGTATGGGCTGTGGCGGCTGACGTCCAAGCGCGGCCGCAAGACGCTCACGGAAGCGGTGAAGACGCGCGGCGCGCTGACGACCAACGACGGCGAGATCGCGGTGAACTGGGCGCTCGACGGGCTGGGCATCCTGATGCGCGCGGAATGGGACATCGCGCGTTACCTTGCGACCGGGCGACTGGTCCAGGTCCTGCCGGACTGGGAGACGCCCGACGCCGACATCTATGCGGTGTACCCGCAGCGGGTGCAGGGCACCGCGCGGGTGAGGCAGTTCGTGGCGCATCTGGCCACGGCGTTGGGGACATCGGCGTGACGGACATTTACCCGTGCAGGTGCGCGGTCACGGCAGGCGCCACCGCGGCAATGAGTGTGGCGGCCAGCGTGGCCATGCTGACCGCAAGGCCGATCGACCACTTGATGCTGCCGATGACCGCCTGGTGCACCTCGCCGCGCAGATCGCCATGCATCTTGTGCATTTCAGTGCGCAGCGCACCGAAGGCGTCCTTCATCTCGGCGCGCACGGCACCGATCTCCTCCTTCAATTCGACGCGGGCTGCGCCGAAGCCTTCCTTCATCTCGCCGCGGAGCTGCTCCAGCTGGGCCCGCGTGGCCAGCGTGGGCAGGACCGTCTCGATGGCCTGCACCCGGGCGATCAACTCCGGATCGGACCGCGCGGCGCGCTCAACCACCCCGTTCTCAAAGGGATTCGTCTGCATGGATCACCTCGCGTGATTGACGAACATCGGCATGGCGGTTGCCATGGCGGTGATCACGAGACCGACGCAACTGATCGCCACGCCGATCGACCATTTCATCGTGTTGTTGACAGTCCGATGCATGTCGACGCGCAACTCGCCCATGCTGGCCTGGAGATCCGCGCGCATGGTCTGCATTTCGATGCGCACCGCGCCGAAGCCTTCCTTCATCTCTCCACGGAGCTGCTCCAACTGGACGTGCGTGGCCAGCGTCGGCAGGACCGTTTCGATGGCCTGCACGCGAGCCCTCAGCTCCGGGTCAGATCGCGCGGCGCGCTCAGCGGCGCCGCTCTCATACGGATTCATCTGCATCATTCATTCCTCGATCAACGGCGGGCCCCTGCCCGCCATGGAGAACAACTCTGCCACCGCTGATCGACTCCAGAATCGAAATCAGGCCCTCTTCCCCCATCGGTCGGTCTCTATCTGGAATCCCATTGCCGCGCGTCAAAGGGCGGCGAGAAAGTTTCGTCCGGATGGGGGTGTGAACGGGTCGCGACGACGGTCCTCCTGGGGGATGGAGGCAACCCTTGACCCCGCCTTACACTGATGCGGCACACGGGCCTCGACGACGAGCAGTGGCGTCGGGCGCTGACCCTCAGGCAGGCGGGCAGGAACACCCGCGCCCCGCGCCACCCCGGCGCTACAACTGGACCCGCGACCCCAGCTCGATGACGCCGTTGTCGGGCAGTCGGAAGTAGTCGGCGGCGCTGCTGGAATTGCGCGCCATGGCGATGAACAGCTGCTGCCGCCACCGCGCCATCCCGGAGGTCTGCCGGCCCGCGCCCGCCACCACGACCTGCCGGCTCAGGAAGTAGGACGCGAGGAAGGGGTCGAACTGCAGGTCGTGCCGCGCGCAGCGCCCCAGCGCCGCCGGCAGGTTGGGCTCGTCCTTGAACCCGTAGCGCACCACCACGCGCCAGAACCCCGGCCGCAGGTGTTCGACGCTGAGCTGCTGATCCTCCGGCACGAAGGGCACTTCGTCGAAGCGGACGGTGACGATCACGTTGCGCGCGTGCAGCAGTTGGTAGTGCTTCAGGTTGTGCAGCAGCGCCGGCGGCACGACCTCCGGGTTGGAGACCGGATAGACGGCGATCCGGTCGGGCCGCGGACCTTCGACGTCATGCGACAACGCCTCCAGGAAGGGGAGCAGGGGCAGGTCCTCCCCCGCGACCTGTTCGTGCAAGCGCTCCTTGCCCCGGCGCCACGTCGCCATCACGGCGAACAGCACCAGCCCCAGCGCCAGCGGGAACCAGCCGCCCTGCATGATCTTGAGCGAGCAGGACACCACCAGCAGCGCGTCCACCACCAGGAATCCCGCCGTCGCGGCCCACGCGAGCGGGGCCGGATAGTGCCAAGCATGACGGACCACGAAGAAGGTCAGCACCGTCGTGATCAGCATGGTGATGGTCACGGCGATGCCATAGGCCGAGGCCAGCGCCGAGGAACTCTCGAAGCCCAGCACGGCCAGCAGCACGGCGACCAGCAGCGTCCAGTTGATCGCGGGCAGGTAGACCTGGCCCATCGCCTGCTCGGAGGTGTAGATCACGCGCATCCGGGGCAGCAGGCCGAGCTGGATGGCCTCCTTCGTCAGCGAGAAGGCCCCCGAGATCACCGCCTGCGACGCGATCACCGAGGCGAAGGTGGCCAGCAGCACGCAGGGGATGAGCCAGGAGGACGGGAAGAGCCGGAAGAATGGGTTGTCCAGCGCGCCCGGGTCGCGCAGCAGCAGCGCGCCCTGCCCCGCATAGTTCAGCGCGAGCGTCGGCAGTACGAGCGCCGACCAGGCCAGCCGGATCGGCCGGCGGCCGAAATGCCCCATGTCCGCGTACAGCGCTTCCGCGCCCGTCAGCGCCAGCACGAGCGCGCCGACGACCAGGAACAGGCCCGGCCCCCGCGCCTGGAGGAAGGCCAGGCCGAACCGCGGATCGAGCGCCTGGAGGATCTCCGGGGTCTGCGCGATCTGCAGCGCGCCGATGACGCCGAGCACGCTGAACCACAGCAGCATGACCGGCCCGAACATCACGCCGACGGCGGCCGAGCCGCGGCGCTGGATGAGGAACAGTCCCGTCAGCACCGCCACGGAAATCGGCAGGACGAAAGGCTTGAGGGCCGGCGTGACGATCTCCAGCCCCTCGACCGCGCCCATGACGGAGATCGCCGGCGTGATGACGCTGTCGCCGTAGAACAGCGCCGCGCCGCAGACGCCGACCAGCAGCAGCATCCGTCGCCGCGCCGGCGTGTCGCCCGCCGCCCGGACCGCGAGCGCGGTCAGCGCCATGATGCCGCCCTCGCCGCGGTTGTCCGCGCGCAGGATCAGCACGACGTACTTCAGCGTCACCACGATCATCAAGGCCCAGAGGATGGCCGAGACCGCGCCGATGATGTCCGCGGGCTGCAGACTCACGCCGTTGGCGGGGTTGAGCACCTCCCGCATCGTGTACAGCGGGCTCGTCCCGATGTCGCCGAACACGATGCCCAGCGCGCCCAGCGTCAGCGGGGCCAGTCCTTGCCCCGGGCCGTGCGGTCCCGGCGGGCCGCTCGCGGGGAGCTCACCAGGCGCGGAAGGGGCGGAATCTCGAGGCATCAGCGGGGCGCCCAGGGCGCTTTGCACGGAGATGCCCACTATCCCACAGCGCATGCCGGCCTCCCACCCGCGGACAGCCATCGACGCTGGATCCGCTCGACGTGCAGTCTGTGAGCCCCCAACGCTGTTCGGTCGCGCGGCCGGCGCCACCGCGCGGCCTGCCCACTAAGCTTGCACCCTGCCGTGTCGACCGGTCACGGCCTTCGTCGTGCTGTCGATCCACCTTCCGGTCCCCTGTCTTCTCGAGGAGTGCGCCATGGGCTTCGTCGGCCTGCTGTTCTGGTTGGTCCTGTTCGTGCTGTGCTGGCCGCTGGCCCTGCTGGCGCTGGTCATGTGGCCGGTCGTCTGGCTGCTGACGCTGCCGTTCCGCCTGATCGGCCTGAGCGTCGAAGCCGTCTTCGCCCTGCTCAAGGCCATTCTGTTCCTGCCGGCACGGGTGCTGGGCTGGCGCGAGTCGCGCTGACCGCGGACCGCCGCCGCTTCCCGCGGCGGCCTCGGTCCCAGTCCCAGTTCCAGTTCCAGTTCCAGTGTCGGTCGCGTTGCCAGTCCCAGTCTCAGAAGTGCACCACCGAGCGGATCGACTTGCCGTCGTGCATCAGGTCGAAGGCCTCGTTGATGCCGGTCAGCGGCATCGTGTGGGTCACGAACGGGGCCAGCTGGATGTCGCCGCGCATCGCCTCCTCGACCATGCCGGGCAGCTGCGAGCGGCCCTTGACGCCGCCGAAGGCCGTGCCCTTCCAGGTGCGGCCCGTCACCAGCTGGAACGGCCGCGTCGAGATCTCCTGGCCCGAGCCCGCCACGCCGATGACGATGGACTGGCCCCAGCCGCGATGCGCGCACTCGAGCGCCGCGCGCATCACATGGACATTGCCGATGCATTCGAAGGAATGGTCGACGCCCCAGCCGGTCATCTCGACGATCACCTGCTGGATCGGCTTGTCGTGGTCCTTCGGGTTGACGAAGTCGGTGGCGCCGAAGACCTTGGCCAGCTCGAACTTCGACGGGTTGGTGTCGATCGCGATGATGCGGCCGGCCTGCGCCAGCTTCGCGCCCTGGATCACCGCCAGGCCGATGCCGCCGAGCCCGAACACGGCCACCGAGTCCCCCGGCTGCACCTTGGCGGTGTTCTTCACCGCGCCCAGGCCGGTGGTCACGCCGCAGCCCAGCAGGCAGACCTGCTCGGGGTTGGCATCCGGGCTGATCCTGGCCAGCGACACCTCGGCCACGACGGTGTACTCGCTGAAGGTCGAGCAGCCCATGTAGTGGTAGACCGGCTTGCCCTCGTAGGAGAAGCGCGTCGTGCCGTCCGGCATCACGCCCTTGCCCTGCGTGGCGCGCACGGCCACGCACAGGTTGGTCTTGCCGGACTTGCAGAACAGGCACTCACCGCATTCGGCGGTGTAGAGCGGGATCACGTGGTCGCCGGGCTTGACACTGGTGACGCCCTCGCCCACCTCGACGACGATGCCCGCGCCCTCATGGCCGAGCACGGCCGGGAACAGGCCTTCCGGATCGTCGCCGCTGAGCGTGAACGCGTCCGTGTGGCACACGCCGGTGTGGGTGATCTTCACCAGCACCTCGCCCTTGCGGGGCGGCTCGACGTCGATCTCGACGATCTGCAGCGGCTGGCCAGCCTGGAACGCGACGGCGGCACGGGATTTCATGGCGGGGCCTTTCGGAGGAATGACAGAAGGAGGCGGGAATGAAGACGCGCCCGCAAGGGCGCGTCGGTTCGGGCCAGTCTATCTCGGTCGACGGGGCGCGTGCGCGCTCCTCAGCCGATGCGATCGGGGCGGTCGCCGCGATCCCCGTCCCCGTGCCGGCTCGCGAGCAGCGCCGCCTCCACGCGGCTGCGCACCTGCAGCTTCTGCAGGATGTTGGTCACGTGGTGCTTGATCGTCTTCTCCGACAGGAACAGCGCGTCGCCGATCTCGCGGTTGGTCTTGCCGGCGCCGATCAGCGACAGGATGCTGCGCTCCCGCTCGGTCAGCTCCTGCAGCGGATCCGGCGCCTTGCGCTGCGTCAGCGACACCAGCATCTCCGCGGCGATCGTCGGCGACACGTACACCTCGCCGGCCACGGCCGCGCGCAACACGCCCGCCAGTTCCTTGCCCGAGACGCCCTTGAGCACATAGCCCCGCGCGCCCGCCTTGAGCGCCGCCAGCAGCTTGTCCTTGTCCTCCGACATCGTCAGCATCACGATCGCCGTCGCCGGGCAGGCCATCGCGATGCGCCCGGCCGTCGTGATGCCGTTCCAGCCGGGCATGCTGATGTCCAGCAGCACGGCGTCCCGCAGCAGCGCCTGCGCGAGCGCCAGGGCCTGCTCGCCGGACGCGGTCTCCCCGACGACCCGGAAGGCCGGATCCATCGTCAGCGAGTGCACCACGCCCTGGCGGAACAGCGGGTGGTCGTCGACCACCAGCACTTCGATCGTGTCACCGCTCATCGTCCGTCCTCTTCCCGTTCATGTCCTCGTCCGCGCCGTCCCGCGCCGTCGACGGCAGGTCCACGCGGATGCGCGTCCCCCGCCCCGGCGCGCTGGTCACGCCGAAGGTCCCGCCCTGCGACTCCACGCGCTGGCGCATGCCGCTCAAGCCGAGCCGCCGCCGCGAGCGCGCCTCGGCGGGATCGAAGCCCGGGCCGTCGTCGTCCACGGCCAGCCGGATGCCGGTGGCGTCGCCGCGCAGCTCGACGCGGCACCGGCTGCCGCGCGCGTGCCGGAACACGTTGGCCAGCGATTCCTGCAGCAGCCGGTACAGGGTCGTCTTGATCCGCAACGGCGCCGGCAGGTCCGGCGCCACGACCGCCTCCAGCGTCACGGGCACGGCGCCCCGCGTCTTCGCCTCGAAGTCGCGGACCACGCGCGCCGCGACGTCGCCCAGCGTCAGCGGCGCCAGTTCCGGCAGCTCCAGGTCGGCCGAGATGGCCCGCAGGTCGCGCATGGCGGCCTGCACGGCGTCGCTGATGCGGTCCAGATCGTGCGGGCTCACGACGCCTGATGCCGTGTCGGCCGCGGAGCCCGGCAGCACGCCCGGCACCGCGCCCCGCATCGCGTCCGCCTGGCCGTCGCGCAGGTTCTTGATCTGCATCAGGGCGAAGCCGAGATCCTGGCTCGGGCCGTCGTGCACATCGGCGGAGACGCGCTGCAGCAGCGCCTCGTTGATCGAGATCGCCTCCTCGGCCGCGCGCCGCACGCGGGCGTTCAGGGCGTCGTTCTGCGCATGCATCGCGGTCAACTGCGCCAGCTTCTCGCGCAGCTCGTTGCGCTGCCTGACGATGGTCTGGCTGCCGCGACGCACGATCAGGAACAGCAGCAGGTAGGTCGCCAGCATCGTGCCCGCCACGATCAGCCAACCACGCCGTTGCGCGCTGCCCGCCTCGCGGTCGACCTCGTCGGGCATCTGGTAGAACTCGGCGATCGCGCCGATGTGCCCGCGCCCGGCGGTGTGGATCGGCGTGTAGGTCTCGATCATCCGTTCCAGCGGCTGCCCGTGATCGGTCTGCCGACGGCCCCGCCGAATGCTGATCTCCGAATAGACGCTGCCGGCCGCGGCGATCGCCAGGCCTTCGTCGACCTCGAGCGTCCGGCCCACGCCTTCGCCATCGCTGCTGAACAGCACGACGCCGTCGGGACGCCAGATCCGCAGCGACACGATGCGCCGGGCCCAGTCGGCGTCGACGACCAGCGCCTCCAGCGCGCGGCGGTCCGCGTCGCCGATCTGGCCGCCGCGGTTCAGGCCGTCCAGGTGCGGCGCGATGAAGCCGTCCACGTACAGCGCCGTGTCGCCGCCGATCCGGTGGACGACGCTCTCCTCGACCTGCCGTCCCACCCACCATCCGATGACCAGCGTGGACGCGAGCAGCACCGGGAAACTGACCAGCAGGAACTGCTGCGACAGCGACAGGCGCCGGGGGGTCTTGGGCGGGGCCGATGGCGTCATCGGGCGGCACTGTAACAGCGTGCATCCGGTCCGCCCATGGACCAAGGTCCCGACGCGTCGCGACCTGGGTCGGACCGCGATCCCGCCCTTGTGCCCTGGGCGCGCGGGCGTCGCGTTCCTAGCATGGCGCCATTCCCATCCACTCTTTGGAGCCTCGCATGACATCGACCCGTTCCTCCCGTTCGTCCTCTTCCCTGTGCCCTTCCCTGCGTCCTTCCCTGCGCCGCGGCCGCGCCCTGCTGACGGCCCTGGCGCTGACCGCCGCGAGCGGCCTGGCGATGGCCGCCTCCTCCAAGGGCTGCGACGGCGGCGGCTTCCGCGTGCTCGGCCTCAGCGGCAAGGCCAACCAGACCGTGGCCGCGGGCAGCGTGCCGGCCCGCTTCCTGGTGCAAGGCAAGTACGTGCAGTTCGGGGTGGACGCCGCGAGCTTCGGCATCCGCGACTACGTCTTGACCGGCGCGGCCAATCCGCTGGACATGACCGGCGGGGTGCCGACCCCGGTCTTCGCGTCGAAGCTGCCGGACCATCGCGGCGCGGCGCTGACCGGCGGCGTCGACGTGGAACTCGACACGACCGACATCGTGCTGATGCGCGAAGGCCCGCAGGTCGCGATGAAGATCCAGGCGAAGGACTGCGCCAACGGCGGCGTCTTCCAGATGGAGGTCGCGCGCACCGACGGCAGCTCGACCGTGTTCACGCATGTGCTGGCCACGCATCCGACGAACCCGAGCCTGAACGCCTTCTATTTCGACAACCGCAACTTCCGCAACCTCGAGGGCGATGCCGTGCCCTACAAGGACACGACCGTCGTGGTGACGCCGCGGGTCAACTTCGGCAACGACTACTCGTCGCGTTTCGTCGGCCGCGACAGCCCGCAGGTGGCGACGCGCATCAGCGACGCGGCCTGCGTGAATTCGATCGTCAAGCGTGACGGCACGATCGCCAAGGTCAGCCATTGCGGACTGAGCTCGCGTTGGGAGGTCAGCAGCGGCGGCCGCATGGGCATGGTCTTCGGCGAGGACGCGACCGAGGTCGCGCCGCCCGCGACGATCTGCACGCACAAGTGCCAGGCGCAGAACCAGGTGAAGGGCCAGGCCCGCTCGCTGGGGTCGCCGTTCCCGGTCGCGCCCGCGGACCGCCTGGCGCCGCGCCAGTGATGGCGCGTCAATGCGTGAGCAGGTAACGCGCCATCAGCCGCGCCTGCGTCTCGCTGACGCCCAGCGTGGGCATCGCGGTGTGCGCGTCGATCGCCTGCGGATCGCGGATCCAGGCGGCCAGGCCGTCCTCGGTCGGGAACGCCTTGCCGCCGATGCGGTCGCGTCCCGCCAGGCCGGTCAGGCGCGGACCGTTGGACGTGTCCGGCCCGACCACGCCGGGGATCGTGTGGCAGGCCGTGCAGCCGTGCTGGCGGAACGCGCGCTGCGCCAGCTCGACCGTCTGCAGCGGCGGGACCAGCGGCGCGGGCGCGTCGACGATGCCGTCGCAGCGCGCCGCCGCGTTCGCGCCGCCGGCTTGTCCGATCTCGATCGGCGGCTTTCCCGATGACTGCCGCTGGGCGCCGCCCGGCGATGCCTCCGCCCCGGCGACGTCCGGGCGAGAGGCCGTCAACGCCCGGTACTGGTCCGGCGTCATCAGCGGCAGCGCGTCGAGGAAGGCGACGATCGCCCACAGCTCGCCCTCCTCCAGGCGGTACTCCCACGCCGGCATGCCGCTCATCTTGATGCCGTTGCGGGTGATCCAGTAGAGGTCCTGGGGGCGCCAGTGGCGGGTCGCTTCGACGAGCGAGCTGGGCACCGGCTGCATGCCCAGCGCGAAGGCCTGCGGCGCCACGCCGGGCGCGCCGTGGCAGGCGACGCAGCGGTCGCGGAAGCAGGCGGCGCCCTGCAGCACGCGCTCGCGGGCGAGCAGGTCCCGCGGCGGCGGGTGGGCCTCCGCGCGCCGCTGCACCGCGCGCTGCAGCGCGATTTCCAGCAAGGAATGCACCGGCTGCAGGTGCGGCCCGGTCGCCGACACGTCATAGACGCCGAACCAGACGAAGGCGGCGGCGCCGGCCGCCCCGAGCACACCGGCCAGGGCGCCCGCGGCCAGGACGGCTTTCACCGGAGAGAAACGACGCTGCGGCTCGGTCATGGCCGCAGCAAGGCAAGCGCGATGCCGGGGCGGGCACTTCGTGTGCCGGGGAGCGCGCATGACGCGCCTGAGCCTCCTCACGATCTCCCTCGGTCTGCTGCTGTCGGCCTGCGGTCCGGCGCCGGACGAGCCGCTGCGGCGCTGGCAGGTCGAGGCCGCCGATGTGGAGCGCGGGCGCCACCTGATGACGCAGTTCCAGTGCGGCAGTTGCCACGCCGTGCCGGGCGTGTCGGGCGGCGGCCAGCGGGCGCCGGCGCTGGAGCGCTTCGGCCGGCGCGCCTACATCGCCGGCCAGTTGCCCAATTCCCCGGAGGTCCTCCAACGCTGGCTGCTCGATCCGCCCGGGCTGCTGCCCGGGACGACGATGCCGCGACTCGGCCTGTCGGAGCGCGACGCGCGCGACATCGCCGGCTACCTGCTGTCGCTGCGATGAGCGCGGGCGGCATGCTCCGGCCGGCCGGCCCGCAGGCGGAGGCGCTGGCCGGTGTCATGACCACGACGCTGGTGGTCTGCGCCTTCGCCTTCGTGTTCGCGATGGTCTGCCTGGCCGCGGCGCTGTGGTGGCGAGGCCGCCGGCCCGTGCCGACGGCGCTGTGGCTCTGGGGCGGCGGGCTGGTGCTGCCGGTGCTGGTCTTCGGCGGCCTGCTGCTCCACGGCGAGCGGCAGGCCCACGGGCTGGACGACCCGTCGCCGCCGGGCGCGCTGCGTGTCGCCGTCACGGGGCATCTCTGGTGGTGGTCGATGCGCTACGAGGCCGAGGCGGCGCCGGGTGCGCCCGGCATGTCGGAAGTGCCCGCCTTCGCCACGGCCAACGAACTGCGCGTGCCGGTCGGCCGCCCGGTGACCTTGACGCTGGCCTCGGAGGACGTGATCCACAGCTACTGGGTGCCCGCGCTCGGCGGCAAGGTCGACCTGGTGCCGGGCCGCCTCAACCGGCTCACCTTCACCGCGTCCCAGCCGGGCGTGTTCCGCGGCCCGTGCTCGGAGTACTGCGGCGTCCAGCATGCGGCGATGGTGCTGCAGGTGGTCGCGATGCCGCCCGACGAGTTCGAGCGCTGGCGGCGCGCGCAGGCCGGCGACGCGCCGGAGCCCGTCTCGCGCCAGGCGCTGCGCGGCGCGGCGCTGTTCCAGGAGCACGGATGCATCGCCTGCCACGCGGTGCGGGGCACGGGGGCCAACGGCCCGTCGGGGACCGCACGGCAAGACCTGGCCCAGGCGCCGCCGCTCGGACCCGACCTGACCCACGTCGCGAGCCGCCTGTGGCTGGGCGCGGGCGCCCTGCGCAACCGCGATCCGCTCGGCGACCCGCGCACCGCGCTGCGGCAATGGATCACCGACGTGCAACAGGTGAAGCCGGGCGCGCGCATGCCGTCGTACAAGCACCTGCGCGCCGACGAGATCGACGCGATGGTGGCGTTCCTGGCCGGACCGCCGGTGCCGGGCGGCGGGTCCGACCGGCCGCTGGTCGCCGCCACGCCATGAATCGCCCCGCCAACCGCCTGCCGCGGCCCGACGGCGAACTCGAACGCCTGCGCGCCGCGTGGGAACCGCCCCGGGGCTGGCGCGTGATCGGCAGCGTCAACAACGTCTTCATCGGCAAGCTCTACATCGCGACGGCCTTCGTGTTCCTGCTGCTCGGCGGCGTGCTGGCGCTGCTGATCCGGGCGCAACTGGCGGCGCCCGGGCAGACGCTGCTCAGCGCGCCGGTGTTCCAGCAGCTGTTCACGATGCACGGCACGGTGATGATGTTTCTCTTCGCCGTGCCGATGGTGGAGGCGATCGCCGTCTTCCTGCTGCCCAACATGCTGGGCGCGCGCGACCTGCCCTTCCCGCGCCTGTCGGCCTACTCGTACTGGATGTACGCGGTCGGCGGCCTGGCCTTCTACGCCACGCTGTTCTGGCAGCTGGCGCCGGACTCGGGCTGGTTCATGTACCCGCCGCTGAGCAGCGCGAAGTACTCGCCAGGACTCAACGCGGACTTCTGGCTGCTGGGCATCGGCTTCATCGAGATCTCCGCGATCGCGGGCGCGATCGAGCTGATCACCGGCATCCTGATGACGCGGGCGCCGGGCATGACGCTGGGCCGCATGCCGGTCTACGCCTGGGCCATGCTGGTGGTCGGGCTGATGATCGTGCTGGCGTTCCCGGCGGTGATCGCAGGCACGGCGCTGCTGGAGATCGAACGTGCCTTCGACTGGCCGATCTTCGACGCCACGCGCGGCGGCGATCCGCTGCTGTGGCAGCACCTGTTCTGGTTCTTCGGCCACCCGGAGGTCTACATCATCTTCCTGCCCGCGGCGGGACTGGTCTCGACGATGGTGCCGGCGCTGGCGCGGACCTCGCTCATCGGCCGCCACGCGGTCAGCGCGGCGCTGGTGGCGATCGGCGCGGTGAGTTTCCTGCTGTGGCTGCACCACATGTTCACCGCGGGCCTGGGCGGGCTGGGACTGAGCCTGGTCTCGATCTTCAGCGTCGCCATCGCCATCCCGGGCGCGCTGCAGATCTTCGCGTGGATCGGCACCCTGTGGCGGGGCCGGCTGCAATGGACGACGGCCACCTGGTTCCTCGTCGGCTTCCTGGTCACCTTCGTCGTGGGCGGGCTGACCGGCGTGATGCTGGCGCTGCTGCCGATCGACTGGCAGGTGCACGACACCTACTTCGTCGTCGCGCATTTCCACTATGTGCTGATCGGCGGCATGGTGCTGCCGATGTTCGCGGCGTTCTACCACTGGCTGCCGCTGTGGAAGGGGCGCGCGATGTCGGAGCGCGCGGGGCGCTGGGTCTTCGGCCTCATCTTCGGCGGCTTCCACCTGACCTTCTTCCCGATGCACATCGCCGGCATGCTGGGCATGCCGCGCCGGGTGCACACCTATCCGTCGGGGCTGGGGCTGGAACTGCCGAACCTGCTGTCCTCGGTGGGCGCCTTCATCATCGCGGCGGGCGTGCTGCTCTTCGTCATCGACCTCGTGCGCAGCCAGCGGGGTCCGGAGCAGGAGCACAACGACCCGTGGCGATCGTCGACGCTGGAATGGCTGCCGAGCGAACCCTACGGCACCCGCAGCATCCCGCATGTCGAGCACCACGAGCCGCTGTGGCATCGCCCGTCCTTGCATGAGGAGGTCGAGGCCGGCGCGCACTGGCTGCCGGGCTCCATCACCGGCGATCGCGAGACCTTGCTGACCAGTCCCGTGCAGGCCCTTCCGCTGCGCGTGGTGACCCTGGCCCGGGACAGCCTGTGGCCGCTGCTGGCGGCGATCGGTACCGCGGCCTTCTTCCTGCTGATGACGGTGAAGCACGTGAGCGGCACGGTGGCCGACGGCGTGCTGGCGATTGTCGCGATCTGGGCGTGGTTGTGGCAGACGGACCGCGCGCCGCCGTTCGAGCACGCCGAGGCGGCGGACGGCGTGATCCTGCCGATGGGGGTCACGGGGCGGCAGGCGCCGTCGTTCTGGGGCGTGGTGATCCTGATCGTGGTGGAGGCGACGATCTTCGCGTCGATGGCGTTCGCGCATCTGCATGTGGCGATGAGGCTGGACGTCTGTCCGCCGCCGGGCGTGGGACTGGCGAGTCAGGCCACGCTGCTCATGCAGACGCTGGGCTATGCGCTGAGTCTGGTCTTCGTCGTGTGGGCGGGTCTGGGCGCGTGGCGCGCACCGGTGGCGGCGTGGCGCGCGGGGCTGCTCGTACCGGCGTTGGGGCTGGCGGGGCTGGCGTTCTACAGTGGATTGCAGACGGCATGGCCGGCCGAGCGTCCGCCGACGCTGGATGCATGGACGGGCACGCTGGCCGCGCTGCACAGCCTGCAGGGATTGCAGGTTGCGGTGGCGGTGATGCTGGCGCTGTATTACGGCGCGCGACTCGCCAGCGGATTGATCCGCCCCCGGCAGCACGCCACGCGAGAAGCGGTCGTGATGTTGTGGGGATGGATCTGCGTGCAGGGGGTGATCACCTTGTGGTGGCCGCGTCTGGTGGCGTGAGGCTGCACGCTTGTTGACTGCCGAGGCCGCTGGCCCTCACCCCGGCCCTCTCCCGCAAGCGGGAGAGGGAGCAAGAAGCACTGGCGCTTTCCCGCAGGGGGGAGAGGGAGCAAGAAGCACTGGCGCTTTCCCGCAGGGGGGAGAGGGAGTAAGAAGCGCTGGCGCTCTCCCGCAGGAGGGAGAGGGAGCAAGAAGCGCTGGCGCGCTCCCGCAAGGGGGAGAGGGAGCAGGAAGCGCTGGCGCTCTGCCGGAAGCGGGAGAGGGAGCAAGAAGCGCTGGCGCTGCGCGTAGAGCCGGTCGGACTCCCTCTCCCGCTTGCGGGAGAGGGTGGGGGTGAGGGCCAGCGGACGTGGCAGGAAAATCAGACGCCGAGGAGGGAAACCGCCTTGGTATTGACGTAAGCCTCCAGCGCCTCCGGTCCGCCTTCCGAGCCGTAGCCGGAGTCTTTCACGCCGCCGAACGGCATTTCCGCGGACGGTGTGGCGGGCTGGTTGACCCACAGCATGCCCACCTCCATGCGTTGCGCCAGCAGGTGGGCGTTCTTGATGGACTTCGTGAACGCATACCCGGCCAGCCCGAACGGCAGCCGGTTGGCTTCGGCGATGGCTTCCTCGAGCGTGTCGAACCCGCGCACGGCCGCGATCGGTCCGAACGGCTCGTCGTTGAACACCGATGCGTCGAGCGGCACGTCGGCCAACACGGTGGGCGAGAAGAAGTTGCCGGCGTTCCCGACGCGCTCCCCGCCGGTGGCGATCTTGGCGCCGCGTTCGCGCGCCTCGGCGACGATCCTGGACATGGCGACGACGCGTCGCTCGTTGGCGAGCGGTCCCAGCGTCGTGCCTTCGGCAAGACCGTCGCCGAGCTTGAGGCCTTGCGCGTGCTTGACCAGCGCGGCGGTGAACTCGTCCTTGAGGCTGTTGTGGACCAGGAAGCGGGTCGGCGAGATGCAGACCTGACCCGCGTTGCGGAACTTCGCCGCGCCAGCGGCCTTGACCGCGAGGGCGACGTCCGCGTCTTCCGCGACGATCACCGGCGCGTGACCGCCGAGCTCCATGGTGACGCGCTTCATGTGCGCGCCGGCCAATGCGGCGAGCTGCTTGCCGATCGGCGTGGAGCCGGTGAAGGTGACCTTGCGGATGATCGGGTGCGGGATCAGGTAGCTGGAGATTTCAGCCGGGTCGCCGAACACGAGGCCGACGGTGCCGGGAGGGACGCCCGCGTCGACGAAGGCCTGCAGCAGCGCCGCGGGCGAGGCCGGCGTTTCCTCCGGCGCCTTCACGAGGAAGGAGCAGCCGGTGGCGAGCGCCGCGCCGAGCTTGCGCACGATCTGGTTGACGGGGAAGTTCCAGGGCGTGAACGCGGCGACGGGTCCGACGGGTTCCTTGAGCACGAGCTGCTGCGCGGCCAGGTTGCGCGAGGGCACGATGCGGCCGTAGACGCGGCGGCCCTCGTCGGCGAACCACTCGATGATGTCCGCGCCGGCGAGCACTTCGACCTTCGCCTCGCCGACCGGCTTGCCCTGCTCCTGGGTCAGCAGCCGGGCGATCTCGGGCGCGCGTTCGCGCAGCAGCGCGGCGGCGCGGCGCATGGTCGCGGCGCGCTCATGCGCGGACACGTTGCGCCAGGCCTCGAAGCCCTTCTGCGCCGCCGCCAGCGCGCGGTCCAGGTCCTCCCGGCTCGCATGCGCGACGTGGCCGATCACGGCGCCGGTCGCGGGGTTGCGCACGTCGATGGTCTTGCCGCCGGCGGCGTCGACCCATTCATTGGCGATCAGCAGGCGGGTATCGGGATAGGCAGCGGTGGTGGTCATCGTGAGGTCCTCGAAGACGAAGGGAAACTGGATCGGTCGACTCTACCCGCTCGATGCCGTCGGGCGCTGCAGGCGGCGCCATACCCGACACCCGCTGGCGCCCTTCCTGGCCCAGGGCCTCTGCCCAGGCGGCAGAGCGCCCCGCCGGACCCGGGACCGCCGCTTGCCGCCCAGGCGGCACCCTCTTTCCGCGGTCCCTGGATGCCTGTGATCCCAATTTCCCTGCCCTTCCTGCTTACGCTGCCTGCGCTGCCTGCGCAGTCTTCGCAGACCTCCCGCCGCGCGCCCCGACTGCTGACGTGGCTGCTGGGGATGTTGCTGCTGTGCGCCGCCATGCTGGCGCTGCCTGCCCACGCGCAAGACCTGGCGCCCGAGCCGACCGACCCGACGAAGCTGCTCGAGCTCGCGCGCGCGGAGCTCAAGGCGGTCCAGCCCCAGACCGGCAAGGAACTGACGACCGAGGACCTGAACAACATCAAGGACAAGGTCGACCGGGTGAAGTCGCGCATCGACCAGGCGCGCTCGGCCCTGCAGCCGCGGCTGGACGATGCCAGGACGCGTTTGGCTCAGCTCGGCACGCCGCAGGCGGAGGTCAAGGAGACGCCCGAGGTGGCGCAGCTGCGCACGCAGCTGGGTCGCGAAGTCGCCTCCATCGACGGACAGGTGAAGGTCGCGAACGACCTCGCCGGCCAGGCCGAGAGCACGCTGCGCAACGCCACCGCCGCCCAGCGGCTGCAGTTGAGCGCCCGGCTCGGCGAACGCGTGCCGTCGCTGCTCCAGGCGGGGTTCTGGCGCTCGCTGCGCACCGACAGCGCCGCGGACCTCGAACGCGCCCGCGTGTTCGGGGCCGAGCTCGGCGCCTTGTGGGCCTCGGTGCCGGCCACGGCGTGGGCGACCTTCGTCGCCGCGGTGGTGGCGTGGCTGGTCCTGTGCCTGGGCGCCCGGCGCCTGACCGCCCGCCTGTGCGCGACGCGCCTCCCGCCCGGGCGCCTGCGCCGGTCGCTGTTCGCCATCAGCGAGGTGACGCTGCGCACCTTGCGGCCCGGGCTGGTCGCGCACGGCCTGGTCCTGACCTTGACGGCCAGCCTGGTCGACGGCGCGCCGGACGGGCCCGACTCGCTCGCGCAGTGGCTGGACACGGCCGAGATGATCGTCTGGTTCGGCGGCTTCATCGCCGGGCTAGGCGCCGCGCTGCTGATGGCGCGCAAACCCTCGTGGCGCCTGCTGCCGGTGCCCGATGTCGCCGCGTCGCGCCTGGCCTGGCTGCCCCGCACGCTGGCGGCGGCCGTCGTGCTGGGCTGGTTGTC
Source organism: Roseateles sp. GW821-FHT09G09 (assembly GCF_059415965.1). Lineage (NCBI taxonomy): Bacteria > Pseudomonadati > Pseudomonadota > Betaproteobacteria > Burkholderiales > Sphaerotilaceae > Roseateles > Roseateles sp. GW821-FHT09G09. Next base: position 29,348 of record NZ_JBWKOG010000014.1, on the reverse strand, counting down.
GTCCCGGACCGCGGCGACGCTGGACCTGAGTCCGGCCGGCAGCAGTGCGGTGCAGACGCTCGCGTCGCTGACCTTCATCGCGGTGCTCGCCTCGGCCATCGCGCAACTGCGGCGGCATGCCGGCGCGCCGCAGGAGCCCGCCGCCGCGGCCGACGCCGGCACGGGCAGCCATCCCGAACTCACCATCCGCCCGCTCTGGCTGTCGGTGCTGCGCGCGGCCGCGTGGTTGACGCTGGTGGGCGCGACGCTCGCGGTGCTGACCGGGTTCGTGTCGCTGGCGATGTTCGTGCTGAACCAGGTCGTGTGGGGATTGATCGTGATCGGCGGCGCCTACCTGCTGACGGTCCTCGTCGACGACCTCTTCATGACCCTGCTGGCGCCCTCGCCGGCCGCAGCATCGAACGATGCCAAGGGCGACGGAAAGAGCGAAGGAAAAAGCGAAGGAAAGAACGATGGCAAGGACGGCGCCAGCGCCAGGCCCGGCAACGCCGCCTCATCCGCCTCATCCGCCGACGACGCGCCCGCACCGCCGCGCACGCGCGAACAGACCGCCCTGCTGCTGTCCGCCGTCTGCCGCGTGTCGATCGCCTTCTTCGCGCTCCTGCTGCTGCTCGCCCCCTACGGCGAAGGGCCGATGGACCTGGTGCGCCGCTCCGGCAGCCTGCAGGACGGCCTGGTCATCGGCACCCTGCAGCTGAATCCGATCAAGCTGCTGCAGGCGCTGGCGGTGCTCTTCGTCGGCCTGGCCGCCGTGCGGCTGCTCAAGGGCTGGCTGTCCGAGCGCTACATGCCGACCACGCGGATGGACGTCGGCATGCGCTCGTCCACGACGACGCTGTTCGGCTACGTCGGCACCGTCGCCGCGATCGCCGCGGCGCTGACGGCCGTCGGCTTCAGCCTGCAGAGCGTGGCCTGGGTCGCCAGCGCGCTGTCGGTGGGCATCGGCTTCGGCCTGCAGTCGATCGTGCAGAACTTCGTCTCCGGCCTGATCCTGCTGGCCGAGCGGCCGGTGAAGGTGGGCGACTGGGTCTCGCTGTCCGGCGTCGAGGGCGACATCCGCCGCATCAGCGTGCGGGCCACCGAGATCCAGATGGGCGACCGCTCGACGGTCATCGTGCCGAACTCGGAGTTCATCACCAAGATCGTGCGCAACGTCACCTACGGCGAGTCGCTGGGCATGGTGCAGTTCAAGCTGCCGATGCCGCTGGCCACCGACACCGACCGCGTGAAGGCGCTGGTGCTCGCGGCCTTCCAGGCGCACGGCGGCGTGCTGGCGACGCCGGCGCCGAACGTGCAGCTCGACGGCGTGGACGGGACCAACCTGGTCCTCAACGCGTCGGGGTTCGTGAACTCGCCGCGCGCGGCCTATGGCATCAAGAGCGAGCTGCTCTTCGACGTGCTGTCGCGGCTGCGCGCCGAGGGCCTGCTGCCGGGCCAGGCCGCGCCGCCGGCGCCGGTCTGAAAGCCCGGCCGGCGCACGGCGCGGCGACCGGCCGCACGGCCAGGGCCGGTCCGTCCGGTCCGTCCGGTCCGTCCGATGTGCCGCGATCAGAACCGGTGCTGGATGCCGAGGCCGACGCTGGACTGTGAATCGCCGAAGCCGTTGTCGTCGCGCGAGACGCTGACCAGGCCGCCGTCGCCGGACCTGGCTGTCGAGGCGACCGCGTACAGGCTGGTGCGCTTGGACAGCTCGTACTTCGCGCGCAGCGCGTAGAGCTTGGGGTCGTCGGTGCCGCTGGCGCCGCTGGAGATGTTCTGGAAGTAGACCGCCGGCGTGATGCTCAGCGCGGGCGTCGCCTGCCAGGTCGCGCCCAGCCAGGTCATCGTGCTCTTCGCATCGGCGCCGCCGACGGCCAACTCCTTCTTGTAGACGCGCTGCGCCAGGAACAGCTTGACCGGCTTCCAGTCGTAGGACGCGGCCCAGTGCAGCGCCTTCTCCTTGTCGTAGCGGCCGTTGGCGGCGATCGTCGCGCCGTTGCGCTGGTCGACGACCAGCGTCGCCGAGAACGGCCCCGCCGTGTACGCGCCGGCCAGCGCGAAGAAACGGCCGGCCGCGTCGGAGCCCGTCACCTCGCCGAGCGCGTAGGTCGCGCCGACCTTCACCGGGCCGAAGGTGCCCTGGTACTTGATCAGGTTGGACATGCCCGTGACCATCCCGTCCTTGCGCGGCTGCGTGGCGATCTGTCCGCCCGAGGTGGCCCACGAGTAGAACGGCGCGTAGCCCATCGGGTCGAAGGGCAGCAGGAAGTCGTAGGTCGTCGTGTAGGAGCGGCCGGCGACGACGCGGCCGAACTCGCCCTCCAGGCCGACGTTGGCCTGGCGACCCCAGAACGACGAGCCGGCCATGCCGGTGTCGAAGCCGACCTCGGCCTCGAGCTGGAACACGGCCTTCAGGCCGCCGCCGAGGTCCTCGGCGCCGCGCAGGCCCCAGCGGGACGTGTTCATGCCGCCCGAGCTCACGCCGAAACGGTGGTCGCCCGCGGCGTTCATGTGGTCGCGGTATTCCAGCAGCACGTCGGCGATGCCGTAGACGGTGACGCTGCTCTGCGCGAAGGCGGACGGTGTCGCGCACAGGGCCAGCAGGCCGGCGGCGCACAGGGTGTTCAGTCGGATCGAGGGGATCGAGGTCTTGCGGTAGGCGGTCAAGGGAGTCTCCTTGTTGTCGTTGAAAAAACGGGACGCAGGGGCGCCTGCGGTCCTCAGGCGGCGAGGACAGGGGCTGGGGAAGTCAGCGGGAGGCGACCTGAGTGGGCGCGGGCCAGCGTGAGTCGGCGTGAGTCGGCGTGAGTCGGCGTGAATCGGCGGAATTCAGCGTGAGCCGGCGGAAATCGGGACCGGCGCCTGTCCGTGCTCAGCGTCTGAGGCCGAAACGGCTCGCGAGTTCGACGTACTGCCGGTTCTGCCGGTCGATGACCGTGCGCAGCGCCGACCCGGTGAGTGCGAGCGGGAACAGGCCGTGTCGCGCCCGGACCTCGGCGAAGGCCGGCGCGGCCATCAACTGGTCGAAGGCGGCGGACCACGCGGCGACGTCGCCGTCGGACACCTTCGGGCCGACATAGAAGCCGCGGATCGCGGGCCAGACGATGTCGACGCCCTGTTCGCGCGCCGTCGGCACGCCGGCCAGCGGTCCGGGCAGGCGCTGGTCGGCGAGCACCGCCAGCGCGCGGAACGGGCTGCCGGGGCCGAGCTTGTCGAAGACCTCGGACGCGTCGCCCATGTAGACCTGGACGTGGCCGCCCTTGAGCGCGGCGATCGCCTCGCCGCCGCCCTCGAAGGCGACGAAGCGCATCGCCTTGTGGTCCACGCCGCCGGCGCCGGCGACCAGCGCCGACTTGACCCAGTCCTGGCTGCCGATCGTGCCGCCGGCGGCGAAGCTGATGCGCCCCGGATCGGCCTTCAGCGCGACGAGCAGTTCGGGCAGCGTCTTCCACGGCGACTGCCGGCCGACCAGCACCACGCCGTAGTCGACGCCGACGGCGGCGATCCAGCGCACGTCGTCGACGCTGCGCTTGCCGAAACGGCCGTGCGAGAGGTTCAGCAGCGAGCCGCTGGAGAAGGCCACCAGCGTGCGCGGTTCGGCGGGGCGGCGCGTGACGATCTGGTCGAAGGCGATCGCGCCGACACCGCCCGGCATGTAGCTGATGCGCATCGGCGTGGTCGTGAGACCGGCCTGCTGGAACGCCGCCTGCGCGAGCTTGCAGCTCTGGTCGAAGCCGCCGCCGGGCTTGGCCGGGGCGATGCATTCGAGCGCGGCGTCGCCGCCCGGCAAGGCCGCCGTCGTGAGTGCCGTGGGGGTTGCCGCTGTGGTTGCCGAGGTGCCACGAACGGGCTGCGCGGTCACGCCGGAGGCCGCGGTCAGCCAGACGGCCGCGATGAACGCGGCCGCCCGGTGCGGTACCGTCCAAAGAAGGACCGCCCGCGGTCGGATGGCCGGAGGCCGATCCGCCCGGAAGCTCGGGATCGATGTCATGTCTTGTCTCCTCGCGGTGATCTGTGTCGCCGTCGGGCTGCCGTCGGTCGCGGGAAGTCGCGCGTCGTCGGCAGGCCCGCGCGGTCGCCCGCCACCTGCTTGCAGCGCACTCTAGGAAAGCGGCGCTTTCAGCCGGCTTTCAGCGGGGGAGGAATTTCCGTCGACGCCCGCAGCGGAAGCCGCAAGGTGACCGTGGTGCCACGCTCGAGGCCGTCGGCATCCCGGCGCGCCGCGGCGACCGCCATGTCGCCCCCGTGGCGCCGCACGATCGCCCGCACGATGGCCAGACCCAGTCCCGAGCCCGGCAGGTCCACGTTGCTGCCGCGGAAGAAGCGCTCGCCCGCGCGCGGGCGCTCGTCGGCGGGAATGCCAGGGCCGTCGTCGACGACGCGGATCACGGCCGTCGCCCCTCTGAGCTCGTCCGCCTTGCGGTCCCCACCGCCATCGCCACCGCGACCGCCGATGACATCGCTGTGGCCGTGGCCGTGGCCGTGGCCGTCGTTGTCGTTGTCGTTGTCGTTGTCGTTGTCTTCGTTGCCGCGCGCCCGCTTGCGCGCCACGCCGACCTGCAGCGTCACCGCGCCACCGCGCGGCGTGTAGCGCAGCGCGTTGTGCAGCAGGTTGAGCAGCGCCTCGCGCAACTGGCCCTCATGGCCCAGCACGACGATGTCCTCGTCCGCAGGCTCGAAGCCGAGGTCGATGCCCTGCTCCCGCGCCAGCGGCCAGGATTCGCGCGCGCAGCGGTCGGCCAGGCGGTCCAGCGCGATCGGCGTCATCGCCACCGGCGCGGTGTCGGCGCGGGCCAGCGCCAGCATCTGGTTGGTGCGCCGCACGGTGTCCTCGATCTGCCCCTTGAGCGCGGTCAGCGCCTCGGCGAGGCGCTCCGGGTCGCGCTCCCGGCGGGCATAGCCCACCAGGGTCGCCAGCGTCGCCAACGGCGTGCGCAACTGGTGGGAGGCGTCGTCGACGAAACGGCGGCGGCCGTCGATCAGTTCGCGCTGCCGCGCGAGGTGGTGGTTGATCGCGCGCACCAGCGGCGCGGCGTCGGCGGGCACCTCGGTGTCGTCGACCGGCGAGAGGTCGTCATCAGCGCGCGCCTCGACCTCGCGCCGCAGCCGGTCCAGCGGCCGCAGCGCCCAGCCGATCACCAGCGCCAGCGTGCCGGCGACGATGGACACGGTCAGCAGGTCGCGCCACACGGCCTGCAACAGCAGCGCGCGTGAGAACGCATTGCGCGAGTTCGTGCTCTCGGCCACCTGGATGATCATCCGCCGCCCGGGGCGCTCGGGGTCGAGCTCGCGCGCCCAGGCGCCCACGCGCACCGGGGCGCCGAAGTACTCGGCGTCGATGAAGCGTGGCACGCCGGTCTTCAGCGGCTGGCCGGGCAGCGGCAGCCCGGCGTTGCCGATCTCGACGAGGCCGTCCTCGGTGCTGACGCGAAGAACACCTGTCCGCTGGCGGTGAGTTCGAAGAACTCCAGCAGCCGGTACGGCATCTCGACGGACAGGCCGCCGGTCTCGGTCGAGACGTTGCTGTCGATCGCCTTGATCGCGCCGAGCAGCGAGCGGTCGTAAGCGGAGTTGGCCGCCTGCAGCGCGGTGCCCCAGGTCAGCGCGAGCTCGATGCCGACGGCGGCCAGCATCACCGGCAGCACCAGCGCGAGCAGCGTGCGGCGGACGCTGAAGCGATGCCAGCGGGTCGGCAGCGACGGCCATCGCAGGGCGCGGCGCCTCGGCGCCGTGGCGCTCATGGGGCTTCCAGCACGTAGCCCAGGCCGCGCAAGGTGGTGATGCGGACCTTGCCCGATTCGATGCGGCGACGCAGCCGGTGGACCAGGACCTCGACCGCCTCCGGCCGCACGTCCTGTTCGTCGGAGAACAGCCGCTCCAGGATCTCCTGCTTGGACATGGGCTCGCCGCTGTGCTGGATCAGCGTGCGCAGGACGGCATGTTCGCGCGGCGACAGCGCCAGCGGCTCGCGATCCAGCGTGAAGAGCTTGGAGGCCGCGTCGTACACCAGCGGGCCGCAGGCGAAGCGAGGCTGCTCGCGGCCGCGGGAGCGGCGGATCAACGCGATCAGCCGGGCTTCGAGTTCCTGCAGTTCGAAGGGTTTGGCGAGGAAGTCGTCGGCGCCTTCGTGCAGCGTGCTGACACGCTCCATCAGCGAATCCCGGGCGGTCAGCACCAGCACGGGGACGCGCGAGTCGGCGTCCCGCAGCCGGGCCAGCACCTCGTGGCCGCCGAGACCGGGCAGCCCCAGGTCCAGGATCATCGCGTCATAGCGGGTCGCGCCGAGCTGGTTCAGCACCAGGCGGCCGTCGTCCACCCAGTCGACGACGAAGTCGTTCTGGCCCAGGGCCTTCACCAGCCAGTCGGCCAGGGGCTTTTCGTCTTCGACGAGGAGGATCCGCATGGCGCGCGATGCTAGCGCTGCGGGTGACGGTGTCGGCTAGTGTCTTTCCACATGGCACCTCCTCGCCGGAATCACGCCTCAGTGGCCGCTGACGCCTCCTTCGCCTGGGGACAAACCCCTGTTCAGCCGTGTCGCAGGCAGAAGCGCCGGCCGCCCTGCCCCTGCTCCGGGCCGTCTCCCGACGGCACGAGCTCCCGCCGCACCGCGGCAGCGAAACTCGCCAGGCTGGCGCTGCGCAGCGCCAGGAACGGCACCTGATGCCGCTCGCTGAGGCGCTTGAGGTTGAGCGCCGAATCGTGGTCGATGCAGTCGACCGGGAACACCACCAGGTCCGCACGCGGCAACAGCGCCGCCAGCAGGCCCTTGCGGCTCTCGAGGCCGCCGTCGTGGTGCAGGAACTCGCCGTCGCGGCCCTCGACGAACGCGCGGATCGCCGGCGTGGAACTGGGCCGGCCTCCCACGTAGAGGATGCGACGCCCGGCCAGCAAGCCTGACCCGTCGCCGTTCGCTTCGGGTGCTCCGGGCGCTCCGGGCGCTTGGGGCGTTTCGGCACTGAGCCGTTGCAGCTCCGCCTCGGCAGCCGCGAGTTCCTCGGCCTGGGCGCGAGCGTGCGTCTGTGTGCGCGCCAGCTGTTCCCTCAGGCTTTCCAACTGCCGCACGGCGTCCTCGGCCAGACGCTCCGCGCGCTCGCGCCGCTCGGTCTGCAGCGCGACCTGCGCGAGGAGGTCGCCCGCCGACGGCGCGGAATCGCCGGCACTCGCCGATGGGACCGTCGCACGCAACGCCGCCAGCTGCCGCTCGACGTCGAGCGCCTGCTCGCGCAGTTGCTCCGCCATGCGGTCCCGCTCCAGCAGCGCCTCGTGCCGGCGCGCCTGCTCGCGCGCCAAGCGGTCTTCCAGCGCCGCGTGGCCTGTCTCAAGCGCCACGAAGCGCTGCAGGTCGTGGCGGTTCGCCGACGCCATCAGGTGCGACAGCATGTGCACCTCGCCGAACACGGCCTGGCGCAGCGCGACCGTCACCGCCTTGTGCGTCAGCAGCGCCCAGTACGCGCCCGGGATCTCGCCGCGTCGCCAGGCCTCGCGCCAGGCGGCGTCGAGCGCCGCCTCGTCGGTGGCGGCCGACATCGCCCTCACCGCGCCGCCATGCCGCTGGTCGAGCGCCTTGTGCAGCGCCTTCGACACCTCGCCGCCCTGCGGGGCGAGGGACACCGCCGTGTGGTGGACGTCCAGGTCGCTCATCCCCGTCACATCGAGGTGGCGGCCCATCAGCCGGCGCAGCTCCGCCGTGCCCAGGCAATTGCCGATCACCGAGCAATGGAGATGGGGATCGAGTTGATGGAGACGCGTCCGGTTCGCTGCGGAAGTCACCGGACGTTCCGCCGCCCCGGCGACCGGCTCGGACACCGGTGCCGACGCCTCGTCGCAACACGCGACCGGGGCGAGCCGCCCCGACGTCGTGGGGACGGCGCGCGCGCCGTCCGCGCCGACGAGCGCGGCCAGTCCACCGGGACTGAGCTTGAAAGGAGGCTTATGCATGGCGGGCGACGGCTGATGACGCCACGCAATATACCGTCGAATACAACGAAGCATCCGCCGCCGTCCCCGGAGCGGCGGGTCGGGCGGCGCGGGGCCGCCCGTCATCCGCGGCTCAGGCGGCCGTGCCGCGCGCCGCGTCGATCGTCGCGATCGCCTCCACGGTGTCGCCGTGACGGACCAGCCAGCTGAGCTTCTCGAGCTGACGCAGGTCGCCGGAATTGCCCGGGTCGCGTTGCGCCATCAACTGGCGGCGGACGTCGCGCAACAGGTGCATCGCGTTGTCCTGGTGATCGCAGTAGAGCTCGACCTGGACCGCGCGCAGCTGCTGCTGGATGGTGGCGCGGCGCTCCGACCGGCGCGCCATGTCGTCGGGATCGGTCGAGGCCTGGGCCGACGCCGCCGCGAATGCGGCGACCATGGCGAGGATCGGGGTGGACTTGCTCATGTGCATCTCCTTGGACCCGGCGGGCTCCGCGCCGGTGGCGTCTCGGTGAAGGCGTCGCCGTGGGCCGCGGGGCCGGTCGGGCCGATTGCGTCAAACATCGTGTGGCCCTGGACGTAAGGTGCGCCCACCGAATTAGGGTGTGCTTAAGAAAACCGTCGCCGGGGCGCTGGAGACCCCGTCGCGGCGCGGGTTCGCACCGGGTTTTACGCGGCGTCAACATCATCGTCACGGACCGTCACACGCCACCCATGGATCGACACGGTCCGCGTCGCCTTGTATGCCAGTGTGTCCGCCGCCTGCCGCGACACGCGCCGCGCCAATTCGCCCGGGCCGTCACACACCGTCGATACATCGGACCGATGCAATGCGGCTCACGCAGCGAGTGACGTTGCACCACTGGAGCCCCTCATGCCCTCGACCACCGATCACGTTCAAGTCCTCTACACCGCCCGCACCCACACCACCGGCGGCCGCGACGGCCGCGGCCAGTCCGACGACCAGCGTCTCGACGTCCAGCTCGGGTCGCCCGGGACCTCGCGCCCCGGCACGAATCCGGAGCAGCTGTTCGCGGTCGGCTGGTCGGCCTGCTTCATCGGCGCGATGGGTTTGGCCGCCCATGCGATCGGCGTGCGCTTGCCCTCCGAGGCGGCCGTCGATGCGTCGGTCGACCTCAACAAGGGCGCGGACGGCTACTTCCTGAGCGCGCAGCTGCGGGTCAGCCTGCCCGGACTGCCGCGCGACACCGCCTATGAGCTGATCAAGCGGGCCCACGACACCTGCCCGTATTCGAAGATGACGCGCGGCAACATCAACGTCGGCCTGGAGCTGCTCTGACGCTGCGATGCCATGGGAGCTTCCTCATGAAGCGATGGCTGCCGGCCCTGCTCTTCGCACAGGCGGGGCACTGGGTATAGTGACTTTCACCGTCACCCCGCCTTGCGCGCCCTCGGCCATGAGCCCCGCTTCCCCCGTCTTCAAGATCGACGCCTTCCACGACGAGCGGACCGGCACCGTCAGCTACGTGCTGGCGGATCCGGTCACCCGCCAGGCCGCGATCGTCGATCCGGTCCTCGACTTCGACCTCAAGTCCGGCCGCACCGCCACGACGCAGGCGGACCGCCTGCTGGCGCACGTCGCCGAGGCGGGTCTCACCGTGCAGTGGATCCTCGAGACCCACGCCCATGCGGATCACCTGTCGGCGGCCCGGTACCTGCAGGCGCGCGTCGGCGGCCGGATCGCCATCGGCGAGCACATCCGCGAGGTGCAGGCGGTGTTCCGCAAGCTCTACAACCTGGAGCGCGATTTCCTGCCCGACGGCCGCCAGTTCGACCACCTGTTCCGCGACGGCGAGACGTTCATGATCGGCGGCATCGAGGCGCAGGCGCTGCTCGTGCCGGGACACACGCCGGCCTGCATGGCCTATCACGTGAAGAACGGCGGCGGGCCCGGCGTCGACGAGCGCCTCGACAAGATCGTCGACAAGAGCCTCGACGAACGCGCCGAGGATGCCGTCTTCGTCGGCGACACGATGTTCATGCCCGACGTCGGCACCGCGCGCGCCGACTTCCCCGGCGGCGACGCCGCGACGCTGTACCGCTCGATCCGGCGCCTGCTGGCCTTGCCGCCCGCGACGCGGCTCTTCGTCTGCCACGACTACCCGCCCGACGGCCGCTCGCCGGCCTGGGAGACGACGGTCGCCGAACAGCGCGCGCGCAACATCCACGTCCATGACGGCGTGAGCGAGGCGGAGTTCGTCGCGCTGCGCACCGGCCGCGACGCCCAGCTGGACGTGCCGACGCTGATCCTGCCCTCGATCCAGATCAACATCCGCGCCGGCCGGATGCCGCCCGCCGAGGACAACGGCGTCAGCTACCTGAAGATTCCGCTGAACACCCTGGGTCACCCGGCCTGACGGCCCTCGGTCCGGCGTCGATCACGAGGCCGATGCGCGTGACGCCGCCGGCGGACATCGCGCGGGGCTCGCCGTCGTGCATGCGGGCGACCGCCGCGACGATGGCCAGTCCCAGCCCGTGGTGGTGCTCCGGCTGCGTGCCGGACGTCCGCGCCGGGTCCGCCCGGTAGAAGCGGTCGAACAGCCGCGGCAGGTGCCGCGCGGCGATCGGCTCGCCCTCGTTCTGGACCTCGAGCGCGACGCTGCCATCGTCCGCGCGCTCGATGCGGACCAGCACCGCGGAGCCGCTTCGCGCATGACGGGTCGCGTTGCCCAGCAGGTTGGACACCGCCCGGCGCATCAGCCCGACATCGACCGCGACCGTGGCGTCGCCGCGCACCTCCGCGATCAGCCCGGCCTCCTGGAGCGCCGCGTCGTGGTAGTCCACCACGTCCCGGGCCAGCGCCGCGAGCGACGCGGGGTCGCCGCGCCGCGCGGCCAGACCGCGCTCGGCGTTGGACAGGAAGAGCATGTCGGCCACGATGCCGGCCATGCGGCGCAGGTCCTCGAGGTTGGACGCGAGCACCTCGCGCAATTCCTCGACGGGACGCGGCCGCCGCAGCGCGATCTCGCAGCTGCCGATCAAGGTCGACAGCGGCGTGTTGAGCTCATGCGCCACGTCCGCGTTGAAGGCCTCCATCTGCCCGTAGGCCACGGTCAGCCGGTCCAGCAGCGCGTTGAACTGTCCGATCAGCGGCTGCAGTTCCTCCGCCTGCGCCGCGCCGTCCAGCCGCCGGTCCAGCCGCTGCGCGTTCACCTGCGCCGTCTGCGCGACCAGCCCGCGCAACGGCGCCAGGCCCAGGCGCACCAGCCGGAATGCGCCCGCCGACACGACCGCGGTGCCCCCCAGCGCCGTCAGCGCGAGGGTCCACGCCAGCCGGCGCAGCAAGGCCTGGTCGCGGCCCAGGTCGAAGATCATCACCGCCGTTCCCCGGCCGCCCAGTTCATCGGGCAGGCGCAAGCCGAAGTCGACGCGGCGCGCGTGCGCCGGCACCGGCAAGGCACGCGCGGTCCGGTAGAGCTCGCGCCCGTCGCGCGCGGTGACGATCAGCGAGAGCTCGTCGTGGCCGGCCAGGAAATCGTTGAGCAGGTGCTGCACGTCGGCCGCGTCGTGCGCGCCGCGCGCCTCGTTCAGCAGGCCCTGGATCGCGGCCTGCTTCTGCGTCAGTGTCTCGAGCTGACGCTGCGAGAGCGTCAGCGCGATCACCAGGTAGACGACCGCGCCCACCAGGCCGAGTCCCGCCATGGTGAGCAGGGCCAGCCAACGCGAGAGGCGGCCTCGCAGGCTGGCGCTCGGGTTGGCGCTTGGGCTGCTGTTCGGTCGGGCACTGGGCCGGTCGTCAGGCCGGGCGTTGGGCCGGTCGTCAGGTCGGTCGTCGGGCCGGGCGTCGTTCATCGGACCGCGCCGGCGGCGGCGTCGTCGTCCGCGCGCGCCTCCAGCACGTAGCCCATGCCGCGCACCGTGTGCAGCAGCGGGCGGTCGAACGGCAGGTCGAGCTTGCCGCGCAGACGACGCACGGCGACCTCGACGACGTTGGTCTCGCTGTCGAAGTTCATGTCCCACACCTGCTCGGCGATCTCGGTGCGCGACAGCACCTCGCCCTGGCGGCGCACCAGCAGGCTGAGCAGGCTGAACTCCTTGGCGGTCAGGTCCAGGCGTTGACCGGCGCGCAGCGCCTTGCGCCGCAGCAGGTCCACGTCCAGGTCGGCGAGGGTGAAGCGGGTCGCCTCGGCCGTGGTGCGGGCGCCGTGGCGGCGCAGCAGCACCTCGATGCGGGCGACCAGCTCGGAGAACGCGAAGGGCTTGACCAGATAGTCGTCCGCCCCGCCCTGCAGGCCGCGGACCCGGTCGTCGACCTGGGCGCGCGCGGTGAGCATCAGCACCGGCACGGCGCTGGACTGCCGCAGCGCCGCCAGCAGCGCGAAGCCGTCGATGCCCGGCAGCATCGCGTCGAGCACGATGAGGTCGTAGCCGCCGGTCGTCGCCAGGTGCAGGCCGTCGACGCCGTCGTGCGCCAGGTCCACCACATGGCCCTCCTCGCCCAGCCCCTTGCGCAGGTAGGCGGCGAGCTTGAGTTCGTCCTCGACGACCAGCAATCTCATCTCGTGTTCACATCGCTTGCGAAGGCGGGATCATGCCCGCCGCCCGCTTCGGCTTTGCGGAGGCCGGCGCTCGGCGCGACCGCCTTCGCGTCGCGGTGTCAGCTGCGCTCGCCGTCGTTGCGTTCGACGAAGAGCCACAGCGGCTTGTCCGTGAAGCCGGCGGGCGCCAGCGCGCGCAGGTCGACCGCGCGGTGACCGACCGATTCGAACTTCCAGGCGAAGGTCTGGTTGCCATTGCGGAACTGGACGGTCTCGCCGCAGACGATGTTCAGCTCGCCGCTGCCGGCCTGGGCCAGGTCGACGACCCGGTCCGGCTGCGCCGCCGAAGGCATGCCGTGCACCGAGCGGCCGTTGGCCAGGGGCGAGGACGTCGTGGCGCTCGAGGCCTGCGCACCGGCGGCGATCAGCAGCGCGGCGGCGAACAGGGCGGAGCGGACGGGGAAGAAGGAACGGGACATGGGGAACTCCTGCAGTCATCGCGACGCGCCCGGAGCCCCGGCGGGGCCGCGTCGGGTCGCGTCTTGGAAATGGACTGTAGGAAGGAGCGCCCGTCCGCCCGCTGGCGGGAAGATGACAACCGCGTCATCTGCCGATGCGACTGTCTTCACGTCGTCGCCGCACCGGTATCGGACACGATCCGGCCGTGGTCGATGACGATGATCCGTCCCGCCATCGCGATCGTTTCCGGGCGGTGGGCCACGACGATGCGCGTCGCGCCGAGCGCCTCGACCGCGGCATTGACGCGACGCTCGGCGGCGACGTCCAGGTGGCTGGTGGCCTCGTCGAGCACCAGGATGCGCGGCCGCTTGTAGATCGCGCGCGCCAGCAGCAGCCGCTGACGTTGGCCACCCGACAGGCCCGTGCCGAGATCGCCCACCTGGGTCCGGTAGCCCATGGGCAGGGCCACGATCTCGTCGTGGAGCGCAGCCTGACGCGCGCAGTCCGCCACGCGCGCCAGGTCGGGCGCGGGATCGAAGAAGCTGATGTTGTCCTCGATGCTGCCGGCGAAGAGCAGGTCGTCCTGCATCACCGTGCCGACGATGCGGCGGTAGGCGGCCAGGCCCAGCCGTCGCAGCGGCTGGCCGCCGACGACCATCTCCCCCCGCGTCGGCGTGAGCAGGCCCAGCAGCAGCTTCACCAGCGTCGTCTTGCCGCTGCCCGAGACGCCGGTGATCGCGACGCACTCGCCGGGCTCGATCCGCAGGTCGATGCCGGCGAGCACCTCGGCCTCGCCATCGCCGTAGCGGAAGGCGACGTCGCGCAATTCGATCGACGCCGGCAAGGCGCTGAGATCCGCCTGCGCCCCCTGCGCCACCTGCGCCACGTCGGCGGTGTCCTCGACCGGCGTCGTGAGGATGTCGGCCAGCCGCTCGCCATGCAGGCGCAGCATCCCGAGTTCGAAGAGCCGGTCGATCAACGCGGCCACGCGGTCGCTGAACTGGTCCTTGTAGGCCAGGAACGCCAGCAGCATGCCGACCGTCAGGCGCGTGTCCAGCACCGCGAGCGCGGCCAGCCAGATCACCGCGACGCGTTCGATGCCGAAGATCAGGCCGCGCGCCGTCTCATCGCCCAACGACCAGCGCGCCAGACGCAGGCGGCCATTGAACTCGTCGGCCAGCAGGCCGATCCAGCCGATGCGCCGCTGCTCGCCCCGATCGAACAGTCGCACGGCCTGGACGCCGCGCACCGATTCGAGGAAGTGCGTCTGCTGGCGCGCGGCGCGCCGGATCGTCTCGGCGGTCGCGTCGCGCAGGCCGTGGAACATGCCCCAGCGCAGCAGCGCGTACAGCAGGACGGCGACCAGCGTGACGGCCGTCAGTTCGCCGCTGTACAGGACCATCACGACCAGGGTGACGACCCCCAGCAGGCCGTCGATCACCCCCTCGACGAACTGGGTCGTGAAGGTGTGCTGGATCGTGTCGATCGCGCCGAAGCGCGAGACGATGTCGCCGAGGTGGCGTTTCTCGAACCAGGCCGTCGGCAGCCGCATCAGGTGCCCGAAGGCGCGGCCCTGCCACTGGAAGGCCAGGCTGGTGGACAGGACCGTCGTCATCCAGGAGCGGACGGCGCCGAGCGCGACGCGGATTCCGGCGAGCAGCAGGAAGCCGAGGCCGAGCACGAGGACCAACTCGCGATCGCCGGTCGCGAGCGCGTGATCGGCCAGCCACTGCAGATGGAAGGGCGCCATGAGTCCCAGCATCTGCAAGGCGAGGCCGAGCATCAGGATTTGCGCCAGCGAACGCTTCAAGCCGGTGATGCGTCCGAGCAGTTCGCGCCATCGCCAGCCTCCCGGCCCGTCGCCGGCGCGGACCGCGACGCCCTCCTCGAAGCCATCCTCCGGCGCGAGTTCGAGCGCGATGCCGGTGAAGTGGCGTGACACCTCTGCCGTCGGCACACGCCGACGGCCGACGGCGGGATCGAGCAGCGTGACCGCGGCGCGACCGACGCGTTCCAGCACCACGAAATGGTCCATGTCCCAATGCAGGATGCAGGGCAGCGCCAGCTGGGGCAGTTCCTCCAGCGTGAGTTGCAGCGGCCGGCTTCCCAGGCGCAGCGCGCTCGCCATCTCGATCAGGTCCGCCAGCGTGGCGCCATGCACGGAAAGGGAGAAACGCCGCCGCATCGCCGGCATGCCGAGCGGCCGCCCCCAGTGGCCGGCGATCATCGCCAGACACGCCGCGCCGCATTCGGCGGCCTCGTCCTGCAACAGTTCGGGCGTGCGACGGCGTGGCCGGAAGGCCAGCGTCGGCCCCCGGGCATCGGGACCGTGCGTCATCGTTCTGGGGCAGGCTGCATCGCGGACAGGCGCCTGAGGGGATCGATCACCCACTCGTACAGGCGGCGCCGCTCCAACGGGACGATGGCCTGGAGCGTCATGCCCGGTCGCAGGACGTGCTCGACGCCGCGTGCCGCGAGCGTCGGTCGGTCCAGCCGCACGCGCACGCGATAGGCCGCTTCCGGACCCGGCGCGACCAGATCGACCGAACGCACCTGCCCCGTCACCGCGCCGAAGGTCTGATGGGGAAAGGCGTCCACCTGGAGCCGTACCGGCAGGCCTTCGGTCATGAACGCCGCGGCACGCGACGGCGCCTGCAACTCGGCCTCCAACGCGCTGCCGTCGGGCCAGAGGTGGGCGAGCGCCTCGCGCGCGGCGACGGACTGGCCCGGACCGGCCTTCAAGGCCGAGACGCGGCCGGCGTCCGGTGCGCGGATCAGCGTCTGGCGACGGGCCCGGTGTTTGGCCACCTGCTGATCGAGGTCGGCGAGCGCGCGCGCATGGCCCTCTTCCTCGCGAGCCTGCTGCAGGACCGTGGCACGCAACGCCAGCAAGGCCGCGCGTTCGTCGCGCCGGGACGAGGCCCATGTGCCCTCGAGTTGCGACAGTCGCTGTCGCGCCTCGAGGGCCGTGATCTCACGCGCGTGGGTGGCGCTGACCGCGCTCATGCCGGCCTGCTGCAGCTGACGCTGGCGATCGAGCGCGTCATCGTCGAGCGCCGCGCGGCGGCGTTGCAGCGCAAGTTCCGATGCCAGGCGGCGTTGGTCCTCGCGCAGCGCCTCGATCCGGCCGCGGGCCGCGTCGAGGCCATGCGCGTCCTGCCGGCGGCGATGGCGCGACTCCGCGACGAGGCTGTCGCGACGCTGCTTCAACAGGCGCAGGACCGCATCGCCAGCGCCCTCGCCATGGTCCTCGCCTTGTGCGTCGCCGACTCCCGTGCGCAGCACGAAGAGCACCTCCCCCGCCCGGACCGACTGCCCTTCGGAGACGCGGCGCTCCGCCACGCGCCCGTCGCGATCCGCGACGATGCGCAGCAGGTCCGATTCCGGCGTCAACACACCAGGCAGACGCGCCGTGGCGCTGATCGAGCAGAGCAGGAAAAGGGCCAGCAGGCCGCCCGCGATGAAAACGGCCAGGGCCGTTCCCATCGCGAAGCCCACCGGCCGTGCGAGCAGGAGCGCGCCACCTGGCGCGTCCCTGCCCTGCAAGGCCTCCTCGCGGAACAGCGGGAGGCCCTCAGGCTGATCCGTCATCAACCGATCGCGGTCGAGTTCCCGTTGCAGCAGCAGGGCCCGCCTGGCCTCGCCGGCGCCGCCAGCATGTGCACCGACCCCGCGCGTCGCCGCGGCAGCGTGAGCTGCTGGAGAATCTCGGTCGCCGGATTGGTCGGGAGGTTCAGGACCGTACCGCCGCCGACGGCATGAAGTTCATGGATGGATAACGTGCGCATGCGCATCTCCCGGACATCCTGGGTGTCGGACGACGGAGATCCCAGGATCCGCAGACCCCCGTCGCGAGCGCCGCAACGGCACCCGACACGCTAGTGCCCGCGACCGGCGCGCCGGACCTTCGGTCCGACCAGGGGTTGCCATCCCGTTGACCCGGGACCGGGCGTCAATGCCCGGCGGCGGGGGTCAGGTCTTGATCCCGGGTCGCGTCGACGGGGAACGGCGCCAGCCACGCCAGCACGATCGGCGGGATCGAGAACACCAGCACCCAGCCGAAGAAGCTCGCGTAATGCTGGCCCACGCCCGCATAGAGCCAGCCGCTGACGCTGCCCGTGGCCCACTTGGTCAGCGCCATCACGCCGGTGGCCATCGCGTAGTGGGTCATCCTGAAAGGGCCCGGCGCGATCTGCTGCATCATGTAGAGCATGTGCCCGACGGAGCCCATGCCGAAGCCGAACTTCTCGACGGCGACCACGGCGCCTATCCACCACAAGTCCGTCGGCAGCGCGTGGCTGAGGTAGTAATAGGTCAGGTGCGGCAGGTTGAGCGCGACCGCCAGCAGCAGGAACGAGCGCCGCAGCGTCATCTTCGCGGCGATGAAGCCGCCCAGGAAGGCACCGGCGATGAACGCGATCGTGCCGGCGCTGCCGTAGATGTGACCCAGCGCCGCGTTGTCCAGGCCGAGTCCGCCCGCCGCGCGCGGATCCAGCAGGAACAGCGGGCCGAACTTCTCGATGAAGCCCTCGCCGAAGCGGTAGAAGAACACCACGGCCAGCATCATCCAGATCGACGGCTTCTGGAACAGCGTGACCCATGACGCCCGCAGCGACACCATCGCGCTGGCCAGGTCCTGCCCCTGCACCGCCGATGGCGCGCCCGCCGGCAGCACGCGCAGGTGCCACAGCCCGAAGCCGCCCATCATCGCGGCCGCCCCCAGCATCACCGCCATCCAGCATTGCACCCAGCTCCAGCCCAGCGTGCCGTGCAGCCAGCCGGTCAGCGACACCAGCAGCCCCGACGCCACCACCGCGCCCAGGTTCCAGCACATGCCCTGCACGCCGGCGTAACGCGCCTGCTCGCCCGGGCTCATCGTCGTCATGAACACGCCGTCGGCCACGATGTCCTGCGTCGCGGAGGCGAAGCCGGTGATCCAGAAGAAGGCCAGCGACGCGCGGAAGAAGCCGTCCAGCGGCAGGCAGAAGGCGACGGCGCCGATCGAGGCCATCATCAGGAACTGCATCGCGATCACCCACCAGCGCTTGGTCCGGTACGGTTCCAGCAACGGCGACCACAGGGGCTTGAGCACCCACGGCAGGTACATCTGCGAGGTGTAGAGCGCGATGTCCTCGTTGGACACGCCCAGGTTCTTGTACAGGATGGCCGCGACCAGGCCGACCAGCACGTTGGGCAGGCCCATCGCCAGATAGACCGACGGCACCCAGGTCAGCGGATGACGGGCGTGGCGCCCAGGCGACCCGTCGCCGGGCACCGCCTCGCCGGACGGCACGTCGCCAGGACCGGACGCACGCGCGCCCGGGCCCGAGCCCGCGACCTGGGATAGATCTGCACTCATCGACTTGTCTCCTCTTGTGGACGCAGCATAAGGGAAGATGACAACGCTGTCATCCTCGGACAACCCCGGGGCGGGATAAAAACGGATGACGATCTGTACGCCGTACGGCACACTGCGTTGGCGTGACCGACTTCGCGACAGGCCTCCGGACGTGAGGGACGAATGCTCATGCCACGGTCGGCGGCACTTCCCGGAAAGGTTTCTGAAGGCTGTCGCGCGCAACCTGAGAACACTTCTCGTAACACCCGGCTTCCCCCGGTCAAGACCATGTCCATCCTCAGAAACTTCCGCATCGGCAAGCGCCTGGCGCTGGCCTTCGCCACGGTGCTGGTGCTGCTGTGTTTCATCGCCGCCTTCGGCATCCAGCAGATGGCGCGGATCAACGACAACGTCCAGGACCTCAACACCAACTGGCTGCCCAGCGTCGCCAAGCTGGCCGACATGCAGGACGCCGCCAACGAGTCCCGCCGCCTGTCCTTGCGCGCCGCGCTGGAGATCGACGACGGCAGCCGGGCCAGGCTCACGCAGCAGCACGACGCCGCGATCCAGGCCTTCGACAAGGCGGCCAAGGAGTACGAGCCGTCCATCACCGGCGACAAGGAGAAGCAGCTCTATGGCCAGATCCGCGATGCCTGGAAGGTCTACCTCGATGCCGATGCCGAGCTGCAGCGCGCCATCGCCGGCGGTGAAGCCCAGCACGAGACGGCCCGCAAGCTGGCCGGCGGCAGTTCCTCCACCCTGTTCAGCGCCGTGGCCAAGGCGGTCGACGTCGACGTCGCCTTCAACCGCGATGGCGGCGACCTCGCGGCCAAGGACGCGGCGGCTTCCTATGCCAGCGGACTGCGTGTGACGCTGGGGGTGGTCGCGGTGGCGCTGGCCATCGGCATCACGCTGGCGCTGCAGGTGACGCGCTCCATCACCGCGCCGATCGCCCAGGCGGTGCGCGCCACCGAGGACGTGGCCGCCGGCGACCTCACCGTCCGCATCGACGCGCAGGGCCGCGACGAGCCCGCCGACCTCCTGCGCGCCATGGGTCGCATGGTCGATCAGCTGGGCCGCCTGGTCGGCGAGGTGCGTGACAGCAGCGAGAGCATCGCCAACGGCTCCAAGGAGATCGCCCAGGGCAACGCGGACCTGAGCTCGCGCACCGAGACCCAGGCCAGCAGCCTGCAGCAGACCGCCGCGTCGATGGAGGAGCTGACCAGCTCGGTGGCCCAGAACGCCCAGTCCGCCGGCCAGGCCAGCCGCATGGCCGCCGACGCGTCCGGCGCCGCCGGCGAAGGCGGTCAGGCCGTGAGCGCCCTGGTCGAGACGATGCAGGGCATCAGCGACGCGTCGCGCCGCATCGGCGACATCATCGGCACGATCGACGGCATCGCCTTCCAGACCAACATCCTCGCCCTGAATGCGGCGGTCGAGGCGGCCCGGGCCGGCGAGCAGGGCCGCGGCTTCGCGGTCGTCGCGTCCGAGGTGCGGGCGCTGGCGCAGCGCTCGGCGGCCGCGGCCAAGGAGATCAAGGACCTGATCCAGGCCAGCACCCAGCGTGTGGACACCGGCGCGCGCCAGGCGCAGAGCGCCGGCGAGGTGATGCAGCGGGTGGTGGCGCAGGTCGGCCAGG
Source organism: Roseateles sp. GW821-FHT09G09 (assembly GCF_059415965.1). Taxonomy (NCBI): domain Bacteria; kingdom Pseudomonadati; phylum Pseudomonadota; class Betaproteobacteria; order Burkholderiales; family Sphaerotilaceae; genus Roseateles; species Roseateles sp. GW821-FHT09G09. The sequence continues at coordinate 9,517 of NZ_JBWKOG010000014.1, read as the reverse complement.
TCGACACCTTGATCCGCGAGATCTCCGCCGCCACGCAGGAGCAGAACGGCGGCATCCAGCAGGTCGGCGACGCCGTCACCCACCTGGACCAGGTCACCCAGCAGAACGCGGCCCTGGTCGAGGAAAGCGCCGCCGCCGCCGAGAGCCTCAACGGCCAGGCCCAGCAACTGGCCAGGCTGGTCAGCCAGTTCCGGGTCGGCGCGGCCGCCTGAGGGCGGACGATTACCTAAGTCACCACCCCGAGGCTCCCCCGCTGGCTATCCTTTCTTCCGGTCAAGAAGGACAGCCAGATGCTCACGCCGCGTTCGGGACACCCCAGCCCCCTTTCCCTCACTCGCAGGGCCGCCGTGGCGGCCCCGTTGGCATTCGGGGCGTTGATCGTCCTGGGCGCCCTGGGGGGCTGCTCGTCCCTCGACAAGATCAACCCGTTCTCCAGTTCGGACAAGCCGACGGAGGTGAGCAAGGGCAGCATCCAGGCCTCGGCGCAGGTGAACCCGAGCGTCACCAAGCGCCCTTCCCCGCTGCTGGTGCGGGTGTATGAGCTGAAATCGGACGTCGGCTTCAATGCGGCCGACTTCGTCAGCCTGTACCAGAAGGACCAGACCGAGCTGGGCACGGAGCTCGTCTCCCGCGAGGAGATGACGCTGCAGCCGGGCGAAGCGCGTCCGTGGACGAAGAAGACCCTGTCGCCCGAGACCCGCTTCATCGCGGTCTTCGCCGCCTATCGCGACCTGGAGCGTGCGCGCTGGCGGGCGATCGTGCCGGTGGTCGTGGGCAGGAAGCAGGAGATCCTCATCCAGGCCGATGAACTGTCGGTCAGCGCGACGGTCAGGCTGCCGTGAGCTGGCACAGCAAGGTCATCTGGTCGCAGGGCATGTTCCTGCTGCCCCACCATTTCCAGCAGGAGACCCGCTACCTCGAGCACCTCGTGGACAGCCGCGCCCGCGCGCTGGCGCCGCACGGCTGGGGCTTCACCGAGCTGGTGCTGGACGAGGCCCTGCTGAGCGTCGGCCGGCTGGGCATCGTGCGCGCGAGCGGCATCCTGCCCGACGGCACCCCGTTCCAGATCCCGCAGGCGGACGCGGCGATGGCGCCGCTGGAGGTGCCGGCGGACCTGAAGGGCGACATGGTCGTGCTGGCTGCGCCGATCGCCCGTCCCGGCACGGACCAGGTCGCGTTCAACGGCCATGACGCCGGCGAGCTGCATCGTTATCACGTCGTCGACCAGGACCTGCGCGACCAGACCAGCGCCGGCGACGAACCGGAGCCGGTGCAGACCGGCGCGCTGACCTTGCGCCTGCTGCCGGCGCGCGAGCTCAACGACGCCTATGCCGCGCTGGGCGTGGCCCGCGTGGCCGAGCGCCGCGCCGACCAGCAGCTGGTGCTGGACCGCAGCTACATCCCGCCGCAGACCCGCATCGACGCCAGCGGCCACCTGTCCGCGATGGCTTCGCTGCTGCACGGGCTGGTGCGCCAGCGCGCGCAGCTGCTGTCGTCGCGGATGGGCCAGCTGGGCAACGGCGTGTCCGAGCTGGCCGACTTCCTGATGCTGCAGGCGCTGAACCGCGCCGACCCGCTCTTCCGCCAGCATGCGGCCTCCCCGCACGTGCACCCGGAAACGCTGCACCGCGACTGCCTGCAGCTGGCCGGCGACATGGCCACCTTCGTCAGCGACAGCCGGCTGGCGTCCGAATACCCGCTGTACCGCCACGACGACCTGCGCGGCAGCTTCGCGCCGCTGCTCGAGGACCTGCGCCGCATGCTCAGCGTCGTGCTGGAGCGCAATGCGCTGCAGATCGACCTCACCGAGCGCACCCACGGCGTGCGCACCGCCGTCGTGCCCGACGCCGACCTGCTGCGCAGCGCGAGCTTCGTCATCGCGGTCAATGCACAGGTGGCGGCGGAACAGCTGCGCCAGCGCTTCCCCGCGCAATCCAAGCTCGGCCCGGTGGACCGCATCCGCGACCTGGTCAACCTGCAGCTTCCCGGCATCAGCCTGCGCGCGCTGCCGGTGGCGCCGCGCCAGTTGCCGTTCCACGCGGGCTTCCATTATTTCGAGCTGGACCGCGGCGGCGAGCTCTGGAAGCAGCTCGAGCGCAGCGGCAGTCTGGCGCTGCACGTGGCCGGCGATTTCCCCGGACTGGAACTGGAGCTCTGGGCCATCCGTCAGTGAGCGCCGCTCACCGCGACGCCGGGCCCCGCCCCACTCCGCCACCGATCCAAGACAAGTAACCTCCGGGAGCCGGCATGGACCCCTCGGCGCTCAACGATCCGTTCGCAGGCTTCGACGATCAGCGCACCTTCATCAAGCCCCGTCCGGGCGGCGCGCAGGCGCCGCGCGGTGCCTCCCCCTCGCCCGACTCCGTGCAGCCCGACGTCGCGCCGCCGGCCGCCGGGCTGAACCCGCTGCTGACGCTGGCCAACCCGCTGCTGCTGCTGGTGCCGCAACTGCGCGCGACGCGCCGCGTCGACGACGTGGCGGTGCTGCGCAACAACCTGGCGCAGGGCATCCGTGACTTCGCGGCCCGCGCGGCCGCCGCCGGCATCCCGCCCGAACGCGTCATGGCCACGCGCTACGTGCTCTGCACGATGATCGACGAGGCCTGCGCCGACACCCCCTGGGGCGGCTCCGGCGTCTGGGCGCGGCACAGCCTGCTGTCGATGTTCCACAACGAGACCTGGGGCGGCGAGAAGGTCTTCCAGCTGATGGCCCGCCTGGCCGAGAAGCCCGAGGCCAACCGCGACCTGCTCGAGCTGATCTACGCCGCGCTGACGCTGGGTTTCGCCGGCCGGTACCGCGTGATCGACAACGGTCCGGCGCAGCTGGAGGCGGTGCGTGACCGCCTCGCCCAGATCCTGAAGCAGCAGCGCGGCGACTACCCGGCCGCGCTGGCGCAGCACTGGCAGGTCGAGGCCGTCACCCAGCGCCGCCACATCGGCTGGTTGCCGCTGGCCGCGACCGCCGCGCTCACGGCCCTGCTGCTGGTCGGCGTGTACCTGTGGCTGACGCTGTCGCTGGCGGAGCGCTCCGATCCGGTGTTCGGCCAGATCCAGGGCCTGCGCCTGTCGCCCCCGGTGGTCGCGCCGCCGCCGCCGCCGGCCAAGCCGCGGCTGGCGCAGTTCCTCCAGTCGGACATCAAGGCCAACCTGGTCACCGTGCGCGACGAGGTCGACCGCAGCGTGGTGATCATCCGCGGCGACGGCCTGTTCGCCCCGGCCAGCGCGACGATCGTTCCCGAGCGCGAGGCGCTCATGGGCCGCATCGCCGACGCGTTGACGCAGGTCCAGGGCACGGTGCTCGTGACCGGTCACAGCGACAACACGCCGATCCGGACGGCGCGATTCCCCTCCAACTGGCACCTGTCCGAGGAGCGCGCGAACACCGTGCGCGAACTGCTGATCGCGCGCCGCGTCGCGCCCGAGCGCATCCGCGCCGAGGGCCGCGCCGAGGCCGAGCCGGTCGCCCCCAACGACACCCCCGCCAACCGCGCGCTGAACCGGCGCGTCGAAGTCAGTCTGATGGTCAACGGCCGCGCGCCTGAAGCGCCGGCGCGCGGAGCTTCCCGATGAAACGCGTCCTGGGATGGATCTTCAACCGCTGGGTGCTGCTGGCGGTGCTCGTGCTGGCGGTCGCGCTGCTGATCTGGATCGTCGGTCCGCTGGTGGCCGTCGGCGAGGCCCGCCCGCTCGATACCGAGCGCTCGCGCTGGCTCACGATCGGCGTGCTCGTGCTGATCGTCGCCCTGTGCATCGCCTGGAGCCGCTGGCGCGCCAGGCGCGGCAACAGCCAGGTCGTCAACCAGCTGCTGCAGCAGCCCGCCGCGGACGCGCCCGAGCGCGAGACCGCCGACATGCTGGCCGTGCGCGAGCGCTTCCGCCAGGCGCTGCAGATGCTGCAGCGCTCGCGCTTCGGCGCGGAAGGCTCGGCGGGTTTCGGCGCGAAGCTGCGCTCGCGCTTCGGCGGCCGCTACCTCTATGAACTGCCCTGGTACCTGATCATCGGCGCGCCCGGTTCGGGCAAGACCACGGCGCTGCGCCACAGCGGGCTGAACTTCCCGCTGGCCGACCAGATGGGCGACCACGCCATCCGCGGCGTCGGCGGCACGCGGCATTGCGACTGGTGGTTCACCGACCGCGCCGTGCTGATCGACACCGCCGGCCGCTTCACCACGCAGGACAGCGATCCGACCAACGACAAGGCAACCTGGAGCGGCTTCCTGCAGATGCTGCGCCGCTCGCGGCCGCGCCAGCCCATCAATGGCGCGCTGGTGACGGTGTCGGTGACCGACCTCCTGTCGCGCAGCCCGTCGGAGCGCGCCCAGCATGCCGCCACCGTGCGCGCCCGCGTGCAGGAGCTGCAGAAGGACCTGGACATCCGCTTCCCGGTCTACCTGCTGGTCACCAAGGCCGACCTGCTGTCGGGCTTCATGGACTACTTCGCCACGGCCGACAAGGACCAGCGCGCGGCGCCGTGGGGCTTCACCTTCCCGCGCAACAGCACCTCGCCGCTGGCCGGCTACGGCGCGGAGTTCGACGCCCTCGAGCAGCGCCTGCAGAACGGCCTCATCGACCGCCTCCAGGCCGAGCGCGATCCGCAGCGCCGTGCCCGCATCTACGGCTTCCCGGCGCAGTTCGCGAGCCTGCGCGCCCTGCTGGCCGAATTCGCCGAGGGCGTCTTCGCGCCCTCCCCGTACGAAGCCCAGCCGCTGCTGCGCGGCGTCTACTTCGTCAGCGGCACGCAGGAAGGCACGCCGATCGACCGCGTGCTCGGCTCGGTGGCGCGCAGCTACCAGATCGAGAACGCGGTGCTGGCGCCCAACCAGGCCAGCGGCCGCAGCTACTTCCTGAGCCGGCTGCTCAATGAGGTCGTCTTCGCCGAAGCCGGCCTGGGCGGCACGCACCGCGGCTGGGAACGCCGCCGCAACGCGCTGGCGCTGGGCGGATACGCCGTGGTGGCGATCGCGGGCATCGGCCTGATCACGGCCTGGACCGTCAGCTACTTCAACAACAAGAAGTACCTGGAGGCGACCTCGGCGCGCGCGGAGCAGGTCCGCGAGCTGCTGCAGGCCACGCCCAACCGCGCGACCGCCGACCTGCTGCCCATCCTGCCCGCGCTGCAGGCCACGCGCGCGCTGGCCGCGGTCGACGACAAGGTGCCGTGGTCGATGCGCCTGGGCCTGTTCCAGGGCAGGAAGCTCGACAGCGCGGCCCGCGCGGCCTACCAGCGCATGCTCGGCGACGCGGTCCTGCCGCGGCTGGTGCTGCGCATCGAGGAACAGCTGCGCCAGGGCGCGGCCACGCCCGTCACGCTGTACGAGGCATTGAAGGCCTACGTGATGCTGCACGACCCGCAGCACTTCGACGCCACCGCGCTGAAGCAGCACATCGAGAGCGACTGGGAGACGACGCGCCGCGAGCTCACGCCGGACCAGCGCGAGGCGCTCGGCGCCCACCTCGACGCGCTGCTGTCGCAGGGCGGCATCGCGTCGCCGCTGCCGGAGGACGCCTCGCTGCTGACGTCGGTGCGCACCCAGCTCGCCACGCAGCCGCTGCCGCAACGGATCTACAACCGGCTGCGCGCGCAGGGCCTGGGCAGCGAGTACCCGGACTTCACCGTCGCGCGCGCCGGCGGCCACAACGCGCCGCTGCTGTTCACGCGGGCCAACGGCGCGCCGCTGACGCAGGGCGTGCCGGGCTTCTTCACCCGCGACGCCTACCTGCGCGGCTTCCAGCCCCGGGTCGGCCAGGTCGCGGACGAACTCGCCGCGGAAGAGCCGTGGGTGCTCGGCGTCGCCGCGGCGCCGAAGGACCCGTCGGCGATCGTGCGCGCCAACGCGCCGCTGGTCGACGACGTGCGCCGGCTCTACCTGAACGACTACGCCGCCTCGTGGGAGTCCTTCCTCAACAGCGTGAAGCTGCTGCCGATGGCCACGGTGCCGCAGTCGGTGGAGCGCTCGCGCATGCTGTCCGCGCCGGACAGCCCGCTGGGTCCGTTCCTGCGAGCCGCCTCGCGCGAGACCACGCTCGCGCAGCCCGGCAACGCGATCGAGAACGCCGAGCGCCGCGCCGCGGACCTGGTCCAGCAGACGCGCGAGAAGGTGGCGGGCATGTTCTCCGGCAAGCCCGGTCAGCAGAACCCGGCCGACCCCAACGCGCCGCGCATCGAGAACATCGTCGACGAGCGTTTCGTCGGCCTGCGCAGCATGGTCACGGCGCCGGCCGGCGGCGGCAAGGCGCCGCTGGACGAGACCGTGGGCCTGATCGCCGAGGCCAACATCATGCTGACGGCCGCCGATTCCGCGCTCAAGGGCGGCAGCGCGCCGCCGCCCTCGCCCGTGCCGACGCGCCTGAAGGCCGCCGCCGCGATGAGCCCCGAGCCGCTGCGCACGATGCTCGACGACCTCGGCAGCAGCAGCGCCCGCGTGTCGCAGGGTGCGATGCGCCAGAACCTCGGCATGGAGGTGCGCTCGCAGGTCGGCGAGTTCTGCAACCAGGCCGTGGCCGGACGTTATCCGCTGGACCGCAACTCCTCGCGCGACGCCACGCAGGCGGACTTCGCGATGCTGTTCGGCCCGGGCGGCAAGATCGACCAGCTCTTCCAGCAGAAGCTCGCGCCCTACGTCGACACGACGACGCGGCCGTGGAAGTTCCGCGCGGTGGAAGGCACGCCGCTGGGCGGCGACATCGGCACGTTGCCGCAGTTCCAGCGTGCGCAGGCCATCAAGGAGACCTTCTTCCCCGGCAGCAATGCGCCGTCGCTGCGGCTGGACTTCAAGCCGATCGAGATGGACACCACGATCCAGCAGTTCATCCTGGACGTGGACGGCCAGATCGTGCGCTACAGCCACGGCCCGCAGATCCCGACCTCGGTGCAGTGGCCGGGACCGCGCGGCAGCTCGCAGGTGCGGGTGCAGTTGAGCCCGGTCAGCCCGAGCGGCTCGTCGGGCATGGTCAACGACGGTCCGTGGGCCCTGTTCCGGCTCTTCGACCGCGTCAAGATCGAGAAGTCCAACGCGCCCGAACGCTTCAAGGCCACCTTCGAGATCGAGGGCCGCAAGGCGGTCTTCGAGATCACCGCCAGCAGCGTCCGCAACCCGTTCCGCCTGCCGGAGCTCAACGAGTTCCGCTGCCCGGGCGGCCTGTGAGGCGCACAAGGAGAGCCCGTCGATGAGCGCATTGCCCGAAACCCTGAACCCCGCCGGCGAGGCCACGCCCGGCTGGTACGGCAAGATCGCCGCGCTGGGCGACTTCGCCCAGCGGCGGCTGCCGCAACACTGCGTGCAGCATTGCGACGCGTGGCTGTCCGGGATGATGCAGGACCTGCCCAAGGTGCTCGGCCCGCGCTGGCTCGACACCTACCTGACCGCGCCGGTGCTGCGCTTCGCGTGGGCCCCGGGCGTCGTCGACATGAAGTGGTGGTTCGGCGTGCTGATGGCCAGCTGCGACAACGTCGGGCGCTACTTCCCGCTCGTGATCGCGCAGCCGCGCGCGCAGCCGCCGGTGGACCGCGCGGGGCTGGATCACCTCGACCGCTGGTACACGGTGCTGGCCAACGCGGCGATGCGCACGCTGGACGACACGGCGACGGTGAACGCGCTGGAGGCGGCGCTGGCCGCGGCTCCGCCCTGGCCGCCCAGCCACGCGGCGACCTTGCCCGCGCCGGAGAACGCGGTGCAATGGGTCACCTACACCGCGCCGGCGGGCCTGCTCACGGCGGCGGTGCCGATGCTCGCGGCCGGCGAGCTGCTGGAGCGCCTGGCCGGGTGCACGGTGTGGTCGCCCAACCCCGAGCCCGGGGAGCAGGTCCACATGCGCTGGGGACCGGGCCTGCCGTACGTGGAGGCGTTCGCGGCGATGCTGGAGCGCAAGACCGGCTGAGCGCGCGGGCGGCTGCCCGCCCGTTCCCTATCCGCCGGTGCTGTGGATCGCGCCCACCTGTGCGACATTGCGTCCCAGGGAGAAGCACATGAAGACCTTCGGACGCAGCCTCGCGCTGGGATTCCTGCTGGCGGCGGCGGTGCTGTGCGGCGTCGGCGTCGTCGCCCTGCGCAGCGCCTACCTCATGGCGTCCGCCGCCGACGGCGTGACGCAGAGCCATCAGGGCCTGCGCCTCCTGGCCGAACTCCTGAACGACGTGGCCGAGGCGGAGGCCGCGCAGCGCGGCTTCATGCTGACCAAGGACACGGCCTACCTGACGGCGCTCGACAAGTCGAAGGCCGAGGTCGACGCCGAGCTGAGCGAGATCCGGCAGACGCCCGCGTGGCGATCCCGGGTCGCGGAGCTCAACGACACCGAACAGGACATCTCGGCGCTCTTCACGCTGTTCCGGGAGCGCATCGCCGACCGCCAGACGATGAGCCTGGAGGAGACCACCCGATCGCCCAAGGTGAATCAGGTCCGCCAGCGCATGGAGCGCCTGCGCGCGCGCTTTGCCGAACTGGAGCGCGGCGAGATCGCGCAACTGGAGGCGCGCTCGGCCGAGATGGGCCAGACCACGCGGCTGGTCAAGGCCGCGGGGCTCGGGGGCACGTCGCTGGGTCTGCTGATCGTCGTCGTCACCGGACTGGTCCTGCAGCGGCTGCTGATGCAGATGGTGGGCGCGTCCGCGGTGGACGTCGCCGATCGCGCGCGGGCGTTGGAAGCCTCGTCGCTGCGGCAGGCCGGGGCGACGAAGCAGACCTCCTCCGCCGCCATCGAGCTCACCGCGACGATGCACGAGGTCCAGGCGGCGGCCCACCAGATCGCGCAACGCTCGACCGAGGTCGAGGAGATGGCGACGGCCAGCACCCGCGCCGCGCAGGCCGGCAGCCAGGCCATGGCGCGCGCGCGCGACGCCACCTTGGGCCTGAGCCAGCAGATCGACAGGGTCGTCACGCAGATGACGACGCTGGGCAAGGAGGTCCAGGGCGCCTCGACGGTGCTGGGCGCCATCGAGGAACTGGCGGAGCGCACCAACATCCTCGCGATCAACGCCACGATCGAGGCTTACGGCGCGGGCGACGCGGGCGAGCGCTTCCGCGTGGTCGCCGACGAGATCCGCCGCCTGGCCGAGAAGGTGCGCGCCGACGCGGTGGACATCCGGCGCCAGCTCGACTCGATCCGCAACGTCTCCAACGCCACGATCATGTCGACCGAGGCCGGCGTCAAGGCGGTGGCGGCGAACTCGTCGCTGTTCTCGGAGGCGGAGGCGATGTTCGCGCTCATCTCGGAGCGCGTGGCCGCGTCCGACATCGCGAGCAAGGAGATCAAGATGGCCACGCACCAGCAGTCCAGCGCCGGGCGGCAGCTGGAGGTCGCGCTGGCCGACGTGGGGCGCGCGACGGCGGATGCGGAACAGGTGGCGCAGAGCAACCTGGCGACGGCCGCGGCGCTGTCGAAGACTGCTCAGCGCCTGAGCGCGTTCGTGGCGTCGCCGACGCGGTGGCCAGTTCGACCCACACCCGCGCGATCGGGTCCTTGACTCAGTCTTCACATCACGCAGGCGCGTCGGCGGCTTCTTATCTGTCAATCGCACGGG
>NZ_JBWKOG010000013.1:0-120674 GCF_059415965.1 Roseateles sp. GW821-FHT09G09 | reverse complement strand
CGCTCGAGCAGGCCTGCGCGCAGCGCGCCGCCGCCGCCGAGCGCGATCCCCTGCTGACCCGCGCCCAATCGCTGCTGGCGACGCTGCAGGTGTCGCTGGGCCGGCACCTCGCGCTCGAAGCGATGGCGCAGGCGGCGCCCTCCCCGCCCCTGGACGACGCGTCGCGCGAGCAGCTGGACGCCTTGCTGGCCCGGTTGACCGCGCTGTTGCGGGACAGCGATTCCGCGGCCACCGACGCGGCGCAGGAACTGACGGCGCTGCTCGACCGCCTGCCGCTGCCGACCACGCGGGCGCGCGCCCTGCGCCGGGCGGCGGATTCCGCGGCGCGGTTCGACTTCGACGGGGCGCTGGACTGGCTGCGCGACGATTTGCGCAACGACCTGCGCAACGACCTGCGCAACGATTCCACCTCGTCCGGGAGCCCCGCATGAGCGATCTGCCCGCATCAGCCGCATCAGCCACATCAGCCGGTTCCGCCGGTTCCGCCGAGGCGTCCGACCCCACCGACGGCGCCACCGTGCTGGTCGTCGACGACACGCCCGACAACCTGCTGCTGATGAGCGAGCTGCTGCGCGACCGCTACCGCGTGAAGATCGCCAACCATGGCGGGAAGGCCCTGGCCATTGCGGTCGCCAGTCCCCGCCCCGACCTGATCCTGCTCGACGTCATGATGCCGGGCATGGACGGCCACGAGGTCTGCCGGCGCCTGAAGGCCGACCCGGCCACGCGCGACGTGCCGGTGATCTTCCTGACGGCCAAGTCCGACGTGGCCGACGAGACGCTCGGCCTGTCGCTGGGCGCCGTCGACTACATCACCAAGCCGATCAGCCCGCCGATCGTCATGGCCCGCGTGCGCACGCACCTGCAGCTGAAGGCGAGCGCCGATTTCCTGCGCGACAAGGCGGCCTACCTCGAGGCCGAAGTGGCGCGCCGCACCGAGGAGCTGGCCGCGATCCAGGACGTCACCATCCTGGCGATGGCCTCGCTGGCCGAGACACGCGACAGCGACACCGGCAACCACATCCGCCGCACGCAGCACTACGTGCGCGCGCTGGCCGAGGCGCTGCGCGACCATCCGCGCTGCCTCGAACTGCGCAAGCCAGGCGCCATCGCGACGCTGTTCAAGTCGGCGCCGCTGCACGACATCGGCAAGATCGGCATTCCCGACCGCATCCTGCTCAAGCCCGGCAAGTTCACGCCGGACGAGTTCGAGGTCATGAAGTCGCATCCGGCGCTGGGGCGCGACGCCATCGCGCAGGCCGAGTCGCAGCTGGGCACGCCGGTGGCCTTCCTCTCCACCGCGAAGGACATCGCCTACAGCCACCAGGAGAAGTGGGACGGTTCCGGCTACCCACAGGGCCTGCGCGGCGAGGCCATCCCGCTGTCGGCGCGGCTGATGGCGCTGGCCGACGTCTACGACGCGCTGATCAGCCGCCGCGTCTACAAGGACGGCATGCCGCATGAGCAGGCGTCGGCCATCATCGCGGCGGGCTCGGGCACGCATTTCGATCCGGACGTCGTCGACGCCTTCCTGCGCATCCAGCCGGAGTTCCAGGCCATCGCGCGGCAGTTCGCCGACGACGACGCGGCGCTCGCGCGCAAACGCGCGTGGATGGAGACGGTGAGTCCGCCGGACCTCGGGCCGGAAATCCCGGCGGACCTGACGCCGGCCCTGACGCCGATCGGCGCGGACCGGACCCGCTGATGGCCCCGTCCACCGACACCCGCGGATCGACCGATCGCCAAGCGGCCCCGCCCGGCGACGGCGAGCGTGACGGTGGGCGTGACGTTGGGCGTGACGGCGGGCGTGACGGCGGGCGTGACGGTGGACGCGACACGACCGTGGCCGGCCGATGGCGTGCCTGGCGGGGCACCGCGTCCGCCGCGTCCGCCGCCTCTGCCGTGATGGCCGCGGTGGCCGCGATCGCGGCGGGCTGGGGATTGAGCGACGCGCAGCGCTGGTACCTGGAGACGGATCTTCACCGCGCGCTGCAGTCGGCCGTCGACCGCGAAGGCCTCGCCCTGGTCCAGCAGACGCTGTCCGGCCAGGACATGGGCGCCGTCGAACTGACGGGCCTGATCGATCCGCTGGTCAAGACGATGACGCTGGAAACCGACGCCGAGCGCGCGCGGCTGGTGCGGCCGGGCGAGGCCCACCTGCGCGGCATCGCGCAGATCATGGCGGGCGACGGCCTCGTGGTGCTCAACAGCCGCGGCATCGCGGTGGCGGAGTGGCAGGCGCGCAAGGCGGAGTCCGCCATCGGGAGCGATTTCTCGCAGCGCTCCTGCGTGCAACAGGCCTTGAAGGGTCACTCGTCGATCTACACGGGGTTCAACGGACCGGACCCGCAGCAATCGCAGCGATCGCAGCAATCGCGACGGTCGATCGTCTTCTGTGCGCCGATCTTCGCCGGCCGGGAGTCGACCGGGGCCGTCACCGGGGCGATCTCGATGCACAAGCCGGCTGCGGTCCTGGACCCCTTTTTCGCATCGCGCAAGCAGGGGGACGCCCTGCTGATCTCGCCGCGGCACACCGTGTTCGTGGCCAGCCGGCCCGGGTGGGAAATGGCGGTCGAGGGTCCGGCCGTCGCCCTGCGGGCCGCGGAAGTGATGAAGGCCAGGCAGCCCAAGGGCATCTCCTTCGGCCACGTCAGCGACGAAGAACTGGGACGGGTCCTGCCGTTCAACGCCGTCGACAGCGCCGTGGTCAAGGTCGACGGCCGCCGCATGGCCGTGGCCACGACGCGGATCGACTGGAACGACCCCGACGGCGCCTGGCGCCTGGTGCTGCTCGAAGACCTGTCCGGCGCGATGAGCGCGCGCCAGCAGCTGGCGGTGGCGGCGTCCACCGCGCTGCTGCTGCTGGGCGGCTACGCGCTGATGCGGCAGATCGCCGCGCATCGTCGCAAGCGCGAGCTCAGCGCCGCCGCCTTCGCGGCGCGGGCCGAAGAGGTCCGCACCATGTTCCGCATGGCGCCGATCGGCGTCTGCCTGGTCGCCAACGACCGGATCGAGTTCCTGAATCCGCTGCTCTCCGACCAGCTGGGCACCGACGTGTTCCAGCCCTGGCCCCATCGCTATGCGGACGAGGCCAGCCGCGACCTCGTCGACGGGGTGCTGCGCGAGCGCCGCCGGGTGCTGGCCGCCGAGGTGAATCTGCTGGACGCCCGGGGCGAGGCCCGCGCCTTCGTGCTCTCGTCGATGCCGCTGGACTACGAGGGCGACAAGCCCGCCGTGCTGCTGTGGCTGGTCGACATCACCCGCCGCCAGGAGGCCGCGCGCGAGGCGCGCCGCGCGATGCAGGCGGCCCACGAGGCGGCCCGTGCCAAATCCAGTTTCCTGGCCGGCATGAGCCACGAGATCCGCTCGCCGATGAACGTGATCGTGGGCATGTCCGACCTGGCGCTGCAGACCGGCCTGGACGCGCGTCAGCGCAACTACCTGGAGAAGGTCAACGGCGCGGCCCTGAGCCTGCTCGACCTGATCGACGACATCCTGGACTTCAGCAGCATCGAGTCAGGCCGGATCGAACTGGAGCGCGTGCCCTTCCAGCTCGACCAGGTGCTGGAACGCCTGGTCGACCTGATCGGCCTGCGCGCCGAGGACAAGGGCGTGGAGCTGCTGATCCATCGTCCCGCCGACGTCCCCAACGCCCTGATCGGCGACCCGATGCGCCTGGGCCAGGTGCTGATCAACCTCGGGGCCAACGCGGTGAAGTTCACCGACAGCGGCGAGGTCATCGTCGCGGTGGAGCGCGTGATGCCCGCGACGCCCGCGGCGCCCGCTGCACCCGCGGCACCCGTGACGCCCGCGGCGGACGGGCGCGACCCGCGCGACCCGCACGACCCGCACGATGACGAGGCGGTGACACTGCGCTTCAGCGTCACCGACTCGGGCATCGGCATGACGGCCGAGACGATCTCGCGGCTGTTCCACAGCTTCAACCAGGCCGACACCTCGACCACGCGCCAGTACGGCGGCAGCGGCCTGGGCCTGGCGGTGAGCCGGCAACTGGTCGAGATGATGGGCGGCAGCATCCAGGTGAGCTCGCGCCCGGGCGAGGGATCGACCTTCTCCTTCACCGTGCGCCTGGGCCTGCGCCAGGGCGCGCGGGCGGCGGCCGCGCCGGGCCCGGCGGCCCTGACCGACCTGTCGCGGCTGCGGGTGCTGGTGGCCGACGACAACCGCGCCGCGCGCGAGATCCTGGGCGCGCTGTGCGCGGGCTTCGGCATGCGCGTGGACACGGCCGTCAACGGGGCCAACGCCGCGCAATGCGTGCTGGAGGCCGACGCGGAGAAGCGCGCCTACGACCTCGTGCTGATGGACTGGCAGATGCCCGTGCTGGACGGGCTCGAGGCGACGCGGCTGATCGCGTCCGGGCGGCTCGCGTCGCCGCCCGCGATCCTGCTGGTCACCGCCTTCGGCCGGGACGCCGCCCTCGCCGCCGCGCTGGCCGAGGCGGATCCGCGCCATCGGCCTCGGCTGCTGAGCAAGCCGGTGACCGCCTCGACGCTGCTGTCGGCCATCGGCGAGGCCACCGGCCAGGCGACCCTGCCCGCCCTCGCCTCGTCCCACCACGGCGGCACGACGCGCGCCGCGATGGCGCGCCTGACCGGCACGCGGCTGCTGGTCGTCGAGGACGACCCGGTCAGCCGGGAACTGAGCGCCGAGCTGCTGCGCGCCGCCGGCCTGGACGTGACCACGGTCCCGGACGGACAGACCGCGCTGGACCTGCTCGCGCGGTCCGAGCCCGGGGTCGAGGCGGTGCTGATGGATTGCCAGATGCCGGGGATGGACGGCTACGAGACGACGCGGCGCCTGCGCCGGGACCCGCGCTGGCGCGGGCTGCCCGTCATCGCGCTGACCGCCAGCGCGACGCTGGAAGCCCGCGAGCGCATCCTCGCGGCTGGCATGAGCTCCTGCCTGAGCAAGCCCTTGAGCGTGGACCGGCTTTTCGAGACGCTGTCGCGCTTCGCGCTCGGCGCGCGGGTCGCCGCGCCCGTGTCGACGGACGCCGCCCTGGACGCGCTGCTGGCGCGCCTGACCGAGCGCCTGCGGACCAGCGACGCGAGCGCCGTCGAACTCGGCCGGTCGCTGTCACAGGCGCTGGAGCGCCAGCCGCCGCCGCCGGCCCGTCTCCAGCTGCTGCGCCGCGTGGCCGCGGCGGCCTCGGGCTTCCGCTTCGACGAGGCGCTCGCGCTGCTGAGCTGGGATGCCGGCGCGCCGGCCGGAGCGCCTCCCGCATGATGCGCGTCGCCGCCCTGATCACCCGCCATCCGGCGCCCGCGTGGGCCGCCGCGGCGGTGCTGTCGCTGCTCGCCGGCGTGCTGGTCGTCCAGGAAACGCACCGGGTGCTCGACCAGCGTTTCCGCGCCCGGCTGGCGACCACGATCGACCGCGAGGTCCTGGTCTTCCGCGGCCTGACGGAGCAGAGCAAGGCGATGGGCGCGCTGCGGCTGGCGGGACGCGTGGACCAGGACCTGAAGACCGCCGCCCTGCTGACGGACCTGCAGCCCGCCCTGCGCATGCGACCGGCCGCCCACACGCTGGCCGCGATGAACGATCAGCTCGGCGCGGACGTGACCTTCGTCGTCAATCGCCAGGGCATGATCGTCGGCGAATGGAACCGGGGCCTGCAGCGCTCGCCGATGGGCCTGGACGTGACCCACCGCGAGTATTTCCGCGAGGCCATGGCCGGCCGCACCGCGGTGTCCATGGCGCTCAGCCAGTCGACGTCGCGCCGGGCGATCTTCCTGGCGGCGCCCGTCTACCGCGACAGCGAGGCGCGGGGCCCGGTGATCGGCGTGGTCGCGACGCAGTTCTACGGGCCGTCGCTGGACCGCTTCCTGACCGCCCGCCCGGACATCACCTCGCTGATCCTGTCGCCCGACGGCGTGGTGATGGCCTCGACGCGGCCCGAGTGGGCGCTGAACCTGGCCGGCCCCGCCTCGGCGGAGCGCAGCCGCCGGCTCACCGCGGGACTCCGCTACGGCCGGCAGCTGGAGGATCCGTCCCGCACGCCGTCGCTGCCCTTCGATCCCGGCGGCGGCGATGTCGGCAATGTCGCCAATGTCGTCGACAGCGGCGACGTCCGCGGCGCGCGGGACGCGACGATCGACGGCCGGCCGCATGCGGTGGTGTCCCGCGACCTGGGCTGGCGCGACAGCGCCGGACCGTGGCGCATGGTCTTCGTCGCCGATCTGTCGGGCGTGCTCGGCGCGCCGGCGCGGGCGGGCGTGGGCCTGCTGTCCGCGCTGCTGTGTTTCGTCGCGCTCGCCGCGCTGCTGCGCAACCTCGCGGTGCGCAGCGCGCGCCACGCCCAGGAGACCGCGCTGCTGCGCCAGGGCGAGCGCTTCATGGGCCTGATCGAGCACGCGCCGATCGGCGTCGGACTGATCTCGGACGGCGTGGTGAGCATCGCCAATCCGGCGCTGCGGCGCCTGGTCGACGTCGAGGTCGGCCTTCCGTGGCCGGACGCCTACGCCGACGACGCCAGCCGCGACCGCGCGCGGGCCTTGCTGGAGCGCCACGGCTCCGGCAACGACATCGAGCTGCAGATCCTCGATCCCGAGGGGGCGCCCCGCGCCTGCGTGGCGGCGTTCCTGCCGGTGCACTTCGATCGCTCGGGCATGCTGGTGTGGCTGATGGACCTGACCGACCGCCTGTCCGCCGAGCACGAGATCCGCGTCGCGCGCGAGTCCGCCGAGGCCACCACGCGCGCCAAGGCCGACTTCTTCGCCAACATGAGCCACGAGCTGCGCACGCCGATGAACGCCATCATCGGCATGTCCGAGCTGGCGCTGCAGACCGAGCTCGACGCGCGGCAGCGCAACTACGTCGACAAGGCCTGCCGCGCGGCCGAGACCTTGCTCGGGGTCATCGACGACATCCTCGACTTCAGCCGCATCGAGGCCGGCCGGCTGGTCCTGGAGCAGATCCCGTTCGAGCTCGACGAGGTGCTGGCCCACCTGGTGCAGGTGATCGGCCTGGGCCTGGAGGAAAAGGGCGTGGAGCTGCTGCTGAGCGTGCCCGCCGGGTTGCCGCGCACGCTGGTCGGCGATCCCTTCCGCCTCGGCCAGGTGCTGGCCCACATCGGCAAGCATGCGGCGCGCCGCAGCGAACAGGACGAGGTGGTGGTGGCCGTGTCGGTCGTGTCGGTCGTGTCGGTCGTGTCGGCCGGATCAGCTGGATCGGACGCGTCGCCCGCATCGCCCCCGACCGACGCATCGCCGCCGTCCGACGCATCGCCTCTGCCCGACTCATTGCCTCTGCCAGACGCGTCGCCTCCGCCCGACGCGTCGGGCGACGGCGACGCGCCGTCCGGGGGCAGCATCGTGCTCCAGTTCAGCATCCGCGACAGCGGCCCGGCCTTGACGCCGGCCGAGCTGGCCCGGCTGATCCGACGCCCCGCGCAGGCGGAGGCCGACGCCCCCGACCGCGGCGATCTGGCGCTGGCGGTGTGCCGGATGCTGGTGGAGATGATGGGCGGCACGCTGCGCGTCGAGTCGATGCCCGGCGCCGGCCTGACCCTGCACTTCACGGTGCGGCTGGGCGTACCGGCGGAAGCGGTCGACGGGGTCGATGGGGTCGATGGGGTCGATGGGATCGATGGGCACGAAGGGCGCGATGGCCG
The DNA here is from genome assembly GCF_059415965.1 of Roseateles sp. GW821-FHT09G09. NCBI lineage: Bacteria > Pseudomonadati > Pseudomonadota > Betaproteobacteria > Burkholderiales > Sphaerotilaceae > Roseateles > Roseateles sp. GW821-FHT09G09. Next base: position 113,041 of record NZ_JBWKOG010000013.1, on the reverse strand, counting down.
CCACGTGGGGACCGCGGGGACCGCGGAGACCGCGTCGTCCCTGGCGCTGGCCGTGCTGCGCGGCCGGGCGCTGGTGGTCGACGACAACCGCGTCGCCCGCGAGGTGCTGGCCGCGCTCTGCCAGGGCCTGGGCCTGCAGGTCGAGCAGGCCGCCGACGGCCCGCGCGCGCTGCGGGCGGTGCAGGCGGCGTCCCGCGAGCACCGTCCTTTCGACTGGGTGCTGATGGACTGGAAGCTGCCGGAGATGGACGGTCTGGCCACCGCGGCCCGCCTGTTCGAGGAAGCGTCCCCGGTGCCGCGGATCGTGATGGTGACCGCCTTCGGCAACGACGACGGGCTGTACGAGGCGATGACGGCGATGGCGGCGACCGGGGCGCTGCCCGACGGCCAGCCCCTGCCCGTCCTGGCCAAGCCGGTGACGGCGGCCCTCCTGCGGGACGCGATGGGCGGGGCGGCCACGTCCGGCGCGGTGTCCGACCCCCACGCGCGGCGCGCCGCGACGCGGGCGACGATGGAGTCGCTGGCGGGGGCGCGGCTGCTGGTCGTGGAGGACAACCAGGTCAACCAGGAACTCGCCGAGGAGTTGCTGACCAAGGCCGGCATCGCGGTGACGCTGGCGGGCAACGGCGCGATCGCGCTGGACCTGCTGCAGCGCTCGCCCGACGGGTTCGACGGCGTGCTGATGGACTGCCAGATGCCGGTGATGGACGGCTACGACGCCACCCGCAGCCTGCGCCAGGACCCGCGGTGGCGCGAGCTGCCGGTCATCGCGCTGACCGCCAACACCACCGGCGCCGACCGCGCCCGCATCCTGGCCACCGGCATGAACGACCACATCGCCAAACCGCTGAACGTGGACACGCTGTTCGAGGTCCTGTCGCGCTGGGTGCATCCGGCCGACCCCGCGGCGGTCCCGCCGGACGAGGGCTTCGCGGACACGATGACGCCGGGAGGGATCGCATCGGACGACACCGCACCGGCCCCCGGCGCACGGGCCGGGCAGGCCCGGCCGGGACCGATGATCGCCCCGGCGCTTCCTGTCGTCGACGGCCTGGAATCGCGATCGGGCCTGGCCTCGGCCGCCAACAACGCCGGCCTGTACCTGCGATTGCTGCGGATCTTCCTGCACTCCCAGCAGGACACCGGCGACCGTCTCGCGCAGGCGGCGGCGTCGGACGACGCGGCCGCGCTGGAGCACCTCGCCCATTCGCTGCGCGGCTCGTCCGCGACCATCGGCGCGCTGCCCTTGAGCGAGGCCGCCGCCGCGCTGGAGACCGCCTGCCGCGCCCAGGCGCCGGCGGCGCAGCGCCGCGCACTGACCGGGGCCGTGCGCGCCGCGCTGGACCGCCTGTTGAACGCACTGGGCGAGACCCTGGCCGACGACACCCCGCCGACGATGCCGGGCCCGCTGGACGACCCGTCGCAGCCGGCGGGCGGTCTCCGTCTGGAGGAGCGACTGACGCGTCTGCGGCGCCAGTTGACCGAGCATGACGCCGCCGCGGTGGACACCGCCGAGCGGCTCAAGGAACTGATGGCCAGCGGCCGTCACGGCCTCGACGACCGACGCGCCGCCGCACTGCGCGAGGTCCTGGAAGCCGCCGCGCGTTTCGACTTCGACACCGCGCGCCGCGGTCTGGACGACGACGCGGCCGCTGGCGCCCGATCGATGGAGGAACCCTTGCCATGAGCATCTCAAACGGAGACCCTCGCCCGACGATCCTGATCGTGGACGATTCGCCCGAAGTCCTGTCGCAGCTCTACGAGCTGCTCAAGGAGCGGCATCGCGTCAAGGTGGCGACCACCGGCGACCGCGCGCTGCGCATCGCGGCCGAGGCCCCGCAGCCCGACCTCATCCTGCTGGACGTGCTGATGCCCAACATGGACGGCTACGAGCTGTGTCGCTGGCTCAAGGCGGACGCGGCCACGCGCGACATCCCGGTGCTCTTCCTCACCGCGCGCTCGGATCCCGCGGATGAGAGCCACGGCCTGTCGGTCGGCGCGGTGGACTACATCACCAAGCCGATCAGCCCGCCCATCCTGCTGGCGCGCGTGCGCACCCACCTGCAGCTCAAGGCGACCGCCGACCTGCTGCGCGAACGCGCCGCCCACCTGGAAGCCGAAATCGCCCGATGGGCGGGGGGCGAAGCGCCGACCGATTGAGTCGGCGCGGCGCTCCGGGATAATCGCGCGGTCCTCGGCAACCGCTCCGATCGTCATGCCCTTCCGGCCGCGTCAGGTCTTGCGTTTCCCTGCTTGCGCCGCCTTCGTCGGCGCCGTCTGCCTGTGCGCCGCCGCACACGGGCAACCGCGGCCGGTCACGCCGCGCGGCCCGCTCGACGCGCAGGAACAGAACAACATCGCCGTGTTCCGCAGGCTGTCGCCCTCGGTGGTCCACATCACCACGCTGGCGCAGCAGCGCGACTTCTTCTCCCGCAACGTGACCGAGGTGCCCAGCGGCACGGGCAGCGGCTTCCTGTGGGACGACCAGGGCCACATCGTCACCAACTTCCATGTGATCCGCGGCGCCTCGTCGGCCAAGGTCACGCTGTCCGACCAGAGCGGGTACGACGCGAAGCTGGTCGGCGTCGATCCGGACCGTGACCTGGCCGTGCTGCGCATCGCCGCGCCGCGCGAGAAGCTGTCCCCCGTGCCCATGGGCAGCAGCCGCGACCTGCTGGTCGGGCAGACCGTCTATGCGATCGGCAACCCGTTCGGCCTGGACCAGACGCTGACCCGCGGCATCGTGTCCGCGCTGAACCGCGAGATCGAGTCGATGACGCAGCGCACGATCCGCGGCGCCATCCAGACCGACGCCGCGATCAATCCGGGCAACTCGGGCGGTCCGCTGCTGGACTCGGCCGGGCGGCTGATCGGCGTCAACACCTCGATCTTCAGCCCGAGCGGCGGCAGCAACGGCATCGGCTTCGCGATCCCGGCCGACGAGGTGAACCGCGTCGTGCCGCAACTGATCCGGCACGGCCGCGTGATCCGGCCGGCCCTGGGCCTGACCGCCGGCAGCGAACAGCTGCGCCAGGTCCTGCGCCTGCCCAAGGGCGTCGTGCTGATCGGCCTGCAACCCGGCGGCGGCGCCCAGCGCGCGGGGCTGCAGCCCTTCCTGCGCGGGCGCGACGGCCGCGTCGTGGGCGGCGACGTCATCACCGCCGTCAACGGCAAGCCGGTGGCCGACCTGGACGACCTGCTCGCCGAACTCGAAGAGCGTCAGGTCGGGGACAAGGTCACGCTGACCGTCTGGAACGGCGGCAAGACGCGGCAGGTCCAGGCCCCCCTCACCACCGACTGAACGGCTCCCCCGCTCCCTACCCCAGTTCGCGATAACCCTCCCGCGGCCCCGGTCCGGGCGGCGCGCCTAGACTGCGCGCCCATGCAAGCCCGACTTTCGATCCTCGACCTCGCCTTCATCGTCGAAGGTGGTTCCGCCGCCCAGGCGCTCCACGACAGCGTCACGCTGGCGCAGCACGCTGAACGCCTCGGCTACACGCGCTACTGGGTGGCCGAGCACCACAACATGGACGGCGTCGCCTCGTCGGCCACGGCCGTGCTGATCGGCCAGATCGCGGGCGCGACCTCGACGATCCGCGTCGGCTCCGGCGGGATCATGCTGCCCAACCATGCGCCGCTGACGATCGCCGAACAGTTCGGCACGCTGGCCACCTTGTTCCCGGGCCGCATCGACCTCGGCCTGGGCCGCGCCCCCGGCACCGACGGACCGACGATGCGCGCGCTGCGCCGCCATCTGGCGACCGCGCACGAGGACCGCTTCCCCGAGGACGTGCTGGAGCTCATCAGCTACCTCGCGCCCGAGCAGGAGGGCCAGGTCGTGCGCGCCGTGCCCGGCCAGGGCACCGAGGTGCCGGTCTGGCTGCTCGGCTCCAGCCTGTACGGCGCGCAGCTGGCGGCCTACCTCGGCCTGCCGTTCGCGTTCGCGTCGCACTTCGCGCCGGCGATGCTGATGCAGGCGCTGGAGATGTACCGCGCCCAGTACCGGCCCAGCCCCCGCCATCCGCAGCCCTATGCGGCGGTCGGCCTGAACGTGGTCGTGGCCGACACCGATGCGCAGGCGCAGCGCCTGTTCACCTCGATCCAGCAGCGTTTCCTCGGCATGCAGCGCGGCCAGCGCGGCCTGCTGCCCCGTCCGATCGACAGCATGGACACGCTGTGGACCGCCGGCGAGAAGCTGGGCGTGGAGCGCATGCTGTCGGAGTCCATCGTGGGCTCGCCGCGCACCGTGCGCGAGGGCCTGCTGGCGACGCAGGAGCGTACCGGCGCCGACGAGTTCATCGTCGCGTGCGCGGTGCACGACGCGGCCGCCCGGCGGCGGTCGTACGAGTTGCTGGCGGGGATCGCCGCGGAGACGGGCGCCGCCTGACTGCGCCGCCTGACCGCGGAGACGGCGTGCGGCGTGCGGCTGGCGCAGGCCGCTGACGGCCATCGGGACGCGGATGGCCGCGATGGGGCACCGCGGGACGACGCTGCCATCAATTTCGCGGATGGGTGAGGTGCTTCGGCCTTGAGAGGATGACCGGCTTCACGCTCATGGAGTTCCCGCCGCATGACTCGCCGCATGACTCGCCGCATGACTCGCCGCATGACCCGCCGCGCCCCGTCCGCCCAGTCCTCCCCATGCGCCCCGGCCACGCCGCCGTCCCCGTCGCCAGGCCGGCAGTCGGGGTTCAGCATGATCGAGGCGTCCATCGTCCTGGTCGTCATGACCGTGACCTGGCTGGGCGCGTTGCAGTTCCAGCAGTTCCAGCAGTTCGTCGAGAACGGACGTCATGCGGGGCTTCGCCTCGCCGCCTTGCGTGACGGCGTCGAGCGCTATGCGCGCGATCACGGCGAGGCGCTCTCAGCGATGCTGGCCGTCCCGGCCTGCGTCGATGTCCCCTTGTCCGCCTCCTTGTCGCCGGCCCCCTCGACGGCCATGTCGACGCCTCAGGCGTGCGTGCTGAAGCTCCAGGTCGCAGGTCAAGCCGTCGAGCAGACGGTGGCGGTCAACGCCCTCCAGCCGACCGTCCCGGAGTTGCGCGCCCTGGGCTACGTCGCGCACGACGACCACCTGCCGTTCCCGCACGGCAGCGCCGTCATCGACGGGCGTACCGGCCAGATCGCCGCGCCGCGCTGGGCCGTGTCCGTGCAGTGCCACGGGACCTGCGGGACGGGCGCGGATGCACGCGCCGCGATCCTGCGCGTCACGCTCTACAACACCCAGCCCTTCTTCGCGCAAGACACCCTGCCCTTCGGCTACGGTGCGCAACTGAGGGCGGCGCTGCTCGCGTTGGGGCCCGACGCGCGGGTGTCGCTGCCCGGCGAGTCGCCGCAGAAGGCCGCACAGTTGCGCGGCCGGGGCGCCGACCCCGTTCCCAATCCGCTCAAGGGCGAAAGCGCGGACGTCGGCGTTGCCGGTGTCGTGGCGTCGTCCCGACTGGTCCACCTGGGCAGCGGCGCCGCGACCCGGAGCATCGCCGCGCCCCGGGCCGTCGCCTGCGGCGTTCCCACCGGCGCCAGCGGCCCCGGCGCCAGCGGCGCGGCCTGTCTGGACGGCAGCTCGAAGCCGACGGCGCGCTGGGACTTCAACGACCAGACCCTGGACCAGGTCGGGCAGTTGTCGGTCAACCGCGATGCGTCGGTGGGCGGCCGGGTGAGCGCCGGCGGCCTGCACATCCGCCGGCCTGATCGCGACCCCACCCGTCCGCATGGGCCGCCCGTCGTGCACGTCGAGGGCGGCACGCATTTCGCGGCCGGGGTGGCGATCGGCGACACGCCGCGCCAGGCCGACTGGTCGCAGCCCGGACTGAAGCTCTACGGCGGCATCCTCGCCGTCCAAGGGGGCGGCTATGGGGACTTCTCCGGCCCGGGTGCGGACTCCCGTCAGGGCGGGATCCGCATTCCGGTCCGGCGCCCCAACACCCCCTGCAACGCCCAGGGCCTGCCTGCGAGCATGTCCGGCGGCAACATCGCCCTCTACCAGGACGCCAGGGACATCTACGTGATGGTCTGCCGCAACGGCACGGGCACCGGCGACGGCGTCTGGGTCAAGGCGAAGGCGGGCTGACGCCCCTCAGCCCACCCACTTGCGCGCGTTGCGGAACATGCGCATCCACGGGCTGAACGCGTCGACGTCGCCGCCGGTCCAGCTCATCTGGATGTTGCGGAAGACGCGCTCCGGATGCGGCATCAGCGCGGTGAAGCGGCCGTCGGCCGTGGTCACCGCGGTCACGCCCTGCGGGCTGCCGTTCGGGTTCAACGGGTACTGCTCGGTCGGCTGGCCGTCGCCGTCGACGTAGCGCATCGCGCGCAGCACCTGGTCCGGGTTGCCGCGCTGCGAGAAGTCGGCGAAGCCCTCGCCGTGCGCGACCGCGATCGGCAGGCGGCTGCCGGCCATGCCGGTGAAGAAGATGCTGGGCGAGTCGACGATCTCGACCTGCGCCAGGCGGGCCTCGAACTGCTCGCTGCGGTTGCGCACGAACTTCGGCCAGTCCTGCGCGCCGGGGATCATCGGCGACAGCGCGGCCAGCATCTGGCAGCCGTTGCACACGCCCAGCGCGAAGCTGTCGGAGCGCGCGAAGAAGGCCTCGAAGGCCGCCTTCAGCACCGGGTTGAACAGGATGGAGCGCGCCCAGCCCTCGCCCGCGCCCAGCGTGTCGCCGTAGCTGAAGCCGCCGCAGGCGACGAAGCCCTTGAAGTCCTTCAGGTCGACCGCGCCGGCCTGCAGGTCGCTCATGTGCACGTCGTACGCGTCGAAGCCGGCCTGCGCCATCGCGTAGGCCATCTCGACATGCGAGTTGACGCCCTGCTCGCGCAGGATCGCGACCTTCGGGCGCACGCCGCCGGCGATGAGCGCGGCGGCGACGTCGTCCCGGACGTCGAAGCTCGGGGACCAGTGCAGGCCCTTGCCGGGCGTGCCGGCCAGCGCATGTTCCTGGTCGGCGCAGGCGGGGTTGTCGCGCTCGCGGGCGATGCGCCAGGAGACCTTGTCCCATTCCTGCTGCAGCTCGTTCAGCGGCGCGGCGAAGACCTTCTTCGCGTCGCGCCAGACTTCGGCCTGCTTCGCGTCGTTGGTCTTGCCGACGACGTGCGAGATCTTCGACAGGCCGTGTGAACGCAGCGTCTGCAGCACCGCGTCGCGGTCGCCGGTGGCGACCTGCAGCACGACGCCCAGTTCCTCGTTGAACAGCGCCTTCAGCGTCAGTTCCTCGCGGCGGGCGCTGACCTGCGAGGCCCAGTTCTTGGAGTCGCCCACCTCGGCGCGGCTGTCGCTGATGCCGTCGCCTTCGGTGATCAGCATGTCGACGTTGAGACTCACGCCGCGCTGGCCGGCGAAGGCCATCTCCAGCGCCGCGGCGAACAGGCCGCCGTCGCTGCGGTCGTGGTACGCCAGCAGCTTGCCTTGACCGCGCAGGTCGTTGACGGCGGCGACCAGCGCCTTGAGCAGCGCGGGATCGTCGAGGTCGGGGACCTCGGGGCCGAACTGGTTCAGCGTCTGCGCCAGGATCGAGCCGCCCATGCGCATGCGGCCCTGGCCGAGGTCGACCAGGACGAGCGTCGTGTCGCCGTCGCGCAGCTGCGGCGTCAGCGTGCCCCTCACGTCGGCCAGCGAGGCGAAGGCGGTGATGATCAGCGAGACCGGGGCCGTGACTTGCCTGACCTGCTTGCCGGTGCCCTCGTCCGTCCAGCGCGTGCGCATCGACAGCGAATCCTTGCCGACCGGGATCGAGATGCCCAGCGCCGGGCACAGGTCCATGCCGACGGCCTTGACGGTGTCGTACAGCGCGGCGTCCTCGCCGGGTTCGCCGCAGGCGGCCATCCAGTTGGCCGACAGCTTCACGCGCGACAGCTCGATCGGCGCGGCCAGCAGGTTGGTGATGGCCTCGGCGACGGCCATGCGGCCCGAGGCCGGCGCGTCGACGGCGGCCAGCGGCGTGCGCTCGCCCATGCTCATCGCCTCGCCGGTGAAACCCTGGAAGTCGGACAGCGTGACGGCGACGTCGGCCACCGGCACCTGCCACGGGCCGACCATCTGGTCGCGGTGGTTCAGGCCGCCGACGGTGCGGTCGCCGATGGTGACCAGGAAGCGCTTGCTGGCCACCGTCGGGTGGCGCAGCACGGTGCGCGCGCTGGTCGCGAGGTCGACGCCGTCCAGCGTCAGCGCGCCGCCCGCACGGGCCACGCGCGTCACGTCGCGGTGCATCTTCGGCGGCTTGCCCAGCAGCACGTCCATCGGCATGTCGATGGCGCGCTCGCCGCCGGTGCCGTCTTCCAGCACGAGTTCCCGCTGCTCGGTCGTCACGCCGACGACCGCGAACGGGCAACGCTCGCGCTCGGCCATCGCGGTGAAGAGTTCCAGGCTCTCCGGCGCGATCACCAGGACGTAACGCTCCTGGCTCTCGTTGCACCAGATCTCCTTGGGCGCCAGGCCGCTCTCCTCGAGCGGGACCTTGCGCAGGTCGAAGATCGCGCCCCGGCCGGCGTCGTTCACCAGTTCCGGGAAGGCGTTGGAGATGCCGCCCGCGCCGACGTCGTGCACGGCCAGGATGGGATTGCGCTCGGCCAGGCCCCAGCAGTGGTTGAGGACTTCCTGCGCGCGGCGCTGGATCTCGGGATTGCCGCGCTGGACCGAGTCGAAGTCCAGGTCGGCGGTGTTGGTGCCCGCGGCCATCGAGCTGGCGGCACTGCCGCCCATGCCGATGCGCATGCCGGGGCCCCCCAGCTGGATCAGCAGCGACCCCGCGGGGAAGGCGATCTTCTTGGTCAGGTCCGCGCGGATCGCGCCCAGGCCGCCGGCGATCATGATCGGCTTGTGATAGCCGCGGCGGATGCCGTCCACGTCCTGCTCGAAGACGCGGAAGTAGCCGCCCAGCGCGGGCCGGCCGAACTCGTTGTTGAACGCGGCGCCGCCCAGCGGGCCCTCGGTCATGATCTGCAGCGCGCTGGCGATGTGCGCGGGCTTGCCGACCGGGTTCTTCTCCCAGGGCTCGGACAGGCCCGGCAGGTGCAGGTTGGAGACCGAGAAACCGGTCAGGCCGGCCTTGGGCTTGGCGCCGCGGCCCGTGGCGCCCTCGTCGCGGATCTCGCCGCCGGCGCCGGTGGACGCGCCGGGATGCGGCGAGATCGCCGTCGGGTGGTTGTGCGTCTCGACCTTCATCAGCACGTGGGCCGTCTCGCTGCGCGCCTCGTACTTCGGCGCGCGCCGGTCGCCGGCCGCCATCCAGCGCTCGATCACGTGGCCTTCCATCACCGCCGCGTTGTCGGCGTAGGCGATCACCGTGTGCTGCGGGTGCAGCTTCTCGGTGTTGCGGATCATGCCGAACAGCGACAGCGGCTGCGCCTGGCCGTCGATGGTGAACTGGGCGTTGAAGATCTTGTGGCGGCAGTGCTCGCTGTTGGCCTGCGCGAACATCATCAGCTCGACGTCGCTGGGGTCGCGGCCCAGCTTGGTGAAGGCGGCCACCAGGTAATCGATCTCGTCGTCCGACAGCGCCAGTCCCCAGGCGCCGTTGGCTTCCTCCAGCGCGGCGCGGCCGCGGGCCGACACGTCCACGTGCGCGAGCGGCTGGGCCTGCTTCTCGTCGAACAGGTGCGCGCCGGCCTCGCGCGACAGCAGCACGCTCTCGGTCATGCGGTCATGCAGCAGGTCGGCGCAGGCGAGGACCTCGGCCTCGGTCAGCGCTTTGGCGCCACCGGTCAGGCCGGCGGTCAGGCTGCTCAGCAAACCCGACTTCAGCGTCAGGCGGAACTCGGTGACGCGTTCGACGCGGTGGATCGGCAGGCCGCAGTTGTGGGCGATGTCGGTGGCCTTGGAGGCCCAGGGGCTCAGCGTGCCCAGGCGCGGGGCGACGACGATCAGCGCGCCATCCGATGCGCCCGACGGGCCTTCATAGGCGTCGCCGTAATCCAGCAGCGCGGCCAGCTTGCCCCGGCCTTCGTCATCGAGGGCGGCGTCGGTCCAGACCCAGTGGACATGGCGCGCATGCACCGCGGCGATGCGGTCGCTGACGGCCTGCAGTCGCGCCAGCAGCGCCGCGGCCCGGAAGGACGAGAGGGCATTGCCCCCCTCGAAGTGAATCAGATGCTTGGAGGAGGTGGTGCTGGCCATGGGGTCCCAGGGGGTTTGCGCCGCGCGCGCCGCGACGGTGAGCCCGCCATTCTAGCCAGCGCAGTCGCCCGGCCCGGGTTTACCCCCTCCGCCGCGCCTGCGGGTGTGGCCCGGGGCCCGGGGCCCGGGGCCCGGGGCCCGGGGCCAGGCTCAGCGGCAGTCGGTCAGGCGATCCAGCGCCACATGCAGTTGCTGATCGGCCAGCTTGCCGCGCTGCGGCTGGACCCAGGCGCCGGGTGCGCCGGTGGTCAAGGGCCTCAGGGCCAGGACCTTGACCGGTTCCGGTTGCTCCGGACGCTCGCGGTCCAGCGACCACCAGCCGTCCGGCACGGTGCAGGTCATGCCGACATCGACCGCCGGGGCCGCCACGGCGCCGGTCGCAGCGATGGCCAGAGCGCACGACCCGATGACAGAGGGCCACACGCGGCTGATAACACGAAACTTCACACCAACTCCCTGGAACGTTATTCGAGTGACGGAATGTATCGACGTCCTGCAACGTAATCGCTCTCAAATTCCACCATTCGCCCGTTTTTGTGTCCCCCATTTGTGGGGGGTTGCGCGGCGGCCTCCCGCCCCTGTGGCACCGGGCTCTTCCGATCGGCGGATGGCAGGGGTCATGGCTTGTCGCTACATTGGTCGGTTCTCGGATCCGGCGTGCGCCTTCGACGAAGCGGGCGCACGCGGGTCGTTCATTGACACTGGAGACCACCATGTCCCGCAAGACCCCCATCGAGCTCTACCGCAACATCGGCATCTCGGCGCACATCGACGCCGGCAAGACGACGACGACGGAGCGCATCCTGTTCTACACCGGGGTCAATCACAAGATCGGCGAAGTGCATGACGGCGCGGCGACGATGGACTGGATGGCGCAGGAGCAGGAGCGCGGCATCACGATCACCTCCGCGGCGACGACCTGCTTCTGGAAGGGCATGGACCGCTCGTACCCGGAGCACCGCATCAACATCATCGACACCCCCGGGCACGTGGACTTCACCATCGAGGTGGAGCGCTCGATGCGGGTGCTCGACGGCGCGGTGATGGTGTACGACTCCGTCGGCGGCGTGCAGCCGCAGTCGGAGACGGTCTGGCGTCAGGCCAACAAGTACAAGGTGCCGCGTCTTGCCTTCGTGAACAAGATGGACCGCGTCGGCGCGGACTTCTACCGCGTGCGCCAGATGATGGTGGACCGGCTCAAGGCCAACCCGGTGCCGGTGGTGCTGCCGATCGGCGCCGAGGAGCACTTCAAGGGCGTGATCGACCTGCTGAAGATGAAGGCCATCCTGTGGCACGACGCCACGCAGGGCATGACCTTCGATTACCAGGAGATCCCGCCCGAGCTGAAGGCGCAGGCCGACGAGTGGCGCGAGAAGATGGTCGAGGCGGCGGCCGAGGCCGACGAGGAGCTGATGAACAAGTACCTCGAGACCGGCGAGCTGACCGAGGACGAGATCCGGCGCGCGATCCGCAAGCGCACGATCGCGGGCGAGATCCAGCCGATGCTGTGCGGCACGGCGTTCAAGAACAAGGGCGTGCAGCGCATGCTGGACGCGGTGATCGACTTCATGCCCTCGCCGGTGGACATCCCGCCGGTGCACGGCACGGACGACGACGAGCAGGACACGACCCGCGCGGCCGACGACAACGAGAAGTTCAGCGCCCTCGCCTTCAAGCTGATGACCGATCCGTATGTGGGTCAGCTGACCTTCGTGCGGGTGTATTCGGGCATCCTGAAATCGGGCGACTCGGTCTACAACCCGACGCGCGGCAAGAAGGAGCGCATCGGCCGGATCCTGCAGATGCACGCCAACCAGCGCGAGGAGATCAAGGAGATCCTGGCCGGGGACATCGCCGCCTGCGTGGGCCTGAAGGACGTCACGACCGGCGAGACCCTGTGCGACCCCGAGGCCATCATCACGCTGGAGCGGATGATCTTCCCGGAGCCGGTGATCTCGCAGGCGGTGGAGCCCAAGACCAAGGCGGACCAGGAGAAGATGGGCATCGCCCTCGGACGCCTCGCGGCCGAGGACCCGTCCTTCCGCGTGCGCACGGACGAGGAGTCGGGCCAGACCATCATTTCCGGCATGGGCGAGCTCCACCTGGAAATCATCGTGGACCGGATGAAGCGCGAGTTCAGCGTCGAGGCCAACGTCGGCAAGCCGCAGGTGGCGTATCGCGAGACGGTGCGCAAGGCGGTGACGGACGTGGAAGGCAAGTTCGTGCGCCAGTCCGGCGGCAAGGGCCAGTACGGGCACGTGGTGTTCTCGCTGGCGCCGCAGGAGCCGGGCAAGGGCTTCGAGTTCGTCGACGCGATCAAGGGCGGCGTGGTGCCGCGCGAGTTCATCCCGGCGGTCGAGAAAGGCGTGATCGACAGCCTGCCCAACGGCGTGCTGGCGGGGTATCCGGTGGTGGACGTGAAGGTCACGCTGACCTTCGGCTCGTACCACGACGTGGATTCGAACGAGAACGCGTTCAAGATGGCGGCGTCGCTGGGTTTCAAGGAAGCCTGCCGGCGCGCTAGTCCCGTGATCCTGGAGCCGATGATGGCCGTGGAGGTCGAGACGCCGGAGGACTACGCCGGCACGGTGATGGGCGACCTGTCCAGCCGCCGCGGCATGGTGCAGGGCATGGACGACATGGTCGGCGGCGGCAAGATCATCAAGGCGGAAGTGCCGCTGTCGGAGATGTTCGGGTACTCGACCTCGCTGCGCTCGGCCACGCAAGGCCGCGCGACCTACACGATGGAGTTCAAGCACTACAGCGAAGCGCCGAAGAACGTGGCGGACGCGATCATGACGGCGCGGGCCAAGTAAGCCTCCCGCTGATTCGTTCAAACGGGCGCCCCGACGGGCGCCCGTTTTTCATGGCGGAGCGTCTCGTCGTTGATCGACTACAGCCGCTCGATGTCAGCGATGACCTTGGCGGACACCACCAGCACGCGCACCGGTCTGGCATAGCTCGGGCTGTTCGCGCGCAGCGTGGACAGCAGCGCGTGGGCGACGGCAGGGTCCGCTTCGCGCAGCATCAACAGCGTGGCCCGGCGCGGGCGGAACGCCTCGGCGGGACCCAACGGCCCCTCGCGCCACCAACCGCAATCCCAGGGATCTTGGGCCCGAGCGTCGCGCGCGGCCAAGGACTCGCGCCACAGGAGCTGCAGGCGCCACCCGAGGCCTCGCCAGCGGCCCAGCCGCGCCAACTCATGGCTGCCGTCCAGCTCGCGGGCGGCCCCATTCAGACCGGCGTGCGGCGCGATGCTGGCCACGCGCAACCGCTCGGTCATCCGCGGGAAGGCACCGCCCTCGCACCAAGCTCGAAGCACCGCCAGCAAGGCGGCATCGACCGCGATGGGCGCGTCGGACGCATCGGGCGCGCCGGCTGCGTCGGGCACGCCGGGAGGAGTCATCAGGGCGTCGTCGAAGCGACGGGGCGCTTGCATCAACGACCGTCCGACCGCCCTGCGTTGGCCGAGGCCGCGGTCGGGCTCGGCTGGGGAGACACGCCGATGGGGATGACGCGCACGCCGGAGGCGATGGCTCCGACGTCCGCCGGACGGGCCGCTTGCGGATGCTTCGCCGGCGAGCTCAGGCGGATGACGGAGAACATGTTGACCACGCCCTGGCGCGCTTCGGAGGCGAAGAACAGTCCGGCGATGGCGAGGGTGACGGCGGCGATTGCGGCGACGATCTTCACGGGAGAAATTTTCAGCATGGCCGCGGATCACCCACCGATGATGGTCTTGGCGTAGGTCTCGCGCTGGATCTCGACGACCTCGACCGACACCTGAACGTGGAGTTCCGGTGTGGCGGGGACGCAGGACGCGAGCGCCTTGAGCGCGATCGCGCCCATCTCGCGCCGCGTGTCGTCGCTGCGCCCCGTCAGCACGGAGAGCGTGCCGGCGACGAAGGCGCGGCCGCCTGCTTGCACGCCGACCAGGAATTCTTCCGCCTTGAACGCGCGGCTCTTGATGTCGATTTCATCGAAGTGGCCCGACTCGGCTAGCGCGGCGTTCACGGCGGAGAGACAGCGGCTCACGTCGAGCTCGGCGAGGTTGGCGCTGTGATGAAGGATGAAATGGGGCAAGACGGGTCTCCAGTTGCGCCAATGATAGGGGGCCGGCATCGACGTCCGCCTGGGCACCTCGCTTGCTCGCATGACAGACGCGTCTTCGCGCAAAGCTGAAAGGATCTCCATGAAGTTGGCCGCAGTCTCGATCCCCCTGCTGTCCGTCGTCCTGGCCGCCTGCGACGGCGCGGGCACCTCGACCACACCGGCAGCCCCGCCGCCCGCGTCGTCGACACAAGCGACGTCGACCGCCCCGGCGTCAACGACTGACCCCGGACAAGCCTGGCTCGGCCGCTGGAACGGGCCGGAAGGCACTTACCTGCAGCTGGACGCCACCGGCGGTGGCAGCTATGACGTCCGCATCAAGGACCTGGATGCCGAACGGACGTTCAAAGGGATCGGGCAGGACGGCGCCGTGCATTTCGAGCGGGACGGCAGGAAGGAATCGATCAAGGCCACGGACGGCGACGCCACAGGGATGAAGTGGCTCGCGGGCAAGACGAAGTGCCTGACGGTTCATCCGGGGGAAGGCTATTGCCGGGATTGAGACGGCAATCGTCTTCAGGTCTCACTCAGCGTTCTTCGCAAGTCGGGCGGCGAGCTTCATCAGCGTGGGCACGCGCTTGCGGCCGTGCATGGAACGCAGCCGCACCTTGGCTGCGCCGATGTCGATGCCGGCGCAGGTCACGAACAGCGGCGGGGTTTCCTCTTCCCGCATGACCTCGAATTGCGACGGCAGGCCCGGCAGGCCCTTCTTCGACACACCGACGACGGGGATGCCGCCGCCCAGCGCGTGATACAGGTGTTGGCCGAGGCCCGGCGTATCGTCGGCATCCAGGTGGACGAAGCCGTCGATCAGGATGAGCTCAGGCTCCAGCCTGTGCTCGCGCAGCAGCTGCATCACGCAGGGCAGTTCCCGCAGGTCGAGCTCGCCGCGCACGGCCTTCTCGACGTGGGCGATGCGCGAGACATAGGTCTTGGTCGCTTCCGAGGCGTCCCAGGCGTCGAACGCCACAGCGGCGGCAGTCGCCTCCGCGCCATCGAAGTGAATTGCGACGATGAGTTTCATGCGGGATTATGAGTCGCTCATTTCGGCTCGAGGAACACGTACGCCCGGTCGATGCAGTCATCGGAGCTGTTGGAGGGCTGCCTCGGCCGCGATCGATGCCGTTCCGATGGAGGCCAGGAGTTCCAACGCCGCATCGGGTTGTCGACAGACGTCAACGCTCCGTCTGGACGACATGGACGGTCAGACGGGCCCCCCCGAGCTCCATGCTCTTCGTCCAGACGTGCGTCACGCCGGAAACGGGTTCAAACGCCCCGTCATAGGCACGCTTCACCAGCTCTTTCCTCAAGGCGGGCGAAAGTGACCGCATGGCAGACGACGGGATGGATCCAGCCCACGTCATTGCGAAACCGGTGAAGTTGCTGTGGCTGCCCTGAGCCACGTGGGAGTCGTTCCGATAGCTGACGAGGTAGGTGTAAAGCGGCATGGCAATCTTCAGGTTGAGTCGCGAGCCATGACATGTCGGGCGTCATCGCCCCTTCTTCGAATCGCGCGATCTTAGAGGTGGCATCACTGATCGAAGCCATCGCGCATACTGGTGGCAATGAGCACCGCCCTCCAAGATCAAGCCCGCGCCTTCGCCGTTGCCGCGCACGGCGGACAGATGTACGGAGAGCACCCCTACGTGCACCACCTGGACGCGGTGGCCGCGATCGCCGGGCCTTTCGGCGAGGCCGCCGTCGTGGCCGCGTACCTGCACGACACCGTGGAAGACACGGCAGTGACCCTGACGGACGTGGCCGATCGATTCGGACCGCACATCGCGGCCTGCGTGGCGCTGCTCACCGACCAGCCCGGCGCCAACCGCAAGGAACGCAAGGCGGCGACCTATGCGAAGCTGGCCCAGGTCACCGGGCCTCTGGAACTCGCGTTGATCGTGAAGGCGGCCGATCGGCTGGCCAACGTCAGAGCCTCCGTGAAGGACGGCAACGCGCGCATGCTGGAGGTGTACCGCGGCGAGCATCCGACGTTCCGGCAGGCCGCCTATCGGCCGGGGCTCTGCGATCTGTTGTGGTCCGAACTGGACGCCCTGCTGACATCCGGCCATGACTTCGACAGGCTCGAGGAGACTCGACGGTGAAACTGCTGCTGCTCGGATCCTCGGGCCTGGTGGGAAGCCAAGCACTGCAGCTCGCTTTGGCCAGCGAGGCGATTTCCGAAGTGATCGCGCCGACTCGCAAGCCGTTGCCGCCGGCCGACAAGCTGGTGAATCCTGTCTGCCCGCGACTCGATGACTTCGTTCCGATGCTGGCGTCTTATGGGCCACAGGCGGTGATCTGCGCGCTTGGGACGACTCAGGCCAAGGCCGGATCGAAAGAGGCGTTCCGGCACGTCGATCACGAGCTCCCCGTCGCACTCGGGAAGGCGGCGCACGCCGCGGGCGCACAGACCTTCGCGATCGTGAGCGCCGTGGGCGCTTCCGCGGATTCCAGGTTCTTCTACACGCGGACCAAGGGCGAGATCGAACGCGACATCCAGGCCATCGGGTTCCGATCACTGACGATCTGCCGGCCCAGCCTGATCGGCGGCGAGCGAAATGAAACCAGGCGCGCCGAACATGCGGCGATGGCGCTGATCCGCGTCCTGACGCCGGTGCTGCCGAAGCGCTTCCGCATCAATCCCGCGAGCAGCATCGCGACGGCCTTGCTCAACGCCGTCACGCAGGCAAGGCCGGGGCTCCGTTGGATATCGTCGGACGAGATGAACTGATGGCCGTGTTGAATCAGTCAGACACCCTCTGACCTATTCGGCGGCTGACGAAGTCGCGCAGCGAAACTCGAACAATCAAATGCGGGCTCCGATTTCGCTCGCCAATGGATTTGCTTTCATCACCGCCAGAAGCCTTTTGGCTTCGGCAATCTCCGTTGAAGTCGCCACCTGAACAGCGCGAGCTTGAAGTGCAGCGGTGTCTACATCATTCCCTGCGATTTCCGCGTAGCGCCCCAAGACGACAAGCGCCATGACTGGATCCTTCTTTCCGAGCGTGCCGTCCAGATAATACCCAGCGGTTCGGGAAAATGCTTCCAGAATGCCATTTGAAACGAGCGAGAACAAATATCCTCTCGCCTTTCTCTCAACCGAGGCACGCTGCTCCACCGAAAGGCCCTCTCGCGCGGACAGCAGCGTCTCGGCTTGACCGCCGTAAAGCCACATCGCGTAAAGATCGCCGTGTCCCGCCGCCGCCTCAAGCCAATCAAATGATTCACGCCGCAGCAGACCCCAATCATCGATTGAGTAGGAGGGCAGAGTCTTCAATCCGCGCGCTCTATTGGCCACGGCCATGAACGCTGCGGCTGAGACTGCCAACCCGCCACTCCGAGCCCCGGCAATAAACCTTCCCAAATCGGAGAAAACTTCTGGCTGAAGTCTTTCCGAGGCGATTTTCTGTAACGAGAAATCACTTTCCTTCAATTGAATATCCGTGTCAATTGCAATGGAGAGCAATATACCCACACTCGACACACAATCTATTCGGGCCAGAACTTAGAAAATTAATGTTATCGACTGACAGTCAAAAGCCGGCGGAGCAACAAAAGATAATCAGTTGAGCGAACAAACTGGGCACTTCATCGGATTACCGCAAATAGGCGCCAACTCAATCAAGTCAGTTTCAACGACTTCGACGGGCACCGCCCGGACACTTGCGGCAACTCCGATCCATTGACCGCACGGCCATTCGTCATGTCCTCGCAAACCCGGTCGGGTTTGCGCGTAGGCCGCCTCTATGCTGCCGGCACTCTTCATCCCAGGGTGCCCCATGACGAACAAGATGCTCACGAAGCAGGCCTCGCCGACCACCGTCCTGACCGCTTTCTCCGTCACGCCCGCACGCGCGGGCGTGCTCGCTTTCGGACTCGCGTTGCAAGCCGCCGCATTCGCGGCTGACGCGCCTGTCTCAGCGCCCTCGCCCGCCGCTGCCGCGTCGGCCCCCGCCGCGAAGTGGAACGTCAACCAGCCCCCCGGCGACAAGAAGATCGCCACCATCGACGTGCGCACCGGCACCTGGATGTCGGTCGACGTCAGCCCCGACGGCAAGCAGATTGTCTTCGACCTGCTCGGCGACCTCTACGTGATGCCCGTCGGCGGCGGCGAAGCCAAGGCGCTGACGCATTCGATCGCCTGGGAGATGCAGCCGCGCTTCTCGCCCGACGGCAAACAGATCGCCTTCGTCTCCGACGCCGGCGGCGGGGACAACATCTGGGTCATGAACGCCGACGGCTCCAACGCCCGCGCGATCTCGACCGAAGACTTCCGCCTGCTCAACAACCCCGTCTGGCATCCGGGCGGCAAGTACATCGCCGCCCGCAAGCACTTCACCGGCACCCGCTCGCTGGGCAGCGGCGAGATCTGGCTCTATCACGTCGACGGCGGCAAGGGCCAGCAGCTCAACGAGAAGCCGAACTGGCAGAAAGACCTCGGCGAGCCCGCGCTCTCGCCCGACGGCAAGTTCCTTTACTACTCGCAGGACAGCACCCCGGGCCGCCAGTTCGAATACAACAAGGACAGCACCGGCGAGATCTTCCGCATCTACCGCCAGGACCTCACCGACGGCACCAGCGAAGCCTTCGTCACTGGCCCCGGCGGCGCGATCCGCCCGACGCCTTCCCCCGACGGCAAGTACCTGGCCTTCATCCGTCGCCTGCGCGACGCCACGGGCAGCCGCACCACGCTCTTCCTCAAGGACCTGAAGACCGGTCGCGAGTTCCCCGCCTGGACCGGCATGGAACGCGACCTGCAGGAGTCCTGGTCCGTGCACGGCGTGTACCCCGGCATCGCTTGGATGCCCGATTCCAAGCAGGTTGTCGCGTGGGCGCAAGGCAAGCTGTGGCGCATTGATCCATTCAAGTCCAGCGCCGCGGAGATCCCCTTCCATGTGAAGGACGAGCGCCAGATCACGCCCGCGCTGCGCTTCGCGCATGAGGTCGCGCCCGCCAGCTTCGACTCGAAGATGCTGCGCTGGGTCAAGGTGTCGCCGGACGGCAGGCGCGTGGTGTTCTCCTCCGCCGGCTACCTGTACACGAGCGAGCTGCGCGACGGCCAGCCGGTCGGCGAAGCCCGCCGCCTGACCTCGCAGACGGAACGCTTCGAGTACTTCCCGGCGTTCTCGCGCGACGGGAAGCAGATCGTCTACCTGAGCTGGTCCGACGCGGACCAGGGCCGCGTGCGCGTGCTCGATCTGGCCGGCGGTCGCGACACCGTCGTCACGCCGGAGCCGGGCAAGTACCTGTCGCCGGCGTTCTCGCCGGACGGCAGGACCATCGCGTACCAGAAGGCCAAGGGCGGTTTCCTGACCTCGCCCTGGAACAGCCTGGAGCCCGGCGTCTACGTCGCCGCCGCCGACGGCAAGGGCCAGCCGCGCCGCGTCACCAAGGACGGCGAGGCGCCACAGTTCGGCGCCGACAACGACACGCTCTACGTCACGCGCAAGCAGACGACCGGCGAGGTCGATTCGAATCACCAGCTCATCCGCCTGAACCTGGTCGAGCGCAGCGAGTTCGCCGTCGCCAAGAGCGAGTTCGCAACCCGCTTCACCGTGTCGCCGGACGGCCAGTGGCTCGGCTTCACCGAACGCTTCCACACCTACGTCACGCCACTCGCGCCGGCGGGCAAGCTGCAGACCGTCGGCCCGAAGGCCGAAGCCATGCCGGTGAAGAAGCTCGACGTCAACGCGGGCGATGACCTGCAATGGTCGGGCGACGGCAAGTCGCAGCCGTATGCGCTGCATTACGCGCTGGGCAACGAGCTATTCACCGTGCCGCTGGCGCAGGCGCTGCAGCCGGGCTTCAAGCCGGCGGAGCGCGGCGTGCCCATCAAGCTGACGCTGACCGCCGACAAGCCCAAGGGCCGCATCGCGATCGTCGGCGCGCGCATCGTCACGATGAGCGCGAGCAAGCCCGACGAAGTCATCGAGGACGGCGCGATCCTGGTCGACGGCGACCGCATCGCGGCGATCGGGCCGCGTGCGTCGGTGACGATCCCGGCGGGCACGGAGACGATCCAGGCGGCCGGCAAGACGGTGATCCCGGGCCTGATCGACGCCCACTGGCACGGCACGATGGCCGAGAGCGAGATCGTCCCGCAGCAGAGCTGGATCAACTACGCGTCGCTGGCCTTCGGCCTGACGACGCTGCACGACCCGTCCAACCGCACCAGCGACATCTACACGCAGTCGGAGATGCAGCGCACGGGGCGCGTGGTCGGGCCGCGGATCTTCTCGACCGGCACGGTGCTGTACGGCGCGAAGGCCGATTTCTCCGCGGTCATCAACAGCCTCGACGACGCGCAGACGCATCTGAAGCGGCTGAAGTCGGCGGGCGCGATCAGCGTGAAGAGCTACAACCAGCCGCGGCGCGACCAGCGCCAGCAGGTGCTCGAAGCGGCGCGCGAGACCGGCATGATGGTCGTGCCGGAAGGCGGCTCGCTGTTCCAGCTCAACATGTCGATGGTGGTCGACGGTCACACCGGCGTGGAGCACGCACTGCCCGTGGCCAAGGTCTACGACGACGTGAAGCAGCTGTGGCCGCAGACGCAGGTCGGCTACACGCCGACGCTGAACGTCGCCTACGGCGGGCTGGACGGCGAGCACTACTGGTACGCGCGCACGGACGTGTGGCGCCATCCGATCCTCAGCAAGTTCGTGCCCAAGGCCGTGCTGGAGCCGCGCAGCGTGCGCCGAGAGACGGCGCCGGAAGAAGACTTCAACGTCATCCAGGTCGCCAGGACCGCGACCGAGCTGCAGCGCGCGGGCGTGCCGGTGAACATCGGCGCGCACGGCCAGCGTGAGGGCCTGGGCGCGCATTGGGAGCTGTGGATGATGGGCCTGGGCGGCATGACCTCGCTGGAGGCCATCCGCACCGCGACGCTCAACCCGGCGCGCTACCTCGGCCTGGACAAGGACATCGGCTCACTGGAACCGGGCAAGCTCGCGGACCTGGTGATCGTCGACGGCGACGTGCTGAAAGACATCCGCCAGAGCGACCGCATCAGCCAGGTCATGCAAGGCGGCCGCGTCTTCGCCATCCCGTCGATGAACGAGGTGTGGCCGGCGAAGAAAGCGCGCAAGCCGTTCTTCTTCGACGGCGCCAATGCCAGCGCGCCGGTGGATGCGGCAGCGGCGGGCGTTGAAGAAGGACACGGGCACGGGGACTGACCCCGTTCACGTCGGTCGGCCAAGCGCGGGCTCTCCACGGGGCATGGGGCCTCCCTCCGGGAACCCCAAGCCCCATTCCGGCCCCACACTCACTCGCTGACTCCGGACTGCGATTGACCCCTCAGACCGCACAGGTCGGGTGATGGACTGAGCGGCGAGCGGTTGGGGGGTGTGGGGTCAGGCCTTGCCGGTCGATCCGAATCCGCCCTCTCCGCGCGAGGACGCATCGAAGTCATCGACGACGCGGAAGGTCGGCTGCACCACGGGCACGATCACCATCTGCGCGATGCGTTCCATCGGCTGGATCGTGAACACGTCCTTGCCACGGTTCCACACGCTGACCATCAACTGGCCCTGGTAGTCCGAGTCGATCAGGCCGACCAGGTTGCCCAGCACCACGCCGTGCTTGTGGCCCAGGCCCGAGCGCGGCAGGATCATCGCGGCCAGGCCCGCGTCGCCGATGTGGATCGCCAGGCCCGTGGGCACCAGCACGGTGTCGCCGGGCGCCAGCGTGATCGCCGCGTCCAGGCAGGCGCGCAGGTCCAGGCCGGCGCTGCCGGTCGTCGCGTAAGCGGGAAGATGCTCGGCCATGCGGCGGTCAAGCACCTTCAGATCGATGGTGGTCATGGAGTCAGTCGAAAAGGAAATCGAGGCGTTTGAAGCAGGAAGACCGACGGTCGTCCCCGGCTCAGGCGCCGTAGGTGGTGAGCCGCTGCGCGATCTCGCGCACCAGCTCGCGGGCCAGCGTCAGCTTGTCGGCGCGCGAGAGCTCGCGTTCGCCGCGGGCGTCGACCAAGGTCAGCGCGTTGTCTTCCTGACCGAAGGCCGCCGGGCCGATGTTGGCCACGATCAGCGGCACGTTCTTGCGCTGGCGCTTCTCGCGCGCATGCTTGATCAGGTCCTGGCTCTCCGCCGCGAAGCCCACGCACAGCGGCGGATGCGGCAGCGCGGCGACCGTCGCCAGGATGTCGGGGTTTTCCGCCAGATCCAGCGTGGGCGCGACCGCCTCGCCGGCCTTGGCGTTCTTCTTGATCTTGTGTTCGGCCGTCTGCGCAGGCCGCCAATCCGCCACCGCCGCCGTCGCGACGAACACCTGGTGCGTCGCCGCGCGCGGCAGCACGGCGTCCAGCATCTCGCGGGCGCTCTGCACGTCGATGCGGGTCACGCCGAGCGGCGTCGGCAGATGGACCGGGCCTGCGACCAGCGTCACCTCGGCGCCGGCCTCCGCCGCCGCGCGGGCGACGGCGAATCCCATCTTGCCGCTCGAGCGGTTGGTGATGCCGCGCACCGGATCGATGGCCTCGTAGGTCGGCCCGGCCGTGATCAGCAGCTTGCGACCGGCCAGCACCTTGGGCTGGAAGTGCGAGACCACGTGCTCCAGCAGTTGCATTGGCTCCAGCATGCGGCCGTCGCCGACCTCGCCGCAGGCCTGCTCGCCGGAACCGACGCCCAGCACCTGCGCGCCGTCCGCCCGCACCTGCGCCAGGTTGCGTTGCGTGGCCGGATGCGCCCACATCTCGCGGTTCATCGCCGGGGCCAGCAGCAGCGCGCACTCGTGCGCCCGACGGGCCAGCGCGGTCAGCGACAGCAGGTCGTCCGCGCGGCCTTGCGCCAGCTTGGCGATGAAGTCCGCGCTGGCGGGCGCGATCACCATGACGTCGGCCTCGCGCGTCAGGTTGATGTGCGCCATGTTGTTGTCGGGGCGCGCATCCCACTGGCTGGTGAAGACCGGACGGTTGGACAGCGCCTGCATGGTCACCGGCGTGATGAAGGACTCGGCGGCCTCCGTCATGATGACCTGCACCGTGGCGCCGGCCTTCACGAACAGCCGCGTCAGCTCGGCGATCTTGTAGCAGGCGATGCCGCCGGACAGGCCCAGGAGGATGTGCCGGCCGGCAAGGGAGTTGGATTCGGACATGGGGAAGAACTCTACCAGCGCGACCCTTTTGGCGTGCCCTGAATGCCCTTGCAGGTCCCCCGCGCCTGACCTTCGTCACGCGGGAGTGCCCGCGCCGTCGGCGGTTCGGCCGCAGGCGTCGCGCCGGGTCAGGCCTTGCGTTTGAAGACCAGGTCCCAGACCCCGTGGCCCAGCTTCAGGCCGCGGTGCTCGAACTTGGTGAGCGGCCGGTAGTCCGGCTTGTCGGCGTAGCCGTCCGCGCGCGTGGACGTGTTCTCCAGGTCCGGATCGGCGGCCAGTACTTCCAGCATCTGCTGGGCATAGGGTTCCCAGTCGGTGGCCAGGTGCAGATAGCCGCCCGGCGCCAGGTGTTGCACCAGCTTGGCCACGAACGGCGGCTGCACCAGCCGGCGCTTGTTGTGGCGCTTCTTGTGCCAGGGATCCGGGAAGTAGATGTGCACGCCGGCCAGCGAGCCCTTGGGGATCATGCTGTCCAGCACTTCGACGGCGTCGTGCTGGAGGATGCGGATGTTGGGGATGTCCTGCTCGCCGATCAGCTTGAGCAGCGCGCCGACGCCGGGTTCGTGGACCTCGCAGCCGATGAAGTCGACGCCGGGCAGGGTCTGGGCGATCTGGGCGGTCGGCCCCCCCATGCCGAAGCCGATCTCGAAGACGACGGGCGCCTGGCGCCCGAAGGTCGCTTCGTAGTCCATCGCCTCGGGCTTGAACGGCAGCACGAATTTCGGGCCGAGTTCTGCGAGGGCCTTGATCTGTCCGGTGCCCATGCGTCCTGCGCGAACGACGAAGCTGCGGATACGGGCTTTCGGATGGTTGACGCCTTCGCCCGCTGGCGATTCGCTCGCGTCGTCGCTGTCGATGGAATCGTCGTTGGGGTCGATGGAATCGATGGAATCGGACATGTCGTGGACCAGGGATCGAGGCCCGGAATTCTACCGACCCCCAAGGCCCGATCTCCTCGCTCGTGCGGTCGGAGGGACCCGGTGCCGGCCGAGCGATTTGCGGAACATGTGCAGCGTATGAGGGCGGCCGGCACCGGGTCCCGCAGACCTGCTCGGTCTCAGCCGAGTTCCGCCATGACGAGCGGCGTTGCCGCCCAGGAGGGCGCATCGCCGATGGTGACCGCGGCAAGCACCTGCGCGATGGCGCGGTCGGCCGAAGCTTCATCGGCGGCGTGCACGAAGGCGATCGGATCACCCGCTTCGACGACGTCGCCGAGTTGCGAGAACCGGTCCAGCCCGACGCGCATGTCGAGCGCATCGCCGGGCAGGCGGCGGCCGCCGCCGAGCTCGACGATGACGAGCCCGAGGTCGCGCGTGTTCATGCCGACGATGCGCCCCGCGCGCGGCGCCGGGATCGGACGGACGACCGGGGCTGCCGCGAGATGGGCCTCCGGCTTCTCGAGCAGATCCGCCGGCCCGCCGAGCGCCGCGACCATTTTCGCGAAGCGTTCCGCCGCCGCGCCGCTGTCCAGCGCCGCCTGCAGCTTCACGCGCGCGGACGCCGTGTCGGGCGCGAGTCCGCCCAGCACCAGCATCTCGGCGCACAGCGCCAGCGTGAGCTCATGCGTGCGGGCCTCGCGCGGCCGGCGTCCGGTCAGATAGTCGATGGCGCCGCGCACTTCCAGCGCATTGCCGACTTCCTGCCCCAGCACCTGGTTCATGTCGGTGATCAAGGCCCGCGTGCGCAGGCCCGCGCCGCCGGCCACGTCGACGATGCTCTGCGCCAGCTCGCGTCCGAATGCCGGCGTCGCCGCGAACGCCCCGTTGCCGCACTTGATGTCCATCGCCAGGCCTTGCAACCCGGCCGCGAGCTTCTTGGAGAGGATGCTCGCGGTGATCAGCGGCACGCTCTCGACGGTGGCGGTGATGTCGCGCACCGCGTAGAAGCGCTTGTCCGCAGGCGCCAGATCGCTGGTCTGGCCGATGATGGCGCAACCCAGCGTCCGCACGATGCGGTCGAAGTCGGCCGGCGCCGGCGTCGTCGTGTAGCCGGGGATGGCCTCGAGCTTGTCGACGGTCCCGCCGGTGTGCCCGAGCCCGCGTCCCGCGATCATCGGCACGTAGCCGCCGCAGGCCGCCACCATCGGCGCGATCATCAGGCTCAGCTTGTCGCCGACGCCGCCGCTCGAATGCTTGTCCAGCACCGGCCCCGGCATGTCCGGCCAGCTCAGCACGCGGCCGCTGGTCATCATCGCGCGCGTCAGCGCGACGGCCTCGTCGCGCCCCATGCCCCGCAGGAACACCGCCATCCCGAGCGCCGCCACTTGGCCCTCGCTCCAGCTGCCGTCCACCAGTCCGCGCACGAAGTGCTGGATCTGGGTGGCGTCCAAGGCGCGCCCCTCGCGCTTGGTCCGAATGATTTCCTGCGCCAGCATGATCGCCGCGTCCCTTCGATGTGTTGTCGTTGTTCTTTTCAACACGCGGCGTCGAACGCCGCGTCGTTCAATACGCAGCGCTGACGGTCGCGCTGTCCTGTCCGGCCAGCACCGCCTCGATGTCACTCAGCAGCCCGCTCGCGCCGAAGCGCAGGCGTTGCGGCGTCAGCGCCGCGGCGCCGAGCGCGTCGGTCGCGAGCTGCAGATAAACGCGCGCATCGACCACCGAACGGATTCCCCCCGAGGCCTTGAAGCCCGCGTTGCCCAGACCGCTGCCGGCGATCTCGCGCAGCATCGTCGCGGCCGCTTCGGGCGTCGCCGACACCTTGCTCTTGCCGGTGCTTGTCTTGACGAAATCCGCCCCCGCCATCAGCGCCTGGCGCGTGGCCTCGGCGATGCGCGCGGTGGAGCCGAGCTCGCCCGACTCGATGATGACTTTCAAGGTCAGCGGCCGCGTCGCATGCCGGACTTCGGACAGGAATTCACCGACCTCGGTCGACTGCCCCGCCATCAGCGCGCGGTACGGCAGCACGACGTCCACTTCCTGCGCGCCGGCCTGCGCGATCGCGGCGATCTCCGCCAGCACGCGCGGCAGATCCAGGCTGCCGTCGGGGAAGTTGGCGACCGCGGCGACGCGGATGTCCCTGGGCAGCGCGGCGCGCGCCTGCGCGACGAACTTCGGCCACACGCACACGGCAGCCACGTGGCCACGCGCCGGCGCACCGATCGCACGTTGGCACAAGGCCTCGATGTCGACGGCGGTGTCGCCGTCGTTCAGGCTCGTCAGGTCCAGGCATTGCAGCGCCAGGCGCGCCGCTTGTTCGAGACTCATCTCCGACTTCATCGACTACTCCCTACTGCTCCACCCCGAAGGTCGCGCACGACCGCAGTGCCCCGTTCCGATCGGGGCCATCGGGACGCGGGACGTCCCGATCTTCGCTCTCCGGCCTCAGGCCTTCAGCGATTCCAGCGTCGCCAGCGAGGCCAAGTACTGGCCCAGGTAGGCGGCCGCGCGATCGCCCGAGACCTTGGCCTGCTGCAGCGTCAGCGCGTGCGTCAGGGCTTCGTCCGACATGCCCGCGGCCATGTTCGTGATCAGCGCCAGGCCGGCGACTCGCAGGCCCGCGTGACGTGCCAGGATGGTCTCCGGCACGGTGCTCATGC
This sequence comes from Roseateles sp. GW821-FHT09G09, assembly GCF_059415965.1. Lineage (NCBI taxonomy): Bacteria > Pseudomonadati > Pseudomonadota > Betaproteobacteria > Burkholderiales > Sphaerotilaceae > Roseateles > Roseateles sp. GW821-FHT09G09. The sequence goes on along the minus strand of NZ_JBWKOG010000013.1, from coordinate 86,192 downwards.
CGACCGCGTCGGCGCCCCAGGCGGCGAACATGCGGATCTCGGCCGGCGTCTCGAAGTGCGGACCGACGGCCCACACGTACACGCCCTCGGTCAACACCATGTTGTGCTCGCGGGCGACCTTGAAGCCCTGCTGGCGCAGCTCGGCGTCGTAGGCCACGCTCATGTCGCAGAAGCGGTCGCTGCCCGGCAGGCCCGTCAGCGGCGAACGCTGCGGCGCGTTGATGTGGTCCGAGATCAGCATCAGGCTGCCCGGCGGCTGGTGAGAGCGCAGGCTGCCCGACGCATTCGTCAGCACCAGCACCTTCACGCCCCAGGCCTTCAGGCTGCGGATCGCGCCGGCCATGCCGGTGCAGTCGCCGCTCTCGTAGGTGTGGGCGCGGCCGCGCAGCATCGCCACGCGTTGCTGGCCGACACGGCCCACGGCGATCTCGGCCACGTGGCCCTCGACCTTCGGTTGCGGGAAGGCGGGCAGCTGCGCGTACGGCAGGTGCTGCACGTCCTGCAGCTGGTCGACGGCGCCGGACCAGCCCGAGCCCAGCACGACGGCGACTTCAGGACCTTGCTCGCCGAAGGTCGACTTCAGCGTGGCGATGCTGGCGGTGATGGCGGCGTCGAGCTCGGCGCCTTGCAGAGGAAGGGACATGTTCGTTCTCCTGTCGCGGCCGCTCAGGACCGCGTCGATGTCGATGTGATGTCGACGGTTAGGGTTTCAGGTGATCCGGACCGAAGCTGGCGGGCAGCAGCTGCTCCAGGGTCCAGTGCGCGCGCACGCCGGTGGCGTCGCCCGCGATCACGATGAGTTCTTCGGGCCGCGCGAATTCGCGCAGCTTCTGGCGGCAGCCGCCGCAGGGGGTGATGATTTCCGAGCCCGCGCCGGTGACCATCACCGCGCGCGCCACGCGCCCGCCGCCCATGATCATGTGGCCGAGCGCGTTGGTCTCCGCGCACCAGCCTTGCGGGTAGGCGGCGTTCTCGATGTTGCAGCCGGCGTGGATGCGGCCGTGCTCGTCCAGCACCGCGGCGCCGACGAAGTACTTCGAATACGGCGCGTGCGAATGCTGGCGGGCGTCGAGCGCGGCCTTCAGCAGGCGCTCGATGACGTCCGCGGGCAGCGGGATCGCCGCGATCAGGTCCTGGGACGTTGCCATGATCAACGCTCCTTCACGTAGGGCTTGCTGAGCGCCTTGGGCGCGATCGCCTGGCCGATGAAGCCGGCCAGCAGCACCACCGTCAGGATGTAGGGCAGCGCCTGGATGAGCTGCACCGGCACCTCGCCGATGCCCGGCAGCGACACGCCCTGCAGGCGGATCGCGACGGCGTCCAGGAAACCGAACAGCAGGCAGGCGCACAGCGTCGGCACCGGCTTCCACTTGCCGAAGATCATCGCGGCCAGCGCGATGTAGCCGCGGCCCGCGGTCATGTTGGGGGAGAAGGAGGCGTTCTGCGCCAGCGTCAGGTAGGCGCCGCCCAGGCCGCACAGGATGCCGTTGAGCGCCAGCGCGGTGTAGCGCAGCCGCGGCACGGACACGCCGGCGGCGTCGACCATCGCCGGGTTCTCGCCGACCGCGCGCAGGCGCAGTCCGGGGCGCGTGCGCTCCAGGAAGAACCACACGACGATCACCAGCACGAAGGCCAGGTAGACCAGCGCGTTGTGGCTCAGCAGGCCGTGGCCGATGACGGAGGCGACCCAGCTGCCGGGCGTGGGCTCGGCCCACTGCGGCAGCAGGCCGGTGATGCGCTGCCCGGCGCCGATCGGCGGCGTCTGGCCGCCCTGCGCGAACCAGGCGATGCCCAGCACCACCGTCAGGCCGGCGGCCACCATGTTCAGCGCGACGCCGGAGACGACCTGGTCGCCGCGGTGCGTCACCGTCGCGAAGCCGTGGATCATCGACATCGCGATGGCCACGCCGATCGCGGCCAGCAGGCCCAGCGTCGTCGAGTGCGACACGCTGGCCACCGCCGCCGCCGCGAACGCGGCGGACAGCATCTTGCCTTCCAGGCCGATGTCGACGACGCCGGAGCGCTCCGACAGCAGGCCGGCGAGCGCGGCGAACAGCAGCGGCGTGGTGACGCGCAGCGTCGACGCCAGCACGGAGCCGATCAGGACCTCATCCATGGGACTTCCCCTGCGCCGCGCGCTGCTTGCGTGCGAACGCGCCGTAGAGCTTCGCGAACATCGGCGCGCTCACCATCGCCATCGCGCCGGCGAACAGCACGATCAGGCCCTGCACCGTCACCACCATCTCGCGGCTGAAGCCGGGGACCTCGAACGAGACCTCGACGCCGCCCTGGTACAGCGTGCCGAACAGCAGCGAGGCCAGCACGATGCCGACCGGGTGGTTGCGCCCCATCAGCGCCACCGCGATGCCGGTGAAGCCGGCGCCGGCGACGAAGTCCAGCGTCAGCTTGCCCTGCACGCCGGCGATCTCGTTGACGCCGACCAGCCCGGCCAGCGCGCCCGACAGGCCCATCGCGGCCAGCACCTGCCAGCGCGGCTTGATGCCGGCGTAGTGGGCGGCGCTCGGGTTGGCGCCGACTGCGCGCAGTACGTAGCCGGCGCGGCTCTTCCACAGGAACCACCAGACGAAGACGCAGGCCGCGACGGCCAGCAGGATCGACAGGTTCAGCGGCGAGGACGGCCACTCGATGCCGAGCCTGGCCAGCAGCTCATGGACCGCCGGGATGCGCGCCGAATCGGCGAAGGCATCGCTCTCGACCGACATCGAGCCGTTCGGGCGCAGCCAGTTCACGAGCAGGTAGCCGTTGAGGCCGGCCGCGAGGAAGTTGAACATGATGGTCGTGATGACCACGTGGCTGCCGCGCCAGGCCTGCAGGTAGCCGGGCACCGCCGCCCACACCATGCCGAACAGCGCGGCCGCGACGATCGCCAGCGGGATCATGACGAAGCCCGGCAGCTTGGGCGCGAGCCACAGCGACAGCAGCGCCACGCCGATGCCGCCCAGCGTCGCCTGCCCTTCCCCGCCGATGTTGAACAGGCCGCCGTGGAAGGCGACCGCCACCGCCAGGCCGGTGAAGATGAAGGTGGTCGTGTAGTACAGCGTGTAGCCGAGGCCGCGCGCGCTGCCGAGGGCGCCTTCCAGCAGCACCGTCAACGCCTGCATCGGGCTCGCGCCGATCAGCAGCACCACGCCGCCGGCCACCGCCAGCGCGATCAGCAGGTTCCACAGCGGCAGGAGGACCAGGTCCATCCAGCGCGGCATCTGCAAGGCTTGGCTGCTCATGGGGCCACGGCCGCGTCAGCGGCCTTCTCGTGAGTGGGGGACGCGGACATCAGCAGTCCCAGGTTCTTCTCGGAGCACTCGTCGATCGCGAGCTCCCCGGTGATGCGGCCGCCGTTCATGACGATGACGCGATCGGCCAGCGCCAGGATCTCGTCGAGCTCGCTGGACACGACCAGGATCGCGCAGCCCGCGTCGCGCAGGCGGCGCAGCTGGTTGTGGATGAACTCGATCGCGCCGATGTCGACGCCGCGCGTCGGCTGGCCGACCAGCAGCACCGCCGGGCTCTGGCCGATCTCGCGCGCCAGGATCAGCTTCTGCTGGTTGCCGCCGGAGAACTTCGACGAGCCCAGTTCCGCGTTGCGCGGACGGACGTCGAAGCGTTCCATCATCTCCGCGGTCTGCGCGCGCAGGTGGCGCTGGTTCATGCCCAGGCCCATCGGGCCGGCGCGGTAGGCGTCCTGCTCGTGATAGCCGAGCGCGGCCGTCTCCCACGCGGGGAAGTCCAGCACCATGCCCAGCGCATGGCGGTCCTCCGGCACGTGCGCGAGCTTGAGCTCCCGCGCCGTGCGCGGATCCATCCACGCCGCAGGGCGGAAATCGCGGCCCGCGAGGTGCAACGTGCCGGCATCCGGCGCGCGCATGCCCGCCAGGACTTCCAGCAGTTCGCTCTGGCCGTTGCCGGACACGCCGGCCACGCCGACGATCTCGCCCGGACGCAGGACCAGCGTCGCGTTGCTCAGCAGGTGCACGCCGGAGCCGCTGTCGCCGGCGACCGTCAGGCCGTCGGCCTTCAGCACCGGAGCGTCGGACGACGACTTCGCGGCGGCGTCGTCCCGGCCCAGGTTGACCTTGCGGCCAACCATGCTCTCGGCCAGGTCCTCGGGACTGGTCTCGCCGATCGCACAGGTCTTGATCACGGCGCCCGCGCGCATCACGGTCACGGCGTCGCACAGCGCCATCACCTCGCGCAGCTTGTGCGTGATCAGCAGAATGGTGGTGCCGCGCTCGCGCAGGCGGCGCAGCACCTCGAACAGCTGGTCGGTCTCCTGCGGCGTCAGCACCGCGGTCGGCTCGTCCAGGATCAGGATCTTCGCGCCGCGGTACAGCGCCTTCAGGATCTCCAGCCGCTGCATCTCGCCGACCGGCAGGTCGGCGACGGTGGCGTCCAGGCGCACCGTCAGGCCGGTGTCGCGCATCAGCGCTTCCAGCTCCTGGCGCACCTGGCGCTTCGCGCGCGCGAGGAAGAACGCCGGCTCCGCGCCCAGCATCACGTTGTCCAGCGCGGACAGGGTGTCCACCAGCATGAAGTGCTGATGCACCATGCCGATGCCCAGCGCGATGGCCTGCTGCGAGTTGGCGATGGTCACGCGCTGGCCGTCGACCTCGATGTGGCCCTCGTCGGCGTGGTAGTAGCCGTAGAGGATCGCCATCAGCGTGCTCTTGCCGGCGCCGTTCTCGCCGACCAGGCCGTGCACCGTGCCGCGCTCGACGGCCAGGCTCACCGCCCGGTTGGCCTGCACCGCGCCGAAGCGCTTGGAGATCTCGCACAGACGGACCGCGGGCGCGGCGGCGCCGCGTGGGGACTGTGTCATGTCAGGAACGCTCGCTCGCGAGGGGTCAGTTCTTGCAGGCGTTGTCCGCCATGTAGTCCGCGACCTTGATCTTGCCGGCGATGATGTCGGCCTTGTACGCGTCCAGCTTGGTCTTGATCGCGGGCGCGATCAGCTTGGCGTTGTTCGCGTCGACGGCGTACTCGACGCCGCCTTCCTTCAGGCCCAGCACGCTGATGCCGGGCTTCCATTCCTTGAGCACGTTGTAGACGGCCACGTCCACGCGCTTGACCATGGAGCTCAGCATGGTGCCGGGCTGCAGGTGGTTCTGGTTGCTGTCGACGCCGATGGCCAGCTTGCCGGCGTCCTTGGCCGCCTGGTAGACGCCGACGCCGGTGCCGCCGGCCGCGGCGAAGACCACGTCCACGCCCTTGGCGAACTGGGCCTTGGCCAGTTCGCCGCCGCGGGTCGGGTCGTTCCAGGCCGAGGCGGTCGTGCCGGTCATGTTCTTGAAGACCTCGGCCTTCGGATTGGCCGCCTTGGCGCCCTGCTCATAGCCGCATTCGAACTTGCGGATCAGCGGGATGTCCATGCCGCCCACGAAGCCGACCTTGCCGGTCTTGCTGGTCAGCGCGGCCAGCGCGCCGACGAGGAAGCTGCCTTCCTGCTCCTTGAACAGCACCGACTGAACATTGGGCTGGTTGACCTTCTCGTCGATGATGACGAACTTGGTCTTGGGGAAGTCCTTGGCGACCTGGTTCAGCGCCGAGGCCTGGGCGAAACCCACCGAGATGATGGGGCTGGCGCCGCGCTCGGCCATGCGGCGGATCGCCTGCACGCGCTGGGTCTCGTTGCTGATCTCGAACTCGAGGTACTTGCCGCCCGTGTCCTTCTTCCACTGCTCGACGCCGCGGTACGCGGCCTCGTTGAAGGACTTGTCGAACTTGCCGCCCATGTCGAAGATCACCGCCGGGGTGGTCTGCGCGGCCGCCGCGCCGCTCGCCACGGCCAACGACAGGCCGGCGGCGATCGAGAAGACGGTCTGGCTGAACGACAGCGTGGGCGACAGGGAGAACTTCATCATTTGCGGTCTCGATGCAAAGGGTGGGGAGCAGCCGAGCATTCTAAGAAGGCGCGAGTGTAAGCCACGTCAAGGTAAACGCTAAACGTTTGCGGGGGCGGCGGACAAGAACAGAACGCCGTGCCTTTCACCAGTCGAGACAGTCGGCAAGGAGGTGATCCCCACGGCCCGGCGAGGCGGATCGCGGTCATGGCGGGAGAAGCGGCGGGGATCTTCAATTCAGGGCGGCGACGCACGCCGCGTTCCCCCTGGAAGGACTCCCCTTGCTGATTCATCCCCCCCGCTCACGCCGCCGCGCGTGCCTGATCGCCGCGCTGGCCACGCTGGCCACGCTGTCCGCATTACCGTCCAGCGCCGTCGACCACCCGCAGGTCCCGGAGGCTACCCTGTGCGCCGGCGAACCCATGCCCGTGCTCGACACGCCGCACACGCTCCGCTGCGCCCTCGACTTCGGCATCGTCGGCGTCGGCAGCGATGTCACTCAACCACTGTCGGACGCGCTGAAAACGCTCCAGCGCGAGAAGGCACGTCTATTCCTGCCCGCCGGGGCGTATGGCATCAGGGTCAAACTGGACCTGCCGGCCGGCACCGGTCTGATCGGCAGCACGGTCGGCAAGACTCGGCTGATCAACCACAGCGACCCGTGGCTCCTCAGCGCCAATACCAGCACCCTCGGTCTCGGCGGGGATCCAAGATCCGCGGACGACACCCTCGTCCAGAGCCTGCATCTCGAGAACGTCCGGATGCTGGTCTCTCCAGGGGGAGACGTCACCATCCGACGCAACGTCCTGCGAGGCCTCAGCAGCGGGCTGCAACAACTGGTGCTCCACGGCGGCGGCCATCGCGTCATTGAGGAGAATGTCTTCTGGCGCGAATCCTCCACGACAGGCGGCGTCGGCATCGACGTGTTCACCCCGCCTGGCATGGCGTCTCACGGCGGGACGACGATCCGGAACAACCTGATCGGCGCGGTCGACCTCGACAAGCTCAAAGCCGGGCAAGCCGAAGTCGCCACGCAACTCGCGAGGAACGCGATGGACGGACAGGCGCCGGAGAGCCTGGGCCACTACACGACGGCCATCCGGTTGTTCGGGTCGGGCAACACGCACATCGAAGGCAATGTCATTGCGTCCCGCGCGCAGTTCCGGATTCCCCAGCAGCCCCGGCCCCGCTTCTACCCGCTCGCCGTTTTCGCGGCGGCGGACCACCTGACATTGATCGGGAACACCTTCCGCGGCGGCCCGCACAGGGTAGTCGCACTGGCATCCATGTCCGACGTCGATGTCCGGCAGAACATTTTTTTCAACGCAAAGCTGCGTATCGATGCGGTCAATGGACTTCCGACAAAAAGGACGGTCGTTCAGGACAACTGGTTCAGGGGCAAGGGCGTGACAGTGAAGATCGCGGTCAACGGCTCCGGGGAGGACCACACCTCGCCGGACGACCTGTCGATCATCGGCAACGTCGTGACCGCCGTCAGCAGATCCGGCGCCCCGCCGACGTGCGGCTATCGACTGCGGCCGCCGCGGGCCGGCACCAGGAACTTCGCGGTCGAACCCGGACGAGGCCTGAGCTTCGCGACCGCCCCCGTGGTGGGAGAGCCTGCTCCCGCCTGCGTGCGCTGAAGCCTGTTGGCACGGGCGGATTGCCCTCCGCCCTCGGGTTCACCGAACCATCAGCTCGGTTCTGCAGAGGAAGTTGAGAATCACTATCATTTAGAATCTTTCGCTTCGCAAGCCTGCAGGCTCCTCCCGAGATGTCCACGACATGAGCGCCGTCCTCCAAGTTCCCACCCTCGCGCAGGCCGTCATCGGTCAGGCGCATCGCGTCAAGGCGCTGCAGGCACCGGCGCATGCGCCGGAATGGAAACAGATGCTGGAGGAACTGGGCTTCGTTGCCGGCGAGCACGTCGCCGTGCTGGCCCGTGCCATGCCCGGCGCCGATCCGCTGGTGGTGCGCATCGGCCAGTCGACCTTCGCGCTGCGCCGCGCCGAGGCGGCCTGCGTGGAGCTCGAAGGCGCCGCGCCCGGCGGCCTGACGGCCTCGGCTGAAGCAGGCTCGGGTCCGGCGGGAGCCGCCCATGCGTGAGTCCGTCGTCCACATCCATCCGGCCGGGCCGCTGCTCGCGCTGGTGGGCAATCCCAACTGCGGCAAGACGGCCCTGTTCAACCGCCTGACCGGCAGCCGCCAGAAGGTCGCCAACTACGCCGGCGTGACCGTCGAGCGCAAAGAAGGCCGCCTCAAGACCGCCGCCGGCAAGCTGCTGCGCGTGCTGGACCTGCCGGGCACCTATTCGCTGTATCCGCGCTCGCCGGACGAGCGCGTCACCGTCGACGTGCTGGCCGGCCGCGCGCAGGGCGAGAAGCGCCCCGACCTGATCGTCTGCGTGCTGGACGCGACCAACCTGCGCCGCAACCTGCGCCTGTTCCTGTCGGTGCAGCGCCAGGGCCTGCCCTGCGTGGTCGCGCTGAACATGGCCGACCTGGCGCAACGCCGCGGCATCCACATCGACACGCAGAAGCTCAGCACGCTGCTGGGCGTGCCGGTGATCCGCACCGTGGCCACCGACGGCGAAGGCATCGACGACCTGCGCGCGGTGCTGGACGAGCCTGAGCGCTGGCGCACTGAGTCCGTCACCGCGGAAGGCGAGGACACCGCGCGCATCAACCAGATCCTGAAGGCGCTGGGCCTCGACACGCTGCAGGGCGAGCTGCCCAGCGACAAGGTCGACCGCTTCGTGCTGCACCCTGTGCTGGGACCGATCCTGCTGGCGGTGCTGCTGTTCTTCCTGTTCCAGGCGGTGTTCGCCTGGGCCGAGGCGCCGATGGGCTGGATCGAGGCCGGCACCGCGTGGCTGGGCGAGCAGGCCGGCGCGCTGCTGCCCGAGGGCCATCTGCGCAGCTTGGTCGTGGACGGCCTGATCGCGGGCGTCGGCGGCGTGCTGGTGTTCCTGCCGCAGATCCTGATCCTGTTCTTCTTCATCCTGCTGCTGGAGGAGTCCGGCTACCTGCCGCGCGCGGCCTTCCTGCTGGACCGGCTGATGGGCTCGGTGGGCCTGTCGGGCCGCAGCTTCATCCCGCTGCTGTCGAGCTTCGCCTGCGCGATCCCGGGGATCATGGCGACGCGCTCGATCGCGAGCCCGCGCGACCGGCTGGTGACCATCCTGATCGCGCCGCTGATGACCTGCTCGGCGCGGCTGCCGGTGTACGCGCTGCTGATCGGCGCCTTCATCCCGCAGCGCGAGCTGTGGGGCGGCATCGAGCTGCAGGGCCTGGTGCTGTTCGTCCTCTACTTCGCCGGCATCATCGCGGCGATGGCGGTGGCCTGGGTGCTGAAGCGCTTCACGAACGCGGGCCGCCAGGTGCGCCCGCTGATGATGGAGCTGCCCAGCTACCACTGGCCGCATGCGCGCAACGTGGCGATCGGCCTGCTGCAGCGCGCGGAGATCTTCATCAAGCGCGTGGGCGGCATCATCCTGGCGCTGACGCTGCTGCTGTGGGTGCTGTCGACCTTCCCCGGCGCGCCCGAAGGCGCGACCGGCCCGGCGATCGAGTACAGCTTCGCCGGCTACCTGGGCCGCGGCCTGGCGACGATCTTCGAGCCGATCGGCTTCAACTGGCAGATCAGCCTGGCGCTGGTGCCGGGCATGGCCGCCCGCGAGATCGCGGTCAGCGCGCTGGGCACGGTGTACTCGCTGTCGGCCACCGGCGACGAGGCCGCGCAGGCGCTGACGCCGCTGATCGCCTCGACCTGGGGCCTGCCGACGGCGTTCTCGCTGCTCGCGTGGTTCGTGTTCGCGCCGCAGTGCCTGTCGACGATCGCGGCGGTCAAGCGCGAGACCGGCGGCTACAAGATCCCGGCCATCATGCTGACCTACCTGTTCGTGCTCGCCTACGCCGCGTCGTGGGTGACCTTCCACGTGAGCCGCTGGCTGCTGACCTGATGTCGAGATGAGCTCTGACCGAGGTCGACCCGCGCCGGAAACGGCATCGACACACCAGGGCGCCGATCGCATCGATCGGCGCCCTTTGCTTTTGGCAGGCTGTCCGGGCGGGTCGCGCGAAGCTATGCTCGCGCCCCATGATGAATCGCCCCACCCGTCACACCCTTTCCGCGCTGGCCGTGGCCGCGCTGACCAGCCTCGGTGCGCTGTCCGCCGGCACCGTCCTCGCCGCCGACGCACCGAAGCCGACGCGCGGCGTCATCAAGCTCGCGCCGGACCAGACCCTGGACGCCGACACGCGTTTCCAGCGCCTGGCCAACGACTACATCGAGGCGCTCTGGCGCCTGGACCCGGACGCCGCCATCGGCGCCGGCCGATATGAATACGCCGCCGAGCTGCCCGCGCCGGACCGCGCGATGCGCGCCCGCTCGCTGAGCTTCGCGACCGACTGGCTCAAGCGCTTCGAGGCCGTCGATGCGAAGACGCTGAGCGCGGCCGCTCGCACCGACCTCGGCCAACTGCTCAACAAGCTGCGCAGCGACCGCTTCCAGCTGACCGAGCTGCGCGAGTACGAGTGGAACCCGTCCTTCCTCAACATCGCCGGCCCGATCGACTACATCCTCGCCACGGACTACGCGCCGTTGCCGGTGCGGCTGAAGACGATCTCGGCGCGCCTGGCGCAGGTGCCGGCCTACTACCGCGCCGGCGCCGCATTGCTGAAGCAGCCGACGCTGGAACACACGCAACTGGCGATCGACCAGGCGCCGGGCGTGCTGAGCGTGCTGGACGAAGTGGCCAAGGCCGCGCAGGGCGCTGACGCCGCGTCGCTGACCGACGCCGAGCGCAAGCAGCTCGCCGACCGCATCGCCGCGGCGAAGACCGCGGTCGAGGGCTACCGCACGCAGCTCACGCAGCTGCTGGCCGACGGCAAGGCCAGCGGCAAGGCGCGCAGCTTCCGCCTGGGCCAGGCGCTGTACGAGCAGAAGTTCGGCTACGACATCCAGTCGGTGCATTCGGCCGAGCAGATGTACCAGCGCGCGTTGAAGGCGCGCGAGGCGCTGCTGACGCAGATGGCGCAGATCTCCGACCAGCTGTGGACGCCAACCATGGGCGACGCGCCCAAGCCGGAGGACCGTTTCGCCCGCATCGGCGCGGTCATCGGCAAGCTGAGCGAGCAGCACGTCAAGCGCGAGGACTTCGTCAAGGAGATCCGCGCGCAGATCCCGCAGCTGGAGCGCTGGATCACCGAGCACGACCTGCTGACGCAGGACGCGAGCAAGCCGCTGATCGTGCGCGAGACGCCGGTCTACCAACGCGGCGTGGCCGGCGCCGGCATCGAGGCACCCGGTCCCTACCGGCCGCAGGACCGGACCTACTACAACGTCACGCCGCTGGACGACCTGACCACGGAGCAGGCGGAAAGCTCGCTGCGCGAGTACAACCGCTGGATCCTGCAGATCCTCAACATCCACGAGGCGGTGCCGGGGCATTACACGCAGCTGGTGCACGCGAACAAGTCGCCGTCGCTGGTGAAGACGCTGTTCGGCAACGGCGCGATGGTCGAGGGCTGGGCGGTCTACGGCGAGCGGATGATGCTGGAGTCGGGCTACGGCGGGAACGCGCCGGAGATGTGGCTGATGTGGGGCAAGTGGAACCTGCGCAGCGTCACCAACACCATCCTGGACTACAACGTGCACGTGCTGGGCATGACCGAGGCGCAGGCGCTGGACCTGCTGCAGCGCCAGGCCTTCCAGACCGAGCGCGAGGCGCGCGAGAAGTGGCGTCGGGTGCAGCTGACCTCGGTGCAGCTGACGAGCTACTTCAGCGGCTACAGCGACATCATGGAGCTGCGCGAGCAGAGGAAGCAGGCGCTGGGCAAGGACTTCCAGCTGAAGGCCTTCCACGAGCAGTTCCTGAGCTACGGGAACGCGCCGGTGTCGGTGATCGCGGACCTGATGTCGCAGCCGGTGGCGAAGGCGGCGCAATGAGCGACGGCACCGACAGTGGCGGCGGCACCGGAGGTTGCGGTGAAGAAGTCCGGGTCCTTGAGTCTCGCGTCACGGAGCTCGAGATCAAGGCCAGCTTCGCCGAGGATCTCGTCGACCACCTGAACGCGCAGGTCGCGAAGCAGCAGGAGCAGATCGACGCGTTGGTGCGCGAGGTCATGCAGTTGCGCCGGCAGGTGCCCGAAGGGCGCGGCGATGGCTCCGGCGGGCTGCGGGACGAGTTGCCGCCGCATTACTGAGCGAGGCCGCTGGCCCTCACCCCGGCCCTCTCCCGCAAGCGGGAGAGGGAGAAAGAGGCGCCAGCGCTCTCGCGCAGGCAGGAGCAAAACAAAGAGGCGCCGACGCTGCGAGTAGAGCCGGTCGGACTCCCTCTCCCGCTTGCGGGAGAGGGCGGGGGTGAGGGCCAGCAGCGGTAGAAGTACTGAGGCCCTCTTGCTCAGGCCGCCGGACGCGCCGGAATATTCAGTCCGCGCTTGACCGCATCGCGCGCCAGGAAGGCCTCGAGCACGCGCTGCACGTTCTTGAACTCGCTGAAGCCGACCAGATCTCCTGCGCCGTAGAAACCGACCAGGTTGTTGACCCATGGCCAGATGGCAATGTCGGCGATCGTGTACTCGTCGCCCATGATCCAGCCGCGGCCGGTCAGGCGCTGCTCGAGCACACCCAGCAGGCGCTTCGATTCATTGAGATAGCGATCACGCGGACGCTTGTCCTCGAAGTCCTTGCCGGCGAACTTGTGGAAGAAGCCGACCTGGCCGAACATCGGCCCGATACCGCCCATCTGGAACATCACCCACTGCAGCGTCTCATAACGACGTGCCGGGTCTTGCGGAATCAGCTTCCCGGTCTTCTCCGCGAGGTACACCAGGATGGCGCCCGACTCGAACAACGGCAGCGGTTCGCCGCCGGGACCGTCGGGATCGATGATCGCGGGGATCTTGTTGTTCGGGTTCAGCGACAGGAACTCGGGCGTCAGCTGGTCGTCGGTCTGGAAGCTGACCAGGTGCGGCTCGTAGGCCAGGCCCAGTTCCTCGAGCGCGATCGACACCTTCACGCCGTTGGGCGTCGGCAGCGAATAGAGCTGCAGGCGCTCGGGGTGCTGCGCGGGCCACTTCTTGGTGATGGGGAAGCTGGACAGGTCCGTCATGAGAGTTCCGTCTGGATGTTGTGAAGGCAGGATCGACGGACCATTCTCTGCGGCGCCCGAGAGACCTTGCGGGACACGGGTCAATGCGATCCGTGCCCGGTGCGGTCCACGCCCGCCGCACTCAGCGCAGAGGCGCCGCGAACCGGTCCCAGCGCGGCGCCCAATGCCCGGTGATGTCGGCCGAGACGAGCACGCGATGCGCCTGTCCGATGATCAGCCGCCGCGGCACCAGGCCGATGAAGCGCGAATCCTCGCTGTTGTCGCGGTTGTCGCCCATCATGAAGAACTGGTCGGCCGGCACGGCGATCGGGCCGAAGTCGCGCCGCGCGCGCACCTCCGGCAGGAACTGCACGACGCGGCGCTGCCCGCCCCACTCCTCGACCGCGCGCACGCCGCGGACCTCGACGCCGGGCGCGAGCGCCTCGGCCACCTCCTCCACCGGCGCATAGTCCGCCGGCTGTCCGTTGAGGATCAGCCGGTCGGCGCGCAGCTCGACGGTGTCGCCGGGAATCCCGACGACGCGTTTGATCAGCCGCGTGCCGTCGCGCGGCGAGCCGAAGGTGACGACGTCGCCCCGCTGCGGCTCGGCGACGCGGCGCAGCGAGATGTCGGTCAGCGGCAGCTTCCAGTCGTAGGCGACGCGCTCGACGAAGACGACGTCGCCCTCGAGGATGGTCGGTCGCATCGACCCGCTGGGCACCGGGTTCCAGTCCGCGATCGCGGTGCGGAAGAACAGGAAGCCGACGAGGAACAGCAGGAAGCTGCGGTTCTCGCGGAACCAGGCGGCGACGGGCATCTTCATGGGAGCACTCCAAGGTCGGATGACGGCGTCCAGTGTGTCTAGCCACCGGGTCGCGCCGCGACCTCGTGCGGCGACTGGCGGAAATCCGCGCCTGAGTGGCGGCTTCGCCAGCGATCGCCCAGCGCCCACCCCCTGTTCACGCGCTGCTCGCGTGCTGTTCATGCACGATCCGCCCCGGGGACGACGACAGCTTCGCGACAGCCTGACGTTCGGCCGGGCGCCTTCCGGCCTTCATAATTCCGCGCCATGCGCAAGCACCTCCTGCACTTGCTGCTCCCGCTGTTCATGCTGCTCTCGCAGCAGGGCGCGGTATGGCATGGCATCGGTCATCTGACCGGTGCGCGGGGACACGGGCCCGCGACCGCCACGGTCCAGGCCGGTCGCGACGACGTCGCCCATGCCGATCCGGACGACCTGTCCGCCGATCGGCTGTGCGAGGTCTGTCTCGCCTTCGACGACCTGGCCGCCTCGGCCCGCGCCGAGGCGCCGGTGCTCGCACTGGCCGAGGCCGTCCACGTCCAGGCGGCCGCCGCCGAGCGCGTCACGCGCTCGATGCCCGCGCCGCCGCCGCGCAGCCGCGGCCCGCCGCTGGCGATCTGAGCTCGACCTCCTGACCACAGCGCCGTCCGCCCGCGCCTGAACGCTTCAAACGCCTCGAACGTCTCGAACGCCCCGACGCGTGATGGAAGCCTTCGGCGACCGGGCCTCCACGGCTGGCCTGTGCTCGACCGATTTCAGATTGCCAGAGTTCCACCATGACCCATCCTTCTCTGCGCGTGCTCGCGCTGTCCCTGTCGCTTGCCTATCCGCTGCTGCACGCGCTGCCGGCACGCGCCGACGACACCGCCACCGCTGCCCCCGCGTCCACTGTCGCCACGACCAGCACGTTTGATGCGCCCACCGCCGCCGGCGGCACGCCGCTGCCCACCGTCCAGGTCCAGGGCGCGCGCAGCCGCCTCGACGCGGCGCGCAACGGCCTGTCGCCCGACACCGGCAGCACGATCTACAAGTTCGACAGGAACGACATCGCCCGCCTCCCGCAAGGCGACGACACGCCGCTGAACCAGGTGCTGCTGCAGACCCCGGGCGTCGTGCAGGACTCCTACGGCGGCCTGCATGTGCGCGGCGACCACGCCAACCTGCAGTACCGCATCAACGGCGTCGTCATCCCCGAGGCCATCAGCGGCTTCGGCCAGACGCTGGAGACACGTTTCGCCGACAGCATCAGCCTGCTGACCGGCGCGCTCCCCGCTCAATACGGCTACCGGACCGCCGGCATCGTGGACATCACCACCAAAGGCGTGGGCGACGATGACAAGCCCTTCGCCGGCAGTGCCGGCATCACGCTGGGCACGCAGCGATCGCGCGAGCTCGACCTGTCGGTGCACGGCACGCAAGGCCGGCTGAGCTACGAGTTCAGCGGCTCCTTCCTCGGCAATGACCTGGGCATCGAGAACCCGACGCCGTCGCGCGACGCGCTGCATGACCGCACGCACCAGGGCAAGGGCTTCGGCCTGGTGTCCTATCTGCTCGACGACGACAGCCGCATTACCGCGATGGCCGGCGTCACCGACAACCGTTTCCAGATCCCGAACTCTCCGGGACAGTCGACGGCCTTCACGATAGCCGGCACGCCGGACAAGGATTCGAGCACGCTGGACGCGCACCAGCGCGAGCGCAACCGCTTCGCCGTCGTCAGCTACCAGAGCGTGATCGGCCGCGACATCGACTACCAGGTTTCGCTGTTCCACCGCTACACCGACGTCCACTACTCGCCGGACGCGACCGGCGACCTGCAGTACCTCGGCGTCGCCGCCGACATCCTGCGCCGCAACGAGGCCAACGGCGTGCAGGCCGATGCGAGCTGGCGACTCGACAGCGCGCACACGATCCGCTCCGGGCTCTTCGCGCAACGCGAGCACGCCAGCACGGTCAACAACGCGCTGGTCTTCCCGGCCGACGACGACGGCAACCAGACCAGCGGCGTGCCCGTCAGCATCGCCGACAGCGGCCGCTTGAGCGGCCACCTGTGGGGCGCCTACCTGCAGGACGAATGGAAGCTGGACCGCACGCTGACGCTGAACTACGGCGCGCGTTACGACGAGGTCGACACGGTCACCAAGGAACACCAGCTGAGCCCGCGCATCGGTCTGGTCTGGGACGCGGCGCCGACGGTGCGCCTGCATGCCGGCTACGCGCGCTACTTCACCCCGCCGCCGACCGAGAAGATCGACACCACCTCGGTGGCGGCCTTCGCCGGCACGACCAACGCGCTGCCGACGGACGCGGACACGGCGGTGCGCTCGGAGCGGTCGAATTACTACGACGCCGGCGCCGCCTGGCAGGTCACGCCCAAGCTGACGCTGGGCATCGACGGCTACTACCGCGCGGTGCGGCACCTGCAAGACGAGGGCCAGTTCGGCAACGCGCTGATCTACTCGGCCTTCAACTATGCGAAGGGCCGCATCTACGGCGTCGACCTGTCGGCCAACTACAAGGAACGGACCTGGTCCGCCTACGCCAACCTCGGCACCACGAACGCTCGCGCACAGCAGGTCGAGACGGGCCAGTTCAACTTCGAGCAGGACGAACTGGACTTCATCGCCAACCATTGGGTGCACCTGGACCACGAGCAGAAGTTGAGCGCCTCGGCCGGCGTCAACGTGCGGCTGGACGAGGGTTACGCGGTCGGCGCCAGCGCGCTGTTCGGCAGTGGCCTGCGCAACGGCTTCGCCAACACCACCCACCTGCCCTCGTACACCAGCGTCAACGCGGACGTCAGCAAGAAGTTCGATTTCGGCGGCGGCGGTCCGGTGGAGGCGCGGCTGTCGGTGCTCAACCTCTTCGACAAGGGCTACCAGCTGCGTGACGGTTCGGGCATCGGTGTCGGCGCGCCGCAGTACGGACAGCGCCGCACGGTCTACGTGAGCCTGACGAAGGAGTTCTGACCGCTGGAACGACGGCGAGCTCGACAGCTCGCCGCTGATGGCCGTTGATGGCCGTTCATGGCCCGTCGTTGCCGTGCGCCGCCCTGTCGCCTGTATCGGGCGAAGGTGGGGCAGCGCACGGCGAAGACGCTCTGCACGCGGTAGGCTGCGGCGCATGAGTGCCGAGCCCACCGCCTTCCCTCCTCACCCTGACGACGAACCGCTCACTGCCTCGCAGCCGGAGGCGCCGGGGCCCCTTGGAGCGAATGCCGAGCGTGAGGAGGCGATTGAGCGGAAAGGGGCCCCGGCGCCTCTGGCTGACGCTCGGTCGCCGCCGGATGACGCGCCCTCCCCCTCCGACATCTGGAATCGCCGCTACGCCGCACAGCCACTGAGCCAGGACGAAGCCTGGCTGAGCGACTGGCAGCACCGTCTGCCGGGCGTGCGCCGCGCCCTGGACATCGGCTGCGGCGACGGCTGGGAGACGGCCGCGTTGCTGGAGTTGGGCGTCGAGGTCACCGGCATCGACATCTCGGCCGAGGCGCTCGCGCGCTGCCGGTTGCAGTCGCCGCGGGCGCGGCACGTGCTGGCCGATGTGCGTGCGATGCCGATGCTGGCCGATGGCGAATTCGACCTGGCCGTGGCGCAGCTCTCGTTGCACTACTTCGACCGCGGCGACACGCAGCGCGCGCTGTGCGAGATCGCTCGTGTGCTGGCGCCGGGCGGCCGGCTCATCGGATGCGTGAACGCCGAGGACGACTGGCACTACGGCGCGCCGGACGACGCGTCGTCCTGGGCGCTCACGATCGTCGACGGCGTCGCCAAGCAGTTTTTCACCCGCGAGAAGATCGAGGACGTGCTCGCCGCGTGCTTCGACATCGAGCACTTCGACAAGCGCACGCTCAGCCGTTACGGCAAGCCGAAGTCGGTGTGGGAGTTCTTCTGCACGCGCAAGGCGGAGTGAGCTGGGACGCCGTCGAACCCCGCCTCGGTACCATCGTCAAATTTTTCGCTTGCAATTCATTCGCACACTAATTAAAGTTCACTCCATGGCACGCACCACCCCCCCCAAGCAGCAGAAGGCGACCGGCACCGCCGCCCACGCCAACGCCGTCTGCCCGCCGCTGGAGATCGATCAACAGCTCTGCTTCGCGCTTTACTCGACGATGCTGGGGATGAACAAGGTCTACCGCGAGCTGCTGAAGGATCTCGACCTCACCTACCCCCAGTACCTCGTGATGCTGGTGCTGTGGGAACGCGACGGCCTGACGGTCGGCGAGATCGCGGCGCGTGTGTTCCTCGACTCTCCGACTGTGACCCCGCTGCTGAAGCGGCTGGAAACCGCGGGCCTGGTCAGCCGCGACCGCTCGCCGCAGGACGAGCGCCAGGTGCTGATCACGCTGACCACCGCCGGCCGCGCGCTGCGCAAGCGCTCGACGCACCTGCCGCAGTGCATCGTCGATGCCTCCGACTCGGACCTCTCCGAACTGATGGAACTCCGCGACCGGCTGCTCGTGCTCCGCGAACGCATGGCCCGCAAGGCCGGCTGAGCGCCAGTCAGACGAACTCGAACACCGCTTCCCCGCACCATTTGCTTCGCACACAAACAATTAGCAAGCAATTCGAATCCCTGACATCCGATCCCGCAGCACCAACCCCCCTTTCCACCACCCGCTCATCCCATCCAAGAAGGAGCCCACCATGAACGCCATCGCCACCCTCGCCCGCCAATCGCGTCGCCAACTGCTGGTCCTGTCGACGCTGGCCGTCGCCATTGCCGGCGCGGTTGCCACGCCGGCCCTCGCCGCGGAGGCCAAGCCCGCACGCGCCCCGGTCGTCAGCGCGCAACCGTCGGGGTCTTACATCACCACGAAGGACGGCGTGCAGCTGTACTACAAGGACTGGGGCCCGAAGAACGGCCAACCGGTCGTGTTCAGCCACGGCTGGCCGCTGAACTCGGACAGCTGGGAATCGCAGATGATCTTCCTGGCCGACCACGGCTACCGCGTCATCGCCCATGACCGGCGCGGCCACGGCCGCTCCAGCCAGCCCTGGGACGGCAACGACATGGACCACTACGCCGACGACCTGGCCACCGTCATCGAGACGCTGAACCTCAAGAACGCCGTGCTGGTCGGCTTCTCCACCGGCGGCGGCGAAGTCGCCCGCTACATCGGCCGCCACGGCACCTCGCGCGTGGCCAAGGCGGTGCTGATCTCCGCCGTCCCGCCGATCATGGTCAAGTCCGACAAGAACCCCGGCGGCCTGCCCATCGCCGTCTTCGACGGCATCCGCAAGGCGCAGCTGGACAACCGCTCGCAGCTGTACAAGGACATCCCCGCCGGCCCGTTCTACGGCTTCAACCGTCCGGGCGCCAAGGTCTCGCAGGGCCTCGTCGACAACTGGTGGTTCCAGGGCATGCAAGGCGGCCACAAGAACACCTATGACTCGATCAAGGCGTTCTCCGAAACCGACTTCACCGAAGACCTGAAGAAGTTCGACAAGCCCACGCTGATCATCCACGGCGACGACGACCAGATCGTGCCGATCGACGCGGCAGGCCGCGCCTCGGCCAAGCTGATCAAGGGTTCTGAGCTGAAGGTCTACCCGGGCGCGCCGCACGGCCTGACCGACACCCACAAGGACCGCGTCAACGCGGACCTGCTGGCCTTCATCCGCCAGTGACACCTTCGGCTACCCCGGTAGCCCCTTGAAGCGCCGGTCGCCCCGCTCCCGATCAAGGGGCCGGGCGACCGCGGCGCAAGACCCGCCCCCCACCTTCGGGGGAAGTCAGACGCGGGGTTTCGTCTGCCGCTCCGTTTGGTACGCTCGGTGATCTTTCCGATGGCCGGCGCCTTGACGCGCCGGCGCGTGGACCCCGCCGATGCCGATCCCCCTGCCGCCCTCCTCCTTGCTGCCCCATGTCCGCGTGTTCGAACTCCAGGCCAGCGATGAGGACCTGCTCCAACGGTTCTACGAACGGAATCCGCTGTACTTCGAGCAGGTGAACGGCGCCCCGCCCCGCCCCGACGAAGCCCGCGAAGAGATCCGCGACCTGCCTCCCGACGGGTGGAGCTTCAGCGCCAAACGGTTGCTGGGCTACGCGGACGACTCGGGCGAACTGGTCGCGATGGCCTCGCTGGTCTCGGACCTGATGGCCCCCCGCGTCTGGCTGGTCGGACTCTTCATCGTCGCCACCTCGCTGCACGGCTCCGCGGCCGCCCGCGAGATCTATGCGGAACTGGAGCGCTGGATGCTGCGCAACGGCGCCCGGTGGGTGCGATTGGGTGTCGTCGTCGGCAACCACCGCGCGGAGCGCTTCTGGGAGCGCCAGGGCTTCACCGAGGTCCGCCGTCGCGACGGCCTCACGATGGGCCAGCGCGTCAACGAGCTGCGCGTGATGGTCAAACCGCTGGACGGCGGCCGGGTCGACGACTACCTGGCGATGGTGCCCCGGGACCGGCCCGGGGAACCCTGAACAGCACAAGGGGCCCTCGCGGGCCCCTCGTCATGCTGCGTGTGGCTCGCGGGCCGACTCACTCGCCCACTTATTCGCCGAGGTAGGCCGCGCGGACCTTCGGGTCGTTGAGCAGCGTCCTGCCGTCGCCCTGCATCGTGATCGCGCCCGACTCCATCACGTAGCCGCGGTTGGCGAGTTCCAGCGCGCGGCTGGCGTTCTGCTCGACGAGCAGCACCGTCACGCCCTGCTTGTGGATGTCGTTCACGACCTCGAAGATCTTGTCGACCATGATCGGCGACAGGCCCATCGACGGCTCGTCCAGCAGCAGCAGCTTGGGGCGCGCCATCAGCGCGCGGCCCATGGCCAGCATCTGCTGCTCGCCGCCGGACATCGTGCCGGCGAGCTGGTTGCGACGCTCCTTGAGCCGCGGGAACAGGCCGAAGACCTTCTCGATGTCGGCCTCGATCTCCTTGTCCTTGCGGATGAACGCGCCCATCTGCAGGTTCTCGGTGATCGTCATGCGGGTGAAGGTGCCGCGGCCTTCGGGCACCATCACCAGGCCCTGCTTGGCCAGGTTCCATGCGCCCTGGCCCTTGATCGAGCGGCCCATGAACTTCACGTCGCCGACGTTGAGCGGCTGCAGCCCGGTGATGGCCTTGAGCGTGGTGGTCTTGCCCGCGCCGTTGGCGCCGATCAGCGAGACGAGCTCGCCCTGGCGCACGTCGAAGTCCACGCCCTTGACCGCCTGGATCCCGCCGTACGCGACCTTGAGGCCCTCGACCTGGAGGAGGATGTTGTCTGCCATCTTTTCGATTTCCATGGGTCGGGTCAGGGGGCCGCGTGGGCTTCTTGCGCGGCGTTGGCGCCGAGGTAGGCCTCGATCACCTTGGGGTTGCGCTGCACTTCCGCCGGCGTGCCGGAGGCGATGAGCTTGCCGTAATCCAGCACCGACACGCGGTCGCACAGGCCCATCACCAGCTTCACGTCGTGCTCGATCAGCAGGATGGTGCGGCCGTCGTTGCGGATGCGGTCGATCAGCTCGCGCAGCACGACCTTCTCGGTCGCGTTCATGCCGGCGGCGGGTTCGTCCAGCGCGATCAGCTTGGGATCGGTCGCCAGCGCGCGGGCGATCTCGAGCCGGCGCTGGTCGCCGTAGGACAGCGTGCGCGCCTTGAAGTCGGCATGCCGGCCGATGCCGACATAGTCCAGCAGCTCGCGGGCGCGGGCGGTGATCTCGGCCTCCTCCTTCTTGAAGCCCGGCGTGCGCAGCACCGCGCCGATCAGGCCCGAGTGCGTGCGCACGTGGCGCCCGACCATCACGTTCTCCAGCGCCGTCATGTCCGAGAACAGCCGGATGTTCTGGAAGGTCCGCGCGATGCCGGTCTTGGCGACCTGGTGCACGGCCTGCGGCTTGTAGGGCTGGCCGCCCAATTCGAAGCTGCCGCCGTCGGGCACGTACAGCCCGGTGATCACATTGAAGAAGGTCGTCTTGCCGGCGCCGTTGGGACCGATCAGGCCGTAGACCTGGCCCTGCTTGATCTCGATGCCCACATCCGACAGCGCCTGCAGACCGCCGAAGCGCTTGGACGCGCCGGCCACTTTCAGTACGGTTTCAGTCATTGGTTCTTGCTCCTGGCGCGGGTCAGGTGGCGTTGATCGCATTGCCGGCGTTCGCGGGCGGCTGCGCGCCCGGCGGCAGCGGCCGGGACTTGCCGTGCTCAGGCGACGGCCACAGGCCGCGCGGACGCATCAGCATGATCACGATCATGGCCAGCGCCACCAGCAGCTGGCGCAGGATGGACGCGTCCAGGCGGCCGTCGGTCATCTCCTGCAGCGGGCCGGCGACGTAGCGCAGCACTTCCGGCAGCGCGGCCAGCAGCAGCGCGCCCAGGATCACGCCCGGGATGTGGCCGATGCCGCCCAGCACCACCATGGCGACGATCATGATCGACTCCTGCAGGCTGAACGATTCCGGCGACACGAAGCCCTGGAACGCGCCGAACATCGAGCCCGACACGCCGCCGAAGGTGGCGCCCATGCCGAAGGCCAGCAGCTTCATGTTGCGGGTGTTGATGCCCATGGCCTTGGCCGCGATCTCGTCCTCGCGAATGGCCATCCAGGCGCGGCCGATGCGGGAGTTCTCGAGCCGGTAGCAGATCAGCACCGAGCCGACCACCAGCGCCAGGAACAGGTAGTAGTACATCGACACCGAGTTGACGGCGAAGCCGAGGATCTCGTGGTTCTGGCTGAACTCGAAGCCCCAGAAATGGACGCCGTCGATCTGGCCGATGCCGCGCGGGCCGTTGGTGATGTTCAGCGGATATTCCATGTTGTTCAGGAACACCCGGATGATCTCGCCGAAGCCCAGCGTCACGATGGCCAGGTAGTCGCCGCGCAGCTTCAGCGTCGGCGCGCCCAGCAGCACGCCGAAGACGCCGGCCAGCAGCGCCGCCAGCGCGATGGCCAGCAGCAGCGGCAGGTGCAGCCCGTTGGGGAAGGCCGCGGCGATGTGCTCGAAGTTCTCCGCCAGGTGCGGGCTGTTGAGCAGGGCGAAGAGATACGCGCCCACCGCGTAGAACGCGACGTAGCCCAGGTCGAGCAGGCCGGCGTAGCCGACGACGATGTTCAGGCCCAGGGCCAGCAGCACGTACAGCAGCGCCAGGTCGATGATGCGGACCGGGCCGTTGCCGAATTGCTGCGCGAACAGCGGCAGCACCAGCAGCAGCACGCCGGCGATCAGGAAGGTGATCAGCTTGGAGGATTTGGTCTGGAACATGGGGGGCTCCTCAGGCGCGATCGGCGACGCGTTCACCCAGCAGGCCGGACGGCCGCAGGGTCAGCACCAGGATCAGCGCGATGAAGGCGAAGATGTCGGAGTAATGGCTGCCCAGCACGCCGCCGGTCCAGTCGCCGAGGTAGCCGGCGCCGATCGCCTCGATCAGGCCCAGCAGCACCCCGCCGACCATCGCGCCGGCCAGGTTGCCGATGCCGCCCACCACCGCGGCGGTGAAGGCCTTCAGGCCCGGCAGCACGCCCATCGTGTGCTGCGCGGTGCCGTAGTTGGCGGCCCACATCAGGCCGGCCACCGCGGCCAGCGCGGCGCCGATGATGAAGGTCAGCGAGATCACCGCGTCAGGCTTCACGCCCATCAGCGAGGCCACGCGGGGGTTCTCGGCGGTGGCGCGCATCGCGCGGCCCATCTTGGTATGGTTCACCAGGAACAGCAGGCCGCCCAGGATCACGACCGTGGTCACCAGGATCACGATCTGCGTCACCGTGATCACGGCGCCGCCGAGGTGGATCGGATCCGCCGGCAGCAGCTGCGGGAAGGGCTTGGGGTTCGGCTTCCAGATGATCATCGCCAGCGTCTGCAGCAGCAGCGACATGCCCATCGCGGTGATCAGCGGCGCCAGTCTGGGCGCGTTGCGCAGCGGCCGGTAGGCGATCTTCTCGATCGTGTAGTTGAGCAAGGTGCAGATCACGACCGCGCAGACCAGCGCGATCAGCATCAGCGCCCAGCCGGGCAGGCCCAGCGACGCCAGCGCCGTGACCACGGTCCAGCTGACGAGCGCCCCCACCATCAGCACGTCGCCGTGCGCGAAGTTGATGAGGTTGATGATGCCGTAGACCATCGTGTAGCCCAGTGCGACGAGGGCATACATGCTCCCCAGCACCAGGCCGTTGATGATCTGCTGAAAAAGTATCTCCATAAGGCCCCAGCATGTAGTTGGACACGGCTCGCACCGCGTGACGGCGCTTCGGGGTGCAACCCCCGTGCCAAGCAATCCGTTTCGAGGGTATTCACCGACAAGGCCACATCCGTGCGCGCGAGTCGACGTTGTGTTCCCAGTCTCGGCGACGCAACGAGGTGCGGAAATCCGCACAAACCGCCTAGCCAGCCGGGCGATTCCTCGCCAGTCACAAAAAAGCCGTCGTGCCGGGTGCAAGGCATGCGCCAAGTTGGGCACACTGAGCGTCGATTTTTCGTCTCCCATGCCCTCGGTCGCCTCCTCCACCTTCGCCCCGACATCGGTCCGCCAGCGGCTGGCGCATTTCCTCGGCCGGCCGACCTTCTACCTGTACCTCACCGGCGTGCTGATGCTGCTGGGCCTGCTGCTGGGCCACCGCTTCAGCGAACGGGCCAGCCTGGACCAGCTGAGCGCGCTGGCGACCGAACGCCTGGAGCTCTACGCGTCCAACCTGCAGACCGAGCTGGGCCGCCACGCCTACCTGCCCAGCCTGCTGGCCATCGACGGCGACGTGGCCCGGCTGATCGAGCATCCCGACGACGAAGCCCTGCGCAAGGCCGCCAGCCTGCTGCTGGCGCGGGTCAACGTGCGGGCGGGGACGACGCAGATCTTCGTGGCCGATCCCGACGGCCGCGTGCTCGCCGCGAGCGAGCCGCTGACCCCGCCGCTGCGCCTGCAGCAGGCCATCGAGCAGGACCGCCACCACTTCTTCGCTTCGGACGCCGGCCAGTCGGGGCTGAGCGGCTCGACCAACTTCTTCCTGCTGCATCCGCTGCGACGCAACCAGCAGCTGCAGGGCGTGATCGTCGTGAAGCTCAACCTGGCGCCGTTGGAGGCGACCTGGGTGGACCTCGGGCTGCGCTCGCAGGGGGAACGCATCCTGGTCTCGGACGACCAGGGCGTGGTGATCATGAGCTCGGTCGAGGACTGGCGCTACGCGGTGCTGAACCGCGCCGACCCGTCCGAGCGCGACCGGCTGCAGGCCAGCGCGCGTTACCCGCGGCTCGGGCCGGACCTGGGCCTGCCCGGCGCGCTGGAGGCCTACAACAGCCTGCTGGTGCGGGCGCCGGCGCCGGCCAGCACGACGCTGCTGGCGCAGGAGCGGCAGCTGCTGCCGCTGGGCGTGCGCCTGCTCGCCCTGTCCGACCTGTCGGAAGTGCGGCGACAGGCACGGCTGGCCGCGTGGAGCGGCGCGGCCTTCGGCGCGGCGATCGGCATGCTGCTGCTATACCTCGCGTCGCGGCGGCGCGCGCTGCGGCAGCTCTTCCACGCGAAGACCGAATTGCAGAACGCGCATGCGCAACTGGAGCTCATCGTCGACGAGCGCACGGCGGAACTCCGCCAGACCAACGAAGAATTGCTGGACCAGATCGCGCAGCGCCGGCAGGCCGAGGGCGAGCTGCTGCAGACCAGCAAACTGGCCGTGCTGGGGCAGATGTCGGCCGGCCTGTCCCATGAAGTCAACCAGCCGCTGACGGCGCTGCGCGCGCTGGCACGGAATTCGCAAAGGCTGCTGGAGGCCGGCCGCACGCAAGCGGTCGCGGACAACCTGCAGACGATGGACGACATGGTCGAGCGGATGGGTCAGATCACGCGCCAGCTCAAGAGCTTCGCCCGCAAGGCGGAGCCGTCGCGCACGGCGGTGTCGCTGCTGGCGAGCGTGAACAACGCGCGACTGCTGCTGGAGCACCGCACGCGCCAGCTGGACCTGCCCGTCGAGGTCGACGTGCCGGCGGGGCTGCGCGTCAGCGCCGAATCCAACCGGCTGGAGCAGGTGCTCGTGAACCTGCTGGCCAACGGCATCGACGCGATCGCGTCGGAGCCGCCGCACGAGGGTCACGAGCGCCGGCTGCGCGTCGCGGCGGTGCCGGCGGACGATGGCCGGCGCGTGCGCGTGCAAGTGCTGGACACCGGGCCGGGGCTCAGCGAATCCCTGCTGCCGCGGCTGTTCGAGCCGTTCTTCACCACCAAGCCCGCCGGCGAAGGCCTGGGGCTGGGGCTGGTGATCTCTTCAAAAATCGTCCACGAGTTCGGCGGCGCGCTGCGGGCGCAGCGGCTGGACCATGGCATGTGTTTCGAGTTCGACCTGGAGGTCGACACCTGGCAGGCCGAGGAGGGGCAGTATGTTTGAGGGCTACAAGGTGGTGTTCGTCGAGGACGACCTGCCGGTGCGGGTCAGCCTGACCCAGACGCTGGAACTCGAGGGGCTGGCGGTGGTGCCCTGCCGCTCGGCCGAGGAGGCGCTGCCGCACGTGCAGCCCGGCGCGCAGGTCATCGTCATCACCGACGTGCGCCTGCCCGGCATGGACGGCCGTGCGCTGCTGGCGCACGTGCAGGCGACCGATCCGCAGATCCCGGTGATCCTGATCACCGCGCACGGCGACGTGAACATGGCCGTGCAGGCGATGCGCAACGGCGCCTACGACTTCATCGAGAAGCCCTTCGCGCCCGAGCGGCTGCTGGACACGGCACGTCGCGCGCTGGACCTGCGCCTGATCCGCCATTCGGCCGACGAGCTGCGCGCGCAGCTGTCGGCGGCCAGCGGCATCGAGGCGGCGCTGCTCGGCAAGTCAGGCGCGATGCAGCAGCTGCGGCGCCAGGTGCTCAACCTGGCCTCGACCTCGGCCGACGTGATGATCCTCGGCGAGACCGGCACGGGCAAGGAACTGGTCGCGCGCTGTCTGCACGACCAGAGCCCGCGCCGCGATCGCAATTTCGTCGCGATCAATTGCGGCGGACTGCCCGAGGCGCTGTTCGAGAGCGAGCTCTTCGGCCACGAGTCCGGCGCGTTCACATCGGCGGGCAAGCGGCGCATCGGCAAGATCGAACATGCCAACGGCGGCACGCTGCTGCTCGACGAGATCGAGACCATGCCGGTCGCGCTGCAGATCAAGCTGCTGCGCGTGCTGCAGGAACGCCGGGTGGAGCGGCTCGGCTCCAACGAGGAGCAGGTCATCAACGTCCGCTTCATCGCGGCCAGCAAGGCCGACCTGAAGGAGATGGGCGAGCGCGGACAGTTCCGCAGCGACCTGTACTACCGGCTCAACATCGCCACGCTGGTGCTGCCGCCACTGCGCGAGCGCCGCGAGGACATCCCGCTGCTGTTCGAGCACTTCGTCGCCCAGGCCTGCAAGCGCTACGAGCGCGAGGCGCCGGAACTGACGCCCGAGAAGCTGCGCGAACTGATGGCCCACGACTGGCCGGGCAACGTGCGCGAGATCCGCAACGCGGCCGACCGCTTCGTGCTGGCGCTCGACGACCTCGACTCCTCGGCCGCGATCCAGGCCGTGCCCAACCTGGCGCTGGCGCGCCAGATGGAAATGGTCGAGAAGGCGCTCATCGAGCAGGCGCTGCGCCGCTCAGGGGGCAAGGTCCCGGCAGCGATGGAACTGCTCGGGACACCGCGCAAGACCCTCTACGACAAGCTGCACCGGCACGGGATCCAGCTCGACGATTTCCGCTGACTGCTGAGACCCCGCGCGCTACGCGCGCCCCTCACCGCTACCCGCTCCCTCAAGCGGGAAAGGGGACAAGAGGAGCCAGCGCAACTAATGAAGCCGGTCGTACTCCTGTCCCGCAAGCGGAAAAGGGGCAAGAGGCGCCAGCGCAACGAGTGGCACCGGTCGGACTCCCTCTCCCGCTTGCGGGAGAGGGCTGGGGTGAGGGCCAGCGGCGGTGGAAGTACGGGAACCCGCTTCCTTCCCCCTCTCTGGGTCCGTATGGGAGAAAGATTTTCCCGGCTCCGCCGCGAAAACCCTTCCCCCATACACCGACACAGCACCGTCCTTCGACGGATGCGCACCGAGGTGTTCGGGGGAGAAGCGGTGTGCGCCGTGCGCCTGGCTTCAGGCCGCCTGACGAGTGGCCTGCGACGCGCGGTCCAGCACTTCCTTCAACTGGTCAATGGTCGCCGGCTTGACCAGATAGGCACTCGCGCCGCGACGGATCGCCTCCGCCGCATCACCAGGATCCGAGGTCCCCGTCAGCATCACGACCGTCATCGGTCCTTGCAGCAAGGCCTCGGTCAGGAAATCCATCCCCTGCCCGTCCGGCAGCGCGCGGTCCAGGATCAGCACGTCCGGCCGGTGTTCAGCGATGCGCTGACGCGCCTCCCGCAAGGTCCCGGCAGTGGCGGCGGAGTAGCCCTCGAGTTCGAGAAGGATGCCCAGCGTTTCGCTGGACTCAAGGTTGTCGTCGACGATGACGGCGTGGGGAGGCATGGGAAACCCTGCGGAAAGAGGTCCACGGAGGAAGGCCGGCGAACGCGGCAGAGCCGACGCGCGACGGGCGTGCGATAGGGCGACCCGGCAAATGGCGTGCCTCCCCCGCCCCCTCCCCCTCTGAAGGACGGTCGGACATTCTTGCCGGAAACCCCGGAGGACGCCGGCCCCCTCGTCCTTAGGGGGCGGGACGGATGTTTGCCCTGCGCCTTTCTGACCATAATCCGCGCCTTCGCGGAACGCACTTGCGCAAAGGCTGCAGCACAGACCCGAGCCGCGCTGCGCATCCGCCTTGCTCCCGAGCGACATGACGACGACCGACGCCACGATCGACACCGACCTGCTCCCCCGCCTGCGCCGCAGCACGGGGCCGCTGCACGACGACATCGAGGCACTGCTGCGGCTGGAAGCGCCAATGCCGCTGATGCGCTACGGCCGCATCCTGCGCGGCTTCCACGAATTCCTGCAGCTCTGGGAACCCCGCGTGCGCCAGGCACTGCCGGAGCGCCTGCGCCCCTGGTTCGACGCCCGGGTGCGCTCGCCCTTCGCGGCGCGCGACCTGGCCGCGCTCGGATTGCCCGAGGACGGCGCGGACGCCGCGATGCGCGCCTCGGCCCTCGCGGCGCAGCGCGACCTGCGGCTGGACTCGCCGGCGGCGGCGATCGGCTCGCTCTACGTCATCGAGGGGTCGGCGCTGGGCGGCCAGGTGTTGACGCCGAAACTGCTGGCCGCGCACGGCCTGACCCCCGAGCACGGCACGGCCTACTTCCACGGCTTCGGCGCGCGGACCGGCACGATGTGGCGGGAGTTCCGCCGGCTCGCCCAGGCCGAGGCCGGCGGGGAGGAAGACGACCGCGCCGCCGCCTGCGACGCGGCGGTGGACACCTTCCGCGCGTTGACGGCGACCTTCGCGACGGTCGATGCGCCGGATCCGGCAGGGGCGCCCCGCGCCGACGCCGCCGCCGCCCCGTCACCGCCGAGGTCGTCATGAACACCGACGCGCTGTCGATCTCCCCGACGGACCTGCAGATCGCGCAGTGCGCGAGCGAGCCGATCCGCGTGCCCGGCGCGATCCAGCCGCACGGCTGGCTGGCCGCCGTCGACTGGCGCGGCGGCGGCCTGGTCGCGTTCAGCGAGAACTGGTCGACCCTGCTGGCGTCCACGCCGGAGATGCTGCCCGCACGCATCGAAGGCGCACTCGACGCCGTCAGCGGCGTGCGCCCGTGGCTGGTCGACGGCGAGGGCCCCGTCTCCTGCGGGACGCTGACGATCGGCGATCGGCGCCTGCATGTGTCGGGCCACCGCATCGGCGAACTCGCCTACCTGGAACTCGAGACGGAGACCGCGGACGCCGGCAACCGCGCGCCGATCTACAGCCTGGCGCGCCACCTGGTGCCGATGATGCAGCGCACCGCCGCGGTGACGGAGCTGTGCCGCGTCGTGGTTGCGGAGATGAAGCGGCTGACCGGCTTCGGCCGGTGCCTGGCCTACCGCTTCGATGCCGACGGCCACGGCGAGGTGCTGGCCGAAGCGATCGACCCCGGCTATGACGCCTACGCCGGCCACCGCTTCCCGGGCTCGGACATCCCGCCGCAGGCGCGCGAGCTCTACCGCATCAACCACATCCGGCTGATCGCCGACGCGCACTACGAGCCGGTGCCGGTGCGCTTCGTCGACGGGCGTGACGGCACGGCGCTGGACCTGTCGCAGGCCGCGCTGCGCAGCGTGTCGCCGGTGCACCTGGAGTACATGCGCAACATGCGGACGCTGGCGTCGATGTCGGTGTCCATCATCGTCGGCGGCAAGCTGTGGGGCCTGGTGTCCTGCCACGACCACGGTCCGCGCCAGCTGTCCTGGCAGACGCGCATGGCCTGCGAGCATCTGGGACAGCTGCTGTCGCTGCAGATCGAGGCCAAGGAAGAGAACGAGCAGGTCACCGAGCAGTTGCGGCTGCGCCAGCTGACGCTGGCGATCGTCTCGCACCTGTCCGACAGCGACGCCACGCTGCAACGCCTGGTGGAAGAGCCGGGCCCGCTGCTGCGGCTGGCGCGCGCCACCGGCGCGGCGGTGATCCTCAACGACAGCTGCTGGGCGGTGGGCGAGACGCCGGACCAGGAAACGCTGCTGGCACTCGGACAGTGGCTGGGCAACCGCGTGGACCAGGTCTGGCACAGCGACCGCCTGCCGGTGGAGGCCGCGTCGCTGGGCGATGCCTCCGGCAATCCGCTGGGATCGACGGCGGGGCTGCTGGCGATCTCGATCTCCAAGCTGCACCGGCATCACATCGTCTGGTTCCGACCCGAGATCGTCCAGACCATCGTCTGGGCCGGCGACCCGCGCAAGGAATCATCCACCGGCGAGGACTCGCGCCTGCATCCACGCCGCAGCTTCGCGAGCTGGAAGGAGCACGTCAGCGGCCGGTCCCTGCCCTGGACGCCGGGCGAAGTGCACGCGGTGCAGGAATTGCGACAGGCCTTGATCGGCATCGTGTTGCGCCGCGCCGAGGAGATGGCCGAAGTCGCCATGGAACTGGGCCGCGTGAACAAGGAGCTGGAAGCCTTCTCCTACACCGTGTCGCACGACCTGCGCGCGCCGATGCGCCACATCGCCGGCTTCGTGGATCTGGTGCTGGAGATGGAGGGCGAGGCGCTGTCGGAGCGGTCCCGCCGCTACCTGGCCCACGTGAAGGAGGCCTCCGCCCACGCCGGCCAACTGGTGGACGCGCTGCTGGACTTCTCGCGCATGGGACGCTCCGCGATCAAGCTCGGCTCGATCAACACCGGCGACCTGATCGACGACCTGATCGCGGAACAGACCACCTTGACCAAGGACCGCCACATCGAGTGGACGGTGCAGCGACCGCTGCCTCGCCTCTGGGGCGATCCGGTGCTGATGCAGGTCGCCCTACGCAACCTGATCTCCAACGCCGTCAAGTACACGCGGCCGCGCGATCCGGCGAAGATCGAGATCGCGGTCATCGAGAACGCGCGCGGCGTCGGCCTGAGCATCTCGGACAACGGCGTGGGCTTCCAGATGAAGTACGCCAACAAGCTGTTCGGCGTGTTCCAGCGGCTGCACCAGAGCGACGCCTTCGAAGGCACCGGCATCGGCCTGGCCAGCGTGCGCCGCATCGTCGAGCGCCACGGCGGCGAGATCGAGGCCTGGGGCGAGGCCGACCGCGGCGCGCGCTTCAGCTTCACCCTGCCGACGCGGGCGATGCAGGAAGCGCTGGCCGCGGCACCCGAAGCCCACGCCGGCGCCCCGCCCCCCGATCCCGCGATCGCGGCGGCGCTGCAGCGCCCCGCGTCCACCGACAACGCCCTTTTCTGACCCGTTCACCCCTGAATGCCATGCTCAAGCCCATCCTGCTGGTTGAAGACGACGCCCGAGACCTCGAACTGACCTTGGTCGCCCTGGAACGCAGCCAGCTCGCCAATGAAGTGATCATCGTGCGCGACGGCGCGGAGGCCTTGGACTACCTGAACCGCGAAGGCGTCCACGCGGACCGCGCCGAGGGCAATCCGGCGGTGGTCCTGCTGGACCTCAAACTGCCCAAGGTGAACGGGCTCGAAGTGCTGAAGGCGGTGCGCGCCACAGAGCGGCTCAAGAGCATCCCGGTGGTGATGCTGACCTCGTCGCAGACCGAGTCGGACGTGATCCACAGCTATGAACTGGGCGTGAACGCGTATGTCGTCAAGCCGGTGGAGTTCAAGCAGTTCGTCGCGGCGATCGCGGACCTGGGCGTCTTCTGGGCCGTGCTCAACGAGCCGCCGCCGGGATCGCTGCGCGCCACACGCCGCTACGAATGAACGCATGACTGAATCGTCACCGCCGCCAAGCGACGCGGGTGCACCGCCGCTGGAAATCCTGCTGCTGGAGGATTCGACCTTCGACGCCGAGTTGCTGCTCGCGTCGCTGGAGACGACGCATCCGCGCGCGCGGGTGACCTGGGTGAAGGACGAGCCGCAACTGCTCGGGGCGCTGGAGACCCAGCGCTTCGACCTGATCCTGTCCGACTACCAGTTGCCGGGCTTCACCGGCGCGGAAGCGCTGACGCTGGCGCAGCGGCTGGCGGCGGGCACGCCGTTCATCTTCGTGTCGGGCGTGATCGGCGAGGAGAACACGGTGGAGCTGCTCAAGCGCGGCGCCACCGACTACGTCATGAAAGGCCGGCTGACGCGGCTGCCGGTCGCGATCGACCGCGCGCTGCGCGAGGTGCGCCAGCGCGAGGCGCAGATCCAGGTCGAAGCGCAGCTGCGCGAGGCCGACGCGCTGTATGCGCGGGTGGTCGATTCGCTGCAGGACCATGCGGTGATCCTGCTGGACACCGAGGGCCGCATCCGCGACTGGAACCGCGCGGCGGGCACGATCTTCGGCCACGCGCTGGACGCCGTGCGCGGCATGTCCGCGGAGATCCTGCTGACGCCGGAGGACCGCGCGGCGGGCGTGCTGGAGAACGAGCTGGCGCTGGCGCTCACGCAGGGCGCGGCGCGCGACGACCGCTGGCTGATGCGTCAGGACGGCACGCGGCTGCGCGCCGAAGGCGTCGTGACGCCGCTGTTCAGCGCGTCGGGCGTCACGACCGGCTTCTCCAAGATCATCAAGGACTCGACGCCGGCCTACGAGGCGCAGCAGGCGCTGCGTCAGGGCAAGGAAGAGGCGGAGCGCGCCAACGAGCTCAAGGACCAGTTCCTCGCGGTGCTCTCGCACGAGCTGCGCTCGCCGCTGAGCGCGATCACGGGCTGGGCGGACATCCTGACCAACTTCTCCGACGCGCATCCGCTGCTGGGCAAGGCCGCGGCGGTGATCCGGCGCAACGCGCAGCTGCAGGCACGGATGATCAACGACCTGCTCGACATGAGCGCGGTGGTCGCGGGCAAGCTGATGCTGCAGACGATGCCGATGGACCTGGCGGCGCTGGCCGCCGACTCGGTGCTGGGTGCGCTGCACGAGGCGCAGGGCAAGGGCGTCGCGCTGAACTGCCATGCGACGCAGCCGGTGTGGATCCCC
This sequence comes from Roseateles sp. GW821-FHT09G09, assembly GCF_059415965.1. Taxonomy (NCBI): domain Bacteria; kingdom Pseudomonadati; phylum Pseudomonadota; class Betaproteobacteria; order Burkholderiales; family Sphaerotilaceae; genus Roseateles; species Roseateles sp. GW821-FHT09G09. The sequence goes on along the minus strand of NZ_JBWKOG010000013.1, from coordinate 53,055 downwards.
GGCGACGCGCAGCGCCTGTCGCAGGTGCTCACGAACCTGATCGGCAACGCCATCAAGTTCACCGAGAGCGGCGGCAGCGTCGACGTGCACGTCGAGGTCGAAGACGGCTGCGCGCTGCTGCGCGTGCGGGACACGGGGCGCGGCATCTCGCCGGAGTTCCTGCCCTTCGTCTTCGACCGGCTGCGGCAGGAGGACGGCTCGAAGACGCGCAAGGTGGGCGGCCTGGGCCTGGGCCTGGCGATCGCGCGCGCGATCGCGCAGCTGCACCAGGGCCGCATCAGCGCCGAGAGCCCGGGACCGGGCGGCGGCTCGGTCTTCGAGCTGCGCCTGCCGCTGCTGAAGGACCAGGCGCCGCCGCCGCCGCCCTGCGCGGAGCCGGTCGACCTGTCGGAAGACACGCTGTCGGGCGTGCGGGTGCTGCTCGTCGACGACGAGGAGGACGCGCGCGAGGTCGGCCAGGTGGCGCTGAGCCGCCTGGGCGCGAAGGTCAGCGTGGCGACGAGCGCGGCGGAGGTGTTGTCGCGGCTCGAGGACGGTGAAGAGCGCTACGACCTGCTGGTGTCCGACATCGGGATGCCGGAGATGGACGGGCGCTCGCTGATCCGCGCGGTGCGTCGGTTGCCGGGAGGCAGTCCCGAGCAATTGCCGGCCGTGGCGCTGACGGCATTCGCGATGGTGGCCGATCGCCAGGAAGGGCTGTCCGCCGGGTTCCAGGGCTATGTCGCGAAACCGATCGAATTGGCGGCGCTCACGCGCGCGATCCAGGTCGCGCTGGGACGCAAGGCGGGCGCGGACTGAGGGAGTGCGTCATCGAGCGTGGCGGCCAGGACATCGCGCAGGATGTCGGGAAAGAGACGCAGCTCAAACGCTGACCGCCCGCAGATCCGCCCGGCGCCGCGCGATCCGCATTAGGTAAATACCCTCGGAAGCGGGACATCGCACTTGAACCGACCTGCCGCGCTCGTTACCATCCGGTGAAAATGGTACCGGTACCAATCCGAGTGCCTTGAGGGCTGCAGGCGGTGAGGGCCGCCTGGGCCCGGACACCCAACCCGCCCCCGACAGGCCAGCCGGCGCAGACCGGCCCTCGACACGATCCGGAGACAACATGCAGTTATCCCTCTCCTCCTCGGCCGCGTCCGGCATCGGGCGCACGCGCTTCGGCGTGCTGGCGATGATCTTCGCCGTGACCGTCCTGAACTATGCGGACCGCGCCACCGTCGGCGTCGCCGGCCCCGTCCTGTCCAAGGAACTGGGCATCGACGCGGTCCAGATGGGCTTCATCTTCTCGGCCTTCAGCTGGTCCTATGTGCTGGGCCAGTTGCCCGGCGGCTGGCTGCTCGACAAGTTCGGCGCCAAGCAGGTCTACGCCTGGAGCATCCTGCTGTGGTCGCTGTTCACGATGCTGCAGGGCAGCGTGCACCACATGGGCATGGACGCGATGCTGTTCGGCCTGCCGCTGGCGGTGTCCTCGCTGTTCCTGATGCGGCTGATGGTCGGCCTGGCCGAGTCGCCCTCCTTCCCCGCCAACGGCCGCATGGTGGCCGCGTGGTTCCCGGTGAAGGAACGCGGCACGGCATCGGCGATCTTCAACTCCGCGCAGTACTTCGCCACCGTGCTGTTCGCGCCCATCATGGCGTGGATCGTGCACGCGATCGGCTGGTCCGAGGTCTTCTACTTCATGGGCGCGCTGGGCATCTTGATGAGCGTCGTGTGGATGCGCACCATGCACAACAGCCCCGCCGAGCACCCGACCATCACAGCCGCCGAGCGCGAGCACATCGAGTCCGGTGGCGCGCTGCTGTCGGGCGACGGCAAGGCGAAGGAATCATCGGGCCCCAAGCTCGGCTACCTCAAGCAGCTGCTGGGCAACCGCATGCTGATGGGCGTCTACATCGCGCAGTACTGCGTGAACGTGCTCACCTATTTCTTCCTCACCTGGTTCCCGATCTACCTGGTCAAGGAACGCGGCATGTCGCTGCTCAATGCGGGCATCGTCGCGGCGCTGCCGGCGATCTGCGGCTTCGCCGGCGGCGTGCTGGGCGGCGTGATCTCGGACTGGCTGCTGCGCCGCGGGCATTCGCTGACCTTCGCCCGCAAGCTGCCGATCGTGGTCGGCATGCTGCTGTCGACGTCGATGATCGCGTGCAACTACGTGGGCATCGAGGCCGTCGTCGTCGGCATCATGGCGCTGGCCTTCTTCGGCAAGGGCCTGGGCGCGCTGGGCTGGGCGGTCGTGTCGGACACCTCGCCCAAGGAGATCGCCGGCCTGTCGGGCGCGCTCTTCAACACCTTCGGCAACGTCGCCGGCATCGTGACGCCGATCGTGATCGGCTACATCGTGCAGACGACGCGATCGTTCAACGGCGCGCTGGTTTTCGTCGGCGCGCACGCCCTGATCGCGGTGGCGAGCTACCTGCTGATCGTCGGCGAGATCAAGCGCGTCGAGTTGAAGCCCGTCTGAACGACCCAGGACACGACCATGATCACCTCCCCGCTGACCATCCAGATGCACGAGGCCGACAACGTCGCCATCGTCGCCAACGACGGCGGACTGCCCGAGGGCACGGTGCTGCCTTCCGGGCTGGTGCTGCGCAACGCGGTGCCGCAGGGCCACAAGGTCGCGCTGGTCGACCTGCCGGCCGACACGGCGGTGCGGCGCTACAACGTCCCGATCGGCTACGCGCTGCAGGACATCCCCGCCGGCAGCTGGGTGCACGAGCGCCTGCTGCGCATGCCGCCGGCGCGCGAGCTCGAGGGCCTGCCGATGGCCACGGTGAAGGCGCCGGTGCAGGCGCCGCTGGAGGGCTACACCTTCGAGGGCTTCCGCAACGCGGACGGCTCGGTGGGCACGCGCAACATCCTGGCGATCACGCAGACGGTGCAATGCGTGGCGGGGGTGGTCGAGTTCGCGGTCGACCGCATCAAGCGCGAGCTGCTGCCGAAGTACCCGAACGTCGACGACGTCGTCGGCCTGGCGCACACCTACGGCTGCGGCGTCGCGATCGACGCGCCGGACGCGGTGATCCCGATCCGCACGGTGCGCAACATCAGCCTCAACCCGAACTTCGGCGGCGAGGTGATGGTCGTCAGCCTGGGCTGCGAGAAGCTGCAGCCCGAGCGGCTGATGCCGCCGGGCGTGATCCCGATCACCGATCAGCGCGGTGAAGCCATCGCGCCGGAGGCGCTCGACGTCGTCTGCCTGCAGGACGCGAAGCACGTCGGCTTCATGTCGATGATCGACTCGGTGATGACGCAGGCGGCCTTCCACCTGGAGCGCTTGAACCGGCGCCAGCGCGTGACGGTGCCGGCGTCGGAGCTGGTGGTCGGCGTGCAGTGCGGCGGCAGCGACGCGTTCTCGGGCGTGACCGCGAACCCGACCGTGGGCTTCTGCGCCGACCTGCTGGTGCGCGCGGGCGCGACGGTGATGTTCAGCGAGAACACCGAGGTCCGCGACGGCATCGCGCAACTGACCTCGCGCGCGAGCTCGCCGGAGGTGGCCGAGGCGATGGTGCGCGAGATGGCCTGGTATGACGCCTACCTCGAGCGTGGCAGCGTCGACCGCAGCGCCAACACGACGCCGGGCAACAAGAAGGGCGGGCTGTCCAACATCGTCGAGAAGGCGATGGGCTCGATCGTCAAGAGCGGCAGCTCGGCGATCTCGGGCGTGCTGTCGCCGGGCAGCAAGCTAACGCGCGAGCAGCGCGGGCTGATCTACGCGGCGACGCCGGCCAGCGACTTCATCTGCGGCACGCTGCAGCTGGCCGCGGGAATGAACCTGCACGTCTTCACGACGGGCCGCGGCACGCCCTACGGCCTGGCGGAATGCCCGGTCATCAAGGTCGCGACGCGCAGCGACCTGGCGCGCCGCTGGCACGACCTGATGGACATCAACGCCGGCCAGATCGCCGACGGCGAGAAGTCCATCCAGGAAATGGGCTGGGAGATGTTCCGGCTGATGCTGGACGTGGCCTCGGGCCGCAAGACCTGGGCGGAGCAGCACAAGCTCGCGAACGCGCTGGTGCTGTTCAATCCGGCGCCGGTGACTTGAAGAAAATTCTTCCTCTCCCGCTTGGGGAGGAGCTACTGCCGAGGACCGGCCGCCTATCCCAGCGCCGTCACCAGTTCCGCCGCCGCCGTCAGCAGGATCGTGTCCGACCGCAGGGGTGGAGACGGGTCCACCGGCACCCACAGCGGCTGCCGGCGCCAGCCCAGGCGTCGCAGGCGGAAGCCCGCCCGCACGAGCGCCGCGACCACGCGCGGCAATTCGCTCCGCAGCGCCGTCAGCACGTGCTCCTGCTCGGCCAGGACAGTGAGCGACAAGGCCGCGCGCGTGCCCTGCAGCTGCAGACCGACCGCCTCGCCGCGCCAGCGCAGCAGCAGGCTCAGCGCGGGCTCGTCACCGCCCGGCGGCGACGCGGCGGGCGCATGCAATGCATCGTTGCGACGGGCCGGCGAGCCCGCAGCGCACGGCAGTCCCGCGACATCGTCCGCATCACACCCTTTGCGTCCTTCGCGCCCTTCGCGCCGAACCCAGTAGGCAAGCGGCAGCAGCCAGAGCGGCTCACCACCCGGTCCCACGGGCACCTGGCCGTGCGCCAGCGCCAGCGTCCAGGCCGACACCAGCCCGGCCGGCGTGCGCGTCGGCGGCGCCTCGACGATCGCCGTCAACAGCTGCCGGCGCCATAACGCCAGGTCCACCCGCAAGGCGGACAGCTGGCCCCAGGCGCTGGGCATCGCCCCATCGCCACGCCCCCCGGACGCGGTGGCCGCCCCGACGTTGGCGGGATCCCGCCGGCGCTCGATCACTTCGAGTTCCATCCTCGGCACCACCGATCGCACGCGCAGCAGCACCTGGTCGCCCGGCAGCAGGTCGTCCAGCGGCGGCTCGATCAGCGTCATGATCTCGCCGCTGTCGAGCGACTCCAGCCGCCATCCGGATCCGCCACCGCCGCGGTCACCGCCGCCGGACAGACGCAGCACGGCGCCGGGCATCAGGCCGCCGGCATCGCGCAGCGTCGCCTGGAGCCGCCCGGTGGGGCGGATGGCGCTGACGCCGCCGACCTGGCCCGCATTCGAAGTCGATCCCGCCATGTGCCCCCCGCCTCGTTCTGCCGTCCGGTGCCGCTGGAAAAGGAAAGGGCCGGACGTTGTCGTCCAGCCCTCGCGTCGATGTCGTCGGGCGCGCCGCGCGGCGCGCCCCGCGGTCATCAGCCCAGCAGCGACATGACCAGGCCGGACATGCTGTTGCTCTGCTTGAGCATCGCCGTGCCCGACTGCATCAGCATCTGCTTGGTCGTCATCGTCGACGATTCGGCCGCGTAGTCCGTGTCCATGATCCGGCCCTTGGCGGCGGCCGTGTTGGTGCTCATGTTCTGCAGGTTGTTGTAGACGTGGTCCAGGCGGTTGGCCGCGGCGCCGAAGGAGGCGCGCAGTTCACCGACCTTGTCGATCGCGCCGCCGATGGTCGTCAGCAGCGTGTTCGTCGTGGCCGACAGTTCGGTACCGGCGGCCGGCGTGGCAGCGTACTGCGTCGACACGGTGCCCAGCGCGGTCGTCAGGGCGGTCAGCTGCGTGCTGACGTCCACCGACATCGATTCACCGGCGGAGGCGCCGATCTGGAAGCTCATCGCGGCGGACATCTTGCCCAGCGTGCCGTCGATGGTCGTGCCGTCCGAGAACAGCTGCGTGCCGCCGAAGGACGTGTTCTTGACGATGTTGGTCAGTTCGGTGCCGAGCGCGTCGTACTCGCCCTGCATCGCGGTCTTGTCGGTCGCGGTCGAGGAGGCCGAGAAGGCTTCCGTGGCCAGGTCCTTCATGCGCAGCAGGATGTTGCTGACTTCGTTCAGCGCGCCTTCGCCGGTCTGCAACATCGAGATGCCGTTCTGCGTGTTGCGCTGGGCCACGGCCATGCCGCGGGTCTGGGCGTCCAGACGCGTGGCGATCTGCAGGCCGGCGGCATCGTCCATCGCGGAGTTGACGCGGAAGCCGGTGCCCAGACGGGTCATCGACGTGGCCAGGCTCTTCTGCGTCGAGCTCAGCGAGTTCTGGGTCGACAGGGCCGAAGCATTGGTGTGCAGGCTCAACATGGTGTTCGCTCCTAGAGAGTGTGGGCAAGCGCCGGGGCGCTTCGTTGATCGAAGGGCTTGAGCTGCCCTCCCACTCACAGGACGACCGGGGGGTCCGGGGACTTAAATGCGAGCTTGAAAAAACTTCTACCTCACCTCGTACATGTAGCGCCGCGTGAGCGGCACCGGGGCCGGGCCACCATCCCGCTTGCTGGCCAGGATCTGGTACAGGCCCAGCTCACCCGTTTCGAACTCGAGCGCCGAGGCCGCCATGTACAGCCGCCAGATCCGGTAATGCGCCTCGTCCACGTACTGCAGCGCCTGGTCGTGGCCCTCCTCCAGCTTCGCGACCCAGGCGCGCAGCGTCTTCGCGTAATGCATGCGCAAGGCCTCGACATCCTGGAGCTCGAACTGCTGCTGTTCCATCACCCGCATCACGTTGCTCGCCCGGTCCAGCTCGCCGTCCGGGAACACGTAGCGGTTGATGAACTTGGACGACAGCGCCTGCCCCCATCCGTCCTCCTCATGGGTGATGCCATGGTTGAGGAACAGCCCCGCCGGCTTGAGCAGGCGGTTCACGCTCGCGAAATAGGTCGGCAGGTTCTTCAGGCCGACGTGCTCGAACATGCCGACGCTGGAGATCTTGTCGAACTGCCCCGTCATGTCACGGTAGTCGCACAGGCGCACCTCCACCTGCCCCTGCAGCCCGGCCGCGGCGATGCGCTCCCGGGCCAGCGCCAGCTGACGTTCCGACAGCGTGATGCCGGTGGCCTTCACGCCGTAATGACGCGCCGCATGCATCACCAGGGCGCCCCAGCCGCAGCCGATGTCCAGCAGCGCCTCGCCCGGCTGCAGCCGCAGCTTGCGGCAGATGTGGTCCAGCTTGGACCACTGCGCCTGCGCCAGCGAGGTGTCGTCCGTCTCGTAGTAGGCGCAGGAATAGACCATCGCCGGGTCCAGCCACAACGCATAGAAGTCGTTGGACAGGTCGTAATGGAAGGCGATGGCGGCCTTGTTCTCGGCGCGGGTGTGGCGGCGCACGCCGTCGGCGCGCAGCTCCGCGTCGGTCGCCGGCGGGATCGGCGCCAGCAGGCGCACGGCCAGGCGCAGGCGGTCGCTCCAGGACAGCGTCAACGCCGGCAGGTGGTCCCTGAGCTGCAGCGCGGTGAAGAAGTCGCCTTCGACGTCGATCTGGCCGGTGAAATAAGCCTCGGCGAAGCGCAGCGGGTCGCGGCCGAGCAGCAGGCGCCGCAGCGCGGTGGGATCGTTCAGGACCAGCGTGAACTCGGCCGGCTGGTGCGCCTGCCGGCCCAGTCGCGTCGCCCAGTGCCCCAAGCGCAGGCCCATGCTGCCCGGATAGGCCGAGAACAGGCGCTGCAGCAGCGTGAGACCGGCGGGCGGCAGCGGCGGCGCGCCGGCGGCCTCGGGGATCGACTCGACCGCCGGGGACGCGGCGCTCGACGTCGGCGACAACAGTTCCTGATCCATGGATTCCTCGTCCGCAAAGCCACGAAAGCATGTTGGTCGGAAGCGCCTCGGGGTCAGTTCTTGTCCGTTCCTGTCAGATCGTGTCGGCCCGGGTGCTGGCGGCCTGGAAGCCCTCGGAAGATATTAGCCAATGCCCCACGCCCCGCCCGGACTGGGGGCATTGGCGCAATCCGCGTGCCCGTCCCTCCTACCGGGTGGGGAGACGGGCCTCCGGACGGAGGACGTTGCGCCCTCGCACAAGCTCGCCCGAAGGAGTCATCACAAGGCCGCCGCCCGAGGCCACAATCAGCCCCGATACCCGCTACGTCATCCCCGAAGAGAAACCGTCCCGCCTCCTCGACCGCCAGGAGCGCGCCAGGACCCCACGCCAAGGAGTCAGCCATGCCCCATGCATTCGCCAACACCGTCGCCAGCTTCAAGACCGCGTCCGGCAAGAGCGGCCAGTACTACTCGCTGCCCGAGCTGGCCAAGCGCTTCCCCAACGTGAACCAGCTGCCGGTCTCGATCCGGCTGGTGCTCGAGTCGGTGCTGCGCAACTGCGACGGCAAGCGCGTGACCGCGGAGCATGTCGAGCAGCTCGCCAACTGGCAGCCCAACGCGTCCCGCAACGAGGAGATCCCCTTCGTCGTCGCCCGCGTGGTGCTGCAGGACTTCACCGGCGTGCCGCTGCTGGCCGACCTGGCCGCGATGCGCAACGTCGCCGAGGCCCAGGGCAAGGATCCCAAGACGATCGAGCCGCTGGTGCCGGTCGACCTGGTCGTCGACCACTCGATCATGATCGACCACTTCGGCAGTCCCAAGGCGCTGGACCTGAACATGAAGCTCGAGTTCGAGCGCAACCGCGAGCGCTACGAGTTCATGAAGTGGGGCATGCAGGCCTTCGACACCTTCGGCGTCGTCCCGCCCGGCTTCGGCATCGTCCACCAGGTCAACCTCGAGTACCTCGCCCGCGGCGTGCACAAGACGGGCAGCGGCAAGGACACCGTGTACTACCCCGACACGCTGGTCGGCACCGACAGCCACACGACGATGATCAACGGCGTCGGCGTGGTGGGCTGGGGCGTCGGCGGCATCGAGGCGGAGGCCGGCATGCTCGGCCAGCCGGTCTACTTCCTGACGCCGGACGTCGTCGGTTTCGAACTGTCGGGCCGCCTGCGCGAGGGCGTCACCGCCACCGACCTGGTGCTGACCGTCACCGAGATCCTGCGCAAGGCCAAGGTGGTCGGCAAGTTCGTCGAGTTCTTCGGCGAGGGCACGGCCTCGCTGTCCGTCCCGGACCGCGCCACCATCGGCAACATGGCGCCCGAGTACGGCGCGACGATGGGCTTCTTCCCCGTCGACGAGCGCACGATCGACTACTTCAAGGGCACCGGCCGCACGGCCGACGAGATCGAGGCCTTCGAGAGCTACTTCCGCGCGCAGGGCCTGTTCGGCGTCCCCAAGGCGGGCGACATCCGCTTCAGCCAGGTGGTCTCGCTGGACCTGGGCACGGTCGTGCCCTCGCTGGCCGGCCCCAAGCGCCCGCAGGACCGCATCGTCATCACCGACCTGGCCAAGACCTTCGCCTCGCTGTATTCCAAGCCGATCGCGGAGAACGGGTTCAACCAGCCGGTCGACAAGCTGCCCAAGGCCTTCCCGCTCGGCGGGTCTCAGAAAGGCCTGGAGATCTTCAACGGCGACGTGCTGATCGCCGCGATCACGTCCTGCACCAACACGTCCAACCCGAGCGTGATGCTCGCGGCCGGCCTGCTGGCCAAGAAGGCGGTCGAGGCCGGCCTGACGGTCCAGCCGCACATCAAGACCTCGCTGGCGCCGGGTTCGCGCATCGTCACCGAGTACCTGCAGAACGCCGGCCTGCTGCCCTACCTGGAGAAGCTGGGCTTCTCCGTGGCCGCCTACGGCTGCACGACCTGCATCGGCAACGCCGGCGACCTGACGCCCGAGATCAACGAGGCCATCACCGGCAACGACCTCATCTGCGCCGCGGTGCTGTCGGGCAACCGCAACTTCGAAGCCCGCATCCACCCCAACATCAAGGCCAACTTCCTGGCCAGCCCGCCGCTGGTGGTCGCGTATGCCATCGCCGGCAACGTGACGCGCGACCTGATGACCGACCCGGTCGGCCTGGGGACCGGCGGCAAGCCGGTGTACCTGGGCGACATCTGGCCCACGAGCGACGAGATCCACGCCCTGTTGAAGCTCGCGCTCAACCCCGACGCGTTCCGCGCCAACTACGGCAAGGTCAAGGCCGAGCCCGGCAAGCTGTGGGAGCGGATCAAGGGTAGCGCCGGCCAGGTCTACGGCTGGCCCAAGAGCACCTACATCGCGCAGCCGCCCTTCTTCGGCAAGTTCACGCAGATCCCCGAAGCGCAGGAAGTCGGCGTCAAGGGCGCGCGGATCATGGCGCTGTTCGGCGACTCGATCACCACCGACCACATCTCCCCGGCCGGCGCCATCAAGGAGGTCTCGCCCGCCGGCGCCTACCTGAAGGAACAAGGCGTGCTCAAGGCCGACTTCAACAGCTACGGTTCGCGCCGCGGCAACCATGAAGTCATGATGCGCGGCACCTTCGCCAACGTCCGGATCAAGAACCTGATGATCCCGGCCAAGCCCGACGGCGCACGCGAGGAAGGCGGCCTGACGCTGTTCCAACCGGGCGGCGAGAAGATGTTCATCTACGACGCCGCGATGCGCTACATCGCCGCCGGCACCCCGACGGTGATCTTCGCCGGCGAGGAGTACGGCACCGGCTCCAGCCGCGACTGGGCGGCCAAGGGCACGCAGCTGCTGGGCATCGGCGCGGTCGTGGCCAAGAGCTTCGAGCGCATCCACCGCTCCAACCTGGTCGGCATGGGCGTGCTGCCGCTGCAGTTCCGTCCGGGCGACTCGTGGGAGTCGCTGGGCCTGAAGGGCGACGAGGTCATCGACATCCAACTCGGCAGCGAGATCAAGCCGCAATCCGAAGCGACGCTGGTGATCCGGGCCGCCGACGGTGGCGTGCCGGAGCGCCGCATCCCGCTGATCCTGCGCATCGACACCCCCATCGAGGTGGAGTACTACCGCCACGGCGGCATCCTGCCCTACGTGCTGCGCCAGTTGCTGGCGGCGTGATGCTGGCCGCGTGATGGGCCGCGGACCGGACGGCCACCGCCCGGTCGCGCGCGCTGATCCGCCCCTGAAGGAAAACCTCGGGTCCGCTGTCGAAATCGGCTGATCCCGAACGTCATGAGGGTGAGACGAGCCAGTCGCCGATGCGTCGACTGGCGGGTCCACCCTCTTCCATTTTCAGGACTGCATCAGGAGATCGACATGCGATTCATGGTCATCGTCAAGGCGGACGAACGCAGCGAAGCGGGCGAGATGCCCAGCACCGAACTGCTTGCCGCGATGGGCGCCTACAACGAGGAGCTGGTCAAGGCCGGCGTGATGCTGGCCGGCGAGGGCCTGCACCCGACGAGCAAGGGGGCGCGGGTGCGTTTTTCCGGCAAGGAGCGCAAGGTCATCGACGGTCCGTTCGCCGAGACGAAGGAGCTGGTCGCCGGCTACTGGATCTGGCAATGCGCATCCCTGGAAGAGGCGATCGAATGGGTCAAGAAGTGCCCCAACCCGCAGATGGGCGACTCGGACATCGAGATCCGCCGGATCTTCGAAGCCGAGGACTTCGGCGAGGCGTACACGCCCGAACTGCGTGAGCAGGAAGATCGCCTGCGCGCCCAGATCGAGCAGCAGCAGTAAGGCGAAAAGGCAGAAACCCGCCAAACGAAAGCCCCACCCCGCACGCCACGCCCTCACGATGGAGGACGTCAGCGGCTGCGAGTGGGGCCGGAATGCTGCAGGGGGTTCCCGGAGGGATGCCCCCTGCTGCGTGGAGAGCCCGCGCTTGGCCGCACGGGGTTGGGCGGTCTCCCGGACGCGCCCGCCCTCTCCCTCAACGCACGATCACTTCCCCGCCGGCGGCGTGGTGGTGGTGGTGGTCGCAGGCTTCTTCGCCGCCGGCTTCGCGGCCGCCTTCGGCGCTGCCTTCGCAGGCGCCGCGGCCTGATCGACTTCCTTGGAAGCCGCCGTCGAACCGCCCGACACACCCAGCCGACCGCCAGCGCCCAGGCCGCCCTTCACCTGCTGCGCCTTGTAGTTGCGCAGCGCCTTCACCATCTGGTTGTACGAATCCGCAAACGCCGTGACGACGACCTTGCCCGCCGGCGTCTTGCCATACGCGCCGCCGGCGATCGCGGCGTTGCCGAAGAAGCTGGCGCCGCCGAAGCCGAAGTCGAAGTTCTTGGCCGTGCCTTCCGCAGCCGAGATCTGCACGCCGGAGCGGTTGTCGACCAGCAGCAGCGTCGTCGACGCCTCGTTCTGGCTGACGTTGGCCGCCACCGCGGTCAACAGGCCGATCGCGCCGGTCCCGATGCCGCCGCCGCCGCCGCCGGTCTTGCCGGAGAACTGGATCTCGGGGCTCATCGTGTAGTCGGCGGCGACCATCTGGCCCTGGCCGAAGTTGCTGCCGGCGCGCGTTTCACCCGACTGCATCAGGGCGCGCTCGCGCTCCATGTTGGCGAAGGCCTTGCCGCGCTCGACGATCACGAAGCAATTGGACTGCTGCACCATCAGGCGCAGCACCGGCACGGTCGATCCCAGCTGGCGCTCGCGCAGCTGCGACCACCACGGCGCGTTGTTGTCCTCGAAGATCGTCAGCGTGCCCAGCGTCTCGTCGCAATGCTCGAGCTGGCTGTTCTTGTTCTCGGCGGTCGCGCCGCCGGCGGCGCCGGAGACGGTGCCCTTGTTCTCGCCCATCGTCGGCGCGGTGGCCAGGCAGCCGGCCAGCAACAGCGGGGACAGCATCAGGGCGGACTTCAGCACCGCGCTGGACGACGGAACAAGGCGGGGAACAAGGCGAAGGGTGGCAAGCATGGAATCCTCCAGGTTTTCTAACGACGTCTGGAACGACGTCTCACAACGAGCGACGACAAGGACGCGGGTGACGAGGGAAGCGCTCCGACCGGATCGGACCGGACGGCGCCAGGGAAATCAAGCGCTGGGCGGCGACGGTCAGTCCAGGGGCGTGGCCGGCGCGACGCCGTAATAGCCGCCGACCGGCTGGCCATGCGGATTGCCGATCCAGATGCTGGTGCCGAAGACATCGCTGCAGCCGCCCCAGGCGATCTCGAACGCGCGCGCCTCTTCGTTGCGGGTCTGCGCGTAGACGGACACGGTGGAGTCCGAGGGACCGATGGTGTAGCAGACCCGCGCCCAGACCGGACGCGGCGACGACGAGACGACCGAGGCTGCGCCTTCGGCGTCGCCGTTGGAGGCCTTGGCCACCCATTTCGTACCGCGGGACGGCCCCGGGTTGTAGCTGAACACGTAGGGCACCTGGGCGACCGCCGCGAGCGACGCGGCGAGCAATCCGGCAACCATCAGGCCTCTGGCCATCATTCGTTTTCCCCTTGCCTGTGTACCGAAATCAAACGATTTCAAAGGAATGTCGCGGATTGTTAGACGTCGCTTTTGAAAAAGCGAGGCCCCCATCGTGGTGGATTGCCCGGAACCGGGACGGGTGAACCCGGATCGATGACCATCGTCATCCTGCCTGTTCCACAGGCCGCACGTTCCGGGGCTGTCGGACACCGGACGGCAAGACCCGTCCCCCGCATCGCGAGCATCGGCGCGGGTTGCGGCGAAGCGGCGCGAAGGCCGATGCCATCGGCGTGGCGCTCGCGGCGGGGGATTGCGGGGGGTTGCGGGGCGCGGTCGGCGCGCCCGTCGCGGTCAGCCCGACGCGTTGGCGCGCGGGCGCCACTCGCCGTGGCGATGACTTAGGTCATCTGGTGTTGTAGGGATGGCGAATCCAGGGGCTTCGACTATGCGTCGGCCCTCGTCGCGTCCCTACGTCCCGTCCCTTCATCCCGGCCTTGTCGGCGGCTAGACGTCGAGGTCCAGGCCCCGCTCCTGCGCGAAGAGTTTCAGCGCCGGCATCAGCGCGCCGATCTTCTCGGCGACGGCATCGCGGACGGTGTCCACCATCACCTGTGTCTGGCGTTCGATCTCGATGTGCAGCGACGCGCCCTCGCCCTTGTCGGCGAAGGTCGTCATGCGCAGTGTCTCGGGGATCAGCCAGACCTCGAACCAGCCCGAGCCGTCGGCGTGGCGGCCGGCCTCGGCCACCGTCAGGCTGGCGCCGTTCACGGCGATGTAGCCCTTGGCGAAGATGTAGCGCATCCACGGCGCCGGAACGGCGATGCGGATCACGTGGTTGTTGGCGGGGCGGCGGATTGCTTCCACCGTCGCCATGAAGTCGACGTGGCCCGACAGCGGATGGCCGCCGATCTCGGCACCCTCCTTCGCGGCGCGCTCGACGTTGAGCCGGCCGCCGACGCCGAGCTGCCCCAGCGCCGTCAGGTTCAGGCTTTGCAGCATCACGTCGAAGTCCGCTCCGTGATCCCCCTTCAGGGCGGTCACCGTCAGGCACACGCCGTCGCAGGCGACGGACGCGCCGATCTCCAGGTCCTGGCAGAAGCCCTCGGGGAAGTCGAGGGTGAAGCTGCGCAGCCCCTCCTTGTCGGTGATGGCGGCGACCTGCGCGATGCCTTGAACGATGCCGGTGAACATGGCGGGCCTCCGATCAGCGCGTTGCCGCGTGCGACGCGAACAGCTCGGGCGAGAACCCCAGGCTGAGACGACCGTCGTCCCATTCGACGACCGGGCGCTTGATCACGCTGGGCTGCTCCACCATCAGCGCGGCGGCGCTGGCCGCATCGGTGACGCCGGCCTTGGCGCCGTCGTCCAGCTTGCGCCAGGTCGTGCCGGCGCGGTTCAGCACCTTGTCCCATCCCAGTTCGGCCATCCACTGCGGCAGTCGGGCCGCGGGCACGCCCTGCTTCTTGTAGTCGTGGAACTGGTACGCGAGGCCCTGCTCGTCGAGCCAGGCGCGGGCGCGCTTCACGGTGTCGCAGTTGGGGATGCCGTAGAGGGTGATCATGGGAACGAGGGGGCGCCAGCGGGCGTGGAAGGAAGGCGGCACGCTACCATGAAGCGGATGATCCCCTGGCTCGACGATGACTCTCTGGACTTCCCGCCGACCCGCGGCGCGCTGGGGCCGCGCAGCGACGCTCCGGGACTGCTCGCGGCCGGCGGCGACCTGAGACCCGCCCGCCTGCGCGCGGCCTATGCGCGGGGGATCTTCCCCTGGTATGGGGAAGGCCAGCCCATCCTCTGGTGGACCACCGACCCGCGCATGGTCCTGCGGACGGCGGACTTCAAGCTCTCCCGCTCGCTGCGCAAGACGGTGGCGAAGTTCATCCGCACCCCGGGTTGCGAGATCCGCGTCGACCATGCCGCCGAGACCGTGCTCAAGGCCTGCGCCAGCACCTCGCGCGAGGGCCAGGACGGCACCTGGATCGTGCCCGAGATGCAGCAGGCCTACCTGCGGCTCGCGCGCGAGGGGACGGTGCATTCGGTCGAGACCTGGATGGACGGCGAACTCGCCGGCGGGCTGTACGGCGTCAACCTCGGCCGCATGTTCTTCGGCGAGTCGATGTTCATGCGCAGGACCGATGCCTCCAAGATCGCGCTGGCCGCGTTGATCTGCCTGTGCCGGGAGTTCGACATCCCCTGGATCGACTGCCAGCAGCAGACGGCGCACCTCGCCTCGCTGGGCGCGGCGCCGGTCGCGCGCGACGCGTTCGAGGCGCACCTCGCCGCGCACACCGGCCTGCCTCCACCGGGGGATTGGACCTATCATCGTCGCCTGTGGGCCCACCTGGGCTTGACCGATGCCTTGAGCGCCCCGCTGAACGACCCGCCCTGAGCCCCAGAGTCCCCGCCCGTGACGCACCCCAAGGAACTCCCGCTGGCCGAGCTGCAGTTCTATGCGACTGCGCCCTACCCCTGCAGCTACCTCAGCGACCGCCAGGCGCGGTCGCAGGTCGCCACGCCCAGCCATCTGATCCACGCCGACGCGTATTCGAGCCTGGTGGCCGCCGGCTTCCGGCGCAGCGGCATGTTCACTTACCGCCCCTACTGCGACGGCTGCAAGGCCTGCGTGCCGATGCGCATCCCGGTGGCGGACTTCCACCCCAACCGCAGCCAGCGCCGCGCCTGGACGCAGCACCAGGCGCTGCAGGCCCGCGTCATGCGGCTGGGCTACAGCGACGAGCATTACCAGCTCTACCTGCGCTACCAGGCGGGCAGACACAGCGGCGGCGGCATGGACCACGACAGCGTCGACCAGTACACGCAGTTCCTGCTGCAGAGCCGGGTGAACTCGCGGCTGGTGGAGTTCCGCGAGCCCGACGGCGCGCTGAAGATGGTCTCCATCCTGGACATCCTGGGCGACGGGCTGTCGGCGGTCTACACCTTCTACGAGCCCGAGGCCAACGTCAGCTACGGCACCTACAACGTGCTGTGGCAGCTGCGCCAGACCCGCGACCTGAGCCTGCCGCACCTCTACCTGGGCTACTGGATCGCGCAGAGCGACAAGATGGCCTACAAGGCCCGCTTCCTGCCGCACGAACTGCTGCGCGACGGGCACTGGTCGCGCGTCGAGCGCTGAGCGCTGAACGCTGAACGCCGCCGCGGTCGGGAGACCGCGCGGCAAGAATTGGTCCCACACTGGTTTTTACGCACCCGCTCACCGGTCGTACCGGTTTTCCCTGCCATTTGCACCAATTGACGTCCCTACACGTCATTGACGACACAATTACGACACGTTACGCGGCTCCTGCGGGTTAACCTGAATGATATGGATGCTAGTGGTATCTACATTGCATACCACTATGAGATCAGCAGCGGTATTGGTCTCCTAGACGCCGCGGTTGCACACCGCACGCCGTCCGCCGGGTTTGACCCGCGGACCGCACGTCGACAAGCCAGGGAGTGACTGCCATGTCTGCACGCGCCTTTTTCCGTACCGCCGACCGCACTGCCATCCGCACCAGCGTCCGCGCCACCGGGCCCACCCCGGCCGCGGCGCCGCTGATCCGCCCCGCTGCCCCCGAGTGGCCGGCCTGACGACCGTCCGAGCCGGTCCCGGCGGCCGAGCCCGAGCGGCCGCCGCCTTCGCCGGTTGAACCGACCGGCGCTTTTTCTTCCCGAGCCCCGACCGTTCCCGCCGCGCTGCCTCCGCAGTCGCCCGGCGCGGCGGCGCTCATCCCGCGTCGTTCCCGCAGTCCCCTCAGTTCCCGAACACAACGACCCCGCACGACAACACACGACAACCCGTCAGGAGCCCCCCCGATGAGACAACGTCCCTGCGCCCGACCCCACCCGATGCTGCCGTGGCTGATGCCGATGCTGCTGGCCTTCGCCGGCAGCTCCGCGATGGCCTACGACTGCACCGGCGTCGCCGAGTGGAACGCCGCCACCGCGTACGGCGGCAATGCGATCGTCAAGCAGACCAGCACCGCCTACCAGGCGAAGTGGTGGACGCAGAACAACCCGCCGGCGACGAACGCCGGCCAGTGGGACGTGTGGAAGGTGCTGGGCGCCTGTGACGGCGGGGGCGGTGGCGGCACGAACAAGCCGCCGACGGTCGCGCTGAGTTCGCCCGGCGCGGGCGCCTCGCCCACCGCGGGCGACACGGTCACCCTGGCCGCGACCGCCGCCGACAGCGACGGCACCGTCGCGAAGGTCGGCTTCTACGTCAACGGCGCGCTGGTCGCCGAGGACACCACCGCGCCGTTCAGCATCGCGTGGACCGCACGGGCCGGCGTGGCCGACATCACTGCCCGCGCCACCGACGACAAGGGCGCGACCACCGAGAGCGCCGCCGTGCGCATCACCGTGCAGGGCCAGGTCACCGGCGACGAGCGCTGCCGGCCCGAGGGCCTGACCACCACCGCCGGCACCGCGCCCGCCTACTGCAAGGTCTACGACGACCAGGGCCGCGAGAAGATGGGCGCCGACAAGCCGCGCCGCATCATCGGCTACTTCACCAGCTGGCGCACCGGCAAGACCGGCCAGCCGGCCTTCCTCGCGCACCAGATCCCGTGGGGTCAGGTCACGCACATCAACTACGCGTTCGCGCATGTGGACGCGGCCAACAAGCTCTCGGTCGGCAACACCGCCGACGCGGCCAACCCCGCCACCGGCCTCACCTGGCCCGGCGTCGCCGGCGCGGAGATGGACCCGGCCTACGCCTACAAGGGCCACTTCAACCTGCTCAACAAGTTCAAGAAGCAGTACCCCACCGTCAAGACGCTGATCTCGGTCGGCGGCTGGGCCGAGACGGGCGGCTTCTACACGATGACGACCAACGCGGACGGCTCGACCAACACGGCCGGCATCACCGCGTTCGCGGACTCGGCGGTGGCCTTCCTGCGGCAGTACGGGTTCGACGGCGTCGACATCGACTACGAGTACCCGACCAGCATGAACAACGCCGGCAACCCGGTGGACTTCGCCATCAGCAACGCGCGACGCGGCGCGCTGATGAAGAACTACGTCGTGCTGATGCGCACCTTGCGCGCGAAGCTCGACGCGGCCAGCCAGTCCGACCAGCGCCACTACCTGCTCACGATCGCGGCGCCCTCCTCCGCCTACCTGCTGCGCGGGATGGAGGCCTTCCAGGTCACTCAGTACCTGGACTACGTGAACATCATGAGCTACGACCTGCACGGGGCGTGGAACCAGTTCGTCGGCCCGAACGCGGCGCTGTACGACGACGGCAAGGACGCCGAGCTCACCGCGTGGAGCTACTACAGCGCCACGCAGTACGCGCGCATCGGCTACCTCAACACCGACTGGGCGTACCACTACTTCCGCGGCGCGATGCCGGCAGGCCGCATCAACATCGGCGTGCCGTACTACACCCGCGGCTGGCAGGGCGTGACCGGTGGCACCAACGGCCTGTGGGGCCAGGCGGCGTTGCCCGACCAGAGCAAGTGCCCCGCCGGCACCGGCGGCGGCACCGTGCAGAAGTGCGGCAACGGCGCCGTCGGCATCGACAACCTCTGGCACGACCTGGACGTCTCCGACAAGGAAGTGCCCGCCGGCTCCAACCCGATGTGGCATGCGATGAACCTCGCCTCCGGACGCCCGGGCAGCTACCTCGCGGCCTACGGCCTGAATCCGGCGACGAATCCCGCCGACCAGCTGACCGGCACCTACGTCCGCAACTACGACGCGACCCTGGTCTCGCCGTGGCTGTGGAACGCGCAGAAGAAGGTCTTCATCAGCACCGAGGACGACCAGTCGCTGGGCGTGAAGGCGCAGTACGTGGCCGATCGCGGCATCGGCGGCGTGATGTTCTGGGAGTTCGCCGGCGACTACGCCTTCGACACCGCCCGCAACGAGTACTTCATCGGCAACACGCTGACGACCACGCTCTACAACAAGCTCAAGACCGCGCCGGCCTACGGCAACCGCCTCACTTCGGCGGCGCTGCCGGCGGAGACGCTGGACATCGGCTATGCGCTGGGCAGCTTCGCGCTGGGCGACAGCAACTACCCCATCACGCCCAAGCTCACGCTGACCAACAACAGCACGACGACGCTGCCCGGCGGCACGGAGTTCCAGTTCGACGTTCCCACCGCGATTCCGGCGACGGTGACGGACCAGAGCGGCTTCGGGCTCACCGTGATCAGCAACGGTTCCAACCCCGCGGGCAACAACGTCGGCGGACTGAAGAACGACTTCCACCGCGCCAGCTTCAAGCTGCCGTCGTGGCAAAGCCTGGCCCCCGGCGCCAGCGTGACGCTGACGATCAACTACTTCCTGCCGTCGACGATGCCCAGCAACTGGACCGTCACCGTCAACGGCCGCAGCTACGCGCTGGCGCAGGAAGCGCGGCGCGGCGCGGTGCCGGCCGCGGCAACTGCGGCAACTGCGGCGGCGGCGGCCAAGACCGCCGCGAAGACTTCGGCCGCGCGATGAACGACATCGGCGCCGGCCTCCCGGACCTCCCCACCACCACCCTTTGACCCACAGGAGTTCGACATGAAGAGACAGATGGTCCGCCTCGGCGGAATCGCCCTGGCCGCAGCGATGGCCGCGGGCACCGCGCACGCCTACGACTGCACCAACGTGCCCGAATGGTCGGCGTCCGCCACCTACACCGGCACCTCCAACAGCTTCGCCAAGCAGAACAACGTCGCCTACCAGGCGAAGTGGTGGACGCAGAACGAAGCGCCCGCCACCCATTCCGGCCAATGGGACGTGTGGAAGTCGCTGGGCGCCTGCACCGGCGGCGGCACCGACACCACGCCGCCGACCGTGCCCTCGGGCCTGAGCTCCAGCGGCATCACCAGCAGCAGCATCACGCTGAGCTGGGGCGCCTCCACCGACGCGGGCAGCGGCGTCAACAACTACGAGCTGCTGCGCGGCGGCTTGCTGATCGCCTCGCCGACGGCGACCAGCTACACGGACAGCGGCCTCTCGGCCGGCACCGCGTACAGCTACCAGGTCCGCGCGAAGGACAAGGCGGGCAACGTCTCCGGGCTGAGCAGCACGCTGCTGACCAGCACCGCCAGCAACGGCACCTGCGCGTCCGCGCCGGCCACGCCCTCGGGCCTGAGCTCGCCGTCCAAGAGCGCCACCAGCGTCAACCTGGCCTGGAACGCCGTCGCCGCCGGCCCGAACTGCACGGTCCAGTACCGCGTCAACCAGGGCGCGACGCAGGTCGCGCAGGGCGCGGCCACCAGCGCCAGCGTCACCAACCTGACGGCCAACACGAGCTATACCTTCACGGTCTCGGCTTTCAACCAGGCCGGTTCCTCGCAACCGTCGGCGCCGATCACGGTCAAGACCGACACGCAGACCGCCGGCGACAAGGTGCTGCTGGGCTACTTCGCGCAGTGGGGCATCTACGGCCGCAACTACCACGTGAAGAACATCGACACCAGCGGTTCGGCGGCCAACCTGACGCACATCAACTATGCGTTCGGCAACGTGCGCAACAACGTCTGCGAAGTCGGCAAGATCATCCCGAGCAACGAGTCCACCGGTGAGGGCGGCGACGCGTTCGCCGACTACGGCAAGTCCTACGGCGCCGACCTGAGCGTCGACGGCGTGGCCGACACCTGGGACCAGCCGCTGCGCGGCAGCTGGAACCAGCTCAAGAAGCTCAAGGCCAAGTACCCCAAGATCAAGGTGCTGATCTCGCTGGGCGGCTGGACCTGGTCGCGCGGCTTCTCGAGCGCGGCGCGTCCCGAGAACCGGGTGAACTTCGTCAAGAGCTGCGTGGACGCCTACATCAAGGGCAATGTGCCGGTGAGCGACGGCGCGGGCGGCCCGGGCGCGGCGGCCGGCGTGTTCGACGGCATCGACCTCGACTGGGAGTACCCGAACGCCTGCGGCCTGGCCTGCGGCACGGCCGAGGATCGCGCGAACTTCACCGGCCTGCTGGCCGAGTTCCGCAAGCAGCTCGACGCGGTGCGTCCGGGCCTGCTGCTGTCGATCGCGTCGGGCGCGGGCGTGGACAAGGTGCGGGCCTATGACCCGGACCAGATCCATCCGTACCTGAACTTCATCAACGTGATGACGTACGACTTCCACGGCGGCTGGGACACCATCACCGGGTTCCACTCGGCGCTGTACGCGCCGGCGAACGACCCGTCCACCGGCGACGTGAAGAAGTACAACACCAACGACGCGATGCAGGCCTTCCTGGACAAGGGCGTCCCGGCCTCGAAGCTGAACGTCGGCATCGGCTTCTACGGCCGCGGCTGGACCAACGTCCCCAACGTCAACAACGGGCTGTACCAGACCGGCACGCCGGCCCCGGGCACCTACGAGGCGGGCAACGAGGACTACAAGGTCCTGAAGAACCTGCAGGGTTACACCAGCCGGATCGACGACGTCAGCAAGGCGCAGTGGATCTACAACGGCTCGACCTTCTGGAGCTTCGACACGCCGGCCACGATCGCCATCAAGATGGCCTACGTGAAGTCCAAGGGCTTCGGCGGCGCGTTCTTCTGGGAGTTCTCGGGTGACGATCCGACGGCCTCGCTGTCCAAGGCGATGGGCGCCGGCCTGAAGTAAGGCTTGAAGTAAGGCTTGAAGTAAGGCCTGAAGCCGGTCAGCCCCCTCGGAGGCGGTGTCAGCCGCCCCCTGAGAGGGGTCACGAGCCCCCGCGCGGTCCTCCGTGCGGGGGCTCATTTTCATCCCGCTTCCCGCCGGCGGGCCCTCCGGCGGCCCTCCTGCCAGGCCGTGGCAGCTACCCCCAGGATCGCGATTGAATACTGTACGTTCATCCAGTATTCTCAACTTCCCATTCAGTCGTCGAGCCACCGAGGTACCCGTCATGCGCCGCTACGAAGTCATCCTGGAACGAGTCATGGTCCCCTACCACCAGCGCGAGCTGGCCTGCCTCATCGCCATGCAGGTGCTGGACGCCCGCCTGGGCGGTCCCGCGGGCGTGGTGGACGCGTTCAACGCCGCGGGGGCGGTGACGGGCGGGGATCCACGCTGGTCGGTGCCTGAATCGGCGTCCCGGGCCGACGTCGCCGCGGTGAAGCGCTGGCGTCGCGCCACGGAGGCCGCGCTCGACGCCATCGAGCAAGGCTTCGCGCATGTCTTCGTGGGCATGTCGGCGCAGGAGATCGCGCTGGCCCGCGCCGATGAGTGCCTCAGCATCGTGCCCCATGCGATGGAGGCGCCGACCCGCCTGCTGTCCGAGGCCCGCGTCGGTCTGCCGTGGTCCGCGACGGCCGCCGTCATGGTCAGCGCGGCCGCCCAGGCCGCGATCGTGCCGCCGGTCGCGATGCTGACGCACATGCCGACGCTGGCGCACGCGGCGATGCTGGCGCGATGACACGCCGATGCTGGCTCGATGCTGGCTCGATGCCGGCCCGCTGACGCGCGTCAGGCGCGCCCCGCAGGTTCCGCGGGTTCGGATATTTCGATGAGGTTGAGGTCGGGGTCGCGCACGTAGACCGAGCGGATCTTGCCCGTCGCCCCGGTACGCATCACCGGCCCTTCGACGATGGCGACCTGCAGCGCGTTCAATCGGTCGATCACCTGATCCAGCGGGATGGCCGCGATGAAGCACAGGTCCAGCGCGCCGGGCACCGGCGTGTGCGCCTTGGGCTCGAACTCCCGGCCCTTCACATGCAGGTTGATCTTCTGCCGGCCGAAGAGAAAGGCCTGGCGCGTCACCGGCGGCGTCCCGCCCACGAAGCTCTCCAGGCGCATGCCCAGCACCTCGGTGTAGAAGCGGATGCACGCCGCCTCGTCGGCGGTGGTGAGGACCAGGTGGTCGAGGTGATCGATCAAGGCAGGCTCCCGTCGGACGACAACGCCGGGATTCTGCCTGCCTCCCCGCGGCCGGCCCTCAACTGGCGCGGAACACCAGTTCCCTGATCCGCGCCAGCCGCGGCGCCACCACCGGCACCGTCAGCATCGTGGAGCCCACCGCCATCAGCAGCAGCGCGGTGAAGGTCTCGCTGGTGATGATCTGCTTGTCCAGCAGGACGTTGGCGAAGATGATCATGATGAGCGCCTTGGTTTGCAGCAGCCAGCCGATGATGCCGGCCTCGCCGGGCGCCCATCGCAGGAGGCGTCCGGCCATGTGCGTGCCCAGCAGCTTGCCGCTCACCGACGCCGCCAGCAGCAGCGCGGCCGCGGCGAACACCATGCCGCCCTCCAGTCCCCATTGCGTCCGCAGGCCCGTGCTGAGGAAGAAGACCGGCATGATCACCAGCAGCACGTGATGGCGCAGCGCGTCCATCTGCTGCTGCTCGAACCATTCCGCATCCATCACGACACCGGCCAGGAAGGCCCCGACCATGTAGTGCAGCCCCGACCAGTCGGCGCCGAACGCGATGACCGCCAGCCAGATCAGGCCCACGTACCAGCGGTCCCGCGCGGGAATCGCGCGCATCAGGCGCCGGAAGAGCACCGTCGCCACGGCGAACGCGGCCAGGAACAGCCCCTGCTTGCCCACCCGCGACCAGTCCATCAGGATCACCGCCAGCACGCCCCAGATCAGGATGTCGTCCAGGCTGGCGTAACGGAGGATGCGTTGGCCGATCGGCTGGCGCAGGATCTCCAGCTTCTCCATCAGCAGGATCAGGATGGGCAGCGCCGTCACCGCGCAGGCCATGCCGACCCCGACGACGAACTGCCACGTCCGCGCCTGCGGGCCCATCCACTGCGATCCCATCCCCAGCAGCACCATCGCCGCCGCCGACCCGAACACCATCGGCACGCCCAGCGCGAGTCCGGCGGTGATGCCGCTCTCCACGCGAAGGGCCCAGGCCTTCTTCAGGTCGAGCTCGATGCCGGCGATCCACACGAAGATCATCACCGCCCACCAGGCCACGCCGTTGAGCGACTGCACGACCGAGGGGTTGAAGACGAACTGGTAGTACTCGGGGAAGGCCCGGCCCAGCACGCCCGGACCGAGCAGGATGCCGGTGATGATCTGCACCACGACCAGCGGGGCGAAGTAGTCCGTGCCCCCCAGTCGCCAGACCAGGTAGGGGACGGTGAAGATGATCGCCATGGCGATCAGGAAGATCTCGGTGGTGCTCATGGGCGGCTCCGCTGCGCTGCCCGCCGTCCGGTGCGCCCAGGCGCCCGGCCGATCGATGACAACGTTGTCTCTCGGGATTCCGATTGTGGGGGGCAAGCCCCCGCAATCACCGCCCTCGCTTTCCCTATGCTTTTATGAAAGCGGTTTCAGTGAATTTCACTGCGGCAGTCCGGCGCCGGCAATAGGGGCTCTCCCGCTGGTCGCGGCGATCAGGCCCAGCACGCGGCCCGGCTCGGCGCCGACCATGTCCCAGGTGAAGCGCCATTCCCAATTGCCGCCGAGCACGCCGGGGATGTTCATCCGGTGCTCGCTGCCCAGGCCGAGCACGTCCTGCAGCGGATAGACCGCCACGTTGGCCACCGAGTTCGCGCAGGCGCGGATCATGGCCCAGTGGAGGTCGTGGTCATCGGCGGGCAGGTAGGCGGCGGCATAGGCGCGCTCGTGGGCGCTGGCCTGGTTCCACCAGCCGCGCACCGTGTCGTTGTCGTGCGTGCCGGTGTAGCAGACGGCCGCGCGCGGCCAGTTGTGCGGCAGGAACTCGTGCCCGCCGTCGCCGCCGAAGCCGAACTGCAGGATCTTCATGCCGGGGTACGCGAGCGCGTTGCGCAGCTCGTGCACGTCGGGCGTGATGAAGCCCAGGTCCTCGGCGACGATGGGCAGCGTGCCCAGCGACTTGGCGATCGCGTCGAACAGCGCCTTGCCCGGGCCGGTCTTCCAGACGCCGCGCGTGGCGTCGGGGCTGTCAGCGGGGATCTCGTAATAGGCCGCGAAGCCGCGGAAGTGGTCGATGCGGAACACGTCGGCCGAGCTCAGCATGCGCTTCACCCGCGCGGTCCACCAGGCGAAGTGCTCGTGGGCCATCTTGTCCCAGCGGTACATCGGATTGCCCCAGCGCTGGCCGGTGGCCGCCATCGCGTCCGGCGGCACGCCGGCGACGACGGTGGTCTGGAAGTTCTCGTCGAACTCGTAGAGGTCGGGCCGTGCCCAGCAGTCGGCGCTGTCGTGCGCGACGAAGATCGGCAGGTCGCCCATGATGTGGACGCCGCGTGCATTCGCGTAGGTCTTCAGCGCGCCGACCTGGACGTCGAAGTTCCATTGCACGAACTGCCAGAAGCCGACCTCGTCGGCGTACTGCTCGCGCGCGGCGACCAGCGCGTGCGGCTCGCGGGCGGCCAGGTCACGCGGCCACTCCCACCACGCCTGGCCGTTGCGCGACGAACGCACCGCCATGAACAGCGCGTAGTCCGGCAGCCAGTCCCGTTGGGATTCGCACCAGAGTTCGTAGGCGGCGCGGTCCGTCGCCGACGCCTTCGCGAAGAAACCGGCCGCGGCGGCGCGCAGCTGCTGTTCGCGCCACGGGAGGACCTTCGCGTACTCGACGCGCTTCGCATCGAAGCCGCCTTCCGGCAGCACCGGCGCCGCGAGCCAGCCCTTCTCCACCAGCGGCTCGAACGCCACCATCCACGGATTGCC
The DNA here is from genome assembly GCF_059415965.1 of Roseateles sp. GW821-FHT09G09. Lineage (NCBI taxonomy): Bacteria > Pseudomonadati > Pseudomonadota > Betaproteobacteria > Burkholderiales > Sphaerotilaceae > Roseateles > Roseateles sp. GW821-FHT09G09. Next base: position 27,558 of record NZ_JBWKOG010000013.1, on the reverse strand, counting down.
GGCGAAGGCCGACACGCCTTGGTAAGGACTCTCGCCGGGGCCGATCGGCGTGCTCGGCAACCACTGCCAGATGGCTTGGCCGGCCGATTGCAGCCAGTCGACGAAGTGGAAGGCCTCGGGGCCGAAATCGCCGGCGCCGTGGGGACCGGGCAGCGAGGTGATGTGCAGCAGCACGCCGGATTGGCGCTTGTTGAGATCGATCGTCATGGTGTCGCTCGAGGGGTCAGTATTCGAAGTATCAGGACAGCGAGGGCGCTGCGATGCACAGCAGCAGGCAACGCGCCGGCGCGTTGAGCGCATCCTCGCTCAACGGCGCCGGGGCGAGTTCGCCGCTGCTGTCGATCAGCAGGCGCCAGGGCCCGACACCCTCGCCTGCCGCGGGCAACGCGACGCGGGTCGGCGTCGCCGCGGGGTTGACGATCAGCAGCAGCTGTTCGCGGCTGTCGCTCAACAGCGCGGTCAAGGCGAATTGTCGGTCGTCGCACCAGTTGTGCTCGCGCATCTCATGCCCGTCGGGATGGAACCAGCGCAGCGTGCTCGCGCCCGGCGCCGATCCAGCCGATCCGGTTTCAGGCGCGCGGCCCGCCACGGCGAACCACTCGGCATGACGCAGCACCGGATGCGCCCGCCGCAGCCGCGCCAGCTCGGCGGTGAAGGCGATGAGCGTGTCGTCGGCGTCCGGCCAGTCGAGCCAGCCGATCTCGTTGTCCTGGCAGTACGCGTTGTTGTTGCCGCCCTGGCCGTTGCCGAACTCGTCGCCCGCGTACAGCATCGGCGTGCCTTGCGACAGCAGCAGCGTCGCGAGCATCGCGCGCCGCGCGCGCTCACGGGCGTCGCGGATGGCGGGATCGTCGGTCGGCCCTTCGACGCCGAAGTTGCCGCACAGCTCGCCGTCGCGGCCGTCGCGGTTGTCTTCGCCGTTGGCCTCGTTGTGCTTGCGGCCGTGGCTGACGAGGTCGTTCAGCGTGTAGCCGTCGTGCACCGCCAGGAAGTTGATCGAGGCGAGCGGCGAGCGCTGTCCCGGCTCACCGCACGGTCCCGTCGGATGGAAGACATCGCTGGACGCGCCGAAGCGCCGCGCGAACTCGCCCCGCGTGACGGCCTTGCCGTCCGGTCCGTGGCCGAGCCAGAACCCGCGCGCGCCGTCGCGGAACTTGTCGTTCCACTCCATGAAGCGGCCGGGGAATCGTCCGAGCTGATAACCGTCCGGACCGGCGTCCCAGGGCTCGGCGATCAGGTGCACCTGCGACAGCAGCGGATCCTGCCGCAGCGCCGTGTAGAACGCCGCCTGCGGATCGTGCCCCGCGGCCGTGCGCCCGAGCACCGGCGCGAGGTCGAAGCGGAAGCCGTCCACGCCCATGTCGCCGACCCAGAAGCGCAGCGAGTCCAGCACCAGCTGCGCCACGCGCGGATGCTCGACGTTGACGGTGTTGCCGCAGGCGGTGAGGTTCTCCATCCGCGAGGGATCGTCGGCCTGCAGGCGGTAGTAGCTCTTCTGGTCGAGCCCGCGCAAGGACAGCGTCGGGCCCCATTCGTTGCCCTCGGGCGTGTGGTTGTAGACCACGTCGAGCACCACCTCGAGCCCGGCGTCGTGCAGGGTCCGGACCATCGCGCGGAACTCCGCGGCGACCGCGGCCGGATCGTCGCGCGCGGCGGCGGACGCGAGCCGCGGATCCGGCGCGAAGAAGCCCAGCGTGTTGTAGCCCCAGTAGTTGCGCAGGCCGGTGCCGAAGAGGTGCGGCTCGTCGACGGCGAACTGCACCGGCAGCAGCGACAGCGTGGTCACGCCCAGCCGTTTGAAGTGCGCGATGGCCGCCGGATGCGCGAGCGCGGCGTAGCTGCCGCGCAGCGCCTGCGGGATCTGCGGATGGCGCATCGAGAAGCCCTTCACATGGACTTCGTAGAGCACCACGTCCTGCGGCGCATGGCGAGGCGCGTTGGCACGCGGACTCGGGCCGGCGGGCGCCGCGGCGACACGCGCCTTCAGCGCGGTGGCGCCGTTGTCGCGCTCGTCCAGTGCCATGGGCCCGTCGGGGTGTCCGAAGGGATAAGCGTGGTCCTCGGGCAGGTTGCGGAACTCGCCGACGATCTCGCGGGCGTACGGGTCCAGCAGCAGCTTGCCGGCGTTGAAGCGATGGCCCTCGCGCGGCGCATGCGGGCCGTGCGCGCGCAGGCCGTAGAGCTGCCCCGCCTTCGCACCGGGCAGGAAGCCGGTCCACACGCCGTCGACGGGGCCGTGCAGCGCGTGGCGCGCCAGTTCGGTGGTGCCGGCGTCGTCATACAGGCACACCTCGACGCGGGTCGCGTGCGCCGAGAACACTGCGAAGTTGACGCCGCCGTCGCGGACGGTGGCGCCCAGCGGCTCATGGCGGCCGGGCATCAGTGCCCGTGCCGCCGCCGACAAGGCGACGGGGGATGCGCTCTGCGAATCATTCGGCGATGCGGACAGGTCGGAAGGAGCGCTCATTCGAAACGTCGTTGAAAGGTCGTCGCCGGCTCAGGCCGGCACCAGGAAGATCGTCGCCAGCGGCGGCAGGGTCAAGGTGATGACGGGATCATCGTCCGGCGCCGATGCCGGCGCGCCGGTCGCAACCCCGCGGCCACCGTAGAGGGCCGCGTCGGTGTTCAACACCTCGCGCCAGGCGCCGCCATGCGGCATGGGCAGCCGGTAGCCGATGCGCGTCACGGGCGTGAAATTGCAGACGGCGACGACGCTGCCCCGTTCCGTTCCGGCGCCGCCGCGGCGGACCCAGGCGAAGACCGAGTGCGCCACGTCGTCCTCCACCAGCCACTCGAACCCGTCGCGCTCGCTGTCGAGCCGATGCAGCGCGGGCCAGTCGCGATAGAGCCGGTTGAGATCGCCGACCAGGCGCTGGACGCCGGCATGGCGCGGATCCTCGAGCAGCGCCCACGGCAAGGCGCGCTCGAAGTTCCATTCGTCGCGTTGCGCGAATTCCTGTCCCATGAACAGCAGCTTCTTGCCCGGGTGCGCCCACATGAAGCCGAAGTACGCGCGCAGCTGGGCGAAGCGCTGCCAGTCGCCGCGGGCGACGGCCCCGCTCCCATGGCCCTCGGCGCCATCCGCGCCATCAGCCCGTTCAGTCCCTTCAGCGCCGGGCATCTTGCCCAGCAGCGAGCCCTTGCCATGGACCACCTCGTCATGCGACAGCGGCAGCTGGAAGTTCTCGCTGAAGGCGTAGACGAGGCCGAAGCTCATCTTCTCGTGGTGCCACGATCGGTGGATGGGCTGCTCGCGCATGTAGCGCAGCGTGTCGTTCATCCATCCCATGTTCCATTTGTAGTGGAAGCCCAGGCCGCCGACCGAGGTCGGCGCGGACACGAGCGGGAACGCGGTCGACTCCTCGGCGATCGTGATCACGCCGGGCGCTTCGCAGCCGAGCAGTTCGTTGAGGCGCTTGAACAGCGCGATGGCCTCGAGGTTCTCCGTGCCGCCGTGGATGTTGGGGATCCACTCGCCGTGCGGACGCGAGTAGTCGCGGTACAGCATCGACGCGACCGCGTCGACGCGCAGGCCGTCGATGCCGTAGCGCTCGGCCCAGAACAGCGCGGCGCCGCACAGGAACTGCCGGACCTGCGGCTTGCCGAAGTCGTAGATCAGCGTCTGCCAGTCGCGATGCCAGCCCTCGCGCGGGTCGGCGTATTCGTAGAGCGGCGTGCCGTCGAACTTCGCGAGGCCGTGCGGATCCTCGGGGAAATGCGCCGGGACGAAATCGAGCAGCACGCCGAGGCCGGCCGCGTGGCACGCATCGACGAAGCGGTGCAAGCCGTCGGGAGCGCCCAGCCGCGCGGTCGGCGCATGCAGGCCCAGGGTCTGGTAACCCCACGAGCCATCGAAAGGGAACTCGGTGATCGGCATCAGCTCCACGTGCGTGAAGCCGAGCCCGGCCACGTACGGCGGCAGCTCGCGCGCGAGGAAGTCCCAATCCGGAAACGCGGCACTGCCGCCATGGTCCCCGCCGTCGTCCCCGCCGTCGCGGACCTCGTCTCGACGCCAAGACATCGCATGCACCTCGTACACGCTGATCGGCGCGTCGCGGCGGTTGAGCGCCGCGCGGCCTTCGGGCAGCGCATGCGGCGCAGGCAGGCCCTCGACGATGCTCGCGTTGTCCGGCCGCAGTTGCGCGCGGAACGCGTAGGGATCCGCCTTCAGCGGCAGCACGGTGCCGTCCGGCCCGGTGATCTCGTACTTGTAGAACTGGCCGCGTGACGCGCCCGGCACGAAGACTTCCCAGATGCCGGCGTCGAGCCAATCCGGCTCGTCCCGCGTCGCACAGCGCCGCATCGGATGCGCCGCGCCCGACCACCCGTTGAAGTCGCCGACGACGGCGACCCGCGACGCCTGCGGCGCCCACACGGCGAAACGGACCCCCGACTCGCCCGCCATGACGACGGGATGCGCACCCAGCCACAGCCAGGGGCGCGGATGCTCGCCGCGCGCGAGCAGCGCGAGGTCGGCGTCGGGCAGCAGCGTCGTCATCGGCGGCAGTCCGCGACCCGTGCGTCAGCCCAGGCTCTTGACCGACCAGACGCGCTCGACGTATTCCTCGATCGTGCGGTCGGACGAGAACATCCCCATGCCGGCGATGTTCAGCGCCACGCGTTCGGTCCACGCGGCCTGATTGCGGAACAGCGCGTCGACCTCGCCCTGCGCGCGCAGGTAGTCGGCGAAGTCCGCCATCAGCAGGTACTGGTCCTCGCCGAGCAGCTTGTCGATCAGCGTGCGGTAGCGGCCCGGGTCGCCCTGTGAGAACTCGCCGCGCGCGATCGCGTCGATGACGTCGAACAGCGCCGGGTTCTGCTCGACGACGCGGCGCGGCTCGTAGCCGGCCCGCCGCAGCGCCTCGACCTTCTCCGTCTTCAGGCCGAAGGTGAACATGTTGCGCTCGCCGAAGGCCTGCGCCATCTCGATGTTGGCGCCGTCCCAGGTGCCGATCGTCAGCGCGCCGTTGAGCGCGAACTTCATGTTCCCCGTGCCCGACGCCTCGGTGCCGGCGGTGGAGATCTGCTCGGACAGGTCGGCGGCCGGGATGACGAGCTCGGCCATCGAGACGCCGTAGTTGGGCAGGAAGACCAGCTTGAGCCGGTCGCCGACGCGCGGGTCGCCGTCGATGACGCGGGCGACGTCGTGCGCGAGCTCGATGATGGCCTTCGCCGCCACGTAGGCCGACGCGGCCTTGCCCGCGATCACCACCGTCCGCGGCACCCAGTCCGCCGTCGGGTTCGCGACGATCGCCTGGTAGCGGCTGATGACGTGGAGCAGGTTCAGCAGCTGGCGCTTGTATTCGTGGATGCGCTTGATCTGGACGTCGAAGAGACTGTCGATGTTGATCGTCACGCCGAGTTCGCGCTGGACGTGCGCGGCCAGCCGCTGCTTGTTCCCGCGCTTGACGGCGCGCAGCGCCTCGCCGAGGCCCGTGTCGGCGGCCAGCGGGCGGAGCTGCGCCAGCTCGTCCAGGCGCCGGCGCCAGCCGGTGCCGATGCGCTCGTCCAGCAGCGCCGACAGGCCCGGATTCGCCTGCTGCAGCCAGCGGCGCGGCGTCACGCCGTTGGTGACGTTGTGGAAGCGGCACGGGAAGATCCGCGCGTAGTCCGCGAAGATGGTCCTCACCATCAGGTCCGAGTGCAGCGCCGCCACGCCGTTGACGCGGTGCGAGGCGACGATGCTCAGCGCGGCCATGCGCACGCGGCGCTCGCTGCCGCGGCCGTCGCCTTCGTCGATCAGCGACACGCGACGCAACAGGTCGACGTCGCCGGGGAAGCGCAGCTTCACGGACTCCAGGAAGCGGTGGTTGATCTCGTAGACGATCTCGAGGTGGCGCGGCAGCAGCTGCTCGAACAGGCGGACCGGCCAGGTCTCCAGCGCCTCCGGCATCAGCGTGTGGTTGGTGTAGCTGACCGCCTCGCGCGTGATCGCCCAGGCCTCGTCCCAGCCCAGGCCGTGGTCGTCGAGCAGCAGCCGCATCAGCTCCGCCGGCGCCAGCGCCGGATGCGTGTCGTTCAGATGGATCGCATTGGCGCGGCCCAGGTTCGCGAGCGTGCCGGTCTCGCGCAGGTGGCGTGCGATCAAGTCCTGCATCGACGCGCTGACCAGGAAGAACTCTTGCTTCAAGCGGAGCCGGCGGCCGGCCTCGGTGCTGTCGTCGGGATAGAGCACCCAGTTGAGCGCATCCGCCGCGACGCGATGCGCGGCGGCGCCGTGGTGGTCGCCGCGGCAGAAGGCGTCGAAGTCGATCGGCGCCGCGGCCTGCGCGTGCCACTGGCGCAGGGTCGACACGCGCTCGCCATGGTGCGCCGGAACGATGAAGTCGAAGGCCTGCGCAATCAGGTGCTCGGTCGGCCACCAGCGGCGCGAGCCGCTGGGATCGACCTCGACGTGGCCGCCAAAACCGACCGGGTAACGGCACTCGGGGCGCGCCACCTCCCACGGATTGCCCAGCGCCATCCAGTCGTCAGGCGACTCGACCTGGCGGCCGTCCCGGATGCCCTGCGCGAACATGCCGTACTGGTAACGCAACCCGTAGCCGAAGGACGGCAGGCCCAGTTCCGCGAAGGAATCGAGGAAGCACGCGGCCAGGCGGCCGAGGCCGCCGTTGCCGAGCGCGGCATCGCTTTCGCGCTCCAGCACGTCGGGCAAGGACTGACCCTCCCCGGCCTGCGCCGCGAAGGCCGCGCGCAGGGGCTCCTCCAGCTTCAGCGCCGCGAGCGCGTTGCCCAAGGCACGGCCCATCAGGAATTCCATCGACAGGTAATGCACCCGGCGCACGTCGGCCGCGGCGCCACGCGCCGCGTCGGCGGCCTGGGTCGAGGCCCAGCGTCGGTCCAGCACTTCGCGGCAGGCACCGGCGGCGGCGCGCATCATCGCGTGCAGCTCGGCGCTCGTGGCGCGGGCCCCTGCGGGCGTCACGGCCGTGGCGGATGCGACCGCGGCGGCGGCCACAGCGGCAGGGCTGGCCAGGGGGCGTTCACGTCGCAGCGCCTGCTCAAAGGCGGCGACCCGGTCGAGAGAGTCGGTCGTCATGGAGCGAAGTATCCATCAAGGCGTTCGAATTCTTGTAGTTTCACTACATCGGGTAATCCCGAGTTTGACTGCAAGTCGTTGATTACATGTGATTCGTCTGATCGTCACCGGGTGTAGCCGCGTTGTGAATCGCCAATCAGACATGTATATTCTCTACAAACAAGGAGACACCCCGTGGCGGACGTGAAGCTGCAAGCCGTGGCCAAGGCCTATGGCGAGACCAAGATCCTGCATGGCATCGACCTGGAGATCCGGGACGGTGAATTCATGGTCTTCGTCGGACCCTCGGGCTGCGGCAAGTCCACGCTGCTGCGCACGATCGCGGGGCTGGAGGACATCACCGGCGGCGAGCTGCGCATCGGCGGCCGGCTGGTCAACGACGTGCCGCCGGCGGAGCGCGGCATCGCGATGGTGTTCCAGAGCTACGCGCTCTATCCGCACATGAACCTCTACGACAACATGGCGTTCGGGTTGAAGCTGGCGAAGGTGCCCAAGGACGAGATCGAACGCTCGGTGCGCTACGCCGCGCGCATCCTGCACATCGAGCACCTGCTGGAACGCAAGCCCAAGGACCTGTCGGGCGGCCAGCGCCAGCGCGTGGCCATCGGCCGCGCGATCGTGCGCAAGCCCGAGGTCTTCCTCTTCGACGAGCCGCTGTCCAACCTGGACGCCGCGCTGCGCGTGCGCATGCGCTACGAGTTCGCGAAGCTGCACGAGGACCTCAAGACCACGATGGTCTACGTCACCCACGACCAGGTCGAGGCGATGACGCTGGCGGACCGCATCGTCGTGCTGAGCGCCGGCACCATCGAGCAGGTGGGCACGCCGCTGGAGCTCTACGAACACCCGGACAACCTCTTCGTCGCCGGCTTCATCGGCAGCCCGAAGATGAACTTCATCGAGGCCGAGGTCGTGACGGCCGGCGCCGACCATGCCACGGTGCGACTGGGCGATGGCGCCATGATCCGCACGCGCGTCGACGCCTCACGCGCCAAGGCCGGCGACAAGGTCACGCTGGGCCTGCGGCCGGAACACTTCGAGGTCGGCGGCGACGCCAACCTGATCGCGAGCACCGTCACCTTCGTCGAGTCGCTGGGCGGCGTGACGCATGCGTACTGCGCCTACCCGGGCGTCGAGGACGCGCTGACCTGCGAATTCGACGGCAGGACGCGCGTGCGCGCCGGCGATACCTTGCAGCTGCATCTGCCGCCAGACCTCTGCTACCTGTTCGACGCCCAGGGCCTGGCATTCAAGCGGCTCGGAGCGGCGGAATGACGGGACGCTTCATGGCCCGCGCTTCCCGCACGGCCTCCCGGGGAGTCCTGCGCTCGGCGCTGGCGCGCGGCGCGTTCTCCGCTTTCGCGGCCGTCGCGCTGCTCGGCGGCTGCGAGAAGGTCGCGGCGCAGACGGCGCCCAAGCTGCTGGTCTGGATCAACGGCGACAAGGCCTACAACGGCCTGCAGAAGGTCGGCGACGCGTTCGAGCGCGAGTCCGGCGTGAAGGTCGTCGTCGAGCATCCGGTCGACGCGCCCGAGAAGTACACGCAGGCCGCCGGCGCCGGGAAGGGCCCGGACGTCTTCTGCTGGCCGCACGACCGCGTCGGCGAGTGGGCCAAGGCGGGGCTGCTCACGCCGGTGCAGCCGCGCCAGGCGCTCTACGACGAGGTCGAGCCCGCCGCCTGGCAGGCCTTCCGCTACCAGGGCCGCCTCTGGGGCTACCCCATCGCGATCGAGACGACCGGACTGATCTACAACAAGGCGCTGGTGAGCAGGCCGCCCGCGACCTGGGATGACGTGATCGCCGTCGACAAGCAACTGCGCCAGCGCGGCAAGCACGCGATCCTGTGGGACTACAACAAGAGCTTCTTCACCTGGCCGATGTTCGCGGGCGCCGGCGGCGTGATCTTCGAGCGTGACGCGCAGGGCGACTTCGACGCGCGGCAGGTCAAGGTCAACAACGACGGCGCGCTGGCTGCGGGCCGGATGCTGGAGCGCCTGATCACCGACGGCGTGATGCCGCGCGGCGCGCGGTATTCCGAGATGGAATCGGGCTTCGCGCGCGGCGAGGTCGCGATGATGATCTCCGGCCCCTGGGCCTGGGAGAACGCGCGCAAGGCGGGGATCGACATCGGCGTCGCGCCCATCCCGGCGGTGGTCGCGGGCAAGCCGTCCAAGCCCTTCGTCGGGGTGCTGGGCTGCATGATCTCGGCGCCGTCGAAGAACAAGGACCTCGCGCGCGAGTTCATCGAGCGCCACCTGATGCGGCCCGCGTCGCTGCAGGTGCTCGACGCCGACGTGCCGATCGGCGTGCCGGCCAACAAGGCCTTCTACCTGCAGCTGTCGGTGAACCCGCTGATCCGCGCCAGCATGGAGAACGCCCGCGCCGGCGAGGCCATTCCCAACATCCCCGAGGTGGGACGCTTCTGGACCGCGATGGACGCGGCGCTGGAGGCGATCACCAACGGTCTGCAAAGCCCCAAGGACGCGCTGGACGGCGCGTCCGGCCGGATGCTGCTGAAGCAATGAACGCCACCACCGCATCGACGTCGACGCTGGCCGCCACGCTGCCGGGCTCGCCGCTGTCCGAGGCCTACACGCGCCGGCCGCCCGGCGCGCTGGACCGGCTCGCCCAGGCGCTGTACTGGCCGACGATGGCCGTGATCGCGCTGGGGGCGCTCTACCTCGTCTTCATGCTGTACGCGGCGGGACTGACGAGCTGGGCGCTCGGCGTGCTGCTGCTCTTCGGCACGGGCTTCGCGGTCTACCTGTCCAAGGCCGGTTTCGCCTACCGCTACCTCTTCCCCGGCGTCGCCGGGATGCTGCTGTTCATCGCGTTCCCGCTCGCGTACACGACGCAGATCGGCTTCACCAACTACTCGTCCGCCCACCTGCTGAGCCAGGAGCGCGTGCGTGAGTTCCTGCTGGACCAGCACGACACGGCGCTCGAGGCCGTGCGCGACTACAGCGTGCACGGCGCGGGCAGCGACTTCCGCGTGGTGCTGCGCGACCCGGCCAGCGGCGCGGCGCAGTTCGTGTCGCCGCCGCTGGCGCTGCGCCAGGGGGACAAGCCGCTCGACGTGGCCATGCAGCCGACCGGACCGGCCGATGCCACGCTGGGCCCGCCGCTGACGCTCAAGGAGCTCGTGGCCCATCGACAAGCCCTCTCACAGTTGCGCCTGAAACTGCCCGAGCCCACGGGCAATGCCGCGGTGTTGCGGTATCTCGGACTGCGTGAGTTCGGCCCGATCCGCCCGCACTACGAGGAGCAGCCCGACGGCGCGCTGAAGCGCGTCGCCGACGGTGCCGTCTTCCGCCCGGACGCGAGCACCGGGTACTACGAAGGCCAGGGCGCGGTGGCGGGCACGCACCTCGCGCCCGGCTACAAGGTCATGGTCGGCGCGCAGAACTACAAGCGCATGCTGTTCGACGCGGAATTCCGCGGCCCCTTCCTGTCGATCTTCGGCTGGACGGTGGTGTTCTCGCTGCTGACGGTGGTCTTCGCGACGGCGATCGGCATGATGCTGGCGGTGCTGCTGAACTGGGAGGACCTGCGCTACCGCACGGCCTACCGCACGCTGCTGTTCCTGCCCTACGCGGTGCCGGGCTTCATCTCGATCCTCGTGTTCAAGGGCCTGTTCAACCAGAACTTCGGCGAGATCAACGCGATCCTGGACGCGCTCTTCGGCGTGCGGCCGGCGTGGTTCGCGGACCCGTCGCTGGCGCGCACGATGCTGCTGATCGTCAACGTGTGGCTCGGCTACCCGTACGTGATGATCCTGTGCACGGGGCTGCTGAAGGCGATCCCGTCCGACCTGTACGAGGCCTCGGCGCTCGCGGGCGCGGGACCGCTGACCAACTTCTTCAAGATCACCGCGCCGCTGATCATCAAGCCGCTGTCGCCGCTGCTGGTCTCGGCCTTCGCGTTCAACTTCAACAATTTCGTGCTGATCGCGCTGCTGACCGACGGGCGGCCGGACTACCTGTCCACCAAGATCCCCGCCGGGCAGACCGACATCCTGGTCAGCTACACCTACCGCATCGCCTTCCGCGACTCGGGGACCGACTTCGGACTGGCCGCAGCCATCTCGACGCTGATCTTCGTGCTGGTCGCAGGGATGTCGCTGCTGAATCTGCGCCTGATGCGCAACGCCAACCGCTGAGGACCGCACCATGGCCATCGTTCGAGGCAAGCAGGCGCGCTGGCGCGTCGTCGCGGCGCATGTGATGCTGTGGATCTTCCTGGCGGTCACGCTGTTCCCGCTGCTGGCGGTGGTGTCGATCTCGCTGCGGCCGGGCAACTTCGCGACCGGCAGCCTGATCCCGACGACCATCAGCCTGGAGCACTGGCAACTCGCGCTGGGCATCCCGTACCAGGCGGCGGACGGCTCGCTGGTGCAGCCGCCCTTCCCGGTGCTGACGTGGTTGTGGAACTCGATCAAGGTGGCGACGATCTCGGCGGTGCTGATCGTGGCGATCTCGACGACCGCGGCCTACGGCTTCGCGCGGCTGAGATTCCCGTTCAAGGCCAGCATCCTGAACAGCATGCTGCTGCTGCAGATGTTCCCGGCGGTGCTGGCGCTGGTGGCGATCTACGCGATCTTCGAGACCATCGGCACGTTTGTGCCGTGGCTGGGCATCGAGACGCACGCGGGCGTGATCGTCGCCTACCTGGGCGGCGTGGCGACGCACATCTGGACCATCAAGGGTTACTTCGAGACCATCCCCGTGGAGATCGAGGAGAACGCCAAGGTAGACGGCGCGTCGCCCTGGCAGGCGTTCCGGCTGGTGCTGCTGCCGATGGCGGTGCCCATCCTGATGGTGGTGTTCGTGCTGGCCTTCATCGGCTGCATCATCGAGTACCCGGTGGCGTCGGTGCTGCTGCGCGAGGAGTCCAACCTCACGCTGGCGGTGGGGTCGAAGTACTTCCTGCACGACCAGCGCTTCCTGTGGGGCGACTTCGCGGCCGCGGCCGTGCTGTCGGGCCTGCCGATCACGGCGGTGTTCCTGCTGGCGCAGCGGTGGATCGTGTCGGGGCTGACGGCGGGTGGGGTGAAGGGCTGAGCGCATCGCGCCATCGCGGATGGCGCAGCAAATCGGGTGTCGCGAGCCGTTGAGGCTTCGCCAAGCCCCGTGCGCATCGCAACACGTTTCAAGCGTGCGCATCGCTTCACGTAACTTTGCGAAACGCGCCAAGCCTTGCGGCGCAAGGGCCCTCACGCGGCCTTGACGACGAGTGACACGGATCCGTCATGCGTGATTTCTAGAGTGCGCGGCGTTTCGAACGGTCTCCTCCCGGAGCGTTCGAGCACAGCCATCGCCACCACTCCAGGACTCCCATGCGACCCAGCAAATCCACCGCGCTGAACGTCTCGCTCACCCTCGTTGCCGCGGCCATCCTGGCCGCCTGCGGCTCCGACAACGACACCCCGTCGACCAGCGTCACGATCAACGGCGTCGTCACCGCCACCAGCTTCACCGCCGGCAGCGCCACCGATCCCACGATCGCCCCCGCCTACTACGTCGGCGCCAAGGTCTGCGTCGACACCAACGGCAACGGCGTCTGCGACACCACCGAGACCCCGGTCGTCACCGACGCCAAGGGCCACTTCTCGCTGACCCTGCCGGCCAACGCCGCGCTGATCGCCGACATCGGCACCGACGCCACCCTGTCCACCACCGGCGCCAAGGTCGCCAGCCGCGACGTGCTGCGCGCGTCGCTGGACCAGGTCATGGAGCAGGCCGGCAACGTCGTCATCAGCCCGCTGTCGTCGGAAGTGCAGCGCCTGGTCGAAGCCAACGGCAGCAGCTACGCCGTCGAGAAGCAGATCGTCGCCACGCGCATCGGCGTGTCGCTGGCCAACGTGCTGGCCGACGCGAGCACCGTCACCGGCGCCGATCAGGCCGCCCTGCTGGCCGAAGCCAAGGCCCTGGACAACCGCTTCACCTACGCGATCACCAAGCTCGACCGCGGCGACCTGTACCCCGACGCGCTGGCCGCCCCCGGCGGCGACCCGCGCCTGGCCGGCGCCGCGAACGTGAGCGCCGCCACCGCGCCCACCGGCACCGACGCGCGCACGAAGATCACCTTCGCGCAATCGCAGCAGGCCGCGTTCGCGCTCGAAGGCGTGCCGCGCTACGACCACATCTTCATCGTGATGCTGGAGAACAAGGCCACGCTGTCGATCAAGGGCTCGCCGTGGGCGCCCAAGATCAACGCGCTGCTCGCGTCCGGCAACCAGCTGACCAGCTACTACGCCACCGGCAACCCGTCCGAACCGAACTACACGGCCCTCGGCGGCGCCGACGACTTCGGCATCACCGACGACAGCCAGTGGAACTGCGACGCCACCGGCGCCAATGCGGTCCAGGATCTGCCCGTGCCCGACAAGACCCAGCCGGGTCTGGCGAGCTCGCCGTTCGCCGCCAGTTGCACGCAGACCGCCGCGGTCAACCACAACATCGTCGGCAAGCCCAACCTGTTCAACGCGATCACGGCCGCCGGCATGACCTGGCGCACCTACAGCGAGTCGATGAACCCGGGCCAGGACTTCCGCACCGACTCCGTCGCCGACGCCGCCGTCACGGCCGCCGACAACGTCTACGCGCCCGGCACGATCAACGGCAACACCGTCGCGGTCGGCACCGCCGGCCTGACGCTGCCGATGCCCGCCGGGCTGTACAAGACCAAGCACCATCCGGGCATGGCCTACCAGAACGTCCGCAGCGCGCCGGAGTTCAAGTACAGCAACCGCACCATGGGCGGCGGCCAGTGGGACGCCAACATGAAGGCCAGCAGCGCCTACGCCGTGCCGGCCAACTACGACGTCGACCAGCTCGGCACCGACCTGGCCAGCGGCAAGGTGGGCACGCTGAACTTCCTGGTCCCCGACCAGTGCGACGACATGCACGGCATCAGCGTCATCGGCAAGCTGGCCAACGGCACGACCGCCACGGCCAGCGACTGCGGCAGCGTCGCCAACAACGTGGCGCAGAGCTCGGCGGCCAACATCATCACGCGCGGCGACAACTACGTCGACGCGCTGGTGAAAAAGATCCAGGCTTCGGCGTTGTGGAAGAACCCGGCCAAGCGCGTCGCCATCGTGCTGATGTTTGACGAAGGCAACGCGACCTCGGGCTTCAACTCGTGCTGCGGTTGGAACGTGTCCAACAGCGCGGTGTCCAAGCCGGTGGTCGTCGATGCGAAGACCGGCGCGGTCACCGTCGACGCCAGCGTCAACAACTACACCAAGGGCAACCGCGGCCACGGCGAAAGCATCTTCGGCATCCTGACCAACCAGGCGGACGCGCCCAAGGGCGTGTCGGACGGCGATGCCTACAGCCACTTCTCGTTCGTGCGCACGCTGCAGGACATGTTCCAGCTGGCCGACCCGGCGGTGGACGCGTCGTACATGAACCGCTCGAAGTACACCGAGAAGTTCATCGCGGCCAACATCCTCAACCTGCCTGAATACGCCGGCAGCGCCGACACTCACTTCGACTCCGTGCGCGCGATCAACCATGCGTGGAAGGCCCCGGCCAACTACACGCAGAAGCAGTCGGCCGACGTGAACACCGCCGCGCAGATCGGCGCCGACACGGTCCAGACCAACGTCTGGGCGTTGAAGAAGTGATCGCCGTCCTCCGCGCCAGCGTGGCGCTCGGATTCGGCCTGCTGCTGGCCGGCTGCGGGCCGTCCGGCAGCGCCGACACCGGGAGCGCCGCGTCCGGCGCGGAGGCGGCCTCCTCCGCCGGCACCGCGCTGAACCCGGTCACGACGCTGAGCCCCGCCGCGCAGGTCGGTCAGAAGATGTTCTTCGACGCGACGCTGTCGGGCTCCGGCCGCATGGCCTGCGCCACCTGCCACGATCCGAAGAACGCCTACGGCCCGCCCAACGACCTGTCGGTGCAGCTCGGCGGTCCCGAGCTGAAGAGCGCCGGCCTGCGCGCCGTGCCGTCGCTGCGCTACAAGGACGCGACGCCGCCCTACGCGGACCTGCTCGACAACCCCGATGGCGTCAGCGTGCCCGGTCCCGGCGGCGGCTTCGCCTGGGACGGCCGCGCGGCGACGCTCGCCGAGCAGGCGGGCCTGCCGCTGCTGGACCCCAACGAGATGGCCAACGCCAGCGCCGCCGACGTCGTGAAGAAGCTGCAGGCCGGCCCGTATGCCGAGCAGTTCCGGCAGGCCTTCGGCGCGACGATCTTCGACAACGCGGACCAGGCCTTCGCCGCAGCCGGCAAGGCGCTGCAGGCCTTCCAGCTGGAGGACGTGAGCTTCCATCCGTACTCCAGCAAATTCGACCTCTACATCGGCAACAAGATCGGCGGCGTGCTGACCGCGGCCGAAGCGCGCGGCCTGAAGGTCTTCGCCGATCCGAACGGCGGCAACTGCGCGTCGTGCCACTACCAGGGCGCCGGCCTGAACGGCAGCACGGCGATCTTCACGGACTTCTCCTACGAGGCGATCGGCGTGCCGCGCAACGCCGCGATCCCGGCCAACGCGGACACGAGCTACGCCGACATCGGCCTGTGCGGCCCGCTGCGCACCGACCACGCACCGGTCAAGGGCAACACCTTCTGCGGCATGTTCAAGTCGCCGACGCTGCGCAATGTGGCGACGCGACACAGCTTCTTCCACAACGGGATCTTCCATTCGCTGGAGCAGACGATCCGCTTCTACAACACGCGCGACACGATGCCCGAGCTCTGGTATCCGACCGACGGCGGCACGCCCAAGGCGACGCCGGATCCCGACTTCCCGACCTATGGCCTGATCACCACGCAGTACCTCGGCGGCAAGGTGCGCAAGTTCGACGATCTGCCGAAGCCCTTCGTCGGCAACATCGACACGCAGATGCCGCTGGACGGCCGCGCGGCGCACAGCAAGCCGCCGATGTCGGAGCAGGACATCGCCGACCTGCTCTGCTTCCTGAACACGCTCAACGACAAAGACACCCAGCCGGCGAAAGCGCTCGCGGCCGGTTCCTGCACGTCGTGATGACCTCCTCCGAATCACCCCTGCCTCTCCTCCGCATGATTTCCGTTTCCGCACCCCATCGCGTTCCTCATCGCGTTCCTGATCGGCCGACACGCGTGGCTGGCCTTGCCGCCTCGGCGCTTGCGCTGTCCCTGCTCGCGGCCTGCTCCAGGCCCGTGGAGCCGGCCAGCGCTGCTGCCTCGGTCGAACCAACCGCCGATCACTTCGTCGCGAGCATGCAGGACTACCTCGCCAAGCGTGGCGACCTGTGCCTGGCCAAGAACGAATGGCCCATCGACCTGACCCAGCGCGAGATCGACGCCGGCGCGCGCAACGCGCTGCAGCTGCCGGTGCTGGAGCGCCTCGGACTGGCGAGCTCGACCGTGGCCGAGGTCGACGTCAAGGACGACAACGAGGTCTCGCATCACATGAAGGTCCGTCGCTACGCGCTGACCGAGACCGGCAAGCAGTTCTACGTGACGCGCGAGCAGCCGCGTCCCGACGGCGGCAGGGAGACGCGCGGTGACTTCTGCGCCGCGAAGCTCAGCCTGGACAAGGTCGTACATTGGGAACTGGGCGGCGAAGGCAAGGACCGGCACGCGGTCGTGAGCTACACCTACCGGGTGAAGGCCGCGCCGTGGACCGGCGATGCCGAGCTGCAGAAGGTCTTCCCCGTCGTCGCGCAGGTGATCCGCGGCGCGGGCAGCGCGCAGCTGCAGGAGACGTTCAAGAAGACGGAGACCGGGTGGGTCGCCGTCGACCTGCTTTGAGGCAGGCGGCGACATGACGACCGTCGTGCGTTTTCCTCCTGCGTTGGGGGACTGGGTTCGCCAGCACCTGGACAACGGCGTGGCGCCGGGCGAGTTGCGCAGCGCGCTGCAGGAGCGCGAGATCGCGGCCGAGGCGGCACAGGCGATCGTGGAGGCGTTCGTGCGCGCGCGGCGAGGCGAGCGCGCGATGCCGGTGGATCAGGTCGAGCTTCCGCCCGCTCCGACGTCGATGGGAAGCTCGCCGGCGATGGGGACGTCGACGGGAATGTCGATGCCATCGGCGATCGACGGCGCCCCGCCCGATCGATACGAGACGCCGCGCTTCCGCCCGGGCACGTCGATCGAGACGGGTGACCGCGTTGTACGCATCGCCGCGCGCGCCGAGCGACCGATGCTCGCCGTGCTCAACAGCGTCTTCAGCGCCGACGAATGCGAGGAAGTGATCGCCCTGGCCCGAGGCCGGCTTCGGCCGTCGACGCTCGTCGACCCGCGCACCGGGCGCGACGTCGTGAGCGGCTTGCGAAGCAGCCTCGGCATGTTCTTCCGCCCAGCAGAGACGCCGCTGATCGCGCGCCTGGACCGGCGCATCGCGGAGATCATGAACCTGCCGGTCTCACACGGTGAAGGGTTGCAGATCCTGCATTACCCCGAGGGGGCAGGCAGCGCGCCGCACTACGACTTCCTGGTGCCGTCGAATCCGGCGAATCAGGCGTCGATCGCGCGCAGTGGGCAGCGCGTGAGTACGCTGGTCACCTACCTCAACGACGTGCCAGCGGGAGGCGAGACGGTGTTTCCGGCGGCGGGCTGGGCGGTCTCCCCGCAACGAGGGAACGCCGTCTACTTCGAATACGCCAACTCGCACGGCGAACTGGACCACGCGTCACTGCATGCCAGCAGCGCGGTCACGCGCGGCGAGAAGTGGGTGGCGACGAAGTGGATGCGGGAGCGGGTTTTCGTGAGCGCGTGAGTCGGCGCGTCTTCCGAGGGGTCAAGCCTTGCGCGCCACCCGCAGCCTTCGCATCACCGGCTCGTTGAGCTGCTTCGTCAGCGCATTCCACTTCGCGCTGACCTTGTCGATCTTCGCCAGCAGCGGCTGCGCGGTCGCATCGTCGCCGCGGCCTATCGCCCAGATCGCGTATTCCGCCCAGGCTTCGACACTGCCAAAGCGTTCCGACGCGGACTCGAATTCCGCGCGAGCCTCCGCAGAACGGTCCAGCGCCGCGAGCGATCGTGCCGTCAGCAGTGACACCGCCTCGGCGCGGAAGTCGGCCTTCTCGGCTCGCATCGACGCCAGGTGCTCCAGCGCCTGTGCCGCTTGACCCGCCGCGAGGAAGGCGCGAGCCGCGCCGAGCCGGATCTCCAGGTCCTTCGCGAACGGGCCGCGCAGGCAGGCCTGGAACTGCTCGGCGGACTGCGCCGCCTCGCCGGCATTCAGCAGCGCGGTGGCCAGGCGCATCTGGTTCTGCGCGGTCGGGGTCTCGTCGAAGGCGACACGCGCCTCACGCAGTTCCCGGCCCGGATCCAACGCGCGACCGGCTGCGCGCATGGCGCGCTTGGCGCTGCGCTCGACCCGCGAGTGCGGCACCACGAACACCAGCAGGTAGACGAGGCTGCCCAGCAGCGGGAATGAGAACAGGATGATCAGCCAGTACAGCTGTCCCCCGTTGCGCACGACGTGAACGGCGCAGAACAGCGCCAACAGGATGTGAACACCCAATCCGACGAATGGCATCGCCTTTTCCTCCCGAGTTCGATCGCCTTGCCGGCTGTTTTTTGCGACGGCGATTCTGCCTTCGGGAGATGAAGGCGCCAAGATGGCAGAAGGTAACTGTTCAGCGCTTCGGCGGTGGGGCGCGATCGTCGCGGGCGTCGCGGTCCTGCTGCTCGTGATGCGCGCGATCAACGTCGCCGTCACCTTCCGGCCCCTTCTGACCGGTCTCGCCGACGCGATGGTCCTCGTCGTCGTGCTCGAGCCCGCCGTGCAGGCCGGGCGGGAAGTCTCGGGGAGAGCGCGGTGCGTTCATGCGGGCCTCCTGAAGTGGCCGCCCGATCTTAGCCATGGGGCCGCGGCCCTGACGACGACTCAGATTCGTCCACTTCAGCAGTGTTCCCAGAAGCGCTCGTTCCAGGGACGGAGGTCCAATTCGCTTGTCCACGCGGACTTCGGCTGCCGATGGAGGAACAGCAGCGTCTCCGCGATGTGGTGGGGCTCCGATTGGGGGTGCGATCGTCCTTCCTGCTCCCGGATGTCGGCATCGATCATGACGTGAGCCACGTGGACGCCGCGGGGCCACATCTCGCGCGCGAGCACCTGAGCCAACCCACGCTGCCCGAATTTTCCTGCAACGAGGTTCAAGTGCCCTGCCCGCCCAATGATGGACGAGGTCGAACCGATCAGCAGCAGCGTGCCGTGCCCCGCCTCCGCCATCGCGCGGCATGCTTGGCGCGAGACCAGGAAGGCGCCGAAGCAGTTGTGGCGCAGTCCTTCCTCGAAGGCAGGCACCTCGATGTCGTTGATCGTGCCGGGGCCGAAGCTTTGCAGCGCATAGATCACCAGCGAAGGGGCGCCGAACTCCCGCTTGAATTGAGAGAAAGCCTGGTCGACGGATGTCTCCAGCGTGACATCGCAGGCATAGGCGCGATGGTGGCGGCCGCCTCCCGGCAATTGATCCAGCAACCCTTGCAAGCGCCCGGCATTGCGCGACACGACGCCGAGCCGAAAGCCTTCAGCGTCCAGTCGCTCCATGAGCGCCTCGCCCAGCCCAGGCCCGACGCCGAACAGCAGCGCACCGGGCGGCGTCGAGGCTTCGGCAGGCCGCTCATTCGACGCCAAGGGCTGTCGCGGCGTGCCGGCATCCAACGCCGGTCTGCCGGTTCTCCTCGTCCTTGACCTGACGAGCCGCGTCGACTTCCCCCATTGGAAGGTCAACATGAGCGGACCCATGGCCACCCTGCGCTGAATCTTCAGCGCCCTCCAGATCGTCGTGAGCATGATTTTTTTTCGCTCCATCCCTGACGACCTCAGCCTAGCGAACCGACCCGGTACACGCCACGCTCAATCGAGGGGAAGACGACGTTCCGTCGAGGAAATGCGTCAAACGACATCCCGGCAGCGCGCGCCGAAAACGACAAAGGCGCCTCGCGGGCGCCTTCGATTCGGAATCAGGGGCCGGCTCAGTGCACCAAGCCGATCCATTCGCCGCGACGCTGATAGGCGTCGAACAGCGCTTGCGCGGCCGCCTGCAGCTGCGCGTCGCCGCGGGCATACGCCGTGTTCAGGCGTTCCAGCGCGTAGAGGCGGTCGTACAGCATGCGGGTCGGTTGCAGGGTCAGGCCTTGTCCAGCCATCAGGTCCTGCAGCGCGTACAGCTCGTCCATGCCGGCCGAACCGGCCACCGTCAGGCCGAGATCCGGCACCAGTCCCCAGGGAGCCTGGGCGGATTCGGGCATCAGGTGCGGCGGGATGGCGGTGGTGTGCATGGCGGCCTCGGAACGATTCATGTCGGCGTGGGAGGATCATGAATCGAGCCGCCAAGAACTTGAGCGGGAAAAGCGGGGTGTTT
Source organism: Roseateles sp. GW821-FHT09G09 (assembly GCF_059415965.1). Classification (NCBI taxonomy): domain Bacteria; kingdom Pseudomonadati; phylum Pseudomonadota; class Betaproteobacteria; order Burkholderiales; family Sphaerotilaceae; genus Roseateles; species Roseateles sp. GW821-FHT09G09. Next base: position 7,213 of record NZ_JBWKOG010000013.1, on the reverse strand, counting down.
TCCGGCCAGTTCGTCGGATCAGGGTCGCGGCTTGGCGATGAAACCCGACAGGTCCGTGCACCAGACGGCCGCCGGCACGTCGAGCTCATTGAGCGCCAGGACGTCGACCCGCGCATCGGTCAGCATCTTGGCCGAGGCCGCGTTGAGGCCGATTTGGTGGTCCTTCTTCTCCAGGTAGACCACGCGCTGGATGCCGACCTGGATGATGGACTGCACGCAGCGCGGGCACGGGTACTGGGTCGTGTAGATGGTGCTGCCGGTCAGCGGCAGCACGACGCAGTTGAGGATCGCGTTGACCTCGGCATGGACGATGTAGCTGTGGCGCGAGTTGGCCGGATCGGCGTCGTCGTCGGACCAGTACGCGGGATCGTTGTCGTCGCAGCCGCGCGGCAGGCCGTTGTAGCCCACGCCGACGATCTTGTAGTCCGCGCTCGCGATGCAGGCGCCGTTGCGCTTGCGGCTGTCCTTGGAGCGGGCGCCGGCCAGCAGGGCCACGCCCATGAACATCGAATGCCAGTCGATCAGCGGTTGGTTGTCCATGACGAAGGGAACGCGAAGGTCCAGGAAGGCGGAGAAGTGTAGTGGAGCCGCCGCCGCGACCTGGCCGCTCAATTCGCGTCGAGTGGGGGCCTCACTTCGCGACCGTCACCCCCTTGTTCGCCAACGCATCCGCGCGCTCATTCCCCGGATCGCCGGCGTGCCCCTTGACCCAGCGCCAGTCGACCGTGTGCAGCTTGCGCAGCGCGTCCAGGCGCTGCCACAGGTCGGCGTTCTTCACCGGCTTGCCGTCGGCCGTCTTCCAGCCGCGGCGCTGCCAGCCCGAGATCCACTCGGTCATGCCCTTGCGCACATATTCGCTGTCCGTGTAGATCACGATGTTGCAGCTGCGCTTGAGCGAGGTCAGCGCCTCTATCACCGCCGTCAGCTCCATGCGGTTGTTCGTGGTGTTGCGCTCGCCGCCGAACAGCTCCTTCTCGTGGTCGCCGCTCTTGAGCCACGCGCCCCAGCCGCCCGGACCCGGATTGCCCTTGCAGGCGCCGTCCGTGTAGATGACGACAGGCGGCTTGGCGATCTTCGGCGCGGCGGGAGCGGGAGAGGCAGAGGATTCGGTATCGGTCATGAAGCAGTCGGAAAGGAATGGGGAACGTCGACGTCAAGTCGGCTCATGTGCGGACCATGTACGGACCATGTGCGGATCAAGTGGCGGCCACGTGGAGCTCAATCGACCTCGACGTCGTCGCAATGATGATGGTGATGATGGACCGCCGCCACCGCCGGCGCGGTCTTGGCGGTGCGCTTCTTGCCGCGCGCCAGCCCGATCAGCCGCATGCCGTGCACGCGCTTGACCGCGATGACGCCGTACAGCGCGCCCAGCACCGTCCACCACTTGCCGCCGGGCTTCTCGATCCATTGCCAGCGCGCCAGCCAGGCATCGCTCAGCAGCGGCGGCCGGTAGCAGCCGAACTGCGCGCGCTCGACCTCGAACGACAGCAGCCGCAACCAGTCGCGCAGCCGCCAGTAACCCAGGTACTCGCGCTCCTCCGGCAGGTAGAGCCGCGGCGGACGGCCCAGCATGCGACCGTTGACGCGGGCGAGATTCTGCCTCACCGCCCACAGGCTGGCCGGGTTCAGACCGAGGATCACGACGCGTCCCTCGGGACGCAGCACGCGCTCGACCTCGCGCAGGCAGCGGTGCGGATCGGCGGCCTGCTCCAACGTGTGCGGCAGCAGCACCAGGTCCAGGCTGTTGGCCTCGAACGGCAAGGCGTCGAACTCGCAATAGACCGCGGCGCGACCCGCGCCGTTCAGGCCCGGGGCCAGTTCGGCCTGGGGCTCGGGCTGGTACTCCAGCGGATGCGCGATCACGCCCTGCCGCGGCGGCCCGGCGACGCCGTCCTCGAACGGCCCGTGGTTCAAGGCCAGCCAGCGGTTGGTCATCCGGTTGGTGCGCAGGCCCTGCAGCTGCGGGAAACCGAGCTGCAGCGCGTGATACCCGAACCAGTCGATCACGGCCGCGTCGATGAAGCGCTGTTCCCACGCCAGCAGGTAGCGCCCGGCGGGCGTGCGCAACCAATGCGCGAACTCCGCCGCGGCGGTGTCCGGCCGGAAGTGCGCCTCTACAATCGGCGACTTCCCGGCGCCGTCGTCGCTTGTGTCGTTGTCATGGCCCGGAGTCTTCATCGCTGGGACCTGATCCCCTTGCCTGCATGAACCTGGTCGCCGTTCCCGCCTTCTCAGACAACTATCTCTGGCTGCTGCATGACGGCCGGTCGGCACTCGTGGTCGATCCGGGCGACGCCGCACCGGTGAAGGTGGCGCTGCGTTCGCTGGGACTGGACCTGCGAGGCATTCTAGTGACCCATCACCATGCCGATCATGTCGGCGGGCTGCGCGAATTGATGCCCTTGCTGACCGAGGGCGCAAAGGTCTGGGGGCCGGCTGGTGAATCCATGCCGGTGCCCGTCGAACCCTTGAGCGAAGGCGACCGCTTCGAACTCCTTGGCCAGGTTGTCGACGTGCTCGACGTCCCCGGCCACACCGCCGGTCACATCGCTTTCGTGCTGAAGCACCCGACCGACGGCGGCGCGCCCATCCTCTTCTGCGGCGACACGCTGTTCTCCGCCGGCTGCGGCCGGCTCTTCGAGGGCACGCCGGCGCAGATGCACGACTCGCTGTCCAAGCTGGCGGCGCTCCCCGGGGACACCCGCGTTTGCTGTGCGCACGAGTACACCTTGTCGAATCTGCGATTTGCTCGCACAGTCGAGCCCCAGAACGAGGCGGTCGCGCGCCACGAGGCCTGGTGTCTGGCCCGGCGCGAGCAGTCGCTGCCCACCCTGCCCTCCACCATCGCCGTGGAGCTCCAGATCAACCCCTTCCTGCGCTGCGAGCACGCCGACGTCCGCGAGGCCGCCCAGCGCCACGATCCGAGCGTCACGTCGCAGCCGGCCTCCGTCCTGGCCGGCCTGCGTCAATGGAAGAACGAATTTCGCTGAGCCTCCGATGCATCGACACCAGAATCCGACCCGCCTGACGTCCCGTTCTTCCCGCGCCGCGACCGGCGCGGATGCCGCCTCCGCCACCCCTTCCGCCGCCGCCGGCAAGCGCCCCGCGCTGACGCTGATCGCCGCGCTGCTGCCGCTGGTGCTGGCCGCCTGCGCGACGAACGCGCCGCGGGCCGACAACCAGGAAGCGCAGGCGGTCGCGCAGCAGACGGTGCAGGCGGTCGAGTCCGCGGCCTCCGCCGTGCCTTCGCCGGCCACGCCGGTGGCGCGCGTCGCCACGGCGCCGGAAGAGAAGCTGGACGTGCTGCTCGAGGACAACCTGAACCCCGGCGAGAAGGTCGACCTCGACGCCCCGAAGACGCACGTCGACCTGTGGGCGCGGATGCGCGCCGGCATGGCGATGCCCGAGCTCGACAACGACCTGGTCCGCAAGGCCGAGGACTGGTACAGCAGCCGGCCCGACTACGTCGCGCGCATGACCGGCCGCGGCAGCCTGTACCTGTACCACGTGGTCGAGGAAGTCCAGAAGCGCGGCATGCCGATGGAGCTGGCGCTGCTGCCCTTCGTCGAGAGCGCGTTCCGCAACGACGCGCAGTCCAGCGCGAAGGCCGTCGGCATGTGGCAGTTCATGCCCGCCACCGGCCGCGACTTCGACCTGAAGCAGAACATCTTCCGCGACGATCGTCGCGACGTGCTCGCCTCGACCAAGGCGGCGCTGGACTACCTGCAGCGCCTGAACAAGCTGTTCGACGGCGACTGGCAGCTGGCGCTGGCCGCCTACAACTGGGGCCAGGGCAACGTCAGCAAGGCGGTGGCGCGCAACCAGAAAGCCGGCCTGCCGATCGACTACGACAGCCTGCGCATGCCCGACGAGACGCGCTACTACCTGCCCAAGCTGCAGGCGGTGAAGAACATCGTGATGCGGCCCGAGGCCTACGGGCTGCAGCTGCCGGCGGTGGCGAACCATCCGTACTTCCTGTCGGTCAACATCGACCGCGACATGGACGTCACGCGCGCCGCGCAGCTCGCCGAGCTGGACGAGGAGACCTTCCGCCAGTTCAACCCGTCGATGAACAAGCCGGTGATCCTGGCGGCCAGCAGCGGCCAGCTGCTGCTGCCCTATGACAACGCCAGCACCTTCGTCGCCAACCTCGAGAAGCACCGAGGCCCGCTGGCGTCGTGGACGGCGTGGGTCGTGCCGAAAACGATGAAGCCGGCGGACGCGGCCAGGCAGGTCGGCATGAGCGAGACCGGCCTGCGCGAGATCAACCGCATCCCGGCGCGGATGCTGGTGACGCAGGGCTCGACGCTGCTGGTGCCGCGCACCGCGTCGCGCGACCAGGACGTGTCCGAGCATCTGGCCGACAACGCCCGCATCGGCTTCGCGCCCGACGTGCCCCCGATGCGCCGCGTCACGCTGAAGGCCAACAAGGGCGACACGGTGGCGAGCGTCGCGCGCCGCTACCGGCTGGGCACGACCCAGCTGGCGCAGTGGAACCGCGTGAGCACCAAGGCCACGTTCAAGCCGGGTCAGCAGGTCGTCGCGTATGTGCGCGAGGGTCAGCAGCTCGCGGCGGTGGAGCCGTCCGCCGCTTCCTCGAAGTCTTCCGCCACGGCGAGCAAGTCCTCGAAGTCGGGCAAGGTCACCAAGATCGCGTCGAGCGCGGCGAACAAGCCGGCCAAGGCCAGCGCGAAGACCCGCAGCGCCAAGGTCGCCGCCAGCGATGGCAAGGGCGGCCGCACCGTGGCCACCAAGACCGCCCTGCGCTGACCGCAGCCCTCACCCCAGCCCTGTCCCGCAAGCGGGAGAGGGAGCAAGAAGCGCAGCCTCCGCGAGTGGAGCCGGTCGGACTCCCTCTCCCGCTTGCGGGAGAGGGTGGGGGTGAGGGCCAGCGGCGGTGGGAGTACGGGACTGCTTCAGCCGAAGAAGAGCGCCACCGAGATCGCCGTGCCGACGGCCCACGAGAGGCTGCGCAGGTTCGGCTGATCGGCGATGTAGAGCCCGACGTACACGACGCGCGTGATGACGAACGCGATCGCCAGCAGATCGATGCGCGACTGCGCATGCTGCATCTGCTGCGCCGCCAGCACCCCGGCGATGAACAGCGGCAGCGCTTCGAAGCTGTTCTGCTGCGCCGCGTGGGCGCGCGCCTGCCAGCCGGTCTGCCGACTCAGCCACGCCCTCGGATCATGGTTGTCGAAACCCCCGTCGCGACGCCGCTTCCCCATGCCGCGCGACTTGGCGATCCACGCGCACAGCAGCGGCATGAGGCAGGCGACGATCAGGCAGTCGTTGGCGATGGTCATGGGCGCTCCCGCGCGTCGTCGAGGATTGCAGATCGGCCGCCCGCAGGCAGCCGCTCATCAGGTCGACCGCCTATCCACCAACGCATGCGCGATGGTGCCCAGGTCGACGTATTCCAACTCGCTGCCCACCGGCACGCCCCGCGCCAGCCGCGTGCTGCGCAGCCCGCGCGCGCGCAGCGCCTCGGCCAGCACGTGCGCGGTCGCCTCGCCTTCGGCGGTGAAGCTGGTGGCGAGGATCACCTCCTCCACCTGCCCGTCCGCCGCCCGCGCCAGCAGCTGGTCGACGCCGATCTCGCGCGTCGACACGCCGTCCAGCGGGCTGATCCGCCCCTGCAGCACGAAGTAGTAGCCGAAGTAGGACGCCGTGCGCTCCATCGCGGCCTGGTCGGCCGGCGACTCCACCACGCACAGCAGCCGCGCATCGCGCTGCCGGTCCGAGCAGATCGGGCACAGCGGCGCCTCGCTGAAGGTGTGGCACCGCTCGCAATGACGCACGTTGGTCGTTGCGGCCTGCAGCGCGCGGGCCAGCGCATCGGCGCCGGCGCGGTCGTGCTGCAGCAGGTGGTAGGCCATGCGCTGGGCCGACTTCTGGCCCACGCCGGGCAGGCGCCGCAGGGCCTCGATCAGTTGCTCGAGCGCGGTCACCGCAATCCGATCCAATCGATGATCAGAACGGCGATCAGAACGGGAACTTCATGCCCGGGGGCATCGGCATGCCGGCGCTCAGCTTGGCCATCTTCTCGGAGCTGACCTGCTCGGCGCGGCGCACGGCGTCGTTGAACGCGGCGGCGACGAGGTCTTCCAGCATGTCCTTGTCATCGGCCAGCAGGCTGGGGTCGATGGCGACGCGCTTGACGTCGTGCTTGCAGGTCATGGTGACCTTCACCAGGCCGGCGCCGGACTGGCCTTCGACCTCGATGTTGCCGAGCTCGTCCTGCGCCTTCTTCAGGTTGTCCTGCATCGCCTGCGCCTGCTTCATCAGGCCTGCGAGTTGACCCTTCATCATGATCGTGATTCCTTGTTCAGAGATTCGAAGGATCGGCGGAGGGCCGATCCGGAGATGACCCGGAGGTCGATGCGATGGGCACGATTGTCGCCCACGGCGCGCGCCTGCGCTGGCGCCTCATCGCGGGTCCGGCCGTCGGCGACCGCCTCGTCAGACGGACTCGTCAGACGGACTCGTCAGACGGGCTTGATCGAGCCGGGCAGGATCCGCGCCGTCTTGAACTGCGCAAGCAGCTGCTGGACTTCCGGATCGCCCAGGATGATGGACTCGGCCTGCCGCTGGCGGGACCGCGTCGCCTGCGTGTCGCGCAGCGCCGGCGAATCGGTGGCGCGGCCGGCCTCGATGTCGACCCGCACCGGCTTGCCGGCAAAGCCGGCGAGCACCGACTGGAGCTTCTCCAGCAGACCCGGTTGGCGCAGCGATTCGCGCTCGACGCGGAAGCGCCAGCGTTGCGGCTCGACGGACTCGTCGATCTCCAGGCACTCGGCCTGCAGCGCCAGCTCGCGCGCCAGCGCGTTCAGGCCGAGCTGGGGCACGATGGCGTACCAGCGCTCGCCCAGCGCCGTCGGCACCAGCTCGACCTCTTCGATGGCGGTCGAGACGTAGATGCCGCCGCCGTTGCCGCTGCCGCCGCCGGATTCGGCGGACGACGGCATCGGATCGTCCATGTCGGGCATCGACATGCCGACGGACGCCTCCTCGTCGGACGGCGGCGGCACGTCCATCCAGGGCGGCGGGCCGTTGTCGTCATGCGGCGGGGACAGGTCCTCGGGCTCTTCGGCATCGGACTCGACCTTCACGACGGGCGGCGGCCCGGCGCGCGGGCGGAGGCGCTCGCTGAATCGGGTGGCCGGCGCGCCCGCCTGCGCGGCGCGCAGCGGGCCCGACGGCGTGGGAG
>NZ_JBWKOG010000012.1:0-161095 GCF_059415965.1 Roseateles sp. GW821-FHT09G09 | reverse complement strand
TCGGCATGGCGCCGAAGCGCCTACCCTGGGCTGGTCGGCCTGTGGCGGCCTGGGCGTACTTTGCTACATACAAGGGCGGGGGTGAGGGCCAGTGGCCGGGGCAGTGCGCGGCTCGGGCCGACCGGGTCCCCTTTTCTCCATCTCCCTCCTTCGCTTGCCTCCCGGCAAGCGAATTCCCTCCCTAAGTTCCGAAAAGGGGACCCGGTCGCCCCTCCCCCGAATCACCGAGGTGTTCCAGCATGAGACGGAGCACGGCGTCGATCTCCGCCTGCTCGTTGAGGTAGTACCTCGCATGGCTGTGATCGAGCCTCGGACCGACGCGCACCGTCACCCAGTCGGCACCGGCGCGTTGGAAAGCCGGCTCGTCGTTGGTGTCGTCGCCGACGTAGAAGCCCGCATCGGCGCCATAACGCGCCGTGAGACGTGTCATCGCGTCGCCCTTGTCCGGCGCGCCTTCGACAAGCACGTTGACGACGCGCTTGCCCGGCTCGGTGATGACACCCGGCGGCAAGTCGGCGATGAGCTCGGCGATCGCTTCGCGGGCAGACGCAGGATTCGGCGCCATCCGGTAATGGATCGCGATCGAGGCGCCCTTGTCCTCGATGGTCGCACCGGCCTGGTTGAGCGCCGGCTCCATGCGCAGCATCCGTTCCCGGAACCCGCCGAGTGTCATCACCACGTGCGGATCGGGTCCGTCGAACTCGTCCTCCGCGCCGTGGTTGCCGACGATGTGCGTGGGCTTGAATCCCAGCCGGTGGCGCACGTCCAGTACCTGCCGGCCACTGACGACCGCGATCGGCAGCCGCGCGGCCAGACGTTCCAGCAGCCTGGCCGTGGGCTCGGGCAGTCGCGCCTCGTCGGGATGCATGACGATGGGCGCGAGCGTGCCGTCGAAGTCGAAGCCCAGCAGGGGGCGGCGTGTCATGAGGCGGGCGACCGCGGCGCGGCCCTCCGCGTCGAGCAGATATCGCACCGGCATCATGGCGTCAGCGCCTCCTCTCCGGCTTCGCGTGAACGCCGCTGCACGCGCCGCGTGATGCGCTCGCGCAGCCGCCATTGACCGGCATCGGTGAGCATGCGGCCGGCCCAGCGGTAGACGTTGAATTCCCGCACCGTCATGCGCAGGCTGGCCATGCGTTCGCGCTGTTCCTGCGGCGGCATGAGCGCCGCGCGGTGCAGGGCGTCGGTGGTCTCTTCCACGTGGTAGGGGTTGATCACCAGCGCCTCCGGCAGCTCGCGCGCCGCGCCGGCGAAGCGGCTGAGGATGAGCACGCCCTGGTCGTCGTCGCGCGCGGCGATGAACTCCTTGCAGACGAGGTTCATGCCGTCGTGCAGGCTGGTCACCACGCACATGTGCGCGGCGCGGTAGAGCGTCATCAGCGCCGCATGGTCGTGGTGCTCGGCCAGCAGCAGCACCGGCTTGTAGCCGGCGCCGCCGAAGCGCAGGTTGATGCGCTCGGTGACGCGGTGGATGCGGTCCTGGAACTCGCGGTACTCCTCCAGCGCGCTGCGCGTGGGCGCGGCGACCTGCACGAGGACGAACCGCCCCTGCCACTCCGGATGCTTCTCCAGCAGCCGTTCGACGGCGTGGAGCCGCTCCAGGATGCCCTTGGTGTAGTCGAAGCGGTCCACGCCGACGGCCAGCACCGTGTCCGGCGCCAGGTTCAGCCGCTGGAAGACCGCCGCCCGCGCGTCGGCCGGCGAGTCCCAGGCGGCACGCTCCTCGTCGGTGGGCCAGGCGATCGAGATCGGGTAGCTCTGCACCAGCGTCGGCTCGCCCTGGTAGCTGATGGTGGAGTGCTCGTGCTCGATGCGCGCCTCCAGGTAGCGGTCCACGGTCTCGGTGAAGTTCTTGCAGTGGAAACGGGTGTGGAAGCCCAGGATGGTGCTGCCCAGGATGCCCTGCAGCAGCTCGCGGCGCCATGGGCAGATGCCGAAGGATTCGGGGTTGGGCCAGGGGATGTGCCAGAAGGTGATGATGGTCGCCTTGGGCAGCTTCTCGCGCACCATCGCGGGCAGCAGCGCGAAGTGGTAGTCCTGCACCAGCACCACCGGATCGTCGCCGCGGGCCTCGGCGACGACCGCGTCGGCGAAGCGCTGGTTCACGGCCTTGTATTGCGCCCAGTCCGACTCGCGGAACACCGGCCGCACGTGCGCCACGTGGCACAGCGGCCAGAGGCCTTCGTTGGCGAAGCCCTGGTAGTAGCCGCGTTCTTCCTCTTCGCTCAGCCAGACGCGGCGCAGCAGGTAGTCCTGCGTGTCCGGCGGCACGGCGACGCGGTCGTGCGCGTCGACGACGTCGCGGTCCGCGCTGCCGCTGCCGTGCGCGATCCAGGTGCCGGAGCAGGCGCGCATCACCGGCTCGACGGCGGTGACCAGACCGCTGGCGGGGCGGCTGACCGTGATGCCGTCCGGGCCGCGCTGGTGGATGTAGGGCTCGCGGTTGGAGACCACGATCACCTGGTCGCCGCGCAGCTGCGTGCGCAGCAGGCCGCGCAGGCGGTCGGGATCCCAGGGCGTGAGCGGGCCGTGTTCGCGGTAGAGGTTGTCCTCGAGCTCGCGGATGTGCTGGCGGATCTCGACCTCCAGCGGCTGCAGCTCGGGCGGCGCGGTCTCCGGTCCGCCGCGGAAGCCGCCGGTGTTGAGCAGCGGTCGCACCAGGCCCTCGCCGCGCAGGATGGCGCGCATGCCGGAGACCCAGCCGCGCCAGCTCAGCTGCGCCACGATCATGGTGATGCCGGCGATCGCCAGGCCCAGCACCGTGATGAAGATGATCATGTAGCGCCGCGTGTCCAGGCTGCGGCGGTCGGGCAGGCTCAGGTCGTGCAGCAGCACCAGCCGTTCGGCGTCGGGCTGCTGCGGGTTGACCGGGAACACGCCGATGTGGACCGCCCCGCTGGTCAGCTCCAGGCGCGGATCCTTCAGCGCGGCGCTGGCTTCGGCCTCCTTGCAGCTGAGCGAGCCCGGGAAGCCCTTGGTGCTCATGACCTGCGTGCCGTCGGGCGAGCACAGCGCGATGCCCACGAGGCGCTCGTCGAGCACGCCGCGTTCGAGCAGGTTGCGCAGGCGCTCGCGCTGGGCGCTCGGGTCGATGTCGCTGATCGCCACGGAGAGCGTCTTGGCGACCATGGCGCCGCGCAGGCTCAGGTCGCGCGAGAACCAGCGCAGCGTCATGCGGTCCAGCAGCGGCAGCGCCAGCAGTGCGGCGAGCGTCAGGGTGATCAGCAGCGGGACCAGGAAGCGGATCTGGAGATGCAGCGACTTCATGCCTCGTCCTCGCCGTATTCCTCGTCCTCGTCCTCGTCGGCCCGATCCCGCTTCAGCGCATGCATGCCGCCCAGCGCCAGCCCGGCCGCGAAGGCGCCGTAGACGAGCAGCAGTCTGGCGACGGACGGCCGGCGCGTGCCCGAGGCGGTGGCGCGCTTGTCGGCGCCGGGCGTCAGCACGCTCGGCGTGACGACGCGGTCGATGCCGACGGCGACCGCCGTGAGCAGCAGCGCGTCGGTGACCGCGTTGCCGCGCGTGGGCCGGCGGCGCAGCGCGCGCAGCCGGTCGTAGAGCGCGCCCCACACCATGCCGGTGGCGGCGTGCAGCGCGATGTCGGCGGCGGAGGTCTTGAGCGGCGGGCGGCCGACGCGGTACTCGGAACGACCGACCAGATGGGCATGGTCGGACCGGCTGCCGCGCAACAGCGCCAATCCTGAGAACAGGCTGGCCAACACGCCGTCGGCGCATGCCCGGCGCAGCGCCGGGAGCAGCAATGCATTCAAAGGCGACTCCTGTACAGAGGGAAACAAGCCCCTGAAGATGGCAATCGTCGTGCCGTCCAAAGCCGGCACGGGTCGACAGGCGCCCGCCTGGGGCGGGTCCGGCGGAAGGCTCAGTTCACGGCCGTCGGCGGCGGCATGTAGGGCGGCTCGCGCACGGGCACCGGGTTCTCGCCGGGAATCGGCGGATCGATGACGCCCGGCGGGTCGTCGCCCGGCTCCGGCGCGGGGCCGTGCGGCGGCGGCGGAACGAAGGGGACCTCGTTCGGATGGGGCGGGCTCGGCGGCACCGTGTGGGCTTCGAAGGGCAGGGGGAACTGATGCATGGTCGTCCTCGTGGTTGCGCGGGCCCTTGCAAGCGGCGCGCCCGAGGGCATCGGGCCCCTGCGGCCAAGCTTGCCGGCCCGGCGAGCCCGCGGGCGCGGGACCGGGAGTTCTGTCGGCAAGCGCTGCAAGGGCGCGCCTCGGGCGTCCCCAGGGGCCGGCGGGGTCGACCGACCGGGAGGCAGGGGCGGCACCGGATTTGCCAGAAACGGGTCAAGTGCGGACGGCTCGGGACGCCTCGGGTCATCCGCCTTCAGCACGCGCGATCTCGTTCGATCTTTCAGGAGGCCCGCTTCATGAACGACAAGGCATTCGAGACGTTCCGTCTGGCCGTGATGGCGCAAGCGCCTGAGCCCGAGCCGCGACGCTCGGACAAGGAGCGTCCCGCCGAGCCGCCGGCGCCGGGGCCGGACCAGGCGCCGCACGAGCATCCGGACGATCCGGGCGTGCATCCCGACGGCCCGAAGCGTTATCACGACGATCACGCCGCGCCGGCGCGTCAGCGCCTGGACGAGGGCGTTCCGCAAGGAGTACCCGCATGAGGTCGCACGTCCTGCCGCAGACCGAGTTCCGCGCGGACCTGATGGCGCGCGACGAGGTCGTGGCGCTGCTGGTCGACGACCACCAGCGCGCCCAGCACGCCTTCCACCAGTTCGACCGGCTCTGGGCGATGGGGGACCACGAATCCTGCGAGGCGCTGGTGCGCCGCACCTGCGCGCTGCTGACCGTGCATGCGACGCTGGAGGAAGAGCTGTTCTACCCGGCGGTGCGCAAGTGTCCGGAGATCGGCGCGGTCGAACGCCGGCTGATCAACGAGGCGGAGATCGAGCACCTGGTGGTGCGCATCCTGATGTCGCAGCTGCGCCGCATGCGCGCGGACGACGCGCAGTTCGCGCCCTTGGTCGGCGTGCTGGGCCGCTATGTCGGCCACCACGCGCAGGACGTGGAGCAGGGCATCCTGCCGCGCCTGACGCATGCATCGTCGGTCGATTGGCGCGCGCTCTCCAGCGCGCTGCGCCGTCGCCGCGACGAGCTCGACCGCCAGTGGCGCGACGAACTCAGCCAGGAGAGCGCGGAGTACGAGCGGCAGCAGGACGCGTGAGCGTCGCGCGAGCGGCGGCGCGCTCGGCACGCTTCGCGAGCGACACCACCAGCGGATGCGCCGTGAACTGCGCCAGCAGCCTCGTCTTCTGCTGAGCGGTCAAGGTCGACGCCTCGATCATCGCGGGCCACGTGGCGAAGGCCGCCTTCACGCAACGCGCGATCGCCGCTTCCGCCGGCTTGACCGGAATCCTCAGCCGGTCGCAGAAGGCTTGCAGCAGCGCGGGCGACATCGACTGCCGCAGGAGCGGGGCCTCTTCGCCGTCCGGGGCGGCCGCCCGCCGGGGAAGGAACTTCGGCGGCAGGATGTGGAGGGCGTGCCCGCGCAGGCGGTGGTACACGGCATAGGCCACCAGGTCGTAGGCCGGCGAGAGCGTCGGGGTGATGCCGTCGAGGTAGCGCACGCCGATGTTCTTCAAATGCATGTCGGCGTTGCCGATCATCTCGTTGACGACGATGCGCCGCAGCAGCTCGTGCACCGCCGGCTCGCCCATCGACGGCTCGGCCAGCAGCACCGCCGCGATGTCGAGGTAGCTGATCCGCAGGCCGTCCGGTCCGCGGCCGTACTTGTCTTCCGGGGCGCAGCCGAGGATCTGCGCGAAGTCCTCGACATGGATGCGGCCCGCCGGCGACCGGTCGAAGCGCGTCACGGCCAGGAAGTTCGTCCGCGCCGTCGCGTCGCCCAGGTCGTAGCCGTGCTGAAGACCGAGCCGTTCGAGCGGCTCCAGCGCGGCCTCGCAGGTGTCCACGCCCGCCGCGCGCGCCAGGCGCAGGCTCAGGTCCTCGACCTCGGGCAGCAGCGGCTGGCCCACCACCGGCAGCTTGGCGATGATGTGGGTGTCGTGGTCCTTGGTCCGGCCGACATAGCGCTCGCCGTCACGGATGACGCCGAGCTTGGGCTGCACGCCCGACAGCGACACGCCATCCTCGAGCGGCTCCGCCGTGACCGACATTTCCAGCGCGTCCTGGCCCTGCGTGACGTAGCGCGCCAGCTCCTCGCGGCTCAGCTCGACCGGGAGCGCGAAGACATTGCCCGGCAGGTCCTTGCCGCAGGCGGCGAGCATCTCGAAGTGGTCGTCGGGCGCGCAGTCGCGGAGTTCCGCCACGTGGTGGCGGAACACGCCTTCGGGCAGCAGGTTCTGGAAGAAGGCCGGCAGCAGCCAGCCGGCCGTCGGGGACCGGCGGCCGTTGAAGCTGGCCGAGCGGATGTTGCGCCACAGCTCGCCCTGCGCCTCGGTCGTGGCCGCCCGCATGGACAGCGACAGCGTCGGCGCGGCGGGACCCGCACGCGTCAGGAGGTCCTCGTCCGCGACGAAGCGGTTGATGACCGTGTCGTCGCTCAGGGCGTACTGGAACAGCACGCCCAGTCGCAAGGCGCCCAGATGGATGGCCAGGACTTTCACGTTCATGAGCGTCCCCGTGTCGCGGGCGCGTCGCGCCCCGCGTGCAGCGCTTCCAGGGCGTCGGTGACCACGGAACGCACCGGCGGGCCGATGGCGTCACCGGCGGCGACCGCCCGGGCGGCGTCCTTGGGCACCAGCACCACTTCCAGACCCAACTGATGGGCGACCGCCATCAAGGTGGAGACCCGGAAATCTTCCTGACCGCTGAGCACATGGGTGAGCGTACGGGCCGAGATGCCCGCGCTGTCCGCCAAGCGGGCTTGCGTCAGCCCGTTGCGACGGGCTTCCTCGCGCAGCAGGCCGGAGATCTCTGGGAGTGTGAGCATGGCAATAAAGTTCCAATTCCTGCTGAAAAGGTACTTTATTGCGGCCCGCTGGTCAAGGAAAATGGAAATAAAGTGCCATATTCATTGAATATGGAACTATATTGCCTATCTTGGCTCAGGTGCGGTTCGGCTCAGCGTGCGTGTAGCGACGGCGGATCGCTGCCTCGGCCTGGCGTCTGGCCCTTCGTCGATCGAGGCAAGAGAAGCACGCCGTCAGCCACGTGGCCAGACTGCCGTGTCGGGAGGCTGTCGAGAGCGACAGGCGTCGCCGCAAGCGCGCCCGACGCGCTTCGCGCAATTCCTCCAGGAGGGCGCTCGTGCGATTTCGGTCCCGTTCGAGCTTGGACGTGCGGCGCTCCTGGTCGTTGTCGAGGAGGAAGCGCTGCGCCCGACGCTGAAAGCCGTCGGCCGCTTCACCGTACGCAGGACGGCCCTGACGGACCCAGCGCCGATGACGCGCATCGACGTCCGAGAAGTCGACCGCCTTGGAACGGAAGGGGGCCGGCTTGCCGGTGACCCATCGGTCTCGAACGGTCTCCCGGACGGTGTTCCAACGGGAGACCACCCGATCGACGAAGCGCTGCTGGCCCGCGTCCAGAGGCGCGCGGGCGGGAAGCGACATCGGCATCGGTGTCGCGGTCGGGGTCGTCAGAAAGGAACCGTCGGGACGCAGGACGGGGGAAAGGGCCGGTGCCATCGAAGACAAGTCTCCTCGCCTGCCGCCAACCCGGACGGGTTGTCGCGGGGCGAGGTCGACTGTGTCCGGAGACGACAGCCCCGGGTTCGCCGGCCTGGGCCGGACGAGTCCCGGTGATCAGCGCGAGGCCGGGGTGCTCGCCGCGCCGGCCGCCGCGGGGAACGCGGCCTGCGGCCCCGCGCCGCCGGTCGCGGTGACGCGCCAGATCACGTTGCCAACGTCGTCGGCCACCAGCAGCGCGCCCTGCCGGTCCAGCGCGACGCCGACCGGGCGGCCCATCGCCTGGCCCTGGGCGTCGAGGAAGCCCGTCACCACGTCGATCGGCAGGCCGCTGGGCTTGGCGCCGACGAAGGGCACGAACACGACCTTGTAGCCCGCCGGCACCTTGCGATTCCACGAGCCGTGCTGGCCGATGAACATGCCGTGCGCGAAGTCCTGCGTCAGCTTGTTGCCGTCCGAAGCGGCCAGCCCCAGCGAGGCCGTGTGCGCGCCCACGGCGAAGTCGGGCACCAGCGCCTTCTCCACGAGTTCGGGGCGCTGCGGCTTGACGCGTTCGTCGACGTGCTTGCCGTACCAGCTGTACGGCCAGCCGTAGAAGCCGCCGTCCTGCACCGAGGTGATGTAGTCCGGCACCAGGTCGTCGCCGAGCTCGTCGCGCTCGTTGACCGCGACCCACAGCGCCTTGCTGGTGGGCTCCCACGCGAGGCCGACCGGATTGCGCAGGCCGGAGGCGAACACGCGCGTCGAGCCGCTCTGCAGGTCGATCTCCAGGATCGCGGCGCGGCGCTGTTCGTTCTCGATGCCGTTCTCGGCGACGTTGCTGTTGGAGCCGATGCCCGCGTAGAGCTTGGTGCCGTCGGCGTTGGCGATGAGGCTCTTGGTCCAGTGGTGGTTGATCGTGCCGCCCGGCAGGTCGGCCACCTTCGTCGGCGTGCCGGCAAGCTTGGTCTGACCCGTGGCGTAGGGGAAACGCACGATCGCGTCGGTGTTGGCCACGTAGAAGCTGTTGCCGACCAGGGCCATGCCGAACGGCGAGTTCAGACCCTCCGCGAACGCGAAGCGCTGGTCCGCGACGCCGTCGCCGTCGGTGTCGCGCAGCAGGGTGATGCGATTGGCGCTCTTGGGCGTGGCGCCGGCCTTCTTCTGGAACTGCTTGGTGATCCAGGCCTTCGGGCCCTTGCCGTCGTCGGGACGCACCGGGGCGTTGGTCTCGGCGATCAGCACGTCGCCGTTGGGCAGCACGTACAGCCAGCGCGGGTGGTCGAGCTTGTCGGCGAAGCGCGCCACCGCCAGGCCGGCCGCGGCCTGCGGCTTGGCGCCGGCGGGCCAGCCGACCGCCTTGGCGACGTTGATCGTCGGCACGAGCGCCTTCTGCGGCTCGGGCAGGGCGGGGTTGGGGCCGTAGCCGGGCGGGGTCGCGGGTTGCGCTTCGAGCGCCATCACCACGCGCGCGCCGCCGGCCAGGGCCATCAGCGCGGCGGCGACGGCGACCGCGCGGGTGGTCCGCCGCGCGCGCGGGGACAGGCGGGCGGCGCGGGAGGGCAGGGAGGACAGGGACGACGTCAAGGACGCGGGCGTGTTGTTGTTCATCGGCTTCTCCGTCGAGGAGCCGCCCCGGGCGGGGCGGCGGCAGCCGACGGATCAGCAAGCGGGATGCCCGGCGCCGTGGCGACCTCCCGCGCTCACGGTTCGCCGGGGTGCGACAACGCCTCCGCGGCGTCGGCCAGGACCATGGCCAACGGCAGGGGCACGCGGGCGTCCACGGCGCTGCGCAAGGCGCGCTGCAACGCGCGCAGTGGGGCGAGCAGGTGGTCGACGGCGTCGTTGTGGGAGGCGACCAGTGTCTTTGGCAGCTGCTCCGCCCGCAAACCGTTGAAGTGGGTATGTCGATGACGTCCCGCGCCATGCCCATCGACTTCGCGAGCGCGTCGATATCCACGTGCAACAGGCTCGCAGCCAGCTGGGCATCGATGGGACTGTGCAGCTCCAGGATCGGTTCCGGGGTGTTGATCATCGGCGACACACCCTGGTGTCCTTCGTTCGCGATGTCGGACGGCGAAAGGGCCTGCTGCGGCAGATGCCGCGGGCGCAGCCGACCCTCCGCGTCGACGCCCACGTCGGACCAGGTCGACCTCGGACGGCCCAGGACCCATTGCGCCAGCACGGCACGCTGAAGTTCCGCCGCCGGGAAAACACCCTCCGAGGGCTCAGGCGTCGGCAGGTCGATGACATCCTCCAGGACGCCCGGGATGCCTTGGAGGCTGGCGGTGGTCGCGCAAGGGAAGCGGAGGTCGAGGCCGACCTGCTCCACCAGCTTCCGATGCAGGACCGAGGCGAGCACGGCATGTTGGGGCCCGGTGTCCTCACCCTGCGCGGCCGAGCGCGTCGGCATCGGCCTGAAGCGGTAAGCCCGTGTGCCATCCGCCCTGCAGATGAAGCGTTCGGACGTGCCGTCAAGCGCGGCATTCAGCGTCGGAAACTGGGCGACCATGCTGGCCGCATGCCTCTGACGGGCCTCGGTCCGTTGCCTCAGGTTCGGGGAATACACGTTGGCGCAGTCGGTATCGATGCCTGCCTGACGCGTCAACCGGTCCTTCTGGATCAGCTCGTTCATGGCCCTGCGATACAGGGTGGCGAGCTGGAACTTGGCGTGCTGGACCTTGTCGCTCGACGTCGCGACGCCCGGGCGGTTCAGATAGTTCTCGACGAGTTGCCGGAGCTGCAGGGCTTCAGCCTCCTTGAACGGCTCGGTCTTCAGCCTCTCCCCGAATCGCTTATAGGCACTGTCGACCTCCGTGAAGCTGCCCGGCTTCGGCGGACTCAGCTGGGCGCGAAAAGTCGCAATGGCCGCGCCTATCCCCTTGGCGAAGCGATGAGCGGTCGACGGGCTTGATCCGGCAGATCCCGTTGATCCCGTGGATCCGTTCGCTGACCGGCTCGGCGACGTCGAGCGCGGCCGCGCCGCCGCGCCGCGCAGGGCGGGCGATCGAGGCGATGTCGGCGTCGGCGTCGGTGGCGGCGTTCGTGTCTGTCTTGGATCCGCCGCTGGCACTGGCAGGACATCGATCTCGGCCAGCATGCCCGCGGCACGGCGCCGGTGATCCGCCAGCTTGCGGCTGGTGTGCTGGCGCTCGGCCCACCCGAGGTACTGTTCCAGCAGCCCGCGAAGCTTGGCCGCGCGCGGATCGCCGGGCCTCGCGCCCTCCCGTGTCCACGCCTTGTGAAGCTTTTCCAGGTCGGCATAGTCCGTGGGCTTCTCCGAGCGGCCGGACGTCCGGGCCACCAGCTTCTGCAGGAAGTGCCTCTGTTGCGGGGAGGACGGGGAGACGGAGGAGACAGAGGAGAGGGGGCGGACGGCAGCGGCGCAAGAGACGTCGGCACTGTTGCGCACGATCGAGTTCAGCGGCATGAAGATGAACACCTGATGCACCGGCCGCCGTCCCGAGGGGATCGTTGCGGGGGCATGCAGGTTTGTCTGCATTCGACAACCGAAAGTTCTGCGAACCGGTTTCCCCATGGACAACACCTGGCACCCCGCTTGCTCTGGGAGCGGCCTGTTCGAAATGCGATACACGGGCATCCCCGGGAGGACGATGAAGACGATTCGATACACCGCCGGCGCGAGCGCGGTCCTCTGGCTGCTGTCGGGGCCGGCAATCGCCCAGCAGGCGCCGGCCGGCAGCGACACGGACGCCCGGCCCCTGCCCACCGTGGTGGTGTCCGGCAGCGTGGCCGAGCGACGGCTGGACGAGGCCCCGTATGCCGCCTCCGTCATCGATGCGGACACGCTGCGCGCCGCCGGTCCGATGATCAACCTGTCGGAGGCCTTGAACCGCGTCCCCGGCCTCACCGCCAACAACCGGCAGAACTACGCCCAGGACCTGCAGCTCTCCTCGCGCGGCTTCGGGGCGCGGGCGCCCTTCGGGGTGCGCGGGCTGCGGCTCTATACGGACGGCATCCCGGCCACCATGCCGGACGGGCAGGGGCAGGTGACGCACTTCGACCTCGCTTCCGCCGCGCGCGTGGAGGTGTTGCGCGGACCGTTCTCCGCGCTCTACGGCAACAGCTCGGGCGGCGTGATCGCGCTGGTGAGCGCGCCGGTGCGGGAGCGCTTCGCCGAGCTGGACCTGGATGCCGGCAGCGCGGGGCTGCGCCAGGCGCGCCTGACGGCAGGCTCGCCTTTGGGCGACGGATGGGAAGCGCAAGGCGGCGTGTCGCGCATGGACATCGACGGTTTCCGCCCGCACAGCGCCGCGCGTCGCACGCTGGCCAACGGGCGCCTGGCGTGGACCGGCGCGCACGACCAGGTGCTGCTGCTGGTCAGCGACATCGACCAGCGGGCGCAGGACCCGCTGGGCCTGACCGCGGCGCAGGTCGCCGCCGATCCGGACCAGACCGCTTCCCAGGCGGGGCAGTTCAACACCCGCAAGAACGCGAGCCAGACGCAGCTCGGCGCGCGCTGGCGGCATCGGTTCGACGACGGCGGCGTGCTGTCGGAAAGCGTGCTGATGGCCTACGCCGGTCGGCGCTCGGTGACGCAGTGGCAGTCCATCACCGTGGGCGCGCAGACGCCGCCGGGCAGCGGCGGCGGGGTGGTCGACTTCAGCCGCGATTACGACGGCGTCGATGCGCGTGCGCTGTGGCGGCTCGGGCCCGCGACGCTGGTCACCGGCGTGAACGTGGAGCGTCAGGAGGACGACCGCCAGGGCTACGAGAACTTCATCGGCACGGGCGCGTCGCAGCAGCTCGGCGTCACCGGCGCGCTGCGTCGCGACGAGCAGAACCGGGCCGTGACGCGCGAGGCCTACGCGCAGCTGGAAGTGCCGCTGACGACGACGCTGGCCGCGAGCGCGGGCGTGCGCGCGGGACGGGTTTCGCTGTCGGCCCGGGACCGCTTCCTGGGCAACGGCGACGATTCGGGCTCGCTGCGCTACGACTACGCCAATCCGGCGGTGGGACTGGGCTGGAAAGTCGCGCCTTCGTTGCTGCTGCACGCCGCGCTGGGGCGCGGATTCGAATCGCCGACGCTCAACGAACTGGCCTATCGCGCGGACGGGCAGGGCGGCTTCAATACTGCCTTGCGGCCGCAGAAGAGCGTGCAGCAGGAGGTCGGCGCGAAGTGGCGAGCGGGTGGGATCGAACTCGACGCCACCGCCTTCCATGTCGCGACGCGCGACGAGATCGGCGTGTTGTCCAACAGCGGGGGCCGATCGAGTTATCAGAACGTCGGCCGCACGCGGCGCAGCGGCGTGGAGCTGTCAGGCGCGTGGGACGTGGCGCCGCGCTGGCGCACGCAGATGGCGATCGGGACGCTGAACGCGCGGTATCGCGACGGCTTCCTGACCTGCACCGGCACGCCATGCCCGGCCGCCAACGTGCCGGTCGCCGCGGGCAACCGGATCGCCGGCACCAACGGCGGCAGCGCGTATGCGGAGCTCGCGTGGCGGCCGTTCGAGGTCGCGCGCGATGGCGAACTCGCCGTCGAATGGCGCGGCATGAAGCGCTCCGCGGTGAACGACATCAACAGCGAATGGGCCGGCGGCTACGGCGTGCTCAACCTGCGCGCCCGCCACGGCTGGACGTTGGGCGCGATGCGCGCGGAGCTGATCGCGCGCGTCGACAACGCTGCCGACCGCCGTTACGTCGGCAGCGTGATCGTCAACGACGGCAACGGCCGGTTCTACGAGCCGGCGCCCGGGCGGTCGTTCTGGTTAGGCCTGTCGCTGCGCGCCGCGTCGCCACGGGAACCATGAGCGTCCGGGCATCGAGGCCTCCGCCGTGTAGGTCGCGCTGTCCGACCTGAGCTGCTCGAGGCGATGCTCGGTATCAGCGATCAGACGCAGCAGGATCGTCGCCCGTGCGTCGGTGGCCTGGCTGCGCTCCCAGTG
Organism: Roseateles sp. GW821-FHT09G09; assembly: GCF_059415965.1. Taxonomy (NCBI): domain Bacteria; kingdom Pseudomonadati; phylum Pseudomonadota; class Betaproteobacteria; order Burkholderiales; family Sphaerotilaceae; genus Roseateles; species Roseateles sp. GW821-FHT09G09. The sequence goes on along the minus strand of NZ_JBWKOG010000012.1, from coordinate 147,589 downwards.
GCCTGAGGCCCTGCGATCCCCCTCCGCCTGGATCCTCTGCAAGGCCCGGTACGAATCCTTCAGCAATGTGCTGGTCGCGCGTTCTTTCTTGGACCCTGGCTTCATCAGGCGCAGCGCGATGGCCTCGCGGAGCCGCGGCGCCAGTTCGCGGTCTCGCCGACGGAACGGGCTGAACGGAGCGGCCGCGCGCAGAAGCGCAGAGAGCTCGGTGTCGTCGATCAGGCTCGGCGGGGTCGGTGTCCCCGCTGGAAACGCCAGGACCGGCGAAGGCTGAAGGACCCGGGAGAACTTCGGGACTGGCGAAGGCGTCTCAGACATCACCGGCTTGCGTGTCCGGGCGGCCGACGAGCCGATGTCGTCCCCGTCGAGGCGATGCGGGAATCGCTCCAGCAATTGGCGCAGCGTCAACGTGGGCGCCTCGTCGACCAGCGCGCGCACCACCCGGATGGACGCGATCGCGCTGCGGATGGCCTCGGCGCCGGGTGGTGTCGCGGCGGGGTTCTTCCGCTGGGCCTGTCGTTCCAGCGCCATCGTCCACGCCAGGCTGTCGAGGTCGAGGCCCCGGACCTGGCAGGCGAGCGTCGGGTCCAGGGCGTCGTCCCAGGCTGGCCCGGCATCCGCGGGAATGTCGAACAACGGCGCGGGCCCTCGGAGATCCTGCATGGCCTCCAGCGATCCGCGCAACGCCTTGTGATCGGGGAACGGGGCGCATGCGCCGAGGTGCCAGGACGGCAGGCCGTCGCCGCCGGGCGCCTGTTGCCAGCCCGCCTCCCAGTCGTTGGTGAACAGACGGCCGAGCGCCGCGGCCTGCAACTCCTTGGCCGACCTGGCGCCTGTCGTCCGCGTCAGCAGCCCCTTGCCGAGGCCGTGCACGTCATGCAGCACCGCGCGATCGATGCCGACGGAGAGCGACTGGTCGGCCCGCAAGGTGTCGTTGAGGCTGGCGGCCATCGACGCGCGGCCCGCCGCAGACGCAGCGTCGTGGACGGGGAGAAAGCTGAGGTGAGGCTCTCCCGAGCCGTCGCACAGCAGGAGCGGGGAGGCTCTCCCGGGCCCCTTGATGGGGGAAGCGCCGTGGCGCTGCAGCGCATCGGCGAGCGTCCTCAGCCGCAGCTCATGGTGGGGAAGCTCGGTATCGAGGGCGAGGAATTGCGCCGCGCGATTGAACGCTCTTTGCTCCCGGCCGGGTCCGTCCGTTTGGAAGGCCTGGCTCCGCCGGTACGTGCGGGCCGCCGTCTGAGCCCGCGCGTGCTCGCTCTGCCTTCGCTCGATCAGGCGTTCCATGAAGGGATCGTCGAAGAAGTCAGGGGATCCTTGATCGGACACCTCCGGCATGCCGGAGGACGAATGACTGGCGGCGTGCGAAGAGGGGAAGGACGAGGGCATCACAGGCTCCTGTCAGGGGTGGCGAGGACCATCAGAGCGGGCGTGGCACCGGCGGGCGTGGCAATGGCGTGACACCGGCGGGCGGGCTGCCGCCGAGCTGGCGGGCGATCGTCGCGAGCGCGCCATCCAGCCCCGATCGCAGACCGAGTTCCACGAAGCCGTTCGTGTCCATCAGCGCCACCAGGTCGTCGCTGGCGAAGCGCGTGCGGCCTTCGGCGACGTGAGCGCCGATGCGCCGCAGCACGTCGTCGCGGACGCCGCGGTCCGACGTGACGTCAGCGGCATCGGCGGCATCGAGCAGCGCGATCAGCGGCCGGTCGAATCCATCGATCAGCGCCTCGAGGTCGAGGATCGCGTCGTCGAGCGCGGCGGTCAGGCGCGCCCGGTCGGGATGCGTCCCGCAACGCTCGACCACCGCGCGCCGCAGATCGTTCACCGCGAGTTGCAGACGGCGGCGCGTCTGGGTCCAGGTCTGGCGGGGCGCCGGGGCGGTCGCCACGGGGCGACCGGGGCGCGGCTTCATCGGGGGAGCGTCGACAGGCGCGACGCGTGGGCGGGGCAGGGTCGTCATCCCTGTATGTCGCCTGGCAACCCGCGTCGGTTCAGGCGTCCTCCTTCACATCGAGCGTCGACATGAACCAGTTCAACGAGGAACTCCGCTCGACCTCTTCGCGCAAGGCTTCCACCTCGTCCGCAGGTTGATTCAGCAGACCCTCCCTCGTCGTCGCGCAGGATTGCGCCCATTCGCCCAGTTGCCGGATCTGTCCGGCCACCCGATGGATCCAGGCATCGCCGGGCCACAGCGCCGACGCGGAGCCAGTCGCTCCCACGTCGGGCAGGCCCGTGGCCGCCGCGATCAGGAGAAGCTCCCGCTCCGTCGGGCGGCAGAGTTCGGCGACGGCGTCGGCGGTCATCTCGCCGCCAAGTTGCGAGAGTGCGCGCTGGATGTCGTGGCGCATCGGTAAGTCCGTTGTCGTGGTCGTGCCCGATGCAGCAGGTGACCGCGACGCGGATTCTTGGACCTGTCCGGGATGGTGCTGGGGCGGCTCGCGCAGGGACATGTCATGTTGCAGGATCCACGCACGCCCCTTTTCATCCACGAGAGCGCCTCGTCGGGGCACCTGCGCTCCCCCGGTCCACAGCGCCGCGAGCGTCAAGGCCTCTGCGGTCCGAGGACTGGGCGAGCGGGTCAGCGCCGCCATGAGCCGGGCTCGCCCCTCGGCGTCGTCGTCCGCACCTTCCGGATTCGAAAGATGCAGGTTGAAATCGGACGGCGCGCGCATCAGCAGTCCCAGCGTCCCCTTGGCGCCTGCCGTCGTGTACTGTGGGTCGTCCTCTCCCAGGCCGCTCCAGTCTCCCGGCATCTGCACGAGGTGCGCCACGGATTGACCGAGTGAGACGTCGATGCCGAGTTCCTTGGACAAGGTGCTCGCCAATTGGAGATGGAGGCGGGACATGCTGAGCGCCTGAGGCGCGTCGGTGGTCATCGGCTTGAAAGCGTAGACCGGTTGTCCGCCGACATTGAGGATGAAGTCCAGCCCGACTTCGTCGGCGGCACGAAACACGCCGAAAGCATCCTTCATGGCGATGGCGTGAAGGAACATGGCCTGAGCCATCTCGATCGACGTCGGGTCCAGGCCCAATTCCCTGAATGGCGCATCGATCCGTTCCTGCAGTGTGTCTCGCGCATGTCGCCTGACGGCTTGAGCGAACAGGCGCTGCAGGCGGTCGCAGGGCGCGGCCGTTCTCAAGCAGATGTCCGCCGCATCGGCAGTGCGACGTGCCAGCAGGGACACTTCGCCAGGCACGGCGTTCAGGAGTTCGACGCCGCGCGCGCACATGCGCCGGAAGCTTGGGTCCTGGACCGTGTCGTGCCACTGGATCAGCGTCGATGCCTTGAAGTTGGCGCTGAACGGCGTGTCGACTGGGGCCGTGCCCTTAGCCCGCTCAGACCGCTCAGACCGCTTGATGAGCGTGTCGGTGAATTTGACCTCTGCGGAGTTCAGCCGTTGAGGATCTGTCCCGCCGAGGATGAGTTCGAAGCCATCCGACTCGACCGACGCGTGGTCGAAGGAAGGGTCGTGATTCGGAGCCGGGAAAGCCTGTCGAAAGAACGGCATGTCGGAAGGGTGGCCGGCGACGCGCTCGCGTCCGGCTGCACCTGATAGTTGCACAGGTGGAATTTGTCATCCGACACCCGACATGAGTTTGCAGAGCGAATTGACATTCGTCATCCGCCGCGCTTGCACACAGGAAAAAACTGTCGAACCGGCCGCCAGGTTCAAGGGGCGACCGCGACGCTCAACGTGTGGCGAGCTGCTCCACCAGCCGCATCAGCAACTGCGGCTTGAGCGGCTTGGCCAGGTGCGCATCGAAGCCCGCCTGCAGCGCCTGCCGCCGGTCCAGGTCGCGCGAGAAGGCCGTCAGCGCGATCGCCGGCAGGCGTTCGCCGGGCGCCTCCAGCGCGCGGAGTTCGCGGATCAGCTCGTAGCCGTCGCGACCCGCCATGCCGATGTCGCTGATCAGCAGATCGAAGGCGTTGCCGCCGGGCGCCTGCAGCGCCTGCAGCGCCTCTTCCGCGCGATGCACCAGGGTCACGCGCACCTCGCGATCCTCGAGGATCAGCTTGAGCATCGCGCCCGCGTCCACGTCGTCCTCCACGACAAGCACGTTCAGTCCGGTCAGCAGGACGGACGGGCCGTCGCCGGCGCCGATGTCGCCCGGCGCGCCCAGCGCGCCGAACACGCTCAGACCGCCGGACGCCGTGTCCGGCTCGGTCATCGCCGGCGCCGCCGCCTCGCCGGGCAGCCAGAAGCGGATCGCCGCGCCGTGACCGCGGCCCTCGCTGCGCACGTCGACCCAGCCGCCGTGCGCCTCCACCAGGCTCTTGACGATCGCCAGGCCCAGCCCGAGCCCGCCGTGCTGGCGGCTGCTCGCGGCGTCGCTTTGCGTGAAGCGGTCGAAGACATGCGGCAGGAACTCGGGCGCGATGCCCTGGCCCTCGTCGCGGACCTCGACCAGCACGCCCGCGTCCTGCGCGCGCAGCGACAGCGTGATCGCGCTGCCGCGCGGCGAGAACTTGGCCGCGTTGCCCATCAGGTTCCAGATCACCTGCTGCAGCCGGCCGCTGTCGGCCAGCAGCACGGTCGACTCGTCGTGCAGGTCGAGCGCGACCCGATGCCCGCTGGCATCGAGGTTGTGCTGGATCACCGCCACCGCCGCGCGCAGCACCTCGCCGGCCTCGACGCGCTCGCGCGTCAGCGGCAGTTTGCCGATGTTCAGGCGCGACATGTCCAGGATGTCCGTGATCATCCGCGCCTGGATCGACACGTTGCGGTCGATCGCCGCGAGACCCTTCACGAGCAGCTCCGGCGGACTGTGCCGCTGCAGCACGTGCGTCCAGCCCATGATCGCGTTCAGCGGGGTGCGCAGCTCGTGCGACAGCACCGCGATCAGGTCGTCCTTCATCCGCGACAGCGCCTCGGCCTCGCCGCGCGCGCTGCGTTCGCGATCGAGCAGTTCCTGGCGCTGCCGGGCCAGCACCTGCTGTTGCGAGATGTCCGCCGCCATCGCCATGCACACGCCCGGTTCGATCGGCGGCGACGCGGTCCACTCGACCGGCACCTGCGCGCCGTCGTTCGATCGCAGCGGGAATTCGGCTTGCAGCCCGTCGCTGCCCAGCGCCGTCACGAAGGCCCGCGCGGCGGCCTGGTCCGCGTCGCCGACGAAGTCGGTCAGCGGCCGGCCGATGATGGCGTCGCCCTCGTCGGGTTGCAGGCCCAGCAGCGCGAGCATCGCCGGATTGGCGTCCAGCACCGTGCCGTCGCCGGCCTTGAGCAGGCAGATGCCGCCCGGCGCCTGCGCGTACACGGCGCGGAACTTGGCCTCGCTGCGCCGCATCGCGTCCTCGGCGGTGCGCGTGCGAACCAGCGCCTGGATGGTCGACACCAGCACCGCCGGCTCCACCGGATGCGTCAGGTAGGCGTCGGCGCCGGCGTCCAGGCCGCGCACCTTGTCCTCGTCGGTCAGGTAGGCGGCGGTCAGATGGATCACCGGCAGCCGGAAGGTGCTGGCCTGCGCGCGCAGACGCTGGCAGAGTTCGAAGCCGTCGATGTCGGGCAGGTGGATGTCGAGCACGACCGCCGACAGGCCCTGGTCCGCGATCTGGAGCGCTTCCGCGCCGGTGGCCGCCTCCAACGTGGGGAAACCGGCCGCGTGGAGCTGGCGCACCGTCGTGTAACGGCCGATCGGGTCGTCGTTGACGACCAGCACGCAGTGCTGTGAACGATCGATGAAGCGCGCCTCGCTCATGCGTCGGGTACCTCCTCGACGGCGCCCGGCAGCCTCAGCGGCAGCGTCACCGAGAACACCGAGCCCACCCCCGGCTCGCTGCGCAGGCCGACGCGGCCGCCCAGCAGCTCCGCCAGCCGCTTGCTCAGCGACAGGCCCAGGCCCGTGCCGCGCAGCCGCTTCTGGATCGGCGAGCCGATCTGGGTGAAGTCCTGGAAGATCGCGCCGTGGAACTCCGGCGCGATGCCGATGCCGGTGTCGGTCACGGAGAAGGTGATCTCGCCCTCGCCGGGAACGCCGGAAGCGCCCGGAACGCCTGGATCGCCAGGCGAGGCCACGGCGCTGACGCGCACCTCGCCCTGGGCGGTGAACTTCAGCGCGTTGGAGATGTAGTTGCGCAGAATCTGCGACAGCTTGGCGTCGTCGGTGAAGAGCTGGGCGATGCCCTGCGGCTCCTCGAAGATCAACTGCACCTCCGGATTGACCAGCACCGGCTTGAACATGCCGCGCAGCGCGGCGAAGAGGTCGACCAGCTCGAACCAGCCCGGCGACACGTCGATGCGGCCCGCCTCCACCTTGGCCAGGTCGAGCAGGTCGTTGACCATGTCGGCAAATTCTTCCGACGTGGTGCGGATGAAATTGATCTGCTTTTCCTGTTCGTCGGTCAGCGGTCCGTCGACACGGTCCAGCAGCAACCGCGTCAGGCTGCGGATCGACGCGATCGGCGTGCGGAACTCGTGGCTCATGTAGGCCAGGAAGCGGCTCTTGAGCTCGGTGGCCTGGCGCAGCTGCTGCGCCTGCGTGTCGAGCTCGGCGTACAGCGCGAGCACGCCGCGGTTGGTCTCGTCGAGCTCGGCCTGCAGCGCCTCGAGCTGCGCCTGCGAGCTGTTGAGCGCGTCGCGCAGGGCGACGGTGTCGTCGATGGGCATCGTGTCCTTCTTGAGCGTCATGCGCGATCCCGACGGCGGACCACCACCACGGTCGCATCGTCCCTGCCGCGCAGGTGGTCGCGGAGGATCCAGCCCGCGATCACCGCCGGATCGGCCTGCAGCAGGCCCGGCGTGTCCTCCAGCGTCCAGCGGGAAACGATGCCGTCGGAGAACAGCACCAGGACCGCGTACGGCGGCCAATCGTAGACGACATCCTGCAGCCGGCGGATCTGGACGCCCAGGGTGCCGTGCTGGGACAGCAGCGTGCGGTCGGACACGCCCGAGATCAGGCGCCCCGAGATGTTGCCGGCGCCGGCGAACAGCAGCGGACCGTCCGGCGTCAGCGACAGCGCCGCCGAAGCCGCGCCGCGCGTGCTGCGCAGCGCGTCGTGGGAACGTTCCAGGAAGGCCGCGGGCGAGGCGAGGTGGCCGGGCTCGGCGCGCGCGAGCAGCGTCATGAGCTTGTCCGCCGCCTCGGCCGCGTCGACGCCGTGGCCCAGACCGTCGGCCACGGCGAGCGACCAGCGCTCGCCACCCTGATCAGGATCGCGCCTCAGCGCCCAGGCGTCGCCGCTGACGGTCTCGCCCGGCGCGGCCAGCGACAGGCCGGCGACGTCGAAGGCGAGGTCGGAGGCAACGTCGGAGGCCAGGTTGAAAGCGATAGCGGCGCCTGCGCGGAGGGCGGACGTCCCGATGCGGCTCCGGTCGGTGCGCGGCCCGAAGCGCGCGGCCAGGACCGTCCCGCGTTGCGGCGCGGAGAAGCCGCCGAAGCGATCGGCCATCCGGCGGATCGCGCCGAGTCCGGTCCCGGCCGTGCCGCCGGTGCTGTAGCCGTCCTGCAGGCAGCGCGCCAGGTCCATGCCGTTGCCCTGATCGAGCGACAGCACCTGCACGCCGAGGCCGTCCGTCTCGTCTACGCCGATCAGCAGCGCGGCGTGCCGGCCGGGGCCGACATGGCGGAACAGGTTGGTGCCGAGTTCGGTGACCGCCAGCGCGAGCCGGCCGGCGGACTCCTCGTCGAAGGCGAGTTCCGTCGCGAGCGCCTGGGCCGCACGGCGGGCTTCCCCCACCTGACTCGCGTCGTCGATGGGGAAGCGTCGATGCGCGCGCACGGCTACTTCCAGCGCGTGATGGTCACGCGCGTCCCGCGTCCGGGCGCGGAATCGAGTTCGAAATCGTTCACCAGCCGCTTGCTGCCCGACAGGCCCATGCCCATGCCGCCGCCCGAGGTCCATCCATCCTTCATCGCCAGCTCCAGATCCGGAATTCCGGGTCCCTGGTCGACGAAGGCAAGCCGCAATCCCGTGCGCACGCCCGAATGGACGATGGCCCATTCCATCGCGCCGCCGCCGCCGTAGACCAGCGTGTTGCGCGACAGTTCGCTGGCCGCGGTGATCATCTTGGTCTGGTCGACCAGCGAGAACTTCAGCTCCTGGGTGAGCTTGCGCACCAGCTGGCGCGACAGGACGATGTCGGGCTCGCTGCCGATGGGCAGGGAGCCCGACGTGGCGGTGGAGGCCGTCACCGTCCGGGCCCCTGGTCGAGGACGTCGTCGCCGTCGGCATCGGAAGCCAGCTCGGAAGCGGACGCGTCGTCGGTGTCGTCGGCCTGACGCAGCAGCGCCATGCCGCGTTCCACGTTGAGCGCAGTGCGCACGCCGTGCAGCGTCAGCCCCAGTTCCACCAGCGTGATCGCGACCGCCGGCTGCATGCCCACGACCACCGAATGCGCGCCCAGCACCTTGGCGATGCTGGAGATGCCGGCCAGCATCCGGCCGATGAAGGAGTCGACGATCTCCAGCGCGGAGATGTCGATGAGCACGCCGGTCGCGCCGGTGCCCTGGATCTTGTTGGCGAGGTCGTCCTGCAGCGCCAGCGCCGTCTGGTCCTGCAGGTCGACCTGGATGGTCACCAGCAGCGTCCTGCCCATGCGCAGGATCGGGATGCGCGTCGTCATGCCGCGCCCACGCTGCCCGCGCCGCCGGTCAGCCCGGCAGCAGCGCGGCCCCGGGTGACGACGAAGCCGGTGCGCTTGAGCGCCAGCGACAGCGCGTCGGCCAGCGTCGCCTTGGTGGTGATGCCTTCCAGGTCGATGCCCAGGTGCACGATGGTCTGGGCGATCTGCGGCCGGATGCCGCTGATGATCGCGTCGGCGCCCATCAGCCGGATCGCCGTGACGGTCTTGAGCAGATGCTGCGCGACCAGCGTGTCGACGGTGGGCACGCCGGTGATGTCGATGATGGCCAGCGCGGAGCCGGTCTCGACGATGCGCTGCAGCAGCGCCTCCATCACCAGCTGCGTGCGGCCGCTGTCCAGCGTGCCGATCATGGGCACGGCCAGCACGCCTTCCCACAGCTTGACGACCGGCGTGGACAGCTCCAGCAGCTCCATCTGCTGGCGGCCGATGATCTCCTCGCGGCTGCGCTGGTAGGTGGTGACGGTGTACTGCGCCATGTTGTCCAGCAGCGAGGACACCGCCCAGGTCGCGTCGGCCAGGGCCGCGGCGTCGCCTGCGAACTTGCGCTGCACGCCGGAGAAGAGGGGGCGCTTCAGCGCCAGCACGAAGCGGCTGGTGTCGGCGGCGCTCGAGCCTTGCGCGGCCCGCGAGGCCGACAGCTGGGCGAGCGTCGCACGCACGTCGGACCAGGCCGCATCGTCGAAATTCTCCGTGCCGTTGGCGCGCACGCCGGCGAGGAGGGCGTTCAGCAGCTCGCCGGTCTCGCGGCTCTCACTGGAGAGGGCGCGACCGCCGGTCACCGCGGCCAGTTCGGACTGCCATTCGGCCAGGACCTGGTCGCGGTGGACGGACAGGAGTTCTTCGACGGCGGCGCTGTTCTGTTTCATCGGGTCCTCTCGAGGCGCTGGACGGCGCCCGGGATTCTGGAAAGGGTAAGGGGGAGGCGATCAGGTCGTGCAACCGACCTTCACGGCGGCGAGATCGTACTCTGGGCGCCATTCGCTCTTGGCCCTCCCGGGCGAGGATTGGGGAGGGGTATCTACCGAGTCGGCGTGGGCACGCCGGTTGCCCAATGGCGCTGTCAGACAATTCAAGATGAATGATTGGGAGAACGATGTGGCGGATCAGATGAGCGTGCTGGTGGTGGACGACAAGCCGCAAAACCTGCTCGCGATGAAAGCCTTGCTGGCCGACTCGGGCCTGGAGGTCTTGACGGCGGATTCCGGCCCCGCCGCGCTGGAACTGCTGCTCACGCATGACGTCATGCTGGCCCTGCTGGACATCCAGATGCCGGGCATGGACGGTTTCACGCTCGCTGAACTGATGCGTGGCACGGAGCGTACCCGGCACGTCCCGATCATCTTCCTCACCGCCGGTTCGCAGGAGGCGCAGCGCAGCTTCAAGGGCTACGAGGCCGGCGCGGTCGACTTCATCTACAAGCCGGTGGACGCCCACGTGCTGCGCAGCAAGGTGGCCGTCTTCGCCGACCTGCATCGCCAACGGCAGCTGCTGGCCGAGCGCATCGTCGAACAGGAGCGCCTGGCGCGCGTCAACGCGCTGATGCTCAGCGCGCTGAGCCACGACATCCGCAGCCCGCTGTCGGTCATGATGCTCAACGCCGAGCTGCTGATCCGCCAGACCGAATCGCCGTCGTTGCAGAAGGCCGGGCAGCGGGTCAAGGCCGCGGCGACGCTGCTGGGCCGGCAGGTGGACCACCTGGGCAGCCTGGCGCGCCGGCCCTGCGAGCTGCTGCAGGTGCAGCCCGTGCGCAGCGACCTGGCGACGCTGGCCGCCCAGCGGCTGGACATCGAGAGCAACCAGACCGTGATGTGGGCGCCGCCCGTCTTCGACCGCATCGGCGACACGAGCGGCGACTTCGACGTCGAGCTGATGGCGCAGACCCTCGATCAACTGCTGATGCAGGCCGCCACGCACGCCGGCGACAGCGCGATCCGCATCCAGGTCGACGGCAGCGCGCAGCGCTCGCTGATGCTGCGCATCAGCTTCGACACCGTGCTCGAGCCCGAGGCCTCCATCCACCTCTTCGGCGGCAACGAGCCGGTGTCGGGCATGTCCTCGGCGCAGGTCGGACCCGGGCTGCAGGAGCCCGAGCGCGTTGCGCGGGCCCATGGCGGCTCGCTGATCGGCGTCTCGCGGGCGCGGCAGGGCACGATGTTCGAGCTGCTGCTGCCGCGGTTGCAATCGGAACGCTGAAAGTCCAGGGAATGTTGTCCTACAGGCGGTGCCAGCGTGGCCCGACAGACCGGCCGCGCGCGCCGGCCCACAGTGGTGGCATCACAGCAACCACGATGGGGACTGCCATGAACCGATCCTCCGCACCGAAGATGAAGCTCGCGTCGAAGTCCGCGCGTAAGTCGGCGCTTCAGTCGGCGCTCCAGTCGGCGCCCAAGTCCGCGCCGAAGTCCATGTTGCGTATCGCCATCGCGGCCGGCGCCTGCGCGCTGGCCGGCCAGGCGATGGCCGACATCACGTTCTACGAGAACGAGAACTTCCGCGGTCGCACCGCGGGCGCCGACGCGCAGATCAACTTCCTCAAGGAGATCGGCTTCGATGATCGCGCCTCCTCGATCGAGGTGCGCGGCGAGCGCTGGGAGGTCTGCGAGGACCCGGGCTACGCCGGCCGCTGCCGCGTGCTGCAGCCGGGCAGCTACCCGTCGCTGAAGTCGATGGGCTTGGACAACCGCATCAGCTCCGCGCGCCGCGCCGGCGAGGACGTGAGCCGCGACCGCTACGGTCCCGATCCGCAGCCGACCTACCTGCGCCGCGGCGAGGAAGGCGTGTACCAGGCGCAGGTCGTCTCCGTGCGCGCCGTGATGGGCGACGAGCAGCAGCGTTGCTGGATCGAGCAGAAGGAAGTGCGCGACCGGCCCAACGTCGGCGGCGCGGTCATCGGCGGCGTGCTGGGCGGCATCCTGGGCCACCAGTTCGGCGGCGGCTCGGGCCAGGCGGTGACGACGGCCGCGGGCGCGGTCGGCGGCGCGGTGGTCGGCAGTAACGTCAACCGCGACAAGGATGTACGCAACGTGCAGCGCTGCGGCGCGGCACCCAACAACGGCAACCCCCAGTACTGGGACGTGACCTATCGCTTCAAGGGACAGGACCATTACATGCAGACCCGGCGGCCGCCGGGAGCGACCGTGACCGTCAACGAGCGCGGCGAACCGCGCGAGTAGCCGGACACGGTCATCGATCGACCGACCCAGTGAGGATTCCTGGGGCAGGCCGGGGAGGGGACGCGCTAGCATGCGTTCCCGCTCCGGCCGCCCTGTTTTCGCTTCCATGAATACCACGACGTCCCCCGCCGCCTCCAAAGCCTACTCGGGCAACGACCTCCATCTCGCCCACGGCGTGCGCCGCCACGACTGGCTGCCGCTGACCACCGCGCTCGGTTTCGCGCTCGCGGTGATCACCATCCTGATCACCGCCTGGTTCTCGTGGCGCTCGCAGCAGGCGCAGTCCGATTCGGCCGACGCGATGGCGCGCACGCTGGTCGTGCAGGAGCAGATCCAGACGCTCGGATCGGCGATGAAGGACGCGGAGACCGGCCAGCGCGGCTACCTGCTCACCGGCATCGACACCTACCTCGTGCCCTTCAATACCGCGCAGGTGACGATCCCCGCGGCGGCGGAGCGGCTGCGCGCCAGCTTCCAGAACTACCGCCCGCAACTCGCGCGACTGGAGGCGGCGGAGCAGCTCTTCAAGGCCAAGCTCGCGGAGATGGAGGAAACCATCGTGGCCCGCCGCAACGGCGACAACGCCGCCGCCGTGGCGACCGTGAAGGGCGACCGCGGTCGCATCCTGATGGAGCGCATCCGCACCTTGCTCGGCGAGATGGAACGCGAGGAACGCGACCGCGCCGCCGAACGTCGCGCGCTGTGGGACAGTGCCGTGCAGCAGACGGTCGGGGTGATGTGGGGCGGCTCCGCGCTGCTGCTGCTTCTGACCATGGTCGCGGCGGTGCTGAGTTCGCGCGCCTACCGCGCCGCCAAGACCGAGGAATGGCTGAAGGCCGGTCAGGCCGGCCTGGGCGTCGAACTGCAGGGCGACCCGCACGTCGAGCGGCTGGCCGACATCGCCACCAGCTTCCTCGCGCGTTGGACCGACGCGCGCGTCGGCGCGTTCTACCTGGCCAACGACGACGGCACCTTCCTGCGCGTCGGCGGCTATGCGCTGCCGGTGGCCACGGGCACGGACGCGGCGCCGCCGGTCGTGCGCGGCGGCGACACGCTGCTGGGGCAGGCGGCGCGCGACCGCCAGCCGGTGCATGTGACGCAGCTGCCGGCCGACTATCTGCCGGTCACGTCCTCGCTCGGCCGGGCCGACTCGGCCGAGCTGCTGATCGCGCCCGTCGGGCTGGACAAGCGCGTGCACTGCGTGATCGAGCTGGGCTTCCTCCACGCCGTCGGCGAGGCCGAGCGCGAGCTGCTGGCACGCGTCGCCGAGCCGATCGCCATGGCCCTGCGCGCGGCGAAGGACCGCAGCCGCCTCGAGGCGCTGCTCGAGGAGAGCCGTCGCCAGGCCGAGGAACTGCAGATGCAGCAGGAAGAGCTGCGCGCCTCCAACGAGGAACTCGAGGAGCAGGGCAATGCGCTGCGCGACTCGCAGCTGCGGCTGGAGAAGCAGCAGACCGACCTCGAGGAGAGCAACACCCAGCTCGAGGAACAGGCGCGGCAGCTGGAACTGCAGCGTTCGGAGCTGACGCAGGCGCAGGGCCTGCTGACCGAACGCGCCGAGGCGCTGGAGCGCTCCAACCAGTACAAGAGCGAGTTCCTGGCCAACATGAGCCACGAGCTGCGCACGCCGCTGAACTCGACGCTGATCCTGGCCAAGCTGCTGTCGGACAACAAGGACGGCAACCTGAGCGACGAGCAGGTCCGTTTCGCGCAGACCATCAGCTCGGCCGGCAACGACCTGCTGATGCTGATCAACGACATCCTGGACCTGTCCAAGATCGAGGCCGGCAAGGTCGACCTGCAGGTCGAACGCGTCGCGGTGCCGCGCCTGCTGCAGCAGCTGACGCAGGTCTTCGCGCCGGTCGCGGCGCAGCGCAACCTGGCTTTCGGGCTGCAGCTCGCGCCGGGCGCGCCGGAATGGATCGAGACCGACGAGGCGCGCCTGGGCCAGGTGCTCAAGAACCTGCTGTCCAACGCGCTCAAGTTCACCGAGCGCGGCTCGGTGCGCATGGAGGTCGGCACCACCGCCGACGGCCGCCTGGCCTTCACGGTCAAGGACACCGGCATCGGCATCCCGGCGCACCAGCAGGCGCTCATCTTCGACGCCTTCCGCCAGGCCGACGGCAGCACCCATCGCAAGTACGGCGGCACGGGGCTGGGCCTGTCGATCTCGCGCGACCTGGCGCGGCTGCTGGGCGGCGACATCCACCTGCAGAGCACGCCGGGGCAGGGCTCGGTCTTCAGCCTGGTGCTGCCGCTGGCGCACGAGGCGCCGCTGGGCGACGAACGTCCGCGGCCGCTGTCGCCGGCCCAGGCGCCCCTGCACGGCGCGATCAAGCCGCCGCCGGCGGTGCCCGCCTTCGACACCGCGCTGCCGGCGCCGGGCGCGAACGAGGCGCACATGGCCACGACCGAGGCCGTGCTGCGCGAACCCGCGCCGGCCGCGCCTGAACCGCGCCTGCCGCAGCTCGACGACGACCGCCTGTCCTGGGTGCCCGGCGACCGCGCGATCCTGATCATCGAGGACGACCAGCGCTTCGCGCTGATCCTGCGCGACCTGATCCGCGAGATGGGCTTCGTCTGCCTAATGGCGCATACGGCCGAGAACGGCCTGTCCATCGCGCAGCGTTACGCGCCCAGCGCGATCCTGCTCGACATGAACCTGCCCGACCACTCCGGCCTGGGCGTGCTGGACCAGCTCAAGCGCGAGCCGCTGACGCGCCACATCCCCGTGCATGTCATCTCCGTGGCCGACTACACCCACGAGGCCATGGAGCGCGGCGCGATCGGCTACGCCTTCAAGCCGGTCAAGCGCGAGGAACTCGAGGTCGCGCTGAACAAGCTCGAGGCCAAGTTCTCGCAGCGGCTGCGCACGGTGCTGGTGGTGGAGGACGACGCGCGCCAGCTCGACAGCATCCGCCACCTGCTGGCCGCCGACGAGGTCCGCATCGAAGGCGTCGCGACCGCGGCCGAGGCGCTCGAGGCACTGCGCCGCTCGACCTTCGACTGCATGGTGATGGACCTGAACCTGCCCGACATGAGCGGCTACGACCTGCTCGACCAGATGGCGCTGCAGGAGGACGTGGCCTTCCCGCCGGTCATCGTCTACACCGGCCACACGCTCACGGCGCAGCAGGAGCAGCAGCTGCGGCGCTACTCGCGCTCGATCATCATCAAGGGCGCCCGCTCGCCCGAGCGGCTGCTCGACGAGGTCACGCTGTTCCTGCACCAGGTCGAGGCGCAGCTGCCGCCGGAGCGCCAGAAGATGCTCAAGGAGGTCCGCGCGCGCGACAACATGCTGGAGGGCCGGCGCGTGCTGGTCGTCGAGGACGACGTGCGCAACATCTTCGCGCTGTCGGCGGTGCTGGAGCCCAAGGGCGTGAAGGTCGACATCGCGCGCAACGGCCGCGAGGCGCTGGAGCGCCTCTCCGCGCCGCTGCAGGGGCCCGGCGCGATGCCGGCGGTGGACCTGGTGCTGATGGACATCATGATGCCGGAGATGGACGGCTACACCGCGATGCGCGAGATCCGCGCGCGCGCCGACCTGCGCCGGCTGCCGATCATCGCGCTGACCGCCAAGGCGATGAAGGACGACCAGGAGAAATGCATGGCCGCCGGCGCCAACGACTACATCGCCAAGCCGCTGGACATCGAGAAGCTGCTCTCGCTGGTCCGGGTCTGGATGCCGCGCTGAGGACGCCGGGACGATGACGCGGGGGCCGAACGACACGCAGGGGTCGAGCGATGCACAGGGCGGGCAGGGCGGGCAAGGCCGGCACGCCGACGACCTCGAGGTCCGGCTGATCCTGGAAGCGATCTACGAGCGCTACCACTACGACTTCCGCGACTATGCCGGCAGTTCGCTGCGCCGGCGGTTGAAGGCCGCGCAGCAGCGCTTCGGTTGCACCCACCTCTCGCAGTTGCAGGGGCGCGTGCTGCACGAGCCGGAGGTCTTCCGCTCCGTGCTGGGCGACCTCACCGTGCAGGTCAGCGAGATGTTCCGCGACCCGGAGTACTTCCGCGCGCTGCGCGAGCAGGTCGTGCCGGTGCTGCGCACCTTCCCGTCGCTGCGCATCTGGGTGGCGGGCTGCAGCGGCGGCGAGGAGGCGTATTCCATGGCCATCCTCATGAAGGAGGAAGGGCTGCTGGACCGCACGCTGATCTACGCGACCGACATCAGCCAGGAGGCGCTCGCGCAGGCGCAGGCGGGGGTGTACCGCGTGGACCAGGTGCCGCTGTACAGCGCGAACCACCGCGCGTCGGGCGGGCACGGCTCGCTGTCGGAGCACTACACGGCGGCCTACGACCACGTGCTGATGGACAAGGCGCTGAAGGAGCGCATCGTCTTCAGCGACCACAGCCTGTCCACGGACAGCGTGTTCGCCGAGGTGCAGCTGGTGTCGTGCCGCAACGTGCTGATCTACTTCAACCGCGCGCTGCAGGACCGCGCACTCGGTCTGTTCACCGAGGCGCTGTGCCGCAACGGCTTCCTGGGCCTGGGCGCGCGCGAGACGCTGCGCTTCTCCGCGCATGCCGGCGAATTCGTGGAGATCGCGGCGAAAGAGCGCGTCTACCAGAAGCGGTCGGCCTGACGAGACCCTGGTCCGTGAGACCCCTGTCCGTGAGATGGCGGCCCTTGGGATGGCGGGCTCGGGGCTTGCCGTTCTCCTGCATCGACCCCTCCGGGTCTTACAGGAGAAACACCATGGCGACCAGCAGCATCCTCGGCGGCACGCAGGCCCCCGCGCAGGCGAAGGGACGGGGCACGGACTCGCTCGGTCCGAGCGACAGCTCAGACAGCGGCAGCGACGTCTCGGGCGAACGTCAGATGAGCACCGGTCCGGACGATCCGGATGAGCTCGGCGCGACGCCGTCGACTCCTTCGAGCGACACCGACCGTTTCGGTACCGGGGAGCGCGGCTCGGCGACGCCGGGCAGCCGGGACCAGGACGGTGCGGACATCCTGCCCGACCAGGTGAGCCGCTCGCCAACGCCCGATGACATCGACGCCTCGATCGACGTGGACGAACTGGCCAGTGGCGACGACCCGTCCGCGGGGCCGGACGCGGAGCATGCCGATGAGGAGGAGGACGTCGACAAGTAGTCGGCGGTCAGCCGTCGTGCCGGCAGTCGCGGACCGCCGGCGCCGGTGCCGCTGAAGGCCCTGACAAGGACGTCCGGCGCGGGAGCGCCAGGCTCAGAACGAGCCGATGGCCGCCATCGACGCGAACGCGCCCAGCGCCAGCGCGCCGACCCAGAGACGCAGCGGCGCGGGTTCGTCACGCGGACGGCGTTGCTGATGGCGATGCGCGAGGAAACAGGCGACCGATGCGCCGCCGGCCAGCAGGAACACGAGCGCGTAGCCCAGGCCCTCGACGGAGCGGCCATGATGCAGGGCCAGTGCCAGCACGATCTGCCCGAGCATCAGGCCTGCCACGCCGGAGACGGCGGTCGAGGAAAGGGCGGCGGAGGTGGCCGTGCGGGTAGGCTGGGACATGGCGTGCGGGCTCGTGGGAGTCGTCGGAGGCGATGCCGG
Organism: Roseateles sp. GW821-FHT09G09; assembly: GCF_059415965.1. Classification (NCBI taxonomy): domain Bacteria; kingdom Pseudomonadati; phylum Pseudomonadota; class Betaproteobacteria; order Burkholderiales; family Sphaerotilaceae; genus Roseateles; species Roseateles sp. GW821-FHT09G09. The sequence goes on along the minus strand of NZ_JBWKOG010000012.1, from coordinate 130,298 downwards.
ATTGTCCCGTCGGCGCCTTCCCGCGAGCCCCTTGAAAAGCGCGTGCCGAGCGCAGTAATTCGCGGCCAGCCCGGTCGCGCCGCCCCGAACTCACGATGTGGCCCCCGCTTTCGCAGGCCAAGCTGCGGTCGCCGCGCCGTTTCCCCTGTGGTCATCGAGAATTCCGTGTTTTTGTTGCACCGCAGCACCCCCTGGATGCGGGGTGTTTTCAGGCACGGAACCCCCGTTTCGTAGCACCTTCCGGGTACATCTGGAAGAGGGTAAGTTTTTATGTGGGTGGACGAACAGACTCTCTCTGTGCGGAATGTTGAACTGCGGTGTCCGCGACGTGCGGACATCCTTCCTTATCGGAGCAACCACCATGACCCTGCCTTTGCTCTCCCGGAAGCCCGTGGCATTCCAGCGTACCCTGCTGGCTCTTGCCCTGGCTGCCGTCAGCGCCAGCGCCTCCGCGCTACCGCAATTCACCTGGGACCCGGCTGCGGCCGGCCTGAACGGCTCGTCGTTCACCGCTGACAACCTGCTGGTGTCGAACTACTCGACCATCACCTTCGGGGCCGGCAACACCTTCGCGGAATCCGGCTACCTGTCGATCAGCGCCGCGCAGCTCGGCGGCTTGACGCTGCCTTCCAGCGGCCTGAACTCGGACTACGGCTTCTACATCCAGTTCAGCGGTTCCGGCACGCTGTCGCAAGCCGGCAATCCGGGCACCACCCCGACGCTGGGCACGCTGACCTCGCTGACCTACACCCTGTACGGCTACAACGGCACCTCGTCGTTCGGCTTCGCCGGCAACACGCCGACCGAAACCGCGACCGGCGAAGTGGCCCTGGCCAGCGGCTCGCTGGTGCTGGGCACGGTGGCGACCACGCCGCTGGGCGACGGCACCTTCAACCCGTCGGCCAACGCCAAGCTGACGCTGAACTGGCTGGTGGACGGCTTCCAGACCTCGCTGCCCGTCTACAACCTGGCACTGACCTCGTTCTCCAACACGACGTCGCAGGTCGAGCCCTTCGCCGGCGGATTCCGCATCCGCCAGGGCGGCGGTTCGATCAACTTCGCGTCGGCGGTGCCGGAACCCTCGACCTACGCGATGCTGATCGCCGGTCTGGGCGCCATCGGCTTCGTCGCGCGTCGCCGGACCCGTTCGGAGAAGTGATGACGAGACCGGTCCCGCGGGACCGGTCACGGTATCGGAGCGCGAGGGCATGCGGGTGCCCGGACGTTCCGGACCGTGGAGATCGTTGAAGGCGCAACAGGGTGGCGGCGCGAGCCGGCATCCTCAAGCGCGACAGGACGTGTCCCTGACACGTCCGACGAGTAGCCCGTCCACGACGGGATGCTTGCTGTGATGCTTGAACAGCGATGCAGAGCCCTCAGGCCTGCACGGCGACGGGCGCGAAGGTGGCAGAGGTGGCCGCGTTCGCGTCGTCCAGGTCCTGAGGCAGCAAGCGCTGGAAGTCCTGCTTGAGCAGGACGTAGCAGTCACAGGCCCGGGCCTCCAGCCCCGGCCGGTCCAGTACCGCGATATGTCCGCGGGAATAACGGATCAGGCCGGCGGCCTGGAGGCGCTGGGCGCTCTCGGTGACGCCTTCCCGGCGCACGCCCAGCAGGTTGGAGATCGACTCCTGCGTCACCGACAGCTCGCAATGCCCATGCTGACGATCCAGGGACTGCAGCAGCCAGCGGCACAGCTGCCGTTCCAGCGAATGGTGACGGTTGCAGACCGCCGTGTGCGCGATCTGGCTGATCAGCGATTGCACGTAGCGCAGCAGCTGCTGCGTCGACGGACCCACCCGCATCAGCTCTTCCCGGACCAGGGACACCCGCATGCGGAAGGCCAGGCCGGCGCGCTGCACGACCGCGCGGCAGGCAGGCGACTCGCCGCCCATCGCCGCCGCCAGGCCCGCGGCCCCTTCGGAACCGATCATCGCCACCTGCGTCGCATCCCCCGAGTGGGTCGTGTGGATCAGCGACACGATCGCGGTGATCGGGAAGTAGACGTGGGTGGCGGGCGTGCCGGCCTCGAAGAGCACGCGGCCCTTGAGCAGCTCCACCGTCTCGAGCTGCGCGGACCAGCGCGCCTGATCCTCGGCGGGCAGCTGCACGAGCAGCAGGTTCGCACGAGGGTGTGTGGCGGAAGGGTTTGCGGCAAGAGAAAGGGACATCGATAGGCTCCAGGAACTGCACATCCGTTCCAGCCGGACACTATGGCAAACACCGTACCCGCCGAGGTATCGGCGCGTGTCTTCGGTGCCATTGCGTATGCACCGCGTCGCTGTTTCAAGGTGTCCCCAAATGCGTGCGCCAACGCACCAGGTTCTCGATGCTGTCCGCACACCGATCTAGGGGGCCCGCACCGACGCGGCTACCGGACGGCGTCCCGCTCCCTATAACGAAGACATGCGCGGCGCCATCGGCCACCGGTCGTGGCGCCAGACGCATCCACGACTCCAAACCGAGGAAGACAAATGAATCGATCCACCACGCGGTTCCCCGGGGCCCTGCGCGCGTTCGCACGCCCCTTCACACGTCCATTCGCAGGCCCACTCGCAGGCGGATTTGCACGCCCGTTGGCGGGCCTCGCGCTCGTGCTGTCCTTCGGCGCGGCGCAGGCCGAGAGCATCCTGTTCGTCGGCAACAGCTTCACCTATGCGCAGGGCTCGTCGGTGATGCAGTTCAATCCCGGCTCGGTCACCGACCTCAACGGCACCGGCATCGGCGGCATCCCGGCGTTGTTCAAGGCCTTCACCGCGCAGGCGGGCCTCAATTACGACGTCAGCCTGGAGACCGTCGGGGGCAGCGGGCTGGACCTGCACTACAACACCAAGATGGCCCTCATCAACAAGCCCTGGGACCGGGTCGTGCTGCAGAGCTACAGCACGCTGGACGCGGCGCGCCCCGGCAATCCGGCCACGCTGATCCAGTACTCGGGGCTGCTGGCCGACGCGCTGCATGCGCAGAACGCCAACGTGAAGATCAACCTGATGGCGACCTGGTCGCGTGCGGACCAGACCTATCCGCCCAGCGGCGCCTGGTACGGCCAGTCGATCTACAAGATGGCCGAGGACGTCTACACCGGCTACCTGCAGGCGGACCAGGCCTCCGACAAGATCGACGGCGTGATCCCGGTGGGACTGGCCTGGAACCGCGCGATGTCGCAGGGCTTCGCGGACACCAACCCTTACGACGGCATCGACGCCGGCAAGGTCAAGCTCTGGGCCAGCGACAACTACCACGCCAGCATGTACGGCAGCTACCTGGAGGCGTTGACGATCTTCGGCAAGATCACCGGCCTGGATCCGCGCAGCCTGGGCACGGACGAGACCGCCGCGGCGCAGCTGGGCATCACCCAGGCGCAGGTGCGGGTGATGCAGCAACTGGCCTTCGAACAGCTGGCCGCGCCGGTGCCTGAGCCCTCGACCTGGGCCCTGCTGATGGCGGGCGTGGGCCTGCTGGCGGTCTGGCGCCGTCGCGCGGCGTCCTCGGCCGCCTGAGGCGGGAACCCGCCGTGCGGGTGCGACGGACTGACGCGTTCCCCAACGCTTCAGGAGCGCGCATGTACGCGGGTCATCTTCCACCCGGCCAGCCGGGTGCACCAGGCTGCGACGACTTCCTTGCGGGGCCCGGCGGCGGGAGCCTCTCGCCGACGGATCTCGCGAAGGACGAGCTGACGAAGGGGGAACTGACGCAGCGGGACCGGCTGTTCATGGGGGCCCGCGGCGGCTTGCACGCCACGGGCACCGAGCGCGGTCGATGCTTCTTCGACCGCGCGCCGTGCCAGCTGATCAATGCGAGTTTCACGGGCCAGCTCAACGGCGCCGGCGCGGGCGTGACGTTGATCGACAGCAGCGCCAGCGGCCCCGACGCGCATCCCTGGCGCATCCTGCTGCGAGGCGGCAGCCTGTCGATCACCCGCGGTCTCGTGTCGGGCCACATCCTGGCCCAGGATTGTCCGGTGCGCCTGGACGGTTGCAGGATCTGGGGCGATGTCCGGCTCGACCATGACCGCCTGCAACTGACGGGCCATGTGCAGATCCAGGGAACGGTCGAACTCCACGGCGACGCCGTGACGGTCGGGCCGGGCTGCCGGATCGACCGCATCGTGCTGCATCCGCGTCGGTCGATGGGAGCGGCCGCGCAGGCCGGCCTGCCGCGGATCACGCTGCACCCGGGCGCTTGCGTGGAGGTCACGGAGGTGCGGGCGCCTCGCTACGAGGTCGCCTTCGTCACCCCTGGCGGCACACGCATCGAACGCTTCCAGGGGAGCGGCTACGGCGCGGAGGGCGCGGAGAGCGCGGACTCCGGCTCGCGCGCCTCCAGCACGTAACCCATGCCGCGCACGGTGTGCAGCAGGGCGACCTCGAAGGGTTTGTCGAGCTTGCCGCGCAGCCGTCGCACGGCGACCTCGACGACGTTGGTCTCGCTGTCGAAGTTCATGTCCCAGACCTGCTCGGCGAGTTCGGTCCGTGACAAGACCTGACCCTGGCGCCGCAGCAGGAGCGTCAGCAGGCTGAGCTCCTTGGGCGTGAGATCGAGCCGCTGTCCGGCGCGGTGGACCTTGCGCCGCAGCAGGTCGACCTCCAGGTCGGCGAGCTTGAGCACGGTGGCCTCGGCCGGCGCGGTGCCGGCCGCGCGGCGCAGCAGCGCCTGGATGCGGGCCACCAGTTCGGAGAAGGCGAAGGGCTTGCACAGGTAGTCGTCCGCGCCGGCCTGCAGGCCGCGCACGCGGTCCTCGACCTCGGCGCGCGCGGTCATCATGAGCACCGGCAGCGCGCGCGTGTGGTCCTGCTGGCGCAGCGCCGCCAGCACCGCCAGGCCGTCGATGCCCGGCAGCACGCCGTCCAGCAGCACCAGGTCGTACGCGCCTTCGCTCGCCTGGTGCAGACCGTCCACGCCGTCGCGCACCAGGTCGACGACGAAGCCTTCCTGCGTCAGCCCGCTGCGCAGATAGTCGCCGAGCTTGTCCTCGTCCTCGATGACGAGCAATTTCATCGCACTCCCTTTCCCGAACAGGCGCCGCGGCGCACGCGTGCCGCGCAGGTGTCGGATCCTGGCCGGCTCCGCCTCTAGAATCCGGCCATCATGCCCCTTCGGACCCCGTCCTCTTCCGCGCCGCGCGCCGGGTCCGTCAGCGGCAAGTTGCGCGCCATGGTCTGGCTGATCGTGCTGCCGACGCTGCTGTTGTCGGTGATCGCCGGCATGGCGGTCTTCCACACCGAGCGGCGCGCCGCCGTCGCCGCGGCCACCGAGACCGCCGAGGCGCTGAGCCTGGTCGCCGACCGCGAGATGGCGGTGCGCACGGCGCTGTTGCAGGCGCTCAGCGTGTCGCCCAGCCTGGCCGAAGGCCGGCTGGAGCTCTTCCACGGCGAGGCCGCCCGGCTCGTCGCCGGCACGCCCAACACCATCGTGCTGACGACGGCCGAGGGCCGGCAACTGATCAACACCCGGCTCGCCTGGGGTCAGCCCTTGCCCACGGCGAGCGGATTCCAGGACGGCATCGACGCCACGCGCCGGCTGCTCGTCTCCAACCTCTACCTCGGCCCGGTGGACCGCAAGCCCAGCTTCGCGGTCCGGGTGCCGGTGACGGTGCTCGGCAAGCCGATGTACCTCGGCTACGGCAGCCCGGTCAGCGAGATGCAACAGATCTTCCGCCAGCAGCCGCTGCCCGAAGGCTGGCTGGGGGTCGTGCTGGACCGCAACGGCGTCGTCATCGCGCGCACCCGCGACCCGGAGCAACGCGTCGGCCAGCGGGCCAGCCCGAAGATGCTGGCCGCGCTGGCGCGCGGGGACCAGGGCGTCGTCGACGCGCGCACGCTGGACGGCGAGCCGGTCTTCACCGTCTTCAGCCGCGCGCCCGATTCGGGCTGGGTGGTGCTGATCGGGCTGAGCCAGTCGGAGCTCGCCAAGGGCGCCTGGACGGCGTTCGCAATGATGCTGGCGTTGTCGCTGGCCTTCATCGTGCTCGCGCTGGTGCTCGCGCGGCGCATGAGCCGGGCGATCGCGGATCCGCTGCGCCGCCTGCGCAAGGACGCGATCCGCATGGGCGGCGGCGCCACGATCGACGAGGTTCCCGGCGGCGTCGACGAGATCGACGTCGTGCAGCGTGCGCTCGCCACGGCCAGCCGCGAGCGCGCGGGCAGCGAATCGCACCTGCGCGAGGAGATCGAGGCGGCGGTCGCGCAGACGCGCCAGGCCCAGCAGGCGGCCTTGCGCAGCCAGAAGCTGGAGGCCTTGGGCCGGCTGACCGGCGGCATCGCGCACGACTTCAACAACCTGCTGCAGACGATGACCACGGGCCTGCAGCTGGCGCGGCGGCTCAGTACCGATCCGCGCGCGGACACGGCGCTGGAGGCCTGCCAGCGCGCGACCGCGAAGGCGGCCCAGTTGACGCGCCAGTTGCTGGCTTTCGGACGTCCCCAGGTGGGGCACGAGGCGGTCATCGACCTGCGGCGCCAGTTGCCGGAGCTGATGGCGTTGGCCGGCGGCGCGGTCGGCAGCGCCGTCGAGGTCGAGCTCGACATCGACGAGGACCTGTGGCCGGTGCGCACGGACCCGGTGCAGCTCGAGTTGGCGGTGCTGAACCTCGCGCTGAACGCGCGCGACGCGATGCACGGACGCGGCCGCTTGACCGTCTCTGCGCGCAAGCGCGTGCTGGCGGAGGGCGATCCGGTGGGCCTGGCGCCCGAACTGCTGCCGGGGGAGTACGTCGCGATCGCGGTGCGCGACACCGGCGACGGCATGACGCAGGAGCAGATGGAACGCGCGTTCGAACCCTTCTTCACCACCAAGGCGGTGGGGCAGGGCACGGGCCTCGGGCTGGCGCAGGTCTATGCGCTGGCGCGCTCGGCGGGCGGCACGGCGGGCATCGTCAGCAAAATCGGCCTGGGCACCGAGGTCACGCTGTGGCTGCCGCGCTCGCACGGCAGGACGGAGGCGGACGGCCCGATCGTGCAGGCGGCGTCGGGCGAGGCGGCGCGGCGCTTCGCCGGCACGGTGCTGCTGGTGGAGGACGAGCCCTCGGTGCGCGAGCTGACCGCGCAGGCGCTGGAGGAGCGCGGCTTCACGGTGAAGACGGCGCCGACGGCCGACCAGGCGCTGGACCAGCTGCGCGGCGGCCTGACGGCGGACGTGGTGCTGACCGACATCGTGATGCCGGGCGAACGCAGCGGCGTGGACCTGGTGCGGACCTTGAAGGTCCTGAAGCCGACGCTGCCGGTGGTGCTGGCCAGCGGCCACCCGGTGCGCATCGAGGAGGCGCCGAACGTGCCGCTGATCCCGAAGCCGTATGACGTCGACGTGCTGGCGATGGTGCTCGCGGAGGCGATGAATCCCACGCAGGCGGCGCAGACGACGAACGCGCGCTGAAGGCGCCACGGAAGCGCCACGGAAGCGCTCCGTCGTTTGATGCGGGCCAGCGCCATGCGCGAGAACCAGGCGGGCCACCCAGGCACTGAAGGGCTTTCGTCAAGGGAGCATCGAATGGACGGATTCACGCCTGACAGCACGCTCTACCGCCTCGGGTCGGCGAGCCCGCCTGCTTCGTCCGTCACGAGTCCGCCGTCTGATGGGGGCGCGGACGCCGAGCCCTCGACGTGGCCGTCGCGATGGAGCGAACTGGAAGGGCTGCTCGTCGAGGCTTCGGCGAGCGCCGGAGACACGGTGCGCCTGAGCCAGGTGAGCAAGCTCGGCAGCCACCTGATGGCGGCTTTGGAGGGAGAGGGCGGCGTCCAGGCCGCCCACGACCTCGCGGACCTGCCCGCCGACCGGCGGGCCGGCTGGATCGCCGCCCTGGTGCTGGCAGGCTACCAGGAGCCCGGCGGCACGCGCGAGGCGCTGGTGAGCAGTCCTGCGGTGCGGGTCTGTCAAGCGGCGGTCCCTCTGGCGACGCAGGTGAATGACCTGCTTCGACAATTGTTTGGCCCCGTCGCATTCCGGCGCTTGTGGGAAGGGCCTCATCGGTCGACCCTGTGCGCCTACGTCATGTTGGAGGCGCTCGGCCCTGGCGACCTTTCGGGCCCGGCAGCGCTGACGACGCCGTCCCACGGGCTGGCGTCGGAGATGGCGGCGGCGGGAGACGCGTTGCAGCACCTGCGAGGCCGACTGGATGCGGCACGTGCCGTGTGGCGCTCCAGCGTACGGACCTCGTCGGAGCAGGCGCGCCGGGCCCTCGATCCCCGGACGACGCCCGACTTCCTTGGCCTGGGCGTGGACGTTCGATCGACGTCGCCGCGCAACTGAGCCACCCGGCCTCGCCGCTCACGCCACTTTCGGCAGATCCTTCAACAGCTTGTCCAGCGTGATCGGATAGTCCCGCACGCGCACGCCGGTGGCGTTGTAGATCGCGTTCGCGACCGCCGCGGCGACGCCGCAGATGCCAAGTTCGCCGACGCCCTTGGCCTTCATCGGCGAGGACACCGGATCGGTCTCATCGAGGAACACGACCTCCTGGTGCGGGATGTCGGCATGCGCCGGCACCTCGTAACCCGCGAGGTCGTGGTTGACGAAGAAACCGCGCCGCTCGTCGACGTGCAGCACTTCCATCAAGGCCGCGCCGACACCCATCGTCATCGCGCCGATGACCTGGCTGCGGGCCGACTTCGGGTTGAGGATCCGTCCCGCCGCGCACACGGCCAGCATGCGCCGCACGCGGACCTCGCCCGTGAAGGCGTCGACCCCGACCTCGACGAAGTGGCCGCCGAAGGTCGACTGCTGGTACTTCTTGTCGAGGTCGCCGAACTCGATCTTGTCCTCGGCAGCGAGGCCCTCGTTCCCGGCGAGGTCGCCGAGCGGCACGCTCCGTCCGCCGCCGCGCACCTGACCGTCGGCGAAGACGGCGTCCTTCGCGTCCATGCCGGCCTTCTTCGCGATCATCTCGCGCAAGGCGACGCAGGCCGCATACACGCCCGACGCCGAACTGTTCGCGCCCCATTGCCCGCCGGAGCCCGCCGACACCGGCAGCGCCGAGTCGCCCAGCCGCACGACGACCTGCTCGAGGCCGACGCCCATCATCTCCGCCGCGGTCTGCGCCAGCACGGTGTAGGTGCCGGTGCCGATGTCGGTCATGTCGGTCTCGACGGTGACGATGCCCCGGCGGTCCAGCCGCACGCGGGCGCCGGACTTCATCACGATGTTGTTGCGGAAGGCCGCGGCCACGCCCAGGCCGATCAGCCATCGCCCGCCGGGACCTTCACGCCGCTGTCCCGGCGCGGTACGCCGGCTCCAGCCGAAGCGCTCCGCCCCCGTGCGCAGGCATTCGGTCAGGCGGCGCTGCGAGAAGGGCCGTTCCGGCTTTTCCGGGTCGACCTGCGTGTCGTTGACGATGCGGAACTGGACCGGATCCATGCCGATCTTCTCCGCGAACTCGTCCATCGCGATCTCCAGCGCCATCAGCCCCGGCGCCTCGCCCGGCGCGCGCATCGCGTTGCCTTCGGGCAGGTTCAGCTCCGCGAGCTTCATCGCGGTCATCCGGTTCGCGCCGGCATAGAGCAGCCGCGTCTGCGCGACGGCGGTCTCCGGTCCGCCGCCGGGCAGGTCGCCGGACCAGCTCTCGTGCCCGATGGCCGTGATCTTCCCGTCCCGCCCCGCGGCGATGCGCAGCCGCTGGATGGTCGCGGGCCGGTGGGTCGTGTTGTTCATCATCAGCGGCCGCTGCAGCGCGACCTTGACCGGCCGGCCGCTGGCCTTCGCACCCAGCGCGGCCATCAGCACGTCCGCGCGCAGGAACAACTTGCCGCCGAAACCGCCGCCGATGAAGGGCGAGATCAGGCGCACCTTGTCGCGCGGCAGCCCCAGCGTCTTCGCCAGGTCCCCGCGGCCCCAGTCGATCATCTGGTTGGCCGTCCAGACGGTGAGCTTGTCGCCCTCCCAGACGGCCAGCGTGGCGTGCGGCTCCATCATGGCGTGCGACTGGTCCGGCGTCGTGTAGGTCTGGTCGATCTTCAGCGCCGCCTGCGCGAAGGCGGTGTCGAAGTCGCCCACCTTGGACTCGGGCGGCGTGTCGTTGGCTTCCTTCGGCGGCTTGGCCTGGTCCTTGGCCTTGGCGAGGCTGAAGGCGCCGGGCTCGCGCGTGTACTCGACGCGGATCAGCGCCGCGCCCGCGCGCGCCTGCTCGAAGCTCTCGGCCACGACCACCGCGATCGCCTGGTGGTAGTGCTCGATCTCCGGCCCGCCGAGCAGCTTGGCGGTGTTCATCTTGCCCTGGCCGAGCTTGCCGGCGTTGTAGGCGGTGACGATGGCCAGCACGCCGGGCGCGGCTTCCGCCGCCTGGACGTCCAGCGTCGCGATGCGGCCCTTGGCGATGCCGGCGCCGACCACGACGCCGTAGGCGACGTTCTTCGCGACGTCATGGCGCTCGTAGGCGTAGGGGGCGGTGCCGGTCGTCTTGCGCGGTCCGTCGATGCGGTCGGTCGGCTTGCCGACGACGCGCAGTTGATCGATCGGATTCGTGGTGGCGGGGGTGTCGAATTTCATGCGGTCCTCCCGGTGACCTTGGCCTGCGCGAGCACCGCGGCGAGCGTGCGCTCCACCAGCGGCAGCTTGAAGGCGTTCTCGGCGGTCGGCGTGGCGCCGGCCAGCAGCGCGTGCGCGGCGGCGGGCGCGCCCCGGCGCAACTCACGCTCCGCGGCCTCGGCCCGCCAGGGCTTGGGCGCGATGCCGCCGACGGCGAAGCGCCCGCTGCCGTCGCGCTGCACGATCGCCCCGACCGAGACCAGCGCGAAGGCGTACGAGGCCCGGTCGCGGACCTTGCAATAGAGATGCGTGCCGCCGACCGGCTTGGGCAACGTCACCGCGGTGATCAGTTCCCCGGCCTCGAGCGTGGTCTCGACGTGCGGCGTGTTGCCGGGCAGCCGATGGAAGTCGGCGATCGGGATGCGGCGCGCCTGGCCGTCGGGCCGCATCGTTTCGACGGTCGCGTCCAGCAGCCGCATCGCCACGGCCATGTCGCTCGGGTGCGAGGCGATGCAGGCCTCGCTGACGCCGATGACCGCGAGCGGCCGGCTCATGCCGCCGATCGCCGAGCAGCCGCTGCCGGGCTTGCGCTTGTTGCACGGCTGGTCGGTGTCGTAGAAGTAGGGGCAGCGCGTGCGTTGCAGCAGGTTGCCGGCGGTCGTCGCGCGATTGCGCAGCTGGCCCGACGCGCCGGCGAGCAGCGCCCGCGACAGCACGCCGTAGTCGCGCCGCACGCGGGCGTCGGCGGCCAGGTCGCTGTTGCGCACCAGCGCGCCGATGCGCAGGCCGCCGTCGGCGCCCGCCTCGATGCGGTCCAGCCCGAGGCCATTCACGTCGATCAGGTGCGTGGGCGTTTCGACCTGCAGTTTCATCAGGTCGAGCAGGTTGGTGCCGCCGGCGATGAAACGCGCGCCGGGCGACTTCGCGGCGGCGGCCACGGCGGCGGCCGGCGAGGCCGCGCGCTCGAAGGTGAAGGGCTTCATGCGGACCTCCGGTCGCCGGCATCCGGCAGAGGGACGCCGGCCACCTCGGCCATCGCGTCGATGATGTTGGAGTAGGCCCCGCAGCGGCAGAGGTTGCCGCTCATGCGCTCGCGCAGCTCGTCGATCGACAGCAGCGGGCGGACGTTGAGATCGGGCGTGACGTGGCTGGGCATGCCGGCCTTGATCTCGTCCAGCACCGCGACCGCGGAGCAGATCTGTCCCGGGGTGCAGTAGCCGCACTGGTAGCCGTCATGCCGCACGAACGCGGTCTGCATCGGATGCATCTTCTCGGGCGTGCCCAGACCTTCGATGGTCACGAGTTTCGCGCCTTCGTGCATCACCGCCAGCGTCAGGCAGGCGTTGACGCGCCGGCCGTCGAGATGGACGGTGCAGGCGCCGCACTGGCCGTGGTCGCAGCCTTTCTTGGTGCCGGTGAGCTGCAGGTGCTCGCGCAGCAGGTCCAGCAGCGAGGTGCGGTTGTCGACGACCAGCGTGTGCGGCTGGCCGTTGACGCTGAGCGTCACGCGGGAGGTGGCCACGAGGTTCTCCTGAGGCGGTGGAGCGGCGGGCGAGGGGGCTTGCGCGGCGGCCTCCAGCGGCGCGCCGGCGGCGACCGCGGCGGAGGCGCCCGCGCCGGCGATCAGCAGGCCGCGGCGCGAGATCGCGCAGCGCTCAGCGTCGCATCGGGAACTGGCGGGGGGAGGCAGGGAAGACGCGGGGTCCGCGTCCGATCGATCCGTGTCGAGATCCATGCTGGGGACTCCTGGCTGGCCGGGATCGGCAAGCCAAGGAGGTGGCAATCGTCGTGCCACTCCCTTCTTCCCCGTTTCCCGCTTTTTCCCCTTTTTCCCCTTCCCCCGCTTGCGGGAGAGTGCAGCGGTGAGGCCAGCGGTGAGGCCAGCGGCGGCGGAACTGCTGAAGCCTCAGCGATGCGCCTGCAGCCACTCCTCGACGGAACGGGCACTCGTCCCCACCGCGTCGACGGCATGGCGCAACAACTCGGGCGACACCCCGAAGCGCTCACCCCAGTAGCGCAGCTCGTAGTCGTCCTGCACGCTGACGCGATGGCGCTCGCTGTTGTGGGGACTGGACGTTTCCTCGGACATGACGATCCCCCAGCTCAGCCCTTGCGTGACGGCGGCACGCGGCTGCTGTCCTCGCCGTCGAGCGTGGCTCCGGGATCCTCCTCCCCGGCGACAGATTCGTCGAACGAATGGTCGGGCACCGCCGGCGGACCGGGGTCGTGAGGACGCGGCGCCGGCGGCGCGGCGTGCTTGTCCCCGGCGCCTTCGGTTCCCGGCTCCGGCGCGGGTCCCGAGGGCGTGTCGATCGCGTCCACCGGGGTGGGAGCGTCGGGGCCGACGGAGGTCGACGGTGAATTCGTTGCGTTCATGGTGTTCCCCGGCAGGCTGCTGACCGACACGAAGCGGCCCTTGCCCGCGCGCTTGGCCGTCGTCATCGCCGTTTCGGCGAGCCGCATCAGCGACTCCGCCTGGCGGCCATGGTGAGGGGCAAACGCGATGCCGATGCTGGCCGTGACCGTCGCATGGCCGCCGTCGGTCAGCCGGATCGGCTCGGCCAGTGCGGTCAGCATGCGCCGCAGCGCCGGATCGGCCTCGTGCTCGGCGCGCAGCGCGGTGAGCAGGATGGCGAACTCGTCGCCGCCCATGCGCGCCACCAGATCGTGCCCGCGCACGCCCCCCAGCAACCGCTGGGCCACCACGCGCAGCACCACGTCGCCGGATTCATGGCCGAACTGGTCGTTCAGGGCCTTGAAGCCGTCCAGGTCCACCCAGCACACCGCCACCAGCCCCACGCGCTCGCCCAGCAGCGTCATCGCGCCGGCCAGCCGCTCGGTGAAGCGCACGCGGTTGGGCAGGCCGGTCAGCGCGTCGTGCACCGCCAGATGCTGCGCGGTGGCCTCGCTCTCCTTGAGCGCGGAGATGTCGATCATCATCCAGAGCGACTCGCGTTCCGACACCGACGCGCCGCTGAGGTCGATCCACACCGGCGTGCCGTCCTTGCGCCGCATCCGCAGCTGCTGGCGGAAGTGCCGGCCCGCGGCGATGGCCGGATAGGCGGTGTCGCCGATCGCGCGGAAGCTCTCGTCGTCGAGGTAGAGCGCGCGCGTCGTCTGGCCGTTCAGCTCGTCGGGCGCGTAGCCGAACAGCGAGGCCAGCGCGCGGTTCTTCCAGACCACCGTGCGGTCGCGCAGTCGCATCATGCCGACCATGTCGTTGTCCAGCATCAGCGCCTGCTCGAGCGCGAGCTGCTGCAGCCCGATCGCCGCGCGGCGGTCGCGGCGCTGCTGCAGGAAGACCAGCGCCGAGCAGCCCAGCACCGTCAGGATGACCACGCCGGCCAGCGCCGCCTGCTGCACCACCTCGCCGCGCCAGGCGGCCAGGAACTCCGCCGTGCTCGAGCCGGTGAAGATCGTCAGCGGATAACCCCGCACCTGGCGGTAGCAGGTGATGCGCTCGATGTTGTCGAGCTTGGTCCGCGTCATGTACCAGCCCTGCTGCGGGTTGGCGGCGATCTTGCGCATCAGGTCCTCGGACACGATCACGTCGCCGACGCCGCGGATCGAGTGCGGCTCGGCGGCCGAGTAACGCGCGATCAGCCGCTGGCTGCGCGTGCGCAGCGAGATCGCGCCCTCCGTTCCGATGGTGAGGCCCTTGAAGCTCTCGATGAAGTGTTCCGTCGACAGCGTCGTGTAGACCACGCCGGCGAAGCTGCCGTCCTCGTGCGCCAGCGGCCGCGAGACCACGATGCCCCACTTGTGCTGGATCCTGCCGAACAAGGGTTCGGAGATGACGGCCTCGTTGCCGTTGCCGTCGCGGGCGCGCTGGAAGTAGTCGCGGTCGCCGACATTGAGCGCGCCTTCCTCGCCGGCCAGCCCGTAGACGACCTGGCCCCGCGCGTCGGTGATCCGGATCGCGTCGACCTGCGGCAGCAGGCTGCGCTGGTCGGCGAGGGCGCGTTCCATCGCGCGCCGGACCTGGTCCGGATCGCCGAGCGTGCGCCGGAACTGCAGCCCGAGCGTCTCCAGCGCGTTGTCGACCTGCTTGAGTTCGGCGCCGATCTCGATGCTCAGGCTGGCGGCCAGGTTCTCGGTGGTCTCGCGGGCGCGGGTGAGGTCGGACGCGCGCCCGGCCTGCAAGGCCAGCCAGGTGGCCGTCACGATCGCCGCGGCGATGACGAGGTTGCCCGCCGCGAGCCACAGGGCCAGTCGCGTCAGTGAGCGGGGGGCGTAGAGGGGCGGTCGGTCCATCGGAGGGAGCACGCAGGCGAAGCGGTCATCCTAACTGCCCGGACCGTCGCTTGCGCGCCGTGTCCTCGCGCGGTTGTCAAACGCCCTGACACCCGGCGCCCACCCAGGCAGGCGCAACGGCCAACCACAGCTGTCGCGCGGTGCCGGCGCGAACGCGTCGGAATCTTCACATGTCTCTTGGACACCGGCCTGGCCGGACATCGGAAAGAAATCGAATGAATGCTCACACCACCCCTGACAGTTCCCTGTCGCTCCTGTCGCCCCTGTCGTCTCTGTCGTCTCAAAGCGTTCCCGACCCCGCGGGCGCGCCGTACGGCGATGACACGCCTGACCCCGCGGCGGGACCTTGCGCCTCGGAGCTTGCGCCTGATCCCGTGGGCACGTCGCAAGACACCGGCGCCGCTGATCTGCCGGGCGACACCAGCGCAGCGCCGCAGATCGAGGGCAGGACCCTCGTGCTCGACACGTCGAGCAGTCGTGTGGAGATCCTCGCGGGGGTCTTTTCGGGCGAACTGGAAATCGAAGAGCAATACGCCAATGGTGACCGGGTCGTCACGTACAGGGTCTCGGACAACGACGTCGACCAGGTGCGCATCCCGCTGCGCGGAGAAGGGTCGACGACGTTCAACACGATTGAACTGGGACAGGAGCAGTGGGTGGCCATCGAGTCCTCCTGCATGCAGGCCGCCGGCAGCTGCACCGCGGTCCTCGTCCCCCATGACAACGCGCCGGTGATCTGCGGATAAACGTGATCTGAGCGTGGGACTGCGCGCGCGTCATTCGCCGCGCAGACCCCGCTCCAGCCCGGCAAGGACGTGGTGATCCGAGGGTGGTCGAGCGACCGGGCGCCCGCGGGCCACACAGGCTGGCGCGGCGCTGGCCTTCCAGTCGCCGCGCGGCGCCGACGCACCGACGCCGGCGCCTTCCCCTGTGTCTTGTCTCTTGAAAACCGGCCTGACCGGTTGTCGAAAGGAATCGTGATGAATGCTCGGACTGAGTTCTCCAATGTCGACGTGCCGATCGTCGATCCCGCTGCCATGGCCCCACCCCCCAGCTACTGGACCCTGCTGACGGAAGCGGCGCAGTCGTGGCATCAGTATTGGGAAGCGATGTGGGCGGGCGAAAGCAGCACCACCGCGCCTGCGAATGATCGGATCCTGGATCTCGGCGTGCTGGACGAAACATCGCAGGTGCGCTCGCGCGGCCTGGGGGACACGATCCTGTTGGAAGTCGTGTCCCGGGACAACACGGTCATCAGCCGGTACACCCCCGGCAGCGACAGCATCGATACGGTTCGCGTCGCATTCGATTGCAACCGCACGCCCATGAATTTCGACAGCAACCAGTTCGATGAAGGCGATGTGACCTACATCCAGGCCGAGACGGTCTTCCCACCTTCCGAGGCGCCGTGCGCGATCTTCTCCCTGGGATCTCCAGTCCCGCCCGATGCGCCGGTCCTGCCGCCACAGCACGCGGTGATCTGAGCGCGCTGATCCGGGCGCGCTGATCCGGGCGCCTCATCCGCCGCGCAGCTGGCGCTCCAGTCCGGCCAGCACCTGATAGCAGGGCAGGACCTGCGCGACGCTGGCCTCGGGCTCGCGGCCTTCGCGGATGGCCGCGATGAACTCGCGGTCCTGCAGTTCGATGCCGTTCATCGAGACCGCCACCCGGCTGACGTCGACCGTCTCGTCCCGCCCGGTGACGAGGTCGTCGTAGCGGGCCAGGTAGGTGCCGGTGTCGCCGATGTAGCGGAAGAAGGTGCCCAGCGGTCCGTCGTTGTTGAAGGACAGCGACAGCGTGCAGATCGCCCCGTTGGCGGCCTGCAGCTGGAGGCTCATGTCCATCGCGATGCCCAGCGTCGGGTGGATCGGCCCCTGCAGCGCGTTCGCGCGCACGACCGGGCTGCCGCACTGCCAGGCGAAGAGGTCCACCGTGTGCGCGGCGTGGTGCCACAGCAGGTGGTCGGTCCAGCTGCGCGCCTGGCCCAGCGCGTTGGTGTTGGTGCGGCGGAAGAAATAGGTCTGGACATCCATCTGCTGGATGTTGAACTCCCCGGCCGCGATGCGGCGGCGGACCCACTGGTGGCTGGGATTGAAGCGGCGCGTGTGGCCGCACATGGCCACCCGCCCGGTCTCGCGCTGGCGACGCACGACGGCTTCGCCGTCGGCCAGCACGTCGCACAGCGGGATCTCGACCTGCACGTGCTTGCCGGCGTCCAGGCAGGCCAGCGCCTGCGAGGCATGCAGCTGCGTCGGCGTGCACAGGATGACGGCGTCGACGTCGTCGCGGGCGAGCGCCTCGTCGAGTTCGGTCGTCGCGTGGCCGATGCCGTACTTCGCGGCGGTCTCGCGCGTCTTGTCGATGTCGCGGCTGACCAGCGACACGACCTCGACGCCGTGGATCTGCTGGAGCGCGTCCAGGTGCTTCTGGCCGAAGGCGCCGGCGCCGGCCAGGGCAATGCGGATCGGTGCGGTCATGGAATCTCCGGAGGGTCGGGGGCGCGTCATGTCGCCGGGGTCGGGGAAGTTCAGGGGTTCTCGAGGATCAGGTGACCCACGGCCGTGTTGGACGCGGGCACGTGATAGAAACGATGCGCGACGCGCGGCGCGGGAGCGCCGGCCGGGCCGTCCAGATCGGCCATCGCGCCGCGGGCGATCAGCCACATCACGAGCTCGATGCCTTCGGAGCCGGCTTCGCGGACATAGTCGATGTGCGGCATCTCCGACAGGCCGCGCGGATCTTCGATCAGGCGGTCCATCCAGGCGTTGTCCCACTCGCGGTTGATCAGGCCGGCGCGCGGCCCCTGCAACTGGTGGCTCATGCCGCCGGTGCCCCAGACCTGGACCTTCAGCGGCGTGTCGAAGCTCTCCACCGCGCGGCGGATCGCCTGGCCGAGCTGCAGGCAGCGCCGACCCGACGGGACCGGGTACTGCACGACGTTCACCGCCAGCGGGATCACCGGCACCGGCCAGCCGGGTGCGCCGGCGTCCTGCTCGCCGAACATCAGCGACAGCGGCACCGTGAGCCCATGGTCGACCGTCATGCGGTTGATCAGCGTCAGGTCGAAGTCCTGCTGGATGACGCTCTGCGCGATGTGGGCCGCGAGCTCGCCGTGGCCGTGGACCGGCGGCACCGCGCGCGGCCCCCAGCCCTCGTCGGCGGGCTCGTAGCGGTCCGCGGTGCCGAGCGCGAAGGTCGGGATGATGTCCAGGCTGAAGGCGTTGGCGTGGTCGTTGTAGACCAGCACGATCGCGTCCGGCCGGTTGGCGTCCATCCAGCGACGCGAGGGCTCGTAGCCCGCGAACAGTGGCGACCAGTACGGGTCCCGCGTGCGGCCCTGGTCCATCGCGACGCCGATCGCCGGCACATGCGAGGTGTAGACGGACGCGGTGATCCGCGCATGCGTGCTCATCGAGGGGTTCCCTTCGTGTCCTGGCGCGTGTCCTGCCGCGTGTCGCCCTGCGTCGCGTCGCGCGCATCGGCGGCCACGTCCGCGGCGACCGGCGCCCGGCGCGGCGTGCCGTCGGGCCGGCGTCCGCCGGCCAGCATCATGTCGCGGTAGTCGCCCTCGCTCATGCCGGTCATGCCCGCGGCCATCTGCTGGTAGCTGCGGCCGTCGGTCGCGCCGATCTTGGCCAGGAAGTAGATGTTGCCGCCCAGCCGGATGCACTGGTTCAGGTCGCGTGCCAGCACGGCCTCCTTCTGCGCCGCGGTCATCGCCCATTCGTCCAGGTAGGCGCGCTCGCCGGCCTTGAAGCGTTCGCGGTTCTCGGCCTTCATCAGCGACATGCAG
This sequence comes from Roseateles sp. GW821-FHT09G09, assembly GCF_059415965.1. NCBI lineage: Bacteria > Pseudomonadati > Pseudomonadota > Betaproteobacteria > Burkholderiales > Sphaerotilaceae > Roseateles > Roseateles sp. GW821-FHT09G09. Next base: position 111,799 of record NZ_JBWKOG010000012.1, on the reverse strand, counting down.
AACTGGTTGAGCCAGTAGCCCTTGCGCGCCTGGTCGGCGTCGAAGATGGTGGTGCCGGGAATGTCCTGGTAGGGCTTGTCGATAGCCATGGCGGTCTCCATCAGCGGATGGCCTCGGGCCAGTAGAGCCGCATCGGGTTGTCCACCAGCAGCCGCTGGCGCAGCTCGGCGGTGGGCGCGATGCGCGGGATCACGTCGACCAGCAGGCCGTCGTCGGGCATGTGGTCCTTCAGGTTGGGGTGGGGCCAGTCGGTGCCCCAGAGCACGCGATCGGGAAACTCCTCCACCACGCGCCGCGCGAACGGGATCACGTCGCGGTAGGGCTCGGGCTCGCCGTCCAAGGCGGGCGGCCCCGCCACGGACAGGCGCTCCGGGCAGGTGACCTTGCTCCAGATGAACGGGTGCTCGCGCAGGAAGCGCAGGAACAGCGCGAACGCCGGGCCGTCCACCGGCTTCGTGACGTCGGGGCGCCCCATGTGGTCGACGACGACGGTGGTCGGCAGCGCGCTGAAGAAGTCCCAGAGCTCGGGCAGGTCGGGTGCCTCGAAGTAGATGACGACGTGCCAGCCCAGTGCCTTCACGCGCTGCGCGATCTCCATCAGTTCGTCGCGCGGCGTGAAGTCGACGAGCCGCTTGACGAAGTTGAAACGCACGCCGCGCACGCCGGCGTCGTGCAGGTCCTTCAGCTGCTCGTCGGTGATGCCGCGGCGCACCGTCGCCACGCCGCGCGCGCGTCCGCCGGAGGCTTGGCAGGCGTCGACCATGGCGCGGTTGTCGTCGCCGTGGCAGGTGGCCTGCACGATGACGTTGCGGCTGAAGCCGAGCCGGTCGCGCAACGCGAAGAGCTGCGCCTTGCCCGCGTCGCAGGGCGTGTACTTGCGCTCGGGCGCGTAGGGGAACTCGGCGCCGGGGCCGAAGACATGGCAGTGCGCATCGACGGCGCCGTCGGGCAGCTGGAAGCGCGGCGTCGACGGGTCCTGGTACCAGTCGAGCCAGCCCGGGGTCTTGTCGAAGCCGCCGGAGGTGGGGAGCGTCATCGCGGGTCCTTCTGCAGAATCAGAATTTGGGCTTGGCCAGCTGGGCCAGCAACCGGTCGGCCTCGGTCCGCCAGTCCGGGCTGCGTCCGAACTCGGCGTCGCCGCGCCGGCCGAACACGCCGTCCTCGGCCAGGTCGGCCATCCAGGCCTGGCGTTCGGCGGTGCCTTCGGCGCTCCACGGCGTGAGGCCTGCATCGCGCACGGTCTCGGCGACTTCGCGGACCTCCTCGCTGCGGCGGCGGCCGTGCTGGATCACGCGCTGGAAGAAGTAGGCGGCCTGCTTCTCCCAGTCGATGCCGGGGAAGGTCTCCTTCAACGACGCGAGCACCGCGTCCTCCACGCCGTAATGGCGGGCCGCGGTGAGGCTCTCGATGACCATCGCCTCCAGCCCCTTGATCATCACGCTGCGGCACATCTTGGTCGCGCTGACCACGCCGATCTCCGCACTGCCGAGCGTGGGCGCGAAGCCCAGCTGCCGCAGCAGCGGCTCGGCAGCCGGCGCATGCGGACCGCCGAGCAGCAGCGGCACGCGGATGCGGTAGGGCGGGACGCTGGTCATGACGGCGCCCTCGACGTAGCGGCCGCCGGCCGCGTGCACCGCGTCGGCCGCCGCGCGCTTGACCTTGGGCGAGGCCGAGTTGACGTCGAGCACGAAGGTGCCCGGCCTCAGCCCGGCGGCGGCGGCGCGCGCCGCGTCCAGCGTCTGGCTGGCGGTCACCGCGCTGATCACGAGGTCGGCGGGCGTCGCCACCGTCGTCGCGGACGCGCCCAGTTCGATGCCGAACTCGACCGCGTGCTCGCGCATCGTGTCGGCGTCGCTCGACGGGGCGGCCAGCTTCAGGTCGTAGGCGCTGACGGCGACGCCGGCGGCGCGCAGGTCCTCGGCCAGGATGCGCCCCACCTCACCGTAGCCGACGAGGCCGATGCGCGGCGCCTGGGGCGGTGTCGCCGGCGACGCGTCCGAAGGCTGGGACGGCGACGGCGACCTCGACGGGATCGGAGGGACGGCGGCGCTCATGTCAGTCCAGCGAGATGTTGAGCCGCTTGATCAGGTCGGCGTACTTGGCGGATTCGCTGGCGATGAAGGCCTGGTACTGCTCCTTCGTCGTCGGGAAGACGTCGTAGCCGAAGGTGGCGTAGCGCTCGCGGATGTCGGGCTCGGCGAGGGCGGCCTCGATGTCGCGCTGGATCTTCTCCTGCACCGCCTTGGGCAGGCCGCGCGGCGCCGCGATCGTGGTCCAGCCGGTGACCTCGTAGCCGGCGGGACCGCCGGACTCGCTGACGGTGGGCAGGTCCGGGAAGGCCGGATGGCGCTTCGGCCCGGTGACCGCGATGAAGCGGATCTTGCCGGCGCGCTGCAGCGGCCCGGCCGTGGCCATCGAGCCGAGCGCGAAGTTCAGCTCGCCGTTGGCCACGGCGGTGTAGAGCATCGTCGTCTCCTTGTAGACCACGTGCGTCATCTGCGTGCGGGTCATCGCCTCGAGCTGGGCCGCGCCCAGGTGCACCGGGTTGCCGATCGACCAGGAGCCGTAGTTCAGCGCGTTGGGATGGGCCCTGGCGTCGGCCACGATGTCGCCGACGGTCTTGTACTTGCTGTTGGCCGGCACGCCGATGAAGAAATAGGTCTTGAACAGCGGCGCGATCGGGTCGAAGTCCTTGACCGGGTCGTAGGGCAGCTTCTTGAACAGGTGCGGATAGACGACCAGGTGGACGTTGTCCAGCTGGATCAGGTCGTGGCCGTCGGTGGCGCCGCGCTTGAAGGCGTCGATGGCGATGAAGCCGTTGCCGCCGGGCTTGTTCTCGACGATCACCGGCTTGCCCCACTTCTTCGAGAGTTTTTCCGCGACGACACGGGCCACGGTTTCCGGACCGGCGCCGGCCGGGAAGGGCGTGATGATGCGCACCGGCTTGGTCGGCCAGTCCGCGGCGGGTGCCCCCGGCGCGCTGGCCTGGGCGGCGGCCAGACGCGGCAGCGCGGCGGTCACGAGCAGGGCCGCGAGGGTCAGGCCTTGCCCCGTTCGGACGAGGGCAGAGGCGAGGGCAGTGCGGCTGCTCTTGCTCCCTCTCCCGCTTGCGGGAGAGGGCGGGGGTGAGGGCCAGCGGCGGTGGCCGTCCTGAAGTCCGGTACCGGTCTCCGTCGAGGTGGTGAGGGCGGTCATCGTCGTTGTCTCCGTCGATCTCTTGTCTTCGGCGCCCTCTGCAAGGCGGGGCGCTCGGGTGGATGGGAACTGCTGCTCGGGAACTTCGGGTACTGCGGCAAGCCGCATTCAGTCGATGTAGCGCAGGCCGGCCTTGGCCAGCGGCTCGCGCATCTTGTACATGTCCAGGCCGAGCACGCCGGCCGCGAACTGCTCGCGCTTGGCGCCCTCGTTGGCCTCGCGGGCGGCGGCGGCGTCGAGTGTCTTCTGCGCCAGCGCCGCCGGCACGCAGACGATGCCGTCGTCGTCGGCGACGATGATGTCCCCGGGATGGACCAGCGCGCCGGCGCAGACCACCGGGATGTTCACCGAGCCCGGCGTCGCCTTGATCGTGCCCTTGGCGGAGATGCACCTGCTCCACACGGGGAAGCCCATCTCGTTGAGCGTGCGCACGTCGCGCACCCCGCCGTCGATGATCAGCGCGCGGGCGCCGCGTGCCTTGAACGAGGTCGCGAGCAGGTCGCCGAAGTAGCCGTCGCCGCATTCGGCGGTGACGCCGGCGACGACGATGTCGCCCTCGCGGATCTGTTCGGCGGCGACGTGCAGCATCCAGTTGTCGCCGGGCTGCAGCAGCACCGTGACCGCGGTCCCGGAGACCGCGGCGCCCGATTGGATCGGCCGCATGTAGGGCTTGAGCAGGCCGACACGGCCCAGCGCTTCATGAACGGTCGCGGCGCCGAAGTGGCGGAGCGCATCGGCGGCGACGCGGTCGGCGCGGGTGATGTTGCGGTAGACGACGCCGAGTTCGTACATGGCGGGTTCCTTCTTCTGGGGGATCAGGGAATGGGGGGCAGGGAATGGCGGATCGGGGAGCGGACATCGGTCGGCGCGCCGCAGGCTCAGACGGCCGGCGAAGCGAGACCCAGCCTGCGACGCAGCGCGTCGTGGCGGGCGGAAGCGAAATCGTCGGCCACGCGCTGTGCGGTCGCGGGTTCGGCGCTGGTGGTGGCGACGGCGGCGGTGAAGCGGGTGACGATCTCCAGCCCCGGGGGCATCGGGCCGAGGATGGTGAGGCCGCCGTGGCCCAGCAGCTCGCTCAGTTGCTGGAAGCCGAGATCGACGTCGCCCTGCGCGACCATCTTCGCCACGGGCACGCCGGCGGGCGACTGGCGCAGGCGGTCGGCGAGGGCGTTGCGCAGGCCCCAGTCCTCGAGCAGCTTGAGCAAGGCCTGACCGCTCGGGCCTGTGGAATACCCGATGGCCCGCGCGCCGAGCAGCGCCTGGCGCAGTGCGTCGGCGGTGTCGACGGCGGGGCGGGCATGGCCTTGCGGCGAGGCGATGAACATCGGCGAGTCGGCGATCGGACGCAGCGAACCGGCGCGCAGGTGACCGGCGTTCAGCAGCCGCTGCATCGCGTCCGCGGCGAGCACGACGAGGTCCAGCGTCTCGCCCGCCTCGACCCGTCTGGCGGCGTCCACGCCGCCGATCGATTCGATGTGCAGCTCCAGGCCGTGCGTGGCGGTGAACGCCGCGGACAGTTCCGCTAGCAGGGCGCGGGTGGCCATCGAGGAGAGGCCGGCGAGGGGTGCGATCACGGGGCGGTCCGGAAGCGGTCGAGTGGGGCGGATTCTGGTCCCGCGGGACCGGGCTCACCAGTTCTGGGTTGCACTAGCTGCTATTCCGATCCGGCATGACACGGATGCGGGGCCATGCCGGTTCATGAGAGCATGCGCCGCATGAACCTGACCCAACTGGAGACTTTCGTCCATGTGGCCGAGCACGGCAGCTTCAGCAAGGCCGCGATGGTGCTGGGGGTGGCGCAGCCAGCGCTGAGCCGGCAGGTGCGGGCGCTGGAGACGGAGCTGCACGAGACGCTGCTGCTGCGCAACGGGCGCGGCGTGGAACTGACCGAGGCGGGGCGGCGCCTGCTGCAGCATGGGCAGGACATCCTGAACCTGGTCAGCCATGCCAAGGACGACCTGCGGGCGCGCCGCAGCGAGCCGGTGGGGCGGATCACGATCGCGATGCCGCCGACGCTGGCGCGGCTGCACACGCTGGCGCTGATCCGGGCCTTCCAGGCGGAGATGCCGCAGGCGCGGCTGACGATCATGGAGGGGTTCTCGGTCCACCTGACCGAGTGGCTGCTGACCGGGCGCACGGACCTGGCGCTGGTCTACAACCCCGAGCCGGTGCCGGCGCTGGAGATCCTGCCGCTGCGGCGCGAGCGGCTGTGCCTGGTCAGCCCGAAGGACCAGGCGCCGGCGCGGCCGCCGACCTTGTCGCAGCTGTCGCGGTATCCGCTGGTGATGCCGCAGCGGGGGCACATCTTCCGCGCGCTGATGGAGCAGGCGGCGGCCATGGCGGGGGTGCAGCTGGACGTGCGCTGGGAGGTGGCCAGCGTCCCTGCGATCCTGGACTGCGTCGCGGCCGGCATCGGCCATGCGGCGCTGGGCGAGGACGCGCTGCAGATCTACGAGAAGCCGGAGCGTCTGGTCACCACGCCGTTCGCGAAGGCGGACATCCAGAGCACGCTGTGCCTGGTCACGCCGACCAGCAAGCGGGCGACGCCGTTGATGCAGAAGACGGCGGGGGTGCTCATGAGGATGGTGGGGGAGCCGCGGTGATGATCGGGAGTCAGAGCCTCGCCATCACCTGACGAGGATCCCCGATGACGGAGCGCGATGAAGGCGCCGCTCAAGCCGCTCAAGCCGCTTTCGCCGCCGGTGGCTTGGCGCGCTTCACGTACTGCGGCAGGAAGCTGCGCTTCTCCGGGCCGAAGGCGACGGTCACGCTTTCCGCGCTGGCTTCGACGACCACGCCGCCGCCGTAGCGCTTGACCCGGACCACATCGCCGGGTTGGAACACGGCCGGCATCGCGACCGGCATTGCGGTCGGGGTGTCAGGCCTTGCCTCGGCGACGCGCGACGAGGCCTCGCGCTCGTGCGCGTCGAAGCGCTCACAGTTGTCGCAACCGTGGCATCGCTCGAAACCCGCCGCCTCGTCGAACGCCTCCAGCATCACGCGCCAGCGGCACAGGCCACTCTGCGCGTAGAACACCATCTGCTCCAGCCGGCGCCGGTCCTGGCCCGCCTTGGCCTCGTAGCGGGCCAGCGCCGCCATCAGCGACGCCACGTCGCCCGGCGGGGGATCGGCCAGCGCGAACGCATCGCCGTCTTCCGTCAACCAGCCCTCGCGGACCAGCAGGCCCGTCAGCACCTCGAGCTTGTTGCGCGGTCGGCCGAGGCGCTCCCGCAGCGCATCGAGTGTCCAACCCGTCTCGTCCGGCGGATTGGTGCGCAGCGCCTCGGTCACCGATTGCGCATCCGCCGGTGCCGGATACCGGCCGTTGAGAAAGAACTGCTGCACCGCCCGGTCGCCCGCCACGAACAGCAGCGTGCAATCCGCCGGTTCGCCGTCGCGGCCGGCGCGTCCCGATTCCTGGTAATAGACGTCCAGCCCGGCCGGCAGCTGGTAGTGCACGATCCGGCGGATGTCCGGCTTGTCGATGCCCAGGCCGAACGCGTTCGTCGCGACCATCACCCGCGCGTCGCCCCGCATGAAGCGGTCCTGCGCCTCGTGGCGCTCGGCGGCACGCAGACGGCCGTGATACAGCGCCGACCGGACGCCGGCGCCGACCAGCGCGTCATGCACCGTTTCCGCGGCCTTCACGGTGGCGGTGTAGACGATCGTCGACGGCGGTTCCGGGTCCTCGTCGGCAACCAGCGCGAGCAGCCGCCGCAGCTTGTCCTCGTCGTCCGCCAGCGGCTCGACGCGGTAGTGCAGGTTGGCGCGGTACGTGCCGCCGATCAGGCAGCCCGCGCCGGGAATGTCCAGCTGCCGCGCGATGTCCTCGACCACCTCCGCCGACGCCGTGGCGGTGAGCGCGAGCACGGCCGGACGCCCCAGCCGCTCGCGCGCCTCGCCGATGTTCAGGAAGGCCGGCCGGAAGTCGTGGCCCCACTGCGAGATGCAGTGCGCCTCATCGACGACCAGCAGGTCGGTGGGCCGCTCCGCGAGACGCTCCAGCCACCCGGCGTCGTCCAGGCGCTCCGGCGTCAGCAGCACGACCCGCGCGCTGCCGTCCAGCGCGGCCGCCTCCTGCGCGGCGAGCGTGGCCGCGTCGAGGCCGCTGTGCACCTGCGCGCAGCGGATGCCCAGCGCGGCCAGTCGCTCGCACTGGTCCTTCATCAAGGCGATCAGCGGCGAGACGACGATCGTCCGGCCCGGCAGCAGGGCGGCGGGCACCTGGTAGCACAGCGACTTGCCCGCGCCGGTGGGCATCACGGCCAGCGTGTTCAAGCCGCGCAGCACGCGATCGATCACCTCCTTCTGGCCGGGCCGCCAGACGCGCAGCCCGAAACGTCGCAGTTGCTGCAGGAGAAGACGGTCGGAGGGCGTGGCGCGGCGCGTGGGCATGGGGTCTCGATGCGTTCAAGGGGTTGCGCACGCCTCCAGCAAGCCGCGAGCCCGAGGCGTTCGACGCGCACCTCCCCAAGTTCGCACACCGGGCACAGAGGTTGCCGTACGAAGGCATGCCCCCACGAACAGCCGCATCGGCTGCGCGACGGGTCCACCTCACGTCCACAACATTCGGAGATCCGCATGATCAGCACCATCCTGCTCGTCATCCTCATCCTGCTGCTCGTCGGCGCCTTGCCATCCTGGCCTCACAGCCGCAGCTGGGGCTATGGCCCCAGCGGCGGCCTGGGTCTGGTCGTCGTGATCCTGATCGTCCTGCTGCTGCTGGGCTACATCTGACGACCCGCCGGGGTTGCGCCTGGCACCCCGGCGTCTCCTTCGAATCCCCACACCGCGTCGCGCGGCAACCGCCCTTGTCGTGATCAAGGTGCGCGCGCATGCGTCGGGTCCACGGGACGTGGAAAGCGGTTTTACGGGTGCACGCACCTTCCCCATCGATACCAAGTGGCGCTGCGCGACAGCCGTCGGGCCATTCATTTTTGAGGTATCGAGCTTGGACAAGGTGACTGACTCCGGAACGGGCGACAACGCCAAGCCAACGCGCCAACGCCTCGGGAAGGGCGACGACGTCTTCGTCACCAGCTGGGAGGACGGCGAGGTTGCCGGTGGTGCCGGTGACGACATCCTGCTGGGCGATCGCGAAAGAATCGCCCGACGATTTCTCTCCTACGTCCAGACGAGGTTCGTCCAACCAGAAGTCAGTGTCGAAGAGCGCCTTCTGGGGGACGAGAACCACACGGAGGGACAGCTGCTGTTGCACGTCGTCCATGGCGTGCATGAAGTGGGACGTGCCGTCTCCGACCGGTTTTACGGGGAGGCAGGTGCGGACTGGCTCTTGTCCGGCTGCGGCAACGACGTCCTGAAAGGCGGTTCCGGCAACGACGTGATGTACGGCGAGGCGGGCGACGACTGGTTGGACGGTGGCGGCGGCCACGACATCATGAGCGGCGACAACCTGGGAGAGGCCGGCGGGGACGACACACTCTTTGGCGGCGACGGGGACGACTGGCTGTTCGGCAACGGCGGCAAGGATGAACTCGATGGCGGTGCCGGCGACGACGTGCTGCACGGCGACGATCCCTACGTCGAGTACGCCTCCCAACAGGCGGATATCCTGCGTGGCGGCGAGGGCGACGACCGCCTCTTCGGTCACGGCGGTGATGACCTTCTGGAAGGCGGCCCAGGCAACGACGTGCTGGTCGGGGGAGCGGGCAGCGACACCCTTCTGGGCGGCGATGGCGACGATCGGCTTTACGCCTATGCCCCTTCCTGGTGGTCCCATCACGAGGACAGCGAAGCGCGCGCGGTCATGGTCCGCGCCGTGACGTCGGAAGCGCGCCAGGACCGTCCGCTGCCGCCGAGGGCGGATCACCAGCCGTCCCTGGATTGGGACCATGAGAACCACCTGGATGGAGGCGCGGGCAATGACGTGTTGGAGGCGGGTCGCGGGAGAGACCTTCTGAAGGGCGGACCCGGCGATGACCTCTATCTGATTCCGTTCGACACCCGCGATGACGTCGTGTGGGAATCCGATGGGAACTCGTCGACCGGCGACGTCGTCCGGTTCACGGGTCACAAGGACGCCACCGGCATGACCTTCCAGCGCGAGGGCGACGACCTGCTCGTGTCCTGGAATAGGGAGCACAGCCTGCGCATCGCGCAGCAGTTCGCTGCCACGGGCGGGACTGCCATCGAGCGATTCGAGTTCTACAGCCACGCCGTGCCAACGATCGTGCTGAGTGCCGACGACGTCCTGCGCCGGGCCGATCCGAATGCGCACGTCCGCAACGTGCCACCAGCGACGATCCCGGCATTGAAACCTGGGATCTGGCGGTCGTCCGTCGACTACCCCATGTGGTACCCCGGCCTCGACGCCGTGACGACCGACCCCATCGATCACTTCGAACTCGACGACAAGGACAACCTGATCCGCACCCAGGATCGCCCCACCATCGTCAATGCCCGTGGCGGGCGGGACGTCGTGATCGGCGGGGCGGCTTGGGCACTCGACGCCGATGGCGGCAGCGGCGACGACATCCTGCTGTCGGGACATGAACTGGTCTGGCACGGCGGTGGCAGCCCCGCGGAGACGGACATGGCGGTCTGGTCCGAGACACACGGCTGGACCACGGGCTGGCCGACTCGGGCCGCCAGCAATCGCCAATACGGGAAGATCAACGTTTACAGGGCCACGCACGACCTCCCCACCGGCCAACCCTGGCTGCCGTCCGTGCGCTTGCACGTCGTCCACCCGACGGCGGCCGGTGCTGCCGGCGATGGCGGCGACACCTTGCGCGGTGGAAAGGGTGCGGACTGGATCATGTCGGCCGGCGGTGCCGATCATTTGTCCGGTGGCAACGGCGACGATGTGATGTACGGCGACGGCGGCGACGATCGCCTGCTGGGTGGGGACGGCGACGACGTGCTGAGCGGCGACAACCTCGCAGCGCTGGCCCTGCGGACTGTCGGGGACCATGGGAGAGACCATCTCTCCGGCGGCCCTGGCGACGATCTGCTGTTCGGCAATGGCGGCGATGACGTGCTCGAAGGGGAGTCCGGCGACGATGTGCTGTTCGGTGACGACGCCTTGAGTGATCCGCGAGAGCATGGCGCGGACAGCCTGCATGGCGGAGAGGGCGACGACCGTTTGTATGGCCAGGGTGCGAGCGACAGGCTCTTCGGCGATCTCGGCGACGACGTGCTCTTTGGCGGCAGCGGCAACGATCATCTGACCGGCGGCGAGGGCGACGATCGTCTTCATGGCGGCGACCCGGTCGGCGCCGACGCGGAGCTTGCGGCGATCGCCGTGGCAGGACTGGACGGGCTCACCTACGCGCAGCTGCTGGCGGGCACGCACCCGTGGACGTCGCGGCCCGACGCGTACGCGGGCGAGCTGCACACGGAAAGCGACGACGACATCCTCGACGGCGGCCCGGGTCGGGATCTGCTGGAGGGCGGGCGCGGCGACGACCGGCTCATGGGCGGAAGCGGCGGGGACGTTTATCTCCATGCCCCCGGCGACGGCCACGACGTGATCCTCGAAGCGGGCGAAGCCGGAGACGGGCCGGACATCATCCGACTGCTCGGGAGCCATTCAGCGCCCACGATCAGCCGCCTCGGTGACGATCTGATGCTCGATCTCGGCCCCGCCGGATCGATCCGGGTCGAAGGGCATTTCAAGGCGGATGGCACCGGCGCGATCGAGCGCGTGGTGCTGCAGGATTCCGAGCAGACCCGTCCGCGCCTGCAATGGGATGCGACAGAGCTGCTTCGTCGCAGCCAGATCACGCACAGCGTCGACTCGGGGCAGGGCGATGCCGCGTCACGTGTTCGGCGATCGCTGCAGACGACCGAGGGCACCGACCGGACCGACGAGTTCACGGGGAGCGCCGGCCGGGACCGGCTGATCGGCCGTGCGGGCGATGACAGCTTGGACGGAGGAGCGGGCGATGACGTCCTGAGGGGAGGGCGCGGCGACGACAGGATCATCACGGGCACGGGCCGGGACCGGGTCAAGGGCGGACCCGGCAACGATCTGATCATCGTCCAGCACGCGTTCCAGCCGCCGCCGGCAGCGGACGACAAGCGCATCGACGGCGGCCTGGGCCAGGACACGGTCGACTATTCGCGGGTGATCGCCCCGGAGGGCATGGCCGACCCGGGCATCGTGGCGCTGCTGGATCAGGGGCTGGTCCACTGGGCCTGGGGGGCGGACCAGCTCACGAGCGTCGAACATGTCGTGGGCACGGACATGGCCGACCGGTTCCGGGGTGACGGCAAGAACAACGTGTTCACCGGAGGCGCCGGCAACGACGTCTACGAGATCGTCCTGGGCGGCGGCGCCGACACGATCGTCGAGGACGACACGTCCTCGGGTGGTCAGGACAGCGTCCGGTTCGGCGACGGCATCGTGGCCTCGCAGCTCAAGGCGCGCACCTCGGGGCAGGACCTCGTGATCGACATCGACGAAAGAAGCAGCGTGACGCTCCGGGATTGGTACCGGGGATCCGGACGCCCGGTGGAACGCTTCCTGTTGCACGACGGCAGCGAACTGGCCTTGTCGACGTTGCTCGCCTCGGTCCCGCCGCCTATCCTGGCGGTCTGACGCCCGTCAGGCCCACCCGTGCCGCGGACGGGGCAGTTCGCCGCCATGCATCCCGCCGTGCATCCCGTCAGGCGCCCAGCAGCGACTGTCCGCAGACCCGCAAGACCTGACCCGTGAGCGGGTGCGCGCCCGGCGACGCCAGGAAGGCGATCGCCTCCGCGACGTCCGCCGGCGTGCCGCCCTGCTTGAGCGAGTTCAAGCGCCTCCCGGCCTCGCGCACCATCAGCGGCATGCGGCGCGTCATCGCGGTCTCGATGAATCCCGGCGCGACGGCGTTGATCGTGCCGCCGCGTTGATCGAGCGTCGCCGCCCGCGCGCCCACATAACCGATCAGCGCGGCCTTGGTCGCGCTGTAGTTGGTCTGGCCGGCATTGCCCGCGATGCCGCTGATCGATGACAGGCAGACCTCGCGCGCACCGGCGTTGAACAGCCCGGCCTCGTCCAGTCGCGCGTCGATCGCGAGGATCGCGGCGAGGTTCAGCGCCATCACCGCGTCCCACTCCGCCGCGGACATGCGCGCCAGCGTCCGGTCGCGCGTGATCCCGGCGTTGTGCACGAGCACGTCCACGCCCTGCAGCCGCCGGGCGGCATCGACGAGCTCATCAGCGGCACCCGGCGCGGTCAGGTCCGCCGCCAGCAGCGAGCCGCCGATCTCGCGGACCAGCGCCTCCAGCGGCTGGCGGGCCGCCGGCACGTCGACGCACAGCACGCGCATCCCGTCCCGCGCCAGACGGCGGGCCGTGGCCGCGCCGATGCCGCCCGCCGCGCCCGTGACGATCGCCGCCGGCACGCGCTCGTCGTCGTCGACCGCCGCGACGAGGTCCTTGCGCCAGGCCAGCACCTGGCCCGACACATAGGCCGAGCGATCCGTGCCGAAGAAGCGCAGCGCGCCCGCCAGCGAGGCCGTCGAGGCCGCGCCTTCCTGCAGCACGAGCGCGTTGGCCGTCGCGCCGCGCCGGCCGACTTCCTTGGCCAGCGCGCGGACAAAGCCCTGCACCGCATGCAGGCAGGCCGCTTCCGCGGCGCTCATGACGCCGGCGGACGTCAGGGCCAGGACGCGCCCGCTTGGCGCCAGACGGCTCATCGCGAGTTGCGCCTGCTCGAACAACGCACGCAGCGCCGCGATGTCGTGACAACCGGTCGCGTCGATCACCAGCGTGCGCACCGGGCCGTCGCCGCTCGGCACACCGCCCTGATCGACGATCGCCGCCAGCAGCGACGGCAGCGGCGCCGTGCTGCCCGGCGCGATCGCGAGCACGGACCGGCCGGCGAGTTCCGCGTCCGTCCAGGCCTCGTGCAGACGTGCCAACGGCACCGGCTGCGGCAGATTCAACCAGCGCGCGATGCGACGTCCGAGGGGATGCTGGACGAAGGAGAGCAGGCGATCGGTCATGGAGGCAGGGTGGGGGGCAGGGTGGGCGGCAAGGTCGTCGGCGTCGGCAACGCCGCGGGCGAGGGCTGCGAACGGCGCGCAGTGTAGGCGCGCCCGGACGTGCCGCCGCTCAACGTCAACCCGATGCGCGTCTCCCGTTCGTCCGATCGCGCGAAGGGCGCGCCGCCGTGCATGCGCGCGATCGCGTCGACGATCGACAGCCCCAGGCCGAGGTGGTCCTCTGCCGTCGCGAGATGTCCTGCGTTCATCGCATCCACGGCGCCCGTGACGGTCGCGGGATCCAGTGACTCGGCGCGATAGAAGCGATCGAACAAACGCGGCAACCGTTCGGCAGCAATGACCGGCCCCGTGTTCGCGACCCACAGCCGGACCTGTCCAGAACGCGCGCCCTCGATGCCCACGCGCAACACGCTGCCGGCGCTGGCATAACGCGTCGCGTTGGCGATCAGGTTCGACAACGCGCGCTTGAGCAGCCCGGCGTCGAAGTCACCGGCCGCCTCGCCCTCGATGCGCAGCGAGAGGCCGGCTGCCTCGATGGCCGCCTCGTGGTATTCGGCGACCTCGGCCGCCAGCGCGGCGAGGCTGTCGACCCGCGCGCGGGGTGCTCGCCGACCGCCGTAGGCCCGCGACAGGAACAGCATGTCCCCCACGATGCCCTGCATGCGCCGGAGCTCCTCGAGATTCGCACCGAGGCGGTCGCTGGCCTCGTGCGTCAGCCCGCCCTCGCGGATCGTGAGTTCGATGCCCGTGATCAGCGTGGCGAGCGGCGTGCGCAGCTCGTGCGCGACGTTGGCGCTGAAGGCCTCCACCTGCGCCTGCGAGCGCCGCTGGCGCTCCAGCATCGCCGTCAAGCGGTCGACGCGCTGACGCAGCGCGCGCAGCAGTCCGCCCGCACTGCGCAACGATGACAAAACGGTCATCCGCATGTCCGCCTCATGTCGGTGTCGTGCGCCTAGAGTAGGCATCAAGGCGTTTGAAACGCGCGCCGACGCAGCAGGACAGGTCTTTCAATGAGCGATGGCTCGACGTACCGACCGATCCCGCGTGCAGGACCACTTTCAACCGAAGGAGTTTGATCATGACCAACTTCAAGAAGCTTTCCCTTCCGATGGGCGCCGCCGCACTGGCGGTCGCACTTGCCGTCCCGGCCTTCGCACAAGTCGAGGAGCAGGTCGTGTCCGGCCCCAAGTCGCGCGATCAGGTGATCGCGGAACTGGAAGCCGCGCGCATGGACGGCAGCCTCGACAAGCTGCAGGGTGAACACAGCTACGCCCCGGACTTCGACGAAGCCAAGGGCATGGACGTGCAGTACTCGAATCACCAGGCCGATGCCGACGTGACGGTGGGCATGTCCGCCGACACCAGCACGCAGTTGCAGTTCGCCGCACCTGCCGCGGGCGGCAAGACGCGTGCCCAGGTGATGGACGAGTTGGAGCAGGCTCGCGCCGATGGGTCGCTGGACCGCGCCTGGAGCGAGCAGGGTTATGCGCCGGAGTTCGAGGCGGCGCATTCGTACCGTCGTTGATCGCTCCGATGCCCGGCACCGGCCGCGACGATCCGCTCGTCGGATCGAGGCGGGACAGTGCCGACCTGACGGGCCGGACGACGGACGCGGGATGACCTGACCTTGCAGTGAGGGTCATCCGACTTCGAGCAACGGGGTTCCCATGAGGGAACCCCGCTTTGCTTTCACAGCCGCGTGACGTCGAGGATCGCCTGCGCGAAGGCCTTCGGCGCTTCCTGCGGCAGGTTGTGGCCGATGCCGCCAGTGAGGTCGCGATGCGCGTAGCTGGCCGTGAACCTGCGGCGGTAGGCGGACGGCGGGGGATGGGGCGCGCCGTTGGCATCGCCTTCCAGGGTGATCGCGGGGATCGTGATGTCGGGCGCCGCGCCGACGCGCGCCTCCACCGAGTCGAAGCGCGATTCACCCTCGGCCAGGCCGAGGCGCCAGCGGTAGTTGTGGACCACGATCGCGACGTGATCCGGGTTGTCGAAGGCCGCGGCGCTGCGCGCGAAGGTCGCGTCGTCGAAGCGCCATTGCGGCGAGGCGAGCTGCCAGATCAGCTTCGAGAACTCGGCGCGGTATTTCTCGTAGCCCAGTCGACCGCGTTCGGTGGCGAAGTAGTACTGGTACCACCACTGCAGCTCGGCCGCCGGCGGCAGCGGCTGCGCGTTGACCTTTCGATCGACCAGCAGGTAGCCGCTGACGGACACCAGCGCGTGGCAGCGCTCCGGCCACAACGCGGCGAGGATGCCCGCCGTGCGCGCGCCCCAGTCGCAGCCGCCGACGATCGCCTTCGGGAGGCGCAGCGCGTCCATCAGCGCGATCGCATCGCGCGCCAGCGCGCCTTGCTGGCCATTGCGCGGCGTGTCGGCGGACAGGAAACGCGTCGTGCCATAGCCGCGGGCATAGGGGACGATGACGCGGTAGCCGGCCGCCGCGAGCAGCGGCGCGACGCCCTCGTAGGTATGGACGTCGTAGGGCCAGCCATGCAGCAGCAGCACGGGCGGACCGTCGGCCGGACCCGCCTCGACGTAACCGACGCGAAGGTCCCCGGCGTCGATGTGCTTGAGCCTGCCGAAGGACGGCGCGATCGTGATGGCTGGTCCTTCGGCGGGCGCGATCGGCACGGACGGCGCGATCGGTGCGGCCCATGCGGCGGACGGCAGCAGGCCACCCAGCGGCAGGCCTGCCACGGCCGTCGCGGCCCCGAGCGACGCACCCAGCCGGAGGAACCGGCGACGGGGCAGCGCGGCGCCGGCAGCGCCCGTCGTGGCGTCCCGGCTCGTTGAAATCGTGTCGAATCCGCCGGGCGCATCGCGCGTGCCGGTCTTGTCGTTGCGGTCGGTCATCGGGGATCTCCGTGTGTGTGGTGGCGACCTCCGCAGTGGACGTCCGCGATGTATCTCCGCCTTGTCGATATCGAACCGGATTGGCATGCCGGTGTCACGCGCGCGATCGCGGATACAGGGGCATACAAAAGAGGAAAAAAGAGGAAAGAAAGAGGGGAGGACCCGCCCGATCTCTGACATCGGTCAAAGCGGCCTCTGGCTTTCCATCCGCATCCTTTCTAGCCTGCCGGCAACGGGCGCGCGGGGCGTCCGGATTCGGGCCCGGGCCCGCAGGAGGTGTCGATGAACGGGGTCTTGCTGGACAAGGTTGTCTATTTTCCGTCGCTGCAGACGCTGCCCGCCGAGCTGCGCGCGCTGCGCGAGCTCGATCGCGGGCGCAAGCGCCTGACCCTGCCGCTGATCACGCTGACGGCGCTGCAGCGCCGGCCGGACGTGGTGGATTTCCGCCGCGCCGCGCAGCAGGCGGGCGAGGCGATGCAGGAGCTGCCGCATTTCATCGACCTGGGCCGCGTGCCGCTCGACCATGCGCTGGCCTGGCGCCGGCTGGCCGATCCGTCACAGGGCTTCCGCACCTGGCGCGAGTTCGCCCAGGCGCACCGCAACGCCGTGCCGGTCGTGCTGATGCCGGACGGGGCCAGCGAACGCGCCATCGCGCTGCAGGCCGCCGCGATCGAGCGCGAGTTCGGGCAGGTGCTGTTCCGGCTGCGCGGCGTGGCGCCGTCGGCGACCATCGTCGAGCGCGCGCTGGATGGGCTCGAGGCGCCGCGCCGCGCGCTGGTCGTGCTGGACTTCGGCACCGAGCGCGAATGGCTGCTCGGCTGCGCCGGCACGGGTCGCGACCTGCTCGCGCGCTGGCGCAAGCGGTGGCCGGGACTGCGGGTCGTGGTCATGGGCAACAGCTTCCCCGCCACGGCGCAATGGCTGGGGCCGACCTTGCCGGAGGACACGCCCCGTTCGGGCCGCCTCGCGATCCTCGAGCGCGAGCTGCATCGGCGCCTGGGCGGCCTGGCCCTCGTCGGGTACGGGGATCATGGGGCGATCCACGCGCCGAGCGAGCCCGGCACGGAGCTGCCGACCGGGCACGTGCGCATCGATTACCCGTGGCAGGGCGCCTGGCGCTTCGAGCGTCGCCGACGGGCGAGTCCGGACGACGCCAGCCGCGAGGCCGCGGAGGCCATCGTCGCGGCGGCGCCGTCGTTCGGCGAGCGCGGCCTGTGGGGCGAGCACGAGATCCAGGAGGCGTCCAACGGGCGGGTCTTCGCGCGCGGCCGCGAAACCTGGACGGCCATCCGCGTCAATCTGCATCTGGCGACGCAGGTCGACGAGATGCTGATCGAAGCCGCCGGCCTCAGGCCCCTGGTGGCGAGCCAGACTTCGTGAAAACCGCCGGCGGGGGACAGGGCGCTGCGAAGCCCGCCGACACGGAAGGGTCGTCGCGGCTCTCTATACTCGCGCCCCATGCGCCGTTGGCTCACCGTCTTCCTGCTGATCCTGCTGCCGCTCCAGCTGAGCTGGGCGGTGGCGGCGACCTATTGCGCGCATGAAGTCGATCCCGCGGCGAACCATGTCGGCCACCATGAGCATCGCCATGAGGCGGCGGACGGCGACGGCGCGGGCTCGGGGGTGAAGGCGTCGCCTGAAGGCTCGACGGCCGGGAAGGCCGAAAAGTCCGGGAAGGCCACCGACAAGGCCCTGACGTGCGTCGACGACGACTGCGGCTTCTGCCACCTCGGCCACAGCCAACCCGTCGCCAGCACGCCCATCGTGCTCCCCGCCGTGACCAGCCCCGCCGCCACAGGCTCCGCGCCCGTCGTGTGGTCCTCTCGCGGCCCCGACCGCCGAGAGCGGCCCAACTGGCCCCCCGCCTGATCGGCAACCGCCACGCAGCGCCGAGTTGGGCGCCCCGCGTCGTTGCAAATCCTCGCCATAGCGCTGCTATGGCTGCGGTTTGCGCCTAGCGGGGCATCCCAACTCGACGCTGCGGGGACCGGGGACCGTCGTGAGTCACGACGACCCTCGCATCCGGCGCTCGCCGATTCCACGTTGATCCCCCTTCCTGCCCGGCCGCCCCTGCGGCGACGGGCACAACGCCGGAGTCTCCGATGCCCAAGTTCCTGGTGCCGCTTTGCAGCGCGGCACTGCTTTCCTTCATGCTCCCCGCCACTCGAGCGACGGCCGAGCCGCCGTCCGCCTCGGCGGCGCCACCGGCGCCACCGGCGCCATCTGTGGGGCCATCTGCGGCGACGTCTGCGGCGCCATCTGCGGCGACGTCTGCGGCGACGTCTGCGGTGTCGGCACCTTCTGCGGGGTCGTCTGCGTCCGTGCCACCTCTGACGCTGAGCGCCGCCATCGAGCGGGCCCTGTCCGCGCATCCACGGCTGCGCGCGGCCGCCTTCGAGGTCGAAGCCGCCGACGGCGCGGTGCAGCAGGCGGCGCTGCCGCCCAATCCCTCGCTCGCGCTCGAGCAGGAGGACACGCGTCGCGAGACGCGCACCGTCACCGTGCTGCTGAGCCAGCCGCTCGAGATCGGCGGCCAGCGCGCCGCGCGCACGGCGCTGGCACGGCGCGGTCGCGACATCTCGCAGGCCGAACTGGAAGCCTTGCGCGCCGAGCTGCGCGCGGACGTGGTGCAGGCCTTCTTCGCCGCGCTGGTCGCGCAGGAGCGGGTCGTCGCCGCCGAGGAGTCGCTGCGCATCGCCGGCGGCGGTGCCGACGCGACCGCGCGACGCGTCGCCACAGGCAAGCTGTCGCCGATCGACGAGACCCGCGCCCGCGTCGCGCAGGCCACCGCGCGCATCGAGTGGCGGCAGGCGCAGGCGGACCGGCTCGCCGCACGTCATGCGCTGGCAGCCGCGGTCGGCATCGACGAGGGCGCGATCGGCGCGGTCGATGGCGACGCGGGGTCGCTGCCGGCCTTGCCCGCCGAGGCCGAGCTCGCGCGACGCCTGGCCGACGCGCCGGCCCTGCGCCGGGCGCGACTGGAGGTCGACCGCGCGCAGGCCGCGTACGAACTCGAACGCACGCGTCGCCTGCCCGACGTCACGGTGACGCTCGGCGCGAAACGCGCGCAGGAGATCGGCCGCAATCAGGCGGTGATCGGCGTGTCCGTGCCGCTGCCGCTGTTCGATCGCAACCAGGGCGCACAACGCGAGGCGCTCAAGCGCCACCAGGCCGCCGAACAACTCGCCGAGGCCGAATCCCTGCGGCTGCGCGCCGAGGTGCTGAGCGCCGCGGACGAGCTCGCCGCCCGCGCCGACGAGGTCGACGCGCTGCAGCGCACCGTGCTGCCCGGCGCCCGCGAGGCCTACACCGCCGCCACGCGCGGCTTCGAACTCGGGAAGTTCGGCTTCCTGGACGTGCTCGACGCGCAGCGCACCTGGCTGCAGGCGCGGATGCAGTGGCTCGACGCCCTGGCGCAGGCGCACCGCGCCAACGCCGACCTCGAGCGCCGCCTCGGCGCGCCTGCCCAGCAACCGTGAGAACGACGATGAATTTCAACAAGCAAGACGACAAGACGTCCGCCGGACGCGGACTGCCGAAGCGCCAACTGATCGCGATCGCGGTGCTGGTGGCGCTCGGCCTGGGCGGCGGCGCGGCCCTCCTGGCCAGGGGACCGGCGACCTCCACCGAGGGCGGCCACGGGGAGCACGGTGCGCACGCTGAGGACGGGCATGATGACCACGGTCACGCCGGAAAGAAGGACGCGGGGGCGCACAAGGACGAGCACGCCGCTGGCGCCGATGCGGCCAGGCCGGGCGACACGCAGGCGTCCGACGGCCACGGAGCGAAGGACGCCGGCGGGGACGCGGCGGGCCATGCCGGTGGGAAGGACGACGGCCACGGCCACGCCGCGAACGAGCCCGAGGTCATCGCGATGTCCGCGGCGCAGATCCAGGCCGCCGCGATCGCGCTGGAGACCGCCGGCCCGGCGACGATCCGGACGACGACGCGCCTGCCCGGCGAGATCGGCTTCAACGAGGACCGCACCGCGCACGTCGTGCCGCGGGTGGCCGGCGTGGTCGAGGCGGTGCCCGCGACGCTCGGGCAGTCCGTGCGCAAGGGCGATCTGCTGGCGGTGATCGCCAGCGCGCAGGTGTCGGACCAGCGCAGCGAGCTGCTCGCCGCCCAGAAGCGCGAGCAGCTGGCGCGCAAGACCTTCGACCGCGAGCTGAAGCTGTGGGAGGAGAAGATCTCTCCCCGGCAGGACGTCGACGTGGCCGAGCAGGCGCTGCGCGAGGCCGAGATCGCCGTCGCGAACGCGCGCCAGAAGCTGCTCGCGATCGGTGCCTCGACGGGTGCCATGACGGGTTTGACGGCGGGTGTGAAGGCGGGCGGCAGCAGCGCGCTCACGCGCTTCGAGCTGCGCGCGCCGTTCGACGGCGTGGTCGTGGAGAAGCACCTGACGCTGGGCGAGCAGGTGAAGGAGGACGCGAGCGTCTTCGTCCTGTCGGACCTGCGCACCGTGTGGGCGCGCATCGACGTGCCGGCCGGCGACTTGGCCAAGGTGCGCGTGGGCGAGCGCGCCGTCGTGCGGTCCGCCGCCTTCGAGCAATCGGCCGACGGCACCGTCGCCTACGTCGGTCCGTTGATCGGCGGCCAGAGCCGCACAGCGCAGGCGCGCATCTCGCTCTCCAACCCGGAGCGCGCCTGGCGGCCCGGGCTCTTCGTCAACGTCGACGTCATGACGGGCGAGGCATCCGCGCCGGTGACCGTCGCGGCGGACGCGGTGCAGGTCTTCGAGGAGCGGCAGGTCGTCTTCGTGCGCACCGCCGAGGGCTTCACGGCGCAGCCGGTGAAGACCGGCCGCGGCGACGGCCGGCGCATCGAGATCGTCGACGGCCTGAAGGCCGGCGCGAAGATCGCGGCGGTCAACGCCTTCGTCATCAAGTCCGAGGCCGGCAAGGGCTCGGCGACGCATTCGCACTGACGGGGACGACATGTTCGAACGCATCATCCGATTCGCCATCGAGCATCGATGGCTGGTGCTCGCGGCCGTGCTCGGCATGGCCGCGCTGGGCGTGTTCAGCTACCAGAAGCTGCCCATCGACGCCGTGCCCGACATCACCAACGTGCAGGTGCAGATCAACACCGGCGCGCCGGGCTACTCGCCGCTGGAGGCGGAGCAGCGCGTGACCTTCCCCGTGGAGACCGCGATGGCGGGCCTGCCGGGGCTGAAGCAGACGCGCTCGCTGTCGCGCTACGGCCTGTCGCAGGTGACGGTGATCTTCCGCGACGGCACCGACATCCACTTCGCGCGCCAGCTGGTCAACGAGCGGCTGCAGGCCGCGCGCGAGCACCTGCCCGACGGGCTGACGCCGGCGATGGGGCCGGTGTCGACGGGCCTGGGCGAGATCTACCAATGGACCATCGAGGCGGAGGAGGGCGCGCGCAAGGCGGACGGCACGCCCTACACGCCGATCGACCTGCGCGAGATCCAGGACTGGGTCGTCAAGCCGCAGCTGCGCAACGTGCCGGGCGTGACCGAGGTCAACACGATCGGCGGCTTCGCCAGGGAGTTCGAGGTGGCGCCCGATCCCGGGCGGCTGTCGTCGCACGGGCTGACGCTCGCGGAGGTGGTCCAGGCGCTGGAGCGCAACAACGCCAACGTCGGCGCCGGCTACATCGAACGCCGCGGCGAGCAGTACCTGATCCGCGCGCCGGGACAGCTGCGCGACCTCGCCGACATCGGCAACGTCGTGCTGCGTGCCGACGGCGGCGTGCCGGTGCGGGTGCGCGACGTGGCGCAGGTCGGCATCGGCAAGGAGCTGCGCAGCGGCGCGGCCACCGACAACGGCCGCGAGGTCGTGCTGGGCACCGTCTTCATGCTGATCGGCGAGAACAGCCGCAGCGTCGCGCAGGCGGTGGACCGCAAGATGAAGGAGGTCGCGACCACGCTGCCTCAGGGCGTGCACGTGGTCACCGTCTACGACCGCACGGTGCTGGTGGACAAGGCCATCGCGACGGTCAAGCGCAACCTCGTCGAGGGCGCGGTGCTGGTGATCGCCGTGCTCTTCCTGTTCCTGGGCAACCTGCGCGCGGCGGTGCTGACGGCGATGGTGATCCCGCTGTCCATGCTGTTCACCTTCACCGGCATGGTCGGTCAGAAGGTCAGCGCCAACCTGATGAGCCTGGGCGCGCTGGACTTCGGGATCATCGTGGACGGCGCGGTCGTGATCGTCGAGAACTGCGTGCGGCGCCTGGCGCATGCGCAGTCGCGGCTGGGCCGGCCGCTGACGCGCGGCGAGCGCTTCCACGAGGTCTTCGCCGCGGCGCAGGAGGCGCGCCGGCCGCTGCTGTTCGGGCAGCTGATCATCATGGTGGTCTACCTGCCGATCTTCGCGCTGACCGGCGTGGAGGGACGGATGTTCCATCCGATGGCGGTGACGGTGGTGATGGCGCTGCTCGGCGCGATGATCCTGTCGATCACCTTCGTGCCTGCGGCGGTGGCGCTGTTCATCGGCGACAAGGTGCAGGAGAAGGAGAGCCGCCTGATGGCCTGGGCGCACCGCGCCTATGAGCCGCTGCTGGTCCGGGCGATGGGCGCGCGGCCGGTGGTGATCACCGGCGCCGTGGTGGCGGTGGTGCTGTCGACCTTGCTGGCGACGCGGCTGGGCAGCGAGTTCGTGCCCAGCCTCAATGAAGGCGACTTCGCGGTGCAGGCGCTGCGGCTGCCCGGCACCAGCCTGTCGCAGTCGGTGGCGATGCAGCAGCAGATGGAAGCGCGGCTGAAGCAGAAGTTCCCGGAGATCGAGCGCGTGTTCTCGCGCACCGGCACGGCCGAGATCGCCGCGGACCCGATGCCGCCGAACATCTCGGACGCCTACGTGATGCTCAAGCCGCAGGACCAGTGGCCGGCGCCGCGCCGCACGCGCGACGCGCTGATCGCCGCGGTGCAGGCGGAACTCGCGACGCTGCCGGGACAGAACTACGAGTTCTCGCAGCCGATCCAGCTGCGGTTCAACGAGTTGATCTCGGGCGTGCGGTCGGACGTGGCGGTCAAGGTCTTCGGCGACGACATGGACCAGCTGAACGCGGCGGCGGCGAAGATCGCCGCGGTGCTGGAAGGACTCGAGGGCGCGGCCGAGGTCAACGTCGAGCAGACGACCGGACTGCCGATGCTCACCGTCGACATCGACCGCGAGAAGGCGGGGCGTCATGGCCTGAACCTGCAGGACGTGCAGCAGCTGGTCGCGACGGCGACGGGCGGCGCGCAGGCGGGCACGCTGTTCGAGGGCGACCGGCGCTTCGCGATCGTCGTGCGCCTGCCCGAGGCGCTGCGCACGGACCTGGCGGCGATCGAGCGCCTGCCGGTGCCGCTGCCCAAGGGGTCTGACGGCGCGGTGCGTTTCCTGCCCTTGTCGGAGGTCGCGACGCTGTCGCTGGCGCCGGGGCCGAACCAGGTCAGCCGGGAGGACGGCAAGCGGCGCGTCGTCGTCAGCGCGAACGTGCGCGGTCGGGACCTGGGCTCGTTCGTCGCCCAGGCGCAGCAGGCGGTGAGCGCGCAGGTCGCGCTGCCGTCGGGTTACTGGCTGGGCTGGGGCGGCCAGTTCGAGAACCTGCAGTCGGCCAGCGAGCGCCTGCGCGTCGTGGTGCCGCTGGCGCTGGGCCTGGTCTTCGTGCTGCTGTTCGCGATGTTCGGCAATGCGCGGGACGGCTTGCTGGTGTTCTCGGGCATTCCTTTCGCGCTGACCGGCGGCGTGCTGGCGCTGTGGATGCGGGGGATCCCGCTGTCGATCTCGGCGGCGGTGGGCTTCATTGCATTGAGCGGCGTGGCCGTGCTGAACGGGCTGGTGATGATCTCCTTCATCCGCCAGTTGAGGGAGCAGGGCCGCCCGTTGGAGGAGGCCATCCACGAGGGGGCGTTGACGCGCTTGCGGCCGGTGCTGATGACGGCGTTGGTGGCGTCGCTCGGCTTCGTGCCGATGGCCCTGGCAACGGGCACCGGCGCCGAGGTGCAGCGGCCGCTGGCGACGGTGGTCATCGGCGGGATCCTGTCCTCGACCGCGCTGACCTTGCTGGTGCTGCCGGTGCTGTACCGGTGGGTGTATCGCCGGGAGGTCCACTCATCCGCGTGAGGGCGCTGCCTCGCGAAAGTGAATCCGACGCCATCTCCACAAGGGGAGGTCATGGCGCTCGGATCGACGTTTTCCTAGAGTGACTGCATCGCTTCGCAAGGAGAGTGGTGTGCCGATGTCGAAGATGGAAATGAACGGAAGGATCGTGGTCCCCAAGGACATCCGGAAGGCCGTCGGCGCCAAGCTCGGCACGCGCTTCGTCTGGGAGTTGATGGAGGACGGGAGCCTCCGCGTCGTTGCGAAGTCGAAGAGGCCGGTCGCGGAAGAAGCGCCGCAGCCGGATTCCGTGGATTCACTGAATGGAGAATGCGATGCATGAAACGTTTCTGAGCGAGCAGGGCACCCTGCAGGTGCCGGCGGAAATCTTGAAGGAGTTGGGGGCAAAGCCTGGCACCCCGTTTCGCTGGTTCATCCGCGGCGACGGCACCCTCTTTGTTCGTGCCAAGACGACGTCGTTGGCGGAACTGGCGGGAATGCTGAAGCCGCGCAACGGCAAGACGGTCACCGTCGAACAGATGAGTCCGTTCCGGTGATGGGCGCTGTCGACACCAACGTCCTGATCCGCTGCGATGGTCGAAGCGCTCGCAGAGTTCGAGATGTGCGATGCGGATCTTGCCGACTGCATGCACACACGGATTTCGGCATGGGAAGAGCAGGGCCCACTTCACACGTTCGATCGTCGCGCCTCGGCCTTGCCGGGCGCGCAACTGCTCAGTATCAAGGTGGAAGAGCAGAGACCAGCGTGGCGAATGAGCCGAAAGCAGCTTTGTGACGTCGTGTGATCAGCGCGCCGCGCGCCAGTCGAGCAGATCCTCATAGGTCGCGCCGGCGCCGCCGCAGAGGATCACCAGCACGTTCCTGGCATCGCGCAGCACCGGCACCGCGCGCTGCAGCGTCGCAGCGATCGCGGCACCGCACGCGGGCTCGACGATCAACCGGTGCTCCTTGGCCACGTCGAGGCAGGCTTGCACCGCCTCCGCATCGGTCACCGTCGTGGCAACGACCGGATGCCGCTTCGTCCATGCAAAGGCCTCCTCGCTGACGCGTCGAGCGCCCAACGAGGTCGCCAGGCTTGTGATCGCGTCCAGCGTCACCAACTCGTCCGCGGCGATGGCTGCATTCAGCGAATGGGCGCCGACGGTCTCCGCCGCCACCAGCGGAACGTCCTGCCATCCCACCGCGTGCATGCCTTGCAACACGCCGCTCATCAGCCCGCCGCCGCCGACGGAGAGCACCACCGCGTCCGGCTTCGGCGCCTGCGCGGCGGCCTCCGTGATCATCGAGGCATGACCGTCCCACAGGAGCGGATCATCGAACGGATGGATGAAGGCGTCGGTCGGCTGGCGCAGCGACATCAGGTGGTCGTTGGCCTCCATCCAGCTCTTGCCGTGCACGACGACCTCCGCGCCCTGACGGCGGATCAGCGTCTTGGGCCATTCGCGGGTGCTCTCCGGCACGATCACGACGACGGGCAATCCGAGGCGGCGGCCCGCATACGCGACCGCGATCCCCGCATTGCCGCCCGAGGACGACAGCAGCCGGGTCGCGCCCCGCGCCGCATGGACCTCGCAGGCGTGGCCGATGCCGCGGAGCTTGAACGAGCCGCAGGGCTGGAGGGCTTCAAGCTTCAACCAGACGCGCTGGTCCGGGGTGCTGAACGCGTCGGACTCGACGGTCGGGGTGCTGATGTGGATGGGCATGACCGGGATCGTAGCTGGGGCTCAGACAGCCGCTACCATCCTTCGCACATGAACGCTCTCTTCGAACGATCCTGGCAGCGCGCGTGGTCCGCGCTCGTAGTCACCGACCCGGACGCGCCACCATGCGGCACCCTCCGCGCAAGGGACGGTCAGGCGCTGCGCGACGAGCTGCTCGCACGCTACGCGGAACCGCAACGCAAGTACCACACCCGCCAGCACCTCGAGGAATGCCTCGCGTTGTTCGACGAGGTGGGCGATCTGGCCGCGCATCCCGCCGAGGTCGAGATGGCGCTCTGGTTCCATGACGCGATCTACGATGTGCCGGGCAGCGGCAACGAGGAGCGCAGCGCCGACTGGGCGCATGAGGCGCTGCTGGCCGCGGGCGCGACCCGCGACGTCGCCGATCGTGTCCGGCAGCTGGTGCTGGTGACGAAACACGACGGCGTGCCGGCCAGCATCGACGAGCAGGTGCTGGTCGACATCGATCTGGCCATCCTGGGCGCCGAGCGTCCGCGCTTCGACGACTACGAGCGCCAGATCCGCGACGAGTACGCCTACGTGCCGGGCTTCCTGTTCCGCAGGAAGCGCAAGCAGATCCTCAGAACCTTCCTGGAGCGCCCGGTGCTCTACAGCACGCCCGCGCTGCGCGATCGCCTGGACGCGCGCGCCCGGGAAAACCTGCGGCGCGCGATCGGCTGATCAGCGCGCCGCCAGCGTCACGGCCTGCGGCACGCTGCGGAAGCTGATGGCCAGCCGGTTGTAGGTGTTCATGAGGCCGATCGCGACCGTGAGATCGACGAGCTCCTTCTCGCTGAACACCGCGCTCGCCGCGGCGTAGTCGGCATCGGGCACGCCGGTCGTCGCAACGCGGGTGACGGACTCGGCCCAGGCCAGCGCCGCGCGTTCGCGGGCGTCGAACAGCGCGCCGCCTTCCTGCCAGGCCTGCACCAGCGCCAGCTTCTCGACAGGCACGCCCTTCTTGAGCAGGTCCCGCGTGTGCATGTCGAGGCAGTAGGCGCAGTTGTTGATCTGCGAGATCCGCAGGAAGGTGAGTTCGACGAGCGCCGGCGGCAGGCCGCTCTGGGCGACGTAACCGTAGACGCCGCCGAGCGCCTTCACGCCGGCGGGAGAGATCTGGCTGTAGTCGAGACGTTGGGACATGGGGGGCTCCTTGAGATTCCGGGCGATCGGACGATCGGACCGTGGGATGGTGGGTTGGGGGACGGGTGGCTTCCGGGATGTCGATGCAGGATCGATGACTGGATTCTTCTCCCGCCGTGGTGCAAAGTGGAGTCCCAAGAATCGCAGGAATCGCTGTACCACGATGCGTCCGCTGAAGGTCGAACTCGACAAGTCCTCCGCCGTCCCCTTGGCTGACCAGATCCACCGGGGCATCGCCTCGGCCATCGAGCAGCAGGTGCTCCTGGCCGGCATGCGGCTGCCGTCGTGGATCGACCTGGCGGCGCAGCTGGGCGTGGCGCGCGGCACCGTCCGGGTGGCGTACGAGAAGCTCGCCGCCGCGCAGATGATCGAGGCGTCTCGCTCCGCCGGCACGCGCGTGGCGGAGCGGCCCGCCGCCGCGCGGGGCGGCGATCAGGCGCTCGATCCGGGGCCGTTCATCTCGATGTACCGCGAGCTGACCGCCGGGCCGGGGATCTTCCAGCCCGGCATCCCCTCGCGGGAGAGCCTGCCCGCGAAGCTGATGCACCGGCTTCGCGCACGGTCGCTGCTGGCGGAGACGACCGGCGCCGCGCTGTATCCCGACCCGCGCGGGGAGATCGATTTGCGGCGCGAGATCGCCGGCTACCTCGCCGTGGCGCGCGGCGTCGTGTGTTCGCCGGACCAGGTGCTGGTCACCGGCGGGTACGCGGCGGGGCTCGGGATCGCGCTGCGGGTGCTCGGGCTCGAAGGTCGGACGGCCTGGATGGAGGAGCCGGGCTTCTTCTTCACGCGCCAGGCCTTGACGCTCGGCCGCCTGACGCCGGTTCCGGTACCGGTGGACGGGGAGGGCCTCGATGTCGACGCCGGCTGGCTTCGCGCGCCGGACGCCGCGCTGGCCGTCGTCACGCCAGGGCAGCAGGCGCCGCTGGGCGTGACGATGTCGTTGCAGCGCCGGCTGCGTCTGCTCGACTGGGCCGCGAGCACCGGCGGATGGATCGTCGAGGACGACTACTTGAGCGAGCTGCAACTGCAGGGGCGCGCCGCCCCGGCGCTCGCCTCGCTCGACCTCCATGGGCGGGTGATCCACATCGGATCGTTCAGCAAGACGATCGACCCGCGACTGCGGCTCGGCTTCATCGTCGCGCCGGCGGCGTTGGCGGCCCGCTTCGCGGAAGTGTCCGCCTGCCTGGCGCCGCCGCCCGGGCCCGCGGCGCAGCTGGCCATCGCGGCGTTCATGCGCGACGGGCACTACCTGCGTCACCTGCGGCGCGCCAAGCGCCTGTATCTGGCCCAGCGCGACGGCCTGGTGGACCTGCTGCGCGAGCGCGGCCTGGACACCCTGAACGCGGCGTTGGCGGTGCTCGTCCGGACGCCGACGGGCGCCTCGGACCTCGCGATCGCCCGGGAACTCTTCGCCTTCGGCATCTCGCCGGCGCCGCTGTCGGTCTGGTTTGCCGATGCCGGGCAGGCGCAATCGGGCTTGATGCTCAGCGTCGCGACCGCGCCGAAGGCCCAGGTCGCGCGCGCCTGCGACCGTTTGCAGGCGGCGATCGCCCGGCACGCGCCGCGCTGAGGCGCCGGCCCGGACCCCGTCATCCTGGGAGGAACGACCCTTGCCACGAGGGCCGCGCCACCTGCCCCTCCACCTCGACCTTGACCTTGACGGGAACGCCCATGGACATCGACCACCGCCCGCCGCGCGACCTCTGCGCCGGCACCGCTTCCGGACTGCTCGGCGGCCTGATCGGCGCCGCCGCGATGACCGCCTTCCAGGCGGGGCTGTCGCGGGTCGGCATCACCTCGGGCGTCCGGGGCATGCCGTCGACCGAACGCGCCGCCGATCGGCTCGCGAAGCTCGCCGGACGCCGTCTGCCGCGTCGGCGTCGCCCGGTCGCGGGTGAAGCGGTCCACTACGGCATGGGTTCGCTGATCGGCGGGCTCTATGGCGTGGCAGCCGAGCTCGATCCCCGGGTGACCTGGGGGCGCGGAACCGCGTTCGGCGTCACCGCCGCGACCGTCGTCGACGAGACGCTGGTCCCCGCGATGCGCTTCGGCGACCCGGTCACCCGGGCGCCGCTGCAATCGCATCCCTACTCCTACCTGTCGCATCTGGTCTACGGCGCCTTCACCGAAGCGGCGCGCACCCTGTTGCGCCGCTTCTTCGGACGCGTGCGCGCGGGCGCCCAGGTCGTCCGCGAGGCGAGGGCGCAGGGCGTGCCGGTCGCCGCGAGCGGCAAGCCGGCCGATTCCCGCCGCACGCTGCTGATGGCCTTCCTGCTGGGCAGCACCGCCGGACCCCGGACCAGCGCGCCGCTCACCGTCACGAGCTGGGCGGCGAAGCTGGGCTGGATCGACGTCAAGGACTCACCGCTGGCTTTCCTCGCGTCGACACATGCGGTGGCGGTGACTACGCCGATGGCGATCGGCGAGCTCATCGTCGACAAGCTGCCCGCCACGCCCGATCGCACCGATCCGCCGGGGCTTGCGGCGCGGGCCGTCAGCGGAGCGATCTCGGGCGCCGCGCTGGCGGGCGGGCGCTCCTGGCCGGCCGCGTTCGCGGGCGCCATGGGGGCCGTCGTGGCGACCTACGCGGGCTATACGCTGCGCGAGAAGCTGGCCGACGCCCTCGGCCATGATTTCCCCGTCGCGGCGCTCGAGGACCTCATCGCCTTCGGCGGCGCGACGATGGTGTGCCTGGCCCAGTTGGGCAGCAACGAGGCCGACGCTGCGGCGTCCGCAGCGGCCTCGGGACATTCGTATGACGAGGCGCTCACGGTGCTCGGCTGGCCGCACAGCTGAAACGGCCAGCCATTGGATGGTCGTTGCGATGGTCGTTGCGGCGACCGTCGCGGCGACCGTTGCAGCGCCCCTGGCCTGCGCTGTTCAGGTCAGCAGCACGATCATTCCGGCGCTCAGCGCCATGGCGCCGAGGTAGAGCGCCCAAGCCCGCAAGCCGCGGTCTCTGCGCCCCGGGCGATCGGCCCCGTCCTGCGCGCCGCGCGACAGCAAGGCCCCGGCCGCGTAGAGCCCCGCGGCGACCACCGCGGCCGCGATCAGGTTGCGGCCTTCGCTCATGTCGTCGCTGGCGTCGAGCCAGACGGCCGATGCCGCGCCCGTCATCGCGACCAGGCTGACCGCGCGCCAGCGGTTCAGCCGGCTCACCGCCGGATCGAAGCGCGGCTGCCGCAGGCGGTCGCCGTCGGGCGCGGTCGTCGTCGCGGTCCCGGGCGGCGCCCAACCGGGCGACTTGAACAGCACGCGGACCCGGTCCGCCCACCGGGGCGTGTTTCGCGCGCGCTCGAAGAGCTCGCCATAGAACTGGCCCACCGCCTTCAGCGGGTTCCAGCTGTGCAGCGGCTTGACCGTGCCGTACACGCAGGGGTCGGTCTCCTCGGCGAAGGTGCCGAACATCCGGTCCCAGATCACCAGCACCGCGCCGTAGTTCTTGTCCAGGTAGCCCGGATTCACCGCATGGTGGACGCGGTGGTTGGACGGCGTCGAGAACACCCGGTCCATCCATCCCAGGCGCCCGATGTGCTCGGTGTGGATCCAGAACTGGTAGATCAGCACGAACAGTCCCGCCGCGACGTACTGCGCCAGCGGCATGCCCAGCAGCGCCATCGGCAGGAAGAACGGCCAGCCCATCACCGCATAGAAGCTCTCCTGGCGCAACGCGGTCGTCAGGTTGAAGTGCTCGCTCTGGTGGTGCACCGTGTGCGCCGCCCAGAAGAGGGCGCTCTCGTGACTGACGCGGTGCAGCCAGTAGTCGCAGAAGTCGTAGGCGACGATCGCCGCGCCCCAGCCCCACCAGCCGTCCCAGATCGAGCCCGGCACCAGGGCCAGATGCGGCTGCAGCCACGCGTACATGCCGTTCTGGAACAGCGGCGTGATCGCGGCGACCGCCAGGCTCATCAGCCCCTGGCTCAGGCTGCTGATCGAATCGGACAACCGGTAGGTGTCACGTCCCTTCAACCGTCCCCAGAGCCACTCGAAGGCGATCAGGAGGCCGAACAGCGGGACGGCGATGAGGAGGACGCGATGCATGGCGGACGGCTTGGGAAGAACGGCTTGGGAAGAACGGCTCGGGAAGGGCGGCGCGGGGGACAGGGTCAGGACTTGCCTGGAGGCGGCCGGGGGCGCGGTTTCAGAACCGGTACCAGAGGCTGGCGCTGAAGGTCTGCTGCGTCCTGGCGGTCGTCAGCGGCGACCGCGACGCGTCGCCGACCAGCCGCGCGTCCAGCCACTGGCCGCTGACGGACCAGCGCTCGGAGAACTTGTGCTCGCCGCTGAAGGCGATGCTCCAGTCCATCATCCCGGCACGCGGATGCCATTCGGACAGTCCGCTGGCGAGGGATTCGCGGGGGCCGATGCCGTAGCTGCTCCGCAGGTGCGCGCCGTTGGCCGCCGTGGCCCCCAGCGTGACGGCGATGAACTCGTCGCCGAGGGGGATGCCGGAGGTGAGGCCGAGCTCCAGCAGCTGGCCGTCATGGCGGCGGCCGCTGCCCCAGGAGAAGCCCGACTGCAGCATCAGCCAGGAGGTCGCCTGGACGTTGGCGAAGGCCTCGGTGGTGACGCGCGATCCGAGCCGATCGATGCCCTTGGGCGTGACCCGCGACGGCCGCCCGAACTGCGGCCAGAGCCGCGCGCCGACCTGCCAGGTCTGGGCCGTCTCTGCATTGGCAAGCAGCGGCACCAGGTTCCACCCGACGCCGAGGTCCGTGGAGACGAAGGCGCCGTTCGGCGTCAGGACTTCCAGCGCGGGCAGCAGGTCGGTGCTGGGCGCGCGGCTGCCGGGCGCCGACGGCCAGCTGCGCGTCGACAGCCCGCCTGACCAGCTCGTCGCCGACGGCGGGGCGTCCATCAGCACCAGGCTGCCCGCCGCCCAGACCGGTGAGGTACCGGCCCACAGCCCGGCCCCCAGCCCGGCAAAGAGGACCGCCAGGGCGGACAGCGGGGCGCGGCGGACGATCGAGGGGCGGTGCGCGGGGCGAGGAAGGGTGGCGTGGTGCATGAGGGGCGGACAGCTGCCGGGATTCTAGGGAGCGGGCCCCGTCGCGACCTTGCTGGAGCCTGTCGGTCGCCGGGCGTCTCACCGCAGGGGGGCTCGATCGGATTCCCACCAAAAGGGGGGATGGCGCGCGCATGTCCGGATCTATAAATAGGGATGGTGTGTGACAACGTTGGCGATCCCAATCTGCAACATGTCGTCACAAGTGTTTCCGACATCACCCCTCAGGGTTCCCCCTGAAGAGGGGGCGACACAAGTGACCATCGGCCTATCATGCGGGCCTTCTCCGGCGTGAAGTAGAGGGTGACGACGACCGTGCCGGAGACCCATCGGTCAGTCGAAAAAGGGAGGCCCTATGGAAGCAGTGTCCGTTGCCCGCACGTTCGAGGCGGCTGGAAGTGGAGGCTATGCGTTGCCGGCGGTGAAGCGCCGCGTGCTCCTGGTCGACGACCACGAGCTGGTGAGGGCGGGGATCCGCACGCTGTACCAGTCGCTGGATGAGATCGACATCGAGTGGGTGGAGGCGGCGTCGCTGCAGGAAGGCCTGCAGGCGTACGCGCGGGCCGGGGCGGTGGATGCCGTGCTGCTGGACCTGAACCTGGGGGACTGCAAGGGCCTGCAAGGCCTGCGGCAGTTCATGGAGGCCTATCCGGAGGCTCGCGTCGTCGTCTTCAGCGGCACGCAGGATGAATTCGTCGTCCGTCAGGCGCGGGCGCTCGGCGCCGTGGGCTACCTGCCCAAGGGCGCGATGATGGCCGAGATGCGCAGCACGCTGCGCGCGCTGCTGGCCGAGGGCCAGCGCCATCGCCAGTCGCAGTCGGGCACCTTGTTCCCGCGTTTCCCGTCGTCGGCGATGTACGACCGCGTGGCCGAGCTGGGCCCGCGCCATCTGGAGATCCTCGAGCTGGTGCTGTCCGGTTGCAGCAACCAGGAGATCAGCAACTCCACGCAGCTGTCGCTGGGCACGGTGAAGAACTACGTGTCCTCGCTGCTGCTGGCGCTGGACGTCAAGTCGCGCTCGCACATGATCAGCCTCTTCCGCTGACGCGGTGGCCACGGTCCACCGCGGCGGACACCGGGTCGAGGAACAGGCGCCCGACACGAGCTTTCCGCCGACCGAGCTCTTCATCGACTCGCGCATCGACTCGCCGGACGTCCCTGACGTGCCGGCGAGCGTCGTTTCTGGCCCGCCGTCCGGTGCTTCATCGAACGGCGGCAAGGTCGCGCCCGGTGTGCCCAGTGCGCCCGCCGCAGACCGCGCCGCAGGGCCATTCGCGCCCCCTGGCCCCTCGACACCCGGCACTCGCGCAGGTGATGCCGGCTCCGGGGCTCCGGCGCCGGCGGTTGCGGCGGCGCCGCCTCCGGCCGACGGCCCGGGCGCACGTCCGAAGCGCGCCCGGCGCCCCCCCAGGCCCAGCCTCTTCGTCGCGGTCGCCGGCGCCGTGCCCGAGAACGACGAATCCGTCCAGGAAGGCCGCCGCCGCGAGCGCCGCGCGATCGCACGCCGGCTGCAGGACGCCGGCTTCGACGAGGCCTGGAGCCATTGGCCCTGGCTGCTGACGGCGGTGGCCGTGCCGCTGGTCTCGGCGCTGCTGCGCGGCATGCCGGCGGCGGGCCTGGTCGCCTGGGTCTTCGGCGTCATCGCGCTG
The DNA here is from genome assembly GCF_059415965.1 of Roseateles sp. GW821-FHT09G09. Taxonomy (NCBI): domain Bacteria; kingdom Pseudomonadati; phylum Pseudomonadota; class Betaproteobacteria; order Burkholderiales; family Sphaerotilaceae; genus Roseateles; species Roseateles sp. GW821-FHT09G09. Next base: position 78,202 of record NZ_JBWKOG010000012.1, on the reverse strand, counting down.
GCGCTGGGCTGCGTCTTCACCGCGCGGTCGCTGTCGCACCGCGGGGCCAGGTCCGACAGCAGCCGCATGGCCTTCTCCGACCGCGAGGGCCGTCGCCTGCTCTACCTGCAGGCGGCCGGCTGCCTCTTCCTGCTCAGCCTGCATCCGTGGCTGGCCGAATCGCCGGGCGCGCGCGGGCTGCTGACCGGGCCGCTGCTGGCGGCCACGGCGGCGGTGGTCGGCGTGCTGCTGGCGCCGATGGGGCGCTGGTCGGCGGTGATCGCGGTGCTGCCCGCCTCCGAAGGCCTGGCCCGGCTCTTCGACCCGAGCGCGCGGCCCGGCGCCGGCCCGGTCTGGTTCCTCGCCGCGGCGGTGGTCGGCGGGCTGGCCCTGCTCGAGCATCACCGCTGGCAGCGCGCCAAGCGCCTGCTGATGGAGCAGGACCTGCAAGTCAGCACGCTCGAGCAGGACCGCGACGGCGCGATCCGTGCCGACCAGGAGAAGAGCCGCTTCCTCGCGATCGCGAGCCACGACCTGCGCCAGCCGGTGCATGCGCTGGGGCTCTTCGCCGCGAGCCTGGAGCGTCGCCTGCAAGGCACCGAGGAGGAGCCGCTGATCCGCAACGTCATGCGCTCGATCGAGGGGCTGGAGCGGTCCTTCAACGCCATGCTCGACATCTCTCGTCTGGACGCCGGCACGGTCGAGCCCAACCTCCAGCACTTCACCTTGCGCGACCTGTTCCGGCGGCTGCACATGCACTACGCAGGCCAGGCGGAGGGATCGGGACTGGGGCTGCGTTTCTCGCCGGGCGGCAAGTCCGTCACCAGCGATCCGCAGCTGCTCGAGCGCATCCTGGGCAACCTGATCCAGAACGCGATCAAGTACACGGAGGAGGGCGGCGTGGTGGTGGTCGCGCGCTCGACCTCGACCCACCTCAACCTCGAGGTCTGGGACACCGGCATCGGCATCAAGTCCAGCGACCTGCCGCGCATCTTCGCGGAGTTCTACCAGGTAGGCCAGAGCGAGCGCAGCCGCACGCAGGGCCTCGGCATGGGCCTGGCCATCGTCAAGCGGCTGGCGCATCTGCTGGGCTACCGGCTCATGGTCGCGTCGCGGCCCGGGCGGGGCACGATGTTCCGGCTCAGCATCCCGCTGGGCGGGCTGCCCGAGATCCCCGAGTTCACGACCGCCGCGGACACCGTGCCCATGCCGGTGATGGAGCCGCGCTCGGTGCTGGTCATCGACGACGAGGAGCCCATCCGCATCGGCCTGCAGCTGCTGCTGGAGGAATGGGGCTACGAGTCCATCATCGCGGCGACCGCGGCCGAAGCGGCCGAGGCGGTGCGCACGCGCGCCGAGCCGCCGGACCTGATCCTGTCCGACCTGCACCTGGGCGACGGCCCGGACGGCATCGCCGCCATCCGCGCGGTGCGCGAGCTCTGCCGCATGGAGGTGCCGGCGATCCTCGTCACCGGCGACACCAGCCGCGAGGAACTGCGCCGCGCCACCGAGAGCGGTCACACCGTGCTCTTCAAGCCCCTGCAGCCGCGCAAGCTCTTCAACGCCCTGCGCGGCATGGTGTCCTGAAGCCGGGCGAGGGTCGCGCGTGGGCGCCCCATGGCGCCTACAGTAACGGGCCCTTCACGCCGCTCCACGATGACCACGACCTTCGAGACCCTGACGCCCCGCCGCCTGACTTCCGCGGCCTGGGCGTTGCGCATCCAGTTCTTCGTCTCGGGCGCGTTGTTCGCGACCTGGGGCGTGCACGTGCCGACGGTGAAGGCGCATTACGGCCTGGGCGAGCAGTCGCTCGCGATCGCGATGCTGGCCTCGGGGATTGGCGCGCTGCTTGCGCTGACGCAGGCTGGGCGCGTCGTGGCGCGCTTCGGTCCCCGCGGTGTCGCGGGCTTGACCGGTGTGTTGTGCGCGGCTGGCGTCTCGATGCTGATCGCGCCCAGCGTGTACCTCGGGCTCGTCCTGCTGCTGATGCTTTTCGGCGCGACGGCGAGTCTCTTCGACGTCGCCATCAACGCCGAGGCCACCGAGATCGAGCACCTCGCCGGACGTCCGCTGATGAGCGGTTTCCATGCGATGTTCAGCCTCGGCGGCATGGTCGGCGCGGGCGTCGGCAGCCTGCTGCCGTTCCTGGGCTGGACGCCGCAGACGCATCTGCTGGTGGCCTGCGGCACGGGCATGGCGCTGATCCTGGGCGCCTGCGTGGCGATGCTGAAGATGCGCACCGACGCCGGCCAGTCGCAGCCGCTGAGCCTGCCGCGCGGCGTGCTCGCGCTGATCGGCACGCTGGCGGCGCTGGGACTGATCGCGGAAGGCGCCATGTACGACTGGAGCGTGCTCTTCATGAAGCAGGAGCGCGCCAGCGATGCCAGCCTGTCGGCGCTCGGTTACGCGAGCTTCAGCCTGGCGATGGCGCTGGGGCGCTTCGGCGGCGACTGGGTACGGGCGCGCGTCGCACCGGTGCCCTTGATGGTCGCGAGCGGGCTGCTGGCGGCCGCCGGCATGGCCACCGCGCTGCTGGTGCCGGTCGCGTCCGCGGGCCTGCTGGGCTTCGCGCTGGTCGGGCTGGGCCTGTCCAACGTCGTGCCGGTGCTGTTCAGCGCGGCCTCGAAGGTGCCCGGCGTCAGCGCCGCGCACGGCATCGCGGCCGTCTCCTCGCTGGGCTACCTGGGCATGATGGCGGGTCCGCCGCTGATCGGCATGATCGCGGAGCACACCTCGCTGACGGCCGGCCTGTCCTGCGTCGTCTTCTTCGCGCTGTTCATGGCCGCGAGCGCCCAGCGCGCGCTGGGCGGCACCTCGCGCGCGACCGCCTCCGCCGCCGCCGATTGAGCGCCGTGTAGGCGAACGCCCGACACCGGCATCGGGCGTTCGCCGAGGCCACGATGCGACGATGCCCGCGTGTCACGGCACCTCGGCGTCCCTACAGTTGATCCTGACAACGGAATTCGAGCTTCCGTTGTTCATGCTTCTCTCTCGCATGGTCCGCCTTTTCCCTCTGCAGGCGGACGAACTTTCGGCCCCGGTCTCACGACCGGGGCCTTTTCTTTTTGGGCGGCGTTGGTTCGCACTGAGCCGAGCGCAAGAGCCTCGGCGCGCGTGCGTGACTGCCGGCCTCGGCGCGCGTGCCTAAGATGCGTGCCCATGAACAGCATTCCACCGACGCAACGGCTGCCCATCGACTGGCGCGGTCAGCCGATCGAGATCGATTACGCCTGGGTCAACAACGCGATCGGCGACGCGATCGGCGATGCGATCACCGACGCGCCGGTGATGGTGTTTCTCCACGAGGGGCTGGGCTCGATCGCGATGTGGCGCGACTTCCCGACGCGCCTGTGCGAGGCGGTCGGCATGCGCGGGCTCGTGTACTCGCGGCCTGGCTACGGGCGCTCGACGATGCGCGCGCCGGACGACCGATGGGACGTCGACTACCTGCACCGCCAGGCGCATGAGGTGCTGCCGGCGGTGCTCGCGGGCCTGGGCGTGACGTCGCCGCCCTGGCTCTTCGGGCACAGCGACGGCGGCTCGATCGCGCTGCTGCATGCGGCGAAGCGGCCGACGGCGGGGGCTGTCGTTGCCGCACCGCACATCGTCGTCGAGGACATCTCCCTGGACGGCATCCGCAAGACCGTCGAGCTCTACCGGGCGGGCCCTCTGCGAGAACGCCTGGCGCGCTTCCACGACGATCCTGATTCGCCGTTCGGCGGATGGAGCGGCACGTGGCTGAGCGCCGCCTTCCGTGACTGGTCGATCGTCGAGGAGATCCGCGCGATCACCTGTCCGGTGCTGGCGATCCAGGGGATGGACGATGAGTACGGCACGTTGGAGCAGATTCGTGGCATCCAACGAAATGTCCCGCAGACGACGCTTCTCGAGCTTCAGGCATGCGGACACTCGCCGCATAAGGACCGACCGGCGGAAGTGATCGCGTCAGTCAAAGAGTGGTTGGGGACGGTGGGGCGCGGGGTTTTGGCGCTTGACGCCAAGGCCCTGCGCTCCAGCGGCCAACGCCCTGGCGAGGGCAGGTAGGCGGTCTCAGACCGTCAGCAACCCCATCGTCATCGCCTTCAACGTCGCCGCGGCCCGCGTGCTGCATTCGAGCTTGCGGAACGCGCTTTCCAGATGCGTCCGCACGGTCGCCGGGCTGATGCCGAGCACCTTCGCTGCTTCCTTGTTGCTCTCGCCGACGGCGATGCGTCCGAGCACTTCGGTCTCGCGCGCGGAGAGCGTGATGCCGGCGACGGGACCGGCAGCTGAGGGCGCGGGCGCGGGCGAAACCACCCGACGGCGCTCGGCCCCGCAGACGGCCTCGGCTGCTTGCGGGTCGAGGCGTCCGGCGGCCACTTCCCGGCCCATGGCTGCGCGCGCGGCGTCGGTGTCGAGCGCGGGCTCGCCGGGTCGTGGTGTCCGAAGGGTCACCCAGGCCGTTGCCGCAGCCAGCACCCGCGCGGGCATCGGGATCGCCGCGCCCGCCGCGCTGCGGAAAGCGCCGGACCCGTCCATGCGTTCATCGACATAGGACGCCAGCTCCGCCTCCGCCTGCAGCGCGGTCAGGCGGCGCGCGGCGCGTCCGGTCCAGTAGGACATCAGGCGGAGCTTCTCGCGATCGGCTTCGCCGAGCCGGCGGCCTTCGCTCCAGATCGCGTTCGGCACCGACGCGCGGCCGATGCCGTGCAGCAGGCCGGCGCGATGGAGCCGCGCCAGCGCTGCGGCGTCGAAGCCGAGCACCGCGCCCGCCTCGCGGGCCGCATCGGCCACGCGCCGCGACAGGCCCGTCATCCAGGGGAGCTTGAGGTCGATGACATCGGCGACCAGTTCGAGCGGTGTCTCGAGTTTGTCCAGCGAGCCCAGCGAGCCCAGCGCGGCATCGAGATCCCCGGCATCGTGGCCGGGCCCACGGTCATGGCCGACGGCGCGCGCGCCGCCTTCATGCGCACCGGCCTCCAGCGCGGACATCCAGGTCCGCGCATGCCTCGTCACGAGGTCCACCAGCGCCTTCGGGTACTTCGCGTCCGACCGCTCGCCGATGTAGCGCAGCGCCGCGGCCACGCCGTGCACCCGCGAGAAGATCTCCAGGTCCCCCGCCAGCGCCACATGGAACACCACCGCGGGCACCTCGTCGCCGCGCAGGCCCTCGGGCTTGCCGTGACCGTTCCAGGTCTCGAAGAGATGGCGCATCGCGCGCTCGATGTTGGCCGGCAGGCCCAGCAGACGGGCGATCTCGCCGGCGACCTCGCAGTGGATCAACGCCGCCTCGCCGAGCGTGCCGGCCAGCGCGGACGCTTCCTCGGCCGAGCCGTTGGACAGCATCGCGTCGCGTCCGCCGACGTCGTCGCCCATCAGCACCGAGAACTCGGGCGCGTTGGCCGTGCAACCGGACCAGCGCAGCAGCGCCACGCAGCCCGCGTGGCCGGGCGCCTGATCGGCGTCGCGACCGAGCGCGAGCCCCTCGGTCCGGGCGGTTTCGGCGATGCGGGCGGCGAGCCACGCGGTCCGCGTCGAATGGTCGACGGGCTGCCCCATGCTGAGGTCGCCCACGAACGCGAGCGCGCGCACGGCGTCGAGCACCGGTACGCGCGAACCCGTCGCAGGGACGCTTCCGGTCGCCGCGGTCGCCGCGGCCGGCGAGGCTGACGAGACCGACGAAGCGTCGGGAGAAATCGAAGGGGGCAGGGGAGAAGGTTCAGTCACGGCATCCCAGGGGCAAAGTCCAACGCGCCGCGGGCACCGCGCCATGGGTGCCCGCGGACGGCGCGGACCTTACCGGGATTGCCGGACGGCGTCCAGGATGACCTTGGCGACCGCTTCGGGCTGCGACTGCTGCGGCACGTGCGAGCTGTCGACCTTCGTGACCTTGGCGCCGGCGCGCTTGGCCATCGAGGCCTGCGCCTCAGGGGAGATCATGTGGTCGGCCGTGGCCAGCAGGTAGTACGAGGGCTTGGTCTTCCACGCCGCGGTCGTCACCGTCTGCTCGAAGGCCTTGGCCTGGATCGGGCCTTGGGTCGCCGTCATCACGGCGGTCGTCGCCGGGGGCAGGTCTTGCGCGAAGTGGTTCTTCATGCCTTCCGCGGTCAGGCTGAGCCAGCCCTGCGCGTCCGCCTTGAAGTGGGCCACGCCGGACGGCGTCGGGAAGCCCTTGCCCTGTTCGCCGGAGTTCTGGCCCGAGTCGGGCGCGAACGCGGCCACGTAGACCAGCGAGGCGACCTTGTCCGAATTGCCGGCTTCGGTGATCACCGTGCCGCCCCACGAGTGGCCGACCAGCACGACCTTGCCGGGCTGCGCGTCGATCGCGCGGCGCGCGGCGGCGACGTCGTCGGCCAGCGAGCTCAGCGGGTTCTGCACTGCGGTGACCTGCACCCCTTCGCGCTGCAGCAGCGGGATGACCTTGGCCCAGTCGGAACCGTCGGCGAAGGCGCCGTGGACGATGACGACCGAGGGCTGGGCCGAGGCCACCGGCGAGGCGGCCAGTGCGGCGGTCGACAGTCCGGCCGAGGCGGCGAAGGCGCTGGCGGCGATGGCGGTGGCGATGAAGCGGCGGGTGATGTTCATGGTGAGCTCCTGGTGGTTGGGAGGGTGTCGGAACAGGGCTCTACTGTCGCGATCCGAGGCCGCGACCGGTATCGGACGAATGTCCGAGGGCGACGACAGCGCCGCTTCCGAGGTCCCCGGCGTGTCCCCTGGAGCAGGTGACAAGCAGGTGACAAAAGGGGTGACATCGCCCCGAAATGCCCATTGGTGTTTACGCGGAGCCCGCCACACTCCCGGCGGGCAATGCTGCAACGCGTCAAGCGCCGATCCGCGCCGGCCGGGCGGATGCCGCCACCGTCAAGCGACCCGCGCGCGCCCTCATGTCTTCCCGCATCCCTAATGCGGATGCGTTTGCGCGGCGTTTGCGACCCGCCGGGGCGGGCTGCTCCGGCAAGTCCTGACCCCGCCGCCCGGGCGTCCCCCGGCCCGAAAGCGTCACCCCCTAGGGAAACAACCACCCCCGCACCGAGGGGGAACCCCGGCCCGACCCCCTCGTGCTCTCCGTGACAAGAGTCACAGAATCGACACGCCCGAAGGTCGTCCTCCCGCCGGCCCTCAGCAGTCAAGACGGCGCCTCGCACCACGGCGCGCCGTCGCCACAAGTCCAGGTGGACATCCCACCTTCCTCCTGAAGAAGGACGTAGAACATGTTCAAGAAGACCTGTCTGGCCCTGGCGCTCGTCGGCGCCGCGGCCGCGGCCCACGCGGGGCCCACCCTCATCAACGAGGGCTTCGACGACGTCACCGCGCTGCCCGGCTGGCTGATCTCCAACCAGGGCACCCCCGGCGTCGGCACCACCGAGCCGTGGGTCCAGGGCGACCAGTCGATCTTCACCGCGCTGAGCGGTGCGGCCAATTCCTACATCAGCTCCAACTACAACAACGTGCCGGCCGGCGGCACGCTGTCGAGCTGGCTGATCAGCCCGGTGTTCTCGGCCGCCGAGAACCTGGAAGTGTCCTTCTGGGCCCGCGGCGACATCGTCCCCGGCTTCTTCGACCAACTGACCTATGGCCTGGTCAACGCCGCCGGCGTCTTCAGCAGCTTCGCGCCGCAGGCGACCGTGACGGTGACGGGCGACTGGACCCAGTACAGCTTCCAGCTGGCGGGTCAGGGCGCCGGTTCGACCTCGCGCTTCGCCATCCAGTACATCGGTGCCGGCGACAACGCGGCCTACGTGGGTGTCGACAACGTCACCGTCAACGTGCCCGAGCCGTCGACCTGGGCCCTGGCCGGCGTGAGCCTGCTGGGCCTGCTGGCCGCGCGCCGCCGCAAGCAGTCCTGAGCCGCATTCCGCGCCCTCGCGTCATCGCGTATCGCGTATTGCTTCATCGGAACTTCCGAGTCATCTCCGCAAGGACAAAGACCATGATCACCCGCATTTCCCTGGGCCTGGCGATCGCCGCGGCCCTGCCGCTGGCGGCGCAGGCTCACGAAGCCGCCACTGCGGCTGCTGCTCCTGCCGCCACGCCGGCCTCGCTGTCCGTGGCCGACGCGGCCGCGGCAGCCACCGCCGCCGATACCAACAACATCATCATCGTGCGTGACGCCGACACCGGCCTCCTGCGCCTGGCGACTCCCGAGGAGCACAGCGCCCTCAAGGCGCTGCCCGCCAACGCCAACGCCCGGGCGCGTGTCGCCTCGCGCGCCGCCGCGCTGACGCCGCTGGTCAAGCAGCATCGCAGCGGCGCAGTCGGTGTCCGCCTGACCGACGACATGGTGAGCCAGTCCGTCATGGTGCGCGGCGCCGACGGCAAGCTCATCGAAGCCTGCTTCGCCAGCAAGGAGGAGGCCGAGGCCTTCATGAAGAACGGCGGCGCGGTCGCCAAGTCGGCCCTGCCCACGGAGTAAGCCATGCAGCAATCGTTCAAGAAAACCGTCCTTCGCACGGCCCTGCTGGCCGCGCTGTGCGGCGCCGGCGTCGCGCAGGCCGCCACCATCGTCATCCAGAGCCGTGACCCCGCGGGCGTGGGCTTCAACGACACGACGCCGGTCGCGCCGGTCGGCGGCAACCCCAAGACCACGCTGGGCGAGCAGCGCATGTACGTCTACCGCTACGTGGCGGACGTGTGGGAAAAGGCGCTCGACAGCAACGTCACGATCACCGTGAACGCCGGCTGGGAAGCGCTGACCTGCACCTCGTCGCAGGCGGTGCTCGGCAGCGCCGGCGCCTGGAACATCTGGCACGACTTCCCCGGCGGCACGCCGGGCACCTGGTACCCGCAGGCGCTGGCCAACAAGCTGGCCGGCGAGAACCTGAGCGCGGACCAGCCTCCCGGCCCTTCCGGCTACGACAACGTCGACATCAAGACCCAGTTCAACATCAACCTGGGCAAGACCGGCTGCCTGGACGGCTCGTCGTTCTACCTGGGGCTGGACGGCAACTTCGGCACCGGCGTGAACTTCGTCGAGACGCTGCTGCATGAACTGGGCCACGGCCTGGGCTTCTCCGTGCTGACGGTCTACACCGGTTCGGTCGCCCCCGCGGTTGGCTACCGCCTGAATGCGGACGGCACGGCCTACGTCTCCAGCGGTGGACTGCCCAGCGTCTGGGAGCAGTACATGTATGACAACACGGCGGGCAAGAGCTGGCTGACGATGACCAGCGCAGAGCGCGGCGCATCGGCGGTCAACCCGCTGGGCCTGGCCTGGACCGGTCCCAACGTGCTGGCGGGCGCCGGCATGCTGGCGGCCACGCCGGTGCTGAAGGTCGCGAGCTCGGCGCCTGGCCAGTCCGGCCAATACGCCTACGGCACGGCCTCCTTCGGTCCCGCGGTGAGCTCCGGCCTGACGCTGGGCGGACTGGCCACGATCTCGCCGGATCCGGCCAACGGCCAGGGTTGCCTGCCGTTCAGCCCGGCTGACACGACGGCGGTGGCGGGCAAGGTGGCGGTCATCGATCGCGGCGTCTGCGGCTTCGCGGTCAAGGCCAAGAACGCGCAGAACGCGGGCGCGATCGGCGTGATCATCGCCAACAACGCGGCCGGTGCTGCGCCCGGTCTGGGCGGCGCCGATCCGACGGTCGTGATCCCGACGGTCAGCGTCTCGCAGGCCGACGGCGTCAAGCTGCGCGCGGCGATCCTCGCCTCGGTGCCTTACGGCAGCCGCGGCAAGCCGGGCCTGGCGACCTCGTCGCTGTCCAGCGATCCGAGCAAGCGCGCCGGTGCCGACGCGCTGGGTCGTCCGCTGCTGTACACGCCGAACCCGATCGCCTCGGGCTCGTCCGTGTCGCATTGGGACGTGTCGGCCTCGCCGAACCTGCTGATGGAGCCGAACATCAGTCCCGACCTGGGCCTGATCCTGGTGCCGCCGAAGGACCTGACCAAGCCGCTGCTGAAGGACCTGGGCTGGTAATCCCGCCCGGTGCCGACACCCGACGACCCCCTCGAGGGCGAGTCGGGTAGGATGGGCCTCGAAAGCCTGGTGCGAAAGCGCCAGGCTTTTTTCTTGCACGCGGCAGCCGGCCGCCGCCTGAACTCACTCGGATGTCGTAGGCATGTCGTGGACATGTCGTGGACATGACGTGGGCATGACGCGGGAATGTCGCTCCGACGGGCGATGAGATCCGCCATGCGGACGATCGAGGGGGCGAAGGGGGCGGCTGGTTGCGTCTTCAAACAGGCGGGTGGTCAGGACTGGCTGATAATCGCCGGCCCCGGCTAGCCGGAACCTGGTTTTTTACTGGAAGCATTGATGAACAAGAGTGAACTGATCGAAGGCATCGCCACCAAGGCTGGCGTGACCCGTGCCGTGGCCGCGACCGCCCTGGACGCGACCCTGGAAACCATCACCGAAGCGCTGGCCGCTGGCGACCAGATCGCCCTGGTCGGTTTCGGCACCTTCAAGGTGAGCGACCGCGCCGCCCGCACCGGCAAGAACCCCGCCACCGGCGAAGCGCTGGACATCCCGGCCTCCAAGGTCGCGAAGTTCACCGCCGGCAAGGCGCTGAAGGATGCAGTGAACAAGTAAGCCTCCCGGCTTCTTCCACTGGGCGACGCCCGCTCTGCTCACGCAGGGCGGGCGTTGTCGTTTGCAGGGTGAAGGGGCGTCAGCCCTCGCGGAAGAACTTCAGCGCCGCCAGGTCGGGGAAGGCCGTCGGCCGCTTGGCCTGCGCGGCCGCGAAGGCCTCCATCAGGTTGCTGTTCTGCCAGATCGCCGCCTGCAGCCAACCCATCTGCTGGAGGCTGTCCTTGACGCCGTGATCGCGGGCGTAGTGGATGGCCTGCTTGCTGCCCCAGACGGCGACCGGCGGCTTCTGCGCGATCTCGCGCGCGCACTGCAGCGCGGCCTCGACGCACTCGGCCTGCGTCGCGAAGACGTCGTTGACCAGGCCCACCGCCTGCGCCCGCGCCGCCGGCATGCGGCGCCCGGTGTAGGCCAGTTCCTTGACCACGCCCAGCGGCACCAGCTTGGGCAGGCGCTGCAGCGTGCCCAGGTCGGCCACCATGCCGATGTTGATCTCCTGGATGCAGAAGAACGCGCCGGTCTCCGCGTAGCGGATGTCGCAGGCCGCCACCAGGTCCACCGCGCCGCCGATGCAGCCGCCGTGGATGGCCGCGATCGTCGGCACGCGCAGGTCGTCGAGCTGGTTGAAGGCCCGCTGCATGTCGGCCAGCAGGTCGACGATCGCCGCGCGGCCTTCGGCGCTGCGGTCGTCGAGCTGGATGCCGCCGTTCTGGAACACTTCCAGCGACATCCCCGCGCTGAAGTGCTTGCCCGTCGACGAGATCACCAGCGCCCGCAGCGTCGGGCTGCGGTGGAGCTGCTCGAGCACCGCCTCCAGCTCGCGCCACAGCTGCGGCGACATCGTGTTCATCGCATCGGGCCGGTTCAGCACCAGGTGGCCGACGCCGGCTTCTTCGCTCAGGGTGAGGCAGTCCATTCGAGTCTCCTGTAGTCGTTCCTGTCGTTCCCGGCGTCCCGGTCTTCGTGCTGAAGCGGGCAGGGGGTCGGACCATGCTAGCGGGAGTCCTTCGGACGCCGCGTCAAGGACGCGACGCCCGATGCCGATTGGAGAGCGCTCTCAGGCGCCGACCAGTTCCTCCGCCGGACCGAAGAACTCATAGCGGAGCTGCGCCGTCGGCACGCCGAGCGCGCGGCCCGCGCGGTAGACCGCCTGCATGAAGGGCTTCGGGCCGAGCAGGTAGAGGTCGACGTCGCGGTCCTCGGGCAGGTGACGCGCGAGCAGCGCATCGGTGACGTAGCCGACCTCATGGGGCTCATCGCCGTCACGCGGCGCGTCGTAGACATAGAGCGCCCGGACGTTGTCATGCGCCGCCGCGAGCAGGTCCACGCGCTCCCGGAACGCATGCACGCCGCCATGACGCGCCGCGTGGATGAAGCGGATCGGGCGCCCGCTGGCCGCCGCCGATTCGAGCATCGCCATGGCCGGCGTGATGCCCACGCCGCCCGTGACCAGCACCAGTGGTCGGGTGGCCGTGGCGTCGAGCGTGAACTCACCCGCCGGCGCCTGCACGGACAGGCGGGTGCCGACCTCGGCCGTGTCGTGCATCCAGTTGGACACCAGCCCGCCGTCCTCGCGCTTGATGCTGACGCGGTACCAGGGCTTGCCCGGCGCATCCGACAGCGAGTAGTTCCGCCGCACCGTCCTGCCGTCGATGTTCAGCACCAGGGTCAGGTATTGCCCCGGATGGAAGGGCGGCAGCGGCTGGCCGTCGACCGGCTCCAGGTAGAACGAGGTGATCAGCTCGCTCTCGCGCTCCTTGCGCGCGACGACCATCTCGCGCTGTCCGCGCCAGCCGCCGGGCAGCGCGGCGGTGGCGGCGTAGACCTGTTCCTCGGCGTCGATGAGCAACTGCGCCAGCGCGCCGTAGGCCTCGGCCCAGGCGGCGATGATCTCGTCGGTCGCGACGTCCGCGCCCAGCACCTCGCGGATCGCGGCCAGCAGGCAGGCGCCGACGATGGGGTAGTGCTCCGGCTGCACGCCCAGCGCCACGTGCTTCTGGATGATGCGAGGCAGGGCCGGCGCGATCTCATGCACGCGGTCGATGTGGCTCGCATACGCGAGCACCGCGCCGGCCAGCGCGCGCGCCTGCGTGCCCTCGGCCTGGTGCGCCTCGTTGAAGAAGGCCTTCAGTTCCGGATGCTCGGTCAGCATCGCGCGGTAGAAGTGCCGCGTGATGTCCTCGCCGCGCGACTTCAGCAGCGGCACCGTGGCCTGGATCAGGGCGATGGTCTGGGGATTGAACATGAGCTTCTCTACTCCGGATTCGTTGAGGATGACTGCTTCCAATCACGATCCGTGCCAGCGATATCAACTTTCAAAATCGCTCTCAAGCCGTTGATATTCATGGGAATCAATGCCATTGATGCACAAGGGTTGTCGAAATGACCGAAGATGCGCCGGTGTCGGATTGACAACAGGAAGGTCCAAGTGACGCCAGATGCCCGCTACCGCCAACTGCTGGCCGCCGTGCGCGGTCTCGTGCGATGCGACGCCGCGGCGCTGCTGCGGCTGATGCCCGACGAGGGCGTCGCGGTGCTGCAGCCGGTGGCCGTCGACGGGTTGGCGGAGGAGGCCCTCGGTCGTCGCTTTCCGGTCGCGGCACATCCACGCCTGGCGCGCCTGCTCGACAGCGGGCAGGGTCTGCGCTTCGCGTCGGACGCGGGTCTGCCCGATCCGTACGACGGGCTGCTCGAGCATCAGCAGGCGCTCGAGGCCGTCCACGACTGCATGGGCGCACCCTTGCGCGTCGACGGAAGGATCTGGGGCCTGGTGACGCTCGACGCCATGGATCCGCACGCATTCGACAGCGTCGACCCCGGCCGCCTGCAAGGCATCGTGCGTCTGCTCGAGACCGGCATCGCCGCCGAGGAAACCATCGCCGCACTGGCCCGTCGCGCCGAGCAGGAACAGGCGCTGGCACGCGCCGCGTCACGCGGCGGCTCGCGTGAGCTGCTCGGCCGCAGCGCCGCGATGGCCCGCCTGCGCGAGGAGATCGACACCGTCGCGGGCTCCGACCTCACGGTGCTGGTCCTCGGCGAGACCGGCGTCGGCAAGGAGCTCGTCGCGGAACGGCTGCATGCGCGCTCGATGCGACGCGATCGACCGCTGGTGCAGATCAACTGCGCGGCGCTGCCGGAGACGCTCGCGGACAGCGAGCTCTTCGGCCACAAGCGTGGCGCGTTCACCGGCGCGGTCGCGGACCGCAGCGGCAAGTTCGAGCTGGCCGACGGCGGCACGCTGCTGCTCGACGAGGTCGGCGAACTGCCGCTGCCGGTGCAGGCCAAGCTGCTGCGCGTGCTGCAGAGCGGCGACGTGCAGCGGCCCGGCAGCGATCGGGTGCAGAGGGTCGACGTCCGCGTGATCGCCGCCACCAACCGCGACCTGCGGGAGGAAGTGGCGCGCGGCCGCTTCCGCGCGGACCTGTATCACCGGCTGTCGGTCTATCCGCTGCACGTGCCGCCGCTGCGCGAGCGCGGCCGCGACGTGCTCGCGCTGGCCGGCGGCTTCCTGGAGGAGAACCAGCACCGGCTCGGCGCGCGCAACCTGCGGCTGTCGCCGGCGGCGTCGGCGGCCCTGCTGGCCCACGACTGGCCGGGCAACGTGCGCGAACTGGAGCACCTCATCAGCCGCGCCGCGTTGCGGGCGCTGTCGTCGGCGGGCCGGGGAGGGCGGTGGATCGCGATCGAGCCGGCGCATCTGGGTTTGTCTTCGTCGCCCGCGGCCATCGCCCCGACCGCGTCGCCCGCAGCGGCGCGCGTCGCTCCGCCCGGCGCGGAGGCCGTGTCCGCGCGGGACGCGGCGTCGGTATCACCCGAAACGCCCGAAACGCCCGGAGCGCGCGGCTTGTCCGGAAAGCCCGAAGTCATCGGCCTTCGAGAAGCCACGGACCGCTTTCAGCGCGCCTGGATCGAGGCGGCGCTGGCCCGCAACGGCGGGGCGATGGCAGCCGCCGCGCGCGAGGCGGGCATGGACCGGAGCAACTTCACGCGGCTGCTGAAACGGCTCGGCGTGCGCTCGGCGTGCGCTCGGCGTGAATCGGCCGCCGCGATAGCGCGCGGGCATCCGCGCTCGGCCGGCGCTCGGCCGGCGCTCGGCCGGCGCTCGGCCGGCGCTCGGCCGGCGAGGCGGACGGCTTGGATCAACGGCTCACGGCGACCTGATCCACGCCGGCAGCGCCGAGCATCTGAAGCGCATGCCCGCGATCGCTGAACGGGGTCGTCGAGGCGACCGCTGCCTCGCCGTTCCCCGCGGCCAGCGTCTGCTTCAACAGTCCCGCCTGGGAGATCGACGCAGCAGGCCCGTCAGGGTCTGCGGGCCCGTGTGGTCCAGAGGCCAGCCGGCGACGCGCGCTTGCAGCACGGCGGCGATCGTGCGGACCCGTTGGTCGACGTTCAGCGGCGAGGTCGAACGCCTGGGGATGTTCTCGGCGCGGGGAACGAAGGAAGCGCTGGAGGCGGTGTCGTACAAGATGCGTCGGGGGCGAGGTCGGAAGGTGTCATCAGTCCTCTTTCCTGCGAGGGCCGCCGCACGCTTTTTCGCTTGACCCGGCACGCATTTGCGAATGACGGCTCAGAGCGACTGCAACCACGCCAGCAGCGCCTCGCGATCCGCCTTCGAGAGCCGCTCGAAGCGTTGTCGCGATTTCTCCGATTCGCCGCCGTGCCACAGGATCGCCTCGGTCAAGGTCCGGGCGCGGCCGTCGTGCAGATAGCCGACCGGCGTCGACTCGGCCACCTGCGCCGTGTAGCCGATGCCCCACAGCGGCGACGTGCGCCACATCGCGCCGCGCGCCCGGCCTTCCGGCAGCGGGTCCGCCAGCGCCGGGCCCATGTCGTGCAGCAGCAGGTCGGTGAACGGCCGGATCGTCTGGTCGCGCAGCTCCGCGAACGGATGGTGCTTGCCCGTCTTCATCTCCGCGGTGTGGCAGGCCGCGCAGCGCAGCGCGTCGAACACGCGGCGGCCCGCGGCCACCTGCGCCGCGTCCACGCGATGTTCCTCCGGCGGTGCGACGCCCTTCGGGAAACCGCTCGGAAGGCTGCGCTGCGCCGGCACGGCCAACAGCTGCATGTACTGGGTCAGCGCGATCAGGTCGCTGTCCTGGATGCCCTTCTGCGCGGGCGCCGCCCGGCAGCCCGCCGGGTTGGTCGAGCAACTGCGGTTCGGGAACACGGCGGACGTCACCGACATGTCGTTCAGCAGCGCCGCGGCCACCTGATGGCGCACGCTGGCCTTGGACGCCTTCCAGCCGAAGCGGCCCAGACGCGTGGCGCCGGTTTCCGGACCGACGCTGAAGTTGGCCTTGCCCAGCACGCCGTCGGGGTCCGGCGTGGTGCGCACGCGTGCCAGGATGTCCGCCTCCGGCACGGCCTCCAGCAGGCCGACGCCGATCAGCGGCTGCGCCGCGCGGGCCGACCGCAGCTGCGGCGTGGGACCGTCGAAGCCGAGCGTCGGCTTGCGCAGCTCGACGCGGGTGCCGTCGGCCAGCGTGACCGTGCGGGACTCGAAACCGGTCACCTTGACGGCGAGGCCCCCGTCCTGGAGGGCGCCAGCGGCCGACGCCGTGTTCATCTGGATCGCCGCGCCGTAGCGCCGGTCCGGACGGACCGCGCCGTCGGCGTCTCTCTCGGCCACGTGGAAGGCCATCCCGTCCAGGCGCTGGCCCACCATGAACGGCGCGGGGCCGCGGCCGTTGTTGGTGTGGCACTGCACGCAGGACGTGGCGTTGAAGCGGGGCCCCGCCAGGTCGACGAGGGCGGCCATCGGCTCGTTGCCCGGCTCGAGGTGGACCCCGGTGACGACGCTGCTGTGGGCCGTCCGGCGGCCTTCGACGAAGCGCTGCATGTCCTGCATGCCGATGTTGCCGGCCGGCTGCTGGAACATCCGGAGGCCCTCGGCCGAATAGTTGTACGAGACGGAGCCGAGACCGCCCGACAAGGTGGACGCCGGCAGCGGCGCGCTGTTCAGGCGCGGCGCGACGCCGTGCCACGGGGTCAGGCCTTGACCGACGATGTAGAGCCACTCGTTGGCGTAGTAGCGCAGGCCGCCGCTGTCGCCCACGGCCTGCATCGAGGCCGCCGTCGCGCCCATGGCCGGCGCCACCTCGACCGGATCGCCGACCTTCAGCGGCCGGGCGTCCACCCGGACGCCGTTGGGCAGACCGTCGGCGCCGAGGCCTGCGTGGCCCGGGTAGTCCTTGATCAGGACCGTGCAATGGTCGTCGCCCCGCCGGCCGTCGGGCGGGTAGGCCGCCGGCGTGCAGATCGAGGCCGTCCTGTCGAGCAGCTCGCCGTTGTTCATCCAGCCGTAGCCGGTCACGCCGACGCGGTCGAAGGCGCGGAAGAAAGCGGTGCCGCCCGGCAGGACGTCCACCGTCGGGTGGAAGGTGTTGACCTTGAGCACGGGCCGGGTGACGCCCGGCACGCGGCTGTTGTCGATGATCTCCAGACCCCAGGTGCGGTTCCGGAAGGAGTCCGGCACGAAGCCCAGGGCGGCGCCCCGCCGCTTGTCGAGCGGATGGCGCGACGCGTCGACCGTCTCGTTGGGGCCGTAGCCGATCTCGTTCCACTCCTCGCCGCGTTCGCGGCCGTGCCGGCTCACGCCGCGATGGCCGACGCGGGTGACCAGCGTGCCGTCGGGCAGCGTGAACTGCAGCGTCTCGATCGGCGGTTGCGGTGGGAACAGCGGCACCAGCGGCGCGTCGTCGGCGGGCACGGGGAAGGGCGTCGTGACCGACTCGGGGAGCGCGTTTCCGCTGCCCGAAGCGGCGGGCGCCGCGGACGTGACGGCAACCCCTGGCGGCGTGTCGGAGGCCACGGGGGGCTCGGCGTCCTGCGGGCTGCCGTCGCCCCCGCAGGCGACCAGCAGCGCGCAGCCCACGGCGATGCCGGCCTGCCTGAACGCCATGGTGATCCCCTCCCGTGCCAGTGCGTGCGATGAGCCCCTTCGTGGAGGGGCGTGGGGCGCGAGTGTGTGCGTTTGTTTTGCCGGCCGGCAAGTTTAAATGTGTGTCGAATTGATGCCCGCAGGAACGGCAGGGCTGTCGATACCTCCGTCGAGGTAGTGACCCCGGGCGACGGAGGCATGATGTCGGGCATGAGCACCCCGGACACTTCCACGCCCCGCCGCCGCGAACAGCAGCGCTCGGCCGACACGAAGCAGACGATCCTGAAGACGGCGCTGAAGGAGTTCGCCGAACGCGGCTTCGAAGCGGCGAGCATGCGCGCGATCGCGGAGCAGAGCGGGCTCACGCACCAGCTGATCACCTATCACTTCCAGTCCAAGGAGGTGCTGTGGCAGGCCGTGGCGACGCTGGCGTACGAGGCGCTGGCGCGGGCGCGCGAGGGACTGGTCCGGCAAGCGAAACCGGCCGCGGCGATCGGGCAGCTGCGGCAGGAGTTCATCGCGTATGTCCAGTTCACGCTGGATCAGCCGCACCTGCACCGCTTCATGATGCAGCGGCGCGAAGGCGGCCCCGGCGAGGACCGGCAGGCGTGGCTGGCGCAGCATTTCCTGCGGCCGCACTTCGATCTGGCGAAGCCGCTGATCAAGGCGGCGCAGAAGGCCGGCGACCTGCCCAAGGGCGAACCGGTGCTGCTGTACTACGCGATGGTCTCGCTGGCCAACACGCTGGCCGTCATGGGTCCCGACATCGAGGCGACGACCGGGGTGTTGTCCACGGAGGCGAAGACGGCCAAGGCCTACATGAAGGTGATGGACGCGCTGCTGTTCAAGCGCGCGGACGCCGTGACCTGACCCCGTCAGGCCTGCGAGACCGCCGCCGGGTCCGGCGCCTTCGGTCCGCCGACCGCGCCGAGCGCGCCGCCCCACACGTGATAGAGCGCCTGCAGCACCACGTACTTGAGCATCTGCGTGGTGATGTTGGCGTCCTTCTCGCTGAGGCCGTGCTTCTGCATGAGCGTCGCCGGCAGGCTGGCGACCATGGCCGTCAGGCCGCCGAAGCCGGCGCTGAGGATCGCATGCGAGGTCCAGCCGACCTTGCTGGCGAAGACGTCGCCGAGCGCCTCCGGGAAGGTGGACTTGAGGTTCTTCACGTGGGCTCCGGCGCGCGCGGCGGCGCTGAGGATCTGGTCGGCCGCCGGCTTCTGCAGGTGGTCGAGACAGGCGCCCAGGTCGTCGCGCGCGAGGAAGTGCTGGAAGCCGGCGCGCCCGGCGCTGACGTCGAAGTCGTTCTTGATCACGCGCATGCCGCCGCCGCCCACGGGCAGGCCGAAGCCCGGATCGAGGCGGCCATCCATCGCGGCGCGTTGCTCCGGCTGTCCCTTGAGCTCGTAGTTGAGCATCGCCGGGATCCGCACCAGCCCGTTGCGCGCGGCGCCGTAGCTGAGGCCCGCGGCGATCGCGTTGTCCGCGGCCAGGCTGGCCTTGGTCGGTGGGTTCGCGCTGGCGATGGGTTCGGCCAACTGCTCGCCCGGCGGGCGGGTGTAGTAGGCGTCCTTGAAGGTCTTGCTGGTGGCGGCGCCGGAGGCCACGTCCAGCATCGACAGCGCGAAGCCCATCACCGCGCCGGTGATGAGCGCCGGCACGGCGACGGGCAACTGGGGCATCGCCTTGATCAGGCTGGTCAGGGTCAGGTCGGCGAGCTTGAGGTTGGCCGGGATCGTGCCGAGGTTGAAGCCGCTGGCCGAGGCCATGCCGTGCATCATGGCCGTGCCCTGGTCGCGCCACTGCACCTGCTTGAACACGGCGACGAGGTCGTCGCGGGTGTGGATGCCGCGCGAGCTCAGCACCGCGGCCTGCTGCGTGGCCAGGCGCTCGAGCGCGGGGACGTCGTCGGGGCTCTTGCGCATCGCGCTGAGCAGGTAGGCGACGCAGCCGGTGATGTCGTCGGGCAGTTTCCGCGCGAGCGAGTCGATGTCGATGCGCGGATTCACGTCGCGCGGGCTGGGGACGGTGGCCGCGCTGAGCGAGGCCAGACCGCCGGGTGCGCGCTCCACGGGCGCCGCCTCGGGCGGCGGCAGCGGATCGAAGGCGCCCGGCATGCGGCGCATCAGCTGGGAGACCTCGTCGTGCGGCTGCTGGCGGGGGAGGGCCGCGCTGTGCTCGGTCTCGGTGGCGGTGGAACGGCGCTGCTCGGTGATCGAGGGCGCGTCGACGGCCGGCCGCCGGGCGTCGCTGGACAGGGACAGCGCACTGCCGCCCGCCCCCTCGCTGGCACCGCCGCTGGCGTTCAACGGGGTCATGGGGATCTGCTCGCCGCCATGGGCGTCGGGCAGGCGCCCGGTCGTGGCGACGCTGCCGGCCGACGAGCTGCGGCTGGCCACCTTCGGCGGCGCTTGTCGCGGCGGCGTCGACGGGCGCGACCGGACCGCGCCGCCGTCGTTGTCGTTGTCGTTGTCGTTCTTCCCAGCGTCCTGCGAAGCGCGTGGGAACGACCGCCGCGCGGACAGTCCCTCGGGCAGGATGTGCTCGGCGCCGGCGGGCTTGGCGGCTTGCGGCTCGACCGCGGTCGGCGAGGCCTGCGCCGTCTGCGCCGTCAACGACGTCAACGACGTCAACGACGTTGGCGACGTCTGCGGGCTGACGAGCCTCTCGAGCGACGGGGGAGGGACGTCGATCGCGCGGGCGGTCGGGATGGTGGTGCTCATGACGCCTTGGATGCCGTTACAACAAGGCGGCATCGTCGGCAGTGCGTCCCTCGTCGGAGGGCCGCATCCGAACCGGTGCCTGGGGATGCGAAGCGAGATCGCGCAGCGCCGAGGCCAGCGTCCCGTGGCGGTAGGCAAAGCCGCCCGCCAGCGCCACGCGCGGCAGCACGCGCTGACCGTCCAGCAGCAGCGTCGACATCTCGCCCGCGAGCCGGCGCAGCGGCGCCGCCGGCAGGCGCATCCAGGCCGGGCGCCCGAAGGAGGCGGCGAGGGCGGTCGAGAACGCCGCCTGCGAGCAGAGGTCTGGCGCCACCGCGTTGACGGCCCCGCGCACGTCCGCGCGGCGCAGCGCCCAGTCGATGAAGCCCACGGCGTCGTCCAGATGGATCCACGGCATCGGTTGACGACCGTCGCCCAGTCGCGCGGCCAGTCCGAATCGCGCCGCCAGCGCCTGCATCGGATACGCGCCGTCCTCGCGACCGAGGATCACGCCGAAGCGCAGCCGCACGACGCGCATGCCCAGCCCCTCCATCCGCATCGCCTCATGCTCGACGGCGGCGCAGAGGTCGGACTGGAACACGCCGCGCTGCGCGCGCGAGCGTTCATCGCAGATCACGCCGTCCTCGGGCACGCCGTAGAAGCCCACGGCCGACGCGGCCACCAGCACCGCCGGCGGATGCGCCAGACGCCGCGCCAGCTGATGGAGTTCTTCAGTCAGGCGGGTACGGCTGTCCACCAGCTCGCGGCGACGCGCGCGTGTCCAGGGGCGACCAAGCACACGGGCGCCGGCGAGGTGGACGACGGCCTCGATGCGGGTCTCGGCGGCGATCTCGTCGAGCGCCCCGACGACGGCGATGTCCGCGCCGAACTGCAGCCGCGCCTGCTTCGGGTCCCGCGTCAGCACGATCAGCCGCCGGCCCTGCGACCGCAGCCGACGCACCAGCGCCTGACCGACGAATCCGGTCGCGCCGGTGATCAGCACGGCCGCGGCCAGGCGAGGCACCGCCGGCAGCGCCGGCTGATCGCGCAAGGCCGCGCTCTCGCGGCCCAGCCGCCGCACGGCGAGCACGTTGCGCACGCTCCATGCCCACACCACGATCGCCATGGCCGTGAAGAGCCACGACACCAGCCCTCGTCCCGCCGGCGCCAGGCCGGTCGGCTGCTGCCACCAGTCGAGCAGGCGCGGCCCCATCAACCCCAGGAACAAGCCGTAGCAGACGGTCAGCACGGTGTGCAGCCAGCGCTCGAAGGGGGGCAACTGGCGGGTGCGGTCCTCTTCCAGGAAGTCGGCCAGCGTGATGACGACTTCCACGCCCAGCACCACCGCGACCGCGACGGCGAGCGCGCCGTGCCACGACCACCACGCCAGGCCGAGGAAAAGGGCGCCGTACAGCGCCTCTCGGCCCGCGTGCAGGGCGAGCTCGCGCCGGGCGCCGCGCTGCTGCGGCAGTCGGGCGGCCCATTCGTGGTGCCAGAGGTTGTCGAAGGCGCCGAGCAGCGCCTGGCCGATGAGGACGGCATCGAGGATGTGCATGTCAGGACTCCTGGACCGGGTCGATGAACTCGCCGGTCTGTTGAAAGGTCTGGCCCCAGCGGGCGTGGGTCATGGTCAGGGTGAAGCGGAAGCGGCCGGCGCCGAGGTCGCGGTGCTCGACACAGCACTGGCCCGGGCTGAGCAGCGCGGGCAGGCGCAGCCGGACCGGGCCGAGGCACCAGAGGTAATGGCGGCTCTGGAAGACGAGGGCGCCGTCGTCTTCCAGGACGTCCAGCGCCATGGCCAGACCGCCGCGGGTGCGTTCGAGCACGCCGGGGCCGGCCGGATGCGCGCGCTTGACGGACTGGACGACCCGGCGGCCCAGCCGGCGCGACCAGATCACGCCGCCGTGGCCGTCGGGCGTGACGGCGACTTCGACCGGCAGGTCCTTCGCGCAATCGGGCGTGAGCGGTCCGCGCAGCGGCCAGGCGAGCCAGGCCAGCACGCGGCCCAATGGCGAGCAGTGCAGGTCCATCCGGCCGACGTAGCAGACCGGCTCCGCATGCGTGCCGAAACGGCGCTGCACGGCCGCAGGCAGCCGCGCCCAGGCCTCGGCACCCATCAGGGCGGGGAGGTCGAGGGCGGCCGGTGCCGGCGATGGCGCCGAAGTCGGAACCAGGGCAGCCAGTCGGGACCGGCGCTGGAGCGGGGTGCGGAAGAGGACGTTCATGCCTCCTCTATCGCGAGAATCGGGCCACCCTGAAAACGCGGCTAAGTCGTTGATTCCATTCAGCAGCCAACCTTGGGTTGTGTTCGTCGTATACAGTTGCCGCCCTGTCGACTGTCTACGACGTATACACATGCTGCTGCGGGTGACGATGGGGCTGGCGCTGGCGGAAACGCTGCTGCTGGCGGGCGTGCTGCTGGCCTGGGCGGACCGGGTGGCGGGCGGCCGGTTGCTGGCGGCCTTCCTGGTCGCGATCGCGGTCTGGATCTCCGGGAACGAGCTGCCGAACTGGTTCGGACCGGGCGTCGAGCCGTTCTCGCTGCACGTGCTGGCGACCGCACCGCTGGCCGCCGCGGTGTTCTTCCATTTCTGCGTGGTGTTCTGCCGCGCGCCGCTGCGCCGCGGCTGGATCACCGCGGCCTACGTGCTCGGCGGCGTCGCGGTGCTGGCGTCGCAGGTGCTGCGGCCAGCGCACTTCGTCGACCATCCCGACGTGGGCCGCCTGGCCGTCGCGGAGCCGGCCGCCGTGATCACCAGCCTGTCGTGGGTGATGCTCGGACTGGGCGGCGTCGGCGTGCTGCTGCACACCTGGATGCGTCCGTCCGTCGACGGTCGCGGTCCCGCGCGGGGTCAGGTCGCGGCCGTCACGGCCTCGTGCCTGTGGGGGCTGGTCTGCCTGGGCGGCTACGCCATCGCACTGATGCGCTGGCCGGTCTATCCGTTCCCGCTGCTGGCCTTCCCGCTGTATCCGCTGATGCTGGTCTACGGGATCCTGCGTTACGGCGTCTTCGTCGCCAACGCCTGGGCCGGCAAGGCGCTGGTGTGGACCTTGCTGCTCGCGTCGGGCATCGCGATCGTGGGCCTGATGCCGTTGGTGCTGCCGTTCGAGTCACGCTGGCTCAGCGGTCTGGCGGTCGCCGCCGGTTGCCTGGCGCTGAACGGACCGGTGCGACGTTTCGTGCAGCGGCTGATCTACCCGGGCGGCGAGGTCAGCGCCCAGGACCTCGGCCGCTGGCGCGAGACGCTGCAGGCGGCCGACAGCCTCGATCGCCTGGGCGCGGAGGCCGCCGCACTGCTCAGCCGCCGCCTGGGCACGTCGGTGACGGTCAGCGTGGAAGAGGGCACCGATCACGCATTGCCGTCGACGGATCGCCCCGCGCTGACGATGCGTCGAGACGGCGTGTCCTGGACGCCGCGCTGGACCGCGTGGGAAGCGGCGCCGCCCGGACAGCGCCACGTGGCGGAGCTGTTCGCGACCGTGCTGGCCGATGCGGCCTTGCGCGTCGAGCAGGCGCAACAGGCCGCCGCGCGCGAGCGCGACCGCCAGGTCCAGGCGCGGCTTGCCGAACTGGGTGCGCTGGCCGCGACCGTGGCGCACGACATCCGCAACCCGCTCAACATCATCGGCATGGCGGTGGCGATGGCGCCGGCGGAGACGCGCCAGGAAGTCGGCGCGCAGGTGGCACGCATCGCGCACCTGACCAGCGACCTGCTCGACTACGCCAAGCCATGGCGCCTGCAGCGCGAGCGCGTCGAGCTGCGCTCGCTGATCGAAGACGTGATCCGTCGTCAGCCCGGTGCGCGCCTGTCGGCCGCCTGGCCGGCCGAGCTGAGGCTGGAGACCCTCGACCCGAGGCGCCTTGAACAGGCGCTGATCAACCTGATCGAGAACGCGCGTGGCGCGTCGGCGGAGGGTTGCGAGATCGACGTCGACCTTGACCTCGAGCCGGTCGCCGGCTCCGGCGGCGCGCTGTTGCGGCTGCACGTCTGCGACAACGGTGCGGGCGTGCCCGAGGAACTCCGCGATCGCCTCTTCGAGCCCTTCGCCTCGCGCAGCCCGGGCGGCACGGGGCTGGGTCTGGCGATCGTCGCGCGCATCGCCCAGGCGCACGGCGGACGCGTTTCGCTGACGACCCGTCCGCCCTGGACGACCTGTTTCACGCTGGAGTTGCCGCGATGAGTTCCTTCTCCACGTCTTCTTCGACGTCCGCGATCCACGGCCGCGTCCTGCTGGTCGACGACGAGCCCGCCTTCCAGCGGCTGGGCGGCGGCTTCCTGCGCAACCTGGGCCACGAGGTCCTCACCGCCGGCGACGGCGAGGAAGCGCTCTCGACCTTCGCCCGTGAGCAGCCGGATCTGGTGCTGCTGGACCTGGCGATGCCGCCGAGCATGGACCCCGAGCAAGGCCTGACCCTCATCCCGCGTTTCAGCGGCGCACCGGTCGTGGTGCTGACCGGCCACGCCGAGCACGAGCTCGCGCTGCGCGCGGCCGACCTCGGCGCCTGGGATTTCCTGGCCAAGCCGATCGACCCGGACCTGCTGCGTTTCGTCGTCGACCGGGCGCTGCGCAAGCGCCGGCTGGACACGGAGCTCGCGCAGCTGCGGCGCCAGCAGGGCGAGGACTCGATGGGGCTGGTCGGGCAGTCGCCGGCGCTGCAATCGCTGCGGGCGATGATCCGGCGCGTCGCGCCGACGCGCGTGAACGTGCTGGTGCTCGGGCCCACGGGCACCGGCAAGGAACTGGTCGCGCGGGCGCTGCACGAGCACGGCCCGATGGCCGCGGCGCCCTTCGTGCCGGTGCACTGCGGCGCGCTGTCGGCGGAGCTGCTCGAGAGCGAGCTCTTCGGCCACATGAAGGGCAGCTTCACCGGCGCCTATCGCGATCAGCCGGGTCTGGTGGAGGTGGCGCGCGGCGGCACGCTGTTCCTCGACGAGGTCGGCGAGATGCCGCCGGCGATGCAGGTCAAGCTGCTGCGTTTCCTGCAGGAAGGCACCTACATGCCGGTCGGCGGGCGTGTGACGAAGACCAGCGAAGTCCGCGTGGTCGCGGCGACGCACCGCGACCTTGAGGCGATGGTGCGCGCCGGCGAGTTTCGCGAGGACCTGTACTACCGGCTTAAAGGCGTGGTGCTGCGCACGCCGGGGTTGGCTGAGCGCCGGGGCGACGTGCCGGTGCTGGCGGCGAGTTTTGCCCGACAGCGCGGGGCGGGCATCGCGGCGGGCGCGATGGCGTGGCTGACGGCGCGCGAGTGGCCCGGCAACGTGCGCGAGCTGAAGGCGGTGGTCGATGCCGCGTCGGCGTTGCTGCTGCCGGGGCAGCAGGACGTGGATGCCGAGGCGCTGTCGCTGGCGGCCGGCGAAGGGCCGGTGACGGCGCCCCCGATGCCCGCAGGCATCGACAGCGACGATCGCGGCGGCCTGCTCGACCAGGCGATGACGGAGCTGGAGCGCCGGCTCATCAGCGAGGCGATGCAGGCCACCGAGGGCAACCAGTCCGAGGCGGCGCGGCGGCTGGGGATCTCCCGGGCGGGGCTGATCAAGAAGCTCGGGAGACTCGGACTGAAGTGATGTCGCTCCGGCGTCGCGCGTGCAAAGAACGCTAGTGATACCCGGTGATGCCCCCGGCCGCGTTCAGTCTCAGCCGGCCAAGGATTGCAGACTCCGCCTCCGGATGCGCGTCGATGTCGCGGACGATGAGCGCGGCGAGCCTGTTGCCGCGCTGGTTGCTGGCGGCCAGGGCATACAGGTAGGGCCACCAGTCGCGGGGCGCGACCCGGCCGTCCGACGAGGCGGCGGGCAGGGGCACGGCATCGTCTGGCGCCTTGGAGGCTTTCTGCCCTTTTGGCATCTTGAACGCCCCTTGCGGCAGCGCGACGTTGAGTGCCTCGTCCAGGGCGACGTTCTCCAGGCTGAGCAGTGTCTGCACGTCGCCCCCGTTGAATCCGCGGATGGGCAGCCAATTGAAGTCGAGCAGGACCTCCAGGCTCTCCTGACCGAAATCCTGCGTCGTCTGGAAGCCAGCCTTGTCGTCGGGATCGATCGTCCATTCCCTGGGTCCGAAGTGACTGATCCGCAGAATCACCGGCCGATTCAATGCGTTGGCGATGAGCAGTTTGCCAAGCACCGCATTCCGCGGCCCGACCTGTGCCGTGTAGAAATCGAGATCGAAGAAGGCGTCGAGTCGACCATCGTCCAGCCATGGATACCGCTTGAGGTCCTGCCATGCCTCGTAAGCCTGGGCGCTGTCCGGCGCAGAGGCCATCAGGGCCCGCAGCGACTTCTCGATCTTCAGCTGCCACTGCTCGCCCTTGGCGCGGTAGTTGTCGATCGTGCGGCTGCCGGTGCCGACGGTCACCTTTCCCTTCGAATGGGCCTTGGAGTCTTCGAACAGGGAGTCCTTCTGTTCGGAGTTCTGCGACAGACCGATCCGTTGTCCGCCGCGATTGGCCTGTAGGCCGGAGCCCTGGATGCCGGGCAGGTTGCGCATTTTTGTCACCTGGAAGGCGACGCGGACATCGCGGATCTCCTTGTCCGCGATCTCGGTACGAAACGCCGGGTCGACGAATGGCGCCACGTCGGGGGCCGGGGTGTCGGGCCTGCGCCGACCGACCATGGCGCGTTCTTCGCTCCGGCGCGCCGCGAGCATCGGCATCTCCCGAAGAAGCCGCATCAAGGCAGCCTCGTGGTCGCTGGCCCGCAGGATGGGACCCAGATCGACATTGATCGCGTCGGAAGCGGCGATCAGGCGAAGGTTCTCCATGGCCTCTTCCGGGACACGCTCGCCCAGTGTGCCGATCTGTTCCGAGTACCAGACCGACACGGCATCTGGGCTGACCTGTCTGTTCTTGTTGACCAGGCGTCGCTGGATCGGCGCTGTCGCCTCTGGCGCAGGCGAAGGTCCGGCCGGCGACTTCAGCAGGGCGGCCATGGCGCGACGTTGTGCGATCAGGCGGGGACTTTCACCGATGAGCGCCGCGAGCGTCGACGACGATCCCGCGGTCGAGTCTTCGGAACGTTGGGCGGCCGCCGTCCGCGGCAGCGGCGACGGCTCTCTTCGGTGGGGTGCCTTCATCCGGCGCATGATCCGGCCCACGCACGGGCACGCCATCGGAGGAATGCGGAGCATGGCGGGCGCTTTTCCTGAGCCGCCTGCGATCGGCGCTGCCGGGACCGTCGCCGGTCCCGGCCGTGGTTTCAGCGCGGCGTTTCGGCGCGGCGTTTCAGGCCGCGAAGCCGCCGTCGATCAGCAGGTCGGCGCCGGTGACGAAGGCCGCTTCCGGGCCCGCCAGGTAGGCCACCATCGCGGCGATCTCTTCCGCCTTGCCGTGGCGCGGCAGGGCCATCAGGCCGTGCAGGCCGGCGGCGAAGTCGGTGTCGGCCGGGTTCATGTCGGTGTCGACCGGGCCGGGGGCCACGTTGTTGACGGTGATGCCGCGCGGGCCGAGGTCACGCGCCAGACCCTTCACCAGACCGACCAGCGCGGACTTGCTCATCGCGTAGACCGCGCCGCCGGCGAAGGGCATGCGCTGGGCGTTGGTGCTGCCGATGTTGATGATGCGGCCGCCCTCGCGCATGTGCTTGGCCGCGGCCTGCGACGCGACGAAGACCGATCGCACGTTGACGGCGACGGTGCGGTCGAAGTCCTCCAGCGTGAACTGGTCCAGCGGCGCCACGGCGAGCACGCCGGCGCTGTTGACCAGGATGTCCAGACGGCCGAAGCGGTCGGCGACGCCGTCGATGGCGCGGGTGAGGGCGGCGGCGTCGGTGGCGTCCGCCTTGACGGCGATGGCCTGGCCGCCGGCCGCCTTGATTTCCTCGACCAGCGCTTCGGCGGCAATCGCCGACGAGGCGTAGCCGACGGCGACGGTTGCGCCGTCGCGGGCAAGGCGGCGGGCGGAGGCCGCGCCGATGCCGCGCGAACCGCCGTGGATGAAGGCGACCTTGCCGGCGAGGACGCCGTTGGTGGTGGTCTTGGCGGCGGTGTTGGTGGTGGTGCTCATGACGTTTCCTTTCGAGGAGGGGTGGTTGATGGGATGAACTATGGTCGTCAGCACCTGATTGCGGTAGTTGGAAAGCGGCGTGTTCAGTTTCAACCGTTGGTATAAGCTGGGGACATGTCGACCGAACTGAGCAGCACCCTCGACGCCTTCATCGCCGCCGCCGACGAGGGCAGCTTTTCCGCGGCGGCGCGACGGCTTGGCCTGACGCCGGCGGCGGTCAGCAAGAGCGTCGCGCAGTTCGAGGCGAAGCTGGGCGTGCGGCTGTTCCAGCGCAGCACGCGCAACCTGGCGCTGACGACCGACGGCGAGCGCCTGTACGCCCAGGTGCGACGACCGTGGAGCGAGATCGGCGACGCGTTGACGGACCTGAGGCAGGGCGCGGGCAAGCCGGCGGGGACCTTGAAGGTCGCGTTGGCCCACACGGTGGGCCGCGAGTACTTCGTGCCGATGATGGAAGCGTTCGTGCGGCGCTATCCGGACGTCGTGCCGGACCTGCATTTCGACAACCGCCAGGTCGACCTGGTGGCCGAGGGTTTCGACGTCGCCATCGGTGGCGGCATCGAATTGACGGACGCGCTCATCGCGCGCGAGCTGGCGCGGCTGCGGATCGTGCTCGCGGCGTCGCCGGCGTATCTGGCGGCCAATCCGGTGCCGAAGCAGCCGGGCGATTTGGCGCGTCATCGGGGGCTGCTGCGGCGGTCGTTGGGGTCAGGTCGGCTGGTGCCGTGGACCTTGAAGAACAACGCGGGCCAGGAGGAAGTCGCCAGCGTTCGGCCGGTGATGGTGCTGGACGATCCGGAAGCGATGGCTCGTGCGGCGGCCAGCGGCATGGGCATCGCGA
Source organism: Roseateles sp. GW821-FHT09G09 (assembly GCF_059415965.1). Lineage (NCBI taxonomy): Bacteria > Pseudomonadati > Pseudomonadota > Betaproteobacteria > Burkholderiales > Sphaerotilaceae > Roseateles > Roseateles sp. GW821-FHT09G09. Next base: position 49,288 of record NZ_JBWKOG010000012.1, on the reverse strand, counting down.
TGCTGCCGATGCCGCATGCCTGGCCGTTCCTGGAGCGCGGCGAGCTGGTGCGCGTGCTGCCGGCCTGGTACGCCGAGGCGCTGCCGCTGGCGATCTACTACACGAGCCGCCGGCTGGTGCCGGCCAAGGTGCGGGTGTTCGTCGATCACGTGATCGAGCAGTTCAAGGCGCAGGGGTATGCGGCGCGGTTCAAGCAGGGATGAAGGCGCTCGAGCTCGTGCGAAGGAGGGCGCTCAGGTCGAGCGCTGCAGGAAGCGCTCGATCTCGCTGGCGATCAGCTGCGGCTGTTCATGGACGATCCAGTGCGTGGCGCCGGGCACCTTGAGCACCTCCATCCGCGGGACGTAGTCCTCGAGACCGTCGAGCAGCCCGGGCAGCAGCGCGGTGTCGTCGAGCGCCCAGAACACCAGGGTCGGCATGGTCACCATGAGCCGATCGGGCGGCAGCACCGGGATGCCGTCGATGCTCTGGCCGGGCAGCGGCGGCTTCATCGGCGTCACGCGATAGAGGTTGCAGGCGCCGGTGAGACCGGCGCGCCACACCTCGCGATACTGCTGCTTGAGGTCGTCGGTGAGCCATCCGAAGCCGTCGGAGCCGGCCTTCATGTGGGTGAAGAAGGTCCACAGGCGCTGGAAGTCGTCCTCCGCGAGCAGCGCCTCCGCATCGGGCCGGGCGAGGAAGTTCATGTACGCGCTGGCCTCGCGCTGCGCCTCGTTGTTGCGCAGCTCGCGGGACAAGGTGCCTGCGTGCGGCGAATTGATGATGACCAGCTTGCCGATCTGGTCCGGGAAGGCGTTGGCGTAGCCCCAGGCGAAGGCGCCGCCCCAGTCGTGCGCCACCAGCGCGGTCATCGTGCCGTCTTCGCGTTCGGTGGCGACGAGCTGCTGGATGTCCTGCACCATCAGCTGCGCCTTGTAGGCGGCGACGTCTGTCGGTGCGCTGGAACGCTCGAAGCCGCGCAGGTTCGGCGCGACGCAGCGGTAGCCACCGTGCGCCGGATCGGCGAAGAACGTCAGCAGCTCGTCCCAGATGAAGGCCGCTTCAGGAAAGCCGTGGAGGAACACCAACAGCGGCCGGCCAGGCTCGCCAGCGGCGCGGCAGCTCAAGGTGATCCCGTTGGGGAGGCGGCGTTGGAAGGTCTCGATCATTGGGGCGGGTCTCCGAATCGTGTCCTGTCGCGGAAGCTACCTCAGGGCGCTCTGAATTGTTGCTGCGTCGGCGACGCGTCCGGCACCCGCCAAGCTCTGCCGAAAGAGGTCGAGGCGCGCAGCAGTTGCAGCCGGTCGATGCATCCATAAGACTGACAATGTGCAGCGCGAGACGTTGGCGCACGCTCTTCGCACGCTAGTGGTGTATATCCCTAGCAACACCTGACCCCAATAGCCGACTTCCCCAGTCGGCTTTTTTCTGCCTACTTCGAGACGTCGACCACTTGACCGGACGGCGAAACGCAGACCGCAGCACCATTCAGCACACCCACCGCATACGAAGGAGGGCAACGCGTTGTCGCTCGAGGGACAGCAGCACTAGCCGCAAGAGGCACGGGCCGCACTACGGGGCGATCACGCGAAACCTTCGACGTCGCCCTCTGCCACTCACTAGACGCCTGCTCAAGTGCAACGCCCGTATGCCAAACCCATAGCAAATAAAGCGCGAAACCGGCGACGACAACACCGACAGCGACACCACCCGCAACATGGACCCAAAGCGGCGCGCCGCGATCTTGTTGGAACATCGCATCCCCCTTTGGCACCGATTCTCCCTCAGTGCAAAGGCGGCCCCTCCGTGGAGAGGAAGAACGTATCGCCAAAGCCGGACAGCCAGGTCATGCACTCCACAGGGCCGTCAGCGGCCTCGCCGTAGGCGAGCGCAATCAGGTCGGCCATCGAATACGACTTGAACCACACCACCTCCGGCTTGGGCAGCACGATCCCCGCACTTCCGCTATAGCGATTCGACCAGTCATCCCCCTCAGCGAACGCCTTCAGCATGTACTTGCTCAGATAGGCCGCGAGCTTGCCGCTTGACTGCTGCGACCAACGCTTCCGGCGCTGCTGATCGATATTGCCGCCGAGGTCTCCCACCACGGCGCGCCAGACCGCCCGAACAACATTGAACGATTTCACCTTGACCCCAGCGTAGGGAAGGGCCTGCGGAAGGCGATGGATAGCCATGTGGACGTGCCACGCACCCCGCCTCTGACGCTCGAAGGCTGCGACGTACACAAAGCCAGGAAGCAGCCGACGCATCCTGCGCACGAACTCTTTCATGTGCTGCTTGCAGAGGGTCAGGTCTTGCTGGTTCTCACGGTAGGTCAGGGTCAGAAGGGCATCAAGCCCAAGGGCCTTCACCCGTCGACGCACCTGTGTTTTCGCCCGGCGAGCTGCCCGCAGCAGATTGGCCTGCCGACGCTCCTCCTCGGACTCCTCGCGCTCACGCGCCCACATCTCCAACTCATCGATGGTCGCCCGGCGCATCTCTTCCCAGACGACCTGCCGCGTGATCACAGCTTCCTTGTGCCCGTTCCCCAAGTGGTGAACGCGCATCACGTGTTCATCGCTTCGCTTGCCCTCGTACAGGATTCCGTCTATAAGCCTTCTCACTTGCACTCCTGCGTTGAGTGTTAGTCCCTGCCCCCGGACTGCTGGTAACAGTCGCGGGGGCTTTCTTTTTCCGATTCAGATCACGTAGATCGACGTCAGGGCCTCCAAAAAGGTCAGGCTGCACCCAGCGCCTCTGCGCAGCCATTTACACGCCCCTGGGCTCATCCTGGGGCAGCGCGACCCATCCCAGGCCGCCACACTCCCAGCACTCCGTAGCGTGCGGATCACCTGGGGCCGGATTGATCACCGGAAAGAACCCTTGACCGCAGCACTCAACGCAGACCATCAGCGGTACCCCAGCAGGAAAGGAACCGGTCGGAACATCGATGGAATCAGGCATCTGCACCCCTGTGTTCTGAAGTGTCCTAGGAATAAATCTAGCGGCGCTTCGCGCCGCCCCGCGACGCTGCGCTTGCTCGCGGGTCCGCGCGAGGCCGCCAACGAGCAAGCACCCTGTTCGCTCCTGTCCCCGCAAGCGGGGCCCCTTCGTCGCCGGCTTGTGCCGCAGGGCGCAACAACTACTCGAGCACATCTCGAGAGCCCAAGGTCTAGAGGTCACGAGCCCGCGCCCCGCGGCTGAGGACGCACCCTCGGAGGCGCACCGAGATCCGGCGCAATCTCCGGCACCGGGCTCGTGAAGACTGGCACCACCGTCCCACCAAGACTCCCGGCCTGCGCGACCACCTGCTGACTGCCCGCCCCAGACGGCGCCGATGCAGCAACAGGTACCGCCTGAGCGATCGGCTTGTCCCAAGCGACGAAGAAGCCACCGGCAACGATCTGGGTGCAGATCTGCCCAGGCACATCAAGCCGAGTGCCCTGCTGGCTATAGCACCGACATTCCCCTCGCATCGCGACACACGCCGCAGGGTAGGGCGCCTGAACCGGCTTGGTCACGTCGTCATAGATCGGCGCGGTATGCGGAAGACCATTCACCCGCGCCTGATAAGCCAAGGCGTACTCCATCGTGGTCATCGGACCGGCCCCACGACCGTCAGCTGCACGACCTGACTGAATCTCACCGTGTGGACCAGTAGCCGGAGCACCGGCCGCAGCAGCGACGTGAGCGCGCGCGGAATCGGGGTTGAGCCGCAAATACGCCAAATACGAGCAAATCGCGAAAGCAGCAATCAGGACAGGAATCATCATCACCCGTAAGGGTATGCGGCGCTGCACCGTATGCTTTTCAGCACTGGTGTACCAGCTAAATACTTCCTTCTGAAAACGCCAAGAGTGTCGGATTGATCCGGCACGACTCTTCAAAACGTTATCTCGACAACCAGTAGCGAATTCATGGATCGTCGTGTACCACGTGCCAAACTTCCGCACGACGTGGAAATGCCGATCAACGAGCGAGCGAACGAACGAGTCGATCAGCATCGGGCTTTGAGTAATTAGCACCAGGTCAAGGCCCAAATGACGATGCTCTGCCAGATCCTTAACCCACTGCGGAACCTGCCCCCGCCCAAACACGCCCATCTTCTTCTGGGCCTCGTCCACAACGAACAAGGCACCTGCGGGAAGTTGCTGCCATTTCTCTTCGTCCCAGATTTGCCAGCCTGGAATATTCAGGTCTTTGATGCCGTTGTGAAACACAGCGCGTGGCTCCGACTTCGTATCGCGGACCGTCTTCCACAGAGTCCACTGCGTTTTCCCATGCCCAGGGATACCCGTCACAAGAGTGATTGCCATTACTTCAGCCCCATCTTTTTCACGACACCGCCGACCATGCCGCGTAATGTCCAACGCACGACCAATGCCGAGCAGACGATGCTCACACACTGACCAATACGCAGACTGGACACGACGCGAAGCGCATTAGGATCGATATTGCTAATTCGTACCAACGCCTGATCACGAATCCAAGCAATAGACGTATCGATGCCTCTGTAGGAAAAGTAACCGATACCCAGCGAAATCAGCACACGACCGACGAGCGTACCGGCAGCACTGACAAGAGCGCCGATGAGCGCAACGATAAACACTGGCATGGCTTAATCCTTAAAAACGATAATCCCAGCCCAGAGCAAGCAAATAGCGACCGCGAGCTGTCCAACCATATTCAACGAAGTGCACATCTGGGAAAACGGCAATACCGCCTGCTGCCCCATCACCGAAACCGTCACATCAGACGGGCAACCTTGGCCCAGGCGATCCATCTGATCCAACTGGCTTGCAAGGGACAACGTCGACTCCTGCGGCGAGCCTCCCGGGTGATCGGGAGGACGGTCGCCACCAGCGATAGCCGCCTCGCCAGCGTTTTGCATGACAGTAGGCGGATCCTTGAACCACTGGCAGTTCCGGGTATAGACCTCACGGGCTAACGCGCATTGAACAGCATCACCTTCACAGTTGAATCCGCCTTCACAAGCGCCACCAAACGAGGATTTCTTGCACTGCGCGGAAGAAGGATTTTTGGCGCAATAGTCATCGCGCGGCTGTTCTTCAGTCTTACTGCCAACCTCATTCCCATGCCCGTCGGTATATTTGGTCACCGTAGTGCAGACAGCGCCAATACATGTCGTCTCTTGAGTACTGCCCTTTACCGCACTCTCAGGATCTTGCGGATTAGTCGGTGGGTCACCAGGTTGCGAACCACTGGCAGCAGTACTTGGACCCGGCGTCTTATTCGACGCACACGGAACACATACATCGACGCCGTTCACCTGACCTGGGCATTGATTGGCGCTACAAGCCACCGGAGCTGGAGGCAGACCATCACTGCCACTTGCCGCACCATTCGACTGCGGCTTGCCACCACACTGACTACCAGCCGATTTAAATGGCCATACGCCCCAAATTTGCCCATCTGCTCCGACCTTCCACTGACTAGGGGTAAACGAACAGCCACCATCGCAAAAACTGTCACCGGCATTTCCCATCTTGACGTCTGGCTGCGTCACCGCCTGATAGCCACCCTTGGCAGGGCAGTTATATGGAATACAAGACCCGCTAGAGGGCTTATTGCCCATAGTGCACTCACACGAGCCATCCGGCGAATTAACTGACCCATCCGGGCAACCAATCACGGGCGCCCTAACATGCCGATTAGCAGAACCCGACGACCGACCGCACGAGCCACTCTTACTGCAAACGTCGTACAAACACGTCTCGCCATTTGCTCCAGCAGACTTCACGGAATTCTCCGTTTTCTGAGCGATAAAACCGGCGCCGGCTGCGCAAGCGGCACTGATATCAACGTACTCACCTTGATCCGGAACATTCCACGTACCGGATGAAAACGAGTAATAAACTTTTTCCGGCTGCGGACCTTTGTCAACCGACCCAAATGCAAATACTGAGTTGGCACAAAAAAACAGACAAACTACGACGTAGACACGCATCAATCGCGCAGCAACATCCATAATGCCCCCAGCAATGAAATAAGACAGTAAATAGCGAGAACAGCCCGGGTTAATCCCTCAACAATATCCATAAGCCCCCCAGCAGTGCAATAACAAGGTAAATACCCATACCGCCCCCAGAAACGAAAAAGGCCCCGTGAGGGGCCCGCTTCAGACAGGAACGCTCACAGCGCCCCGGCCATCCACTTCCAGACGCGCGTGCCCACCTTCACGGCGAACACGGCAGCGCCGACGATTGCGACCGAAGCGCCAGCGGCTGTGACCGGACTGATGTCCGGATCACCGGCGGCAGCGTGCGCGACACCGGCCGCACCCAGGACACCGGCCACCATCAGGCCGCGCAGAACTTGCTTGTTCATCTCATTGACTCCAGCCGAAACATTGATACGAGCCCACCTATCGGCGTCGAAGAGCTCGCGCACGGACTAGTCGTCCGAATCCCTTGTGTTGAGCACGCTGAACAGCGCGCGAAAGCCCCAAGCGCACATCCACACGCCCATCACCGCCGCCGACACATAGGCGCCTTGCTCATACGTGAGAACCAACGGATTCGGCGGCACGTCCCCAGGCTGCAAAAGCACGACACCCGCGCATGCAGCGCCAGGGGCCAAGCTGGTCAGCTCGACCCCGGAAGCGCCTTGGACAGCGCAGACAGCCACGATCAGCAGCCAGCGCCAATGAGGCGCGCAGCAAGCCCACGGCAACGTCGCTCCCAGAACGCGACGGAACCTGCCTGAAGCGAGCCACAGCGTGCCCGCTCAAGCCAGAACATGGCTTGGTCCGTGAGGAACAACGCGTCGGCGCTCATGCTCCGGCCGCCACGGGCTTCGGGGTACGAGCAGGCGTCTGCGGGATCTCGACCAGCCCGGTCAGCACGGCCTCGATACGGCGAGACGCGAAGTTGGCGTGCAGCGCGAACGTCGCGGTGAACGTGCCGGGCTTGACCTTCTCACGCAGCGACTTCGGCACCTGCAGGACGCCGACCTGATCGACGGAACCGTCGTCGTTGAGCAGCAGGCACTCAGCGTCCTGCATGTCGTAGGCCTTCTGGGTCTTCTGGCTGATGCCGGTCTTCGGCTCGTTGAGCTTGAGGATCTGGATGATGCTTTGCATGGTCACTCCGAGTGCGCCCAGGCTCGCAAGCCGGGCATGTGGATGAAGTGATCAAGGGGTACGCAAGACCTGACCCCGGCATAGCCAAGGCGCCGCGTCAATCCGGACCTCCCTGATCCGCCCCCGGGGCCTCGCCGATCGCTCGACGTATGATTCCCTCTAGAGAGCACGTAACCGCTACGGGATACGTGAGAGCATCGTAAACGCTGGAGGTTACTAATGCAATTGACCGAACTGATCGACCGAGCATCGACCGTGGCAGGAAGCGACTACAAGTTGGCAAACGCGCTAGGAGTGGCGCGCACGAAGGTCAGCAATTGGCGCCATGGACAGGCGAGTTGCGGCATCGAATACCGGGCCCTCATGGCGAGCTTGGCGGGCATCGACGTCGACCAGGTCATCCACGACGCACTACTGGAAAAACACGCCAACACACCTCTGGGAGAGCGCCTTCTGAGTGCGTTGGGAAACGCAGTTCATGGCGGAGCGGCGATCACGCTTACTTCCGTCAGCGCCGTCTGTTTCGCGATGGTGGCCCTGGCTGACCAATGCGCAAGTCTGACAATGTGCATTATGTGACTGTCCATAAACCGATCACTCAAGCCTTGTGAGCTTCATGCTGTCCGGCAAGAAGCGCCCCTTCAATGGACCATTTCGCGTCAACACTCTCCTGCGATCGCGCCGGCCCACCGCCCACGTGGCGCCCCGAGAGACCGCGCGGGAGAAGCGTCGCCGCCTTCTCGATGAGCGCCATCACGGGCGCCATAGATGCCGCATCGACCGTAGGCGCAGTCGCTCGCCCCACCACAGGTCTGAGGTGCATCACACGCGCGTCACACGCGCACTCGCCTTGACGGCGCCGTTGCCGAGACGAGCGAGAGTCCGGCAGGCGGTCAATGCGTCATCAGCACCGGCAAGGTCATCGACTGAAGCACCGTGCGCGAGACGCCGCCCAGCACCCATTCGCGGGCACGGCTGTGCCCGTAACAGCCCATCACGAGCAGGTCTGCGCCGAGCTCGTCGGCAAACGACAGCAGTTGCTCACCGGCATTGCCGTCGATCTCGCCCAATGGGTGGCAGGCGAGCTTGATGCCGTGCATCTCCAGGTGATGGCAAAGGGCTCGCAGCTCGCTCGCCGCCGATTCGGAAGCGCACACCGCATGAACCTGGCCGGCACGTGCGAGCAACGGAAGCGCCGCGGCCACGGCATGCGCCGCTTCGCGCGTCGCCTTCCACGCGATCAGCACCGTCTGTCCAATCGGCCGGATGGCGCCCGCGCGCGGAATCACGAGGGCTGGCTTGCCGCTCTGGGCCAGGAGATCGGCGAGGAACTCCGGCGGCGTGTCGGACGATGCCGGATCGGAGGGATCCCGCTGTCCCAGCACCATCAGGTCGCAATACAAGGCGCGACGGGTGAAGCTGCCCAGCGCATCGCCGGACATGTCCCCACCCCATGACAGCCGCCGATGGCCGGCGCTTGCCGCCTTGAACACGGCATGGGCCTCGCTGCGACTCTGGTCGTCCAGGTCCGCCAGGTCGCCGGCCACCATCGCCCCGCCCTCCAGGGCTATGGGATAACGGAAGATCGACGGGGTCACGGCGTACACGCCGCTGACATCCGCCTCGAAGGTCTCGGCCAACATCGCCGCGACCTGGATGCGATCCACGCAGCGCGATGCGCCGTCGAGATGAAGCAAGATGGACTTGAGCGAAGGCATTGGGGACTCCTCAGTTCGGACCGATCGCGACGTCCACCATGGCCTGGGCTTCCTGCACGATCGACTGCAGATGCGCCGGGCTTCGGAAGCTCTCCGCGTAGATCTTGTAGAGCGCTTCCGTGCCCGACGGCCGCGCCGCAAACCAGCCCCCGGCCGCTTGGACCTTGATGCCGCCGATGGCAGCGCCGTTGCCTGGGGCCTGGGTGAGGACCGCGTCGATCCGCTCCCCGGCCAATTCGGTGGACGTGATGTGTTGCGGTGTCAACGCAGCCAGGCGGCGTTTCTGCGCCGGCGTCGCGGCGGCGGCCGTCAGGCGCGCCGCGGGGTCGCCCAACTGGGCGGCCAGCTCGGCGTACAGCACCCCAGGATCTTTGCCCGTCGTGGCCGTGATCTCCGCCGACAGCAGCGCGGCCGTGATGCCGTCCTTGTCCGTCGTCCACGCCGAGCCGTCACGGCGGACGAAGCTCGCGCCCGCGCTCTCCTCGCCCGCGAAGCCCAGGCTGCCGTCCAGCAATCCGGTCGCGAACCATTTGAAGCCCACGGGCACCTCGATCACGCGGCGATTCAGGCGGGCGGCGACCCGGTCGATCAGGGCCGTGCTGACGACCGTCTTGCCGATGGCGGCTTGCGGCCCCCACGACGACCGCTGGCGGAACAGGTAGTCGATGGCCACGCACAGGTAGTGGTTGGGCGGCAGCAAGCCGTGGGTCGGCGTGACGATGCCGTGCCGGTCGTGGTCGGTGTCGCAGGCGAAGGCGACGTCATAGTCGTCCTTCAGCGCCGCCCATCGCGCCATCGCGTAGGCCGACGACGGATCCATGCGAATCTGCCCGTCCCAATCCAGCGTCATGAAACGGAAGGTGGGATCGACGGACTCGTTGAGCACGTCCAGATCGATCCGCCAGTGATCGGCGATGGCCGCCCAGTAGTGAACGCCGGCGCCCCCCATCGGATCGACGCCGATGCGCAGCCCGGCGGCTCGAATCGCCGCCAGATCGATCACCTGATCGAGTTCGGCCACGTAGTGGCTTCGATAGTCGTGGCGATGCGTCGTCGGCGCGCTCAGCGCCTGCGCCAGCGTCATGCGACGAACGCCCTGCAGACTCGATTCGAGGTAGGCGTTGGCGGCCTTCTGAATGGCGCTCGTGACCTCGTCGCCGGCCGGTCCGCCATGCGGTGGGTTGTACTTGTAGCCCCCTTCCCGCGGCGGATTGTGGGACGGCGTCATCACGATGCCGTCGGCGCGTCCCCTGCCCCCTGAACGGTTGTGGTTGACGATGGCGTGCGAGATCGCCGGGGTCGGCGTGAATTCCCCGTCCGGCGCCAGCATCACGTCGACCTCGTTGGCCGCCAGGACTTCCAGCGCACTGGCGCAGGCCGGCGCCGACAGCGCGTGGGTGTCCACGCCGAGGAACAACGGGCCGCTGATGCCCAGGCGTTGCCGCTGATCGCAGATCGCCTGAGTGATGGCCCAGACATGCCACTCGTTGAACGAGCCGTCGAAGGCCGAGCCGCGGTGGCCCGAGGTGCCGAAGGCGACCCGCTGCCCGGGGACCGACGGGTCGGGCCGGTCGGCGTGGTAGGCCGCGACGAGCCGGGCCACATCGATGAGGTCCGACGCAGATGCCGCCTGGCCGGCGCGGGCGTTGATTTGACTGGACATGACGCGCGCGTTTTCCGTGGAGGTGATCCGCTGCGACTGTGCCCGCATGCGCGCCTGGTCGTCTGTTCGCTGACGCACGACATGGCCTCGGTCATGCGTGCCCGTGCCGCCACGGCGTCTTGCGCCATGGGGTCGCCATCATGGACGTCACCCCCCGGCCCGCAGGCGATCGATCTCGGCGAGCAGATCCAGCACCAGGGCCACGCCGGACAGGCTCAGCTCGAAGTCCCCCGCCAGCCGCAGCGCGCGTCGTGTCCGCGGCAAGGCGTCCCCGCCAAACTGCCACGCTTCCGGTCCCTGCCCTTGCGGCAATAACAGGCCTTCGTCCACCAGTGCGTGGACTTGTCCGGCGTCGGCGCCACTCGCACGGCACAGCGAGACCAGCGTGAACGACACCTGCTCTTCAACAACGACCGTCGCCGTCGTGATGATGTGCGGGTCAGTCATGGTTCAGAGCCTCCATGGCGGCGCGCGGCTGATAGGCGGCGAATCTGAGCGCGAATGCTTTGTAGGCCTCCTTGTCGGCGTCGGAGACCGACGGGGGCAGCGCGATGGTGAGCACCGCGTAGAGGTCGCCCGGCACCTTGCCTGGCAGTCCCTTGCCCTTCAGCCGCAGCTTGCGCCCCTGCAAGGAGCCGGGCGGAACGCTCAGCTGCACGCTGCCGTCGGGCGTCGGTGCCGTGACCGTCGCACCCAGCGCGGCCTCCCAGGGCGCGACCGGGAGATCGAAATACAGGTCACCCCCATCCAGCCGGAACAGCGGGTGAGGCAGGATCTGGATCTCCAGGTACAGGTCGCCGTTCGGTGCGCCGGCGTGGCCGGCGGCGCCCTGACCCGCCAGCCGCAGATGCTGGCCGTCGCGGACGCCCTTCGGCATGCTGACTTCCAGCTGCCGCGCCTGCATCACGGTCCGCCCCGTGGCGTCGACCACCGGCATCCGCAGCGAGATCATGCGCTGCGCGCCGCGGTAGGCGTCCTGCAGCCCGATGGCCACCTTGGCGTGGTGGTCGCGGCCCTGCACCGGTCCACGCGCGGCAGCGCCACGCGACATGCCGTCGGCGCCGTCGAAGCCCCGGTGCCCGCTTCTGCCGAACAAGGATTCGAAGAAGTCGCTGAAGTCCGTGACCAGCGGGCCGTAGCCGAGCCATCAGCGGCGTCGCGGCGCGACTCTGGACGAAGGGCAGCTTGGGGCTGCGCACCAGAAGCCCTGGGTGAATGCCAGGGTGAGTGCCTGGCGCATCGGCGTGCATCCGTCCAGTCAGTGACAGGGGCAGCCGGTCTTTGGAGCGATCGGCCGCATCGAGGACCCCAGCGTAGGCACAAGAGGCATCGGGAACGGTGCGGTGACGTCCCCCTCGCCGGTCATGCGTCTCCTGGAGGCGGTCCGACAAGCAGGACGGGGACGGGGCTGTCTCGAAGGACCAGGGCAGCATCGCTGCCGAGGACGAGCTTGGTGATGCCGCGGCGTCCATGCGTGCCCATCGCGATCAGGTCGACGCGGTGCTCGTTGGCATCCCGGATGATCCCGCTGGCCGCATGTTCATCGAAGGACTCCCGGATGCGCATGGTCACCGCCAAGCCTCGATCCTGAAGTTCCATGGCGGCCGTGGCGAGCATGTCGCGCGCGGACGCTCTCCTGGACTCGAGCTCATGACTCGCTCGTCCGTCGGGGCGGTGGGCGCCGAAGTTCGGGTAGGTGTCGAGCACGTGCAGCAGCGTGATCCGCGAGCCCATCGCCTGTGCGACGACCATCGCCTCGCGCAATCCGCGCAGTGCGGTCCGGCTGCCATCCAAGGGAACCAAAATGGCTGCGTACATGGTTGAGCGCCTTTGTGTAGGGGATCTGGCAATGGGCCACTGCCAGCCTTTGCGCTAGCCTGCGCCAACCCTCGAATCAATTCGGTACGGCAGCGCACCGAGAAGTTGAATCTGCCGAGTTCCGAACACCGCGGAACACCGCCAGCATTGGAGCCCCATGCACCGACATCCCGACACCCCCGCCGGCACCGTCCATCGCCTGACCCTCGACAGCGAGGTGCTCGCCGGCAACCTGGTCGGCGCCCCCACCCGACGCCTCGTCGACGTCTACATCCCGCACGGCCATGACGGCCGCGGCCTGCCTCTGCTCGTGGACATCGTGGGCTTCACCGCCGGCGGCCCGGTGCACACGAACTGGAAGAACTTCGGCGAGAACGTGCCCGAGCGCCTGGACCGGCTGATCGCCGCCGGCGAGATGCCGCCGGTGGTCGTCGCCTTCCCGGACTGCTTCACCCGGCTGGGCGGCAACCAGTACGTCAACTCGGTCGCCATGGGCCGCTGGGACGATTTCCTCCGCGACGAGGTGGTGAGCTTCGTCGAGTCGCGTTTCCACTGCGGCGGCAGCGGTCGGCGCGGCCTGTTCGGCAAGTCCAGCGGCGGATACGGCGCCATGGTCCATGCCCTGCTGCATCCGGACTTCTGGGCCGCGGCGGCCGTGCATTCCGGCGACATGGGCTTCGAACTGCTCTATCGCCACGAGTTCGTCCCGGTGCTGCGCGCGCTGGCCAAGGAGCCGGACATCGGCCGATGGGTGGACGCCTTCTGGGCCGCGAAGAAGCCCAAGGACAGCGACGTCCACATCCTGATGATGTTCGCCCAGGCCGCGAGCTTCGACCCCGATCCCTCGGCGCCCTACGGCGTCCGGCTGCCGGTGACTGCCGACACCTGCGAGTTGATCCCGGACCGCTGGGACCACTGGCTGGCCTGGGACCCGCTGACGCTGGTCGAATCGCATGGCCGCGGCCTGAGCGCGCTCAAGGCGCTCTACATCGACTGCGGAGACATCGACCAGTACAACCTGGTCTATGGCGCCCGCCGCATGCACAAGCGGCTGGACGCGATGGGCGTGAACCACGTCTATGAAGAGTTCGACGACAACCACACGGCCGTCGACTACCGGATGGACATCAGCCTGCCGATTCTGGCGAAGGCACTTTCATGAGGGCGACTTCCGCCGACGTGCCATTCCAGCGCCTCAGCGCCCGCTGGAAGAACAGGCTGTTCGGCAGCTGCAGCATCGTGCCGTTCTGGGCGTCGCCGCTCTCCAGCAGCGTGGTGTAGACGAGGTTGATGTCGACCACCCGGCCCTTCACGCCGGGCCGGTCGCCCGCCTCCAGCAGCTCGACGACGTCCCCGATCCGGAATGCATGCGTGATGTAGATCAGCAGCGTGCAGAACAGGTTGGACAGCACGCTCCAGGCCGCGAAGAACGCGACCGCGCCGACCGCCGCGAAGCCGGTGAACGCGGTCCACAGCACCGATCCCGACACGCCCAGGCGTTCCAGCGACCACAGCACGGCGCCACCGTAGACCAGCACGCCGATGCTGCGCAGGAACAGCGACGCGACTTTCACGGGGAACCCGTAGCGGGTGGTGAGCCGGCGGGAGATGAGCCGCGCCACGCGCATCAGCAGCCACGCGCCAAGGCCGATGACCGCCACCTCGATCAGCGGGACGAAGATGTCCAGCCATTCGGCCAGCCACAGCGGAAGACGGTCGTGCAGGGATTGGTAGAGCTTGTTCATGGCGCCGCAGATTACACGCCGACGTGAGCCACTTGGCAGCGCACGCGCGCTCGACGAACATCGCGCGCATGAAATTCGCTCAGACCACGCCCATCCTGCGCATCTTCGACGAAGCCAAGGCCCTCGAGTTCTACGTGCAGTTCCTGGGCTTCCAGGTCGACTGGACGCACCGCTTCGAACCTGGGCTGCCGCTGTACCTGCAGGTCTCGCGGGACGGCTGCGTGCTCCACCTCACGGAGCACCATGGCGACGCGTGCCCCGGCGCGGCGATGCGCATCCGGACGGACGACATCGAAGGCTTCCACGCGGAACTGATCGGCCGGCAATACGGCTATGCGCGGCCCGGACTGGAGGACACGCCGTGGGGCTCCAGGGACGTGTCGGTGACGGATCCCTTCGGCAATCGGCTGACATTCACCAACGCGGTGAGCACGTAGACGCCGGTCTTGTCCGCGCTTGTCGGTAAGCCGTGGCGCGGGTCCGATCAACGCGATGGCAGAAGCAGCGGAACGACATGCAGCTCCACGCTCCGGTTGTCGGCGTTCGCGATCTCCGGCCCGGTGATGGTCGGAAGCGCGGCCTTGGGAAGCTCCGACGCGAAGATCCGATTCGCTGCGATCCCGCCCTGCGCCTGCAGGGCACGGCGCACCGCGTCCGCGCGCCTGGCGGCGAGCGCACGATTGAGCTTGTCGCCCGCCACCATGTCCGTGTGAGCGAGCAGCAGAACGCCCATGCCAGGCTGCTGCCGAAGGACTGCCGCCACTTCGTTCAGGACGGCATATGCCGCGGGATCGAGTTCATGGGAATTATTGGGAAACGTCACCCTTCTGGCGGTCTGCACGGGCGGCTGGCCCGCCGGGCAAGACGCGCAGGACACGAACGCCTGGATCACCGTCGGTTTCAGTGACGCATCGTCCTTCTTCGGCGGGTTGGCCGCCCAGGCAAACACAAGGAGCGCAAGAAGACTGACCACCCCCAGGATCTGAACTTTCTTGAGCCCTCGCTCCACCCGCTTTCGCAGCCGGGTGACTGTCGCCCAGAAGCCGATGTCTTGCAGGTTGCGCTCGTATTGATCGAAGCGCTTGCGGAGCGATTCAAGGACAGCGGCATCGAGCGTCTTCTGAGCGACGTCCTTTTCTGCCGCGGTCAACTTCACCCACTGGCCGTCGAGATAGCTCTCGAATGCCTCATAGGAATTGATGTTCTCAGGCAGCAGCGCGCCACGGGAGCGATTGAACTCGGCCTTCACCTCGATCAGCTCGTCCGTTTCCGCAGAAGGGAGGCCGAGCTTCCTGATTGCTTCGTCCGTGTACGAATCTCGCAGGATGATCGGATCGAGAAGATCCGGCCTCAGCATGAAGGTGAGCTCCTTCCAGCCGAGAAACAGGCAGACGGCCACCGTCAACAGCCCGGCAATGGCAAGCGCGAAGCGGAACGTCGCCGGATCCAGTGCCCCGATCCCGGAGAACGGAGAGCCGGCAATGACCGCCCCCGCCGTCCCGGCGAGGATGGTCGACATGGTCTTGACGTTCTCGCGCAGATTGGCGCGCGGTGTCGCGTAGGGATCTGCGTTGTCGCTCATGTTGACTCGGTCCGCGAGGTTGCGTCGATCAGGTGCCAGGGACGTAATAGATCTGCACCGTCTGAAAGTCCGAATCGATCTCGGCGCCCTTGCTCGCGACATCGGTCAGGTCGATGGGATTCGCCAGGTCCCGCCGAAGCAGCAGCACGTTCAAGGTTCGCGCATCGGGAACGATCCGTCGCTGGGCCTGCTGCTTCAAATGATCGGCCATGGCCTTTGGAGAACGCGTGATCAGGTCGCCCCACAGCGCGGCGTGTCGGACGACCGGCGCGGTCCTCCGGATGGATTTCCCCCAGGCTTCCTTGAGGGCCGCGTCGGCAAGATCGAGTCGCGCCACGTGCACGAGCCGGCCTGGCAGCGCCAGTTCGGTCAGATCAAGAGGCGATCGGAGCATCGAGGGCAGCGCGATCCGGGATGAGGAACCCGCCCGTCGACTTGCAGGCATGATCGCCCTCCATCCGTCATTACTCCTCGCTGACCCCCCATGATCACCTGCCACCTCCGCTACGTCCTCGACCCCTACAAGCTCCAGGAGTTCGAGCATTACGCCAAGGTCTGGATCCCGCTCGTGCGCAAGTTCGGCGGCGTGCACCACGGCTATCTGCTGCCCTCGGAGGGCGCGAACAACATCGCGCTCGCGTCCTTCTCCTTCCCGTCGCTCGCCGCCTACGAGACCTATCGGACGCAGTCCCTCGCCGACCCGGAATGCCAGGCCGCCTTCCGCTACGCCGAGGACACGCGCTGCATCCTGAGCTACGAGCGCACGTTCTTCCGGCCGGTGTTCGAGTGAGCTGACAGCGGCCCCCGCTGGGGGCCCGGCTCGCGCCCTCCGGTCCGCGCGTCGCCGGTCCCACAAAGATCAGCATTCTGCTGATGGCCGCACCCGCGCGCTCCGCGCACCATGCCGGCGTCGATCCGACCAGGAAGGACGCCGCCATGAAGATCATTCCCCGTCGAACCGCCGCGAGCCGGTCCTGCGTGGCCGCCGCCTTCCTCGTGGCCATCGCCCTTTCCGGCTGCGCGGTCTCGCCCGCGCCAGCGCCCAGATCCCTTGCGGAAAGCAGCGCGACGCCCATGCCGGTCTATGTCGCCGAACCCGGATTCCCGCAGCCGTCGGGGGTGCGCTTCGACACGGTCAGCTGGGTCGAGCGCGATCCGCGCACCGGCTTCCTGCATGTGCTGCAGCGCGCCGATCCGGTCGTCAGCGTGTGGGCGCCGGATGGCCGCCTTGTGTCGACCTGGCCGGCCACGGGCACGCTCGGCGATCCGCATTCGCTGGCTATCCATGCGGCCCCGGACGGCTCGACCCAGGTCTGGATCACCGACATTGCGCCGCTTCAGCCCGCCGGGCCCGCGTTCGGGCACTGCCTCAAGCGCTTCACGCCGGAGGGCCGACTCGTCGCGACCCTCGGCACCTGCGGCCAGAACTCCCAGGGCACGGGCCTCGATCCGGTGCAGTTCGACAAGGTCACCGACGTGGCCTGGAATGCCGTGGGCCAGTTGCTGGTCACCGACGGCGACGTCGGCGGGCTCAACAACCGCGTGCTCCGCCTCGATGCCGCAGGCCGCGTGCTGGCCCATTGGAGCGCTCCCGGCGATCGGTCCGGCAGCGGACCCGGGGAGTTCAACCTTCCTCATGCCGCGGTGGTCGACCGCTGCGATCGGCTCTGGGTCGCGGATGCGCTCAATCATCGCGTGCAGGTCATCGACGCGACGGGACGACCGGTCGGCAGCCTCGATGGATTCGGAGCACTCGGCGTCTACGCCCTGGCCTTCGGGCCGAGGCTGGACTCGCCCGCGCGTCAGGTGCTCTTCATCGGCGCCAGTCCGAGCGCGGGAGGCGGTGTGGGGAACGTCTCGCTGTTCGCCGTGCCCATGGACTGCGCAGCCACGGCTCCCGCGGCGTTGCCCGCCGCCGCCGCTGCTTCGGCCGCTTCCGGTCTGGTCGACCTGACCGGTCTGTCCGGCCTCAGACCCTTCACGCGCTTCGACGTTCCCCTGCCCGCGTCCTCGTCGACCACGCTGCTGCACGCGATGGCCGTCGACCCGGTCACCTGGGACGTCTACCTCGCCGTGCTGGGCACCGGCGTGCCGCCCGCGAAATGGACGGCCACCTGGCCCTCGGGCCGGCCCCGCCCCTGAAGTCGCTGCTGCCGCAACAGCAGCAGCAGCAGCCCCCTCGCCCGTTCCTTCACCGGAGGTTCCCATGACCCCATCGACGATCGATCCCGTGCCGCCCTCGGCCTATCCGGCCTTCCAGCCGGTGGACGGGCCGCCGCCAGCCATGTCCGCGGCCTGGAGCGCGACGGTGCTGCTGCATCCGTTCAGTCCGCCGCTGTCCAGCGATCCGCAGCCGGACAACCCCTTCTTCCAGCTCTGCACCGCCGACATCCTGTGCGTGCCCGGCAGCTACCTGTCCGCGCAGGTCAGCGGCACCGCCTACGGCCAGTGGTGGTACGTCATCACCCAGGACGCGACGGCCTTGTCCACCGACGGCGGCCAGACCTGGTCCCCGGTGGACCTCGGATGGTCGCTGCCGACGGACTGGTACGGCGCGCAGGCCCCCCATGCCGCCTGCGCCGGCTCGGCCCCGCTCAACTGGATGAGCGACCAGTCCGTGGACTGGTGGAAGGTCCCGGTGCCCCTCCCCCAGTCGCCGCCCGCGGCGACGTGGATGTGGTTCGACTCGTCCACGAGCGCGCCCGTGCGCATGATGTTCGGCAACGGTCCGCCCTCGCCCACGATGGGCGATCCGACCCAGCTGGGGTTCTTCCAGATGTGGTCTTTCACGTATTTCCCGAGCTTCCAGTCCTACGACAGCGCCGCCGCGGCCCCGACCCGGCCGACCATTTTCGCGGCCGCGTCCATCCCGGGTTTCGCGGTCGGCAATCCGAACGGCTATGCGCTGTTCCGCTGGAACACCAACTTCGGCATGACGGCCTTCATGACGCCGGTCAACGGCCAGTTCGACCCGCTGCCGACGCGCGTGCTGTATGCGTGGAAGGATGACGCCGACTACCGCGTCTACAGCGATCGCGCGCAGGACACGCTGATGCTGTTCACCTATAACCCGGACGACCCCGATGGCACCGTGTCGCAGACCGCGCTGCTGACCGGACCGGCGCCGTCGGGCACCACGCCGCCGCCCCAGAGCGCGACCGGCTTCCTGATCACCGCCTACGGGAACGCGCCGTCCACCTGCCAGGGCGGCAGCCAGTTCCCCTTCCCGCAGGAACCGCCGGACTGGATCTCCACCCCCGGCGTCGAGGGCACGATCCAGGCGACGATCTCCGGCAACCCGGTGATCGCGCCCGGCACGACGGTGACCGTCTGCTCGGTGCTGTTCCCGCCGGCGCCGCCCAACTATCCCGAGGCCACCTACCTCTGGACCTGGTACGCGCCGCAGAACGCCAGCGGCACGCAGAGCCGCCCGGTCACCTTCATGCAGTCGCAGTCCGGCGTGAACCTTGGCACCAGCCTGGCGCTGGCGGACTACTACTTCTACGAGGAGTTCACGCAGCCGATCAACCCGGGCAACTTCGACATCCCGTCGGTCTGCGGCGTGCAGACGCGCAACATCGGCCTGCGGCGTCGCCTGCCCTGAAGGGAGGCTGGGCCGCCTGGGCAGGCTGCTCCGGCGGCCTGCCCAGGCAAGGCGCACTGCCTGACGAGCCGGCTTCGAGCCGGTTCAGTCGCTCTTTCAGTCGCTCTTGAACAGCGCGTTGACCTGCTCGAACAGGCGCATCCAGCTCGACTGGAAGGTCGATTGCTGCTGGAGGTGGAAGTCGCTGTAGCGGTTGCCTTCGAGCTCCGGCCGGGGCAGCGGCGCGCGATCCAATGCGGCATGGCGGCGGTCGATCACCACGCGCGACGTGAGCAGGTCCGCCACCTGGGGCGGCAGGTCGCCGTGAGCGGCCGCGAGGTAGGCGGCGATCGTGGTGTGGTCGCTGGTCACCAGGTTGACGCCCTCGACGACCTTGGGCGGCATGTGCGACTGCAGCGCCTCCACCGAGCTGCGCGCCGCGGTCAACTGATCGCCCAGCACCACGTTCTTCGGCAGGCTGCTGGACACGGCCCCCATGTGGGACGACGCGAGCGAGGCGTACTTGTCGGTGGTCGCGTCGTCGTACAGCGCCTCCAGTTGCCGTTGCAGGACCTGCAGGCTGGCACAGGTGCCGCGCATGCGACCCAGGATCTTCCGCTCGTCGCCGTCCACGACCTTGCGCGCCACCAGCGGCAGCCAGTCGGACGTCAACCGGAGCCAGTCGGCGGTGGTCCCGCGCCAGTACGCGTCCCGCTTCGCCGCCTCGACGTCGGTGGATGCTTCCAGGCGCTTCGCGAGCGGGATGGCGATCTCGAGGTACTTCTGCAGGCAGTCGACGTAGCCGTCCAGACGCCTGTGCAAGGCCCGCGCGCCGTCGATCCGGTCGCGGTCCGCCATCGCCTGGCGCAGCGCCTTCGCGTGGACGTCCTCGAGCGCGCTCGACACATACCTGTACGGCATCCTCCCGGCGAAGGCGAACCGGTAGGCCGTGCCGCCGATGACCTCGAGCGAGGCCTTGCCGGTCGCATGCGGCTTGAGGCGCACGCCGACCACCGGCGGTCGACCGCCGGTCTCCAGCTTCTCCTTCGCGGGCCGGACGGCTGTGGTATCCGCCAGCAGCTTGAAGACTTCGCGTGCGATCTTGCGGGTCGCCACATGGCTGCTGGCCGGCCGCAGTTCGATCAGGTAGCGGAACAGGTCCTCCGGTGACTCGATGCCGGCGTCCTGGTTGAAATGCAGCCCCTTGTCGTAGACGGGCTCCATCTCGCTGGCCAAGTTGCGCTCCGAGATCCCGAACACCTGCGACACGGCGTTCACATCCGGCCCCATGCCGTACACGACCAGATCCGCCTGCAGCGTCTCCACGAGCGTCTGCGGGACGCCGTTCCCGCCGCGCGCGCCGACGTCCAGGGCCACGCCGCCCGCGCCCACGCGCGCCGCCAGGTAGTCGTGGCCGACGACGGTGATGACGCCCTCCTTGACGATCCGCTTGCCCGGCGAGGACGGCCGGTTCTTCATGACCTCGTCGTAGCGGCCTTCGACGTATTCGTTGTCGGTGCCCTTGAGGAAAGCGGGGCGCTTCGTCGACGGATCGCGGCCGCCGCCGCCGGGCTCGGTGCCGGTGATCCAGTAGATCGGATTGACCATGAGGTCCGGGTAGCGGCGCAGCACGGTGGACATGACGTCGATGGCGGCGTTCGGCCCGACGACGGCGATCGAGCGGATGCTGCCCGGCGTCAGCTCGCCGTCGACCATGGCGCGCTGGAAACGGTCCATGTCGATCATCCGGGGCACCGCGGCGCCGCGCCCGGTCTTGTTGTCCCGGTGCTCGCGGCCGTCGCCGGCCCAGCTCACCTGGTCGGGCTCCTTGTGCTTGCCGATGCCCAGTCCGGCGATCACCTTGCGCGCGTGGAAGGTCGGGCCGTCCGCCGTGGTGATGGTGAAGTACTCGCCTGAACCGTGGCGCTCCACCTTCAGGATCTTGCGCGTATGGATGTTGGGCCAGCGCCTGATCACTTCGGCGATGCGCTCGGACAGCGTGCGCCTGGGAGCGAGGCCGCCCTCGGCATCGAGCAGGCCACGCCCCTGGTACCCGTCGGGCGCGATCATGTGGAGCGGGTGGTTGACGACGCCTTCGCTGCCGCGCTCGCCGGCCCAGGGCTGGGTCTCGCCGATGATGACGGTCGACGCCGGATCCAGCGAGCGGCCCGCGGTGGTCAGGTAGTAGGCGACGCTCGCCCCCGCACCGAGGATGGCCACCGGAAAGCTGTTGTCGCCCGGCGGCAGCCCGGCCTTTCCGCTCATGGCCTGGCGATCCGCCGCGCCCTGCGCCTCATCCGCTGCCTTGCCCTCCTTGAGCTCGCGGACGATCTCGACGCCCTCGGCGCCATCGACAACGATGGTGCCGTCGAGGATCAGTTCCCGCCGTGCCTGGAAGTAGAAAAGGGCCAGGTGTTGCGGATCGCGCAGGTCGATGGTGCCGTGGTCCACGTCGCTGCGCCGCATGCGCGCCAACAAGGCTTCCAGCTTCGAATAGCGCTTGAGGTGGGCGAGCACCGCCTCCGCGCGGCGCAGTTCCGCGACGGTCTGTCCCGCGCGGGGATCCTTGCACTCGAGCGGCAGCAATGATGGCTCGTGCGCCAGGATGGCGTCGTGCAGGTCCGGCGCGGAGAACGCGATGTCCTCCTGCTCCGTGCGGACCTTGCCGTCGGGCAGGCGGACGGCCAGCCGGCGCTGTGCCACCGCCGGCTTCGCCGCCGGGCCGAAGACCGCATCGATGCGCTGGCGCTGGGCGGCGATGTAGGGACTGCCGTCGATCAGGGAGGCCGCGGTCGCGACGCCCGGCGATGTCTGGCCTTGCGCGGGCCCGACCACCTTCGCGCGCGGCTCCGTCGCCGGCATCGCGGCTGGGCGGGCAATGCGGTCCTGATGCGGCATGGCGGCAGTCGACGGGTGGCGAGCGCTGCGGATTCGCGCCCTGGCCGTCACTGTCGAAGCGCCCGTGCGCGCCGTCCATCGGCGGGATGCCGAGATCGCGCCCCACAAAATCCGAGAGCTTGCCGGGGGAGGGATCGCTTCTTGCCAGTACCAGTCGCTCGCACACCGGCGATCCCGCCGGTCATCATTGTTTCAACGACAAGGAGATCCTCATGAAGCGTTCCCTGCTCATCGCCGCAACCGCCACCGTTCTGTCCCTGGGCATCGCCGCCGGTCCCGCCATGGCGCAAGCCGCCTCCAGCCCGACGTCCGGCTCCGTCGATCAGGCCAAGGCGCTGAAGAAGCAGGCCGATGCCGATTACAAGGCGGCCAAGAAGGCTTGCAACGCCATGAAGGGCGATGCCGAAAAGCAGTGCGAAAAGGACGCCAAGGCGACCCACGAAAAGGCCGAGGCGGATGCCAAGGCCATGAAGGAAAAGGCTGAGGCGGACAAGAAGGCCATGAAGTAATCCGAGGCGCCAGCTGCGGCGTCGAGACGCCGCGCCCCCACGGGGTCAGAAGTTTGAGATACTGTATATAACATCAGTTCTCAAGCCTGACCCCGTTCGTGCTTTACACCGTCGCCGTCCGCGAGCTCTGCGAGTTCACCGCCAAGCAAGGCGATCTGGATCTGCGCTTCACCCCGGCGCCGACGGCCCAGGAAGGCATCGCCGGCCATGCGCTGGTGTACGAGCGCCGGGGGCCGGCCTATCGACGGGAACTGACGCTCAGCGGCGACTTCAAGGACCTCCATGTGCGAGGCCGCGCCGACGGTTTCGATCCGGAGCGTCGACGCCTCGAGGAGATCAAGACCTTCCGCGGCAGCCTCGATCGCCAGAGGCCCACGCATCGACGGCTTCACTGGGCCCAGGCCAAGGTCTACGCGTGGCTGCAGTGCCAGGCAGAGGGCCTGACCGACATCGAGGTCGCGCTGGTCTATCTGGACCTCGGCAGCCAGGAAGAGACGCTGCTGACCGAGCGTTGCTCGGCCGCGGAACTGCGGGCGCACTTCGAATCCCTGTGCGAGCGCTTCCTGGCCTTGGCGGTCCTCGAGCTCGATCACCGCGAGCGCCGCGACGCGGCGCTCCTGGCGCTGCGCTTCCCGTTCGGAGACTTCCGAGGCGGGCAACGGCCGCTTGCCGAGGCGGTCTACCGTGCCGCCGCCACCGGCCGCTGCCTGCTCGCGCAGGCGCCGACCGGCATCGGCAAGACGATGGGCACCCTCTTCCCGTTGCTGAAGGCCGCGCCCGGACAGCGCCTGGACAAGCTGTTCTTCCTGGCGGCGAAGACTTCGGGGCGGCAGACCGCGCTGGATGCGGTGGAGCGGCTCGCGCCCGCCGTGCCGCTGCGCGTGCTGGAGCTCGTCGCACGCGACAAGGCCTGCGAGCATCCGGACAAGGCCTGCAACGGCGAGTCCTGTCCGCTGGCCAAGGGCTTCTACGACCGGCTGCCCGCCGCCAGGTCGACGGCGCTGCGCATCGGGCAAGACCTGGACACGCGTGCGCGCAGTGCCGCCGGCGTCGCGTTGACCCGTGAGGCCGTGCGCGAGGCCGCGCTGGCCCACGAGGTCTGCCCGTATTATCTCAGCCAGGAACTGGCCCGCTGGGCGGACGTCGTGGTCGGCGACTACAACTACTACTTCGACCATGGCGCCCTGCTCCACGGGCTGACGCAGGTCAACCAATGGCGCATCGGGCTGCTCGTCGACGAGGCGCACAACCTCGTCGAACGCGGCCGCAAGATGTTCAGCGCGACGCTGTCGCCGGAGCGGCTCTTCCAGGCACGGCGATCGGCGGGCGCGTCGGCCTCGCCGCTGGTCCGCAAGGCCTTGGACAAGGTGCACCGGAGCTGGCGGGCCATCGACAAGGCGCAGGCCGAGCCCTATGCGGCGTACGAGGCCTTCCCCGAGTCGCTGCTGAGCGCGCTCCAGCACGGCATCGGCGTGATCGCTGAACACCTCGCCGAACACCTCGGCGCCCAGCCGGACGACACCGACCGCGCGCTGCTCGACTTCCATTTCGAGGCGATGCACCTGGCGCGCGCGGTGGAGTCCTTCGGCCCGCATTCGCTGGTGGACGTGCAGAAGCCTGACGGCTTCAGCGTCAAGCCCGGCACGTCCGTCATCTGCATCCGCAACATCGTCCCCGCGACCTTCCTGCGGCCGCGGCTCGCGGCCGCACACACGAGCACGCTGTTCTCCGCGACGCTGCAGCCCCAGGCCTTTCACGCCGACCTGCTGGGACTGCCCGAGAACCACGCGAACATCGAAGTGCCCTCGCCCTTCGACGCCAGCCAGCTGCAGGTGCATGTCGCAGCCCACATCTCGACGCGCTACCAGCACCGGCGCGCGTCGCTGCAGCCGATCGCCGACCTGATCGCCGCGCAGTATGGCCGCGCGCCGGGGAACTACCTGGCCTTCCTCAGCAGCTACGACTATCTGGAGCAGGTGGCCGGGCTACTCGCCGAACGCCACCCCGACGTGCCGCAATGGCGCCAGTCGCGCCGCATGAGCGAGGGCGAGCAGCGCCAGTTCCTCGACCGGTTCACCGAAGACGGCCGTGGCGTCGGTTTCGCGGTGCTGGGCGGCGCGTTCGCGGAAGGCGTGGACCTGCCGGGACGGCGGCTGATCGGCGCCTTCCTGTCGACGCTGGGACTGCCGCAGGTCAATGCCGTCAACGAGCAGATCCGGGCGCGCATGGAAAAGCTGTTCGGCGCCGGCTACGACTACACCTACCTGTACCCGGGTTTGCAGAAAGTCGTGCAAGCGGCGGGCCGCGTGATCCGCACGACCGAGGACCGCGGCGTGGTCCACCTGATCGATGACCGGTTCGCGCGTGCGGAGGTGCAGCGGCTGCTGCCGGCGTGGTGGGATCAGGGGCTTCGCGCCCGCCAGTAAGAAGGCGTCAGCACTGCCACCGCCGCTGGCCCTCACCCCCACCCTCTCTCCCGCAAGCGGGAGAGGGAGCCACACCGACACCCTTCCTGCTCCCGCTCCCGCTTGCGGGCGAGGGCTGGGGTGAGGGCCAGCGGCGCACCGCAGTCAGGCCCCATGCTTGCCAAGGGAGCCTTGACCATGAGCTCCACCCGCGTCTATCGCTGCACCTGCGGCCACCGCCTCTACTTCCGCAACAGCGCCTGCCTGGCCTGTGCGGCGCCGCTCGGCTTCCTGCCGGACGACCTGACGCTGCACGCGTTGCTGCCCGGCCCGGCCACCGCGACCTGGCGCATCGACGGCGTGGACGGGCTCTTCATCCGCTGCGCCAACTTCCACACCGCCGCCGGCTGCAACTGGCTGATGCCGCTCGATGACCGACGTCAGGGACAGCTCTGCGTCGCCTGCGCGCTCAACCGCATGATTCCCGACCTATCGGATCCCATCAACGCTGAACTCTGGGGCCGCCTGGAGCGCGCCAAGCGGCGTCTCGTCTCGCAACTGCTCGGGTTGAACCTGCCGGTCGCGCCGAAGTCCGAGGCCGGCCCGCGCGGGCTCGCCTTCGACTTCCTGCGCACGCTCCCGGGACAGCCGCGCGTGATGACCGGGCACGCCTGGGGCGTCATCACCATCAACATCGAGGAAGCCGACGATGCCAAGCGCGAGGCCGCCCGCCAGCGCATGGGCGAGTCCTACCGGACGCTGCTCGGGCACTTCCGTCACGAGATCGGTCATTACTACTGGGACCGGCTGGTCGCCGGCACGGCCTGGCACGAGCCCTTCCGCGCGCTGTTCGGCGACGAACGCCTCGACTACGCCGGCGCGCTTCGACGCCATCACCAGACCGGCCCGCCGCCGGACTGGTCGCAACGCTTCATCACCTCGTACGCCAGCGCGCATCCGTGGGAGGATTGGGCCGAGACCTGGGCGCACTACCTGCACTTGCGCGACACCGTCGACACCGCCGGCAGCTTCAAGCTGCTGAGCACCGTCGACGACGCGCGCCCCCTGCCCTACGGCCCCGGCGACCTCTGGTCGGCCGGCCACGCCACCGGCCCCGACTTCCTGCACCTGCTGCGCGACTGGCTCGCCATCACCAGCGTGATGAACGAAATGTCCCGCGCGATGGGCCAGCCCGATTTCTATCCCTTCGTGCTGCAGCGCCGGGTGGTCCCGAAGCTGCACTTCATCCATTGCGTCGTCGAGAACGGCAGGACCCCATGATTCGCCTCGATCTCCACTTCGAACTGGACTACCAGATCAATTCGCCGCACGGCGACTTCGTGTTCAACATCCAGCCGGCCCACACGGCGGCGCAGCGGGTGCTGCAGGAGCGCGTCGTGTTGACGCCCGACGTGCCGTGGCGCTCGGAAACGATCGCCAGCACGCGCAACCGGCTGCTGCGGCTGCGCGCGCCGCAGGGCGCCTTCCACCTGACCTACACCGCCAGCGTCTCGATCGAGCACGGCATCGCCGATCCGGCCTTCATCGAGGAATGCCCGATCGACGAGTTGCCCGTCGAGTTCCTGACCTACCTGGCGCCCAGCCGCTATTGCGAATCCGATCGGCTCACCTCGTGGGCCGAGGCCGAGTTCGGTCATGTGCCGCCGGGGCATGCGCGCGCCGCCGCGATCGCGACGTGGGTGCAGCGGCACATCGCGTATTCCCCCTTCGGATCGACCACGCAGACCACCGCGCTCGACACCCTGACGGATCGCGTCGGCGTCTGCCGCGACCAGGCGCACGTGATGATCGCGCTCTGCCGGGCGCTCTCGATGCCGGCGCGCTATGTGACCGGCACGGACTACGGCGCCGATCCGACCAAGGCGCCGGACTTCCACGCCTATGTCGAGGTCTACCTCGGCAGGCGCTGGTACACCTTCGACGCCTCGGGCACCGGCATCCCGATGGGCTTCGTGCGCATCGGCACCGGACGCGACGCGGCGGACGTGCCGTTCGCCACGATGTTCGGCCAGATCCAGACGCCGTTCGCGCCGCTGGTGCGGGCGACGGCGTGCGACGGCCCCGGGCTGCAGCTGCCCGTCGAGGTGGGCCACGCGCTGTCCACCGACGGCGATTCGGCGGGTTGCCACCTCGCGCCGATCGCGGCCTGAGCGTCTGGGCTCGACGATCTGCTCAACGTCCTGAATGGAAGTCTGTCCTACACCACCCCGATTCGGCTGACGTTAACCTCAGGGGCGACACCCTCTTGAAAGAGACCCCATGGAATCGCCCAACCACCAGTTCCACGAGTTGTTCGATCAACTCGGCCTGCCCTCCTCCGAGGCGGAGATCCGCGAGTTCATCTCCGTGCACCGTCCGCTGCCGGGCGACGTGAAGATCACCGAGGCCCCGTTCTGGACCGAACAGCAGTCGCGCTTGCTGAAGGAACTGCTGCTGCAGGACGCGGACTGGGCGGAGGTCGTCGATCAGTTGAACGTCGCTCTCCACTGATTCATGCGGAAGTCGGCGGGTGCGGCGTCCGCCGCGCTCGATGTCGCTGCGCCGCCGGTTGCACTGGCCCGCGCCCTGATCGGTTGGCGCCTGCTGGTCGACGGCGTCGGTGGACGCATTGTCGAGACGGAGGCCTACGACGTCGATGACGAGGCCTCCCACGCCTTCCGCGGGCGGACGACCCGGAACGGCGCGATGTTCGGACCACCGGGTTCCACCTACGTCTACCGATCCTATGGTCTGCACTGGTGCTTCAACATCGTCTGCCGCGAGTCGGGTCACGGCGCGGCCGTACTCATCCGAGCCTTGGAACCGACACACGGGCTCGATCTCATGCGACAGAGACGACGCCTCGACGATCCGCGCCAGCTGTGTTCCGGCCCCGGAAAATTGACCGAAGCCTTGGGCATCACCGGTGCGCACGATCGCCTCCAGATCGACGAGCCGCCGTTCGCGCTCGTTCCCCCGACGGGTGATGCCGACGTCGCCTGCGGGGTGCGCGTCGGCATTTCAAAGGCGCAGCATCTGCCGTGGCGCTTCGCGCTGGCTCGATCGCCTTTCCTCAGCAGGAAGCTCTGAAGCGGCGCCAGGGGGCTCCCTGGCGCCGCTTCAATTCAACTTCTGCCGATCGATCGGCGCGAGGCTCTGACGCACATGCGCCAGTGCGGCCATCACCTTGTAGGAAGGCACGCCCGAAGCGAGCAGTCTCCGCGCGGCGTGGAGCAGCACGAGGTCCTGGAACGTGAAGCGCATGTCCCGACTGGGCGTGAGCAGGTCGTCGGAGATCAAGGCCTTGATGTAGTCCTTCGGCAGGCCGGTGATGTCGCCGGCCTGGCTCATCGAGAACGGGGCGGTGGCTGCGGGCATGACGTTCTCCTGGATGCAGAGACCCGACGGTACGTTTTGCGGGATCGCAGCGGGACCGGAGAAACCTCCGACGCGGTGTAGGACCGAAGGAGTTCCGCGTGGAAGCGATGCGTCTCGCCGACATCGCCAGCGGCGCCCGCAGCGATGTCATCGCCTTTTCCGCGGTCGCACGGCGCTTCGCAGGAGCGTCGTCTGCCATCTGTCAGGCATCCACTCCTAGGATTCCCATGCCGCCGCGTTTCCGGATATCCATGCTGTTTGTCGGCATCTCCCTGTCGCTGGGCGCCAGCGCCCAGCAAGGCGACGGCACCGACGTGCCCATCCGCACCCACGTCTTCAAGCCTGACAAGGTGGCCGCCACCGATGCCCGCGTGAAGGCGCTCAAGGCGCCTGCCGGCTTCAAGGTCTCGGTCTTCGCCAAGGACCTCAAGAACGCCCGGATCATCGCCGTCGCACCCGACGGACGCGTCTACGTCAGCCGGCGCGACACCGGGGACGTCGTGCTGCTGGAGGACCGCGACGGCGACGGCGTGGCCGACGGCCCGCCGGTGAAGGTGCTGGACCGGGCCGGTACCCACGGCCTGGCCATCCACGACGGCAAACTGTACGTCGCGACGGTCAAGGAGATCTTCGTGGCACCGCTGCAGGCCGACGGCCGTGTCGGCGAGCTCACGCTCATCGTCGGCGATCTGCCCGATGCGGGCCAGCATCCGAACCGGACGATCGCCTTCGGACCCGACGGCATGCTCTACATCACTGCAGGCTCGACCTGCAACGCCTGCAACGAGAGCAACCCCGAGAACGCGACGATCCTGCGGGCGTCGCCGGACGGCAAGAGCCGCGTGATCGTCGCCAGCGGCCTGCGCAACACGATCGGCCTGGACTGGCATCCCGCCACCGGCGAGCTGTGGGGCATGGACCACGGCATCGATTTCCTCGGCGACGAGGTGCAGCCCGAGGAGCTCAACAGGATCGAGCAGGGCAAGCGCTACGGCTGGCCGCACGTCTGGGGCGACGGCGGCATCAATCCACAGAGCACGCCGCCGGGCGAGGTCACCAAGGCGCAATGGAAGGCCGACAGCGTGCCGATGACGCTGGGCTACAAGGCCCACGCGGCGCCGATGCAGCTGGTCTTCGCCAAGGGCGGCGGTCGCTTCCCCGCCGAATACGCCGGCGACGCCTTCGTGACGATGCGCGGTTCGTGGAATCGCAAGGAGGCGTCGGGCTATGAGATCGTCCGCATCCGCTTCGCCGACGGCAAGCCGCAGCGCATCGAGCCTTTCGTCACCGGTTTCCTCACCGACCGCGGTCGCACGCACATCGCGCGGCCGGTCGGCCTCGCCTGGGCCAAGGACGGCGCGCTGCTGATGGCGGACGATGCCAACGGCGTCATCTACCGCGTGTCGTATGAAGGGAAAGCCGCGCCCGCGGCAGCGATGCAGACGCCGGCGGACGAGATGAAGCGCCAGGCGCAGCGCGGCGTCGGCGTGCCGCTCGCGAAGGATAGGCCGGAGACCGCTGCCGGCAGTGCGGCGTCCATGACGTTGACGTCCACCGCCTTCGCGCCCGACGCGGCGATTCCTCCCCGGCACAGCGAATACGCGGACGGTGTCTCGCCGGCCTTGCGCTGGCAGGCCGTCCCGGGCGCGAAGAGCTACGTGCTGCTGGTCGAGGATCCCGACGCCAAGCCGATCACCCCCTTCGTCCACTGGGTCGCCTGGAACATTCCCGGCGATGTGACCGCCCTGCCCGAGGGGCTGCAGGAACAGGAGCGCCTCACCCAGCCCGCGGGCCTGATGCAGGGCGCGACCAGCCGCGGTTCCATCGGGTACTACGGCCCGCGGCCGCCGGTCGGCGATCCGCCGCACCGCTACCACTTCCAGGTCTTCGCGCTGGACACCCTGCTGCAGCTGCCGCTGGGCGCGGACCGTGACGCCGTGCTGGCCGCCGCCCAGGGGCACATCGTCGGCAAGGGGGCGCTCGTCGGGACCTACCGGCAGGAGGTGAAGCCGCCCAAATGACCTCACGACCCCAAGCGCAAAGGAGCCTTGAATCATGTTCGACCTGCATGTCCCCTGGTGGGAGCTGCTGGCGCGCGCCGCGCTGATCTACCTCGCCCTGTTCGCCATGGTGAGACTCTCGGGAAAACGCACGGTCGGCCAGTTCACGCCCTTCGACCTCCTGGTCGTGATGCTGCTCAGCGAGGCCGTCAGCAACGGCCTGAGCGGCGGGGAGGACTCGGTCGCCGGCGCATGGATCCTGGCCGCCGCGTTGATCGTCATGAATGCAGTGATCGGCTTCCTGGGATCACGGAGCCAGCGCCTGGAGGCGCTGCTCGAGGGTTCACCCGTGATCATCGGCCGCGACGGCCAATGGTTCGCGCGGGAGCTGCGCCGGCATCGCCTCGGCATCGCGGACGTCGAGAAGGCGTTGCGCGAGGTCGACTGCAAGCTGGAAGACCTTCAGATGGGCGTGCTCGAAAGCGATGGGAGCATCAGCATCCTCAAGCGCAAGTAGTCTCACGGTCGCGACGGGGTCACCCTCGCCTTCAGCACGTCCTTCATCCAGGCGAGCGCGTCGCCCTTGCGCTCCGGCGATTCCGCAGCGGTGCAGTCGCTGGGCACGGCGACCCTGAAACCGCGCACGTAGGCATCCATCGCGGTGCACTTGACGCAGTAGTCGGTGGCCAGGCCCGTGATGACGAGGTCCTTGGTCCCGAGCTGCTCGAGGAGCAGGTCCAGTGGCGTGGCATAGAAGCCGGAGTGGCGCGGCTTCAGGATCATCAGGTCGACCTTGGACGGGGCGAGCAGCCGGGCGAGTTGAGCCGCGGCACCGCCGATGCGCCTGCACTCCTGAAGCAGCGTGCGCACGTCCGACCGCCATTGGCCGAAGTTGTCGTTGACGTAGATGACGCAGGCGCCGTCGTGATGGAACTGCTTCTTCAGACGCGCGGTGGCCCTCGCCGCTTCCACGGCGGCCTCGGCGATGTCCTGCGCGCCGTCGAAGGCGAGCGGATTGATGAAGTCGACCAGCAGGAGCACCTTGCGCGAACGGGGCATGCCCGTTCCGCTGGCGACCTGCTGGTCGATCTCACGGTGTGCCGAAGCGGCCATCGATCGCTGTCCTCACGGGGCGGACCGGCCGGCACGGCCGGCGCCTCCCTCAGTGCGCGGTGGGGTACTGCGCCAGCAGCTCGTCCTTGCGGCTCTGCAGGCGCTGTCCAAGCTCGACCAGGTCCAGCCGGGACTTCTTCGCCTTGGGGAACATCTCGTTCTGCTCCTCCTTGACGTGGTGCTTGACCCACTCGCTCATGACCTTGACCTTGGCGTCGTAGTCCTCGCCGTAGGGCTCGACCCCTTCCACGGCCGCGATCAGGTCCTTGACGCTCTGGTGCTCGACCCTGGCCTCGGGCACGAGTTCCTTGTCGCGCAGCGCGGCCTGGACCTCGGGGTAGAAGATCTCTTCCTCGACCTGGGCGTGGACGGTCAGCTCCTGGCAGATCTGCGCCACGAGCTGCCGCTTCTTGGCAGTGGAGCGGGACTTCTCGAACTGGTCGAACAGCTCGCTGACCTTCTTGTGGTCGGCCCGCAGCAAGGACACGGCGTCGGGCGTGCGCGGCGATGCCTTGGCGGCGGATTTCCGGACGGCAGGGGTACGGGCAGTGGTGGTAGAGGGCATGTCGGCTCCTGGCGATGGCTGGAAAGGATTCAAGACGGAGGTCGCGGAGGGCCCGGGCCAGGCCCGGGCGATCCGCCACCAGCACAAACTGGCAAAGGGCGAGCCCGACCTGCCCGCGCCCGAACGCGACTTGCGGCGCCATAATCGGCGCAAGCATTCAGCGTCAGGATTCCCGATGAGTTCCTCTCCCTCGCACGGGATGGCCGACAGCCCCGAGCGTCTCGGGATGTTCGTTTCCTCCATCACGGACTACGCCATCTACATGCTCACGCCGCAGGGGCGCGTGAGCAGTTGGAACGCGGGGGCGGAGCGCTTCAAGGGCTACACCGCGTCGGAGATCATCGGTCAGCACTTCTCGCGCTTCTACACGGACGAGGACCAGGCCACCGGACTGCCCGAGCGGGCACTGCGGCTCGCGGAGACCACGGGGAAGTTCGAGGCCGAGGGCTGGCGCGTGCGCAAGGACGGCACGCGCTTCTGGGCGACGGTGGTCATCGATCCGATCCGCAACGAGCACCGGGAACTCGTCGGCTTCGCCAAGATCACGCGCGACGTGACCGAGCGCCGGGCCGCCGAGCAGCAGCTGCGCGAGAGCGAGCAGCGCTTCCGGCTGCTCGTGCAGGGCGTCACCGACTACGCCATCTACATGCTGTCGCCGGACGGTGTCGTCACCAACTGGAACGCCGGCGCCCGTCGCATCAAGGGTTACGACGAAGCGGAGGCCGTTGGCAGCCACTTCTCGCGCTTCTACTCCGACGAGGACCGGTCGGCGGGCAAGCCCGCCGCCGCGCTCGAAGCCGCCGCGAAGGCCGGCCGCTTCGAAGCCGAGGGCGTGCGGGTCCGCAAGGACGGCAGCCGCTTCATGGCGCACGTGGTCATCGACGCCATCCGCGACGACGACGGTCGACTGCTCGGGTTCGCCAAGATCACGCGGGACATCACCGAGCGCGTGACCGCGCAGGAAGAGCTCGCGCGCGCCAAGGACGCGCTGTATCAGGCCCAGAAGATGGACGCCCTCGGCAAGGTGACCGGCGGCGTCGCGCACGACTTCAACAATCTGCTGGGCGTCGTCGTCAACGGCCTGGCGATCCTGCGCCGCAAGGTGGATCTCGGCCCGGAGGTGCGATTGATCGACACCATAGAGCAGGCGCTCGACCGCGGCGTGAAGCTGGTCCGGCAACTGCTCGCGTTCGCGCGGCAACAACCGCTGGAGCGCGCCAAGCGCGACCTCAATCGGGTCGTGTCGGCGTTCGAGTCCGTGCTGCGGCGGGCCGGGCCGGGCGATGTCTCGCTGGAGTTCTCCCTGGCGCCGGCCGTGCCGCCCGCCCTGGTGGACGTCACGCAGGTGGAGGCCGCCCTGCTCAACCTCGTCGTCAACGCGTTCGACGCCACGCCCGCGGGCGGGCGCATCGTCGTGTCGAGCCGCGTCGAGGACCTGGCGGACCAGCAGGTCAAGTCGCTCAAGGCGGGGAGATACGTCGCCATCGCCGTGGCGGACTCCGGCCACGGCATGTCGGCGCAGACGCTGGCGAATGCCGTCGATCCCTTCTTCACGACCAAGCCCGCCGGCAAGGGAACGGGGCTCGGACTCAGTCAGGTCTACGGCATGGTGCAGCAATCGGGCGGCGACCTGGACATCCAGTCGCAGCCGTCGATCGGCACGACGATCACGCTCTACTTTCCCGCCGTCGAAGACGGCACGCCGCTGCTGGCCGATCCGGAGGTCGAGACCGTGCTGGTCGTGGACGATCAGTCCGAGGTGCTCGACATGACCGGCGAGCTGTTCCGGACGCTGGGCTTCGCGGTGTTGTCGGCGAACTCCGGCGAGCGGGCGCTCCAGGTGCTGCGGGACACGCCCGCGGTGAACCTGCTGTTCAGCGACGTGGTCATGCCCGGCATGGGCGGCGTGGAGCTCGCCGAGAAGGCGGTGGCGGCACGCCCCGGCCTGCGCGTCATCCTCACCTCGGGTTTCGCCGGCGATCTCCGCGACGGGCCGGCGCAAGGGCGGCTCGGAGGCTTCCCCTTCCTGTCCAAGCCCTACCGCCTCAACGACGTCATCAAGAAGCTGCGCGCGCTGCATTGAGCGGCCGGCCGGCCGCCCCGGCGTGGCGGCGTGGCGGCATGGCGGCGTGGCGCTACGTCCGCTCGGCGCCGCCGGGCTCGGCCATCTTCCGATGCTGCTCGGCCAGCAGTTCGGCCGGCGTCACGTTGGCGAGCAGCGCCTGGACCTTGTTCTTCCAACCGGCCACGACCGAACGCTCCCCCTCTTCCATCGCGTCGAAGCCGGTCTTGGCGACTGCTTCCGGCGGCTGCTTGCTGCCGCTGCCGACCTGGGTGTCGGTCAGCTCCGCGCGCCGGAAGAACTCGGTGTCCGTCGGTCCCGGCATCAGGACGGTGACGGTGACCTTCGTGTCCTTCAGCTCGTTGCCCAGCGCGTAGGCGAAGGAGTCGATGAACGCCTTCGTCCCGTTGTAGACGGCCTGGAAGCTCCCCGGCATGAGGCCGGCGATCGAGCCCGTGATCAGGATCTTCCCGGCATCGCGCTCCCGCATGGCCCGGCCGATGCGCTGGATGAGGTCCAGCGTGCCGGTGATGTTGGTGTCGATGACATGGCGCACCGCCAGGAAATCCTGGTCCAGGAACGCATGACCCAGGCCGTGGCCCGCATTGGCCAGCAGCGCGGCCACCGGGCGGCCGCCCAGCACCGCGTGGACCGCATCGACACCCGACGCGGTGGCGAGGTCGGCGTCGACGGTCTGCACGGTGACGCCTTCCGCGCGGCAGGCCGCGGCGGTGTCGTCCAGCGGGCGGTCCGCGGCGATGACCAGATCGTAGCCATGGCGCGCGCACTCGAGCGCCAGCGCCCGACCGATGCCGCTCGACGCGCCGGTGACCACGGCCAGCGGCCGTCCCGAGATGTCGTTGATGTTCATGGGGGCTCCTTGGAACAGGCGGGGCTCAGGCGCCGCCGGCCGGCATCAGCACCACCTTGCGGCAGTCCTCTTCCTTCTTGTTGAAGAGCTCGTAGCCGCGCGCCGCATCTTCCAGCGGCAGGCGATGGCTGATGATCAGCTCCGGCTTGAGCTCGCCGCTCTCGATGTGACGGAGCAAGCCGGGCATGTGTCGCTGCGCGTGCGTCTGACCGCTCGCGAAGGACAGTCCCTTCTCGAAGGCGTCGCCGAAGAGGAAGCCGTGGATGAAGCCCGCGTACACGCCGGGCACGCTGACGATCCCGCCGCGGCGGGTCGCGGCGATCGCCCAGCGCAGCGCCGTCCCGCTGGACCCCTCGAGCTTGAGCGTGGCCAGCACCGTCTCCACCGTGCTGCCCTTGGCCTCGAAACCCACGGCGTCGATCGACGCGTCCACGCCGCGGTGGTCGGTCTGCTCGATGATGAGCTGCGCCGGATCGTCGACCTGATCGAAGTCGATCGGCAGCACGCCGTACGTCTCCTTCGCGAAGGCCAGGCGATAGGGATGATGATCGACCATGAAGATGCGCTCCGCGCCGAGCAGCCGCGCGCTGGCCGCGGCCATCATGCCGACCGGGCCCGCGCCGAAGATGGCCACGCTGGAGCCCGGGGCCACCTGCGCGTTGAGCGCCGCCTGGTAGCCCGTCGGCAGGATGTCCGAGAGGAAGAGGACCTGCTCGTCGCCGAGCCGCGTGTCGGGGATCACCAGCGGACCGACATTCGCCTTGGGCACGCGCACGTACTCGGCCTGACCGCCGGCGTAGCCGCCGTAGAGATGGCTGTAGCCGAACAGCCCGGCGCCGGGCCGCAGGTCCTTCTTGTTCAGGATCGCGCCGCGCCCGGTGTTGGTCGTCTCGCAGGCGGCGAAGAGCTGGCGTCCGCAGAAGAAGCAGTCGCCGCAGGAGATGGTGAACGGCACCACGACGCGGTCGCCGCGCTTGACGTTGACGACGCCTCGGCCCACCTCCTCGACGATGCCCATGAATTCGTGGCCGAGGATGTCGCCCGACTTCATGTCCGGGATCTTGCCCCGGAAGATGTGCAGGTCCGATCCGCAGATGGCCGTGGCCGTGACGCGCAGGAGGATGTCGTCCTCCGCCGCGAGCACGGGATCGGGAACGTTCTCGACGCGCACGTCATGTGCGCCGTGGTAGGTGAGAGCACGCATGGCAGTCTTTCATTGGGAGAGGGTGAGCCGTGCTCATCAGGCAAGCCGGGCGCCCGCACGTCAGTACGCCGTCGCGCCCGCGCATCGGCGGGCGCCGCCCGTTCACCGATAAGCCGCTTCCGCCAGCGCGCACAGCTGCTCGCAGCCGATGGGCTTGCAGACGTGGAGATCGAAACCGGCGCTCGCGACGAGCACGCGGTCGCGCTGCTGGGTCCGGGCGGTCAACGCGACCAGCTTGGCGGGCACATGGTCCTCGGTGCCCCGGATGCACGCCGCCGTCTCGTAGCCGTCCATGCCGGGCATGTCGATGTCCAGCAGGACCAGGCTCGGTCGCAGCAGTTCCGCGAGAAGGACGGCCTCGGCGCCGTTGTAGACCGCGCAGGCGCAGAAGCCATAGGCGTCCAGCAGCGCGACGAGGGTGTCCGCGGCATCCACGTTGTCATCGACGACCAGGATGCGGCAAGGACCGCTCGAATGCTTGTGCTCCATGCCTGGACAGGGCAAGGCGCGCGCCGAGCCGCGTTGCTCAAGTAGCATCCCGCCCCATGAGCCTGATTCAAGCGTCGCCTCCCCCGTCCACGGCCGCGGACAGCCTGCGGTGGCTCGACGGCGGCGGCGACATGGGCGCGCGCATGCGCACCCTCGACTGGCGCGACCATCCGCTGGGCCCGCTGCAGACGTGGCCGCAGAGCCTGCGCTCCGCCGTCAGCATCTGCCTGGGCTCCCGCTTCCCGATGGCGGTGCTCTGGGGGCCGGGGCTGGTCATGCTCTACAACGACGCCTATGCGCCGCTGCTCGGCGACAAGCATCCCGGTGCGCTGGGTCGCAGCATCCATGAGGTCTGGACCGAGATCGCCGACGTCATCGCACCGCTGATGGCCGGCGTGATGACCACCGGCGAGGCGACCTGGATCCCCGACGGTTACCTCGCGCTGGAGCGGCACGGCGCCGCCGAGGAAACCTATTTCTCGTATTCGTTCGGACCGGTTCGCGTGGAGGACGGCAGCGTCGGCGGCATCCTTGCCGTCACGATGGAGACGACGCAGCGCGTCGTCGGCGAACGGCGGCTCGCCTTCCTCAGGGCGCTGGCCGAGGCCACCGCCGACGCCGCCGATGCCCGCGACGTGTGCGCGCGGGCGATGACGGTCCTGGGCACGGGCACGCAGGATGTGCCGCACGCCGCGCTCTACCTGCGGCAATCCGGCCATGGCGAAACCCGGGTCGCGCAGACGGCATCCCCGGTGGGACAACGGGTCGACTGGCCCGCGGCGCTCGGAGCCGACCTCGCCAGCGACCAGGCCGCGATCACCGGCTCGGTGCCCGGCTCAGTACCCGGCTCAGTGCCCGGCGCCATTCCTGGTGCGATCCCCGGCGTGATCGCCGTGCCGATCCAGATCGAGGGCCGGGCCGAGCGGCTCGGCACCCTCGTCGCCGCGCTCAATCCGCAGCGCCCGCTGGACGGCGACTACCGGGAGTTCATGGCGCTGATCGCCCGGCAGATCGCGCGGTCCCTCTCCGACGTCGACGCGCTGGCGCGGGAGCGGGCGCGCGTGCACGCGGAACAGGAGCTGCGCCGGATCTTCGAGCAGGCCCCCAGTTTCGTGTGCATCCTGAAGGGCCCGGACCATGTGTTCGAGTTCGTCAACCGGGCCCATCTGCGCCTGTTCAACAGCGCGGCATGGCTGGGCAAGCCCGCGCGCGAGGCCTTCCCGGACATCGCCGGACAGGGCTATTTCGAGCAGCTCGACGCGGTGTACCGGACCGGCCAGCGCTACGTCGCCTCGTCCGCCCCGGTGCGCTACCGCTACGCCCCCGACCGCGAGGAAGAGGAGCGGCTGCTGGATTTCATCTACGAGCCGATCCGCGACGAAGACGGCCGCGTCACCGGCGTGTTCTGCGAGGGCTTCGACGTCACCGCGCAGCGGCGCGCCGAGGTCGCCCTCGCGGCCGCGCTGCAGCAGGCGGAAGGCCAGCGGCGCCTGTACGAGGCCATCCTGGCCAACACGCCGGACCTGGCCTATGTGTTCGACCTCTCCCACCGCTTCGTCTATGCCAACGAGGTGCTGCTGCGGATGTGGAGCAAGACCTGGCACGAGGCCGTGGGCAGGAACTGCCTGGAGCTGGGCTACGAGCCCTGGCATGCCGCGATGCATGACGAGGAGATCGATCGCGTCGTCGCCACCGGCCAGCCGGTGCGCGGCGAGGTGCCCTTC
Organism: Roseateles sp. GW821-FHT09G09; assembly: GCF_059415965.1. Lineage (NCBI taxonomy): Bacteria > Pseudomonadati > Pseudomonadota > Betaproteobacteria > Burkholderiales > Sphaerotilaceae > Roseateles > Roseateles sp. GW821-FHT09G09. The sequence goes on along the minus strand of NZ_JBWKOG010000012.1, from coordinate 10,880 downwards.
GCCGGCGCCTTCGGCCGGCGCATCTACGACTACATCTTCGTGCCTGTGCTCGGCCCGGACGGCGAGGTGACCGCCGTCGCCGGCACCACGCGGGACATCACCGAGATCAAGGCGATGGAGGAGATGCTGCGCAGTCAGGCGGAGCAGTTGCGCGAGAACGACCAGCGCAAGGACGAATTCCTCGGCATCCTCGCGCACGAACTGCGCAATCCGCTGGCGCCGCTGAAGAACGGGCTGGAGGTGTTCCGGCGGCTGGCGCCGCGGGACGAGCCCGCCCTTCAGCGGGTGCAGGGCATGATGGATCGCCAGTTGGTGCAGATGGTGCGCCTCATCGACGACCTGCTGGATGTCACGCGGATCTCCAGCGGCAAGATCCGCATGACCCGATCGCGCCTGCCGCTGGCCGAGGTGATCCAGGCGGCCGTGGAGACCAGCCAGCCGGCGATCGACCAGCCCGGACACACGCTGAGCGTGACCGCGCCGGGCCGGCCCGTCTTCGTCGAGGCGGACGCGACCCGGCTCGCGCAGGTGTTCTCCAACCTGCTGACCAACGCGGCGAAGTTCACTCCGCCCGGCGGACACCTCCAGATCACGACCGAGCGGCAAGGCGCCGAGGTCGTCGTCACGGTCCGCGACGATGGCGAAGGCATCCCGCCCGACATGCTGTCGCGGATCTTCGAGATGTTCGTCCAGGTGGACCGCTCGATCGAGCGCGAGCGCAGCGGGCTGGGCATCGGGCTGTCGCTGGCCAAGGGCCTGGTCGCGCTGCACGACGGCAGCATCGAGGCGCGCAGCGACGGTCCGGGGCACGGCAGCGAATTCATCGTGCGGCTGCCGGCGGCGGCCGATGCCGAGCGGCCCGTGGACGTCGAGGCCGGCCCGGCCGGACCGGACACCTTCGCCGGGCGTCGCGTGCTGATCGCCGATGACAACGTCGATGCCGCCGACAGCCTGGCGTTGCTTTTCGAACTGATGGGGTCCAGCCCGCGCATCGCCCGGGACGGGCTTGACGCCGTGGCGCAGGCCGAGCGCTTCCAGCCGGAGCTCGTGCTGCTCGATCTGGGGATGCCGGGACTGGACGGCTTCGAGGCCTGCGCCAGGATCAAGGCCACGCCGTGGGGTCGCAACATGGTGGTGGTGGCGCTCACCGGCTGGGGGCAGGAGAAGGACCGGCGCCAGTCGCGCGAGGCCGGCTTCGACGGCCACCTCGTGAAGCCGGTCAGCGCGGAGGCGATCCAGGCGCTGATGGCGTCGATCGGCCCGGCGCCGTCCGATGGCCCGCCGGCCCCCCTCGTCGCGAGCCCAGACGCTGGGCATAGAGCCACGTGAACTCGGCGCCGACCAGGAACACCTGGGCCGAGTAGTAGACCCAGACGAACACCACGGCCACCGAGCCGGCCGCGCCGAAGCCGCTCGCCACGCCGGTCTTGCCGATGTACAGGCTGATCAGGATGCGCCCGATGGTGAACAGCGTGGCCGTGACCGCAGCCCCGACCCAGACGTCCGACCAGGCCACCTTCACGCGGGGCAGGACCTTGTAGATCAGCGCGAAGACCGCCATGGTCATGGCGAATCCGACGGCGGCATTGAGGCTTTGCAGCAACCATTCCCAGCCGCCGAACCAGCCGCCCCACCACTTGCCGAGCGCCGCGACCACGGCGCCGGTCACCAGCGAGACGAGCAGCAGGAAGGCCACCCCGACGATCATCCCGAAGCTGAGCAGGCGCGCGCGCACCAGCGCCCAGAGGCCGCTGGTCCGGGCGCGCACCGGCGCCCGCCAGATGCGGTCGAGCGCGTCCTGCAGTTCGCCGAAGACGGTGGTGGCGCCGATCAGCAGCACGGCCACGCCGAGCACCGTGCCCACGATGCCGGTGCTGGGCTTGCTGACGTTGCTCAGCACCTCCTGGATGCCCTTGGCGGCCTCCGGCCCCATGACGCCGTCGATCTGGCCGAAGAGCTCGCCGCGCACGGCGTCCTCGCCGAAGACCAGTCCGGCGATCGAGATGACGATCACCAGCAGCGGTCCCAGCGAGAACACGGTGTAGTAGGACAGCGCCGCCCCCATGCTGGGCGCGTAGTCGTCGATCCAGGCCGACAGCGAGTCTTTCAGCAGCGACCACCAGGTCCTGGGCGACCGGCCCGACCAGGAAGGCATCGAGGCGGCGGAGGCCGCCGGGGTGGCCGGGGCCGCCGGGTTCGCCGGGGTCACGGCTCCCGTGGTTGTCGCGGTGTCTGCGGCCTGCTCGGCGAGGCGCGTCGTGTCCGGGGATGAAGGGCTCATGCCTCCCCTGGGCAACGGACGCGCCCAGGAGAGGGGGCCGTCCCCGCCGGGGGGACCGACGACCGTTTGCCCATTCATCGCCTCCGGAACAGGATTGGGCAACACTCCGGCAGCTTCGTGCGTTGCCTGGATCCGGTCCGCGGCGAACAATCCGCTCCATCGACACGCATCCTCGTTCACCCCCTTCTGGAGCCGACAGCCATGAACAACTTCACCCTCAACACCCCCACCAAGATCCTCTTCGGCAAGGGCCAGATCGCCGAACTCGGACGGGAGATCCCCGCGGACGCGCGCATCCTGATCACCTACGGCGGCGGCAGCATCAAGAAGAACGGCGTGCTCGACCAGGTCCGCGCGGCGCTGACCGGGCGCACGGTGTTCGAGTTCGGCGGCATCGAGCCGAACCCGACCTTCGAGACGCTGATGAAGGCCGTCGAGGTCGTCCAGGCCGAGCAGGTCGACTTCCTGCTGGCCGTCGGTGGCGGCTCCGTCGCGGACGGCACCAAGTTCATCGCCGCCGCGGCTCGGTACGACGCCGCTCGCGATCCGTGGGAGATCCTGCTGACGCGCGGCGCCAAGGTCGCCGACGCCGTGAAGATGGGCGTCGTGCTGACGCTGCCCGCCACCGGCTCCGAGTCCAACAACGGCGCCGTCGTCAGCCGCAAGGCGACGGGCGACAAGCTGCCGTTCTTCTCGGCCCACACCTACCCGGTGTTCGCGGTGCTCGACCCGGTGACCACCTACAGCCTGCCCGCGCGCCAGGTGGCCAACGGCGTCGTGGACGCCTTCGTCCACACGGTCGAGCAGTACCTGACCTACCCGGCCGAAGGCCGCATCCAGGACCGCTTCGCCGAAGGCATCCTGCTGACGCTGATCGAGGAAGGTCCGCGCGCGCTGGCCGAGCCGGAGAACTACGACGTCCGCGCCAACGTCATGTGGAGCGCGACGCAAGCGCTGAACGGCCTGATCGGCGCCGGCGTTCCGCAGGATTGGGCAACGCACATGATCGGCCACGAGCTGACGGCGATGCACGGCCTGGACCACGCGCAGACGCTGGCGGTCGTGCTGCCGTCGGTGCTCGCGTACAAGAAGGAGCAGAAGCGCGCGAAGCTGCTGCAGTACGCGGACCGGGTCTGGGGCCTGCGCGACGGCAGCGAGGAACAACGCATCGACGGCGCGATCGCGGCGACGCGCGCCTTCTTCGAGCAACTGGGCGTGGGCACGCGCCTGTCGGCCTACGGCCTGGACGGCAGCACCATCCCGGCGATGATCGCCAAGCTGGAAGAGCACGGCGGCAAGGCGCTGGGCGAGCACCAGGACGTCCGGCTCGACGACAGCCGCCGCATCCTCGAAGCCGCTTGCTGAGCTGGCGCTGATTCCTCGCTGATCACCCGCTTTCGTGGCGCACGCGGCCTGCAGACCGCGTGCGCCCGAAGTCATTTGAAGCACCCATGGCGACTACCCTCAACGACAGCATCCGGCGGCGGATCATCGACACCGCGACCCGCTACAAGTCCGGCGCCTTCTCGACGCCGTCGCCGGTGGCGGGCGTGCGCATCCTCTATTCCGAGACGCCGCACCCGCGCACGCCGGTGCTGTACGAGCCGTCGATCGTCATCGTGGCGCAGGGCGCGAAGGTGGGGCATGTCGGCGAGAAGACCTTCCGCTACGACGCGGAGAACTACCTGCTGCTGACGGTGCCCCTGCCCTTCGAATGCCAGACGATCGCGAGCAAGCAGGAGCCTTTCGTCGGCGTGTCGATCGACATCGACACGGCGGTGCTCCAGGAGCTGCTGATCGAGCTGGAGGACGAGAACCTCGACCGCCCCGCGAGCCTGGACGCCGCGGGCGTCAACAGCGCGGCGTTCACCGAGGATGTGCTCTGCGCGATCGAGCGGCTGTTCGACGCGATGCATCGCCCGCGCGACGCGAAGGTGCTGGGCAAGCTCATCCTCAAGGAGATCATCTATCACGTGCTGTGCGGCGACAGCGGCGCGGCGCTGCAGGCGCTTGCCAACCGGCACACGCACTTCGCGCAGGTGACGAAGGCGCTGCAGCACATTGAATCCAACTTCGCCAAGCCGCTCAGCGTCGAGCAGCTGGCCGGGCTGGTGAACATGAGCGTTTCCGCCTTCCATCACAACTTCAAGGCGGTGACCAACACTTCGCCGCTGCAGTACGTGAAGAGCTACAAGCTGCACAAGGCGCGCTTGATCATGCTCAACGAAGGCGTGAAGGCCGGCGTCGCGGCGACGCGCGTCGGGTACGAGAGTCCGTCGCAGTTCAGCCGGGAGTTCAAGCGCTACTTCGGCGCCACGCCCGTGGATGAGGTGGCGAGGTTGAGGGCGTTCAGTCCGTCAGTGAGCTGATCGCGGGGTGATCAAAGCGCTGCGTGACATGCGGCCAGATCATTCTTAACAAGAACCAGATGCTAGGGTGTCATCTAGCGAGTTGCGTGCATCACAAGACGCGCCATGACCGGGCAACTCTTCGTCTAATTGCCTCGCCGCGTTGCGGTCGATGTGCATCTTTCACTGGCTGTTGAAGATTCGCAAAAAACGACGCAACACAAGCCAATGAACGCCGCATGCCGGGACGAACAGAAAAAGCAACACTTGCGCAAAAGACCACCCGCCAAGAATGCTGATCCGCTGAAGTCCCGCAGCCAGCAACAGAGTTGGCCCCATGCCGATAAGCCATTCGACCAAACTTACCGCGAGTAGATTGCTCGCCAGCGGCGCTCTACAGACTAGACAGTTGAAGCGAGGTTTAAAGAACGCCGCTACCGGCGTCGCGCCGCAATGCGGACAAACTGGACTCTTGGTCACTCGCATGCCCACTCCTGTGCTCCGCATTTTTGCCGCCTGACCCGGAATGCCGCCGGAAACGCCTCCGCTGAACGCCAGATTGGTGCTAGCGCGGGCATGATTGAAGCATCTCGCGCCATCAATGAAGGCGCAATATTCATCCTCCCATCACCCAGTATGTGAGGGTGAGTGCTGCCACCCAACTCGCAGCAATCCGCTGACTCCATTTCAAGTGTTGGCCTACGCGACGTGCTCTGACGGCGAGGTCAGGAGAAATGTCCGATGGATGCCCTCCTCGCTTCAATTGTTGATAGAGATCCATCTCGTAGTCGTTAAATCCCTCGCCCTCAGGTTGTCCCAGCTCACCTGTCCGCTTCTGTGCAATTGCAATATCTCGTCCGACGGACTTGAAAATCAATACTGCCCACATTGCATAGCACAAGGCAGGCGCTCCGGCAACAAGAGCAATCATCAGAGGATTCACGCGTGACCCTCCGATGAACTGCTTGGCTCCCGCTGTGTCGGCGCGAAAAAGCTGATAGCCATCGATCCATTGTCTCCACGGTAGATCACATTGCCGCCGAAGTTTGCGTCGTCGGACAGCTTTTCAACAAAGTGGACCGGATACCTGGAAGCCAAGATCAGTTGTGATGGAAACGACGCGCCAGACAGGTCGGCGTCTCGCAAGCAAGCCACTGCAAGGTTGGCACCAATGAGCTTGGCTTGCGTCAAGATCGCACGTTCCAAATCTGCATGGTCCAACGCGGCGTTCATCAATTTTGCGCGCTCAAAGTTGGCGCTTTTGAGAGTTGCGTGAGTAAAGAGAGCCCTACGCAAGTCTGCTTCGACAAAACTTGCCTGACACAAGTCCTTACCCTCAAGCATTGCGCGGTGAAGGTTCATGTCATCGAACCTTGCGCCGGTGAATCCTTGCACATTCACCTGAACTATCTCGCCTGTCTGACAAACAATGGAGATCATCTATTGCCCCAGTCGGAAGGATCAATCTTGATATTCTGCACAGGCTGCACCTTACTAGCTTGCGAAGGGGAAAGAGTTCCGGCGGTCTGCGCTGGCTCTTGGCTTACAAGCCTGCCAGCCACGTAACGATGATTGCCATCGACGATCACCTTGCCATCAACTTTGATTGCGGTAGCGGCTTCTCCTGCTTGAAGACGCCCAACATAGCTCTCGACGACTGGTTTCTATATCGCATTTTGCGTTGTATGAAGGTCAGAGCATTGCAACGCATCTTATGCCGATGAACTTTGCTGATTCAACAACAAGATTTTTCAGATAATCCATAGGGCTGAAATTCGGGTACACAGTATTGGCATCGGTAACGATCGGATCCACGCTCAGAAACCTGCCCGGGATCGAATCGTAGTACTTCTGCTGCATGTACTCGAGATCCGTCTCCGAATCCTGCACATGCCCGGTGAATCCGATAACGCTGGTGGCTTTGCTTGGCTTGGTGCCCGCGGCCGGAAAGCCGTAAGGCTCGAAACTCGTCTTGTTGAGCAGCGCACCCGCCTTGCTCGAATGCGCCACCGCACTGCCCAGCGCGTCGGTGTGCGGGTAATGCGTCACCCTGCCTATCACCTTCGCAATCTGCTTGCCTGCCAAGTAGACATACATCGTCTCCGACTGCTTGCGCCCGCCGATGCAGGTGCTGCCCGATAGCGTGCCGCTGGCGCAACTGTAGTTCGGCGTCGCATTGCTTGCGGTCGTCTTCGTGCAAGTGCTGCCGCTCAGCGAGTCTCCCGCGTTGCACGCCCACGCGCTCACCGACGCGCTGTAGGTGCTGGACGCCACGTGCGTGCAGGTGCTGCAGCTCAGGCTGTCGCCCGCATTGCAGGCATAAGTCGGCGTCGCACCGTAGGTGCTCGTGGCGTACTGCGAGCACGTCGTCCCGCTCAGCGAGTCCCTGCCGTTGCACGCCCAGCTCGCGATGGATGCGCCGTAGTTCGAGGAGATCAGGCAGCTGCTGCCCGACACCGTGCCGCTTGAGCAGCTGTAGCTCGAGATCGAGGCGGCTTGCGTGCTGGTGGTGACGCACTGGTTGCCGCTGAGCGAGCCGCCGCTCGGGCAGGCGTAGCTCGTCACGTTGGCGGCGAAGTAGCACGACAGGTTCTTGCCGCGTGCGTATCGACGTCAGGAACTCCCACGGGTAAGCGCTTTTGGCCGGCCGGAAGCGATCGTTTGCATTCGTAGATCTGGCTGTCAGTGAATCTGGATTTCTTCATGTAGAGGCTCCATGGCGTTGGATTCTCTACTTCCGGCTGGATCAAGATTTCGAGGAGGCTTCAATTCCCGCTGTCAGACTCTCCTGAGATCGGCCGGTAGGGCAAACCCTTCAGGAAACACGGTCGCGTCATCGATCAACGCATCCGCCAAGTTGGCATCAGCGAGACGTAGACACGCCATGTTTGCGCCGCGAATGTCTGCCCCGCGGAAATCTGCAAATGCAACGTCCGCGCCAGACAAGTCGGCGTTTCGCAATCAAGCCACTGCAAGGTTGGCACCAATGAGCTTTGCTTGCGTCAAGATCGCACGTTCCAAATCTGCATGGTCCAGCGCGGCGTTCATCATTTTTGCGCGCTCAAAGTTGGCGCTTTTGAGAGTTGCGTGAGTAAACAGAGCCCCACGCAAGTCTGCTTCGACAAAACTTGCCTGGGACAAGTCCTTACCCTCAAGCACTGCGCGGTGAAGGTTCATGCCATCGAACCTTGCGCCGGTAAATCCTTGCACATTCACCTGAAGTTCTTGATCTTTTAAATTGATTGTGGCTGTTAATGATCGTCGGCGCTGCACCCACACCTTGGACATCGTTCTTGTTCATCAAGCCAATTGAACCATTGCCCAAAGGTCTGCCTGGACATCGCCAACGGGACCAATCTCAATCTGCAGGAGGGGCAGCGGATCGAAAATACGAGCCAGGAGAAGACGAACAAAAGAAGAAGCGAAGCAAGAAGGCTCGAAAAGAACAACGCGTCAGATTCTGATCTAGCAATTGGCAAGATAACTAGCATTGCGCCTAAAGCGATTGAAACTCCTTTCAGTGCGCCGCTCTGCCTGCGCTGCAGCCTAGTCCACATAGCAATTTGTCATATCAAAACCATGCTTCATCGGCGTGCGCCAAAAGTTCTTGGAGCTGCGGGCGCCGATTGCTTCACTGCGCATTTGTCTCATTTTCGAGCGCGAACTTGAACTCAGGAAAACAAGGCGTTGACGAGTCAAGATAAGTGAAAACCATTGATCACTCTTCCCATTTCCGCGTCGGCCTACCATCCGAACAACTTCCTTGTGCAGCCCCAATTGTTGGGGTGAGGCCTCTATCGTTATATCCAGATAATGATATGTTGCCCCGGGATTTATGACCTGCGGAACGACTATTAGCATGTCCCAGACAAAGTTCGCCCCATCGGGTGTCTTAGGAGCGAAGCAAAGGAATTCACTAAAAGGTTGTCAAAGAGTCACTCGTTATTGTGTTTGTTTCCCGCGTGAAATGGTGCCTGCCGTGGGAGTCTAGTCATTGCGTCTCAACTACTAATACGCGAAAATTCTTCTGATTGAATTCAGAGATGCATGGCATCTCATTCGAGGCCTGATCTGAAATTGGGCTTGGTAGGCGTAGCCCAGCACGGCACCTAGAATAGAGCTTTGTAATGATTGATTAGCCACTCTTCCGATTTTAGTTTGATAACCCAATAATCGAACAATGCGGCAACCTCGCCGTGGTTAACCAACTTCACTGGATAGGTTATCTGCAGAAGTCGACTCTTCTCTTCCCAACCGGTTGTTTTGAAGAACGCATCGACAGTCGAAAGGTCGTTACCAACGGAGACTTGAAATATTCTTTCATTACGAGCGGCGGTAAGGACCCGACTTGCAAAGTAAGCGTCTTTTTGCGCCAAACTTTGCAAATAGAGGGATGCATCCGGACTCTGATTACGCACTTTTGTAGTAAGCGCATTTTCAAGTTCCGCAAGCTTTTTTTCGTCGATCATTCTGTAGCTCCGTATAGTCTATGGAACGATATTGTGTCCCTTAAGGATTTCAATATCTACGCGTGCCTCGCTTCCTTTGGAGCCTGGCACGTTGAATGTGGTGCTGCCAATTGGTCCAATTCCGCCGCCTGCAGCGACCTTATCAGCCCACGCGCTTGCAGCCGCGAAAGCCGGCGCCATACGAGTCTGTTCTTTTCGGGTCAATCCAGCTGCTGTAGCAGTGAGCGCAGTCTGCACGCTTGCTACCTGAATCGGAGCTGGTCCAACAAGTGGTACAGAAGTTTCGTTCTTGAGGGATGTTCCCTGCGCTTGCACGCGAACTACAAACGCATCCTTCCGCTCAACCGCTTTTTCTGAGGCAGCCGCTCCTGACTGACTTGTGCTCTTTGAGTCACCTGAGCCGCTTACCGCCGATACAGCCGCATTCAATCCCGTTTGCAACGGCTGCGACAAGGTATCCAGAACGTTATAGATTGCCTGACCCAATATTTTCATGTCGGCCGGAGGAGGAATTCCGGACCTTGGGGCAGGTCGTTCCTCGGGATCGCGCCCGTCCGGGTCTACCTTGGCATAAGGGTTGTTATCGACGTACGTGTAGACCCCGAAACCCTTTCCTGTATTGGCATCCGTTATGAGGGGATCGACACTCAGAAACCTTCCCGCAATCGGATCGTAATACCGCTGCTGCATGTACACGAGATCCGTCTCCGAATCCTGCACATGCCCGGTGAAGCCGATGACGCTGGTGGCCTTGCTCGGCTTGGTGCCCGCAGCCGGGAAGCCGTAGGGCTCGAACCTCGTCCGGTTGAGCACCGCCCCGGCCGCGCTCGAATGCGCCACCGGACTGCCCAGCGCGTCGGTGTGCGGGTACTGCGTGATCCCAGCTGTCACCTCCGCGATCTGCTTGCCCGCCAGATAGACATACATCGTCTCCGACTGCTTTCGGCCACCGAGACAGGTACTTCCCGAGAGTGTGCCGCTGGCGCAGCTGTAGTTCGGCGTCGCGTTGCTGGCCGTGGTCTTCGTGCAAGTGCTGCCGCTCAGCGAGTCTCCCGCGTTGCACGCCCACGCGCTCACCGACGCGCCGTAGGTGCTGGACGCCGTGTGCGTGCAGGTGCTGCCGCTCAGGCTGTCGCCCGCGTTGCAGGCATAACTCGGCGTCGCGCCATAGGTGCTCGTGGCGTACTGCGAGCACGTCGTCCCGTTCAGCGAGTCGCCGCCGTTGCACGCCCAGCTCGCGATGGATGCGCCGTAGTTCGACGGGATCAGGCAGCTACTGCCCGACACCGTGCCGCTGGAGCAGCTGTAGCTGTTCACCGTCGCCGCTTGCGTGACAGTGCTCGTGCACTGGTTGCCGCTGAGCGAGCCGCCGCCCGGGCAGCTGTACACAGGCTGCGCGCTGAACCGGCAGGTGATGTTGCGCCCCGAGCGGCTTGAGCTCGCGAACACCAGCGAGTAGGGATTCGCCGCCAGGCAACGGTCCTGGTCGCTCTCGTCGGCGCTGACGATCGCCGAGCCGATGCACTGCTGGCTCGCGTTCGGCGAGCCCAGGCCGTTGCAGGTGTACGAACTGATCGTCGCAGCCGCCGTCGTGGTCCTGGAGCACGTCGTGCCGCTGAGCGAATAACCGCCGGGGCAGGCGTACACCGGCGTGGCCGCCACGCTGGCGACGTGCGTGCAGGTGGACCCGCTCAGGCTGTCGCCGGCGTTGCACGCGTACACCGGCGAGGCGCCATAGGTGTTGGCCACGTAGGTGTGCGAGCAGGTGCTGCCGCTCAGGCT
>NZ_JBWKOG010000011.1:0-163472 GCF_059415965.1 Roseateles sp. GW821-FHT09G09 | reverse complement strand
TCTTCAAAACCGGCCAACCCTGGAGAAGTGCCGAGGGCGCTTGACACGGTTGCTCTCCCGCAAGCGGGAGAGGGAGTCAGAGGTGCAGTACTTGCGCTGCCGTCCCTCATGCCAGTCTCCGGCAAGCGGGAGAAGAATCAACAAAAGGGTTCAGCACTTCCACCGCCGCTGGCCCTCACCCCCCGCCCTCTCCCGCAAGCGGGAGAGGGAGTCCACCTCCACCGCCGAAGGCGCTGACGAGGCGTTCCCGCAAGAGGAAAAGGGAGCAAGAGGCGCCGGCGCTGCGAGTAGAGCCGGTCGGACTCTCCCGCAAGCGGGAGAGGGAGTTCACTTCCACCGCCGAAGGCGCTGACGAGGCGTTCCTGCAAGAGGAAAAGGGAGCAAGAGGCGCCAGCGCTGCGAGTAGAGCCGGTCGGACTCTCCCGCAAGCGGGAGAGGGAGTTCACTTCCACCGCCGAAGGCGCTGACGAGGCGTTCCTGCAAGAGGAAAAGGGAGCAAGAGGCGCCAGCGCTGCGAGTAGAGCCGGTCGGACTCCCTCTCCCGCTTGCGGGAGAGGGCGGGGGTGAGGGCCAGCGGCCTCGGCAGTCAACCAGATCCCCCATCCTGGCGAGATTCAACAAAGCCCAGCACACGCACACTCGTCCGCCATGGACGACGCCGAGCATCCACATCCAGGCCGCAAGGATGCTGCCCGCTCCCTCAGGCGATCCGGCACCAAAGCCGAGCGCGCGCTATGGCACCGCTTGCGCGATCGACGACTCCTGGGCCACAAGTTCAGGCGACAACATCCGATTGGCGTGTACTTCGCAGACTTCGCATGCGTTGAAGCGGGGCTCGTGATCGAGCTCGATGGCGGGCAACACGGCAGTCCTGTCAATGCGATCTACGACGTTCGACGCACAGCCACCCTGCATGCCCAAGGATTCCATGTCCTGCGCTTCACGAACCGCGAGGCGCTGTTGCAGCTCGAGGAGGTCCTGACGCTCATCCTGCAATGGCTGTCTGTTCGTGCGTGAGGCTGCTGGCCCTCACCCCGACCCTCTCCCGAAAGCGGGAGAGGGGTAAGAGGCTGCAGTACTTGCGCCGCCGTCCCTCACGCCAGTCTCCCGCAAGCGGGAGAAGAATCAACAAGGGGGTTCAGGACTGCCACCGCCGCTGGCCCTCACCCCCCGCCCTCTCCCGCAAGCGGGAGAGGGAGTCCACTTCCACCGCCGAAGGCGCTCTCCCGCAAGCGGGAGAAGGAGTTCACTTCCACCGCCGAAGGCGCTGACGAGGCGTTCCCGCACGAGGAAAAGGGAGCAAGAAGCGCCGGCGCTGCGAGTAGAGCCGGTCGGACTCTCCCGCAAGGGGGAAAGGGAGTTCACTTCCACCGCCGAAGGCGCTGACGAGGCGTTCCTGCGAGAGGAAAAGGGAGCAAGAGGCGCCAGCGCTGCGAGTAGAGCCGGTCGGACCCCCTCTCCCGCTTGCGGGAGAGGGCGGGGGTGAGGGCCAGCGGCCTCGGCAGTCCATAGGAGGGGCATCCGAGCCCAAGAGGCCACCCCAAGTCGAGGACCGCGGGAGCGGTTCCGGAAATCGGACCTGAAAGCTCAGCCTTCCTCCGATGCCCTGACCACTGCGGCGCCTCGACCATGAGGCTTCCATACCCATTGCAGGAGACCCCATGCCACACCGTCCGTCCCAGCCCCCGGGTTTCTCCTGAGTTCCCCTCCAAGCGCCTGTTTCCGGGGTTTCCCGGCTCGCCAGAAGGCTCCGGAAGGTTTCCGGAAGGTCGCGCGAGGCGGCCACGCCTACCGTCTGCGGCACCGATCCCCCCGGGTCGGCCCCCACACGACGACGCCATCCAGGCGCACAGGGAGCTCGCATGAACCTCACCCCACACCGTCCTCAATCCCCGCCCGCGGCCCGGCCGCGCATCGCCGGACCGACCTCCCGGCTCACCCGCGAGCACCGGCTCGAGCGGCTGACCCGCCTGCAGATGACGCTCGCCGAAGCGCACGCCGACGCCGAGCAGCGCGAGCGCGAGCGCGTCGCGCAGCTGCTCCATGACCAGGTGGGCGGCGTGATCGTGCGGCTGCGGCTGGCCTTCGGCGAATGGAGTCACGCCCAGGCCGAGCCGGCCGGCACCGACCCGGCGCTGGCGCAGATGACCGCCCTGCTGGGCGAGCTGTCCCGGACGATCCGGACGCTGACCTTCGCGCTCGCGCCGCCGGACTGGCACGGCGACCTGCAGGCGGCGCTGGAGGCGCTGGCGGCGGAGCTGGGGCTGCTCGGGCCGCTGGCGGTCCATGTGGACGGCAGCGCGATGGCGGCGCCGGGCACGCCCGAAATTCCCGCCGTGCAACGGACGGTGGCCTGCCGCGTGGTGCGGGAGCTCTGCCTGAACGTGCAGAAGCACGCCTCGGCCTCGCGCGTCGAGATCGTGACGAAGGTCGAGACCGGCTGGCTGAGCGTGCGGGTGCGCGACGACGGCCGCGGTTTCGAGACCCGCGGGATCGACGCCGACGCGCGCGGGCTGGGCCTGGGCGGCGCGCGGGCGCAGCTGCAGTCGCTGGGGGGCGCGCTGGTCCTGCGCTCGGAGCCCGGCCGCGGCACCTGCGCCACCTTGCTGATCCCGCTGGATCCCGACGCCCTCCCCAGAGAGTGCGCGTGATCCGGCGTTCCGACTTGCATCCACTTTCAGGGAGATTCCAATGACCCTTCGCATCGTCCTGGCGGACGACCACCAACTCGTGCGCGAAGGCCTGCGCGCGCTCCTGTCCCGCGACGCGGGGCTGGACGTCGTCGGGCTGGCCGAGGACGGGGCCGCCGCCGTCAAGCTCGTCCGCCAACTGCAGCCCGACCTGCTGATCACCGACATCGCCATGCCCGGCCTGAACGGCATCGAGGCGACGCGGCGCGTGCGCGCGCAGCATCCGTCGGTGCAGGCGATCTGCCTGTCGATGCACGGCGACCAGCGCAGCGTGGTCACAGCCTTGCAGGCGGGCGCGTCGGGCTATGTGCTCAAGGATGCGTCGAGCGAGGAGCTGCTGCGCGCCGTGCGCGACGTGGCGGGCGGACGCATCTACCTGAGTCCGGGGCTGATGGGCGGCCTGGTGGATGAGATCCGCACGCGGCACCGGCTGCCGGAGACGGGGACGCCGATCCCGGCCGGTCCGGCGCTGACGGCGCGGGAGCGGGAGATCGTCCAGCTCTTCGCCGAAGACCTGAGCACGCAGGAGATCGCGGACCGGCTCAAGCTGAGCGCGAAGACGGTCGCGACGCATCGCGAGAACGTGACGCGCAAGCTGGGGGTGCGGGGCGTGGCGGGGATGACGCGTTATGCGCTGAGCGAAGGCCTGAGCGAGGGAGCCGTGTCATGCCGCTGATCGTCTATGACTGGCCCAACTGGGTGCTGGGACTCTCGCTGGTGCTGACGTGGGTGGCGCTCGGGCTGGGCGCGCAGGCGCTGTTCCCGCGGCGATGGCGCGAGCGTGCGACGGAGTCGGACAGGAACGTCGCGCTCGCGTCGCTGGGCGTGATCGCGACGATCAACTCGCTGCTGCTGGCGTTCTCGGCGGTGTCGGTGTGGGACTCGTTCAGCGCGGCGGAGCAGGCGGTGAGCCGCGAGGCGACGGCGATGGCGCAACTGGGGCGATCTCTGGCCGTGTATGGGACGCCGGAGTCGAGGCTCTCGCGAGAGCGGCTGCGCGGCTACGGACGCAGCGTCATCGGCAAGGAATGGGCCGCGATGCAGCACGAACAGCCGAGCCAGACAACGCTGGATGCGTTCGACGACTTCTACCGGTCGCTGGGAGATCTGCGTCCGACGACCGGGGCGGAGACGGTGCTGGTCGAGCACATGTGGACCGAGGCGAACGACCTGCTGACGCAAAGGCGCGCCAGGCTGGAGGCGAGCGACGGGAAGGTGCCGGCCACGCTGTGGGTGGTGGTGCTGGTGAGCTCGCTGCTGACGCTGGCGCCGGTGGCGGTGCTGCCGGTGACGGCCTGCAGTCGCAGCGCGATCGTGGTGCTCGCCCTCGCCCTCGGCCTGGTCTTCCACTTCGTCGCCGCGATGGACCGGCCCTTCCTCGGAGCGGAACGCGTGACCTCGGAACCCATCGAGAGCGCGCTCGCCAATATGCAGCGGTGGGATGCGAGGCGCGTGGCGGTGGTGGGGAGGTAGCGGTCGGCTGGATCGGGGCCACCGGTTGGAGAGCTCCCACGCCATGGGTCGCTGCTAGGATCACCTCGCCGTTCAACCGCGACTCTGAGGAGACCACAGTGGCACGTACTTGCACCCACCGGGACAGCATTCGAACGGTGATTCCCAGCGCGCGAGGCTGCGAGGAGTGCCTCAAAACCGGCAGCGAATGGGTGCATCTCCGCATCTGCCGCACCTGTGGGCACGTCGGATGCTGCGATGACTCGCCCCATCGGCATGCGCGAGCCCACTACACCGCGACCCAGCACCCCATCATCGAAGGCTACGATCCGCCAGAGGGATGGGGATGGTGCTTCGTCGACAAGACGATCGTGGACCTGGGCACGGACACGACCCCACAGGATGGCCCGATTCCGAAGTACCTGTAGCTGAAAGGACCCGCCGACTTCAGCACGGGAACGAGGCATTCAACGTCGTCCTTTGGGGTCAGGACTTGCTAGTGGCGGTGGGCGTCGCCATGGACGCCCTTCCGTCAGGCGAGCCGATGGGGCGTGACGGAGCAACGCGTAGGATGCGCGATCCCCTGCTCTCCTGCCACCGCCAAGGCCCGCGCCAACCGTGACCGCCCACCTCGACTTCGACCTGCTGCGCAGCCTCGTCGCCGTCGCCGAGACCGGCGCGCTCAGCAAGGCCGCCGAACGCGTCGGCCGCACGCAGTCGGCGCTGAGCATGCAGATGCAGCGCCTGGAGGACGTCGCCGGGCAGCCGTTGCTGCATCGCACCGCGCGCGGCGTCACGCTGACCGCCGCTGGCGAACGGCTGCTGGCCCACGCCCGCGAGCTGACGCGCCACCACGACGAAGCGCTCGCCGAACTGCGGGGCGGGGACGTCTCCGGCGTGCTGCGCTTCGGTTGCCCCGAGGATTACGCGGTCGTCTTCCTGCCGCATCTGCTGCAGGGTTTCGCCAGCCTGCATCCGCGCGTCCAGCTCGAAGTCGTCTGCGCGCCGACGCCCCGATTGCTTGAGCTGCTGACGCGTCATGCGGTGGACCTCGCCCTCGTGTCGGTGGAGAACGCCGACGACGACAGCGTCATCCGCCGCGAGCCGCTGGTCTGGGTCGCGAAGCGCGGCTCGGGCGTCGCGGGCATGACGCCCTTGCCGTTGGCATTGGGCGCGCAGGACGCGCTGGACCACGTGCTGGCGCGACGGGCGCTCGAGGCCACGGGCCGGGAGTTCCGGCTCGCCTACGCGAGCAGCAGCCTGGCGGGATTGATCGGCATGGCGCGCTCCGGACAGGCCGTGACCGTGCTCACGCGGACGGCGGTGCCCGACGACCTCGAGATCCTCGGCGAGGACGGCGGCCTGCCGCCGTTGCCGGCCATCGGCGTGACGCTCGCCATCGACCGCGAGCGGCCCTCGCCGCTCACTGCCGCCTTCGCGGCGCACGTGCGCAAGGTCCTGCCGGCCGCCTGAACGCCGCCTGAACGCCGCACGAGCGCCGAATGAGCGCCGAATGAGCGCCGAATGAGCGCCGATGGAGCGCCGACTGAGCTCCGAATGGGCGCCGACTGAGCTTGCCAGCGATGCACGCCGCTGATGCCAGCCATCAGCACTACGCGCTACCCGAGCGGCCCGGATCTTCGTAGGCTCATGCCCGTCACGAGTCGAAGGAAGCCGCCATGTCACGCAACGCCGATCCCACGTTCTGGGCCCGTTCCCGCCAGCATCTGATCCGCTACGGCGGCAGCTTCGAGCCGCTCATCATCGAGCGCGCCCGGGGCAACTTCGTCCACGACGCCGATGGACGCGCGATCCTGGACTTCACCTCGGGCCAGATGAGCTCGCTGCTGGGGCATGGGCATCCGGAGATCGCCGCGGTGATCGCCGAGCATGCGGCCAACCTCGACCACCTCTTCAGCGGCATGCTCAGCCGGCCGGTGGTGGACCTGGCGACGAAGCTGGCCGAAGTTGCGCCGGCGGGCCTCGAGCGCAGCCTGCTGCTGAGCACCGGCGCCGAGGCCAACGAGGCCGCGCTGAAGCTGGCCAAGCTCTACACCGGCAAGTACGAAGTGGTCGGCTTCGCGCAGTCGTGGCACGGCATGACCGGCGCGGCGGCGTCGGCCACCTACTGCGCGGGCCGCAAGGGCTACGGCCCCGCGGCGGTCGGGTCCTTCGCGATCCCGGCGCCCAATCCCTACCGGCCGCGCTTCGGCGGCGCCGAGGACTGGCAGGCCGAGCTGGACTACGCCTTCGACCTGATCGATCGCCAGTCCAGCGGCAACCTCGCCGCGTTCATCGCCGAGCCCATCCTGAGCTCCGGCGGCCTGATCGACCTGCCCGTGGGCTACCTGCGCGCGCTGCAGGCGAAGTGCCGCGAGCGCGGCATGCTGCTGATCGTCGACGAGGCGCAGACGGGCGTCGGACGCACCGGGATGATGTTCGCGTGCGACCGCGACGGCGTCGCGCCGGACATCCTGACCCTGTCCAAGACGCTGGGCGCGGGCATTCCGCTGTCCGCGGTGCTGACCACCGCGGAGATCGAGGAGGGCTGCCATGAGCGCGGCTTCCTGTTCTACACGACGCACGTCTCCGACCCGCTGCCCGCCGCGGTGGGCCTCAAGGTGCTTGAGATCGTCGAGCGCGACGGCCTGGTCGAGCGCGCGCGCGTCGCTGGCGCGCTGCTGGAGACCGGGCTGCGCGCGCTGCAACGGGAGTTCGACTGCATCGGCGACGTCCGCGGTCGCGGCCTGCTGCTGGGCGTGGAGATCGTGCGCAGCCAGGCCGGCAAGGAAGCCGCGCCCGAGCTCGGCGCGGCCATCACCCGCGCCTGCATGGCCCACGGCCTGAGCATGAACATCGTGCAGCTGCCGCTGATGGGCGGCGTGTTCCGGATCGCCCCGCCGCTGACGGTCAGCGACGAGGAGATCGACCTGGGGCTGTCGCTGCTGAAGCGGGCGATCGAGGACGTCGTCTGAGGCATCGACGTACTCGGCGCGCCCGGCGTATTCCGCGATGTCGGCGCTCTCGGCGCTCTCAGCGCATCCGGCGTCGCAGTGCCGGCCTCACTGCGCCGTGAGCTTCGCCTTCCAGTGCCGGGCGGCCAACACGTCCTCCATGCCGGCCGGGACGGTCTTGGGCGGCGTGTTGCGGGCGCGACCCTCCATCGTCTTGCCGTCCATGGACACGCGCAAGGTGTAGAACAGGCCGGAGTCGAACCGGACGTAGACCACGCCGTCGCGCGCTTCCCAGGTGCCGTTGGACGTGCTGCGCGAGGTGCTGAGCAGCGACACGCCGTTCGGCTGCAGGAACAGCGTCGAGCCCTTGTCCATCGACCACTTCGTGTTCTCGACGACGAAGCCCGTGTTGGCCGGTCCCGCCGGCGCCTTCACGAATTCGCCGTCCATCGGCCAGAAGGCGCGCGCCACGGGAATCGCCAACTGCCCCTGGAAGTCCGGACGCGCGGCGTCGACCGAGTTGTTGATGCGCATGCCGCGCATCCCCGGGTCGCGCAACACCGCGTGGTAGCCGGCCTCGTCCACGACGTCGGCCTTCAGGAACTTGCTGGTGTAGCGCAGGTAGTTCCCGGTGTTCGCCGATGCCTTGAACTCGAAGGACATCGCGTTGCCGTTGGTATAGACGATCATGCCGCGCGCCTCGCCGCGTTCGGCCAGCACCTGCAGCAGGTTGCGCTGCCAATCCGCCATCGCCGTCTTCGACACGCCGTTCGCGACGATGGTGCCCGTCAGCACTTCGAGCGGATAGATCGGCAGGCGCGACGGGCTGAGCGCCAGGCAGGTCCACCACCCCTTCGCGGAGATCACCATGGACTTGCCGTCGGCCGGGGCGTACTCGCGCGTCTCGTTCCAGTCCTGGCTGATGGGCGTGGCATCGAGCCACGCCTTCACCGCGCCAGGCTGCGATTGCCCCACGCATTTGGCCATGCGCTCGGCGGTATCGGGCGCATCGACGGGCAGGACCTGCTCGAAGCTGTCGGGGATCACGACCTGCGCCTGTGCAGCCGAGGCGCCCAAACCGGCAAGGACGAAGGCCAGCGCCGCGGCGCCGGAACGGTGGAGCGTCAGAAGGCGTGTCATGCGAGCAGTCCGGCTTCCTTGAAGGTGGTCATCAAGGCGTCAGTGAAGTTGTCGACGAAGCTGTTGTCGGGATCGGGAATGTAGATGCCGGCCATGTGCCAGCCGCTGCGGCTGTCGATGTCGCAGACGTAGAGGTTCTTGCGCTGGGCGTCCTGCACCATCACGCGGATCACGATGCCGCAGTTGGCGCCGGTGGCGTCGAAGTCGCCGGACAGCGGGAGCAGCACCAGCGTGTGCGTGGATCCGAAGGTGACGCCGCGCTGCAGCAGGCGGTCGGTGGTCCTGGGCACGCACTGGGCGCTGAACAGCTGGATCAGCTTGCCCATGTAGGTCTTGGCGCGCTCGCTGTCGTAGTTGGACGGGCGCTTCTCGACCGCGTACTGGTTGGCCAGGAAGCGGACCTGGTAGCCGAAGCCCGGGTTGTCCTGCCAGCGCAGCTGGACGTCGGCGAGCTTGAAGTTGGCGGGCTTGACGGGCGCGCGCGAGAGCAGCGTGGAGCCGGCGGGTCGGGCGGTGCTGCAGCCCGCGAGCACGGCGCCCAGCAGGCTGGTCACCGCCAGCGCGCCGCGGCGCGAAATGGAGAAGGACATCTTTTGGTGAGGCAATGAAAAACGCTGCGGCACTGTAGGTGTCGCGCGAGCGCCCTCTCCCGCCAGATCCCCCCTGCGCGGGGGGATCGCCGTGTGAAGACCATCACGGCCGGGGGAGTTTCGCGTCGGGGAGCGCATCCAGTGCGCGCTCCACCACCCCGAGCATCCCCAGTCCTTCGCGCAGCGACTCCTTCACCGCGTTGGCCACGTGCCTGGCCGGATCGCTCTCCGCGCTGTTGTCGGCGAGCATCGCCAGCATCGACGCGCCGCTCACCAGCAGTGCGCGCAGGTTGGCCAGCGCCGAGCCGGTCGTCAGATCCGCGCGCAGGCAAATCGCATCGGAGCCGAGGCGCGGTCCAAAGATCTGCGGCTGGGTCATGCCCCAGCCGTGCTGCAGGTGAATCAGCGTCTGCTGATCGCAGCCCGCCAGCGGATGCCGCGAGCGCAGCGGCTTGTCGGACTCGTCGATGCGTGCTTGTTGGAAACTTGCCATGTCGTACTACCCCGTTCAACGTTGGAAGCCACCGGCTCCGACGTTGAAGGCGACAGGCCTTCGGATCGACCGGAGAGGTGGGCGAGATGTTCAACCACGACAGTCACGTGAGGCCGTCCTCGCGGATAGGCCCATCTCGCCCATGACCGAGTGATCAAGGGCTCGAACGTCGGTCTGAGGACCGGCGCCGAAACTGTGGTGGGTTGAATCACCGAAGCCAATGCTCCGTCCGATCGCGACTTCGATCTCTGATCTATATCAAAGACATCCTGCGATTCGTTCCTCGGAGGGAACGTTGGGGGGAGTGATCCCCCATCGGGGTCAGGCCTTGTCAGCGCGTGCCCGACAGCGACTCCATCGACTCCAACAAGTCCACGCATCCGAGCGGATCGCCCCTCGTCGCGAGCGCGATCGCAAGGTTCGCTTTCGCGACCAGCTCCAGCGGTCGAAGTTTCTGCACGTAGTGCCCATGTGTGATCCGGTCCATGCCCGCGCCGGCGAGTTTGGACACGGTGCGCAGACTCGCCGCAAGCACCACGCTATCCAAGCGCGCACCGTGCAAGATCAGATTGCGCTGGCGATATAGGCGATGGAATGCATCGCCTATCGACTCCCGGATGCCTTGCAGTTCTGGACCCGGATTGGAGAGAAGCTGCTTGAGCCGGGCTGCGGCAGCCTGATCGGCGACAGCAGGGAGCGGTGGCAGACAATCATCCAGGATCAGTTGCGCCATCGCACGCGATCGCTCCCGGTTGACGGTCAGGCCTTGTAGCGCCAAGGTCGATCCCGGATGCTTCCGCTGCGCCTTGTAGGACAGCGCAGTGAGCTCAGCCCGGGGAAAAGAGCAAGTCACGAGCGTGGCCAAGTTGTCCGCCGCGAGCGAACGGTCGCTGGGATCGGCGAGCAATCCCTCGATCGCCGCCCACCCTCCGGCGATCGCCGCCGGCGCCGAACTTCCTTCCATGTGCGCGAGCAACTCCAGCGCGGCGTCCACGCTCTGGTTGGAATCCGTCGAGAACACCCGGTCCTCGCGGAACAACTCCTTGACACCGACACCCCGAGAAGCTTGCGCCATCGCGACCGGCCCGGAACCACCCTTGACCCAGAGCGATGGCACGCGGTGCAGGATCCGGCCGGTAGCGATCAGCGAACGGGCGGCGTACCGATCGGACTCTTCGCGTGCCGCCCTGGCGGCGCCCACGATGTCACGCGCGTTGACCTTCAGAATCTTCGCCACCGGCGCGCGCACGTCAACGACGTCGAAACCGTGGGCGTGCAGCCACGCCGGGACTTGAGGCCCTTGCAACCAGTCGAGCGGCACGCCGTTCGGAAACTCCGGAACACTCGTGAAGGCCAGCAGGACCTCGAAGGTCCGTGGCGGACTGGCGATCATCTGCGCCGACAGCTCCTCACACAAGTCGGCCAAAGAGATGGACTGTGCTCCGCCAAGACGGGTTCGAATCAAGTCGTTGAGATACTGCGGCGCGAAGCCGGCATCCAGGAGGTGCGCGGACACGCTTCGTGCAAAGTGTTCGACCGAATATCGTCCGTCCTCGACTGCCTGACGCCAACGCACCAGATAGTCCCTGGCCACACGGGATGAAAGTTCGCGGATACCGAAATGCGCGGCGCCATCGGCGCGTGGCACCTGCTTGACCTGCTCTCGCAGGAAAGCCTTCTCCGCCTCAGAAAACGCCGGATGCACACCTACCCGTCGTTGAAGCGAGGACGCAATGCGCTTGATCGAAGCTTCGCTGAGATGCCCCTGCCTCATGGCCTCACACGCCTCGAACAGTTCCTCCATCGCGAGCACGACACCGATGTCCCAGAGTGACCGATTCCATGGCATGGTGTCCGAGAGGAGCTCGAGTAGACGCCCCACCGCAACGCGCTCCAGCGGATTGACAGACCTCAGCATGGCGCTTACGATTTTTCGATCGGCCAACACGCTGTTGGTCCACCGTCTAGCGGGGCACGACCCTTGCGGAAGCGGCAGTCTGACTGCTCAATCCAATTGGCTTTAGCCCCCAACTCTGGAAGACCTCGCATTGCGAGGTCTTTTTTTGTTTTCTTCATCGCTCGCTGCCTTGAATCACCGGTGGTCATGCTCCGCCCGATGACGACTTCGATCTCTGATCTATATCAAAGACATCCTGCGATTCGTTCCTCGGAGGGAACGTTGGGGGAGTGATCCCTCGAACGGGCGGACACGCTCAACGATCAACAAGGCAATGCGTTTTCGCATCGATTACGCTCACCCCACTCAGACACCCAAAGGATGAACTCGCCATGTCGATGATCGGCAACTACCTCAAGCTCTCGACCGAGCAGTTGAACGAGTTGATCCAGGATCCGGACTCCGCCGAAGTGTTGGCCTACCCGGAGGACGAGGAAGACGTCACCGACGCGCTCGACATCGACAAGTCCTGGCACCTCATTCATTTCCTCCTGACCGGCAAGGCGTGGGGAGGCGATGGTCCACTCGCGGACGCGGTGCTGGGCGGCGAGGAGCTGCCGGATACCGACGCGGGCTACGGACCGTTCAGGGTGCTCGCGCCTGCAAAAGTCGCAGCCACCGCGACGGCGCTCGCCGGCGTTTCCTCGGAATCCCTTTGGGGCCGCTTCAACGCGAAGAAGGCAGAAGCCGCGGAGATCTACCCCGTGCCGTGGCATGGCGGCGCCGACGACCGCGATTACGTCCTGCACAACTACGAGGCGCTCAAGACCTACTTCCAGGAGGCCGCAGAGTCCGGAAGCGGCATGCTCCTGTGGATCGCCTGAGCGCCCGCGATCGCTCGCAGATTCGGACGCTTCAGGCATGACGCAAGGGATCCCCGTTTCCATCCACATCCACGGCGAAGACCGAACCCGGCAGATCGCCGACTGGACACTCCGGTGGGACGATCGCCAGGCGGCCCTGAAGCTGACCTGCTATTTCCCCTCCGGGAAATACTTCTCCAGTCTGCTCAGCGATTGCCGCGTCAGCCCCACCCGTGAACTGGGCAGGAGCTTGCTCTCGAGAAAGGGCAGTGCCGTCGTCACTGCCATCGACAGGGCCGTGATCCACGGCGAGAAGTACGCCGTTGTCCACTACCCTGACAACGACAGACCCTATGTCTGGAAGCTGGACGGCAACCTCGAGTTCGTCCCGCAGACCGACATGAAGAACGGCGACGTCTTCCGCTACTTCGCCGATGTGGCGGAGGCGCGGGAGGCGCAAGCCGCCTCGGCGCTGCAAGGCCAGATCGCCGCCAACGTCGTGCGTCAACTGTGGAGTCTGCCGCCGCGGCCGGACACCGCCTTGCAGGCCTACTGCACGAGGCAGCCTGCGCCGCGGATGCCGGCGGAGCCCTTGATCTATCCGTTCGGCGTGAACGCCAGCCAGCTCGGCGCGGTTGAACAGGCCTTCACGTCGCAGGTCAGCCTGATCGAGGGCCCGCCGGGCACGGGCAAGACGCAGACGATCCTGAACATCATCGCCAACGTCCTCCTGCGCGGGAAGACGGTCGCCGTGCTGTCCAACAACAACGCGGCCGTCGAGAACGTCTACGAGAAGCTGGGCAAGTCGGGGTTGGACTACCTGATCGCCCGCCTGGGAAGCAAGGAGCATCGGGAGAAGTTCTTCGACCAGTTGCCCGACGTGCCGACGGGCGAGCCGGAGCCCGCGCCCGAGATGGCGCGCATCCAGGACGTCCTGGCGCAGTTGAAAGGTCTCTTGCAGGCGCAGAACACGGCCGCCCAGTTGCAGGCCGACGTGGACGAACTCGTCATCGAACGGCGTCACCTGGCGCAGTGGCAGCAGGAGAACGGGGGCCAGTCCTTGCCCCCGCTCGAGAAGTACGGGCTGTCTCCGGCCAAGGCGACGGACCTGCTGGCCTACCTCTCCCATCTCGCGCAAAGGCGGATCCGGCTTCAGGACCGGATCGCGCTGCTGCTCGATTTCAGAATCTTTCGCACCCGGCCCTTCGGCGACAAGGACAGACGCCGCGCCTTCATCCACGCCCTGCAGCTGCACTACTACGACCAGGCCTTGCGGGAGAAGCAAGCCGCCCTCGCCGCCTGCCGCGCGTCGTTGGAGAACAGCGATTTCCAGGCACTGCTGGATGAGTTGAGGGCCGGGTCGATGCGATACCTGAAATGGCAGCTCCATGCCCGCGTTCAGGACGCGCAAGCCTTCGAGGCAAGGACCTATCGGCAGCACTTCGATGCGTTCGTGCAGCGCTTTCCGATCCTCGGCAGCAGCACGCATTCGATCGTCAATTCCATCGGCCCGGGCGCGATGCTGGATTACGTCATCATCGACGAAGCCTCGCAGCAGGACATCGTCCCTGGCGTCCTGGCGCTGGGCTGCGCGCGGAACCTGGTCATCGTCGGCGATCGCAGACAGCTGCCGCATATTCCCGCGGCGTCGGGCGTTCCCGCTCCCGACGACGACTGGGATTGCGAGACGCACAGCCTGCTCGACTCCTGCCTCGCGGTCTTCAAGGACGCGATGCCCACGACGCTCCTGAAGGAGCACTACCGCTGCCACCCCAGGATCATCCAGTTCTGCAACCAGCAGTTCTACGACAACGCCTTGATCCCGATGACGCGGAACGACGGCGAACACGCCCTGCGCCTGGTGGTCACGGCCAAGGGCAATCACACGCGCCGCAACACCAACCTGCGGGAGCTGGATTCCCTGCTGAAGACACTCGACGATGCGGGCGAAGGTCTCTGGGAAGGCGAAGACGGCCGAGGTTTCATCGCCCCCTACCGCGACCAGGTCGCGCTCTCGGGCACGCGCCTGCCGGCGGATTTCATCAGGGACACCGTCCATAAGTTCCAGGGACGGGAGTGCGACGAGATCGTCTTCTCCACCGTGCTGGACAAGAAGCGCAGCAGTCAGGATCGACTGGATTTCGTCGATGACCCGCGCATGGTCAACGTGGCGGTGTCCCGGGCGAAGCACCGCTTCACCCTGGTGACGGGCGATGAGGTCTTCGCCGCCAACAACGGCCCGATCGCCGCGCTGATCCGCTACGTCTCCTACTACGCGGAGGACACGCAGATCCATCGCGCGCCGGTGGTCTCGGCATTCGACCTGCTGTACCGCGAGTTCGACCAATCGCTGGCGCGACTCGATGCCCGGCTGCGTCCCACCGATTCACGCTTCAAGTCCGAGCAGATCGTGGCGCAACTGCTGCGCGAGGCCATGTGCCAGGCATCCCGTCAGGCCTTGACCTTCCACACCCAGATCGCGCTGGATCAGGTGGCGTCGACGAGCAACCCCGCCCTGACGGATCCGGAGCGCGCATTCATGGCAAATGGCGCCAGCTGCGACTTCGTCCTGTATTTCAAGGTGGGGAAGACGCCATTCGGCGTCATCGAGGTGGACGGCGATTCCCATCGCACGGCCAAGCAGTTCAAGCGGGACGCCCTGAAGGACAGCATCCTCGAGAAGTGCGGCATTCCCCTGCTGCGACTGCGAACCGTCGAAAGTGATATCGAGCAACGCGTCGAGGGCTTTCTGGCGCAGTGGACCCAGCCCCCCGACGCTTGACTCCCTACAGCTCCCGCGCCATCCGCTTGGCCAGCGCGGCGATGGCCTTCTCATCCCGCCGGTAGTACGTCCACCTGCCCGCTCGCTTGACGATGACCAGCCCGACGCTCGCGAGGTCGGCGAGGTACTTCGACGTCGTCGAGAACGCCAGCCCCTGCCCCGCCTGGATCGATGACACGCAGACCCCGTCCACCAGCGGATCGCCCTCATCCTGCGGCGGGAAGCTCCCGGGCGTCTTGAGCTTGCACAGGATCTCCAGGCGCTGCGCGTTGGCCAGCACCTCGAGCACGCGGATCAACGGGACTTCTTCGGACATGGGCTGAATCGAGCAATCGATCGATGAGTGTAAGAGCGCCCGCGCCGCGAATAGCAGCAGGCGCCCCGCCACGCAAGACCTCCTCCATCACCATCGCCGGCAGCAGGGTCGCCGCGCACGGCTCAACATTTCGACGATTTGCGATATGAGAATGGCGTCGTTCCCCAAGCCTTGGTGGAACGGAGCCCCTCTCAACTTTGCGAGTCCCCATGAAAGCCATCATCCTGACCGCCTTTGGCGGTGTCGAGAACCTGCAGCTGCAGGAGGTCCCCGTGCCGGCGGTCGACGCCGGTGAACTGCTCGTGCGCGTGGTCGCCACGTCCATCAATCCGCTGGACTATCAGATCCGCCGCGGCGACTACCCGGACGCCGTGCCCTTGCCCGCCATCATCGGACACGACGTGTCCGGCGTGGTCGAGCGCGTGGGCGCGGGCGTGCGCGACTTCAAGCCTGGCGACGAGGTCTTCTACACGCCGAAGATCTTCGGCCCCAAGGGCGGCAGCTACGCCGAGTTCAACGTCGTCCCGCAGGACCTGGTGACGCACAAGCCGCGCAACCTGACGCACGCGGAGGCGGCGTCCATCACGCTGGTCGGCGGCACCGCCTGGGAAGCGCTGGTCTCACGGGCGCGCCTGCAGCCGGCTGAAACAGTCCTGATCCACGGCGGCGCTGGCGGCGTCGGCTCCATCGCGATCCAGCTGGCCAAGGCGATGGGCGCCCGGGTGCTCACGACGTGCAGCGCCGGACAGGCCGAGTTCGTCCGCTCCCTTGGCGCGGATGAAACGATCGACTACGAGGCCGGCGACTACGGCGACCAGGTGCGCGAGCTGACAGGCAGCCGCGGCGTGAACGTCGTCCTGGACACCATCGGCGGCAAGACGCTCGAACGCTCGCCGCACGTCCTGGCGGACGCGGGACGGGTGGTGTCGATCGTCGACATCGCAACCCCTCAGAACCTGGTGGCGGCCTGGGGCGTGAACGCGGAGTACCACTTCGTCTTCACGAGGCAGAACCGCGGCAAGCTGCTCGCGCTGAAGGAGCTGCTAGAGCGCGGCCGCATCCGGCCGGTCATCGGCGCCAGCTTCCCGCTGTCCGAGATCGGCGCTGCGCACACCGCGCTCGAACAGCGTCGGAATGGCGATCAGCCGCTGCGCGGCAAGGTGGTGATCGAGGTGGGTTGATGCGAGATGCCCGGGCGGTGCGATGTCTTCGCAGTGGACGCCCTCATCGCCCTGCTGCGCTGCTGACTCAGCGCTGCGCGTTCACCGCCGCGATCACGATGCTGGAGATGTCGACGCTGTCCTTGGCGAAGGCCACATGCTCGACGAAGATGACGTCGATCTTGCGCTCCTGCGCCACGGCCTTGATCGCGCGCTCCGCGCGCTCCTTCAAGGCGTCGTGTTCCTGGGCCTTCCGGTACTCGAGGTCGCCCTCGAACTCCCGCTTCGCGCGATCCAGGGCGCGGCCCTGATCCGCGAGTTCCCTGCCCCGACGTGCGCGCTCCACATCGGAGAGCTGAGGGGCGTCCTTGTCCAGCGACGCCGCTGCGGCGCTCAGGCTGACTTCCATGTCCTGGAGGTTCTTCTGGCGCTTGCTGAACTCCTCCTGCAAGCGGCTCTGGGCCGCTTTCCCGGGCGCGCTCTCGTTGATGACCCTCTGCACGTCCACGTACCCGACCTTGAGCTGCTGGGCCTGGGCAGTGGTGACGCCGGCCCACAGCAGTGCTGCGCAGGCCAGGGTCCGTCCGAAACTGTTCTTCATGATCGCCCTCGATGGTGGACGCATTATGCGCACCGGCGCGTGAAGGGGCGATGATGCGCCCTGTCGAAAACCGCCCGCGCGATTCGTCGTCAGTGTGACGACCGTTGCCAAGCCTCCTCAAGGATTTCCGATGAAACCGCTGCTGCTCGCTTCCGCCCTGCTCTCCCTCGCCGTCGCCGCGCAGGCCGCGCCCGCGACCTACGAGATCGACCCGTCGCACACCTACCCGAGCTTCGAGGCCGACCACATGGGCATGTCCCACTGGCGCGGCAAGCTCAACAAGAGCGCCGGCACCATCGTGTACGACAAGGCCACCGGCGCGGGCAGCGTCGACGTGAAGATGGACCTGGCCAGCATCGACTTCGGCCTGGACGCGATGAACGCCTGGGCGACGGGCGACAAGTTCTTCAACGTCGAGAAGAACCCGAGCGCGACCTTCAAGGGCCGTTTCGACGGCGTCAAGGCGGGCGTGCCGACGCAGGTGGTGGGCGAGCTCACGCTGAACGGCAAGACCCGGCCCTTGACCCTGACCGTCCACCAGATCAAGTGCGTGCCGCACCCGATGTTCAAGCGCGACTTCTGCGGCGCCGACGCCTCGGGCAGCTTCAACCGCGAGGAGTTCGGACTGGCTGCGGGGAAGGACTACGGATTCAAGATGGATGTGGATCTCCGCATCCAGGTGGAAGCGATCGCCAAGGAATGACGCGTCCGGCACCCATGTCTGCCTGGCAGCTCGAGGACGCCACCGCCCGCGCGATGGCCAACCGCTACACCTTCTACCAGCCGTCCTTGGAGATCATCTCGAAGGTGGCTGTCGGTGAGGTGGTGAAGCTGATCTTCAGGGGCGAAGGCCATGAGCCCGGAAGCTTCTTCGTCGAGCGCATGTGGGTGCTGCTCGACGAGATCGAGCCGGACGGACACTTCGTCGGACGTCTGGACAACGATCCGCGAGGGATCGCGAACCTGAAGGCGGGTGATCCGGTGCGGTTCGAAGCGCGCCACATCATCAACACGGAACATGACGATCCCGACAACCTCGTCGCGCGATACGCCAAGCGCGCCTTCGTCACCCAGCGCATCCTCGCGGATGGCGTCCCCATCGGTCGTCTCTACCGCGAAGCGCCCGATGAGGAGCAGGACAGCGGGTGGCGCTTCACAGCCGGCGATGAGACGGACGAGTACATGGACGATGCGGACAACAGCCGCTACGTCTCCTTGGGCGCGGTCCTGGCAAAAGACGACTCCGTCATCCATCTGCTGGACGCCCCCGAGGGTGCTTCCTTCTTCCGTGATCCGGAAACGGGTCAGTTCGGACCGGTCTAATGCCGCGACCGCGGACGTCGGGGCAGGCGCGACAACGCCGAATCAACCGGCGCCTTCGGCGGAGCAGCCGACGGCGCCGGACTCATTCGTTGCTGGCGACATCTTCCATGACTGCGACCTGGAGGAACTGGCCTCGATCGAATCCGATCATTTTCGGAGGCCTGGTCGTCTCATCCTCCGAGCTGATCGAACTCGCCAGGAAAGGTCGGCCGGAAGCGCTGTCGGCGCAACGACTTCCCAAATCCGAATAGATCGGCAAAGGCATAGGCCTGGCTCATCCGCGACCGCGGTCCAGCAGGGATCTCAATCGCAAGGCGTCATCGGCGGCCGCGCCGGACGCGGTGTTGTCGAACACGCACCATACGTCGGTGCCCGCCGGCCACCGCGACACCTCCTGCGCGCGAGCCTCGAGCCAGTCGTCCTCATACCGCGACCAGTACATGCGCGGCGAGCCGTGCCAGCGGTAGTACACCGTCGCGCCGCGGCCATCCCCCGCCTCGCCCAGCCAACCGCCCGGTGCGCCAGCGCCAGCGGGTTTCGCGGGATCCGCGGCGACGCGCCCGACGCGTTCCTCGATCAGCAGCCGCTCGGCGGCCGCGGTGAACCAGCTCGGATGCCGTGGCTCGCACAGCACGGCGCCGTCGAATCCGGCATGGATCGAACGGAAGAAGGCCCGCGCCGTCCTCGTGTCCAGGTCGAGCGACGGTGGCAACTGCACCAGCAGCGCGGCCAGCCGATCGCCGAGACCGCCGAGCGACGCGGTGAAGGCCTTGACCTCCGCGCGGGGCACCTTCAACCGTGCGCCGTGCGTCATCGCCTGCGGCAGCTTCACTGAGAAGCGGAAGTCGGCCGGGGTTTCGTTCGCCCAGCGTTCGAATGTGGCCGGCCGGTGCGTGCGCGTGAACGTCGTGTTGATCTCCGCGCAGGCGAGGACGCGCGAGTAACGCGTGAGCTGACTGCCGTCGGCGGGGAAGGACGCGGCGACAGCCTTGGGGATGCTCCAGCCGGCAGTGCCGATGCGAACAGTGGCGGACATGCGAACGGATCCTGGCGAGGTTTGCCGCACCGAGGCAAGCGGCGCACCGCCCCCCGGCCTGCCGACCCGCCGGCTCCCTGGCGGCATGCGCATTGCCAGTCTCCTGTCGTCGGTGTCTTTGCCGACGCGCACAACGTGGAGACCACCATGGCTCAGCAACCCAACGCGCAGAACCCGCAGCAGTCCCAGAGCGGACAAGGCCAGCAGAAGCAGCAGCAACAGCAGCAGCATCAGCAAGGCCAGCAAGGACAGAACCAGCCCGGCGGCCAGCAGCAAGGCTCGGGATCACAAGGCCAGCAGCAATCGCCGCAGCAGGGTCAACCCGGCAGCGGCCGGCAAGGCCAGCTGAACCAGGGCTCGCCGCAGCAGAACCCGCAGACCTCGCAGACCTCGCGCGACACGTCCAACCGCGCGTCCCGCGACGACCAGGATCAGGGCAGCGATTCGTCCCGCGACGATCGCTGACGGCCCGGCCACGCCGACGTCGCAACGCCGACGTCGGCCTTTGCTCAGCCGTTGGCAAGCCGCTTGCCTCGGCTGGGCATGGACGAACTGCTCAACGCGCTTCAATGGCCCGCGATGCTGATCACGCTCATCGCGGCCTGGCTGGTCGGCGGGCGCAGCGCGCGCCGCCGCTCTTGGGGCTTCTGGGTGTTCGTCCTCAGCAATGTGCTCTGGTGCGTCTGGGGCGCCTTCACCCAGTCCTACGCCTTGATCGTCCTGCAGGTCGGCTTGTTCGTGATGAATCTGCGCGGCGTGCGCAAGAACGACAAGGAGGCGGACGACGCCAGCTAGCACCCGCCGCCCGCAGGACTCCAGCTTGCTCTGTCCGTCGCAATTCAAGACCCGCAGGAGCGCACGATGACATCGACACAGCTGACCGCCCTCCCCGATCGGAGCCTTTCGGCTTCGATCATCGGCCTCATCGACCCGGCGGCACCCTGACCCATGCCGATGCCAGCCATCGTCACCGCCACCTCCGCCACCGCCACCGCCAACGCCACCGCCACCGCCACCGAAGAATCGAACGCGGAGCCAGGCCATCGGTTGCGCGCCCTGATCGACGCCGGCCGCGCCGATCTGCCGCTGCCAGCGCGCGGACGCACGCTCGAGCGCTGGTCCGCCCTGGCGGCCATCGCCGCTCAGGACCTCTCGCTTGTGAAGCTTTTCGAGGGCCACACCGACGCGATGGCCATCCTCGCGGAAGCCGGCGATGCCGCCGCGCACGCGCCTCGTTCCGGCGCGCCGTCCTACGGCATGTGGGCGGCGGAACCGCCCGGCGCGCGCGTGGTCTTCCGACCGACGGCGGACGGACGCGTTGCGTTGACCGGCACCAAGGCCTGGTGCTCGGGCGCCGCCACGCTGGATCGCGCGCTGTTGACCGTCTGGCCCGAAGCCGCCGCGAACGGCGGTTCTGACGGAAGCAGCAGCGAAGGCCCCTGGCTCGCCGATGTCGATCTCCGTCAACCCGGCGTGACCATCGACGGCGCGCGCTGGAAGGCCGTCGGCATGGCGGACTCCGCCAGCGCCTCCGTGAGCTTCGAGGCGACGCCCGCGCGCCTGGTCGGCCCGGCAGGGTTCTATCTGTCCCGGCCGGGCTTCTGGCACGGCGGAATCGGCATCGCCTCCTGCTGGCATGGCGCCGCGTGCGCGGTCGCGGAGGCCCTTCATGCACAGGCCCGCGCCGCGGTCGCCGGGGCGGGCACTGGCGTCGCCGCCGGCGCGGCGGGTACTGCCGATCCCGGCTGGCATCGGGCCCTGGCGCTGGGCGAGGTCGATCGGCTGCTGAGCGCCAACGCCGCGCTGCTGCGCGAAGCGGCCGCGTGGGTCGATCGCCATCCCGATCGGGACGCACGCGCGTGGGCGCTGCGCACGCGAGCCGCCAGCGACGAATGTGCCCAGCAGGTGCTGCGCGCCGCCACGCGCGCGATGGGCGCCGGTCCGCTGTGCCATGACGACCGCTTCGCGCGCCTGGCAGCAGATTTGCCAGTGTTCATCCGCCAAAGCCACGGCGACCGGGATCTGGTCGCCCTGGGTCACGAACTCCTTCAACAGGCGGGCACGACATGGACGCTCTGACAGTCGATCGCACCACCGTCGATCTCATCACCCCGGATGTGCGGCAGAAGCTGCCGTCGGGCGGGCCCCTCGCCCGCCGCCGGATCGAAGGCACGGGAACCCCGGAACGGGCCTGGCGGCAATGGATGCCGTTGTGGGACACGCCGCGCGCATCGCTCGACGAACTCGTGCCTCCCGGCGCGCGCGTCGTCGTGGTCGCGCCGCATCCGGACGATGAGGTGGTGGGTTGCGGCGGGCTCCTGTCCTTGCTCGCCGCGCGCCTGCGCGCGGACGCGCCCGATGCGTCGACGCTTGCGCCTTTCGTCACCGTGATCGGCGTCACCGATGGCGACGCCAGCCACCCCGGTTCGACCACCTGGACGCCCCTGTACCTCGCCGCGCAACGGCGGCTGGAACGCCTGAGAGGTCTGCGGCATCTCGGCCTGCGCGTGCCGGTCCACGGGCTCGCCCTGCCCGACGGCCGCGTGCATTGCCACGAGCGGCGGATGATCGACACGCTGTCCCGCCAACTGCAGCCCGGCGACGTGGTGATCACCACGTGGCGCCACGACGGTCATCCGGACCACGAAGCGGTCGGGCGCGCTTGCGCGGAAGCCACGCGCGCCGTCGGCGCCACGCTGCTGGAGATGCCGGTCTGGACCTGGCACTGGGCGCGACCGGGCGATCCGGCCGTGCCCTGGCATCGGCTGCGGCAACTGCCCTTGTCCGGGCGCGCGCTGGAGGACAAGTGGCTCGCGCTGTCGGAGCATCACAGCCAGCTGACCTCGGACGGAGAGCGTCCCCCGGTGCTGTTCCCCGAGGCGGTGGATCGCCTGCTCCGCTCGGTGGAGTTCTTCTTCACGCCCGAGCGTCCGGCATGACCGCGCCCAGCCAACCGCAAGCCGGCACGCTGGCCGATCACTTCGAATCGCTGTTCAGCGACGACGCCGATCCCTGGGGCTATCGCACGCGCTGGTACGAACGGCGCAAGCGCGCGCAGATCCTCGCCAGCCTGCCCGCCGAGCGCTACGCGAGCGCCTTCGAACCCGCATGCGCCAACGGCGAATTGAGCGCCGAACTGGCGACCCGCTGCGACCGCCTGCTCTGCAGCGACGGCAGCACGACGGCTGTCGCGCATGCCCGTCGCCGGTTGGCGGACCTGCCGCATGTCGACGTGGCCTGCGCGCAGATCCCCGCGCAGTGGCCGGAGGGCCGCTTCGACCTGGTCGTCCTGAGCGAGATCGGCTACTACCTCGAC
Source organism: Roseateles sp. GW821-FHT09G09 (assembly GCF_059415965.1). NCBI lineage: Bacteria > Pseudomonadati > Pseudomonadota > Betaproteobacteria > Burkholderiales > Sphaerotilaceae > Roseateles > Roseateles sp. GW821-FHT09G09. The sequence goes on along the minus strand of NZ_JBWKOG010000011.1, from coordinate 140,859 downwards.
GACCACGCGCTCCGCCAGACGATCGATCGCGCGGTGGCAAGCCTCGCGGCCGGCGGGACGCTGCTCGCCAGCCATTGGCGGCATCCCGAAGGCGACTACTTCCGCAGCGGAGACGACGTGCATTGGCTCATGGGCGCCGTCTTCCAGGAGCACTACGGCTGGACCCGGCTGTTGCGGCACGAGGAGGAAGACTTCCTCGTCGAGGTCTGGAGCCTGGACGGCCGGTCGGTGGCCAGGCGCGAAGGACTGCGGCCATGATCGGCGCGGTCGTTCCCGCCCATGACGAGGAAGCCCTGATCGGACGGGCGCTCCAGGCGCTGCGCGTCGCCGCGGCGCATCCGGACCTGCACGGCGAGGAGGTCCGCATCCTGGTCGTCCTCGACGCCTGTCGCGACCGGACGGCCGAGATTGCGCGAGACCTCGGCGCGCAATGCCTGGCCGTCGAGGCCCGCAACGTCGGCTTCGCGCGCGCGGCCGGCGCGCAGGCCCTGATCGAGCAGGGCGCGCGGTGGCTGGCCTTCACGGATGCGGATTCGGTCGTGTCGCCGAGTTGGTTCTCGCGCCAGCTGGCACTGCGGACCGAGGCCGTGTGCGGCGTGGTCGAGGTGGACGACTGGACCGGCTTCACCGCCGAGGAGCGGATCGCCTACGAGCGCGGCTACACCGATGCCGAAGACCACCGCCACATCCACGGCGCCAACCTCGGCGTGAGCGTGAGCGCCTATCAGCAGGCCGGCGGATTCCCGCCGCTGCGCAGTCGCGAGGATGTGGGACTGGTGGAGCGTCTCTGCGCGCTCGGTCTTCGCATCGCCTGGACCAACACGGTGCGCGTGGTCACCAGCGCCCGCCAGGACGCCCGGGCACCGCACGGGTTCGCCGCGCACCTGGGGGCGCTCCGATGCGCCTCGTGCGCCGCTGACGGCACGGGCATGCGTGTTGCCGCGTGAGGATCAGCGGGCGGCAGCGCCCTCTTCGAGCAGTCAGGAGTCCTCCCATGTCCTCATCCGACAAGATCGCCTTTCCGAAGCAGTCGCAGCCATGGCCCGGCCTGGCGCGCGACATGATTCCGCCGCCGGATCACGGCGAGAAGACCTACGTGGGCCACGGCCGCCTGACCGGCCGGCGCGCGCTGATCACCGGGGGTGACAGCGGCATCGGTCGCGCGGCCGCGATCGCCTTCGCCCGCGAAGGCGCAGACGTTGCGATCAACTACCTGCCCGACGAGGAGCCCGACGCGCGCGAGGTGATCGAGCTGATCCGCGAGACGGGCCGCAAGGGGATCGCGCTGCCCGGCGATCTGCGCGAGGAGGCGTTCTGCCAGAAGCTGGTCGCGGACGCCGTGCGCGAGCTCGGCGGTCTGGACATCCTCGTGAACAACGCGGCCCGGCAGCAGAGCCACGAATCGATCCTGGACATCAGCACCGAGCAGTTCGACTGGACCTTCAAGACCAACATCTACGCGCCGTTCTGGTTGTGCAAGGCCGCGATCCCGCATCTGTCGGAGGGCAGCTCGATCATCAACACCGCGTCGGTCAACTCGTACGACCCGGGCGAGAACCTGCTGGACTACGCGACGACCAAGGGCGCGATCCTGATCTTCACGAAGGGCCTGGCGAAGCAGCTCGCCAAGCAGGGCATCCGCGTCAACGCCGTGACTCCTGGCCCGTTCTGGACGCCGCTGCAGGTCTGCGGCGGGCAGACGCAGGAGAAGTTGCAGAAATTCGGCACCGACACGCCGATGGGTCGCGCGGGTCAGCCCGCGGAGCTTGCGGGGGTCTACGTGCTGCTCGCGTCGAACGAGTCGAGCTACGCCACCGGGCAGGTCTACGGCGCCTCGGGCGGACGCGGAGATCCATGAGGGACCGCCGGTCATGGCGGCCCCGGTGACGCGCGTCCATTCATCTTGACGATGCCGACGCGCCCGTCCAGATACAGTCCGGCGTTTGATTGCGGGTGGAACCCCCATGACGCTGACCGGGCGAGTCCTCGTGCTCCTGCTGACCTTCGCTGGCTGTCTGCATGCGCCGACGGCGTCGGCATCGATGCCCTGCCCCGGACCGCCTTGCGATCCGTCTGCGCAGGACAGGCTGGATGCGCTGCAGAAGTGTGAGGTCGCCGCCGACTGGGTCGTCGAGGGCGAGGTGGCGTCGGTGGTCCATGGAACCAAGCAAATCGGCGCCCTCGGGCCCCGCAGGATCGTCCCCAACGCGGACGGTACGTTCTCCGTGCGCCAGGACGTCGAGCAGGTGACGCTGTGGGACGGGGGCCAGGTGGTGCTGACAAGGATCCAGGTCCTCAAGGGCATGGCGCCCGCGACGAAACGCGAGATGACCGTACAGGCGGCGACGCATTGCTGGCTTCAGCAGGCCCGCATCCCCGAAGGTCAGGTCGGACGGCGCATCCGCGTCTACGGGACCGACAATGAATGGACGACCAGCACGGTGAGCAGCAATCAGATCACGCCGGGCATCTTCGCCGCGACCGCGCTCGACGCGCGAGGCGATCCCGTCGCGTTCTACTGAGCGCCGAGGCCAGTCGGCGCGCGGACCTTCAATCGCTCGTCCTTCGCAAGCGAATCACGCGCGACACCTGGTTCAGCGTCAGTCCGCTCCCTGCGATGAACGGCGCGCAGTCCGCCGGCGTGGTCAGCGAATCCGCGACTTCGTAGCGGCCGACGTAACGCCATCGGTTGCTGTCCGCGCGCATGAAGACCGGCACCGCGCCGCCCTGCCGCGCGAAGGTGCGCCCCGCCGCGCGCGAGGCGGCACGCGTGCTGCACAGGACGATGTCGGGCCCTTGGGGATTGCGCTCCGGCTTCAGGCAGGCCGCGACGACCTTGCCGTGATGCGTGGGAAGAAAGGCCTGCTTGTTGCCGCCGCAGGTGGCGTGGATGTCTTCGCGGCTGTAGTCCTTGCCGATGACGAACATGATGAGGTGAACTCCAAGATCTCGCGGCGCAATTGGCCGCATGAGGGAGCCTCACGATAGGCGGCACGGCCTCAAGACGGCATCTCTTCTCGGGCAGCGCACATCAAGACGACATCAGCGCAGATGCGCCGGTCCGATCATCTTCCCGACCGGTTCTCCCCAGCGACGCGGACCGCCCCGTTCGAGATGGCCTCGCCCCGCTACAGTTCGACATCTCATTGAGCCGAAGCTTGCAGCGCGAATGAAAACCGTCGAACTTCTCTTTCTCCGGACGCGCGAACAGTTCCCGCTGATCTCGGCGGCAGCTGACCGCATCCAGAGCAAGCGATGGGACTTCCGGCCCGACGTCGTCGACAACCATGCCTGGTTCGAGGCGCTCGCTGGAGCGCTCAACGCAAACATGTGCGAGCACGTCCCCTACGCTGTTCACGAGCCGCTGTTCCACTTCATGGCGTCGGCCTACGCGCAAGGCTCCGACGCGGTTCGAAGCTGCATCGACACTGCCTTCCTCGAAAATCTCTTCTGGCAGATCGCCTCGGTCATCTGCATCCCCTACTGGGACCCTCTGCCCGTTCAATTGCAGCAGCGTTATCTGGCGTTCCACGGGATCGAACCCGGCGCATGCGCAAGATCGTCAGGTGCGGGACAGGCTTGAAATCATGGCGATGACGAAGCGCGGCCGATTTGCATAAGCAGCAATGCATCTGTAACATAAGCGCTTATACAAACCGCGCGCCGCAGGCGGCGTCGCCGCTACCGGGAGGTCCCCATGTCAGTCGAAGGCATTTCGTACGCGCCACACACGCCCTGGTACCAGTCGTCGCTGCGCTCGCCGATCGTGCGCATCGTCGTCGGCGCCTTCGCCACGGTGGCGCCTGTGGCTCTGACGATGGCGGGCATCCACGCCCTCCTGCCCAAGCCCTACCGCCAACTGTGGCCGCAACTGCTGGCCGCGGTGCTCTGCGTGCTCGCCTATCGCTGGTTCGTCCACGTCCTGGAGAAGCGCCGGATGCATGAGCTGGCCCGGCGCCCCGCCGTGCGGGAGGTCCTGACGGGCGCGCTGATCGGCCTGACGCTAATCAGCGGCATCGTCGGCCTGCTGTGGTCCACCGGCATCCTGAGGATCACTGGCATGACCTGGCACGGCCTGCTGGCGCCGATGGCCGAGATGACGCTTGCTGCCGTGCTGGAGGAACTGCTCTTCCGCGGCGTGCTGCTGCGCATCCTGGTCGGCTGGCTGGGCCTGTGGCCCGCCTTCGCGATCTCGTCGCTGCTGTTCGGCCTGGCGCATCTCCCCACCGAAGGCTTCTCGGCGGTGGCGTTCCTGGCCATCATGGTCGCCGGCGCCCTGCTCTCCGCCGCTTACCTCGTGCATGGCCGGCTCTGGCTGCCGATCGGCCTGCACTTCGGATGGAACTTCGCAACCACGGCGATCTTCGGCCTCTCGTCCTCCGGCAACAAGACGATGGGAGTGCTTCAGACTGCGCTCGACGGGCCGGCATGGCTCACGGGCGGCCGCTTCGGCGTGGAAGCGTCAGCAGTGACCCTGGTCGTGACGGCCATGGCCACGGCGGCGCTGCTGGCGTTGCGCCGCGGCCGGCAGGCCGGGACCGCACCCGGCAGCCCCCGATGGAGGCAGGCATGACGAGAACCCTGGGCACGCAGTTGCGCCACCTGATCGAGCTGCTGGACAGCGCCGTCGAACGCTCCTACGAGAACCTGGACCCCAGCTACCGTCCGCGCTATACGCCGGTGATGCGCGTGCTGATGCAGGACGGCGTCGCCACGATCAGCGAGATCGCCCAGGCCGCGGGCATCAGCCAACCCGCGGTGACGCAGACGGTCGCCCGGATGACGGAGGCCGACCTCGTGTCCGTGACCCCTTCGGAGACGGATGCGCGACAGCGCATCGTGCAACTGACGAAGAAGGGCAAGCGCCTCGCGCCCCGGCTGACGCAGTGCTGGGAAGCGACCGCGCTGGCGGCCAGGAGCCTGGAGGCGGACATGCCGGTGCCCCTCGGACGCGTACTGGAAGACGCCATCCAGGCGCTGGAGAAACAGTCCTACGACGAGCGGATCGCGACGGCCCGGGTGGCGCTCGGGATCCAGAAGTGACGACGGCTGAGATCAAGACGACGGAGGTGAAGGTGGCTTCCCTGTAGGGAAATGGCAGACACGCCCTTCCTGGCCCGCCCTCTCCCGCGGCCTCCCCATCCCTCCGATGATGCGGGAATGAAAACTGCCTGCGCAGCGTCTCGATGAGCTCCACCTTCGAAGGAATGGCGTCCTGCGCGCTCGCCACGGCATTCCAGCCTGTCTTCAGCCTCACCCATGGCCGCTTGGTCGGCCATGAAGCGCTGCTCCGGGCCACCGATGCCGACGGCCGCCCCATCGCGCCTAACCTGCTCTTCGACGGGCTGCCCGACCATCGCGCCCGCGCGGACCTCGACGTCCGCGCCGTCCGGCAGCACCTGCAGGCCTACGCGGCCATGGGCAAGCGCGACGCGCCCGAGTGGCTGCTGCTGAACCTCCATCCGGCCACCCTGCTTGAAACGACCGGCGCGCTCCAGGAGATCGAACGCGCACTGGACGCGAGCGGCATCCGGCCGTCGCGCGTCGTGATCGAGGTGCTCGAGTCCCCGCTGTTCGAGGACGAGCGCGTCTATCCGGCGCTGCAGCAGCTGCGCGCCAAGGGCTGCCTGATCGCGCTCGACGACTTCGGCGCCGGGCATTCGAACTTCGAGCGCGTCTTCGACCTCGCCCCGCACCTCGTCAAGCTGGACCGCCGCGTGCTCCTGCGCGCCAAGCAGGATCCCAAGCCGCTGCGCATCCTCCAGCGCATGGTCTCGCTGCTGCAGGAATGCGGCGCGCTCGTCCTGGTCGAAGGCATCGAGACGCTGGAGGGCGCCCACATCGCCCTGACCTGCGACGCCGATTTCGTCCAGGGCTACTTCTTCGGCCGACCGCAGGCGACGACGCTGTCGGTCCAGGACGGCAGCGAGGCGCTGGACGCCGCGTGGCACAGCTTCGACGAGGCGCAATCCCGCAAGGACGATCGCTGGCGGGAGTCCATGGCCGTTCACTGCGACCGGCTCCGCCAGGCCAGCGTGGCCCTGGCGGCGGGCCGATCGATGAACGAGGCCTGCGCGGACTTCCTGTCCGCGCCCAACGCGTCGATGTGCTACCTGCTCGACGACCAGGGTCGGCAGCTCGCCGACATCGCCTTCCGGGACGACGCGGCCCGGGAGAAGCTGCAGCGCGCCGAGCAGTTCGAGCCCCTGCACAACTGCTCCGGCGCCCGCTGGTCACGGCGCCAGTACTTCCGCCGAGCGGTGAGCTTCCCCGGCACCGTCCAGCTCACGCGCCCCTATCTGACGCTGCAGGGCGGCTGGATGTGCCTGACCGGATCGATCGCGTTTGAACTCGAAGGCCGGACGGCCATCCTCTGCGGCGACCTGCGGGTGCATCTGCCGGCGGAGAATGTGGCATCACGGCAGTGATCGTCGCCGCCCGGAGGACATCGGGGTCAGGCCGTGCCGGCTCCAGGAGCGAGACGCGGCCTCGCTTCGATCAGCTGCTGCTGCCGTTGCGGATCTCCGGATCCGTCGTGGCGATGAGCGTCTCGGCGCCGCCGGACTCGGGGCGACGGAACACGAGCACGACACCGCGCGAGGACTGCGAGTCCACCGGGATGGTCAGCCAGGTCGCGCCGTCCGCGCCGTTGGCGACGAAGGTGTTGGGCAGCCCGCAGGACTTGCGCAGCGTCTTGGCCACCGCGGCGAACAAGGTCACCGTCGGATCAGGCAGGCGGCCGTCCAGCTGTTCGATCGCCTTCGGCGGGACGTCGCGGCAGCGCTCGGTGAACCTGATCTTCTGGGTGCCGCCGGCGGTGTCCAGCGTCGAGCCGACGCGCTTCCAGTCCTGGTCGAAATAGGCGCAGTCCACGATCCTTTCGGGGGACTCGATGATCTGTTCCAGCTGGTCCTTGGGCTTGAGCGGCACGACGTAGTACAGCGTCGCTTCATCGCGTTGGGCTTCGTCGGCGTCGGAGAGGATGTCGGTGGTCATGAGGGTCGCCTGCCTTTCGGGGCTGTGGTTGAGGAACTCGTGAAGATCGCGGCCCGGGTCGGCACGTAGCCGTCCGCCGTGAGCCGCCGCTGCCAGCCGTCGTCCGCGGCGCCCGGCGTCGCGCAGCTGCGCGCGGCCATCCAGCCTTCCAGCAACAGGCCGGCCTGACCGGCATCCACCGCCGGCTGCAATTGATCGCGCCACCGCGCGCAGCGCGCGCGATCAGGCGCCGCGCCGGCGGCCGCGGTCGCGCGCAGCGACAGCAAGGCGCGTCGCGCCTGCAGCTCCAGGCTCTGCCAGTGGCGCGGCCGCAGTCGCAGCAACTCCGCCATCTCGACGTCCGACGCGTCCAGCCGACCCGCGGCCCGCGACCAGTCCCCCGCGCGCGCGGCCAGCTCGGCCTCGGCCATCGCGATGCGCATCACGGTCTCGCGGCGCAGGAAGTCGCGCGCCGGATCGCTGCCCGTCGACGTCTGTTCCGCGACCAGTTGATCGCGCAGCACCGGCAGCTCGCGCTCGATGTTCAGGCCGGCGTCCAGCCGCGTCAGCAGCAGGTTGCCCTCGGCATGCTGGCGGTCCGCGCGCCAGTAGCGGTTGGAGGGATCGTGGCGCTCCGCCTCGCGCAGCCGCGCGACACCCACGGCCATGGTCGCGGCGGCCTCCGCCAGGCGGCCGGACGCCCGCAGCGCGTCGGCGCGCCGCAGGTCCAGCGTGCCCAGGTCGCGCAGGCGCAGCTGTTCATCGGGATGTCCCGCCGCCAGCGCGACGCGCGCCTCGCGCGCGGCGTCGTAGTGCGAGAGCGCTTCCATCGGCCGCCCGCGGACATGCGCCACCAGCCCCAGCCACGTGCGCGAGGTCGCCACCGCGTCGCGCGTCTCGGCGTCCGTCGGCGCATGGGCCAGCGCATCGAGCTTGAGCGCCAGCGATTCGCGGAACCAGCGGTCCGCGTCCTGCCAGGCACCGCGGCGGAAGGCGATCGATCCCAGGCTGTTGAGCGCGTACCCGAGTTCCACCTTCGCCGTCGCGTCGTCCGGCGCGAGCTGCCGCCAACGCTCGCAGGCCTCGCGGTACCGGCCCATCGCGTCGGCGGCGGTGTCGAAGTCGCCGCCGTCGAAAGCGATCTGACCCAGCCAGAACGACGCGGCACCCAGCGTCCGGTAGTAGTCACCCGGGCTCACGTCGGGCACCCGGTCCAGCGGCTCCAGCGCTTCCAGCAGGCGCCGCGCCGCGGTCAGAGCGTCCTCGGCGATGTCGGTACGGCCCTGGCCCCGGCTGCTGTTGACCTCGCCGATCACGACCAGCGCCTTGGCCCGCCGCAGCGTGTCGGCCCCGTCGGCTCGCGCCTCGGCGACGTCACCGGCTCCCAGCAGCTTGAGGCCCTGTTCGCCGATGCGGCTCAGCAGCTCCAGCTTGCCGATCGGCCGCAAGCCGTCGGCCAGTTCGCCGAGCATGAAGGACGCCAGCTGCCGGCTCTGTCGCTCACGGTCCGCGGCCACGCCGGCCTGGCGCGCATAGGCGAAGGCCGCCACCCCCGCGACCACCGCCAGCAGGAAGGCACCCACGGACGCCGCGCCCAGGCCCCATCGCTGGCGGCGCAGCCGCCGCTGCGAACGCTCGATGAAATCGCGCTCCTGATCGCTGAACAGCTGCGGCGCCTCCGCCAGTGCGCGCGCCGCCGTCCACAGCGTCGAGCCGCGCGGCATCAGCAAGGGGCCCGCTTGATCCGCCTCCCGCCATCGCGCGACCCACGGCCGCAGCTCGTCGCGCGCCGCGAGCCCCGCCCGATGCTGCGCCACCCAGGCCGTCACGCGCGGCCAGCGCCGCAGCAGCGCTTCGTGCGCGACGCGGTAGCCGCTCACGCCGCCGCCGGCCAGGTCCGCCACCAGCAGCCGGGCCTCGACGAAGGCGCGCACCAGCGCCTGCTCCTGCGGATCGGTCAGCTCCGAGGCCGCGATCCAGCGGCTGGTCGGCGACGCCTCCTCGCCGCCCAGCGTGACGAGCCGGGGCAGCAGCCGCGGCAGCGCCTCCTGCTGCGCCGGCGGCAGTTCACCGAGCAGCGCCTCGGCGCGGCGCCCGATCGCGCCTTCCAGCCCGCCGAGATCCTCGTAGGCCGACCACGCGAGCACATCGCCCGGCGCGCGGTGCAGGTAGAGCTGCTGCAGCGCGTACTGCAGCAGCGGCAACGCGTCCGGCGCCTGCATCGCGTCGATGCACAGGCGGTCGTCGAGGCGGTTGAGGCCGCTCTCGTCGGCGCCGTAGCTCAGCCCCGCGGCACGCGCGGGCAGGCGGATCATCTGCGCGATCGCGCGCGCGTCCGGCGGCGCCAGGTCCAGATGCGCGCCGCCTTCCTTGCCACGCATCAGCGACGGCCAGCGCGCCAGCGCCGCATAGAAATCGTTGCGGCAGACCGCCAGCACCACCAGGCGCCCGCTGCTCACCAGCTGGTCGAGCATCCCGAGCCAGGCGCCGATGCGCGCGTCGTCATCCTGGAAGATCGCCTCCAGCCGGTCCAGCACCAGCAGCGGCGGGGCCTGCGCGCCGCCGCGCAACGCGCGTGTGGCGTCCAGCCCGATCTCGAGCTGCCGCAGCACCTCGCCCGGCGCGATGCGCAGGTCCGCCGCCAGCGTGTCGATGCTGTAGCCGGACAGCAGGGGCACGCCCAGGCACTCCCAGTCCAGCATCGCGCCGGCCACGCCGGCCCAGGCGTCCAGTCCGCCCAGCGCGCCGAGGTCGACCAGCGCCGCCGCACTGGCACGCAGCAATTCGCCGCCGGCGCCACTGCCGCCGTTGCCGTTGGTGTTTTCGTCGCTGATTTCCGTGCCGCCGCCGACCGACGCGGTGGGCGATCGCGCCAGCACGGGCATGAGCCCGGCCTGCACCAGCGAGGTCTTGCCCGACCCGCTCGGCCCGAGCAGCACCACCAGGGGATGGCCCAGCCGCCATTGCCGCGTCAGGCGCGCGTGCAGCGCAGCCACGGCGTCGTCGCGGCCGAAGAACACGCTGGCATGCGCCGCGTCGAACGGCTCCAGGCCGCGGAACGGCGACAGCCCGCGCCAACCGCCGGCGTGGCTGCGCGGTCCTTCCGCCGACAGCACGCCGATGGGCGCCACCAGCCGGTAGCCCTGCTTGCGGATCGTCTCCAGATAACGCGGCGCGGAGGCGCTGTCGCCCAGCGCGCGCCGCAGCCCGGCCACGACCTTGTGCACCGGGTTGTCGCCGAGCGTCGTGGCCTCCGGCCAGCAGTCCTGCAGCAGCGCCTCGGCCGACACCACCTGGCCCGGATGACGGCACAGCGCGGCCAGCACCGCCATCGGGCGCGGCTCCAGCGTCACGGTCTCGTCATCCCGTCGCAGCCGGCGCGTGGGCACGTCGACGATCCAGTCGCCGAGCAGGAAGCTCAGCGGCTCGCCCGTCCTCATCCCGCGCGCCGTCGGCGATGTCGGCGATGTCGGCGGTGTCGTCGCGGAAGGCGGGCCCTCCTCGATCCTCGGATCCATGTCATCACTCCCTGGCCCGGCCTCTTCGGGCCGTGATGGCGCGCAGTCTAGGAGCGGCAGCCCGCCGCGTCTGTATCTCCACCCCGCAAGTGTTGACAGCTTGACAGGGGACAGCCCGCGCTTGCGCCCGACGCGCCGGCCCCCCACCCCGCCGCGCTGAGCCGAATCTCCGAAAAGCCGGCCCCCAACATCGGCATCCGACGGATGGGCCCCGGGGTGCCGCGCTCCTATCGTTCAACCCATGATTGACGCCGCCCTCCTCCACATCGCCGGCCACCTGAACGCCGTGCTGCGCCGCTCGCACCAGTCGGCGGAGGACCTCGTCGCCGTGACCGCGCTGCATGAGGCGGACGGCGCCCCGGCCGCCGGCGCGGCGCACCGGCTCTGCGCCTTCCTGGTCAACCTGGAGCGCGACGCCGTGCCCGGCATGCCGGCGCACACGCTGGGCAGCGGCGAGCGGATGGCGCGCTACGCACCGCCGGTGCAGCTCAACCTGCTGGTGATGATCGCGGCCAACTACGGCGGCACCACCTATCCGGAAGCGCTCAAGCTGATCGGCAGCACCATCGCCTGCTTCCAGGCCACGCCAGTGCTCGATCCGCAGAACACGCCCGGGCTGGACCCGCGCATCGACAAGCTCACGCTGAACATCGAGCCGCTGGGCCTGCACGACCTGGCCACGCTGTGGGGCGTGCTCGGCGGCCGCTACGTGCCGTCGGTGCTGTACCGCGTGCGCCTCCTGTCCATCGACGCCCGCAAGCCCGACGCGCAACTGCCGTCGGTGCGCACGCCGGCGGTCGGCGTCCACGGCTGAAGGGCGGGCATACATCATGGGTCCCTACTTCCCCTTGCTGCAGGTGGACGTCGCCCACGGCTACTACGCCGACGGCCGCTGCCGCGGCCTGCGCTTCGTCCCCGCCGGCACCACCGCCGAGCGGCTGCGCCGCGCCGACGCGCTGGTGCGGGCCGACGGGGGATCGTTGCGGATCCACGGTCCGGCCGAGGCGATCGACCGCCTGCACGCCGATGCCGAGGACAGCTCCGGCGCCTTCGATGACGGCGGCGCGCTGAGCTGGTGCGTCTTCGCCACCGACGACGATTTCGCCTGCGGTACCGAAGACGCGGCCGACCGACCGCATGAACTGCTGTGGGTCGAGCCGGGTAGCGCCGACAACGCGCTCGAAGCCCGACCCAAGGCACTGGCTGCGCCTGAGCTCACGCCGCTGCTGACGCCGCACGACCGCCGCGTGATCCCATTCGCGCTGCTGCACCTGCCGCTATCGCGTCTGCCACTGTCGCGTCCGCCGGACCCGGGACCGCCGCACGATCCCGCCGCCTGGCCGGTGCGCTATCGCTGGCCGCTGGCGCCGCGCGCCACCGTCTGGAAGTACTGCCTGCTGGGCGACTGGACCGAGCCCGCGCTCGCCGTCGTCGACCTGGCCGGCGAGACCGACTTCAGCCCGCCCGCGCTCGAGCGCCTGGACGACGGCACGCCGATGCTGGCGATCCGGTCCCTGCAGCGCGTGCCGCTGGCGCAGCGCTCGCCGCGCCGCTTCCAGCTGCGCAGCCGCCTCGAAGGCGGCGCCGGCAACCACGACAAGGTGCTGATCCGCCGCCTGCCCACGGCGGCGGCGCAACTGCTCGCCCGCGAAACGATAGCCGGCCGACCGGCGATCGTCTCCGAGATCCACGTGCATCGCTAACCCGCAGAGGAGGCCGCCATGGCTATGAAGACACCCGGTGTCTATATCGTCGAGAAGAATGCGTTTCCGAACTCGGTCGTCGAGGTGGCCACCGCGGTGCCCGCCTTCGTCGGCTACACCCGCCGGGCCGAGAACGGCGGCAAGTCGCTGCTGAACAAGCCCTGGCGCATCAGTTCGATGGCGGAGTACCACACCTACTTCGGCCACGGTCCCGACCCCCACCTGACCATCGCCGAGGCGCCGCCCAACACGCGTTCGGACTTCCGCGGCGACGACAAGGACTACGCCCTGACCCAGGCCGACGGCGCCGACGGCGGCCGCTTCCTGCTGTACCACGGCATGGTGCACTTCTTCCAGAACGGCGGCGGACCCTGCTACGTCGTCTCCGTGGGCAACTACGGCGGCCTGGTCGAGGCGCAGGCGCTCACCGACGGCATCGACACGCTGGTCAAGGAGCAGGAACCGACCATGCTGGTCATCCCCGACGCGGTCCTGCTCAAGCGCGCCGACTGCGTCGCCGTCCAGCAGGCCATGCTGCAGCACTGCGGCGGCCGCATGCGCAACCGCATCGCCATCCTCGACGTCTGGAACGGCTACCTGGACCGCAAGGATCCGGGCGGCGATCCGATCGAGGGCTTCCGCAACGACCTGGGCGTCAATTTCCTGGACTTCGCCGCGGCCTACTACCCGTGGGTCAACACCACCGTCGTGCAGGACAAGGACCTGGACTACACCCGCATCGCCAACCCCGCGCTGCTGGCCCAGCTGCTGCGCAAGGAGCTGTCGCTGCCCGAGGCCGTCGACCCCGCGATGCCGCCGCGCACCGCGCAGCAGACCCAGGCCGTGGCGGACATCGTCAAGACCGACGACGACTGGACCACCTACGTCACCGGCCTGGTCAACGCGTCCACCAAGTCCGACCTCGAGAAGCAGAAGGCGCTGACGCCCGCCGCGCTCGCCGTCGCGGTGGAGACGCACAAGTCGCTGCTGCACAAGAGCCTGGTCTCGATGAGCCCGCTCTACAACACCGTCATGACCGAGGCGCGCAACCGGCTCAACCTGCTGCCCCCCTCGGCCGCGATGGCCGGCGTGTACACGATGGTCGACAACAGCCGCGGCGTCTGGAAGGCGCCCGCCAACGTCAGCCTCAACGGCGTGGTCTCGCCCGAGGTCACCATCTCGCACGAGGACCAGGAAGACCTCAACGTCACCACGCAGGGCAAGTCGATCAACGCGATCCGGTCCTTCATCGGCGAGGGCGTGCTCGTCTGGGGCGCCCGCACGCTGGACGGCAACAGCCTGGACTGGCGCTACATCAACGTGCGCCGCACGATGATCATGCTGGAGGAGTCCTGCCGGCTCGCGTCCAAGGCGATGGTGTTCGAGCCCAACGTGGCCAATACCTGGGTGACCATCAAGAGCATGATCTCCAGCTTCCTCACCGGGATCTGGAAGCGCGGCGGCCTGGCCGGCGCGGTCCCCGACGACGCCTTCAGCGTCCACGTCGGCCTGGGCGAGACGATGACCGCCGAGGACATCCTCGAAGGCATCCTGCGCGTGACCGTCCTGGTCGCCATCAGCCGCCCGGCCGAATTCATCGAGATCACCTTCCAGCAGCAGATGCAGAAGTCGTGACGGCCGCATCACGCACCCTCAATTTTCCGACCTCATAACCCTCGTGGAGGCAGGCAATGGCAGACGACGGATCAGCGCAATCGGCCACGGTGTGGCCCCTCCCCAAGTTCCGCTTCGAAGTGAAGTGGGACTCGGCGGTGATGTCCTTCCAGGAAGTGTCCGGACTGGACGTGGAAGCGCAGCCCATCGAGTACCGGCACGGGGACAGCCCCGCGTTCTCGGTGCTCAAGATGCCGGGCATGAAGAAGTACAGCGACGTCACGATGAAGAAAGGCGTCTTCAAGGGCGACAACAAGTTCTGGGACTGGTTCAACGACATCAAGATGAACACCATCAAGCGCAAGCCGGTGACCATCAGTCTCCTGGACGAGGCCGGCAAGCCGACCATGGTCTGGACCCTGGCCAACGCGTGGCCGACCAAGATCACCAGCACCGACCTGAAGTCCACCGGCAACGAGGTGGCGATCGAGACCATCGTGATCGCGCACGAAGGCCTCGTCATCGCCAACGCCTGATGGCGATCCCGCCCGCTCCCCCGCTGCCGCCCGCGGCGCGACCGTCGGCGCGGGTGACCCGCGCGCCGACGCCGCGACCGGCCGGCGCGACGGGCGCGCCGCCCTCGCAAGGTCCGCAGGGCAAGGCGGCGCAGGCGCTCTACCCGCCCCCGGCCTTCCACTTCGCGGTGACCTTCGGGGCCAACGCCAAGGATGCGGACGGCGCCTTCCGCGAGGTCAACGGCCTGGGGCCGGAGATGGAGACGGAGAGCGTCGCCGAGGGCGGCCAGAACGCCTTCGTGCACCAGCTGCCCAAGGCGGTGAAGCATCCGAAGCTGGTGCTCTCGCGCGGCATCGCGACGATGGAGTCGCGGCTGCTGCTGTGGTGCCAGTCGGTGCTGGAAGGCGGGCTGGCGCAGCCGATCTTCCCCAAGCAGCTGCATGTGTTCCTGCTCGATGAACAGGGCGGCCCGCTGCGGGTGTGGTCGGTGCAGAACGCCTATCCGGTGAAGTGGTCGGTCGAGGCCTTCCAGGCCACCCGCAACGAGGTCGCCATCGAACGCATCGAGCTGGCCTACGCGGGCTCCAACCGGTTGATGTGACACCAGGGGCCACCCTCAGGATCAAGCACCATGAGCATCGAAGTGAGACAACTGCTGATCCGCTCGCAGGTCACGCCCGCGCCGGCGCCGCCCGCGCCCGCGATGACGCAGCGCGACCTGCAGCGGCTGCGCGAGCAGCTGCTCGCCGAATGCCGCGCCTGGCTGGCCGACCGGCTGCGCGCGCAGCGGGAGCGCTGAGATGGCGACGTCCTCTTCCGCTGCTTCCGCTGCCTCGGCATCGTCGGGCTCATCGGGCTCGTCGAGCTCGTCGAGCTCGTCGAGCTCATCGGACACGTCCGCCTCGCCCCAGCTCACCCGGCTGCTGCTGACGCGCTACAACCTCAGCAAGACCGGCACGGTCGAGCTGGACAAGGACGTCACCTTCCAGGCGCAGATCAACCCGTCGGAGTTCAGCCACAGCTTCGGCATCCGCTACGACAAGACCAAGTCGCAGGGCTCGCCCGGCGTGGAGCCGAAGTTCAGCGCCATCGACGACGAGCGCGTCAACTTCTCCATCGTGCTGGACAGCACCGGCGTGGTCCCGGCCGTGCCGGGCCAGCCCACCGACGTGAAGGGCCAGCTCGCCCAGCTCAACAAGGTCGTGTACGAATACATCGACCTGCGCACCGAGCCGCCCTACGTGCGGGTGCTGTGGGGCACGCTCATCTTCTTCGGCCGGCTGGAGTCGCTCAAGACGCAGTACACGCT
Source organism: Roseateles sp. GW821-FHT09G09 (assembly GCF_059415965.1). Taxonomy (NCBI): domain Bacteria; kingdom Pseudomonadati; phylum Pseudomonadota; class Betaproteobacteria; order Burkholderiales; family Sphaerotilaceae; genus Roseateles; species Roseateles sp. GW821-FHT09G09. The sequence continues at coordinate 125,224 of NZ_JBWKOG010000011.1, read as the reverse complement.
GTTCAAGCCGGGCGGCGATCCGCTGCGCGCCAAGGTGGACATGAGCTTCGTCGGCGCGATGAGCAAGGAGGAGGAGCGCCGCGTCACCAACCGCGCCAGCACCTCCGACCTGACGCGCACGGTGACGATGAAGAAGAACGACTCGCTGGGCGCGCTGTGCGAGCAGATCTACGGGGACTCCTCATCCTTCATGAAGGTCGCCCGCTACAACGGTCTGACCGACTTCCGCAACATCCCACCCGGGACGGTGCTGAAGTTTCCACCGGTGGGGAAGTGACATGCCCGGCGTCTCACCGCTCCAGGACAGCGTCGGCGTCGTGTCGCTCAGCGTGCTGATCGACGGCGAGCGCCTGCCCGAAAGCGCCGACCTCATGTCGGTGACCGTGCGCCGCGCCGCCAACACCGTGCCCAGCGCGCGGCTGGTGTTCAACGACGGCGACATGCCGGACCGCGAGTTCCCGCTCAGCGACGCGGCCCACTTCAAGCCCGGCGCCGCGCTGACGGTGCAGGCGGGCTACGGGCTGCAGGAAGAGACCATCTTCGAAGGCCTGGTCGTGCGCCACGGCCTGCGGGTCGAGGGCGACAACGACGCGCGCCTGATCGTCGAGTGCCGCGACAAGGCGGTGAAGATGACGGTCGGCCGGCGGAACGTGAACTACATCGACCAGCTCGACAGCGACATCATGAGCACGCTGGCCGGCGCCCACGGCCTGGCCGCCGACGTCGAGGCGACCACGATCACCCATCCCGAGCTGGTGCAGCACTTCTGCAGCGACTGGGACTTCCTGCTGACGCGGGCCGATGCCAACGGCATGCTGGTGTCGGTCAACGACGGCGCGTTGACCGTGGCCACGCCCAAGGCGGCCGGCGAGGCGGCGCTGTCGGTGAGCTACGGCATCGACCTGATCTCGTTCGAGGGCGACGTCGACGCCCGCCACCAGTACGGCAGCGCGATGGCGGTGTCCTGGGATCCGAAGGCGCAGGCCGCGCTGGAAGGCACCGCCGCCGACCCGGCCGCGCTGCCGGTGCAGGGCGACCTGGACACCGGCACCCTGTCCGAGGTCATCGGCCTGGCGAGCTTCCGGCTGCAGGCCGGCGCGCCGCAGTCGCGCGACATGCTGACGCAGTGGGCCAAGGCCCAGCAGCTCAAGTCCGGCCTGGCGCGGCTGCGCGGCCGCCTGAGCTTCCAGGGCAGCGCCAAGGCCAAGGTCGGCGGGCTCATCGAGCTGCAGGGCGTGGGCAAGCGCTTCAGCGGCGCGGTCTACATCACCGGGCTGCGCCACCACATCGAGGACGGCGCCTGGACGACCGAGGCCGACTTCGGGCTCGATCCCGACTGGTTCAGCGCGCGCCCCGACGTGCCCGCGCAACCGGCCGCCGGCCTGCTGCCGCCGGTGCCGGGCCTGCAGGTCGGCGTGGTGATGAAGCTCGACGCCGATCCGGCCGGCGAGCAGCGCATTCAGGTCAAGGTGCCGGTGCTGCAGGCCGAGACCGAAGGCGTCTGGGCGCGGCTGCTGCAGTCGCACGCCAGCAGCGGCTTCGGCGCCTTCTTCCTGCCCGAGGTCGGCGACGAGGTCGTGCTGGGCTACTTCGCCGGCGACCCCTCGCACCCGGTCATCCTGGGCAGCCTCTACAGCAGCAGCCGCACGCCGCCCTACGCGCTGGCGGCGCCCAACGACACCAAGGCCTTCGTCACGCGCTGCAAGCACAAGCTCGAGTTCGACGAGAAGGACAAGGTCATCACCGTCACCACGCCGGGCAACAACCGCATCGTGCTGAGCGACAAGGACAAGTCCATCCTGCTCGAGGACCAGAACGGCAACAAGGTCGAGCTCAGCCCCTCGGGCATCGCGCTGGACAGCCCCAAGGACATCACCGTCACCGCCAAGGGGCAGATCCAGCTGGACGCCGTGGGCGCGGTGTCGATCACGTCCAAGGCCGACGTCAAGACGACCGGCATGAACGTCAGCTGCGAGGCGCAGATGGCCTTCTCCGCCAAGGGCAACGCCGCCGCGGAACTCTCGGCCTCGGGTCAGACCGTGGTCAAGGGCGCGATGGTCATGATCAATTGAGAAAGGACACGCCGTGCCGCCCGCCGCCCGCCTCACCGACCTGCATGTCTGTCCCATGGTCACGCCCGGCCTGCCGCCGATCCCGCACGTGGGCGGTCCGGTCATCGGACCGGGCGTGCCGACGGTGCTGATCGGTTCGCTGCCCGCGGCCGTGCTGGGCGACAACGCGACCTGCGTCGGCCCGCCGGACGCCATCGTCATGGGCTCCGCGACGGTGATGATCGGCGGCCGGCCGGCCGCGCGCGTCGGCGACACCACCGCGCACGGCGGGAACATCGCGATCGGGCTGCCGACCGTGATGATCGGAGGCTGACATGGACGCCGACCACGACTTCCTCGGCACCGGCTGGGCCTTCCCGCCCGCCTTCGACCGGCGCACCCGCGGCGGCGTGATGGTGTCGGGCGTGACCGACGTCGAGGAAAGCCTGCGCATCCTGCTCACCACCGCGCCCGGCGAACGCATCATGCACCCGACCTACGGCTGCGGCCTGCGGCGCATGGTCTTCGAGACGATGAACGACAGCACGCTGACGGAGATCCGCAGCCTGATCCAGCAGGCCATCCTGTTCTTCGAGGCGCGCATCGCGTTGAACGCGATCGACATCGACACCTCCGGGCTGTACGACGGCGTGCTGCGCATCCAGCTCGACTACACGCTGCGCAGCAGCAACAGCCGCCACAACTTCGTGTTCCCGCTCTATGTGCGGGAGGGCGACGTGCTGGGGAGCGAACCCGCATGAGCACCGGCACCGAACAGCGCGAGCGCTTCCCGCAAGCCCTGGCCCCCGGCTACTTCCGCCCGGACGACCTGGACTTCGAGCAGCGCGTCGAGATGACGGCCCAGTTGGCGCGGCATCTGCGCTTCATCGACCTCGACGATCACGACGCGGGCGACTGGAGCACGCTCTTCGCCACCGATCCGACGCTGGTGATGGCGCGCATCGCGGCGGTGGATCCGTGGCCGATGCAGCAGCACTTCGGCCGCGAGGTGGACGCCGCCCCGCTGCCGCACCTGGCGCGCCAGGTGCTCACGCTGGCCGGCTGGCTGGACCTGTGGTGGCGCGCGCTGGCGGGCATCCACGACACCGCGCCCCGCGTGCTGCGCGAGCGCATCCACCTGCTGGTGGACCAGCAGCTGGCGGCGGACCTGCGCTGGGTGGAGCGCCGCTTCCTGTTGGGGGCCGAGGCGGCGGCCGGATCGAATGGTCCCAACAGCAGCAACGGATCCAACGGACCCAACGGCCCCGACGGCCAGCACGGCGCGTCCGCGCCGCGCCCGCCCAGCCCCGTGGAACGCGAGCTCTCGCGCATGTGGCACCGCACGATCGGCGAGGAGCCGACCGTCGACCCCCAGGCCGAGCGCGAGGACCGCGAGCGCCTGCGCGAGCGCTTCTTCGCCTTCCTCAGCGCGGTGGAGGAAGTGCGCCGGCTGGCGCGCGAGCTGCTGCCCGACAGCATCGCCACGGCCAACCACGAGCCTGCGGCGGCGCTGCTGATCGCCTTCCTGAAGGTGTGCGAGACGGCGCAGCGCGAGGTCAACCGCTTCCCCGCCCGCCACACCGCGTTCTACTACCGCGACTGCCTCGGTTTCGACCTCGCGCCGTCGCGCGCGGACAGCGTGCACCTCGCCTGCCAGCGCGACCTGCGCGCCCCCGGCGACGTCTTCCTGCCGCCGGGCACCGCCTTCGACGCGGGCAAGGACGCGGCGGGCCGGCCGGTGCGTTTCGTCAGCGACGGGCCGTTGACGGTCACCGACGCGCGGGTGGAGACGCTGCGCACGCTGCGGCTGGAACGGGACCGGCTGATCGCGCCCGAGCGCGACCTGAACTACGTCACCCGCGCCAAGGTCGCGCAGCCTGTGGCCGACGGCCGCACGGTCTGGCCGCTGTTCGGCGCGGCCGGCGGCGCGGGGGCCGAGGACGCGCGCATCGGGCTGGCGATCGCGTCGCCGCTGCTGTGGCTGCGCGAGGGCGAGCGCGAGATCCGCGTGATCCTGCGCCAGACCTCGTCCGGCGCCGCGCCGGACCTGCGCGGCCTGCGCGACGCGGTGCTGCGCGCCAAGACCGCCGAGACCTTCCGGGAGGCCTTCGGCAATCTGGTGCCGCAGTGGCTGCTGGCCGGGGGCGATGCGGCCGCGCCCGCCCCCGACGACCTCCGCGACACCGACTGGATCTCGATGCGCAACGCCGCGCACCGCCTGCTCGGCGACGGCCTGCCGGCACTGTTCGACGGCTCGGGCTCGCCCAACCGGGCGCTCATCTTCGACCGGCTGCTGCAGGGCGCCTTCCGCCTGAGCCTGAGCACGGCGACCGGCTGGTGGACCGTGGAGAGCCGCCTCGATCGCGCCGCCGGCGCGGGCCTGTCGCTGCTGATCCGGCTGCGCGCCGACGCGCCCGCCATCACCGGCTGCGATCCCGCCGTGCACGGCGCGGAGTGGCCAACGCGCCTGCCGGTGCTGCGCCTGGAGGTCGCGACGCAGGGGCGGCTCTATCCCTACTCGCTGCTGGCGCGGCTGCCGCTGGCGGAGGTCGACCTGCGCGTGGGTGTGCGCAGCGTGCGCGACGTGCGCCTGGCCAACGGCCTGGGCCGGCTCGACCCGTCGAAGGCCTTCGCGCCCTTCGGTCCGCTGCCGGGCCTGTCGTCCTACCTGGTCGTCGGCTCGCCCGAGGCGGCGCGCAAGACGCTGGACCGGATGTCGCTGGACATCGAATGGGGCGGCCTGCCGCTGGAGCCCGGCGGCTTCGACACGCATTACGCCGGCTACGGCGGCCCCGCCGGCAAGGAGCTGCGCCAGGGCCGTTTCACCACTGAGATCGCCTGGCTGCGCGACGGCCAATGGCAGGCCTGCGCGAACCGCTCCGCCCAGCAGCCGCTGTTCGCCGACCCCACCCCGGCCGGCGAGCTGGTCGCGGCGCAGCACATCGAGATCGACCCCGGCTCGGTGCGCAAGCTCAGCCGCGCCACCGAGGAGGACTGGTCGACGATGGCCATCCCGCGCAACGGCCTGTGCCGGCTGCAGCTCAGCGGCCCGCGCGCGGCCTTCGGCCACGCGGCCTATCCGATCGAGCTGGCCGCCACCGTGGCCGCCAACGCCCGCACCAGGCGCCCGAGCCCGCTGCCGAATCCGCCGTACACGCCGATGATCGAGCGCCTCTCGCTGAACTACGAGGCCGCCAGCGTCATCGCGCTGGACCGCGACGACGATCCGCCCGAAGGCGTGGACGGCGAGCGGCTGTTCCACCTCCATCCCTTCGGCCTGCAGACGCTGTATTCGGCGGTCTCGGGCGGCGGGCACGACCTGCTGCCGCGGCTGGGCGCCGACGGCAACCTCTACATCGGCCTGGCCTCCTCCGATCCCGGCGGCGTGCTGACGCTGCTGTTCCAGCTGCGCGAGTCCTCCGCGCGCAGCCTGCTCAACGGCCACCGCCCGCGCGGCGTGTCCTGGGCCACGCTGGCCAACGACGAGTGGCGACCGCTGGCGCCCTCGCGGGTGCTGGGCGACACGACGCACGGCTGCCTGACCTCCGGCATCGTGACGCTGGACCTGCCGCGCGACATGAGCACCGACCACACGGTGATGCCGGCCGGGCTCTACTGGCTGCGGCTGTCGGCGCGCGAGGCCTTCGACACCTTCGCGGGCCTGGTGTCGGTGCGCACGCAAGGGCTGCGGCTGCGGCGGCAGATGCCGGGAGCGGTGAACGGCGGCAAGCCGCCCGCGCCGCCGGAGCCGCTGGCCGACGGCGTCATCGTGCGTCCCTCGGCGACGCTGCCGGGCCTGGCCGCGGTGACGCAGGTCGGGCGGTCCTTCAGCCTGCAGCGCGAGGAGGGCGAGCACGCCATGATCACCCGCGCCGGCGAGCGGCTCCAGCACAAGGGCCGCGCCTCGGTGGGCTGGGACGTGGAGCGGCTGCTGCTCTCGCGCTTCCCCGACGTGATGAAGGTGCGTTGCATCCCGGCGCAGGACGGCAGCGGCGGCGTGACGGCGGTGGTGATCCCGACGCTGCCGCGCAATCTGCCCGCGCTGGCCTGCGCGGCGCCGCGCTTCAACGCGGTCGAATTGGCACGTATGACCGCCGCGCTGGCGGAGATCGGCTCGCCCTTCGCGCGCTTCCAGGTCCGCAATCCCGCCTACGACCGGCTGCAGCTGCGCGCGACGCTCGGCCTGACGCGCGGCGCGCATGAAGGCGCGACGCTGCGCCGCGTCAACGAGGCCATCGTCCATTGCCTGTCGCCGTGGTTCGACGACGGCTACGGGGCGCGCTTCGACTGGCTGGTGCGCAGCGAGGACCTCGAGGCCCGGCTGCGCGCGCTCGACGGCGTGAGCTTCGTGACGCAGCTGTCGCTGATCACCGTGGCCTGCGACGACCGCGACGTCTACACGCTGTCCGACACGGCCCGCGCGCCGGTGGGCGCCCCGCAATCGGGTCGGCCCGGCCAGGACGGCACGCGACCAGCGACCGGCGCGGCCCATGCGCGCGCGCGGCTGCCGTGGAGCATCGCGCTGCCGATGCCGCAGCACATCCTCACCGCGGTCGACCGCTTCCCGGAGACGGTGTCGCCGCGCGCCACCGGCGTCGACCGGCTCGCGGTCGGCAGCACCTTCGTCATTGGAGGTCCGGACCGGCAGGACGCCGGACCCGCCTTCGTCATCGGCAGGAGCGCGCCATGACGACCCGCAATCGCGACACGCTCAAGCAGTTCTTCCAGGAAGGTCGGCTGCCCACGAGCGACCACTTCGGCGACCTGATCGACTCGATGCTCAACATGAGCGACGAGGGCTTCCGCAAGACGCCGGAGAACGGCTTCGAGGTGTCGACGCCGGTCAGCCACGACGCGCTGATCAGCTTCTACCGGGAGCAGAGCGGCCGCGAGGCGATCTGGTCGATGGCCTACGGCGGCGACCGCGACCAGCTGCTGTTCCACCACGGCGACGCGCGCGCCGCCGGCACGCGGGATCCGGTGCTGGCGCTGGACACCGAGGGCCGCGTCGGCATCGGCACGGCCCGGCCGCGCCAGGCGCTGGAGGTGGCGGGCGTGGTCGCGTCGTCGGGGCGGCTCGGCGACCTGCGCCGCGAGGACGACGCCGGCCAGCCGCTCAAGGCCGACGGCGAGTGGCACGACCTGACCGGCCCCTTGAGCGGCTGCCAGGCCTTCGAGGTGATGGCCGGCGTCGGCCAGAAGGACGGCGGACGCTTCGCGATGCTGCATGCGATCGCGATGAACACCTACAACCCGCTGCCGGGTTGGCTGGAGTTCCTCTCGCCGCGCAAGCGCATCCGCAGCCAGCACGCCTGGTACGGCCGCCGCTGCGACCGCATCCAGCTGCGCTGGGCCGGCGGCCACGGGCGGCGCGCCAGCTACCGGCTGCAGATCCGCACGCAATGCGACTACGGCGAGGGCAAGGTCATCCAGGCCTCCGTCTCGCAGCTGTGGTTCGACCCGGAGATGACGGGAGGCACGTTGTGACGGCCAAGCTGTCGCCCACGACCGACGAGGAACGCGACGTCGGCTTCGACGGGCTGCGCGCGCGCGGCATCGGCCTGCTGCAGCAGCTCAGCGGCGGCGTGTGGACCGACCACAACCTGCACGACCCCGGCATCACGATGCTGGAGCAGCTGTGCTTCGGTCTCACCGACGTCGTCTATCGCGCCGGCTTCCCGGTCGCGGACCATCTCACCGGTCCGGACGGCAGCATCGACTACGAGGCCCTGTCGCTGCATCCGCCGGCCGAGGTCTTCCCCTGCCGGCCGACCACGCCGGCGGACTACCGGCGGCACCTGCTCGACGCGACGCCCGGCCTGGATGACGCCACGCTGGTGCCGGAGCCCGGCACGGGGTTGTACCGGCTGCAGCTGCAGCTGTCGCGCGATGCCACGGTGTCGGGCGACGACGCGTCGGAACGCATCGCCGCGGCGCGCGCGGCCTACTTCGAGCGCCGCAACCTCGGCGAGGACCTGCATCCCGACATCGTCCGCATGCGCGACGTGCCCTGCGACCTGCACGCCGACATCGACATCGCCGGCCCGCGCGACGGCGTCGAGATCCTGGCCGAGGTCTACGACCGCTGCGCGCGCCACATCGCGCGCGCAGCGGTCTCGCGCACGCTGGACGAGCTGCTGCGCGAGGGCCATTCGCTGGAACGCATCTACACCGGTCCGGCGCTGCGCAACGGTTTCATCGAGGATGCACCCGCGCCGGAGGCGGGCTACGCCGCCGAGCGGCTGTTCCTGTCGGACCTGACGACGGTGGTGCTGTCGGTGCCCGGCGTGGTCGATGCGCGCGTGGTCGCGCTGCGGGCCGAGGGCCGTGAGGCGACGGCGGGCTCGGTCGAATGGCGCGGCGCGGACTGGGCGCTGTCGCTGCGCCTGCCCGACCGGGACGTGCCGTCGACGATCAGTGTGCGGCGGCGCGGCAACGTCGTGCCGGTGGCCTGGAACGACCTGCGCCGGCGGCTGGAGGACCTGCGCTCGGCCGGGCGCTCCCATCGCGCGCGCGGGCGCACCGAGCAGGCCGCGCGCGCCGCCGAGCTGCTGCCGCGCGGCGTGCACCGGCGCCTGGACGCCTATGTCTCGGTGCAGGACCACCTGCCCGCGATCTACGGCCTCGGCCGCTATGGCGTGCCCTCGTCCGCGCCGCCGCAGCGGCAGGCCCGCGCCAAGCAGCTCAAGGCCTACCTGGTGATGCAGGAGCAGGCCATCGCGCAAGGCCTGGCACAGCTGCAGCATCTGCGCGAGCTGTTCTCGGTCACGCCCGGCGCGCGCCAGGGCCTGTGGACGCAGCTGATCGGCGCCGAGGCCGTGCCGGGGCTCGACCGGCTCTACCTGCATCCGCCGCAGGTCGTGGCGGAGGCGGTGTACCGGCCTTTCGACCGCTCGGCGCGGCGCAAGAACCGGGCGCTGGACCACCTGCTGGCGCTGCACGGCGAGACCTACACGCAGAACTCGATGCGGCAGTTCCTCGGCCACCTCAGCCCCGAGGAGGCCGAGACCCTGCTGCTGGAGAACAAGGCCACCTGGCTGCGCGACATCGTGCAGCTGACGCGCGATCGCGCCGGCGGGTTCGACCCGGGCCGGCCATCGTGGGACGTGGCGGAGAACTGCGGCGGATTGCAGCGCCGGGCCAGCCTGCTGCTGGGTTTCAAGCAATGGCACGACCGGCCGCTGACGCGCGCGCTGCGCGAGCAGCGCTTCACCATCGTCGCGACGCCGGGCGCCGGGCATCAACCGTGGCTGCTCGACGGCCACGACGACGCGGTGCGGCTGGCGCCGTCCGCCGGCCACGCGGTGCAGCCGGCCGACCGCGCGCAGGTGCGCGAGGACCTGCAGCGCATGCCCTGGCTGCGCTTGCCGATCCCGGCCGGGCTGCTGCGCGCCGGGCAGCGCAGTTCGCGCTACCGGTTGATGCCGAGCCCGGGGAATTCCTGGAGCGCAGGTGCGAGCAAGGGCAGCCGCGGCAGCGGTGGCAGCGGCCATGGCGGCGGCGCTTGCCGACTGATCCTCGGCCCCGACGAGGATCAGCGCTGGTGGCTGCTGGGCGAGTTCCCCGACGCCGCCGACGCGCGACGCGGCGCCGCCAGCCTGCGGCTCTTCCTGCGCCATCTGGATCAGGAGAGCGAAGGCATGCACGTCGTCGAGCACGTGCTGCTGCGCCCGCTGCGGCAGGACGCGCTCGCGCATGCGCGACTGGGCTTGTCGAAGGACTTCCACCAACTGCGCGTGACCGTGGTGCTGCCGGGATGGACGCAGCGCACCTCCCAGCCGGCCTTCCGCAACTTCGCGGAGGAGACGCTGCGCATCAGCTGCCCGGCTCACCTGACGCTGCGATGCGTGTGGCTGGACGCCGAGCCGATGCAACGCTTCGAGGACACCTATTCGGCCTGGCTGGAGGCGCGCCTCGCGTGGGCCGGCGCGCCCGACAGCGACCGCGCCAGGACGCTGGCGGACGAGACCGCCTGCCGCGTGATCGAGCGCCTGGGGATAGACGATCCGACGAGGGACAGCAGTCTCGGGGGCAACGGCAACGGCGGCGGTTCCGGCCGCGGACCGCGCGGAGAGGACGACGGCCAGGCGCCGGTCGTGCAAGGCCATGCGTGAGTCCGACCGCCCGTCGCCGCACCTCGTCGAACGCATGACGGTCGACGCGGACTTCGGCGCCTGTCTGGGGTTCGGCCAGGGCGCGAGCCACGGCATGGGCCAGCACGTGGGCCAGGGCATGGGCGCCTCCCCGGGCGAGACCGAGGCGCGCCTGGTCGCCTGCGTCCAGGGCCCGCTGCTGCGCGTGATCGACGAGGTCTTCGACGCCTGCTGCCCGCGCGAGGAACACTGGCGCCTGGACGAGCTGGAGATCGACCTGGGCGAGCTGCCCGCCGCGGAGTGGGAGACCGAGGCGCCGCGCGTGCTGCGCGAACGCCTGCGCCGCGTGCTGGAGGAACTGCGCGGCCCCGGCGCGATCAGCGCGTCCGGCCGCGCGACCGGCCTGCGCGTGCGCACCCGGCCGCAGGCGCGGCGCGACGCCTTGCTGCATTTCCTTCGACATGGTCGGCTGCCGTGGCAGGGTCGCGGCGACGATCCGGTCAGCCTCGCCCGCGATGCCTTGCGCGAGGATGCGGGGGCGCTCGTCGCCGCGTTGCGCGCCGCGCCCGATCGCGCGGCCTTGCTGCAGCGGCTGGCCGCGCAGTTCGACGAGGACCTGCTGGGCACGCTCGTCCATGCCTTCATGCCGGGGGAACCGGCCGCGGCGGCGAAGCTGCTCGACATCGTCGCGCAGGCGCGGCGCGACGGCCGGTCGCCGCGCACGCGCGCTGCCCTGTGGGAATCGGTGCTGGGACAGGCGATGGACCATGCGGTGGCCCCGCGACCGGCCGCGCTGATGCTGCTGCGGGCGCAGGTGCTCGCGGCGCTGGATGCGGGCGCGGCGTTCTCGGGCGGCGGCGATCCGCTGCGCGGCATCGCGCATGCGTGGGCGCCGCTGCTGCGCGAGGACCGCGACTGGCTGCGCGCCACGCTGCAACGTGTCGGCGAGGCGGCCACGGTGCGCGAGCGGCTGGTGCAGGCGCTGCCCGAGCCGCTGCTGCCGCGCCTGCTCAGCCTGTGGATGGCCGAGCCCGCGGCCGAGGCTGTCACCGCGTGGATCGCCGCCGTGGCGGCGGGCGAGACGCCTCGTGCGGCGCCGACCCGCACGGTCTCATCGCCTCCCGATCATGCGACCCAGGAGGCGCGAAGGCGCCAGCTCTGGCAGGCCACGCTCGGCCACGCGGTGCGTCATCCGACGACGAGCTTCGACCCGGCGCGCTACGAGACGGAGGTCCGCGCAGACCTGGAGCGCCACGCGCCGCCCGGTTCTGAACCGCCCGCGCGATGGTTCGACCGCGCCGTGCGCGCGGCCACGTCGGTCCTGGCGGCCGCGCTGAACGTGTTGCGGCTGCCATGGCGCAAGGCCCCTCCCGCGCCGCGCGCTCCCGAGCAGGCGATCGCCGCAGAGGCGCCCGACACGGATCCGCTGACCGAGCAGATCGCCGTCGGCAACGCCGGCCTGGTGCTGGTGTCGCCCTACCTGCCGCGGCTGTTCTCGATGCTCGGCCTCGCCGACGAGCGCGCGTTCATCGGCCCGGAGGCGGCGTCGCGCGCCGCGCTGCTGCTGCAGGCGCTCGCGACCGGCCACGCGGCCGCGCCGGAGTCGGAACTCGTGCTCAACAAGCTGCTCTGCGGCCTGCCGCTGGACGCGCCGCTGCCGCGCGTGATCGATCTCTCCGACGCCGAGCGCGACGCGATCGACGGCCTGATCGGCGCGGTGATCCAGCACTGGCGGATCCTGGGCACGACCTCGATCGACGGCCTGCGCGGCACCTTCCTGCGCCGCGCCGGCCATCTGGCGCGGCGCGACGACGCGTGGCAGCTCGCGGTCGAGCCGGGGCCCTTCGACATGCTGATCGATCAACTGCCGTGGGGCTACGCGACCTTGCGACATCCGTGGATGGAAAGGGTGATTCATGTGGACTGGCGCTGACCCGTCGCCGCGCGCGACGTCCAACGCGCGGGCCTTGGAAGCCGAGTTGCAGTGGCTGGACCACGTGCTGCAGCTGCGGCTGGCCGGACACTTCGGGCAGGACGGCGCGCCGGCGTCGCCGCACGCGGCGGCGGATCGCGGCGAGCTGCCGCTTCCGCCGCCCTTGCCGGCCACACCCGACGACGACCTCACCCGCCTGATCCGGGAAGGCGGGCTCGGTCCGGCCGAGCGGCTGGTGCTCGCGCTCGCGCTGGCGCCGCACCTGCGGCCGCAGCTGATGGACCTGCTCTTCGTCAGCAACCGCAACCTGGACCGCGGCTTCTGCGAGTTCGGCGGCTGGAAGGGCCGGCACCACGGCGGTTTCCTGCCGACGGTGGAGACGGCGGCCTTCCTGCTCGCGGGCGAGGACCTGTCGCGCCGCTTCGCGCTGCGGCAGATGCTGGACGAGACGGCGCCGCTGCGCCGGCTCGGGCTGGTGCGGCTCGCGCATGAGGCGCCCGGCGAGCCCTGGTACGGCTCCGCGCTGCTGGCCGGCGCCGACACGCTGGACCTGCTGTGCACGGGCGAATCGCGCAAGCCCGACTACAGCACGCAGTTCCCCGCCAAGCTCATCGAGACCCAGCTCGGCTGGGACGACCTGGTGCTGGATCCCGACGTGATGGAGGAAGTCGAGGCCATCATCACCTGGGCCCGCCACGGCGACACGCTGATGCGGGACTGGCAGCTCGACAAGGCGCTCAAGCCCGGTTACCGCTGCCTGTTCTTCGGCCCGCCCGGCACCGGCAAGACGCTCACCGCCACGCTGATCGGCGACAAGGTCGGCGCGGACGTCTACCGCATCGACCTGTCGATGGTCGTGTCCAAGTACATCGGCGAGACGGAGAAGAACCTCGCCCAGGTCTTCGACCAGGCGCAGCACCGGCGCTGGATCCTGTTCTTCGACGAGGCGGACGCGCTCTTCGGCAAGCGGACCGCGACATCCAGCAGCAACGACCGCCACGCCAACCAGGAGGTGTCCTACCTGCTGCAACGGGTGGAGGACTTCCCCGGCACGGTCATCCTGGCGAGCAACCTCAAGGGCAACATCGACGACGCCTTCGCGCGGCGTTTCCAGTCGGCGGTGTATTTCCCGATGCCGGACGCCGAGCAGCGCCTGCGGCTGTGGGAAGGCATGGTGCGGCACACCGGGCGGCTGGACGTGGACGTCGACCTGGCCGACTTCGCCGAGCGGCATGAACTGGCCGGCGGCGCCATCGCCAACGTGGTGCGCTTCGGCGCGATCAACGCGATGCAGGCGGGACGCGACCGCATCCTGGCTGCCGACCTGCGCCGCGGCATCGCCAAGGAACTGCGCAAGGAAGGACGCACGGTGTAGCCGCCATGGGAACTCGCGCCTTCCTCCAATCGCTGCGTCGGCGGTGGTCCGTCGACGAATGGGCCGATGACGTCGACGATGCCGACGATCCGCAGCCTGGCACTCCGGCCAACGGGCCGCGCGCCTCGCCGCCCTGCCGCCACTGCGCGCGCGTGCGCTGGTTCGTCGGCGGCACGCTGCTCGCAGCGGCGCTGCTGGTGCTGCACGCGGGCGCGCAGGCGCCGGCGAGATTGCCTGCCTCCGCGCCGGCCGCGGCGCCTTCAGCGAAGGCGTCGGTGCCCCTCGAAGCCGCGGCAGCTTCAGCCGCCTCCGACGCGACGATCTACGTGGCGACGCCGCACCCGCTGCCTCCTCGCCCTGAACAGCCGATCGCGTCGAGCGCCCTGCCCGCGCCGACGCCGTCCGTCCCGCCGGCCTCGAGCGCCGCCTCGGCGGCTGGTCGCGATTCGATGTGGCTGGTCTACCAGACGATCCCGTTGCCGTCGGCTCGACTGAATCGTTCCTACAAGGCACGCGATCTGGTGCGCGGCGGCAAGCCGCCGTATCGCATCGCCATCGACGGCGAGCTGCCGCCGGGCATGTTCGTCGAGGAGGACGGCGCGCTGGCCGGCACGCCGACAAAGGTCGGCAACTTCCGCTTCCTGCTGACCGCGACCGACGCGTCGCGGACCCGGAACCTCGAGCAGGCCATGTACGAGATCCGCGTCATCGATCCCAAGCCCGTGGCGGCCACGCCGGCCGTGCCCGCATCGGCGCCGTCTCCCGCCAGGGCCCGCAAGCCGGACACGTTGAAGACGATCACCGAAGACCAGACCAGCTTCACCGTGCCGGACGATCCGCCGCCGCCGATGACCTACGTGCTCACGCAGGAAAAGCTCGAGGCGATCTTCAAGAACGCGGAGGCCTCGGCGGGCGAGTCGCTGATGACCGCGGCCGCCGCGGGCGAACCCGCGGCCGAAGGTGCGGCCGAGGGCACGGCGCCAGGCCCGAAGGCGCTCGCGGTGAAGCCGCCGGTAATGGGTCCGACGCTCGACCAGTTGCGCGAGATGCTGATGCCCTTGAAGGACGTGGAGCATCCGACGCGGGCGGTGTTCCAGGACTCGCTGCGGGCGCGTCAGTGCGTCTACTTCCTGCGGCACGTCAACGAGCTGGCCCTGGAGCAGAACAAGGCCGCGATCGAGCGCTGCCCGCGCATCGAGGACCTCGCCGAACGCGACCGCGCACCGCTCCAGGAACGGACGGCCGCGCCGACGCCGACGCCTTCAGCCAGCCCGGGCTCGGCGAAGCCGCCGCCGGGTAGCCTGCCGGTCAACACCTTCCTCGACATGCTGATGCCCGCGACGCTGCGCGAGGAGATCACCGACGCCGCCGGCGTCGAGCATCCCGTCTCGCAGGCCAAGGTGCTGAAGCTCGCGCCGGATGGCTGCGGCTGCAGCCTGCCCGACATCGAGAACGACGTCTTCGCCTTCCTCCCCTACTGGATGCACGGCGACGGCGACGCGCCGATCCCGGTGCGCTTCGACAAGTTCACGCGGCTGCAGTACATGGGCGCCATCCTGCGCAACAACGGCGAGTTCCTGCTGCCGACGGGGTACGAGAGCCCCGGCGGCGGCTTCGCGCGGCGCGTGGACCAGTACGGCGTCGGCCTCGACCTGGTGCTGTACCGGCGCGATTTCCACGTGCTGATGCGCCTGGAGGGCGAGGCCCGCGAGCGCATGTTCAAGGCCACCGAGGCCCAGGTCGGCGAGATGCTCGACCTGCGCCACTCCGATCTGCAGGGCGATCTGGAGACGCTGCTGCCGCCGGGCTGGCGCGAGGCGGCCTTCGTCTACGACGGCCTCACCGTCTTCTTCGAGGTCACCGACCGCGAGGCCGCGGCGCCGGAGTTCGAGCGCTTCTACCTCGACTACCTCCAGCGCCTGCTGACGGTGATGCAGAAGCGGCCGTCGCGCGCCTTCCACCTCAACCTGGTGATCCCGCAGCACCTGATGGGCGAGTCGGGCACGGCGTTCCGGTTCCGCAACCTGCTCACGATCATGAAGACGGCGGAGCGCCAGCGGGGCACGGGCGACGCGGGCGACCACAAGGAACGCGGCGCGGCGGCGGCCTCGTACAAGTCGACGCCGGACTACGCCGGCAAGACCGACATCACGGTGCGTTTCCTGACGCCGCTGGGGCTGGCGTCCGACGTGAACAAGATGCAGCTGCGCAACCGCACCGACTTCAACGACGAGCTCACCGGGCCCGACCGCATGGCGGTGCTGGGCAGCATGATGCCGGTGCTGGTGTATCCGGGTGGCAAGAAGGCGGACCTGCCACCGTCGGCGCTCGACGCGCTGGACCGCGACCTGGTCTACATCGGCTGGTCCTTCGGCGGGGTCGCGTTCTGGCCGGTGCCGGTGTCGGACGTGGGCGCCGGCCAGAGCGTGCTGGTGAAGCTCCACGACCGCTTCTGGTCCTTCCTGGACCAGGACACGCGCTTCTGCCAGATCGTGTGCCCGATGCGCATGCCGCTGCGGCTGGCGCTGGAGGCGCTGCTGGTGATCGTCGGCACCACCTTGCTGCTCTACGGCTGGAACTGCCGGGTGCGACGCATGGGCCGCGTGATCCTGATGGTGCTGTGGGCGGGGGCGCTGGTGACGCTGGCGGTGGCCAGCGCGATCTTCTCCTGCGATCCGTCGCTGAATCAGCTGAGGACGGGCAACACCCTGCTGGTGGTGATCATCGGGGTGCTGATCGTGGGCGGGCTGATCGTCACCTTCAAGCCCAGGGTGGAAGCGCCCTGATCCTCCATGACGCCCATTGAAGCCCCCGACCGCGCGGACGGGTCCGCGCCGACCGATCACGACAGGAGCGAGTGATGAAGGATTCGACCCACGACAGCGGCGCGTTCGACCATGCGCCGGCGGCCTCGCCGCTGCAGCGGCGCGAGCAGGAGGGCGGCGAGCTCTCCGCGATGCTGGACGGATCGCCGCGGCAACTGGCGCAGCGACGGCGCATCGATGCGGCCTTCGGGCCGGTCGCGCAGCGCGAGACCGGGCTGGAGGAGGAAGACCTGGGCACCGCGCAGGCGAAGGTCGCGCAACGGGCCACCGGCGAGCTCGACGAGGAGGAGCTCGGCACCGCGCAGGCCAAGGCCGCGCCGGTGCAGCGGCAGGAGAACCGCACGGGCATGCCGGACGGGTTGAAGTCCGGACTGGAATCGCTGTCCGGCTCCGACCTGTCGGACGTGCGCGTGCATCGGAACTCGTCGCAACCGGCGCAGCTGAATGCGCTCGCCTACGCGCAGGGGAACGACATCCACCTCGGACCGGGGCAGGAGCAGCACCTCCCGCATGAGGCCTGGCACGTGGTGCAGCAGCGCGAGGGGCGCGTGCAGCCGACGATGCAGATGCAGGGGGTGGACATCAACGACGACGTCGGGCTCGAGTCGGAAGCGGACCGGATGGGGGACAAGGCGCTGAGCATCGGGCGCGACGCGTAAGCTCAAGCGCGCGCCGCTGGCGAGAACACGCGCAGGCGGTGCCCATCGGGATCGGTCGCCGTGAAGGTGTAGCCGAAATCCATCGTCGTCGGCGTCTGCAGCATGGGCAGGCCGGAGGTCTTCCAGGCTTCGAAGCGCGCGTCGACGGCGGCCGCGTCCTGCACCGCGAAGGCCAGTTCGCTGCCGCCCGCCGGGGTGGCGGCAGGTTCGACGCCCGCCGAGGCCCACAGGCCCAGCATCACCCCGGAATCGAGCGCGAACATCGCGAACGTGGGCGAATTCTCGACGGGCGGCTTGTCGAGCAGACGTGTGTAGAACGCGCTGCTCTCGGCCGGGCTGGCGACGTACAGAAGGATGAAGTTGGGGTGGCTCATGACAGGCTCCTGGCTGGGTTGATGCAGCGGATGCTAGGAACCCGGTCTGTCAATTTCCGTCAGTGGCAGCGATGCCCTCGCGTTCGCGCCAGGCCTTCAGCAAGGCGGCCTTGCGCTGGGGATAGCGCTCCTCGATCAGGACGGGGGCGCTCACGCGGTCGGTGCGGAAGCTGCGGATCTCCTCGCGCAGCTCGCACCAGGCCACCAGCACCTGGACCCGTTCGAAGAAGCCCAGCGCGAAGGGCCAGACCGTGCGCTCGCTGTCCTTGCCCTTGAGGTCGCGGTAGCCGATGCGCAGCTTGTGCTCGAGGCGGATCGCCCGCCGCATCAGCGCCAGCACGTCGCGGTCGGCGCGCGGAGGATCCGACGGGCTCACCAGCAGCGTCGTGCTGTCCATGTCATGGCGCAGGGCCGGCGGCAGCACGGCCGCGATCTTCGCCAGCGCGTCGCGCGCCGCGGCGGACAGCCGCGCATCGTCGCGACTGGCCACCCAGCGCGAGCCGAGCACCAGCGCCTCGACCTCGTCGATGGAGAACATCAGCGGCGGCAGCACGAAACCCTCGCGCAGCACGTAGCCCAGGCCCGGCGCGCCGTCGATGCGCGCGCCCTGCGACTGCAGCGTCGCGATGTCGCGGTAGAGGGTGCGCAGGCTGATGTCCAAGGCGGTCGCCAAGGTCTCCCCGGTGACGGGCCGGCGATGGCGGCGCAAGGTCTGGATCAGGTCGAGCAGACGGGCGGAGCGGGACAAGACAATCCTTTAGAGGAAGGCGGGAGATCGGCGGGAGGATAGGTGCTTTCGCAGACGAGATCGTCCTGCCCCATCCTCCAGATCTGCACGGAAGTGGGCACCAGGAATGGGTCGTCGCGCCCGCCTCTGGCAACGCCTGCCCCCAGGCAAGTCCTGCCCCCATCGGGGCGAAGGGTTTCCCCGATCCTGCATGTGCGGGGCCCTCGCCTAGCATCGGCGCGGCCGGAATCGAACAGCGCGGCAGCGCGGCACCCCGGCGAAAAGACAACCAATGGTGTGAGTTCCAGCAGGGAGGAAGCTCAGGACATGCCGACCGGCCGCCGAATGCGCAGCCGGGTGCGTCAGCGCGTGTCTTGAAGGTCATCCACCCGACGGTGCTCGGGAGGGTCAGCCTTGAAGAACGACACGCACGATTCGGCTTCGGCCATCTTTGGCCGTCTGGTCGCCAGCAGCTCGCGATGGACTGCGCGCGTCGGCCTGATCGCTTTGTCGGCCGTCGCGCTGGGTGCGCAAGCCCAGTCGGGCGCGACGATGGCAGAGGCCATGGCCCACTTCAAGGCCACGCGCGGCAAACCCGCCAAGGTCGCGAAGGCAAGTCCCGGCACTGCACGCACCATGACCGATCCGGGCGGCGGTGAACCGACCGCCGTCGATCCCGCCGATTACTTCCAGAACGGCAAGCTGATCCGCGCGCCCAAGGCGCTGACCGCCCTCGGCAACGATCTCTTCGGCGACCGGGTCAACCTGTATCGCGGCACGTTGGAGTTCGTACAGACGGACGTGAGCCTCGAAGGCAACAGCGCCCTGCCGGTCGCGGTCACACGCAAGCTGACGACGGGCAGCCGCGGCAACCTGGGTCAGGGACTGTTCAGCGAATGGGAGCTCGACATCCCGCGCATGAGCGGGATCTTCAACAAGAACGTCGGCTGGGTGCGCCAGACCGCACCGGGATCGACGACCAATCAGCGCTGTTCCAACTTCGGCGCGCCGCCGGACACGGCCAAGACGGCCAACGGCGTGTATTACCGCGCACGCGAGTACTGGCAAGGCAACTTCCTCAATGTTCCTGGCGGCGGGCAGCAGGAAGTGCTGCTGCGCGATCCCGCGGTCAACACCAACGTCCCTGACGACGGTGCGCCGACACCGTTGGTCACGACGGGGCTCTGGTCGATCCGTTGCCTCGCATCGCTGGCCAGCACCACGGCGTCGACGCCCACGCAGGATCAGGGCGAAGGCTTCCTGGCGATCTCGCCGGACGGCACCCGCTATCGCTTCGACTGGCTGGTCACTCGCGATCAGACCCCGCTGACCAAGGTGTCCAACGCCGCGGGCGCGCACTTGAGCATTGCGCGTCAGGAAGTGCAGATCTTCCCGACGCTGATCACCGACCGCTTCGGAAACACCGTCAGCTACACCTACGACACGACCGACAAGGCGAAGGTGCTCAGCATCCAGAGCAGCGACGGGCGTTCACTCTCGTTCACGTACGAAGCAGGCTCCCATCGCATCAAGACCGTGACCGACGGAACGCGCACCTGGACCTACAACTACGCGCCAGTTGTCATTCCCAATCCGGCGTATGTCTGGACCAGCCTGATGAGCGTCGTCCAGCCGGACGGATCCGCCTGGGACTTCTCGGGGATGCACTTGCCCTTCGGAATCCAGCTGAGTTTCAACGGCATCGTGGACATCGAGATCGAGGCGCCGGAGCAGCAGGAGAACGTGGCGGGCGAATGCGATGCCGGCGCGATCAATGGATTGACGAACCCGGGCGCGTATGGCGAGATGGTCCATCCCTCGGGTGCCAAGGGTCGGTTCTGGCTGACGCCGACGGAGCATGGCCGCAACGGGGTGCCGGACAACTGCATCGGCGACGGCATACCGAACTCGGTCGGCAAGGCGCTGAAGTCGCGCATGAGCACGGTCTTCGCGTTGACGAAGAAGGAGATCTGGGGACCGGGTCTGCCGACGATGACGTGGCTGTACAGCTATGACACGTTCTATCCCGGATGGTTGTCCTGCGCGGTCTGCACCGGCTATCCGGCCACCGTGCTGGTCACCGATCCGGAAGGAGACGTCACGCGCCACACCTTCGGCAACACGTTCCAGGTCAATGAGGGCCAGCCGTTGAAAGTCGAGTCCGGCTGGAACGGCAGTTCCGCGCTGCGGACGGTCGAGACGCGCTACAGCAATGCGTTCCCGAATCCCGTGGGCGTCAGCGAGCAGGACGCCGGCGACGGCGGCACAACCACGCGGCATGTGCCCGTGGACCGGCGCGTCACGACGCAGCAAGGCACGACCTTCACCTACCTCGTCAACAGCTTCGACGGCAAGGCGCGACCGACCAGCGTGACGCGCTCCAGCAGCCTGGGCTACAGCCGCACCGAGATCTCGACCTACAGCGACCAACTGACGAAGTGGGTGCTGAGCCAGCTCGCGACCGTCACGACGGACGGAAAGATCTCGGTCAGCAATGTCTACGACCCAGCGTCCGCGACCCTGACCAGCACGTCGAAGTTCGGCCAGCTTCAACACAGCTACACCTACCGCGCTGATGGCACATTGCAGACTCGCAAGGACGGTCGAAACTACACGACGACCTTCGGGACGTTCAAACGGGGCATTCCGCAACGCGTTGATCTGCCCACAGGGGCCAGCCACAGTGCGGTGGTCAATGACATTGGTCGAATTACCAGCGTCACCGACGAAATGGGCATCGCGACGTCGTACGGCTACGACGCGATCGGCCGCCTGACGAGCATCACGCCGCCCGCGGGCTGGACCCCGACGACGATCTCGTACGTTCAGCCGGCGCAGGGCGAGTTCGGTCTGGACATCGGACATTGGCGCGTCATCGAGACGACCGGCAACTCGACCACCGCGACCTACCTCGACGCGCTCTGGCGGCCGGTGTTCACTCGTGTCTACGACGAGGGCGCGCCCGGCACCACGCTGCGGGACAGCGTCAAGCGCTACGACTCGGACAGCAAGATCACGTACGAGAGCTATCCGAAGCGCTTCATCAGCGCATTCACCGATACGCCGCCCGGAAAGAGGACCTTCTACGACGCGCTTGGCCGTCCCTTCCGCACGGAGGCAGACAGCGAACTCGGCGTGCTGAACTCCTCCACGGAATACCTCTCCGGCTTCCAGATGCGCAACACCAATGCGCGCGGGAAGCAGAGCACGCAGGGCTTCTGGGTCCTCGACAACCCGGACCAGGCGCAACTTGCCAGCATCTCCGTGCCCGCGGGTGCTGGTTTGCCAGCCGGCATGGTCGTGTCGATATCGCGCGACGTCTTCGGCAAACCGACGAGCATCACGCGCTCGGGCAACGGTCAGTCGGTCACCCGCGGGTACGTGTACGACGTGCGCGAGCGGCTGTGCCGGACGAACGAGCCGGAGGTCGGATCGACCGTCCTGGACTACGACGACGCGGGCAACGTGGCTTGGCGCGCGCCCGGCATGGATCTCCCCGATGCGTCCTGCGGCTGGGGCTACGTTCCTGGCGCGAAGAAGATCTGGCACTCCTACGACGAACTCAACCGGCTGAAGGACACGACCTATGGCGACGGCAGCACCAACATCGCACGCACGTACTGGGCCGACGGCAAGCTCAAGACGATCAACACGAGCGACGGCACGGCCTGGTCCTACGACTACAACACGCTGCGCTTGCCGACAACGGAGACGCTGACCTACGGCGGCAAGACGGCGACCGCGACCTGGAGCTACAACGCGAACGGTCATTTGTCAGGCGTGACCTATCCGGCAGGCGGCCCTTCCGTTTCATACAACCCCAATGCGCTGGGCGAAGCCACCCAGGTCGGCGGGTATGCCAGCGGCGTCAGCTATCACCCCAACGGCGCGGTGGCGGGCTACACGCTGGCCAACGGCATCGTGCACACGCAGACGCAGAACATCCGCGGCTTGCCCGAGCGCAACCAGGACGTCGGTGTGACCAACGACCTGTACGCCTATGACGAGAACGGCAACGTCTCGGCGATCGCCGACCAGCAGGAGAACGTGACTACGCGGGCGATGACGTACGACGATCTCGATCGTCTGTGGACCGCGACGGCGCCCAATGTGTGGGGCACGGCGACCTACACGTATGACGCGCTCGACAACATCCGCACCGCAGTCGTCGGCAGCCGCTCGAGCACGATGAGCTACGACGCGCGCAACCGGCTCGACAGCGTGATGACAAACGGCGCGCTGACAAACTATGCCTACGACCCCCAGGGCAATATCACCACCAAAGGTGGCCAGAACTATTGGTTCGACATCGGCAACCGCATGTGGAAGTCGAGCCTGGGCGGCACCTACGTCTACGACGGCCACGGGCGCCGCGTGTTCATCACCTCGACGGATGGCACGAAGCGCATGCAGATGTACACACAGGCTGGCCAGATGCTGTGGGGCGATCGGACGCAGACCGCGCCTGACGTGCCGGCCACGGTCACCGGCTATACCTGCAGCGCAGGAACAGTGTCGGGCTCGCTGTGTATCAGTACCAGCGTCTACAACGCGACAGTCACGGGCTACCAATGCAACCCGGGCGACTCGCTGAGCGGCACGACGTGTACGCACACGACGACCTCGACCTACGGCGCCTCGATCGGCTCGTACGTCTGCAATTCGGGCGACAGCCTGAGCGGCTCGACGTGCAGCCATTCGACCGTCAACACCTATGGCGCGACACCGGTCTATGCCTGCAACGCAGGCGATTCGCTGAGCGGCGCGACGTGCTCGCATACCTCCTCCTCCGCGGCGACGCCGGTCTATACCTGTCCGTCAGGTTGGTCGCTCAGCGGAACGACCTGCACGACGTCCACCTCCACGGGGGCATCAGAGAATCCGAACTGCAATGGCATGGGAGCGCCGGCTATCTTTACCGGCTTCTACGCCTGTCGAGGCGATGCTGCGGCCGAGCAGTTTGGCGATGAGGATCCTGCCGACATATGCATGCAGAACTATGGCGGGTTCGGACTTCAATACGAGACCTACCAACGCAAGACCAACAAGCTGGTTTCCTGTGTGTTCCGGGCGCTCGTCACCTACTCCTGCCCTGGGGGCACAACGCTCAACGGCACGCAGTGCACGGGCTCGACCAGCCAGGCCGCAACGATCGGCAGCTATACCTGCCCTGCGGGCTCGCTGTCAGGGTCGAGCTGCCTCACGACGAGCACCTATGGCGCTTGGGTGTCGAGCTACTTCTGCAATGCGGGCGATGGCCTGAGCGGCAGCACTTGCTCGCACACGACGACCAGCACCTATGGTGCGACGCCGATCTACGTGTGCAATCCCGGCGACTCACTGAGCGGGCAGACCTGCACGAGCGTGAGCGGATCGACGTATGCGGCGTCGCCTTCAGGATATGCCTGCAACGGCGGCGACGCGCTCAGCGGCGCGACCTGCACACACACGACTCAGTCAGCGGCCACGCCGGTCTATGGGTGCAGCGGCGGCACGTTGTCAGGCACGACCTGCGTGGGCGGAACGACGACGTCGACGACGGACTACATCTACCTCGGCAAGAAGCAGATCGCCGAGACGACCAATGGCGTCACCCAATTCGCCCACACCGACGCACTGGGTAGCCCGATCGCGCATACGACGAACCAGTCGCAGTGGTCGATGCTCAACCGCACGCGCTACGAGCCTTATGGCTTCACGGCTCAAGGCACCAAGCCGAGCCCCGCTACCAGCGTCATCGGCTTCACCGGCCACGTGAACGACGCGGATACGGATCTCGTGTACATGCAGCAGCGGTATTACGATCCGATTGCGGGGAGGTTCCTCTCGGTTGATCCCGTCGTCACCGACGCAAACACGGGCAAGGGCTTCGGGTTATACACCTACGTCGAGAACAACCCTTACTCCAAGATTGATCCGGATGGAAGGCGAGACATTTACATCGGGGGAGCAGCTGATAAAGACAACACAAGAATTGTCCAAGATTACGCCGCAGGTCAGCAGAAGCTCAATCCGGGCCGTGATGTCCAATACTTCAGCTACTCGGAGAAAAAGGAGATTACTGCGGCAATCAATGCCCCGCTCAAAGAGGGGGAGCCATTAAATGTAATTGGCCATAGCCTTGGCGGGAGAGAGGCGGTAAATCAAGCCAATAGTACTGGAGCCCAGGTAACCAACTTGGTAACTATTGACCCGGTAGGCAGTGCAGGTAATGGCAATAAGCCAGCCAACGTTGGAACATGGGCAGATGTGACCGCTGCTCCATCGAACCGCAATTCTTCAGACACAGTTGCCAGCGTGGGTAGGACGTTTCTCGGCACGACAGCTACATCGGGTGCCGACTCTTCACAAAAGGTGACCACGAGTCATGGCAATTTCTCGACAATGATGTCGAAAAGTGGTTCTCAACAGAAGATTGACGACTCCTATAAGAAGCCGAAGGACGCCCAATGACTAATATGAGCCAACTGGTCAAGCATTCGCTGGTCGGGATAGCAATAGTTTTACTCGCTGGTTGTGTGATCCGGCCAAATCTGGTCAGTGTGCACGTTAAGAAAGGTGCGGACAAAACGGAAATTGTCGAAGTCGTCTTGCCAGCGAGTGACGCGAAAAGAATCAAGGATCGCGAAATCTACTTTTCTATTGTGGTTGTCGATTGCAAGGACCACGAGAATCGCTTCCCCATTGAGCCATACATCGCCGGAAGTCTTGCTTCAAAATTCGACTTCCCCGTTGCAGGCGAATTTGTTACTACTCAAGGGGCGATGCCCGAGCACATCCTTGCCGGTTTCCAGACGCCATGTGTCGCCTTGCAGGGCGGTAGTTATATCTTTGGCAAGCTGGACTCAACGCCAGTTCCGCTGGTTCGGCTTGAGAAGTAGGTAAAAGACTCGTATCACAATATCGCTGCTCTACATGCAGCAGCGGTATTACGATCCGATGGCTGGTAGATTCGTCAGCATCGATCCAATGGCCATCGACGCCAACTCTGGAGAGGACTTCAGTCGTTACGCGTACGTAAACAACAGTCCCTACACATTCGTGGATCCGGACGGCGAGGAACCAAAAGGATTTCAGGATGACCGCCCGCCGTCGCCGTCGCCATTCCCGACGCCGGCGCCTCTTCCACTGCCTTTGCCGGTTCCGATTCCAGTTCCGATTCCGGTCCCAATGCCCATACCGGTCCCAGTGCCGGCTCCACTGCCCCTTCAGAGGTGATAGGGCGACGTCTCAGCCTCGATATCGATTACTCGCTGGGGCTGAGGCCATTGGCGCTGTTTTTCAGGACCCTGTCGTCGAGCTCCATGCTTGTTGCGCAGAGTGCGGTCGTCGTATTGGAATCCCGGAGAGCCCAATCTCAGAAGGAAGAAAAGGAGGAACCTGCAAGTGGACACACGAAGAACGCTCACAAGAGCACAAAAGACAAGCACCGAAAAGGAGATGAGCGTCGTCTGCGCGATAAGGGTGGAGAAAAGAAAGATGACAGGATTAAGGACTGATGTCGCAAATTCCGAAAATCGTGCAGGTCCAGCGAAGAGCGCCGCTCGACAGCGTAATCGGCATGCTCGTCTGGGAAGGTCAAGACGTGGTTATCGTGTCCGAGATCTCCGACTCACTCGACCCTGACGGCTTTTGCTTTCTACCCAAAGCGGACATCCTTCAAATCGAAGACGACTTCGAACACCGCGATTTCTACGTGGCGGCAGCGTCTATCTGGGGAAATGCCGACCTAGATATGGCGGCACTCGACGGTCAAGGAACCTATGCCGCATTGATGCAGTCAATGTCGCGGAACCAATCCCTAGTCGCTCTTCATCTGGAAATTGCGGATCCCGAAATCGCGTACGTGGGGAGGGTGCGCCGCGTGTTGTCAGACAGGATTGGGTTCACCAATCTATCCCAGTATGGCAATTGGGTATTAAAAACCCAGACTATCAAGATTCAGCAGATCACGAAAATTGAATTGGCGACGCGTTACCTACGGTCCTTGAATGGGGTGATCGCTGCGCGTGGACCCGTTGATTCCGCAGACGCGGAGTAGCAGCGTCATGCTGCGCATGCCGGCTCCGGCGAACAGGAACCGAAAGCAAAGCGATGAGAGTCCACACGCAACTCGCGCTTTCATCCTCCCGTACCTGATGTACATGGATTCAAAGAGGCTGAAAGCATGAGCAAGTTCTCGCCGGCGTGACCGCGCCGTGGTCAGCCCAGTCGTCACCATCCCATCGCCGCCGCTGCCAGCAACCCGACCTTGACCAGCACGCCCGCGCCGATCACCCACTTCGCCCACTTGCTGCTCAGCAAGACCTGCCACCGCGCGTTCATGCCTGGCTCCGATCGAAGATCTGATCCATCCATCCGACGCACTCCTGGCACAGGCGCAGCCGGTTGTTCACTTGCACGTGACCGTCGGCGCCTGACGCCGCATCGAGCAGCACGAACGACTTCCTCGTCGAGCGGATCTGCTCGTGCCACGCCTGCGCCTGCCGCGCGAAGACCTGCGAATCGCCAGCGCCAAGGATCGACAGAAAGGGCAGCGTCACCCGCGTCGGATCGACCACCATGCTCGCGGTCTTCGGCACGAATTCCTCCGGCGTCTTCGCCCCTGCCTTCCACAGCGACACCAGGCGCGAGCGCGTCGCCGCCGGCGTCGGCGCGGCTTTGGAATTGGCCTCCACCGCCGTCTGCGCGGACAGCGCGAAGAGCTCCGCCGGACTCGGGAATGGCGTGCTTGCGATCACCGTCGCGAAGTGTTCAGACAGCCCGGGCGCTCCCGCAGCGCGCGCCACGAAGTAGCCGCCGAGGCTCAGACCGATCAGCGCCATCCGACCCGACTTCGCGCCAAAGCGCTCGACGAGCAGGTCAGTCACGGCCGCGATGGGCTTCTCCGCCTCGGCCTCCCAGTAGAGCCCGTCCTTCATCGTGATGCCCTGCCCCGGCAGATCGGCCATCGCGACTGAGTAGCCACGCATCAGCAGGTTGCGACCCAGCGAAAGGTACAGGTCCTCGAAACAGGTGTCGGCGCCGCCGATCACCAGCACCACGGGGGCGTCCGCGTCCTCGTTCTGCAGGAAGACCCGGCAGCGCCTTGCCTGCATAGGGCACCTGGAAGAACGTGGCCGGCAGGCGCTGCTCGTCGACCGCCTGCGCGAAGGCCTGCTTGTGGCGCGCGACCATGCGGGCGAATTCCTCGCCCGGCGCGGCGAACTGCCACGCGGAGCGGTAGGCCGCGAACGCCTTCATGCGCGCCTCGCCGGCCTCGCGGTGCCAGGTCTTGCGCGACACACCGCAGGCAGGCCTCCAGGCGATGTCGACGGCCGACGCCAACGCGCTGACGCCTCATCGGACGTCCCAGCCCCCTCGTCCGGCCCCCCGCCTTCCCCTCACCGTGGTATCGCTACCACGCCTGGCACTCGCTGACTCGTTTTTGTCATTTCATTTAATGCGAATCACTCTCAACAGCGTTAGAGTGCCGGCCAAAGTCACCTCCACCTTTTCCGGACTACTCGATGAAGCAGCAATTCCTGTTGACCGCGTGCGCCCTGGCGGCGTCCCTGGCGATCGGCGATCTGGCTCACGCCCAGGACGCCACCCTCGGCAAGATCGTCGTGACCGGCAAGCGCGCGAACCGCGTCTCCAAGGGCGCGACCGGCCTGCCGATGGACGTGAAGGACACGCCGCAGACGATCAGCTCGATCGACCAGGAAGACATGGCCGACTTCGGCCTGACCGGCAGCAACGAGGCGCTGGGGCTGGCCACCGGCATCAACGTCGAGCAGTACGAGACCAACCGCGCCACCTTCAACGCCCGCGGCTTCGAGATCCAGCTGACGCAGGTCGACGGCCTGGGGATGACGAACTCCTGGGGAACCGTCGTCGGCCGCGAGGACACCTTCCTGTTCGAGCGCATCGAGCTGATCCGCGGCGCCAACGGCCTGCTGACCGGCGTGGGCAATTCGTCGGGCACGATCAACTACATCCGCAAGCGCCCCAAGAACGAGGACAGCGGCACCGTCGGCGTGATGCTGGGCTCCGACGGCCTCAAGCGCGCGACGCTGGACTACAACAAGGTCCTGACCGACGACGGCGCATGGGCCGGCCGCTTCGTCGTGGCGCATGAGGACAAGGACTCCTACCTGCGCGACCTCAAGGACAAGCGCACCTCGGTCTACGGCGTCGTGGACGGCCAGATCGGCACGAACGGCGTGCTGACCGTCGGCATCACCGCGGTGGACGCCAAGCAGGACTCGCCGATGTGGGGCTCGCTGACGCTGCTGCGCTCGGACGGCTCGCAGGCGGACTTCCCGGTGGGCTCGTCGACCTCGCAGAAGTGGACCTACTGGAACACCAAATCCTACAACGCCTTCGCCGAATACACCCACCAGCTGGGCAAGGACTGGGAAGCCAAGGTCACCTACAACTACCGCCACGGCAACGAGGCGACGCGCCTGCTCTACGCCTACTCCAACACCGGCGTGCTCA
Source organism: Roseateles sp. GW821-FHT09G09 (assembly GCF_059415965.1). Taxonomy (NCBI): domain Bacteria; kingdom Pseudomonadati; phylum Pseudomonadota; class Betaproteobacteria; order Burkholderiales; family Sphaerotilaceae; genus Roseateles; species Roseateles sp. GW821-FHT09G09. Next base: position 96,705 of record NZ_JBWKOG010000011.1, on the reverse strand, counting down.
ATCCCGACGACACCGGCCTGGTGGGCTGGCCCTACCGCAGCCTGGGCAGCTCCGACAACAACGTCCTGGACGCCAACCTGAACGGCAAGTTCGAGCTGTTCGGCCAGACCCACACGCTGCTGGTGGGCGCGAGCCAGTCGCGCCAGAAGACGGCGACCGACAGCTACGACGTGCTGAACCACATGCTGGATCCGCTGCCGGCCTTCCCCTACGGCGACGGCGTCTACACGCAGCCGGACTGGGGCCCGCGCCAGCCGAGCACGCGCGGCGAGCAGACCCTGACCCGCCTGTACGCGGCCACGCGCCTGGGCCTGACGGACAAGCTGCATGCGGTGCTGGGCGTCAACGCGGTCCGCCTGGAACGCAGCGGCGCGTCGATCTACGGCAACGCGGCCACCAACACGCTCTATCCGGACACGAAGAAGACCAGCCCCTACGTCGGCCTGACCTACGACATCACGCCGGACATGACGGGCTACGTGTCCTACTCGGACATCTTCCAGAACCAGGACCAGACCGACATCAAGGGCGAGTACCTCGCGCCGATGAAGGGCGTGAACGCCGAGCTCGGCGTGAAGGCCGAATGGCTGGACAAGGCGCTGCTGACCACGGCCGCGGTGTTCTCCGCCAAGCAGGAGAACCTGGCCACCTACGCCGGCACGATCACCGACCCGGGTCCGCTGAACGGGCAGAGCTGGTATGTCGGCCAGGATGTGAAGTCCAAGGGCTTCGAGCTGGAGGCCACCGGCCGCATCGGCAAGGACACCAAGGTCACCGTGGGCTACACGCGCCTGATCCTGACGGGGCCGGACGGCAAGGACACCTACGAATGGGTGCCGCGCGACACCTTCAACCTCCGTGTCGCCACCCGCATCGCGGCGCTGCCGGCGCTGCGCGTCGGCCTCGGCGGCCGCTGGCAGTCGGAGGTCAGCAAGATCGGCAGCGCCAAGCAAGGCGCGTACGTGAAGGTGAACGCCTTCGCGTCCTACGAGCTGTCCAAGGCCGCGACCCTGCGCGCCAACGTCAACAACCTGTTCGACAAGAAGTACGTCGGCGGCCTGGCCTACGGCGCCATCTACGGCGCGCCGCGCAACTTCGGCGTGTCGCTGGATTACCAGCTCTGATCGGCCCCTCAAGCTCCCGCAAGTGCAAGACCCGGGCAGACGCCCGGGTCTTTTTTTGTCTGCCGCGCAGCCCGGCGCGTTGCCCGACTCAGGGCTGCGGCAGACCGCAGGCACCCATGAATCGTTCGAGTTCCTCGGCATTCGCCGCCCCGACGATCGCGGCGATGTAGCCGTCCGGCCGCACCAGGATCCAGTCGCCCGCCTGCGGCGCGTAGGCCTCGCGGAAGTCGCCGTGCTCGTCCAGGTAGTCCCCGCCATCGCCCGCGTCGCCGATCGCGTGGAGGCGGAGCCCGGCCCGCGCGACGACTTCGCCGCGCGCGTTCAACGAGGCCCGCGAAACGCCCCAAGCCAGCAGCGTCCAGTGCGGTCCCTCGAACAGCTCGAACAGCCGCGTCCCCTGCCCCGCCGCGCCGCGCAGGCGCGCATCGGGCGCGCGGTCGCCGGCCAGCGGGCCGCGCTCACGCACCGGCGCCTCCAGCGCGAGCGAGGACTCCGGATACCCGATGTCGAGCTGGTGCACCTCGCGCCCGCGACGGTTGTCGCCGCGCTTGGCCGCGTCGAGCAGCCGGGTCGACAGCTTCAGCATGCCGGCGGCCACCGGCCGGCGTTCTTCCTCGTAGGTGTCCAGCAGCGCATCCGGCGCGCCGCGCAGCACGGCGCCCAGCTTCCAGCCCAGGTTGTAGGCGTCCTGCACGCTGGTGTTGAGGCCCTGCCCGCCGGTCGGCGGATGGATGTGCGCCGCGTCGCCGACGAGGAACACCCGCCCGACCCGATAACGCTCCGCCAGGCGGGCGTTCATGGTGTACGCGGACGCCCAGGACGCCGCCTCGATGCGGATGTCCTCGCGACCCGCGCGGTCCCTCACCATCGCGTTGAGACCGTCGACGCCGAGGTCGATCTCGCCTTCCAGCGGCACCGGCGCCTGCAGCTGGAACAGCGCCGTCCCCGCCAGCGGGCAGAGCGCGAGCTGCCGTTCCATCGAGCCGTCGTTGAACTGATGCCACGCGTCGCGCGGCAGCCCGGTCAAGCGCACGTCCGCCACCACCGCCCGAACGCCCAGCGTCTTGCCGGGAAAGTCGATGTCCAGCTGCTTGCGCACGTCGCTGCGCCCGCCGTCCGCGCCGACGAGGTACTGCGCGCGGACCCGCTCCTGGTGGCTGGATCCCTCGCCCGGGGTCGCCCCGGTCTGGACGGCCACGCGCGCGGTGACGCCCGACTCGTCCTGCTCGAAGTCCACCAGCGCGCAGCCATGGCGCGGCGCATGGCCGAGCTCCGCCAGCCGCTCGCGCATCGCGGCCTCGGTCAAGAACTGCGGCACCATGAGCGCCATCTGGTGCGGTTCCGCCGGGGTTGGCGGCGAGGTCTGGACCGCGTCCTTGTCGATGAAGCTGCCGTCCGCCGCATGGTGGCGCTGCGGCGGATACGGCCCGCCGGCCGCCACCAGCCGTTCCAGCAGGCCGAGGTCTTCCAGCACTTCCTGCGTGCGCGGCTGGATGCCTTTCCCGCGCGAGCCGTGGAAAGGCTGGGACGCCTGCTCGATCAGTTGAAAATCGACACCCCGACGCGCGAGGTCGATGGCGAGCGTCAAGCCCGCCGCGCCGGCGCCGACGATGAGGACCTGGGTCGTTCCCGGCAGAGGGCCGGGAGCGGCGCCAGGAACGGCGGCGTGGGGAAAGGAATCGTTCATGCGGCTCCAATTGGGTGTATTTTGCACATAACAGGAGGGATGGTATGCCGGCTCGAAAAAATGTGCAAGATGCACATATGTCGACCCAATTGAAGGCCTTGCATGGCGCGCTGATCCGCATCGCGAGCGTGATGAACCGCCCGCGCAACGACGAGCGCCTGATCGAGGAAGCGGGCGTGCCGCTGGACCGGGCGCTGTTCCCGCTGCTCGTGGGCATCGAGCGCCTCGGGCCGATCGGGGTGGTCGACCTGGCCGAGCGCGTGGGTCGCGACTACACGACGGTGAGCCGCCAGGTGGCGAAGCTGGAAAGCCTGAACCTGGTCAGCCGCCAGAAGAGCGCGCAGGACAGCCGCGTGCGCGAGGCCGTCGTCACCGCCGAGGGTCAGGCGATGACGGATCGGATCGACGCTGCGCGCCAGCGCATGGGCCGGGAGATCTTCGGCGAGTGGAGCAAGGAAGAGCTCGACGACCTCGTGCGTCTGATGACGAAGTTCGTCGACGCGCTGGAAGGCGCGACCGAGTCGCGCTGAAACCCGGAAGGCACGACGCCCGCAGGTCTTGCGTCCTGCGGGCGTCTGTCGGCGATCGTTGACTGCCGAGGCCGCTGGCCCTCACCCCCGCCCTCTCCCGCAAGCGGGAGAGGGAGAAAGAGGAGCAGGCGTCGCGAGTGGAGCTACTCGGACCCCCTCTCCCGCTTGCGGGAGAGGGTGGGGGTGAGGGCCAGCGGACGTGGCAGTCAAAGAATGCTTGACACGGTTGCTCTCCCACAAGCGGGAGAGGGAGCAAGCAAGGCCCAGGCGGCTCTCCAGGGAAATTCAGGGGAAGTTCGTCACCGTCGGCGTGAACGACGCGTTGCAGCCGGTCTGCGCGCCGGTGTTGTTGATCACGTGCACGATGCCACCGTTGCCGCCCAGGCAGACCGAGATCATGTTGTGGAAGCGCACGTTGCCGTTGACCGGTGCCTCGATCGCGCGGTCCAGCAGGATGCCGCCGTTGGTGAACACGCTGTAGACACCCAGGCCCCAGGCCTCATGGCTGGTGACGTTGTCCGCCACCTTGTACGAGGCCCAGCCCCGGCCCGTCGGGCTGTTCCAGCCGGCCTGGCTCGGCGGGTCGTACGGGATCTCCGATTGATAGAAGTAGACCCGGCCGCCGTTGCCGTTCCAGACCACCTGGTACTTCTGGAAATGCTCGACGAACAGGCCGTACACGGTCACGTCGTTGCCGTTGACCCAGAGACCGTTCTCCGAAGGGTTCTGCGTCCAGCCCACGCCGGCGCCGTGGTCGGCGCGCCAGAGCCAGGTGTGGTCCACGATGGTGTGGTTCGCGTTCACGCTCAGCGCGATCCGGACCTTGCCCGCGGCCGCGCCGCCGATGCGGAAGAACAGGTCGTGCAGCACCGTCGGATTGGCCGCGTGATTGGCGGCGGCGCCGTTCGGGCCGACCTCGAGCAGCACGCCCGACTCCATCGCACCCGCATCGAAGAACAGGCCGGCGATCGTCAGCCCGTCCACGTCCGCCGTCTGCATCAGCGGCTGGCCGTTGTCGGAGCGCAGCGTCGGGAAACCGATGCCCAGCACCACTGTGTCGGGGTTGTTGACCCGCAGCGGCTGCGTCAGCACATAGGTGCCAGGTGTGAACAGCACATGCTTGCCGGCCGCCAGCTGCGTGTTGATCGCGGCGGCGGTGTCGCCTGGCTTGGCGATGTGGAACTGACCGATCGGGATCGTGCGGCCCGGCGTCGCGCCGCCGTTGTTCCAGGAGATGCCGCTGCTGTTCTGGCGCAGCGCGGGCACGCGCACGGCGTAGCTGCCGTCGGTGTCGATGAAGAGGAAGGGCTTCTCGCGGATCACCGGCGTCTGCGCGACCTTGGTGTAGCGCTGGCCCGCGGTCGGGAAGCTGCCCGCCGGCGCGTTGGGCACGCCGACGAAGACCATGTTCCAGTTGGAGCCCGTCCAGCTGCCCCACTGGCTGTTGCGCGAGATCCATTGCTGCTGGCTGGCGGAGTTCACCTGCCCATCCACCAGCACGTCGGAGAACCAGCCGCCGCTGGACCAGCCGCTGTTCTGGTTGAGCTTGATGTTGCCGCGCACGTGCATGCGCCGGAACGGGATGGCCTGCGAGACCGCCCACTGCATGGTGTTGTTGCCGATCCCCAGGCTGGGCGTGACGGAGAAGTTCTCCGCGCCGCGCCAGAAGTTCTGCGTGGCGTTGTCACCGCCGAGGAAGGCGTTGGCGCGCAGGTCGCCGTTGACGTGGACCTGGTCCGGATGGCTGCCCAGGCCCAGCACCTGCGTGTAGAAGCCCACCGGGATGCGCAGGTTGTTGTAGGTGCCCGGCGTGAGCAGGATGGCGTCGCGGCGCGGCCCGAAGTGGTTGGGCTGCTGCGCGTTGTAGATGCCGTCGATCACGCCCTGCAGGTTGGGCGTGGTCGGGCTGACGATGTGCACGCTGGCGCCGAAGTCCGGCGGCGTCCCGGTGGTCGGTGGATTCGTCGGTGGATTGGTGGGCGGATTCGTGGGCGGCGTCGTCGGCTGGTCGGCGATGACGAACTGCTCCCAGGCCTGCACCGCGTTGCGGTTGGCGACGAGCACGCCGCCGAGGTTGAGGTCGGCCGAGACGTACTGGCCGTTGGCGACCGAGCGCAAGGCCACGGTCCCGTTGGACTGGGGCACCACGACGAACTGCTCCCACGCGTCGGCCGTGCGCCGGTTGGCGATCAGGCGGCCCGTGTCGGGCGCGGCCAGGCCGAAGTCGGCGGAGACGAAGTTCCCGCTGATCCGCGCCCGGAACGACACCGTGCCGTTGGCGTTGTTGACGACGTCGAACTGCTCCCAGCTCTGGGCCGCGCCCGCGGTCGCGGTCAGGTAGGAGCTGCCGGTGGCCGTCGCGCTGACGAAGTTGTTGTTGGCCACCGCGCGCAGCGTGGCGGCATCGGCATCCGCCGACAGCGTCAGCGCGGCGATCCAGCCCGCCGCCAGCAACGCGTGCAGCGGCCACGCCCGTCCTCGATGCCATGCCATGTCGAATCTCCGTCTTGAAAGTGGCGCGAGTCTAGGAAGAAGAAATACCAATCGAATACTCCGACCGTGTCCGGCTGTTTCAGATCCGCAGTCGGAATACCTCCATTCCCCCCGCAATGAAGACTTCGCCCCGCACATTTGTTTTCAAACCTGTCAATTCTTCGCCCTAAAGAGGTAGGAATATTCCTCACGCCCTGCCGGGTCGGATTTGCCGTCCGTCGGATCGCCTTCACTCCCTTACATATCAAGCATCTTCACCGCTTGTCGGCGTGAATGTGCCGTTGAAGTTGGCCCGTCCCATATTCAAGCCACAGGGCCGACATACACGCTGACACCCCGCCAGGTTTTGCAGCCAGCGACACATTCCGACACCGCCTCCGACTACTGATTGTCACAACGCGGGACGAACGCTGTTCCTACATTCCGCCACTGGTTTCATGGTGGTTTTATCTAGAACAACAACCGCGCTCCTCCCGGCGCGAGGACATCAGGAGTGATTGCAATGCGTACTGGACAACTCAAGGCGGTGGCACTGGCCGCCGCGCTGCTGGCCGCGGGATCGCAGGCCGAGGCAGGCACGATCGTCGCGCCCTACTTCTTCACCTGGGGCTTCGGCAGCGGCTCGTACGGCATCAAGACGCTGGGCGAGGCCAAGTCCAAGGCCGGCATCGACGCGGTGACGCTCGCCTTCGGCGTGTCGGGCGGCGGCTGCACGGTCGGCGGCGGTCTCGAAACGACGATCAGCAACCCCAGCTTCCAGGCCGACATCCAGGCCTACATCAAGTCCGGCGGCCGGGTCATCCTGTCCCTCGGCGGCGCCAACGGCACCTACCTGGAATCGACCTGCTCGGTGAACGACCTGGTCGCGCAGCTGCGCCGCCTGATCGACGCCAACGGCACGCGCTCGATCGACTGGGACATCGAAGGCGGCCAGCTCGGCGACACGCGTCTGAACGGCGTGCGCAACGCCGCGATCCTGCAGCTGCAATCGATCTATCCGGACCTCCATACCTCGTTCACGCTGCCGGTCGTTCCCTACGTCAACGCCAACGACACCGGCGGCCTGCAGCGCGAAGCGGTCGAGCTGCTGCGCGCCGCGTCGCAGTCGGGCGTGAAGATCAGCATCGTCAACCTGATGACGATGGACTACGGCAGCTACTACAGCGGCGGCAAGAAGATGGGCGACCTGGCCATCTCCGCCGCGACGCAGACCGTGGCGCAGCTGAAGTCGCTGTATCCGGCCAAGACCGACGCGCAGCTGTGGGCCATGATCGGCATCACGCCGATGATCGGCCAGAACGACGTGGCCTCCGAGACCTTCACGCCGGCGGATGCGGTGACGGTGGCCAACTTCGCCAAGCAGAAGGGCGTGGGCCTGCTGTCCTACTGGGCCGCGCAGCGCGATCGCGTGGGCAACGGCGCGCTCGGCGAATACAGCCGCGCCAACACGCGCGACTACGAATACTGGCAAGCCTTCGCCGCAGCGAAGAGCGGCTCGCCCGCGCCGTCCCCGGCGCCGCAACCGCCCGCTCCCGCGCCGTCGCCCTCGCCCACCCCTGCACCGAGCCCGGGGCCCGCGCCGAGCCCGTCGCCCGCTCCCGCGCCCAACCCCGGCACCTGCGTGGCCTGGGCCGAAGGCAAGACCTTCACCGCCGGCCAGGTGGTCAGCTACCAGGGCAAGACCTACAAGGCGCTGGTGACCCACACCGCGTGGGTCGGCACCGGCTGGAACCCGGCCGCCACGCCGTCCCTGTGGACGCCGACCTCGGCGAGCTGCAGCGGCTCGCCGGCGCCTGCGCCCGCACCGACGCCCGCGCCTTCGCCGTCCCCCGCCCCCTCGCCTTCTCCGGCCCCGTCACCCTCGCCCGCACCCTCGCCCGCTCCATCGCCGAACCCCGCGCCGGCGCCCTCGCCCGGCGGCGCGCTGACGCTGCCCGAAGCACTGAAGGCCACGCAGACGCGCCGCGTCTACGTCGGCTACTACCCGACCTGGAGCGACAACTGGTTCGACGCCACCGGCAAGTCCGCCAACGACGTCTACAAGGCCAGCAAGTTCGCCCGCACGCCGGCCACTTACACCCACGTGATGGTGTCCTTCGCGGATCCGGCCTTCTCGTGGGCAGGGCTGTCGGCCAACACCTTCTCGGGCACCGGCATCAACTTCAACGCGACGCCGCGTGACATCAAGGCCGCGATCGACGTGCTGCACCAGCGCAACCAGAAGGTCATCCTCGCCGTCGGCGGCGCGACCTACAACAACTGGGGCACGCTCGCCGCGGAAGGCGCGGCCGGCAACGGACCGACGATCAACGCGCTGGCGAAGATCCAGACCGAGCTCGGCTTCGACGGCCTGGACGTCGACTAGGAGACCGACGGCGACGTCGACCGCTACGCCAACGTCATCAAGGCGCTGCGCCGCGCGGTGGACATCGCCGGCAACGGCCGCGTGCTGACGCTGGCCGGCTGGTCGACGGGCGCGGACTGCACCGCGGCGACCTCGGCCGACGCGTCCTGCTCGGGCCGGCTGTCGTTCTGGGGCGGCAACGCCGGACGCGAACGCGCGGTGGTGCGCAAGTTCCCGGCCGTGGCCGCCATGCTCGACATGGTCAACGTGATGAGCTACGACGCGCGCTTCGAGAACTACGACGGCGTGACCGCGTACAACGACTACCGCTCGCTGTTCCCGGCCAAGACCATCGTGTCCATCGGCCTGGAGCCCGCGCCCGAAGGCTGGGCCGGCGGCCTGCTGGTCGTCAACGACGGCGACGCGCAGTGCACCGGCTCGCGCAACCTGAAGAGCCAGTACGGCGCCACCCTCAACCAGCCGTACTCGGTGCAGCGCTACACGACGGCGGTGCTGAACGGCGGCGCGGCCAACCGCAATGCGCGGGACGGCGCGATGCTGTGGGCCATCATCAAGACGGGCGGCGGCAACTGCGGCGCCGCGCCGCTGGCAACACCTGGCACCGTCGGACAGAAGGTCGGATCGATGTTCGGCCTGACCGCCGATCCGCTGCTGCAATCGTCCGAGTGGAAGTAAGGCGTCTGGGTCACCGCCCGACCATCACCCCTGCATGCGGGCCCTGGCGATGGCCTGAAATCAGCCGCGCCCGCGCCAGGGGACGAGGCGGCGCTCGACATGCCGCATCAGCAGGTCGAAGGCCCAGGCGACACCGCCGATGACCAGGATGCCCATCACGACGATGTCGGTGCGCAGGAAGTTGGAGGCGTTGAGCACCATCTGCCCGAGTCCCGAGGACGCGGCCACCATCTCGGCCGCGACCAGCGTGGTCCAGCCGAAACCGACCGCGATGCGCATGCCCACGAGGATCTCGGGCAGCGCCGCGGGCAGCGCGACGTGGCGCAGCAGCTGCCAGCGGCTCGCTCCCATCGAGAGGGCCGCCTGCAGTTGCTCGGGCGCGGCGCTGCGCATCCCCGATCGCGCAGCCAGTGCCAGCGGTGCAAAACACGAGAGGTAGATCAGCAGCACCTTGGGTACTTCATCGATGCCGAACCAGATGATGATCAGCGGCAGGTAGGCCAGCGGCGGCAGCGGCCGGTAGAACTCCAATGGCGGATCGAGCAGCCCGCGCGCCCAGCGCGACATCCCCATCGCCAGGCCCAGCGGAATCGCCGTCACGCAGGCGAGGACGAAGGCCCCCATCACGCGCCCCAGGCTGGCGGCGAGGTGCCGCCACAGCGGCAGGTCGTGGGCCTGGCCGGTGAGGTACTCGGCGAACTGCCGGCCCACCGCCTGCGGCGATGGCAGGAACAGCGGCTTGACCCAGCCCGCCGCCGTCACCAGCCACCACAGCAGCAGCAACGCGGCGATCGTGCCGATGCTGATCCATCGCGTGGCGCCCTCCTCCAGGCCGGCGAAACGGCTGACGCGCATCGCGGACGCCGCCTTGGCCGTCCGATCAGGCCGCGGCATGACGCACCTCCGCGCTGGCCTTCGGCGGCTCGTCCAGGATGGCGTCCGGCACGGGGCCTTCGACCGGCGCAATGCGCACCGGGCTTGCGGAGGCAGGTCGTCCTTGCAACTGCGCGAGCACTTCCTCGCGCAGCGCGATGAACTCGCGGCTGGATTTCTCCGCGCGCGCATCGCCGTGCGCCAGGAAGCGGCGCGAGAACGGCAGCGCGTCGAACTCGCGCACGATGCGCCCCGGTCCGGGACTCATCAGCACCAGGCGCGTGGCCATGAAGAGCGCCTCCTCGACCGAGTGCGTGATGAACAGCACCAGTTTGCCGGTGCGTTGCCAGACGCGCAGCAACTGCTCCTGCACCTGCTCGCGCGTGAAGGCGTCGAGCGCGCCGAGCGGCTCGTCCATGAGCAGCAGCGCCGGATCGCTGGCCAGCGCGCGGGCGATGCCGACACGCTGCTGCATGCCGCCGGACAGTTCCCAGATGCGGCGCGCGCCCTGCCCGGCCAGCCCCAGGAGCGAGAGGCAGCGCTCGGCGGCCTCGTGACGGTCGGCCTTGCCGACGCCGCGGATGCGCAGCGGCAAGGCCACGTTGTCGCGCACGTTCAGCCAGGGCAGCAGCGCATGGCGCTGGAACACGACGCCGCGATCCGCGCCCGGACCTTCGACCGGTCGGCCGTCCAGGAGGATCTCGCCGTCGCTCGGCGCCAGGAAGCCGGCCACCGCGTTGAGCAGGCTGGTCTTGCCGCAGCCCGACGCACCGAGCAGCACGACGAACTCGCTGCCGTCGACCCGCAGGTCCACCGGCGCGAGCGCCTGCACCGCGGCACCGTCGGGGCCGGCGTAGCGGATCTCGACTCCGCGCAGTTCAAGCGTCGACATCGTCGGGAGGCTCGGGGAGCGTCAGGCGGGTGGGGAGGATCGGAAGGATCGGACGGTCAACGCGCCGCCAGCGCCTTCTTCACGTACTCGCCGGTGACGAAGGCGCCGTAGTCCGGCTTGAGTTCCTGCACGCGGCCCTGCTCCTTGAGGAAGGCCGCCGTGTTGGCCAGCGCCTTGGCCGCGCCTCCGCCCAGCCATTGCGGCGAGAGCTGCTCCTGCGGCGTGGGGAAGCGGTACAGCGCGATGGCGGCGGGCACGTCCTTGGGGTCGGCCTTGCTCCACTTCGCGATCGCGCGGACTTCCGGCGTCTCCGGCGTCCAGCGCGAACCCTGGGCGCGGTAGGTCGCGTCGGCGCGCGACAGCGCCTGCACCAGCGCGACGACGAAGGCCTCGTGCTTCGCCGCCCATTGCGCGTTGACGACCAGCCCGTCGAAGGTCGGATGGCCTTTTCGGCCGATGCTGCCGGAGGTGGCGATGACCTTGCCGCTGGCCTTGATCCGCGCGAGCGCGGGATCCCAGACGAAGGCGGCGTCGATGTCGCCGCGCTCCCAGGCGGCGGCGACCTCGGGCGGACGCAGGTTGACGATCTGCACGTCCTTCGGGTCGACGCCCTCGAGCTTCAATCCCACCAGCAGCTGGTAATGCGAGGTGCTGACGAAGGGCGTCGCGACCTTCTTGCCCTTCAGGTCCTTCCACGACTGGATGCCGCTGCCGTTGCGGGCCACGAGCGCCTCGGCATCGGCGATGTCGTCGAGGATCCAGAACAGGCGCAGGTCCTGGCCCTGGCTCGCGGCGGCGGCGATCGGGCTGGAGCCGGCCTCGCCGATCTGCACGTCGCCGGAGGCCATCGCGCGGATGACGTCGCCGCCGCCGCCGAACTGTCGCCACCGGATCTTGTAGCCGGTGGTCTTCTCCAGTTCGCCGGATTCGATCAGCGTGCGCAGCGGGACCAGCATGTCCTGGTAGGCGAAGGTCACCTCGCGCGTCTGCGCCCAGGCGCTCGACGACAGCGCCAGCGCGCCGGCCAGCGCTCCCGTGAGCAGGCGGATCCAGGACAGGTTCATCGCATTCCCTTGAAGTCGGAGAGGGCTCGCCCCGTCGATGCATGGCACGGACGGACAAGCTGGAGGTGCCGCGAACGGCGCTGCCCGGCACTCTAGGCAGCGCTGCTCCCGCGTCCAAGGAAGCCGTCCGCATCTGCATATGCGGCATGCGTCCAAGCGGGGATGGCGCGACCGGCGCGCGGATGGTTAGGCTCTCGCCTCTGTCCTGGTCGCCCGTCTGTCGACGGTCTGATCGCTCATCGTGTCGCCCTGCGCGCCCTGCACGCCCTGCCCGGAGCCCCGCCTTGCTGAAGATCCTGTCGTCTGTCGCCCTCATCGTGCTGCTGGCGCTGGTCGCGCTCGCGGCGATCGCCTGGTGGTCGCTGCGCGCGCCCGACCTGCCCGCCGAGCAGCTGGAGCGTGAGTTCCAGACCCCGCATGAACGCTACGTCGAGCTCAGCCCCGGCCTGCGGCTGCACTACCGCGACGAGGGCCCGGCCGAGGCGCCGGTGCTGCTGCTCCTGCATGGCTACGGCGACTCCTACGCGACCTGGGAAGGCTGGGCGCCGGTGCTGCGCGACAGGTGGCGCGTCATCAGCCTGGACCTGCCCGGGCACGGCCTGACGGCCGCACCGGCGGGCTTCGTGCTGGACGGCAACGCGTTCACGACGATCGTGCTGGGCTTCGCCGACAAGATCGGCGTCAACCGCTTCGCCGTGGCGGGCAACTCGATGGGCGGCGGCGTGGCATGGAAGCTCGCGCTGGCGGCGCCCGAGCGGGTACAGGCGCTCGTGCTCGTGTCCGCGGCCGGATGGCCCAGCGAGGCCACCGGCGCGAGTCCTTCCCTTGCTTTCCGCCTGCTGCAATACAAGTGGGGTCGGGACTTGCTGGCCAGCATCGACAACCGGCCGCTGATCAAGCAGGGCCTGACCGCGCAGGTGCATGACAAGGCGCTGATCACCGAGGCGGTGATCGACCGTTGGGCGCGCTACCAGCGCTATCCGGGCCATCGGGACATCCTGATGTCGGCCTCGCCCGCAAGCCATGCGACGGCGACGAAGGCGCTCCTCGCCACGGTGAAGGTGCCCACGCTGGTCCTGCATGGGGACTACGACCCGCTGATCCCGGTCGAGCATTCACGCCGCTTCGCCGCCGCGATCCCGGGCGCGAAGCTGATCGTCTATCCGGACGTCGGGCATCTGCCGCAGCGGGAGATCCCGGAGCGGTCGGCGAAGGATGTGGGGGAGTTCCTGGCGGCGCAGCCGTGAGGTGAGTCGCCGGATGGGCAACAGCGATCGCCGTCTGTGAACGATGCGGGCGCGCGCGGAGACGCGATGACGGCATGCTCCCCTCGCGCGGATCACGTCGAAGGACGCGTCGCTTCCACCAGATCGTGAACGTACTGCTCGATCGTGACCCGTCCCCTCACGGCGGTCTCGGGAAGCTCGAGGTCGTCCAGCGCGGCGCCGGTCATGCGCGCATAGGACTCCGCAGCCGCCTGGGAGAACCCCAAGCCGCGGAACGATGCCACCCATTGCTCGCGCGGCGTGACGACCACGCGGACCTGCCGGTTCATCGCCTTCGCGAATGCCGCGGCCACGTCGTCGGCGCTGTAGCGCGCCGGCCCTTCGACGTGCTGGATGCCGACATCGTCGAGCGAGGACGTCAGGCGGCGCGCGGCGATCTCACCCAGGTCGCGCGGGGCCACCATCGGCAGGCGCAGATCCGCGGGAAACAATGACCTGAGCTCGCCGGTCTCACGCACGCCGTCGAGCTGCGCATCCCAATTGCTCATGTAGAAACCGGCGCGATTGATCGCGGCGGGAATGGACTGGTGCTGCAGCCTTTCCTCCAGCTCCCACAGCACGTTCAAGTCACCCAGGCGCTCGCCCGGGCGGGCGCCGCTGGTCGACTCGGCGACCACCTTCTCCAGGCCGCTGCCCTGCAAGGCGTCGAGGATGCGAGCCACCGTGCGTCGCTCCGTCTTGTCGGTATCCCCGTCGACGGCCGCGGGCGGATTCAGGAGGAACGCCCGCCGCCCCTTCCTGAAGACCGCGCGCAAGCCGTCCGCGTCGTTGACATCGGCGACGGCGACGCTCGCGCCCGTGCGCTGCAGACGCGGCACATGGGCGGGATCGTGCGTCACGGCGACGACGTCCTGCCCCTCGGCCAGCAAGGCGTTCACCACCTCGGAGCCTACATGGCCCCAGGCACCCATGACGATCAGCATCGCGTACTCCTTTCTGGAGACCGACCACCGTGCGGCAGTCCGATGCGATCGGGGCAAACGCGCTGCCCGCTCTCCCGGGTCCGGAGCACCGTCGGATGCCTGGAACGACATCGCCGCCGGCCCCGCGTGACATGCGGAACCCGGCGGCGACAGAAGCACCGCGACCGTCAGGTCGCGCGGCTCGGCAAGCGCAGCGTCAGATCTTCATCGCCGCCAGCAGGCTGTCATGCGCGGCCTTGTTCATGCGGATGTCGAAGGGCAGGAAGGTGAGCCGTTCGACCGCCGTGACGCCGGACGGATTCGACACGTAGTAGCTGCCGCCCAGCAGCGCGCCGTCCTTGGTCAGCGCGCCGGTGTAGACATTGCCGTTCAGCTCGAAGTAGATGCGGTACTGGACCGTCGAGCTCAGCGTCGCCGACTGCGGACGCGGGTTGGTCGCCACCCAGACCGACACGCCGTCGACGGTGCTGACGGTGCCGTTGGCCAGGCGGTAGGTGGTGCCGTCGCTGTTGGACGCGATGCCGGCGGTCATCGCGGCCGTCAGCGTCGTGCCCACGCGGCACGGCGTGACCGCGGCGCCGGTGGTCGCCGTCGTGCAGTCGAAGACGTTGTAGCGGTCGCCCTTGTTCGTCTGCGCAAACTTGAGATAGCTCGAGCCCGCCGCGTACGTGGCCGTCCCGTTCAGGATGTTCGCGTTCGAGAAGAACGAGTTGTGGAAGTGCGCGAAGTCCGCCGGCGTCGAGGCGATGGCGCCGGTCAGCGGCACGGCCTCGTAGTTGCTGCGGATCTCCGAGAACACCACCGTGGTGTTGTCCACGGCGAGCGAATCGACGCGCACGTCGCTGCTGACGTAGGACACCTTGCTCGACGCCCCCGCGACCAGCACGGCGCCGTTCTTGAGCACGCGTGTCGCCGACGACGAGAGGGGCAGCGCCAGCGTGTTCGTGAAGTTGCGGGCCGCGCTCTGCGCGTTGGTCTGCGGACCGTTGGTCAGCGGCGACGCGGGCAGCAGGCCGTAGTCCGAGTACGCGTAGTTGACGCCGCTGGTCTGGCCGCCCGAGTAGTTCAGGTTCCAGTGCAGGAAGTAGCTGCCCGCGTTGGGCGGCAGGATCAGGCTCTCGAAGATCTGCTGGTTGTTGCTCAACTGCAGCGTCAGCTGCGCGATCGAGCTCGTCACGGAACCGGCCGAGTTGGACACCACGACCGTGTACTGCGCGCCGTTGTCGGCGTACGTGACCGCGGGCGTCTGGTACGACGAGGCGGTGGCGCCGGCGATGGCGACGCCGTTCTTCTTCCACTGGTAGGTGACGTCGGTGCCCGCGGCCGTCACCGTGAAGAGCGCGGTGCCGTCGGTGAGCACGCTGGCGTTGGCCGGCTGCGTCGTGATGCCGGGCGAAATGATCGTCGGCGTGGTCGGCGTCGTCGGCGTGATCAGCAGAGGCTTGCTCGAGCCCGTGTCCGCATCGTTGCCGCCACCGCCGCATGCCGCGACCATGACCGACACGGCCGCCACGACGGCAGCGTTCCTGCGCTTCAAAGAAATCATGGGTCCTCCCCCCGTTTGAAAAATCTTGCGTGGCGGTCCATCGATGGGACCGCTCCGGCGTTTTGCGGCCGCGAGTATAGGAGGCGGAGATCGCCCAGCCCGTGACACGAGTGCGAAAAAAGTCATGGCAAGGCACAGCGTTTGCCGTGCCGTTGCATCCACCCACATCGTTGAGGAAAGCCATGAAGACATCCCTGATCAAGAACGTGACGCTGGTCGCCGCCTGTGCCGCCATGACGGTCGGTTGTGCCACCAGCGATGTGAAGAACGCGGGCGTGGGCGCCGTCGGCGGCGCCGTCGTCGGTGCCGTGGCCGGCGGCAGCGCCGTGACGGGCGCCGTGGTCGGCGCGGTCGCAGGCGCCGTCATCGGACGCCTCATGGTCGATGGCAAGGAGCGCGAGGTCTACTCGGACGGCAACGGCGGCCGCTATTGGGTCGACGGCGACGGACGCCGTCACGCCGTCCGCTGAACCACCGAGCCGTCCGGTCCCTCGACCGGGTAGCGCTTTGCCAAGGCTCGCAGGGCTCGATCGAGGTCCGGCGCCGCCGCGAGCAGGGCCTGCGTGTAGGCGTGCCGCGGCGCGGCGAAGACCTGGGCGGTGACGCCCTCCTCCACCACGCGGCCGTGCTGCAGCACGATCACCCGGTCGGTGACCGCGCGCACCACCGCGAGGTCGTGCGTGACGAACAGCGTGGCGACGCCGCGCTCGCGGCACAGCCGCTCGAGCAGCGCCAGCACCTGCGCGCGCAAGGA
Source organism: Roseateles sp. GW821-FHT09G09 (assembly GCF_059415965.1). Taxonomy (NCBI): domain Bacteria; kingdom Pseudomonadati; phylum Pseudomonadota; class Betaproteobacteria; order Burkholderiales; family Sphaerotilaceae; genus Roseateles; species Roseateles sp. GW821-FHT09G09. The sequence goes on along the minus strand of NZ_JBWKOG010000011.1, from coordinate 80,493 downwards.
CACGTCCAGCGCCGAGACCGCCTCGTCCAGCACCAGCAGGTCGGGTTCGACCATCAGCGCGCGGGCGATGGCGAGCCGCTGGCGCTGCCCGCCGGAGAACTCGTGCGGGAAACGGCGCAGCGCGGACGCATCGAGTCCCACCTGCTCCAGCAGCGCGACGGCGCGCTCTCGCGCCTGCGCCTCGCCAAGCGCCGGCCGCAGCAGGTGCAAGGGCTCCGCGAGCAGCCGCTCCACGCGCCACCGCGGATCGAAACTGCCGTAAGGGTCCTGGAACACGATCTGCACGCGACGGCGCAGCGCCGTCTCCGCGCCGGTGAACCGCTCACCGGCCAGCCTGACCTCGCCCGAGGCCGGACGCTGCAGGCCGAGCACCGTGCGCAGCAGCGTGGACTTGCCGCTGCCGGACTCGCCCACCAGCCCCACGCGCTCGCCAGGCAGCACGTCGAAACTCACGCGATCGACGGCCCGCACGCGACGACCGGGGCGGAAGAAGCTGCGATCGGCCGCGGGGTACTCGCACACGATCTCTCGCAGCGACAGCAAGGGAACGACGGGCTCACCGCGCCCATCGCGCCCATCGCGCCCGTCGCGCCCGTCGCGCTCGTCGCGCTCGTCGCGCTCGTCGCTTGCACCGGTCTCAACCAGCGGCACCTGTCTTACCCCCTCTCCCGCTTGCGGGAGAGGGTGGGGGTGAGGGCCAGCAGCCTCGGCAGTACTGCCACCCAGCGGTGTCGCCTCACGGTCGAGCGCCAAGCCCAGCCGTGACTGCTCGACCAACGCCCGCGTGTACGGATGCCGCGGCGGATCGAGCAACTGCCGCAACGGGCCTTGCTCCTGCACCTCGCCTTGCCACAGCACGACCAGCCGATCCGCCATCTCCGCGACCACGCCCAGATCGTGCGTGATCAGCAGCAGCCCGCAACCGTCCTCGCGCACCAGGCGCCGGAGCAAGTCCAGGATCTGCGCCTGGCTGCGCACGTCGAGCGCGGTCGTGGGTTCGTCGGCGATGAGCAGGCGCGGCCGGCAGGCCACCGCGATCGCGATGGCGACGCGCTGGCGCTGGCCGCCGGACAGCTCATGCGGATATCGACGCGCATCGACGCCGGCCTCCGCCAGACCGACCCGTGCGAGCAGTCGCTCCACCTCCGCGCGACGTTCCGCCGCGTCGCCGCGACGGTGCAGCCGCAGCGCCTCCTCGATCTGAGCGCCGATCGGCATCAGCGGATTCAGCGCCGTCATCGGCTCCTGGAACACCAGGCCCACGCGCGCGCCCCGCACACGCCGCCAGCCGGCTTCGTCCAGCGTGCCCAGGTCGACCTCCTCCAGCTGCAAGACACCGCGCCGCGACAACGCGTGCGGGAGCAGCCCCATCAAGGCCAGCGCCGTCAGCGACTTCCCGGAGCCGGACTCGCCGACCAAGCCGACGATCTCACCCGCCGCGACGTCCAGTTCGGGCACGAACAGCAGCCGGCGTTCGCCGGCCTGCAGCGCGAGGTCGCGCACGCGCAGCAGCGCCGCGCCGGGCGGGGAAAGCGTTGCCGTCATGGGAAGGTCCTGTCCTGGCGGTCCGGGCGGTCCGCGCTATCCGGGCGATCCGCACGCTCTGGGCGCACCGTCGGCGCCGTCTGCACCGGCGGCGCCATTCTCGTGTTGAGGCGCTCACGCAGCCCGTCGCCCAGCAGCTGGAAGGCGAGCGCCGACACCGCCACCGCCAACCCGGGGAACACCGCCAGCGTCGGCGCCAGCGCCGTGAGCGTCTGCGCCTCGGCCAGCATGCGGCCCCAGCTCGGTTGCGGCGGCTGCGTGCCCAGGCCGAGGTAGGACAGCCCCGTCTCCGCCAGCAGGCCCAGCGCCAGCTGGATGCTCAGCTGCACCAGCAGCAGCCCGGCCAGGTTGGGCAGCACGTGTTCGACCGAGATGCGCCAGGCCCCCTTGCCGGCCACGCGCGCGGCCAGCGTGAACTCGCATTGCCACAGCGGCAGCGCCGCGCCGCGCGTCAGGCGCGCGAAGACCGGGATGTTGAACACGCCCACCGCCAGGATCGCGTTGATCGCGCCGGGGCCGAGCGTGGTGCTCAGCAGCACCGCCAGCAGCAGCGACGGGAACGCGAAGATCAGGTCGTTGCCGCGCATCAGCGATTCGTCCACCCAGCCGCCCCGCGCGGCCGCCCACAAGCCCAGCGGCACGCCGACGCCGGCGCCCAGCGCCACCGCCACGAGCGCCACGCCCAGCGACGTCGCGCCGCCGCGCATCAGTTGCGAAAGCACGTCGCGACCCAGCGCGTCGGTCCCCATCCAGTGCGTCCATGACGGCCCTTGCAGGCGCGCCGGCAGGTCCATCGCGGCAGGATCCCACGGCGTCCACCACAAGGACAGCAGCGCCAGCACCGACAGCACGGCGCTCAAGGCCAGGCCGGTGGCGAGCCGGCCGCCGGGACCGCGGCGGGGGCCTGCCTCCGAACCCCTCGGCGGCGCGGCCAGCGGGCGCGCGCTCATGGCCGGCCTCCCGCGCGCGCCAGCCTCGGATCGGCGGCACGGCCGCTGAGGTCGACGATGAAGGACAGCACCACGACCGTGGCGACCAGCAGCAGCACCACGCTCTGCACCAGCACCAGGTCGCGCTGCGCGACGGCCTGGAACAGCAGCCGGCCGAGACCGGGCAGGAAGAAGACGTTCTCGATGATCACGGACCCCGCCAGCAGGAAGGACAGTTGCAGCCCGAGCAGCGTGAGCAGCGGCAGCGCCGCGTTGGGCAGCGCATGGCGCCACAGCACGCGCCAGTCGCCGGCGCCCTTGGCGCGCGCGGTGCGCAGGAAGTCCTCGCCGCCGAGGTCGAGCAGGCTGCCGCGCAGCACGCGCGCCAGGATGGCCGCCTGCGGCAACGCGAGCGCGATCGCGGGCAGCGTCAGCGCCGCCAGTCCGGCGGACAAGCCCTGACCCCAGCCCTCGAAGCCGCCCGCGGGCACCCAGCGCAGGCCGACGGCGAAGACGAGGCTCAGCAGCAGGCCGAGCCAGAAATTCGGCACCGCCAGCCCGAGCTGGCTGAGCTGGTCGATGACCCGGTCCAGGCGCCCACCCGGCCGCCATGCGGCGACCAGACCCGCAGGCGCCGCGATGGCGACTGCGAGCAGCAGCGCGTACAGCGCCAGCGGCACGCTCAACGGCAGGCGTTCCAGCAGCAGCCCAGCCACCGGCACCTGGTAGGTGATGCTGCGCCCGAAGTCGCCCCGCAGCAGCCCGGCGACCCAGTCCAGGTAGCGGCTCGGCCACGGCGCGTCCAGCCCCAGTTGCTGGCGCAACTGCGCGACCGTCGCTTCGTCCGCCTGCAGGCCGAGGATCTGGCGCGCCGGATCGCCCGGTGCCAGCTGCACGAGCGCGAAGACGACGAAGCTCGCGAGCACCAGGGTCAGCGCCAGGCTGACGCCGCGCGCCGCCAGCCAGCCGGGATCGCAACGGCGTCCGACCCAGGCCAGCCAGGCCGCCGCCAGCGCCGCGCCGACGAGCCCGACGGCCACGAAAGGCCAGCGCGCCAAGGTCGCAGGGTTCGACCTGCCCGCGCCAACGCCAGCGCCCACCGCGCTCTCAGCGCGATCAGCGCCCTCCGCGCCCTCAGCACCCTCACCGACCTTGCCGGCCGCCGCGTCGCCATCGACATACGCGCCCGCCAGCTCCACGCCGCCAATGCCGTTCACGCCGAGTCCGTGCAGGTCCGCGCGACGCACCAGCAATCGCGGGTACTGGAATAGGAAGCCGTTGACCGCGTCCTCGCTGAGCCGCCGCTGGATCGCCTGCAGGCCAGCGCGTTGCCCGACGGGATCGGTGGTCGCGTCCAGCGCGCGCAGCAGCGCCTGATAGGCCGCGCTGCGATAACCGAAGTAGTACCCGTCGCGGCCGTAGATGTCGTAGTCCTGCGGCTCCGCGTGGACGATGACGGTGAGATCGAAGTTGTGGCGCAGGAAGACCTGGTCCAGCCACTGCGCCCATTCCAGGTTCTGGATCTGCACCCGCAGGCCGATCGCCGCGAGCTGGGCCGCGAGGATCTCGCCGCAGCGCCGCGCATAGGAGGTGGGCGGCAGCTTCATCCGCAGCGGCGGGATCGTCGCCGGCGCGATGCCGGCGGCCGCGAGCAGCGCCTGCGCGCGCGCCGGGTCGTGCCGGGACGCCGCGGTCAGATCCACGTAGGCCGCGTTGCGCGGCGGGAAGTGGCTGCCGATCGGCTCGCCGTAGCCGAACATCGCGCCGTCGATGAGCGCCTGCCGGTCGATGGCATGCGAGATCGCGCGCCGCACGGGGAGCTGCGCCAGCAGCGGGTGGCGGTGGTTGAAGGCGAGGATGGTCTCGCCCTCGCTGCTGCCGATCTCCACCGCGAAACGGCGGTCGGCGCGGAACTGCGCCAGGTTCTCCGGCGACGGGAAGTTGGGGAAGAGGTCGATGTCGCCGGCCATCAGCGCCGCGTACGCCGCGGTCGGATCGGCGATGAAGCGGAAGCGCAGGCGCTCCAGGTTCGACGTCCGTGTCGCGTCCCAGTAGTCAGCGTTGCGACGCAGGGTCACCGAGTCCCCGCGCCGCCATTGCTCGAAGCGCCACGGCCCGGTACCGACGGGCCTCGTGCGGTTGTTGTCGGCAGTCGCGGGCGCGACCATCACCAGCGCCGCGCTCGACAGCGCGATCGGCAGCCGGCCCGAGCGCTCCCGCAACCAGATGTCGAGCACGAGCGGACTGCTCGCGGCCACGCGCGTGATCGCGGTGAGCGAGGTGCGTTGCGGGTTGAGCGAGTCCGGCGCGCGGGCGCGGTCGATCGTGAACTTGGCGACGCTGGCGTCGAACGGTGTGCCGTCGTGGAAGCGCACGCCGTCGCGCAGCTGGAAGCGATAGTGCAGGCCGCCATCGAGGACCTCCCAGCTCGCGGCCAGGCGCGGCTTCGGTAGGCCGTCTTCGCCCAGCGTCAGCAGGCCTTCGAAGAGATTGCCGTAGACCAGCTCGCCGATGGGCGCGGCCGCACCAGACGTGGGATCGAGGATCGGCGGCTCCAGCTGCATCGCGATGCGGAGCTCGCGCCCGGCGGGGGCGGCCGCGATCAGGCCGGACAGCGCGACCAGCAGGCTCGCGATCACGAGTTGCGCGATCCGCTTCATTCCCGTTTCCCCATCGTCATGCGCGCCATTCCGATTCGGCGGTCACGCGCGCCGCGCGTTCCTGCGCCGCATCTGCCAGCGTGGGCAGATCGAGCTGCCGATAGAGGACGGCGAGGCGGCGGTTGACCGCGACCTCGTCCGGATCGACGCGCCGCCGCGATTCCAGCGCCTGCTGCGCGTCGACCAGCGCGCCCGCATGCGTGGCGGCATCCACATGCAACAGCGCGAACAGGTCCCGCTGTGCATGGCTGCCCCCGATGTGCACGAGGCCGGGCAATGCCTGGCTCAGCGGATGCCATGCCCGCTCCGGCTCGCCGCGCGCATGCGCGACCAGGCCGACCGCCGCGGGCCAGACGACGTCGGCCCACACGGCACGACGGCCGTGGTCGGCTTCGCGCACGGCGGCCAGCAGCGCGTCGGCCTCCGGCCTCGCGGCCCGCGCGAGGCCGTAGAGATACAGCAGCGTCAGGAAGGGCTCGACGGTGTCGATGCCACGCTCGGCGATGAAGCCGGCCAGCTCCGACCAGCGATGGCCGACCTCCACGCCGCACCACTCCAGCCGCGCCAGCAGCTGGACGGCACCGGCCTGGTCCTGCGAGTAGCTCGTCGACACGCCCCAGACGGCGCCGTCGTACAGCGCCAGCGCCTCGGCGTCTCGGCCCCGCGCGAGGTGGAACAGCGCGAGGTGCCAGGCCAGGTGTGTCGACATGAACGAATTCAAGCCGGTCCAGCCCGGGCGCCAGCCGTCGAGCAGGCGCGTGCCCTCCTCGATCCGCCCTTGCGTCAGCAGCACATGCGCGAGCGCGTGCTGCGCCCACGGCTCGCGCTCGTCCGGACGCAGCGCGAGCGCGCGGCGCGCCGCCGCCTCGGCCTCCGCCAGCAGATGACATTGCTCATAGGCGAAAGCGGCCATGCCATGGGCATAGGCGTTCCCTGTGTGCTGCGGCAGCACGCGCAGGATCGCGCGCAGCATCGCGGGCGAGTCGCCGCGGTTGAACGCGAAGTACTGCCTCAGTTTCACCACCAGCAGATCGCGCGGGAAGCGCTCGATCAACGCGTCGGCCTCGCGCTGCGCGCCGGGAACGTCGCCGTCGACCCAATGGCCGAGCAGCTTCACGTGTCGCGCTCCGCGCTCCGCGGCCAGGCGTGCCGCCGGCGCGCCTGCGCCGTCGGCATCGGCATCGGCATCGGCATCGGCGGTGGCATCGGCGGTGGCGGTGGCGGTGGCGGTGGCATATCCGCTCAACGCCCGCTCGGCGGCCTGCAGGAACGGTCGCGCCTGCGGCGGCCCTTGCGGCGACTCCAGGAACATCCACAACCAGCCCGCGTAGACCTGCGCCAGCACGGCATCCGGATGCGCCTGCGCGGTGGCCAGGATGCCTTCGGCGCGCGTCTCGTACGCGAGCAGACCCCCGATGAAATCGTTGATCCCCGCGCTCACCTCCGCGGACGCGGCGCGGAACGGGTTGCCCAGTTCGTCGTTCAGAAGCATGACCGTCCTCTCAAGAGCTCCCGCCATCCCGCCACCCCGCGACCACGCCGAGCGCCGCAGGCGGGGCTGCACACGGCAGTCGTACTCAGTAGTTGTAGCTCAAGGTCAATGTCACCGTTCTCGGCGCGCCAGCGGCCGCGACATTCAGATCATCCTTCGTGCTCGGCCGGTTGCCGAAGAAGTTGCGCGTCAGGTCGTATTCCTTGTTGAACAGGTTCTGCACGCCGAGCTGCAGCGACCACGGCGAGCTCACCGGCGCCACCTCCACGCGCGCGTTGGCGAGCCAGTAGCTCGGGATGTCGTAGATGTGGCCGCCGTCGACGTTGAGCAGGTTCAGCCACGACGGGTACTTCGCGTGATAGCTGTAGTCGGCCGCGACGCGCCAGTCGAAGTTGGCGGCCGTCCAGGCGTACGCGACGTTGCCGCCATAGCTCAGCTTGGGCAGGAACTGGTCGCGGCCGGACAGGTCGCCCAGCAGCGGCGAATTGAAGCGGTCGAACCTCGCGCGCTTGTAGCCCAGCGCCTGCCCGATCGTCAGCCCAGCCAGCGGGCGCCACAGCAGCTCCACCTCGCCGCCGTCGACCTTGGACTTGTCGATGTTGATGATCTTGCCGACCAGCGCGCCGGTCGCCGTCGTCGTCACGTCCTGAAACTGCTGGTCGCGGTAGTCGTAGTGGAAGACCGCCGTGTTGAGGCGCAGGCTGCGGCTCAGGTCGGCCTTGTAGCCGAGCTCGAAGGCCAGCAGCTTCTCCGGCTGGAACGGTTCCAGCGCCAGCGTGTTGAAGGTGTTGTGCGCGGTGATGCCGCCGGATTTCACGCCGCGGCTGATCGAGCCGTACAGCAATTGCCCCGCCGCTGGCGTGTACTCCAGCGCCAGCTTGCCGGACGTGTTGTCCTTGGACAGCGACTGCGCCGCGCCGTTGACGCCCAGCCCGGGGACGACCGGCGTGGTGTTGGTGCTGAAGTCGTCGATGGCGCGCTTCTCATGCTCCTGACGCAGGCCGACGATCAGCTTCAGGTCGCGGCTCAGCGCCTGGTCCACCTGCCCGAAGACGGCCCACGTCCGACCGGTCTGGTCGTAGCGGGTGCGCGTGATCAGGCCATAGTCGCGGCGGAAGTCGGTGGTCCAGTCCTCGCTGAGCTTCTCGCGCGAGGCGTAGACGCCGCCGACCCAGTTGAAGCTCCCCTGCCCCTTCGACGCGAGCCGCAACTCCTGGCTCAGCGTGGTGGCCTTGTCCTTCCAGAACACGTCCGAGTGGTTGATCTCGGTGCCGTCCCAGTCCGCGAGCTCCTTGCGGTCGAAGCGCTGGTGCGCGGTGATGCTGGTCAGCTGCGTGGCGCCCAGGTCCCAGTTCAGGGTCAGCGCGACGTTGGTGGCGCTGTTGTCCTTGTGCGGCCTGGCGTTGGCCGACTCGCCGACCAGCGCGGCGAAGTCGCTCGCGAAGCCCCAGCCGGTCGCGCGGCGGTCGGTGTCGGCGGCGAAGCCGTAGGTGGGCCGCGCGGTGAAGAGGGAGAGCCCCTGGACATCGGACTTGTCGATGTTGTGGTTGAGGCTGAGCTTGGCGGTGAGGTCGCGTGTCACGTCCCATTCGAGCTGTCCACGCAGCGCGCTGATGTTCTTGTCGCCGAGCTTCTCGCCGGTCGTCCGGTTGCGCTGCCAGCCGCCGTCCTGCTCGGTGGCGACGGAGAGCCGGCCGCGCACCGTGTCGCTGAGCGCGCCGGAGACGTAGCCCTGCGCCGTCTTCGCGCCGTAGGAGCCGATGCCGATGGATCCGCCGAACTCGGTCTGCTTGGTCGGCGCCTTCGACACGAAGTTGATCGCGCCGCCGGTGGTGTTCTTGCCGTAGAGCGTGCCCTGCGGACCGCGCAGCACCTCGACGCGTTCGAGGTCGAAAAGCAGGCCCTGCGTCTGCACCGGGAAGGCGAAGGACACCTCGTCCAGGTAGACGCCGACCGGCGAGGAGTTGTTGCTGCCGTAGTCCTGGAAGCCGATGCCGCGGATGCGGAACTGCGGCTGGCCGCTGCCGAAGGCGGGCTCGATCTCGAGGCTGGGGATCTCGTTCTGCAGCTTGTTGACGCTGGTGATGCCCTTGGCGCGCAGCTCGTCGCCGGACAGCACGCTCACCGCCACGCCCACTTCCTGCGCCGATTCGACGCGCCGCTGCGCGGTCACCTCGACGCGGTCCAGCGTGGCCGCTGAAGCCGCCGCCGCCGCGGCAGGGGCGCTCTGCGCCATCGCCGAGCTGCCCAGCACGACCAGCACCGCGGCGGACACCGCCTTCAATTCAACGCGCGCACCCACCCGCGCACCCACCTGCTTACCAACTCGCATACCGATCCCGATCTTCTTCATTTGTTGATCTGACTTCGGCTGGACCGTGCACATCCGTGGCGGGCGCCGAAGGTGGCCGTTGTATTTCCGGGCCAGCGGCGACTTTAGGAATCGGACGGATTCCGTGCGACGAAGGATTCGGCGCATCGATATGCGCACAAGCGGCCGGGATGGGCGCTGTGCGGCTCGTTTCCCTCTGGGTTAGCGCACATCGGGGCACCGCCATCGAATATCGATACGCCGAAAGGTTTCTCTGCTTTTCCAGGCGTCTGAATAGAGTGGAACGTGAGCCGCAAAGCATTTTGCAGTAATCGCACATATTTACGTCTTATTAACGCCTGAGAATAATGCAAGCCCATTTGAAAGCAGTTTCCCTGGCCGTCGCGACACTGGTCGCCGGCTCGTTCGGCGCGGTCGGCAGTGCCGCGGCGCAGTCCTCGACGGAGGCAGCGAGCACGGCGCTCTCCACCGTGACGGTGCAAGGCACGCGCACCCGTTCGCTGGGCGCTGGCGCGCTCGGTGCCAGGTCTGAACTGGAGACGCCCTTCTCCGTCCGCCAGGTCGACGCGGAGGACCTGGACGCGCGTCAGGTCAAGTCGCTGGGCAAGGTCTTCGCCAACGACGCGTCGGTGATGTCGCTGGGCGACACCTACTCCTTCAACGCGTACTCGATCAACGTGCGCGGCATCCCGCTGGACGATTACAACGGCTACAAGATCAACGGCCTGCCGTTCTTCATGACCACGGTGGAGCTGCCGATCGAGACCTTCGACTCGGTGCAGCTGCTGAAGGGCTCCTCCGGCTTCATGTACGGCTTCGGCGCGCCGGGCGGCATCATCAACTTCGTCACCAAGAAGCCCACGGACAAGCCGCTGCTGAGCTTCGACGTCGGCTACCGCTCCGACGGCGTCTTCAGCGAGCACGTCGACGCGGGCGGCCGCGTCGGCGACGACGGCCGCTACGGCTACCGCCTGAACCTCACGCACGAGCAGGGCGAGACCTACAACGGCGCGCATGTGCAGCGCAATTCAGGCTCGCTGTCGGTGGACACGCGGCTCACCTCGTCGCTGACCTGGACGGCGGATGCGATCTATCAATCGCGGCGCGTGCAGGGCGGCGTGCAGGACTTCTTCCTGGACGACTTTGTCGGCACGCAGGTCCCGAAGGCGCCCAGCGGCCGCAAGGACCTGAACGCGCACGACACGACCTTCTTCAACTCCAACGTGTTCTTCGTGACCACGGGCCTGCAGTGGAAGATCGATCCGACGTGGACCGCGAAGCTGGACCTCAGCCGCAGCCAGGATCGGCGCCGTTATTCGGGCCAGTGGATGGGTCTGCTCAACGAGGCCGGCGACTACACGGTCTACCTGAACAAGGCGCAGGGCGCGGCGACCTACGAGCAAGCGCAGGCGCAGATCGAGGGCAGCTTCTCGACGGCGGGCATCCAGCATCAGGTGACGGCGGGCCTGGCGTGGCAGGGTCTGAACAAGCAGACGGTGCCGAAGTCGCTGTACACGCCGATCGGCGATGAGAACCTCTACCAGCCCATCACGCCGCTGCCGTGGAACGGCAGCTACGACGACTCGCTGCAGTATCACAACTACCACTCGGTGCAGAAGGCGGTCTTCGCCAGCGACACGGTGGCGTTCTCGGACCAGTGGTCGGTGCTGCTGGGGCTGCGTTACTCGGACTACGACCAGACCTCGTACAACACCGCGGGCGCGGTGACGAATCAGTACAAGAAGACACCGGTCACGCCGACGGTGGCGGTGATGTTCCGTCCGCGCGCGGACACGCTGGTGTATGCGAGCTATGTGGAGGCGCTGGAGCAAGGCAGCACGGTGGGCACGACCTACGCGAACGCGGATGAGGTGCTGGCGCCGTTGAAGAGCAAGCAGTACGAGGTGGGCGCGAAACACGACGGGCGGGGCTGGGGCGTGACAGGCGCGCTGTTCGAGATCGACCGCGGCGCGGAGTACGCGAACGCGCAGAACTACTACGTGTCCAACGGGCAGGTGCGGCTGCGCGGAGCGGAGCTGAACGGGTACGTCAATGTGGACACGGGGACGCGCGTGACCGCGAGTGCGGCGTACACGACCGGCACCTACCGCCGGACCGATCCGAGCCTGGAGGGCAACCGGTTGGAAGGCATTCCGAAGTGGCAGGCGTCAGTGGGGGTGACGCAGAAGGTGCCAGGTGTTGAGGGCCTGAGCGCGAACGCGGAAGTGCACTACTTCGACGGCCTGACCGCGGATGCCAACAACAAGTACAGGCTGCCGAGCTACTCGCTGGTGAACCTGGGGGTGGCCTATCAGACCAGCGTCGCCCACCACCCGGTGACGCTGCGCGCGGGCGTGGACAACGTGTTCAATCGGAACTACTGGGGGTTTCTGGCGTCGGGATATACGTTTGTGGGGGCGCCGAGGCCGGTGGGGGTGAACGCGAAGATTGAGCTTTGATCAAAAAAGGCCGCCCGGGGGGCGGCCTTGTCGTTCGAATGCCAATCGAAAACCCTGGAACAACGGCTTCTCAGATCATTTCGCAAGCGGACTGATGCTGATTACTCGAATATTCAGCTCACCATCGTATGTCACCACAACTCTGACACCGTGCTCCTGCAGAGCGTATTCGCTTGAAATCTCATCCGCCTCCTTTGGCGCACCCAGCACCCGATGAACATCGCTCTGGTTTTTCAAGCCATGAAGCCTCAACGGCAAATCGTCCGAGTATGCCGAGAACGTGCGAGTGCCCTGCACATAAATCTGAACTGAAATTACACGTTCATTCTCGAAGAGAAGGTCGACCCCCCTTGATGGAGAGCCTACGTATCGTCGAAATGGCGGATCTTCGCTGATCCGTACTGGCGCAATCGCGTTGAGCACATCGACAACCTGCACGTCACTTGCGGCCTTGCCGACCGCAGAAACCACATCAGCCATCATTTCCGCCCTGATTCAATGAAGAAATCCGTTATACCCCGCTTCGTGGATAAACGGTCAAAAAGTTGTTGATTCATCTGATTCAAACGCTCGAATGAGTTACTCAACGCGGCAGGACTATAACGCAGACCAGACGCATTTCCTAGGTGCACAGCCTGGTCCTTCAACGCTGCTCCGGAAAGATCAAGAGCATCGATGGCGATTTGAGCCTGAGTATTTGCACCAAAATATGTGCGCCCAGCTGCGTGCAGATTCTGTCCAACAATTACCGTATAAGTGCTATCTCGCAGGATCTCTGCTTCTTCAGCAAGGAGTTCGCGCTTCAGAACCGCTTCCACGTTCTGCCGGATTGCGGCATAGGATGGGATATGGTCGCCGGTGAGCATATCGCCAACGACGGCACGCGCCTTGCTTTCGCCGTACGTCATCACTTCGAAGAGTCTCACCGGTCCTTGATTTGCCGCTGCTCGCTCACCCGCAATCTGCGCCAGCGACTGCTTCAGCGACTCCGACAAGGAGGACACGTTGTGCACCCATACCCCGAGCTGACCGACGAAGTAAGTGTGGAACTCGGCGACAGAGAAGTTGTACACCGTCGCGCGCTCGCCCTCGTTGACCACTGAAATGACCTCGACGGCGCTTCCATCCTGACGTGGTGCCAGCTTGTCGCCTGCCCTCAATTCACCGGCGCCACACCAACCAGCTCCTTGAACATAGAACGGGTGTTCCGACGTGGCTGTGATGCTTTCCTGCTGGCCGCTTGCGTCCGAGACGGTGACTCGAACGACCGCCCGGTCTTCATGCACGAACGTCTCTTCGACGAATCGCCACCCTTCGACCTTCGACGTTTCGTGACGCGCAGCCACTAGCTCGCCTGCCGTGATTTGCTCGATGGGTTTAATGCCGTCCCTGGTATGTACGAGTGTCCCGGCGACGAAACATTCCCCGAACAGTCGTTCGGGAGCGTCCGCCAGGCTCGGTACTGCTCGACGCTCAGCGAAACCTACAGCGGCCACGTCGGCACTTGTAAACCCCTCAGCGAACACGGAGCCGACCCGAGCGGATAAGGTTGATCTCGCTGCTGCCACTTCAAAGGCAGCAGCGGCTTCCCCCGAACGAGCCACCAAGCCAGCAAAGGCGCCTCGCGACCCGGCGGCCCCCTTCGGACCCGGCACGAACAACAGGATGCCCCCGAGGCGCGCATCGAACTCCTGGCGCGCTGAAAGAATGTTCCCCGTGAACGGATTGACCGAGAGGCCGTCGTCGCTCAGCAGTTTCCCAATGGTCGAGCCATAGAGGTCGCCGAAGAAGCCTGCTGTCATCTGCCCCGGCAGCGAATCCCGCTTCAAGTCGTCCTTCAATGCGGTGATCTGTCCGGAAGACGTCGGATAGGTTCTCACCGGTCCCACGAAGTTCTCACGGGCCTCTTGCAGAGCGTCGCGCCTGTCGAACGCCCCGCTCAACAGTTGCAAGTCATCCATCCGGATGCCGTCCAAGGTGGTGTCGCTTGGGCGCACCGGCCTGGCTGCCGTCAATTCGCGCGCGTAGGCATCGGCCCTGAGGTTCTGCGCACGGGTCCCATCCCTGACCCTCTGGTCAAAGCGCGCCGCCTCTTCCGCCCAGATCCGCCCAGACACTTCTTCGAAGTTCGACCAGGCACGGGCCTTGTCCTTGATGCCTTGCTGCACTTGCGAGGACCAGTCCAAGACTGCGCCCGGGGACAGGCGCAAGCCGGGGCCACCACCCGGACGCAGGCCGCTGCCATTCATGTGGGCGGGCGAATCCGCCTCGAACATGTCGCGCACCGAGGCTTTCTCTTCTGCGCTGGCGGTCGGGAAGAGGGTCTCCTCGATGGCGTCGTTCATCCCCTGCCCCAACCCCGCCGCGAACGCCTGCGACATCCGCGCGACGGTGGCCGCCGAGTTGTAGCCCATGATCTGGCTGCTGGCCCAGCCGCTTACGGCCGACGCCGTCGCGAGCTTGAAGGTCTGACCGCCGCTCACGCCGTTGAACGTATCGCCGATCGCCTGACCGGCGAGATAACCCGCGCCCGATCCCACGGCGGCTGCGGCGACTTCCTTCCAGCTCCACTTGCCCTGCATCGCCTGCGTGACGCTCGACGTGAGCGCACCGCGTGCGACTGCGGCACTCAGGCTGTTCGGTTGAGACAGCCAGTCCGCCGCGCTCTTCGCGGTCTCGCCCATGGATCCGGACGCCGCCAGATTGGTCCCCTGCACGATGCCTTGCGCGATCGCTCCCGACACCGCCGCCTGCCCCACAGCCTTCCAGCTGAACTTGTCGATCGTATCCGTCGCAAGACCCACCGCCTGACTGGCCACGGAGCCCGCCGCGGCGCCGATCGCAGCGGCCGCGATCGGCCCGGCCGTCTGGCCCAGCAGGCCGATCATGGTCCCCGTCAACGCGCCCGCCGTGACGTAGCTCACCACCACCGCCACCACCACCATCAGGATCAGGCCGAAGGTCCCGCATCCCTTCGCCGCCGGCGGCGGCGGCGGCATGGGCAGCGTCGGATTCACATTCCCGATCGCTTCGCCCGGGTTGTACGGCCGGTACGTCGTCGCGTTGTTGTGGATGTTGGTGACCTTGTTCGGGATCACCAGCACCTGGCCCTCGACCAACGTCTCGCCGCCCTTGAGCCCGTTGACGTCGGCGATCATGTACCACATGGCCGAGTCGCCCCACAGGCTCTGCGCGATCGAGCTCAGCGTGTCGCCCTTGCGCACCGTGTAGCTCGACGCCGTCCCGCCCGGACTGCCCGCGTTGATCGGCTCGTAGTTCTGGTCGAAGTCCACCGTCGTCGTGATCGGCGCTGGCGTCTTGTCCCGCGCCGCGCGCTCCTTCGCGCTCATCGCCAGTTGCGCCAGCTGCTCCACGTAGGAGACGCGTTCCGTCGTCTTGTCGTTCCCGACGTCGCCGACGCGGCGTCCGTCGGCGTAGAAGAACCACCGCGTCTCGGGGATCAGGCTCGTGCGGCCGTAGTCGTACGTGTCCCGCGAGAGCACCAGGCCCTGCGCGTTGGTCACGTACTCGCGCTGCATGTTGCCGACCTTGTCCGTCATCAGCGTCAGGTGACCGTTCTTGTCGTAGCTGAAGGTCGACTTCCCGTCACCCGGCAGACCGGTCTGCGTGCTGACGATCTCCTTCTTGTTCGCGCTGTCCCAGTACTCGTACTTGTAGGTCGTGGTCTGCACCGTGGTCCCGGACGTGAAGACCGTCTTCGCCAGAGCCCCGAAGCCGCCCCGCTCCGTCATCGCCGTGTCGCCCGAGCCGGCGTTGTAGTACCAGTACGAGGTCGTGCCGTTGCCCGACTCCTGATCGGCGATCACTTCCATCAATGTGCGGTTGTCCGCGTCGTAGGTGAAGATCTTCGTCTGTATCAGGCGCGTGCCATCCCAGGCCTGGTATCGGAGCGTTCGACCCGCCGCGTCCAGCCTGCGATGCGCCTGGACCTGCGTCTGGTCGTCCACGTAGGTGTCCTCCAGATAGCCGTCGACGGTGTAGGTGTACCGCTCCTTCCGGGTGCGCCCCTTCTCGTCCGTGAACGTCACCTGCTTGCGCTGACCCAGCGCGTCGTATTCGACGACCTTCCCGTCCGGCCCCATCACGATGCTGCCGCTGGTGCCGCCGATCGAGGTCGCCCGCGTGCCCACGAACGAGCCCATCGTGATCGTGAAGCGGTTCAGGTCGTCGTACTTGTACCAGTAGTGCTTTTCCTCCGACGTGGAACCGGTCGTCGGATCCCAGTAGGTCGAACTGGCCGCGCGCCGGTTGCCGACGGCGTCGTACTCGTAACGCAGGTCGTAGCGCTTGCGCTCGTCCCAGGAGCGTGAGATCCGGTTCAGCTCGTCGTACTGGATCTTCGTGGACTGCATCAGCCCCTTGACCTCCTCCGTCGCCGGCATCAGGCGCGAATAGGCCTCGCGCGTCCGGTTGCCCGTGTTGTCATAGCCGTACTCGGTCAGGGTCCGCTCGGTCAGATCGACGATCCGCGCCAGCAGACCGTTGAGCAGATAGTCGTAGCGGATGTTCTGCAGCCGGTTGTTGGTCTGCGAGACCAGTTGCCCGGCCAGGCTGTAGTGATAGGTGAACTCCCGTCCGTCCAGGTCGCGGTGCCAGGTCGTGCGGCCGAAGTAATCGATCTCGTCGACCGAGCTGCGCAGGTCGGCGCCGGTGGTCGTCCGGCGATAGCCCCCTGCGCGCAGGTCGCCGACACTGAAGATGGGATCCTGGGCGTCGTTCGCCGCCACCACCTGGTAGGCGTAGGTCGTCTCGGCACCGGCCGCGCTGATCGTCTTCACCACGCGTCCGAGGGCGTCGTAGAAGGTCCGGTCGATACCGTTCAGCGCGTTGGTGCGCGACAGGCGCTGCCCCAATCCGTCATAGGTGTAGCTCTCCCCGACGGAGCCCCCCATCCGCTCCACCCCCAATCGCGTCACCAACAGCAGCTGCCCGAGCTTGTCGTAATCCTGCAGAACGACCTGCGACAGTTCGTCGGTCTGCTTGCGCGCGTTGAGGAACACGTCGTAGCCGGTCTCGCGGCTGGAATGATCGGCGTTGTAGCGCTTGGCCACGTCCCCGCCGCCGCCCACGTAGGTCAGGCCGGTCGCATGGCCGTTGGCATCGGTCTGGACCGTGTTGCGGCCCAGGAGGTCGTAACCGAAGCTCGTCGTCGGACGGGTACGACGCACGAAGCCGTTCTCCATCGTCTCGAAGGTCTCGGGATCCACCTTCGAGATCAGCTGGCCCAGCGTGTTGTAGGTGTACTTCGTCGTGACCGCCGCCGCATCGACCGAGAAGGTCCCGAGGCCGCTGTCCGCGTACTGCTTGGTCATCGCCAGGGCGCGCTCCAGCGTGCCGTCGTCGAACTCCTCGGCGATCTCGCCGAAGGCGTTGTAGGTCTGATAGCGGCGGATCTGCGCGGAATCGCGCACCGTCTCGACGGTCTGATCGAACGAGAACGAGCGGCCCAGGCCCTGCAGACCGAAGGTGGCCACGCCGTTCATCGGAGCGATCACGTCACCCACCTCGTCCTTCACCGGACGTCCCTGCGCATCCAGGATCTCCATCGTGAAGGCGTAGGTGGTGGCGGTCTCGATCACGGCGCCGTTCAGCGGGCTCTGCCACGTGTAGACCATCTGCTTGGGCTGATTGGGCCGGGTCTCCGTCAGAACGCCGTCCAGCGTGACGCTCTGTCCGGCGATCGTGAGGCGCATCTTCGTCGCCGCGGTCGTCGAGGGACCGTAGAAGGAGATCGGCGCCAGCGGCGTGCGATCGCGCACGACCGTGCCCATCGTCAACACGCCGTTGGCGGCAAGCTGGAAGTCGCCGTGGCCCTTGCGCGCGATCGCGCCGGTGTTCTGGCGCAGTTCGTACTCGAAGTCGTAGCCTGTCGCCGCATATCCGTCCAGCGACAGCGCCCTCGCCAGCCCGCTGAGGTCTCCCGGCACGTCGCCGGGGGCGGTCAGCCAGTCGGTCCATGGCGAGCCGGCCGGCTGATTGGCCCGCAGGCGCACCTTCATGACATCGGTCGGCACGTCCGCGGTGAAGCCCAGCACCGCAGGCTGCGAGACCGTCGTCACGGTCCCCAGCGTGGTCGTGCCGTCGAGGCCCACTTCGTAGTAGCTCCGGCCGACGAAGGTCTTCCTGGCGGGACCGGAGGCCCAGGCCTCGAAGTCGAATTCGAAGCGTTTGCCCGCGTCGTCGGGAGACACCGCGATCTTGAACTGCCCGGTCGTGCTGCCGCTCACGGTCGGCGTCACCGGCTGTCCCTGCGCGTTGCGGACTTTCAGCGTATCGGCCTTCAATACCCCGCCGTTCGGGAAGTTGACCGTCAGCACGCTGTCGGTGGTCGTCGTCGACGTGACATTGACCGCCACGCTGCCGTCCGCAGCCAAGGTGAGCGTGCCCGTCATCCGGAAGTGACCGTCGACGTACGAGATGCTGGAGGCCCCCGTCACGCCCGCCGCCGCCCAATCGCCCAGGTTCAGGTAGACACCGCCGTTGTCCCAGCGCCGGGCATCGGCGGTCGTGAACGTCGCATTGATCGCGCCGCTGAGCATGATGGTGCCGGTCCGTCCTGCCAGCGCGCCGAGCGATGCGATGGCCGCCAGGCGCGGCGTGGCTCGGTCGATCGTCATCGCGCGGTTGCGCCCGTAAGTCAGCACACCGCTGTAGCGGGCCACCTCGCCCACGCTGTTCCCGCCGCGAATGCCCTTGACGACGAGCCGATAGGACACGTCCCGTGCTGCCCAGGCCGAGAGACCCAGGCCCGTGGCGTTTGCGACGCTCTGCTGAGAGACGCTCACCGAGCTGCCATTGAAGGTGGCCGCGACGGAGGTCCAGCTGCCATTGATGTAGAGCTCGAGCTCGGGGCGGTACCCGTCCACCGCCAGGCCGCTGGGGCCTTGACCGACGCCGAAGTCCCAGTTGAAGTCCGCGAAGACGGGCGGAGGGACGTCCTTCAGCCCACTGACGGCAGGCGCTCCCGAGGGCGTGCCCGTGTAGAAGCCGCGCACATAGGTCGATCCCTGGCGGAGGATGAACTCATAGCTTTGCCCCTGGACGTTGTAGCCGCCCACGGCGTTCAGGTTGATGACGCCGTTGCTGATGCCAAAACCTGCGAAGTCACCCCCGCTGCCGGCGGGGCGCACCCAGAACTCGGCGGTCGTGTTCCCGGCCAGGAGGCGGTCGGCGAAGGCAATCACCGGTTCGGACGTTCCGGAGCGCACGGTGCCGATGATGTCGGGCACCTTGTCCTTGACCTGCAGCTCCTCCTGGGTCTGCGGGATCGTCGTGGCGCCGCCCGGCGTGCTGACGTTGATCTTCTGGGTCACCGAACTGGTCAGGCGACCGCTCGCGTCGAATCGCTTGACCACGATCAGGCTCTCGCCCGCCGGCAGGCCACCGATTGCCTTCAGGGTCGGGACAGTGCCGCCGTTGTACAGCGGTGCGGGCGTCACCGGCAGCTCCGCGCCTGCCAGCGTGTAGGCCTTGACCGTTTCACCGAGGGGATGCTGGACGATCAGCTGATTGAGGCCGGTGCTCTCCCATGTCTGGTCGATGTAGTTCAAGCCGCTGTCGTTCTGACCGATGTCGGTGGTGAGGTGCAGGGTGCCAAACAGCACACGCTGATTGCCCACCAGGGCGGTGACGTAGAAGTAGTCCTCCGTGTGTCCCTCAGCGCCCGAGAATTCGAGCACGGTCGATCCGCCTGCCCCGACCGTTCCCATCAACTTGTTGTCGAACGAGCGCAGGATTTCGTAGGTCAGGTCAGCGACGTGCGGGGACATCTCGAAGGTGACCGGAGCCCTGGGCTTGCCCTGGAAGAAGAGGTTGTCCTGGTACTTGTTCCCATTCCACGTCATCTCCGCGCCGTAGGCGACTTCGGCCCGCGGCACCTCCGAGGGCGGCCGGTCGCTGCCGGCGCCAAGCACCGGCGTGAGGGCGCTGTCCTTCGGCACCAGTTGCACCGAATCCTGGCCCTTGCCGCCGCTCGTCACCGGATTCAGCGGGAAAGGCGCGGCGCCTCCCGTGGCGTCGCCGTAGCGCGTGCCGCTCTGCGGATCCAGCGAGATGGCGCCGTACAACGCCGTCAACTGCTGCGACAGGGCGGCCACGCGTTTCTCGATGCTGACCTGGTATTCCGCCTTGAACTCCACCGTCTTCAACAGCTGGTTGCGCTTGTCGTAGACGCTGAAGGTGTGGTTCAGCCGGGTCAGGTCGGCCGCAGCGTCCTTCACGGTCAAGGTGCGCAGGTCCAGGTCGGCCACCGCGCTGACGATCTTGCGCGTCGCATTGCCGTTGCGGTCGTACAGCGTGATCGTGATCGCACCGCCGTTGCTGTTGTTGCGCTCGACCTTGCCCAGCAGGTTGTACTCGGCGAACTCCTGCCAGTCGTCGCCCAGGCCCTTGCCGGTGATGTCGCCGAAGACGTTGTAGCGCGTGCGACGGATCTCGCCCGTCTGCGCGTGGGCGGCATCGCCGTCGTACTCCGCGGTCGCGCGTCCCAGTGCGTCGTAGGCGTAGCGCTTGACGCGGTCCACCATGACCACCCGCTGCCCGTTCGGCAGTTCCGGTCGATAGGTCGCCATCGACAGCTTGGCCGTTTCACGACCGACGAGTCCCCGCGCGTCCAGCTCGAACAGCGTGTAGTTGCCCAGGGCGTCCGTCATCGCGGTGCGGTCGCCGTTGTCGTTGTAGCTGAACATCGACACCCGATCGTCCGCCGTCACACGGCCGCGCTGGGTCGTGCGCGAGACCAGACCCAGGCTGTTGTAGTCGGTGTCGGTGACCGGGATGACCCAGTTGCCATTGAAGTCGGTGAAGCCCTGGCCGATCCGGCTGGTCTCACGGCCAAGCGCGTCGTACCGGACCTCGGTCGTGCTCCAGAGCAGGGTCTGACCGTCCGCCGCGAACCCCACCAGATCGCTCTGCAGCCTGACGTTGTTGAGGCCGTCGTACTGGAAGGTGCTGACGGCGTCCAAGGTGGCGCCGAGGGCGTTGCCGGTGGCGTTGAGATAACTCGTCGCCACGCCGAGCACGCGCTTCTCCGTCACCCGGCCCAGCGTGTCCAGCTTGAACTTGGTCGTGCGATCGTTCGCGGAAGCGAGGCCCGCGCGCAACTGCGCCGGCTCGCGTTGCGACGCCGGCTGCGTGGTGTCGTCCTGCCGCTTGAACGTACCCGCGCCGAGGGCCGTGGCGTACTTGGTCTCCGTGGTCGCCGTGTCCTGGAAGCTGTCGTACTCCCAGGCAACCGCGTAACGTTCCGCGTCGACGCGCAGCACCTTGCGCCCCAGCTTGTCGTAGTAGGTGTAGACCGACGCGTTGCGGCCGTCGGTCTCCTGCACCACGTTGCCGACCGCGTCATAAACGACGCTCTGCAGCAGCACGGTCGTCGGCAGGGACAAGGGCGCCAGGATCTGGTTGGACGCCGGATCGGCCTCCCAGAAGCGGACGTTCTCGCGCGACTTCGAGACCAGCCGGCCGAGTACGTCGTAGGCCATGACCGTGTTGCGATCGATCGCCGCATTCTCGGCAGGCGCCGACCAGGTCGAACCGTTCACCGTGGTCACGGTGCCGCGCGCGCTCTCGCGCACCACGTTCCCCGCCGCGTCGCGCACGTAGGCCGTGAAGCCGCCGTCCGCCGCGACCTGCGCCGTCTTGTTGCCGGCCGCGTCGTACTGGCTGAACGAGCGCACACCGCCGACGACCTGCGAGGCGTTGACCCAGTTGCCGCGCGAGACCTGCTCGAGCACGCGGCCCAGCGCGTCGTAACGGGTCCATTCGACGGGGATCACGGAAGACGTCGTCTGGCTCGCGCCATCGAACGCGTCGTACCGTTCGCCGATCCGATGGGTCAGTCGACCCATCTTGTCGAACTGGAAGGTGGTGGTCCGTTCCAGCCACTGGTTCGACGCCCCCGCCGGCATCTTTGCCTCGGTGGACTTGATGCGATTCCCGAAGGCGTCGTACTCGTAGACGTTGACGATCGCCTTGTTCTCCACGGTGACCGGCAGCGTCTCCGTGACCACGTTGCCCAGCTTGTCGGTGTTGAACACCGCCGTGCCGCCGACCTTGTTGGTCACCTGCTTGTCGAAGCGGTTGCCGGCGACGTCGTACTGCGTCGACTCGGAGACGTTCGCGGTGTCCGCCTTCGAGGTCGTGCTCAACAGGCGGTCGATCCGGTCGTAGACGTTCCTCGTCAGCGCGTCCTTGGTCGTATTCGGCGTCGTCGCGGGTTCCTGGCCCACCACCGCCCCGACCACCTTGTTGAAGTAGCGCACCACCGTCGCCACCTGGCTGCTGCCGGCGGCCTGGTACGTCGTGCGCGTCGCATACCCCTCCGGATCCACCTGCAGCGTCACCCGGTTGAGCTTGTCGAAGTAGAAGTACCCGACATTGCCCAGCGGGTCGGTCACCTTCACCGCGTTGCCGAAGGCGTCGTACTCGGTGCTGGTCAGCTTGCCCATCGCGTTGAGCGTGGACGTGCGGCGACCCGCCGCGTCGTACTCGTGCGTGGTCGTGTAGGCGGCCAGGAACGCCAGCTTGTCCGGGGCCGGAAGGTCGCCGACGTACTCCGCCTTGCCCAGGCTTACGCGCGCCGCGCGCGCCCAGCTGCTGTTCGACTCGGCCAAGGCCACGCCGCGGGCCTCGGTTTCCGTCGTCATCCGACCGTTCGCGTCGTAGCCGTAGCGTGTGGTCGAGGCCGCATCCGTCCCTTGCGCGACCGTCTTGCTGGTCACATGGCCCGCCTGGTCGTACACATAGCCCGTGGTCGTCGCCTCGGCCAGACCGTAGGCCTGCGTCTGCGACGTCAGGCGGCCGCCGGCGTCGTACGCGTTGCGCGTCTCCACGCTCATCGCATCGACGGTCTTCCAGACGCGTCCGGCCTGGTCCAGCTCGACGCTGCTGACATGGTCGCCCGCAGCATCCGTCGGCACCGCGTCCACCGCCGCCTTCAGCAGGTGGCGGATCGTCGTGGTCTTGAGCCCCTGGTAGCGCGTCTCGGTGACGTAGCCCTCGGCGTCGTACTCGAAGCGCAGACGACCCGCCCCGTCGTAGCCGTAGCTGGTCACCCGGTCCTGCGCGTGCTGCACCGGCGTGCCCAGCGTCGCCGCGTTCCAGATTGCGCCTGCAGTGCGCAGCGCCTGCATCGTGGCGGGTGTCGCCACCCGCGCGAAGGCGGTCTTCTGGCGCAGGTTGCCCGCCTTGTCGTAAGCCAGCACCGTGATGCCGCCCTCGGCATCCACCACCGTCGTCGCGCGGCCGAGGTCGTCGTACAGCGTGCTGGTCACGCGATCGTCGGTACGGTCCGCCGGAGCCGCCGGAGTGCCGACCATCCAGGTCGCGGGGTTCACCGGCGTCGCATACGCGATCTGCTGCTTCACACGGCCCGCGCCGTCGTAGCGGAACTCCACCACCGTGCCCGCGGCATCGACGCTGAACTTGATACGGCCGTCCTTGTCGAACACCCGGCCCGTGACTTCGTCCTTGGCCGGCACTGACACGACCTGCGCCGCCACCGCCGCCCGCGTCGGCGACTTGCCGAGCGCCGTCAGCGCCGAGTCGCTCAACGCCGTGGCGAATCGCGTCACCCGATATTCACGGCCCTCGCCGTCGTACTCCGTGAAGCGCACCGCGCCCTTCGGATCGATCTCATAGACGAGGCGGTTCGCGTCGTCATACACATACAGCGTCGCCTTCTTCGCCCAGTCGGTGCTCGAGGTCAGTCGACCCGCCAGGTCGTAGACGTAAGTCCGGCCCAGGTTCAGGTCGTCCTCATCGGTGCCGTAGGACGTGACCTCCGCCGTGCGGCGGCCCAGCTTGTCGTACTCGTAGCGCGTGACGATGCCGTTCGGGTCCGTGACCGTCAGCGTGCGGCCGTCTGCGTCGAGCACGTAGATCGTCGTCAGCGCCAAGCCCGCCGGATGGTCCGTGTCCTTGGGGTCGACGACGACGGCGACGAGTCGTCCTGCCGCGTCGTAGCGCTGCAGCGTGCGCCGGCCGTCCGCCTCGGTGGTCAGCACCGTCGAGCCTTCGGCGGTGTCCTGATAGTCGTAGACGGTCTTCAGCTTGAGCCCGGCGTCATCGAGCGTGCGCGTCTTGATGCGGTTGAGGTCGTCGTACTCGTACTTCGTCACCGCGCCGTTGGCATCGGTGCTCTCGGCCACGCGGCCGACGCTGTCGTACTTCGTGCTGGTGCCGATGTTGACGCCGTTCAGCGGCATCGTCGTCGACCTGAGCTCGCCGTTCTCGGTGTAGGCATACGTCGTCGCGACGGTATTGCCGTCGACGGCGCTTTCCACCTCGCCATGGCGGTTGCGCGTCACGCGGCTCTTGACGTTTTCAGGCGTCGTGACCTCGACCGTGCGCGCGGCCAGGTCGTAGCGGTAGTTCGTCGTCTGGTTGTTGCCGTCGATCGTCGAGGTGATGCGGCTGAACGCGTCGTAGTTGGTGACGCGCAGCGTGCCGCCACCGTCCACGGTCTGGACGACGCGCCCGATGCGGTCGTAGCCGATGGTCGATTCGATCGTGCGGGCGTCCGTCGTCTTCACCAGGCGACCGAACGCGTCGTAGTCGGTCTTCGTCAACGCATTGAGCGCGCCGGCGCCGGTGTCGTCGGTGCGCTCCTTCAGCAGGCCGCGGCGGTCGTAGATCAGCGACTGCGACACGGTGCCGCCGGTGATCTGGCGCGTGCTCGTCTTCGCCTGACCGAAGGCGTTGTAGCTCGTGGAGGTGCTGTAGCCCAATGCGTCCGTCGCGGTCTTGAGCAGTCCTCGCGCGTCGTAGTCGAAGACCGACTCCGCCTTGGCGTACGCCTGGTTGCCCGGCGTACGCTGCGCCAGCAACTCCTGCACCGCGTTGCGGATGGCCGTGTTTGCAAGCCCCCCGAGCAGCCCGTTGAACGTCGTCGCGCTCAGCCGCCCGCCGTAGGCGATCGTCTTGACCAGTTGCCCGATCCCGTCGTACTGGTTCTCCTGCACCTCACCCAGCGCGTTGATCGTGTGGGTGACCTGACCGTCCTCGTTGTAGAAGAAGATCGTGCGCTGGGTGCGGGTCCCGTCGGAGACGCTCTGGCTCGTCCTGCGACCCGCGCCGTCATAGGTGTAGGTCGTGCCGTACTTCGCCCAGATCGCTTCGATCTCCGACGGCGTCTGCGCCGACTGCAGCTCCACCGCGCCGCGCGCGCTGAGCTCACCGAGGACGCGGCCCGCGCCGTCGTAGCGGACCTTCTGCGTGCGCGCCTCCGCCGTGCCCACGGCCTTGGTGGTGGACACCACGCGACCCGCCGCGTCGTAGACGAAGGCCGTCACCGTGCCGTCCGCATCGACCTGCCTGTCGAGCTGGCCCAGCGTGTTGTAGTGCCACAGCTCGGTACGGTCGCCCCCTATGCCAAAGGTCGCCGAAGGCTGCCACCAGTTGTTGCCGCCGTCGAAGAGCGTGATCTCGCCCGATGTCAGCGCCTTCGCATACCGCTTGCGCACCACCACGTTGCCGCGCTCGTCGTAGGACTGCTCGGTGACGTAGCCCTCCGGGTCGATCTCGCCGATAACGCGGTTCTGTCCGTCATAGACGTAGCGCGTCGTCTGGTCCTTGGGCGAGGCGGTGCCCGGGCGCAACTGCGCCAGCGTGCCGGTCTCGCGCTGGCCCGACGGCGTCGGATCGGCATAGCGCACGCGTGCGCTCAACCGGCCCGCCGGGTCGTAGCGGTTCTCGACGAGGTAGCCCTCGGCATCGAGCTCGCCCAGCAGGCGTCCCTCGGTGGAGTAGAAACGCCGCGTCACACGGTCGTCGACATCGGACTGCGGCACCGCATTGGCCGTCACCGGGCTGGCCGCGAACGCGACCAGGTCGATCGCCTTGGCATAACGCACCGTGCCGACCACGCGGCCGACACCGTCGTAACGGGTCTCCGTGACGAAGCCGGCACCGTCCACCATCTTGATCGGGCGACCCGCCGCGTCGTAGACCGTCCAGGTCTTGATGTCCTTGCCGGGGATCTCCACCGGCCGGACGGCGGCCAGCAACGGCGTCGTCGGCGGCTCGGCCCAGGCCAGGTTGGGCGAGGCGCCGGTCAGCGCCGCCAGCGGCGTCGCGTACACGATGGTCTGGATCGGACGCTGCGCGATGTCGTAGCGGAATTCCGTCACCGTGCCGTTGCCGTCGACCTCCGCGACCTTGTTGGCGCGCTCGTCGTACAGGTACCAGTGGAAGACGCCGGTGGCGTCCTGCGTCTTGTAGAGCAGGCCGCGCGCGTCGTAGTAGTTCGTCGACTTGCCCACCTGGATGCCGCTCTTCGTCTGGGTCACGCCCAGCAGCCGGCCCATCGTGTCGTAGGTGCTGACGGTGACCAGCCCGCCCTGCTCCGTCACCGTGGCGACGTAGCCGCTGCCGTCCTGGTGCAGGTAGGTGGTGTTGATGCCGCCCTGCAGGCGGGTCAGCACGCGGCCCAGGCCGTCGTAGGTGTAGGTGACCGAGTCGTTGGAGCCGTCCGTCATGGTCAGCAGCCGGCCCGCCGCGTCGTACGCGTAGACGACGACGTGCTGCCCGGCGGCCAGCCCGTTGCCGGCGGCGTCCGTGGCCGCGTAGGCGGTCTCGCTGAGCTTGTTGCCGCGCAGGTCGTAGACGGTGTCCACGCGGCTGGTGCGGCTCTTGTCGGCGCTGGCGACCCAGGTGGTGAGCTGTGCTTCGGTGGGCACCTGAGTCTCGGTCAGGCCCGACACGTTGTACGCGCCGCCGAGGTAGGTGATCGTGTTCGTCGGCAGCCGGCCCGCCGTGTAGCGCAGCTCCGTCACCACGCCTTCGGGGCTGATCTTGAAGCGCAGCTTGCCTTCGGCGTCGTAGATGAAGCGCGTCGTGGCGGGCGCGCTCGCGGTCAACGTGCCGTTGCCGTCCGGATCGGGCACGGCGTAGGCCGTCTCCGTGACGATCTGGCGGTTCACGTAGGTGCGACGCACCGTGTTGCCCGCCGGGTCGCGGACCAGCATCAGGTTGTTGTCGCTGTCGTAGTAGAAGGCCGTGATGCCGAGGTCGTAGTCCTTGAAGGTGGCCTGGTTGTCGTTCGACGAGTACTCGAAGAAGATCCGCGTCGCATCGGTGGTGACGCCGTTGTTGGCGCCCTTGGACGGGTGGCTCTGCTTCATGCGGCCCAGGCCGTCGTACCAGAAGTCGGTCGTGAAGCCGCCGGGTTGCGTCACCCGCGTGGCCTTGGCGGCCAGGTTGATGACGTAGTCGGTGATCTGGTTGTCCGCGCCCCAGCTCTGCGAGATCCGCGCCGTGCCTTCGGACATGACCCACTTGAAGGTCTGCGAGGTGCCGTCGCTGTTGGTGATGCTGCGCAGCATCCCGTTGGTCGCGTCGCTGGCCACGACGTAGGTGTAATCGGTGGTGTAGACCTTGCCGTCGGTGATCGAGTTGTCGCCCGGCGACAGGTCCACCGTCACGCGCGACAGCCGGCCGCTGGCGTCGTAGCTGTAGAGCGTCGTGGACACGGCCTTCGAGGTCTCGTCCAACACGCTCACGCGCTGCAGGAAGTTGCCGCTGTACTCGTAGACGATCCGCCCGCCGGTGTTGTTGGAGTCGGACGCCATGCTCGAGAGACGGCCGTTGGCGTCGTACTTGAACACCGCGTTGAGCAGCGTCGGCGAGTTCCAGCTCAGCAGCCGCCCGGTGGCCACGTCGAAGGTCCCGGACTGCGGGCCGTCGCTGAAAGTGGCCTGCGTGAGCCCCGCGTTGAGCGTCAGGTAGGTGTCCCCGCCCGAGCCGGTGGTGCTGACGTAGCGGTTGGTGACCCAGGTGTAGAGCCGCTCGGAGCCGTCCTCGTTGGTGACGGCGACCGTGCTGCCGGCGGCGCCCCACGTGCCGCCGGTGAGCCGCATGGCCTGGCGCACGAAGCCGGCGATCCAGTTGTCGCTGTTGTCGTCGTTGAACGAACCCCGGCTGTTGTAGGTGCGCAGCGCCTGCAGGTCGGTGCCCACCCCGGCCAGCAGACCGTCGCGATCCTGCACGATCAGGTTGCCGGTGTAGCCGTTGATGTAGATCTGCGTGCCGCGCTGACCCAGGCCCGCCTGACCCCACACGCCCTTCTGACCCATCGTCTCCGTGTAGGAGGTGAAGTTCAGACCCAGACCGCTGCCGTTGACGATGCCGACCATGTTGCGTGCTCCGTTGAGTGCTCATGGAGGCGTGCGGGACAACCCGTGAACGCCTCGAACTGAGCAATGCATCCGGAGAAATCGCGGGCGGTTTAGTCGTTGACGGCGGCTATTTGCAAGGAAATGTGGTGCTCCCTGGCGTCAGCGGGCATCGCGCCTCTGAGGCGTCCCTCGGATCGGTGACAGGCCCGATCGGTATCTTCTGCGCCCGGTCGCTAAACCGCGGACGCGGCGACGGGATAAGCTGTCGAGAGTTCCGACGCGCCATCGCGTTTCCTCGGCCTTCGCGGCCGTTTCCGTTGAGCCCACACCGCCGCCATGTCGCAGACCTTCGACACCTTGATCCAGCAAGGCCTCCACGCCAGCGAGTCCGACAACACCGAGCTCGCGCTGCAGCGTTTCCGGGAGGCGGCGCAGGCCGTGCCGGGCAACGGCCTGCCGCATTTCCTCGCCGCGGGCGAACTGGCCCAGACCGGGCGCATGCAGGAGGCCGAGGGCGCGTATGCGACGGCGGTGCTGCTGGCGCCGGACATGGCGATCGCGCGATATCAGCTGGGGCTGCTGCAGTTCGCGACGGACCGGCTGGCGCTGGCCTTGACGACCTGGCAGCCGCTGCTGGCGCTGGGGGAGGACGACTTCATGCGGCGCTTCGCGCAGGGCTTCTTCGCGATGGCCGCGGAAGACGTGCCGGAGGCGCAGGCGCAGTTCCGCGCGGGATTGGCGCTGAACACGGTGAACCCGCCGATGAACCACGACATCGAGCGCGTGCTGGCGAGCCTGGATGAGATCAGCGCGAACCTTGCGGCGAGCGCCGGCCAGGCGGCTGAAGCGTCGGCGCCGGTGGTCGACGCGGTGGGTGAGGCGGAGGCTGATGCGCAGGCGGGCGACGGCTCGGCGCACGTGCTGCTGGCCAACTACCAGCCGGTCGGCAAGCCCAACTGAGCCTGGCGACGATGACGCGCATCGATCGGCCCGACCGCGGCGCGCCGCCGCGTCCTGTGAAGGACGGGGGCGGAGACAAACGCACCGGCAGGTCGGGGAACGCGGCGCCGTCGGGGACGTCCACGGCGGTTCGCGATGGCGGAGGCAGCGGCGGGCAACCGTCGATGGCGGCGCTGGATCGGGTGCTTCAGACGGCGACCGACCGGCCCGGCGACGATCGCGCCATGCTGCGCGCGATCATGGAACCGACGCTGGCCGCGGCGCTGGGACGCGATGCGATCGCGGATCCGGCGTTCTTCGGGTTGGTGGATGCGGTCGTGGACACGCTGCTGGCGTCGCCCGACGCGATGAGGCTGCTGGCGGAGGCGCGGGCGGAGTTGGTGCGCAAGGTCGGTTGAGCGGCGACGCTCCGCCTCGTTGGGTGGAGCGCGGAAGGTGCCAGGTGTTGACAGCGTGAGCGCGATCGCCGAAGTGCATTACTTCGACGGCCTGACCGCGGATGCAAACAACTACAAGTACAGGCTGCCGGGATACTCGCTCGTGGACCCGCGCGTGAGCTGCCAGCCCAGCTTCGCCCATCCGGCCCGCGTGTCGGCACCCCTCGTCAAAGTCCTTGCATCATTTTCCAAAGGTCTTTCAGGTCTTCGACGACTTCGTCTGCACTTTCAAAATCGAGATCGGTCACCGACTCGTACTCCGCCACGCTGATGTCCCACTGCTTGATCGCGGATGCCAAGCTGGCGCGAAAGTCCTGTGCGCTGATCAGGTGCCCCGGATGGTTCAGAGCCCGGAGCAGGTCCGTGCCGGAGCTCGCGTCACGGACCTCATAGTGCCAATAGTTCTCAACGTCCTTCAGGGGTTTCTCATTCAATGCGCTCATTTCGGCTCCGGGCACATCGAAAACAGATCCCATCTTTCACCAGGGTGTTGCCGAACACGGAACGGGTGTTCGTCCGTGAAGTCGATTGCAGCGATTCCAGTCGGATTGGAAGCTGAACCACCCCAAGACCCTGACGAAAGGTAATTCGACCCCAGCGCACCGGCCCCGTTGGCCGAGGGCAAGTGCCGATCACACATTTCGCCGCACAAAGTACTCCCGCCCGGTCCGAGTATCCAACAGGACATCGACACCGTCCTGGTGCCGTAAGAATTGAAGTTCCGGCGGAATGGCGTTCCCGGCCACAAACTGCGCGTTTGCCGTCAGTGAGTCCTTGTAAGCCCATCCCTCGGGAACCACGATCCTGCCAGTGCGTGTCGGCCGAGCACAGCAAACGGCAATTACCTGATCGGGATCGTTGTCCCAGTCAGCTTCCCCGAAATCGAGCCAATCGCAAGGGACCGTCGGCCCATTTCTCTGATCCACGACGGCAATATCGACCGGCGCGCCATCATCGACACGATATATCAGCCCAGCTTCCACAAGTCGCAAGACGTAGGCCTTGGTGTCCGCAGGCGTCATGAAGTGAACGGCGGCGATTTCTCCGTCCGAGCGGAGCGTAGCGTTCGGCAGAGAATTTTTGAATGCACCGATTCCACCGGTCAATTTTTTGGCAATTGATTGGCAACGAACGACAACCGACAGCCCTTCAATAATGACAGCCATTTATTTCTCTCTTGGGAGTCGAACGGATCTGTGCCATTGAATGAATTCCCACTCATTTGGCAGATGACCCAAAAACTCGTAGTACTGAATCCGATCGGCCATCTGGAGCGCTTCCTCATGAAAGAAGAACTCCGCGCCCTGCGCAGACATGTTGAAGCGAGCGCAATATTCGGGGTCGGTAAACTTCCGGTGATAGCTGTTGACGAGGTCGATCGCCACCTCTTCGGAGTGTCCAAACCTCTCCCGCAACTCCGTCAGGATTCTTTGAAAGAGCCAGAGCTCGTCTTCATCCGGCGCACCAATCATCAGTTGTGACGCCATCAATCTTTCACCATGTAGTAATTGAACATTTCAGCTGCCGTCCGAGAGTGGATGCTCGTCTGCACTCGATTTCCCAACGGCAGCACAGCATTCTTTGAATTCACTCGCCCAAACATCGGGCCGACGATCATATCCACGTCACCGATGTCGACGGGAACGCCCCCCTTGTTGGCTCTGACGAATGAAGCCCATTCCGCATCGGCGCCTGCGAAGGTCCTGGTCTTCAACTGATCCAGCTCCCACCTCGGGACACTGAATTCGATCACTTCTTGAGAAGCCTTGCTCATCATCGATGCAGACCTGATGGCCTCCTCCCTGGAAGTGGTCATGTAGAAGCCGACTCCAAAGTCGTTCTTCAACTTGCCCAACGAGGGATCGACGCCGTTGAGACGGATATTGATCGCATGCTCGGGCGAAGTCCCGTGATAGAAAGTTACAAACTCCTCCATGGGTTCCGGAACGAACTTGATGTTCAGATCCAGGGTGCGCTCGAGGTTCACCCAGTTCCGAGCGAGCGTGTTGGCCCCGACGACGATTCGTTCCGACGCCATGGGCACAGCGAAGAAGCCCGCCGTCGTGGCGCCGGAGTAGCCCAGTTCGTACGCATTGCCACGATACAACGCGTTGATCTGCGAAATCACGGGCAGGGAGGTGACGCTCCCCGTGATCGCGAGACCGGCGGTCCCAAAAACGCCGTTCTGCTCGATTGAGTTGAACAGCGCGCTGTCGTTCTGATACCGCTGATTTCCGTCGAACGCAAAGTTCATCGCGCCATACGTGGCATTGCCGACGACGTCTCCAGCCATGAACACCGCTTCCCTGAAAGCGATGAAGGGACTCTTGACGACGTCCAGCGAGCCGTGTGCCCAACCGTTCAGAGCCCGACCGATCGAATTAAAGGTGAAGAAACTTTCGGTCGCGGAGATGCTCTTCATCTCACCGATGCTGCCCGAGCTGCGGTAGAAGTTCAGCGCCGGTCCGGTTGCTTGGGCCGCATCGTCGATCGCACGTTGCGCCGCGCTGGCTTCACGGAAGCTCCACACCGGAGGCGCAGTACGTCTCGCCGCAGCATCGGCGGCGATCATCGCTCCGCCCGCGCGCAGATCGGCGCCGCCAAGATCGGGCAGTTGCAATTCCTGCCCTTGTGCGAGGAAGGTCGACTTGGCGCCATTGGCCTGCGCCAAAGCCAGGGCATATCGCTCGTCGCCATACTCCTGACGGGCGATGCGGGCCCAGGAATCCCCTCCTGCCGCGACACGGGTACGGGGCAGGTTCAATGCTGGCAGCGACTCCAGTTCCGGCAGGTCGATCCGAGCATACTTTTCGATTTGCTCCGCATCGATACGGTCGATACGAGGTTCATCACCTGCGCCCAGGGTCTTGATCACCGGCTCCCCCGCGCTTCCGACAGGATCAGTGATCAAGCCCGCCAGACCTTGACCCAATCCGGATGTGAACGCCTGCGAGAGGCGAGCCTTTGTCTCCGCAGAGTTGTAGCCCATGATCTGGCTGCTGGCCCAGGAGCCGCCGACGGCAGCGCCCGCAGAGGCGGCGATCCGCGTGATGCTGGGATCGACGCCCTTCACCACCTCGGACACGGCCTGACCGGCAAAGTAGCCAGCGCCCGCGCTGACCGTCGCGGCTCCGACCTCGCGCCAGTTCCACTTGCCCTGGATCGCCTGCGTGACTGCGGAGTTGATCCCCGCGCGCATGACGGCATCGGACACCCGCGTCAGCGTGCTCGCATTCGAGGTTGCCGCCGTGGTCCCTGGCGCTGCACCCAAGGCCGAGCCCACGCCCGCCGTGACGCCGGCCGCAAGCGCGGACTGTCCGACCGCCTTCCAGTTGAACTTGTCGACGTTGCCTGTCGCCATGCCCACCAGTTGGCTGGCGATCGATCCGACCGCGGCACCGATCGCAGCGCCCGCGACCATCGCCGCCGTGCCCGCGACCGTGACGCCGGCCGCCGTGCCGCCCGCCATCACCGCCAAGCCGGTGCTGAAGGCACCGGCCCCGGCGCCCGACGTCACCGTGGCCCCGAGAACGCCGGCCGCAGCCCCCGCCGTATAGATCGTCACCACCACCGCCACGACCACCATCAGGATCATGCCGATCCCGCCGCAGCCGCCCTTCTTGGGCGACGGCGGCGGCGGCGGCTCCGGCAGCGTCGGATTCACATTCCCGATCGCCTCACCCGGGTTGTACGGGCGGAAGGTGGTCGAGTTGTTGTGGATGTTGGTGACCTTGTTCGGGATCACCAGCACCTGGCCTTCAACCAGCGCCTCGCCCCCGCTCAACTCGTTGGCCTCCGCCAGCAGGTACCACATCGCCGAGTCGCCCCACACGGCGAAGTCTCGCCGCCCGTGATCGACGCGGCAAGTGCCAAAGGCGGTGCGAAGGCGAACGACGCCTCGGCCCACGTGCTGTCGGCCAACTACCGGAAGGTGGGTAAGCCCCACTGAGTCCGGCGAGGATGACGCGTATCCATCAGCCCGACCGCAGGGCGCCGCCGCGTCCTGTGAAGGACGGGGGCGGAGACAAGCGCACCGGCAGGTCGTGGAAAGCAGCGCCGTCGGGGACGTCAACGGCGGTTCGCGATGGCGGAGCAGCGGCGGACAACCGTCGATTGCGGCGCTGGATCGGGTGCTTCAGACAGCGACCGACCAACTCGGCGACGACCGCGCCATGTTGCGCGCGATCATGGAGCCGACGCTGGCCGCGGCGATAAGGCGCGATGCGATCGCGGATTCGGCGCTCTTCGGGGTGATCGACGCGGTGGTCGACACCTTGCTCGCATCGCCGGATGCGATGAGGCTGCTTGCGGAGGCGCGGGCGGAGCTGGCGTGAAAGGTGAGCTGAGCGGAAAGGTGCTCAATTGCCCACCAGGTCTGCGCAGTTCTGACACGTGAACTCCAAGATGAACCCGCAAGTCCAAGTGCTTCGGTCAACGTTGAGAGAAGATCCGAAAGGTCGCGTGCCTCGTCGAATTTGACCCTTGCCAAGAAATGGAGCGCATTTGAACCGGCATTGCACGCTCGACGCTAGATTCGATATCCTGGAATGCGCGCGTAGAGCTGACCTAGTTCGTGCGTCGCTCCTATCGAACACCATGCCTTAAACCGCAGTCCTGGGGAACGTCATCAAGGAGTTTCTATACTAAGATAATTGATCTTGGAAGAATCATCAAATGTGATGACAAGTTTCGCATTTTCAGCGGATAAAGCGTACTTACTATCGTAAATATCCGATTCCAATGGAACACCAAGAGTTTGATGAATATCATCCTGCGACATTCCATGTCGTAGATTAAACGGAAGTTCTCCGGAAAACGCAGCGAATTCACGAGTGGGCTGCACAAATATCTGCACAGCGATCACTCGATCATTTTCCAAAAGAAAATCAATACCTTCTGCACGCGAAATAATATACTTCCGAAACGGAGGGTCATCCATCATCTCGAGAAGAGAAAATTTCTGAACCGCAGCCTCAACATTGGGCGCATTTCGATGCTGATTCAGGAGCTTTATCAATTCGGACATAGTTCATCGCTTCCAATTCTTTAGAAGTTCCTCAACGGACGACTTATTGGAGAGTTGCTCAAAAAGTGGTCGATTGAGTTCATCCAAGCGGGCAAATGACGCCTCAAGCGTTGTCGTACTGTATCCCAACCGTGGGGCGTTCACCAAATGGACTGCTTGATCCATTGCAGAGGCTCCACTGAGGTTCAATGCGTCCGCAGCAATCTGAGAAGGCGTATTAGCGCCAAAATAGGTCCGCCCAGAGGCATGCAAATCCTGCTTCACGACCACAGTGTAAGTATTGTCGCGCAGGGCCAATGACTCAAAAGGACTCAATTTTCTGCCCAGCGTCGTTTCCACGTTCTGACGAATTGCAGCAAGGGAGGGGATATGGTCGCCAGTAAGTCCGTCACCCACCACTTCGCCTGCCTTACTTTGGCCAAATGTCATCACATCGCCAAACTGTACCGCCACTTTTCCGCCACCGGCGTCAATTGCAACCCTCTCAAGTTCAACTCCTAGAGGATTCGAATAGAGGACGCCTGAGCGGTAAGGTGCGGCGCGAATTGTCCAATCGGGCACGCCCATTGAACGAAGTTCACCCGCCAATCCTCGGACCCCGGACACGCCTTCCAAAGCCACTGGCAAGACTGCGGCCGCCGCAAGCTGCTTAAAGCTGAACCCGTCAGTACCATAGCTTCCACCGGACGCGCGGTAGAGCGCATTGTCGAGGCCCTGATAAGTCGCATCGCCTGCCATGCTGCTCACCACCATCGCGCTACGAGCGCCGATAGCGGTGCGCGCAGTCAGTGCGCCATATGTCCACCCTCCAACGAACCCTCCTGCGACGCCCATAGCGACGGTTGAGAAGAATCGGGTCAACTCCTCCTGACCGGTTTGGTTTCTGGCCCAGACGTTTTGCGGATCGTAAATCCTCGCCAGCTTCACGATCTCACTGGTATCGACCGATCGCCCGCTATTGACGGTCGCCTTCAACTCCTCGAATCGCGCCAGCGTGGCGCTTCGCTGACCGTTGGGTAGCAATGGGGAGTCGCCACCATGAACCGACCACGTCGGCAGGATCTCTTGCCCCTTGGCGTCTGTCAGAACCACGTTGCGAGGGAAGTTGGTCCAGCTTTCCTGCCACACGCCATTGCGATTGACGCCGCTCTCGTAGCCGTAGATGCCGGCTTTGATCGGCTGGTACGGACCTGCGCGATACGCCACTTCCGGCGAAACGAGAGAGGCGCCGCGCGCAGATAACCCGAGATCCAGTCCACGGAGAACTCGATCACCCAGATCCAGACCCGTGACCGGCGTGAAGGCGTCGTCCAGCATCTTCGTGCTGACGGGCCCGACTTGCGGCCCTGCCGCCTCCATGTTGCGAATGCCGTAGGGGTCAAGTGCTTTGCGGCGGCTATCCGTGTCATCGGTAAATGACGTCGACGCTTGGCGTGGACTCTGAGGACTCGACGGCGAAGCGTCGCCGAGCTCGAGACCAATGCCTTGACCCAATCCCGAAATGAACGCCTGCGACAGCCGCGCCCTCGTCTCCGCCGAGTTGTAGCCCATCACCTGGCTGCTCGCCCAGGACCCGGCGACTGCCGCGCCTGCGGAGGCCGCGATCCTCACAGCGCTGGCATCGAGGCCCTGCATCACCGCGCCCACGGCTTGTCCGGCGTAGTAGCCCGCGCTCGCGCTGACCGTCGACGCAGCGACCTCACGCCAGTTCCACTGGCCCTGGATCGCCTGACTCACGGCCGACCCCACGCCCGCCTTCAGCATCGCGCTGCCGGCACCGCCTGCTTGCACGAGGCTCCCGACCTTCGTGCCGTTCAGAATGCCGCCGGTCCCCGCAGCAGCGTTGAGCGCGGAGCCCACGCCAGCGGTGATACCGGCTGAGACGGCCGACTGTCCGACCGCCTTCCAACTGAACTTGTCCACGTTGCCCGTGGCCATGCCGACGACTTGGCTGGCAATGGACCCGACCGCCGCGCCGATCGCGGCGCCGGCTGCGACAGCCACCCCCAGCCCCGCAGACATCGCAAGCCCTGCCGTGGCCGTCAAGGTGACGCCGGCCGCCGAGCCACCACCCAGCACCGCAAGGCCCGTGGAGAACGCGGTGGCCCCCGTCGACGCCGTGGCGCCCAGCAGACCCGCCGCGGCACCCGCCGTATAGATCGTCACCACCACCGCCACGACCACCATCAGGATCATGCCGATCCCGCCGCAGCCGCCCTTCTTGGGCGACGGCGGCGGCGGCGGCTCCGGCAGCGTCGGATTCACATTCCCGATCGCCTCACCCGGGTTGTACGGGCGGAAGGTGGTCGAGTTGTTGTGGATGTTGGTGACCTTGTTCGGGATCACCAGCACCTGCCCGTCTACCAGACGCTCGCGGCCGCTGAGGCCGTTCGCGTCGGCGAGCAGATACCACATGGCGGCATCGCCCCACACGCTCTGCGCGATCGAGCTCAGCGTATCGCCACCGCGCGCCGTATACCGGGACGAAGCCGAGATCGGATAGCTCGCGTTGATCGGCTCGTAGTTCTGGTCGAAGTCGGCGCTGTTGACCGGCGTCGGGTTCTTGCTCCGGGCTCGTCGCTGCTCGGGCGTCTCCGCATCGCGCGCGATCTGCTCTGCGTACGAAACGCGGTCGGACAGCCCGTCGTTGCCGACGTCGCCCACACGCCGTCCATCCGCGTAGTAGTAGCGATGGATGTAGCGCGGCGAGCCGTTCAGGTCCCGACGGATTTCGTCGCGCTGCAGCACCTGCCCCTGCGCGCTCGTCAGGTAATACAGCTCGCGCCCTCCCGCCGCGTCGACGACGGAGCTCAGGTGCCCGTTCTTGTCGTAGCTGAAGGTCGACAGACCAGGATTGCCGGTGGGCTGGGTCGTCCTGATCGTCACCTGCTTGGCCGCGTCCCAGTACGCATACGCATAGGTCGAGACGGTCGACCCGCCGCCGGCCGCCGGCGTGAAGGTCGTGCGCGCGAGAACGCCGCGTCCGTCCACGTTCGCATCATTGGCGTTGTCCGAGCCCGCCAGGAAATAGGCGTACGTCGTCGTGCCGTTTCCGCTTTGCGAATCGGTGACCTTCTCACTGCGCACGCGGTTGTCGGCGTCGAACTCCGTGGTCTTGGTCTCCTGCAGCACGCCGCCCTTCCATTGGCGGTACTGCAGCGTGCGGCCCGTCGCATCCACGCGCCGGCGGCTGACCAGCGCGTTGTCGAGGTAAGCGTCCTCCAGGTAGCCGTCCACGGAATACTCGTAGCGCTCGTTGTGCGTGATCGACGTGTCGGTCTTGTCCTTGTAGCTGACGCCGATGCGCTGGCCCAGGCCGTCATAGCGCACGGCAGTTCCGTCGTTGCCGATGACGATGCCGGTTGACGTGTCCGCCGCCGAGCCGCCCCGCCCCGTCAACGATCCCATCGTCGTCGTGAAGCGGTTCATCGCATCGTACGTGTACCAGAAGTCCGTGCGCTCGGAGACCCGCCCCGTCACGTCCCAGTACGTCGAGATCGCCGCGCGCCGGTTGCCGATGGCGTCGTACTCATAGCGCAGGTCGTAGCTCTTGCTGCCGTCCCAGGTCCGGCTGATGCGGTTGAGCTCGTCGTACTGGATGTTCCCGGACTGGAAGATCGACGCCACGCCGTCGTTCTGCGCATTCAACTTGCCGTACATCTCGTACGTGCGGTTGCCCGCGTCGTCATACGCATACTGCGTGATGGTGTGCTCCACCAGGTCACGCACCTGGCGCAGTTGTCCGCTCAAGGTGTAGTCGTAGCGGATGTCTTGACCGCCCGCCACGGATTGGGACATCAGGCGCCCGGAGAGGCCGTACACGTAGGTCGACTGCCGTCCGCCGAGGTCCTGGTGCCAGGTCGTGCGGCCGAAGTAGTCGATCTTGTCCTGCAGACTGCGTCCGTCCGCGTTCACCGTCGTGCGCCGATACCCGCCGACATCGAGCGCGCCCAGGCCCAGCACCGCGTCGCCGGCACCGCGCGCCACCGGCGTGTACTGATATTGGACCGTCGCGTTGGTGCCCGACACCGTCTGGATCACGCGGCCCAGCGAGTCGTAGAAGGTCTTCTCGATCACACCGGCCGCATCGGTGCGGCGCGTGCGTTGGCCGAGACCGTCGTACTCGTAGCGCTCGTAGAGCGTGTTGTTCACGCTCACCGCGCCGACGAACTCCCCGGTAGTGAAGTTCTGCCTGCGCGTGATGCCCTGGCGCGTGACCGTCAGCAGCTGACCCAGCGCATCGAAGTCCTGCAGCACCACCCCTTGCATTTCGTTGACCAGCTTGCGCGCATCGGCGAAGACGTCGTAGCCCGTCGTGCGCGAGGTCTCGTCCGCGTTGAAGCGCGTCACCACCCGATCGCTGCCGCCTAGATAGGACTGGCGATTCACGCCGCCGTTGGCGTCGGTGATCGACACCGTGCGGCCGACCAGATCGAGCCCGTACGTGGTCGTCGGTCGCGTGCGACGTACGAAACCGTTGGCCAGCGTCTCGAAGGTCTGCGCCTCCAATTTCTCGATCAACTGGCCCTGCGTGTTGTAGCGGAAGCGCGTGCGCACCGCCGACTCATCGACCGTGAACTGGCCCAGCTTGAAGTCCGCGTACTGCTGCGCCATGGCTCGCGCCCGTGCCAGCGTGCTGTCGTCGTACTCCTCGGCGATCTCGCCGAAGGCGTTGTATGTCTGGAAGCGCCGCACCTGTGCGCTCTGGTTGACCTGCTGCACCGACTGCTCAAAGCGGAACGGCTGGTCGCCGCCGTTGGCGGCCACCGTCATCACACCCTGCACCGCCGCGATCGTCTCGCCCACCGCGTCCTTGGCCGGCTGCCCGGTGGCCGTCAGGATCTCCATCGTGTAGGCGTAGCGGCTTTCCGTCTCGATCACCGCGCCGTCGAATGGCTGCGCCCAGACGTACTGCATCTGCTTGCCGTTCCAGGTCCCCGGCAGCTCGATCGTCCGACCGGCGATGGTCAGACGCATCTTGGCGGCCGCAGGATCGTTGGGGCCGTAGAAGGTGATCGGTGCCAGCGGTGTCCGGTCGGACACCACCGTGCCCATGACGACTTTTCCGTCGACGGCCAGCGTGAAGGTGCCATGCCCCTTCTTAAGCATCACCGCGCCGGACTGGTCCTGGACCATGTACTCGAACTCGTAGGCGGCTGGGCCGCCGCTCAGCGGCTTGTAGGCATCGAGCACGAAGTTGCGGTCCACGCCGCCGGCGACCGGCAGCCAGTCGGTGAAGCCGCCGCCCGGTTGACGCAGGCGCAACGACATCCGGTCCGTGGCGGACGTTGCCGTCAGGTTGAGGATGGACTGGCGGTAGACCACCTCGGTAGTCTTGTAGGTCGCCGTGCCGGTGGCACTGACCTCGTACGAGCCCTTGCCGATGTAGGAAAGAGTCTGCGGATTGCCACCGAGCGCCTCGAAGTAGACGTCGTAGTTCTTGCCGAGCTGCCCCGGCTGGATGGGGAATTGGAAGTATCCGCGGTAGATCCTCACCTCGTCGTTAGACATCACCGCGCCGCCGCGCTCCTGGATACGCAAGGTCTGAATGCCGTTCATCCCCGGCACGTCAATGCGCATCTGCGACCATCCGAAGTACGAAGGCGTGATCGGATCCACCGTGATGCGTCCGTCAGGATTGAGCGTCAGGGTGCCGTCGTAGGCGGCGTCGTTGCCGGCGTACCTGAACCGGATCTGGATCGGTCCCGCAGCGTTGACGTACTCGGCCAGGTAAAGGTTGGTCTGGTCCGTGCCCCAGCGCCGGGCGTCGCCGGCTGAGATCGCCACATCGCCCTTGCCGGGAATCGTCAACGTGATCGGACCGCTGAAGTTGCGCACGCCCAGCCGCGCGATGGCCGGATACACCGTCCCCGACGTGACGGCGATGGAAGAAGCCCGTCCATAGCTGACGCTCCCGGCCGAATTGGCGACCAGCCGCTTCAACGGGCCGGTGACGGCGAAGATCTGGTATCGGAACGAGGCCTGCGACTGCACGAAGGGCGAGCTGCCCGTGCCCGCCAGGGTGCCGATCTGGATGCCGGACAGGGTGATGCCGCTGCCGTCGAACGGCACCTCGACACGCGTCCACTGTCCGTTCTTCAAGATCTCGAAGACGACCTCATACGACTGCGGCGCCGGTGCGCTTGAGTCGGACTGGATGTTCGGGTTGAAACGGAAGGACGTGTCGGAAGTCGATGCGTACTTGAGGCTCGTGACGGCGGGCTTCGCGCCGCCGCCACCGGTGTAGGTCCCTGAGAACGTGCCGCGCGACGATACGACGAAGAACTCATACGACGCGTTCGCGCCGTTGATGCCGGCCGAAGCGACATCGAGATAGCCGCCCGAGAACGTGTAGCCGCCGTAGTCGGCGTTGGAATCGGCACGGCGGATGTAGATCGTCCCGCTCGGCATGGCCTCGCCGGCGCCCCGCAACAGGCTCAGGCCAGGCTGGTTGGATCCGGGGATGAGCCGGCCTTCCACGTCGGAGACCGCGATCGCGGTGTACTTGTCAGGTCCGGCCTGCACGACGCCGGCTCCCGGCGTCATGGAGAAGGTCTGCCGGGACGCGTTGATCAACCGGCCTTCCCCGTCGTAGCGGCGGATCTCGACGATGTGGTCGCCGGCGGCCCAGCCGCCGACCAGGAACTGCGAGGTATCCGGGACCGGAGGGACCACCGTGACCAGGCCCGATCGGGTGTATTGCGGGATGCTGTACAACGGCAGCACTTCGTCGCCGTTCGCGGTCTTGCGCACGACCTCGACGCGCGCCGCGCCCTGGTTCTGCACGATGAATCG
Source organism: Roseateles sp. GW821-FHT09G09 (assembly GCF_059415965.1). Taxonomy (NCBI): domain Bacteria; kingdom Pseudomonadati; phylum Pseudomonadota; class Betaproteobacteria; order Burkholderiales; family Sphaerotilaceae; genus Roseateles; species Roseateles sp. GW821-FHT09G09. Next base: position 39,722 of record NZ_JBWKOG010000011.1, on the reverse strand, counting down.
GTTGGGAAACTCGATGCGGTACGTGGCCTGGATCTGCCACATCCTCGGTGCCTGATTCATCGGCGGCGGGCCGCCGCGGGTCGAATCGAGAATCATCGTAGCCATCTGAACCTGTCTGCCGTCGAGGATGGCAATCAGGTTGTAGCGATTCGTCGCCGATCCATTGTCCTTGCCGGTGGCCCACAACTGGATGGTCTCACCCGGCAGCATCGTGCCGAAGAGCCGATCGTCGGCATCATCGCGGACTTCATAACGGGCATTGCCCGGCAAGGAAGGGGCCGAAAGGGTGAAGGGGATCTGCAGGGTCGGACTCGGCTGCGGTTGAGTCGTCTTTGCGGTGCCCGACCAGTTGAAGACCGTGCTGTATCCCTGTCCGCCCAGACCGATGCCGACGGCTCCCTTGTCGCCACCGACGCTGATCGCGGAGGCGGCCGCGCCGGACGCGGACGACCCGTTCAGTGGTCCGACGCCGTCGGGCGAACTGACCACCGTCTGGCCGAGGCTGCCGGTGGTGCCGCCGTTCGCGCCCTCGTAGGCGCCGCCGCCGATCGGCTGCAGCTGCAGCGCGCCATATAGGCTGGTCAGCGCCTGTGACACCGCGCCGGTGCGCGCGGCGACATCGGTCTGGAAGGTGGCGGCGAGTTCCACCGTCTTGACCAGTTGGTTGCGCCTGTCATGGACGCTGAAGGTGTGCGTCAAGTTGGTGAGGTCGTTCGCAGCCTCGTTGACCGTCTTGCCGCGCAAGTCCAGGTCGGCCACGCCGCTGATGATCTTGCGGGTCGCGTTGCCGTTGCGGTCATACAGGAACACGGCGATTACGCCACCTTCGCTGTTGTTGCGTTCGACCTGGCCGAGCACGTTGTAGTCCGCGAACTCCTGCCAACCTTCGCCGATCCCCTTGCCGACGATGTCGCCGAAGACGTTGTAGCGCGTGCGGCGGATCTCGCCGGTCTGCGGATGCGTGGCGTCGCCGTCGAACTCGGCCGTCGTGCGCGCCATGGCGTCGTAGGCGTAGCGCTTGACGACGTCGACGCGCGTACCGTTCAGTGCGAGCTGGGCCGCCACCGCGGTCGTGCGACCGACCTGGCCCCGGCCATCGAGTTCGATCCGGGTGAAGTTGTCCTTGGCGTCCGTCATGCCGACGCGGTCGCCGTTGCCGTTGTAGTCGAAGCGCGAGACCCGGTCGTCCGCCGTCGTCAGCCCGCGAAGCGTCGTGCGCGACACCAGTCCGAGCCCGTTGTACTCGGTGTCGGTGATCGGCGTGACCCAGCGGTTCTGGAAGTCCGTGAATCCCGGTGCGATGCGCCGCGTCTCGCGGCCGAGGCTGTCGTACTGGACCACCGTCTCGTTCCAGACCTGCGCGGTGCCGTCCGGCGTCAGGCCGACCAGGTCGCGCTGCTTCTTCACGTTGCCCAGGCCGTCGTACTCGAAGGTCGACACCGCGTCCATCGTGACGTTCACGGCGGCGCCGCTCGCGTTCAGGTAGGTGGACGCCACGCCCAACACCCGTTTCTCGGTCACCCGACCCAGCGTGTCCAGCACGAAGCGCGTCGTGCGCGCGTCCGTCAGGCTCAGCCCGGCGCGCAGTTGCGCGGGATCGCGCAGCGACGCCGCCTGCTGCGTATCCGTCTGCACGGCATAGGCCGCCACGCGACCCGCGTACTTCACCTCCGCGGTCGCCGCGTCCTGGAAGCCCTCGTAGTCCCAGCCCACCGCGCACGACTCCTGGTCGATGCGCAGCACCTTGCGGCCGATCTTGTCGTAGTAGCTGTAGACGGAATTGCCGCGGCCGTCGATCTCCTGCACCACGTTGCCGGCGGCGTCATAGACGATGCCCTGCAGGCGCACCGTCGTCGGCGTCGACAGCGGCGCCAGGATGTCGTTCGAATTGGGATTGGCTTCCCAGTACCGGACGTTCTCGCGCGACTTCTCGACCAGGCGGCCGAGCGCGTCGTAGACCATCACGGTGTTGCGATCGATCGCGGCATTGACGCCGGGCGCCGTCCACGTCGAGCCGTTCACGACAGCCGCCGTGCCGCGGGCGCTCTCGCGCACCGCGTGTCCTGCAGCGTCGTACTCGTAGGCGGTGTACGCACCGTCCGCCGCGATCTGTTCGAGCTTGTTGCCCGCCGCGTCGTAGCGGGTCAGCGACCGCGCGCCGCCGACCACCTGCGAATCGCTCACCCAGTTGCCGCGCGAGACCTGCTCGACCACGCGGCCCAGCGCGTCATAGCGCGTCCACTCGACCGGGATCACCGTCGACGTCGTCTGGCTCGAACCGTCGAACGCCTCATAGCCAGTGCCGATGCGATGCGTCAGGCGCCCCGTCTTGTCGTACTTGTAGGACGTCGCGCGGCTGATCCAGCCGCTGCGGTTGTCAGGGTTCACCGCCTCGACGGCGCTGGTCCGGTTGCCGAAGGCGTCGTAGCCGTAGCTGTTGACCACAGCCACGCCGTCCACCGTCACCGGCAACGTTTCCTTGACCGTGTTGCCCAGCTTGTCGGTGTTGAACACCGCCGTGCCGCCGACCTTGTTCCTTACCTGCTTGTCGAAACGGTTGCCGGCGACGTTGTACTGCGTCGACTCGGTGACGCTGCCGCCGTCCACCGCAGCCGCCGAACTCACCAGCCGATCCAGCCGGTCGTAGACGTTGGTCGTCAGCGCATCCTTGGGACCGGTCACCGGATCGGGCATCTGCGCCGTCGTCACGTTCGTGGACTTCGCGAAATAGCGTCGTACCTTCGCGACCTGGTTGCTGCCCGCGCCCCAATAGATCGTGCGCGTCGCATTCCCTTCCGGATCGACCTGCATCGTCACCCGGTTGAGCTTGTCGAAGTAGAAGTACCCGACGTTGCCCAGCGGATCCGTCACCTTCACCGCGTTGCCGAAGGCGTCGTACTGCGTGGATGTCGCGGCGCCCAGCGCATTGATTGTCTTGGTGCGGCGACCCGCCGCGTCGTATTCGTGGGTCGTCGTGAACTTGGCCAGCAGCGACAGCTTGTCTGGCTCCGACAGCTGGAGCAGATCCGCCGGCTTGCCCAATCGCACGCGCTCGCCCTTTGCCCAGTCGCTGGTCGACTCGGCCAGCGCCACGCCGCGTGCCTCGATCTCCGTCGTCATGCGGCCAAAGGCGTCGTAGCCGTAGCGCGTGCTGCTCTCCGCCGCGGTGCCCAGCGCCACGGTCTTGCGGGTCACATGGCCCGCGTCGTCGTAGACATAGCCCGTGGTCGTCGCCTCTGCCAAACCGTAGGCCTGCGTCTGCGCCGTCAGGCGGCCGCCCTTGTCGTAGAAGCTGCGCGTCTCGACATCCATCGCATCGACGGTGCGCAGGACGCGCCCCGCCTTGTCGAGCTCGACGAAACTCGCGCGGTCGTCCGCGCCCAGCGTCGGAATGACATCCAACCCGACTGTCTCCACATGGCGGATCGTCGTGGTCTTCAAACCGTCGTAGCGCGTCTCGGTGACGTAGCCCTCAGCGTCGTACTCGTAGCGCAGCCGGCCCGCCGCGTCGTAGCGGTAGTTGGTGACCCGGTCCTGCACGTGCGTCAGCGGCGCGCCCAGCGTCGCCGCGGTCCAGCCGGCGCCTGCCGTGCGCAGCGCCTGCATCGTGGCGGCCGTCGCCACGCGTGCGAAGGCCGTCTTCTGACGCAGGTTGCCCGCGTTGTCGTAGGCCAGCGTGGTGATGCCGCCCTCGGCGTCCACCACCGTCGTGGCGCGGCCCAGGTCGTCGTACAGCGTGCTCGTCACGCGGTCGTCCGCACTGCCGCCCGGCGCCTGCGGCGTGCCGTCCATCCAGGCCGCCGTGTCCGTCACCGCCGTCGCATACGCGATCTGCTGCTTCACGCGGCCCGCGCCGTCGTAGCGGAACTCCACCACCGTGCCCGCGGCATCAACGCTGAATTTGACGCGGCCGTCCTTGTCGAACACCCGGCCCGTGACTTCGTCCTTGGCCGTCGCGATCACCCGCAGCGCGGTGATCTGCGCCACCGTCGGCTGCGTGCCCAAGGCCGTGAGGTTCGCCGCCGTCAGCGGCGTGGCCAGGCGCGTGACCCGGCGCTCGCGCCCTTCGCCGTCGTACTCCGTGTAGCGCACCGCGCCCGCCGGATCGACCTGGTAGACGAGGCGGTTCGCGTCGTCATACGCGTAGCGCGTTCGCGAAGTACCAGTCCAGTCGGTGCTCGAGGTCAAACGGCCCGCCAAGTCGTAGACGTAGGTCCGGGTCAGCTTCAGATCGTCGGCATTGCCGGCGTCATCGGTGACTTCCGCCGTGCGGCGGCCCAGCTTGTCGTACTCGTAGCGCGTGACGATGTTGTTGGGATCCTTGACCTTGAGCGTGCGGCCGTCCGCGTCCAGCTCGAAGCTCGTCGTCAGCGCCAGACTGAACGGATCCACCGTGCTCGCCACCAGGCGTCCTGCCACGTCGAAGCTTTTGAGCGTCTGACGTCCATCCGCCTCGGTGGTCAGCACCGTCGAGCCGGTGGCGGTGTCTTCGTAGGCGTAGGTCGTCGTGAGCTTCAGACCGTTGGCGCCATCCGGGTCGACGATGCGCGAGGTGACGCGGTTGAGCGCGTCATAACCGTATCGCGTCACCGTGCCGTTGGCATCGGTGCTCTCGGCCACGCGACCCAGGCTGTCGTACTTCGTGCCGGTGCCGATGTTGACGCCGTTCAGCGGCGTCGTGGTCGTCTTGAGCTCGCCGTTCTCGGTGTACGCGTAGGTCGTCGTCACGCCCGCGCCGTCGGTGGCGCTCGCCACTTCGCCATGGCGGTTGCGGGTGACACGGCTCTTGATGTTCTCCGGCGTCGTCACCTCGACGGTGCGCGCGGCGATGTCATAGCGGTAGGTCGTCGTCTGGCCGTTGCCGTCCTTGGTCGTGACCACGCGGCTGAACGCGTCGTAGGTCGTGTAGCGGTCGACCAGCGCGCCGTCGGTGGTCTGCACCACGCGCCCCAGGCGGTCGTAGCCGGTCTTGGTGTAGATGCCGCGGGCATCGATCTGCTCGTAGACGCGGCCGAAAGCGTCCACCCGCGTGCGCGTGATCGCGTTGAGTCCGCCGACGTCGTCGGTCCTCGTGACCAGCACGCCGCGGCGGTCGTACTCGAGCTTCTGCGCCACGGTGGTCCCGCCGACGGTCAACTGCCGCGTGGTGTCCGTTACCTGGCCGAATGCGTCGTAGACGCTCGAGCTGACGTAGCCCAGTGCATCCGTCGTGCTCTTGATCAGTCCTCGTGCGTCGTAGTCGAAGACCGATTCCGCCTTGGCATACGCCTGATTGCCGGGCGTGCGTTGCGCCAGCAGCTCCTGCACCGCGTTGCGGATGGCCGTGTTGACGAGCCCGCCGTTCAGCCCATTGAACGTCGTCGCGTTCAGCCGCCCGCCGTAGGCGATCGTCTTGACCAGCTGTCCGATCCCGTCGTACTGGTTTTCCTGCACTTCGCCCAGCGCGTTGATCGTGTGGGTGAGCTGATCGTCCTCGTTGTAGAAGAAGATCGTGCGCTGCGTGCTGGCGCCATCGGACACGATCTGGCTGGTCTTGCGACCGGCCGCGTCGTAGGTGTAGACCGTGCCGTACTGCGCCCAGATCGCCTCGACCTGCGCCTCCGTCTGGCCGTCGACCAGCAGCGCCGCGCCGCGCGCGCTGAGTTCGCCGGTCACGCGCCCCACGCCGTCGTAGCGCACCTTCTGCGTGCGCACTTCCGCCGTGCCCACGGCTTTGGTCGTCGACACCACGCGACCTGCCGTGTCGTAGGCGAAGGTCGTCACCGTGCCGTCGGCGTCGGTCTGCTGGTCCAACTGATCGAGCGCGTTGTAGCGCCAGAACTCCGTGCGGTCCCCAGCGAACCCGGCGGTCGCCGCCGGGCGCCAGCCACCGGTGCCGGCGTCGAAGAGCGTGATCTGTCCCGAGGTCAGCGGCGTCGCATACCGCGTGCGCTGCGCGACATGGCCGCGCTCGTCGTAGACCTGCTCGGTGACGTAGCCCTCCGCGTCGATCTCGCCGATGACGCGGCTCTGGCCGTCGTAGACGTAGCGCGTCGTCTGGTCCTTGGGCGAAGCGGTGCCCGGGCGCAGCTGCGCCAGCGTGCCGGCCTCGCGCTGGTTCGACGGCGTCGGATCGGCATAGCGCACGCGCGCGCTCAGCCGGCCCGCCGCGTCGTAGCGGTTCTCGACGAGGTATCCCTCGGCATCCAGCTCGCCCAGCAGGCGCCCCTCGGTGGAGTAGAAGCGCCGCGTCACACGGTCGTTGACATCGGACAGCGGCGACGCATTGGCGGTCACCGGGCTGGCCGCGAACGCGACCAGGTCGATCGCGTTGGCGTAACGCACCGTGCCCGTCACGCGCCCGGCCGCGTCGTAGCGGGTCTCCGTCACGAATCCCGCGCCGTCCACGGTCTTGATCGGACGGCCGGAGATGTTGTAGACCGTCCAGCTCTTGATGTCCTTGCCCGGCGTCTCCGCCGGCCGGATGGTCGCCAGCAGCGGCGTCGACGGCGGCTCGGCCCACGCCAGGTTGGGCGAGGCGCCCGTCAGTGCCGCCAGCGGCGCTGCATACACGATGGTCTGGATCGGGCGTTGTGCCACGTCATAGCGGAACTCCGTCACCGTGCCGTTGCCGTCGACCTCGGCGACCTTGTTGGCGCGCTCGTCGTACAGGTACCAGTGGAAGACGCCGGTGGCGTCCTGCGTCTTGTAGAGCAGGCCACGAGCGTCGTAATAGTTCGTCGTCCTGCCCAGCTCCGTGCCGCTCTTCGTCTGGGTCACGCCCAGCAGCCGGCCCATCGCGTCGAAGGTGCTGACGGTGACCACGCCGCTCTGCTCCGTCACCGTGGAGACGTACCCGCCGCTGCCGTCCTGGTGGATGTAGCTCGTCAGGATCCCGCCCTGCTGGCGGGTGAGCACCCGGCCCAGACCATCGTAGGTGTAGGTGACGGTGGCGCCCGAGCCGTCGGTCATCGACAGCAGCCGCCCGGCCGCGTCGTACGCGTAGACGACGACGTGCTGTCCCGCAGCCAGCCCGTTGCCGGCGGCGTCCGTGGCCGCGTAGGCCGTCTCGCGCAGCTTCTCGCCGCGCGCGTCATAGAGGGTGTCGATGCGGCTGGTGCGGCTCTTGTCGGCACTGCCCACCCACGTGTTGAGCTGCGCCTCCGTGGGCACCTGCGTCGCGGTCAGGCCCGACACGTTGTACGCGCCGCCGAGGTAGGTGATCGTGCTCGTGGGCAGCCGGCCGGTGTAACGCAGCTCGGTCACCACGCCTTCGGGGCTGATCTTGAAGTGCAGCTTGCCTTCGGCGTCGTAGATGAAGCGCGTCGTCGCCGGGGCGCCCGGGCCCAGCGTACCGTCGCCGTCGGGATCAGCCACGGCATAGACCGTCTCCGTGACCACCAGCCGGTTCACGTAGGTGCGGCGCACCGTGTTGCCCGCCGGATCGCGGACCATGATCAGGTTGTTGTCAGCGTCGTAGTTGAAGGCCGTGATGCCGCGGTCGTAGTCCGCGAACGTGGCCTGGTTGTCCGTCGCGTAGTACTCGAAGTAGATCCGCGTGGCGTCGGTGGTCACGCCGTTGTTGGCGCCCTTGGACGGATGGCTCTGCTTGAGCCGGCCCAGGCCGTCGTACCAGAAGTCCGTCGTGAAGCCGCCGGGCTGCGTCACCCGCGCAGCCTTGGACGCCAGGTTGATGACGTAGTCCGTGATCTTCCCGTCCGCGCCCCAGCTCTGCGAGATGCGCGCCGTGCCCTCGGACATGACCCACTTGAAGGTCTGCGAGGTGCCGTCGCTGTTGGTGATGCTGCGCAGCATCCCGTTGGTGGCGTCGGCGGCGACGACGTAGGTGTAGTCCGTGGTGTAGACCTTGCCGTCCGAGATGACCCCGTCCTCCGGCGACAGATCCACGGTCACGCGCGACAGCCGGCCATTGCCATCGTAGGCATAGAGCGTGGTGGACACGGCCTTGGCCTGCTCGTTCAGGACGCTGACGCGCTGCAGCAGGTTGCCGCTGTACTCGTAGACGATGCGGCCGCCGGTGCCGTTGGCGTCGGACGCCATGCCCGCGAGGCGGCCGTTGGCGTCGTAGGTGAACACCGCGTTGAGCAGCGTCGGCGAATTCCAGCTCAGCAGCCGGCCTGTGGCCACGTCGAAGGTGCCCGACTGAGGCCCGTTGCTGAACGTCGCTTGCGTCAGATCGCCGTTGAGCGTCAGGTAGGTGTCGCCGCCCGAGCCGGTGGTGCTGACGTAGCGGTTGGTGGACCAGGTGTAGAGCCGCTCGGAGCCGTCCTCGTTGGTGACGGCGACCGTGCTGCCGGCCGCGCCCCACGCGCCGCCGGTGAGCCGCATGGCCTGGCGAACGAAGCCGGCGATCCAGTTGTCGCCGTTGTCGTCATTGAACGAGCCCCGGCTGTTGTAGGTGCGCAGCGCCTGCAGGTCGGTGCCCGGGCCGGCCAGCAGCCCGTCGCGGTCCTGCACGACGAGGTTGCCGGTGTAGCCATTGATGTAGATCTGCGTGCCGCGCTGGCCCAGCCCCGCCTGACCCCACACCCCCGTCTGACCCATCGTCCCCGTGTAGGACGTGAAGTTCAGACCCAGACCGCTGCCGTTGACGATGCCGACCATGTCGCTCAATTCCCTGTAGTTGCCAATTCGCGGACCCAAGGTCGCGCGACTCACAGGCAATACATCCGGCGATTTCCGGCTCGGTTTAGCGCCGACGCCCCCGATTCAGGGGGGACAAGCGCAATGCGGCGACGTCACACCCTGGGTTCGCCAACGAACGCTCCCTCGTCACTATCAAGCGCCGTACCGGCCGACCCGCTGAACGAGCCGCCGGTCCAGCGTCGATCCGTCTCACCGGCGCCGCACGACCCCGAGCAGGCTGGACGCCCGCTGACCGTTGGGCAGCTGCTGCCCATCGAGCAGTCGCGTCGCCAGCGCCATCACTTCCTCACCCTGCAGTTCCGGATGATCCAGCAGCGCCTGCGCGTACTGCGCCGCGAAGCTGCCGGCATCCAGACCCCGCGCGCGCCGCAGCGCGTCCTGCGCCATCGTGCGGCGACCGGTGCGCGCATACACCACGGCCAGCGCGCCATGCGTCTCGGCGAAGTTGCGGTCCACCTCGAGCGCGTGGTCCAGCAGGCGCTCCGCCTCGACCAGGTCGCCCAGCAGCAGTTGCGCCCAGGCCAGGCCGTGCCAGCTGCCGGCGTGGCCCGGCATCAGCTCCGTCGCCCGGGCATAGGCGACGCGCGCGCCCTGCAGGTCCAGCGCCAGCAGGCGCGCCGCCCCGAGCTGGGTCCATGCGCGGCCGTCCGACGGACGCGCCGCGGTGACGCGCTCGTTCAGCTTCAGCGCCTCTTCCGGCTGACCGTCGACCAGCGACAGCGCCGCCGCCGACACCAGCGCCTCGCCCTGCTCCGGCAAGGCCGCCAGCGCGACGCGCGTCAGGCGCGAGCAGGCGGCCACGTCGTTCGCGTCCATCGCGATCAGGCTGGCGACGCCCGCCGCTTCCGGCGCGAGCTGCCCCGCCGCCTCGCGCGCCAGCGCCCAGTCCAAGCCTTCGCTCAGACGGCCGGCATGGTGCTCGACACGCAGCCACGCGGCCTGCGCCGCGTCGGGCAGCGGCGACTGCGCGGCCGCGCCGTCGATGAACGGCGCCAGCGTGCGCGAGGCGTCCGCCACGGCCTCCGGTCCGCCGCGACGCAGGCGCAGTTGCGCGGCCGCCGACGCGGCCAGCATGCGCTCCTCCGTCCCCACGCCGTCGTCGGCGGCCAATGCGTCCCACTGCCGCAGCGCGGTGTCGAAGTCACCATCGGCCAGCGCGGTGCGCGCGGCCAGGAAGCCCCACGGCAGCGCGGGCAGCGCGCCGCGCGCGGCGCGCTCGTCGAGCAGGCGACGCGCCGTGGCGCCGTCGCCCACGTCGCAGGCCACCGCAATCGCGTCCTGACGCAGCAGGTCGTTGCCGGGGTCCTGCTCCAGGTAGCTCAGCAGGCGTTGCAGTCGTTGCACTTGAGGCGAGGTGTCGTTGGTCATCGGGTCGTGTCCGGAAAATCGGATCCAACGGGATCCATGGCATCGGTGGGATCCAGCGGGATCGAACAGGATCAGGCGGAATCAAACGGGATCGAAGGTGTCGAAGGCACGGCGTCGGGGCCACATCATCCGTCCTCCTCCAGCCGTCGCCGCAGCGTGTCGAGCGCGGCGCGGTGCAACTGGGAGATGCGGCCCTTGCTGAGCCCCGTGCGCGCGGCCAGCGCGTCGAACGGATGCCCCTGCAGATAGTGCCATTCGAGCACCCGCCGCTGCGGCTCGGGCAACTGCCGCATCAGCGCGAGCAGACGATCGCGCTGCTGTCGCATCTCCAGCCGCGCGTACGGCATCTGCGCGGCCGGCGCCGGCGCATCGGGACCGGCATCGATCAGGCCCGTGCCCTCCAGCATCAGACCGATCGCCAGTCCCAGGCCCGCCTCGGACAGGCGCTCGAGCGCGCTGCCCTTGGGGAACAGGGAGGGCTTGCGTGCAGCCGTGGTCCCGGCCTCGGTCCCCACGAGCGCATCGAGCTCCGCATTGATGGCGATCGCGACGTCGATCGGGACGTCGATCCCATCGCCCGGCGACGTCGACGGCGGCACCTCTCCGGACTCCGCCTCGCCCGCCTCGGCCGCTTCCCGCAGCAGCGACTTCAGCCGCGCCTGCCGCAGCTCGCGCGTCGTGGCGATCTGGCGCTGGCGCTCGGACATCGAGGCCACGCCGTCCAGCACCGCGCCGCGGATGCGATAGGCGGCGTAGGTCTCGAAGCGCGCCCCGCGCGCGGGGTCGTAGCTGTCGACGGCCTCCGTCAGCGCGACGGAGGCGAACTGGAAGTAGTCGCCGAAGTCGAGCTCGTCGCCCGGCCGGCCGGCGAAGAGCCGCGCCGCCTGCATCCGCGCGTAAGGCAGGAAGTGGCGCACCAGCGCCTCCCGGGCGCGCGCGTCGTCCCGCCGCGTCCGCCACAGCGGTGCCAGGTCCGCGGGCTGCGGCCAGGGCGAGGTCACGATCCCGGTCGACATCGGGGCGTCCGGGTCCCGTCAGTGGAAGGACCCGATCAGCGCCCGCAGCAGCAGGCCCCAGCCGTCGACCAGCACGAACATCAGGATCTTCAGCGGCATCGCGATGGTCACCGGCGGCATCATCATCATGCCCAGCGCCATCAGGATGCTGGACACCAGCAGGTCGATGAGCAGGAAGGGCAGGAACACCACGAAGCCGATCTGGAACGCGGCGCGCAGCTCGGACACCATGAAGGCCGCCGCCAGCTGCGTCATCGGCACGTCCGCCTCGGTCGTGGGCCGGGGGCGCTTGGCCAGGTCGGCCATCATGAAGATGTCGGCCTCGCGCGTCTGCTTCAGCATGAAGCCGCGCAGCGGCTGCAAGCCCTTGTCCAGCGCGACGGTGCCCTCCATCTTGCCGGCCAGGTAGGGCCGCAGCGCGTCGTCGTGCACGCGCTCCAGCACCGGCGACATCGTGAAGCCGGTCAGCAGCAGCGCCATGCCGATCAGCACGACGTTGGGCGGCGTCTCGGGCAGGCCGATCGCGTGGCGCAGCATCGACAGCACGACGATGATGCGCAGGAACGAGGTCAGGCAGACCAGCAGCGCCGGCAAGGCCGCCAGCAGGGTCAGCCCGAGGACGATCTGGACGGGACTGCCGCTCATGCCTGCGGCTCCGCGGCGCCTTCGGGCGCCGTGCGGTCCAGCACCACCGGCGCGGCGCCGCGCGTCGTGCAGACGAGCAGCCGCCGGCCGTCGGCCCATTCGAGGTCGTGGACCACGCTGAACGCGTCCAGCCGCTGTTGCGCGCGCACGCGCGGCGGGACGGCGCGGTCGGTCACGCCGGCGGCCCCACGAGCGGCGGCACGAGCGGCGGCACCAGGCCAGGCCGCACGCCAGCGCGCGGCGACGCCCGGCACGCGGGCCCAGGCCACCACGGCCACCAGCGCCAGCAAGCCCAGCAGCACCAGCCCGGCCACCGGGAATTCCGGCATCACGGAAGAAGAGGACATCGCCATCGCCCGCCTGCCGTCAGCCCGCCGCGCGCAGGTCGGGCGTCTCGGTCAGCTGGATCGCGAAGCTGTCGTCCAGCGCGACCAGGCGGCCGCGCGCGACCACATGGCCGTTGATCACCAGGTCGACGCCCTGCTCCACCGTGCGGTCCAGGCGCAGCACCTCGCCGGGCCGGCAGGCCATCAGGTCGCCGACCGTGACCTGGGCGGTGCCGAGCAGCACGTCCAGCTGCACCGGCAGCGTCTTCAGGCCTTCCAGGCCGGCCAGCGGTTGCGGGGGGCCGCCCGCGGCGCCGGATACGCCGGGTGCGCCAGGGGTCAGGTCTTGCAGGTCGAGGTCGTGGAGAGCGGGTTGCATGGCGGGAAACGCAATCGAAATGGGACGGTCGATGGAGAACGTCGTTGGAGGACGGTCGACATCAGGCGGAGTCGGCGATCGGAGACGCGCAGGAAGCGCAACTGGCGCGATCGCCGTGCGGATCAGGAAGTCGGCGGCGGCGCGGGATCGACGCGCACCGCCCAGTGCGGGCCGCTGCGGCCCAGCCGGGCCTCGGCGGCGAGCGGCAGGCCGCCGGGTTCAGCGAAGGTCAATCCGGCCGGACGCGCCAGCGGATGGGCCAGCGGGATCACGTCGCCGGGCTGCAGGTCCATCAACTGGCCCATCTGCAGCGCCGCCTGGCCCAGGTGCACCCGCACCCGCACCCGCAGGTGCGCGATGGCGCGCGGCAGCGGTGCGAGCACGGGGCCCGGCGATGTCGTGGTCGATGCCGCGGCATCGCCCGCCGACACGGACGGCAGCAGCGCCATCAGTGACGAGGCGGCCACGCGCACCGTCCGTTCGACCGGCTCCGAGGAGGCTGCGTCCCCGGCGCGCACGCATGAGAAGCTCAGGACCAGTTCGCCGAGCTCGGCCGCGGAAGCGGTCTCCGCGATCGCACCGGCAGGCGCCTCGTCGGCGGGCGACACCGCGCCGAGCCAACCGTCGCGCCAGGCGCGCCACGAGGCCTCCACCGACGCAGCGAAAGACGCGGCCAGACTGTCCTCAGCCCAGGCGGTCTCGCCGGACAGGTCCATGGCGGCAGCGATCAGCGCCTGGCGGCCGGACTCGCGCACGAGCGGGCCGCCGAAGCCCCCGGCACCATCGCCCAGACGTCCGGCGACGCGCCAGCCGCCCGACGGATGCGCGCGCGTGGCGCCCTGCACCAGCGGCTCGACGCGCACGTCCGCGCGCGCCAGCGACCACTCCGCGCACCAGGCGCGCCAGGCGGGCAGCAGGCGCAGCGCGAGCGCCTCGCGCTGCGCCGCGGTGAAACGTCGCACGGGCACTGCGGCCGGCAGCCTCAGGAAAGCGCCGGTGCTCATTTGCCCCTCATCGAGAACAGCTGCTGGATCATCTCGTTGGCCGTGGAGACGATCTGCGACGAGGCCTGGTAGCCGCGCTGCATGATGATCAGGTCCGAGAACTCCTTGGACAGGTCGACGTTGGAGAGCTCGATGTAGCCCGCGCGCACCGCGCCGAAGCCGCTTTCCTGCGCATGACCCAGGCGCAGGCCGCCGCGGCCGGCGTCCTCGAACTGGTTGTTGCCGATCTGCAGCACGGCCTCGGGCGACTCGTAGCGCATCAGCGCCAGCTTCTGCCCCTTGGCGGTCTGGCCGTTCGAGTAGGTCAGCACCAGCGTGCCCGTCTCGTCCACGGCGGTCTTGCTCAGCGTGCCCGCCTGGAAGCCGTCCTGCGACGCGAAGGCCAGCGTCGACAGGTTGCCCGACGCGAACGAGGTCACCTCGGTGCTGAAGTCCAGCACCAGCGGCAGCGCGGTCGCCTGGCCCGAGGGGGTGTAGGTGATGTTCACCTTGGACGCGTCCGCGATCGGCGAGCCGTCCTTGAAACCGATCTCGCCGGTGCCGATCTCCACGGTGCCGTCCAGCACCGAGACGCTCCAGTAGCCGACCTTGTCCGGGCTCTTGCTGGTGAGCTTGACGGTGAGCGGGTGCGTGCCGCCCTGCGCGTCCAGCACGTTGACGTTGGAGATGGTCTGGTCGGTGGCCGAGCTCGACAGGTTGCCGCGGAAGGCCACGCGCTTGCTCGCGGCCGGCGCGCTGACCCGCAGCTTGTCGAGCACGACGTCGGCCAGGCCGCCCTCGCCGTCCAGCGCCTGCACGCGCGACTGGTCGTTGCGGTTGATCAGGCGGCCCTCGAGGTCGAAGTCGAACTGCCCGGCGCGCGTGTAGCGGATCTCCCCGTCGGTGTTGCGCAGCACGAAGAGCCCGCTGCCGTCGACGGCCATGTCCATGCCGTTCTCGGTCTGGCGCAGTTCGCCGGCCTTCAGGTTGAGGTAGCTGCCGAAGGCGTTCACGCCGGTGCCCGCGCGCTCGCCCTCGCCGCCGGCGGGCGCGTGTCCGCTGTACATCAGGTCGCCGAACTGCAGCGTCGAGCCCTTGTAGCCCGGCGTGTTCATGTTGGCGGTGTTGTTGCCGATGAGCTTGATGCCCTTGGAGAAGCTGTCCAGGCCGGACATGCCGATGAAGATGGAGTCGAGCATGACGAGTCCTTCGCGGGTCAGGTGGTGGTGCGCACGGCGGTGATCTGGTCCAGCGACAGGTTCGGCGTGACCGTCCCGTTGCTGTCCCGGACCGAGATGCTGGGTTGCGGGCCGGACAGCGACAACGCGACCACCGTGCCCGACAGCGTGCCGGTCTCGGTGGTGACGTCGACGGTGCGGCCGATCAGGCCGACAGACTGCAGCGAGGCCTGCGTGCTCAGCAGCGCGTCCATCTTGGTGTTGAGCTGCTGGCTCTGCTCCAGCGCCGTGAACTGCGCCATCTGCGCCATGAACTGCTGGTTGTCCATGGGCTTGAGCGGATCCTGGAAGCTCAGTTGCGAGATCAGGATCTTGAGGAAGTCCTGCAGCCCGATGGACGAATTGCCGGACAGTGCCGAACCGGTCCCGGTGACCGCGCCGATGGTTGCCATGTCAATGTGCCCCTGCGTTGGAATCGATGAAGGCCGGCGTGGACGCCGGCAGCTCGGCCGGCGCGGAGGCCGGCCGGTCGGACGCCGCGCCGTCGCGGGCGAGCACCTGACCGTTGATGTGGACGGTGCCGACGGACTCGCCGCGGCGCCGCGTGTCGTCGCGCCAGTGCGCGACCACCGCCGCGGCCTGCTCCGCCGCGCCGTGGTCGACGCCCAGCCAGGCGTTGAGCCGGCCGTCGATGCCACGCTCGACGTGCAGGCGCACAGGCTGCTGCTCGCCCTCCGCGGCTGCGGCTGCGGCGCGATCAGCGGCTGCGGCGCGATCGGTGACTGGGCGACCGGTCGCGGTCGCCCCACGGGGGGATGCCGACGCCATCGCCGCTTCAGCGGCACGACCGGCGCCCCGCGAGCCGTCCGCCGCCGTGATCGGGGCGACTGCCGCGTGGTCATCCAGCGGGACGGCCGGCGACTGCGCCGTGGTGCCGACGCCCTTCGCCAGCGCGCCGGACGTCATGTCGAGCTGCGGCGATGCGGCAAGCGCCGCGGCGTCGCCGGTTGGCGATAGGCTCGTGGGCGTCTGTGATGCGAGCGGCTCCACGCCGTAGGGACGCAGCGGACGTTCACCGGTGGCGGGCGTCGCGGTGCCCATCGGCCCCATGCCGCCCGACACCGACGGCGTGCCCGCGGTCGACGCGGTCGTGCCGGCTGCGGCGTCGATCGCCGAGGCGGCCACGCCTGGCGCGGTCGCGTCGCACTGCCAGCTGTCTCGGCGCGCACGCTCCATCTCCATCAGCCAGGCCTGTGCGCCGCCTTCGCCGCCGACCGGTCGGCCGCCATCGCGGGCCGCTTCACGGTTCGCGTCGCGGTTCGCGAGCGCCAGGATCGGGTCATCGATCCGCATGGTCATCCTCCCGCACCGCGCGCGCGGCGAGCCACTGCGCGCGGGTCATCACGTGATCGTCGAGCGCGCGCCAGTGCGCCTGCGTCTGCTCGACGGCATGCAGTTCCAGCGCCTGCGCGTGGACGCGCTCCAGACCCTGGATCTCCTGGCGCAACTCGACGCAGCGCCGCTCGCGCGCGTCGCGCGCCTCGCGCCGCTGGTCGCGGGCGGCCTCGCGGGTCCGGCGCTCGGCCAGCAGATGGACGACGCGGTTGGCGTGCAAGGCATGCACTTCGCCGCCGTGTCCGCGCAACTGGTCCGCCGACATGGCGCGCACCGTCGCCTCGATCGCCGCGGCCGTCGCGTCCAGCGCGGTCTGCGCCTCGTCGAGCGCCGCCTGCGCCAGCGCCAGTTCGCGCTCGGCGCGGGCCAGGCGCCATTCGGCCCGTTCGCGCAGGCGCGAGGCCGGGTGGGAGAAGCCGCGCAGGTCCACGGTCATACCGCGTCCTCCGGTCCGAACTGGTCGGCGAGTCCCGCCAGCGCCCGCAGCGCGTCCTCGCGCGACACGGGCTCGCGGTCCTGGCGCAGGAAGCGCAGCAGCGCCGGCTCGGCCGCGATCGCGCGGTCCAGCGCGGCGTGGCTGCCCTTCTCGTAGGCGCCGATCTCCATCATCGAGCGGTTGCGGGCCAGCAGCGCCATGCCCGCGCGCACGCGGTGCACCAGCCGGCGTTCGCCGGCGTCGAGCAGGTCGCCCAGCAGGCGGCTGCTGCTCTTGAGCACGTCCACCGCCGGGTAGTGGCCCTGATGGGCGAGCTCGCGCGTCAGCACGATGTGGCCGTCCAGCGTCGCGCGCAGGCAGTCCGAGATCGGCTCGTTGAAATCGTCACCCTCCACCAGCACGGTCAGCAGGCCGGTGATCGATCCGCCGCCGCCGTGCGTGCCCAGGCGCTCGCACAACGCGGGCAGTTCGCTGAACACCGAGGGCGTGTAGCCGCGCGCGGTCGGCGGCTCGCCGGCGGACAGGCCGATCTCGCGCCGTGCCATCGCCAGGCGGGTGATCGAGTCCATCGTCAGCAGCACGTCGGCGCCCTGCGCCCGCAGCCCTTCGGCGATGGCGACCGCCAGGTAGGCCGCGCGCACCCGCATCGGCGCGGGCTGGTCCGAGGTGGCGACGACCACGACGCTGCGCGCCAGGCCGTCCGCGCCGAGCTGGTCCTCGATGAACTCGCGCACCTCGCGACCGCGTTCCCCGATCAGCGCGATGACGTTGTAGTCGGCGCGCGCGTGGCGCGCCATCATGCCCAACAGCGTGCTCTTGCCGACGCCGCTGCCGGCGAAGATGCCCACGCGCTGGCCGTGGCCCAGCGGCAGCATCGCGTCGAGCGCGCGCACGCCGGTCGACAGGGTGCGCGCGATGCGCGGCCGCGCCATGGCGTCCGGCGCCGCTGCGCGCAGCGGTCGCGCGCCGTGGCTGCGCGGGAGCGGGAAACCGTCCAGCGGCTCACCCAGGCCATCGATCACGCGGCCCAGCAAGGCCGGACCCACCTCGGCGACGTTGCGGCGCGGCGCGGCGCGCACCCGAGCGCCGGCCTGCATGCCGTGCGCGTCGCCGAAAGGCATCAGCGTCAGGTCGCGACCGCGAACGGCGACGACCTCGGCCAGCGCCTGCACGCGGCCGTCCTCGTGCAGCACCTCGCACAGGTCGCCCATCGCGAGCGCCGGGCCCGCGCTGGTGACGGTCAAGCCGCTGACGCCGCGCAGCCGGCCGAACGGCCGGGCCATCGTCGCCTGCCGCGTCGCGTCGAACAGCGCGTCCATCGACGTCATGCCGCGTCCTCCGGCGTGCCAGGCCCCTTGCCTTGGGAAGGAGCCGGGGACATGCGGTCCGCGCTGCGGTCCGACTTGCGGTCCGCCGCCTGGTCCTGTATCGACAACGCGCGGGTCCAGGCCTGGCCCAGCGCGCGCAGCTGCGTGTCCAGGCCGATGTCGAGCCCGCCGTCCTCGTCCTCGATCAGCGCGCCCATCGGCCGCACCGACGGATCGGCGACCGCCTCGACGCGCGTCATCAGCGCCTGCAGACGGTCTTCCGGCACTGCGAGCTTCAATGCGGCGAAGTCCTCCGGCGACAAGCGCAGCGTCGGACGCTCCGAGCCCGCCCAACGGTCGAGCGCGGCCTCGATCAACGGCAGCAGGCTGTCCGTCACCGCGCCCGAACGCCCGACGACGCGGCACAGCGCCTCGAACGCCAGGCCGGCGGCCTGCGCGGCGACGCGCTCGCGATGCGCGCGCTGCTCGTCGTCGGAGCGTTGCAGGGCTTGTTCGAGCGCTGCGATCGCGGCTTCCGCCGAGGCCTGCCGCTCAGCGGTGTGCTTCTCAGCCTCGACGGCCAGCGCCTCGCGGTCGCGCGCCAGTTCCTGCTGCGCGTCCTTGCGCCCGCTCGCGAGTCCCTGCTGGTAGCCGGCGCGCTCCGCCTCGGCAAGCGCCGCGGCGACCTGCGCCTCGAGCTCGACGGTCTGCGCCGACTGCATCTCATCGGAGAAGCTTGCGCCAGTGCTACCCTGCTGCGCAACGCCAGGCGTGATCGACGCAGACGCCGCCGCGCCGGTGACCGCGGTCGCCATCCCCGCTGCCGATGCAGCTGAGGATGCAGCAGCAGACGCGCCCGGCACGACCGGCTTGGCGGCCAAGGTCTGCGCATGCGCCTGCGCGACCTGCGCGTGGTACGGCAGGCCGCGGACGACGGTCGTCAACCGCAGTCCCTTCAGGACCTGCGGTGTCGGCTTGGCCGCGTTGTGGCGGCTCATCGAGCGCTCCGCCCCGCACGCCAGCGCGACAGCAGGCGGCTCAAGGTCGAGGCACCGTGCGGAGAGCCCGCTTGTCTCGATGCGCCCGACGAAGAGCCGGACTTCGTGGCCGGCACCGGATGCAACGCCTCCAGGCGCTGCGCCAGCAGATCCAGCAGCCGGTGGTCAGCGGCCGTGGCACCAATGTCGGTTTCCGCGCGCAGCCGCATCGCTTCGACGACGTCCTGCCGCAAGGCCGGCTGCAGATGTCGCACGGCTTCCGCGCGCCACGCCCAGTCCCGCACGGTCAACAGGCGCGCGAGCAGCGCCACCGGCTCGCCCGACAGCGTGCGGACCAGCGCCGGCACGCCTTGAGCGCTCACCCAACGGTCGATGGCGACCATCGCAGCGGTGGCCAGGACATCGTCCGACGCGTCCACCTGATTCGTCGAACGGCCGACGGACACCGCTTCAGCACCAGCACCAGCACCAGCACCAGCACCAGCACCAGCACCAGCACCAGCACCAGCACCAGCACCAGCACCAGCACCAGCGCCGACTGCGGCGGTCGCGCTGCCGGCAGCGGCCATCGCACGAGGCTGCGACGAGGTCTCCGCCACGCCGTGAGCCGGCGTCTGTTGCAGTGCCGCCTCGACGATCGCGCGCTCGCGCGGCAGGCCCATCTCGGTCAGTTCAGCCAGCAGGGCTTCGACGGTGTCGCGCTGCTGCGCCGGCAACTGCGCGATCGCCCACCGGCGATCGGCCGGCGCCAGCGCGTGGATCAGCGCCGCCGCCTGCCGCAGTCCGGCGTCGCCCGCGCCCCGCGCCAGCGCCGCCTGGAAGCTCTGGTCGCTCATCGCGCCGCTCCCTCCGCGCCGCGCGCGGCGTCGGCCGGCGCATTGCCGTCAGTCCATTGACGCAACTGCGCCAGGACACGTTCGCGTTCGCCGTCATTCAGAGGACGTGGTTCGGCGGCACGGGCGCCGGAGGACATGCGCCCCACCAGCACCGCGCCGATCAGCGCGATCAGGCCAGCCAGCACCCACAGCACGATGCGCTGCGCATCCGGGCGCGCAGCCGGGGCGACGTCCTGGGACGTCGCGACGCCGGTCGTGTCGAAGCTGCCGGTGACGCCGCCGTTCGTGCCGTTGGCGCCGTTCGCGCCGTTCGCGCCGTTCGCCGCGCTTGCGGCCATCGATCCGGCCGCACCGGCACCCGCGACGCCGCCACGCGGATCCGCGCCCAGCATGTCCAGCGACTGCACCGTGATCACGTCGCCGCGATCGGCGACCGCGCCCACCGCCGCCGACAGCGCGGCGCGCAGGCGTTCCACCTGCGCGGCATCGAGCCGCTGGCGCACCACCGCCAGCACCTGCAGGCGCTGGATCGCTCCCGGCCGCTTGACGACCTGCTCGACGCGCTTGCCGAGCTGGTATTCGGTGTCGCGCGTCGACCGGCCCGGCGACTGCGCGCCGTCGCGCACGCCGGTGGTGGCCGGCGCTTCGGTGAGCGTCTCGCGCTCGCGCAGCACCGAGCCCTGCGGCACTTCCCCGCCGGTGCCGGCGCCCAGCACCTCTTCCGACGTCACCCGCACCTGGTCCAGATCCAGCGTGACGGAGACGCTGCTGACGAACTGCTCCGCCCCGTAGGCCTGCGACAGCACCTGCGACACCTTGCGCTCCAGTTGGCGTTCCACGTCCTGCTGCAGCTCCGCGCGGCCCGCGCCGTCACCGTCCGCCCCGGCCGAGCGGCTCAGCACGACGCCGCGCTGGCTCAGCACCGTCACGTCGTCGACGGCGATGCCCGGCACCGCCGCGGCCACCAGCCGCTGCACGCCGGCGACCTGGTCCGCCTTCAGCGTGCGGCCGTGGCGCACGCCGACGGTCACCGAGGCCTTCGCGCGCTGCGGCTCGCGCTTGAGCAGCCCATCCTCCGCGAACACCAGGTGCACGCGCGCCGTCTCGATCTCCTCGAGCGACAGGATGGTGCGCGTGATCTCGCCCTGCAGCGCGCGCTGGTAGTTCACCTTCTGGGCGAATTCGGTCATGCCGAAGTCGTTGGTGTTGAACAGCTCGAAGCCCACCGCGCCGTGCAGCGGCAGGTCGCGCGCCATCAGCTTCATGCGCAGCTTGTGCACCTGCGCCTTGTCGACCAGGATGGCCTGCCCGTCCTCGGAGACCTGGTACGGCACCTTCATCTTCTCGAGCTCGGCCGTCATCGCGGCGGCGTCCTGCGGCGCCAGCGCGTTGAAGAGCACGTCGCGCTCGGTCTTCAGCAGCAGCACGCCGGCGACGACGACCGCCAGCACGATGACCACCGCGCCCACGGTCAGGCCCGCGCGGCGGCGTCCGTCCAGCTTGTTCCACAACTCCCGCATCTCGTCCCTCGATCCTCGTGGCGGCCGGGGCTCGTGGCACCGGTCCGCATCCTGCTCCGCCGGGCCGCCGGATCGGCGCCCTCTGCTCTTCGTTTCCGTCCTCGCGCGTCCTTGCCCGCCATCACCCGCCATCACCCGCCATCACGGGCCATCACGGGCCGTCACGGGCCACCGGCGCGACGCCAACGCGTCATGCGCTCCAGAAGGCCTCACACCTGCATGCGCATCACGTCCTGGTAGGACTCCAGCAGCCGGTTGCGCACCTGCAGGAAGAGCTGGAACGAGATCCGGCTTTCTTCCATCTTCATCATGACCTGATGGAGGTTGACGGGCTGGCCCTCGGCCAGCGCGCGCATCGACGACTGCGCCTGCGTCCAGTCCGACTGCACGCCCTGCAGGCCGTCGCTGACCAGCTTGCCGAAGTCGGCGCCGCCGACGGTGCCCGGCGCACCGGCCGCTGCCGTCGCGGCGTTGGCGCCGGCGCCCTGCGCGGCGGTCGTCGCGGCCCAGGCCACGGGCCGAAGCTCGGTCAGCGCCGACAGCGCCATGCCCGGTTCGATGAAGGGGATCGCCTGCGTCATGTCAGCCTCCGTTGCCGATGTCCAGCGCGCGCAGCGCCATCGTGCGGCCGGTGTTGAGCGCGGCGACATTGGCCTCGTAGGCCCGCGACGCGCTCATCATCAGCATCATTTCAGCCGCGTTGTCGACGGCCGGGTAGTACACCTTGCCCGCGGCGTCGGCCATCGGGTGGGCGGGGTCCTGCACCGCGCGGGCCTCGGCCCCCACGGGCTCGATCTGGTAGGCCGGACCGGTCAGGCCCTGGCGCACCATCGCGTCGAAGCCCACGCCGCCGACCGCCTGCGACGCGGCCAGCGCCGTCACGCGCAGCGGCTGGAAACCGCCGCGCGCGCTGCCGCTCACGGTGTTGGCGTTGGCCAGGTTGGCCGCCGAGATCTCATAGCGCAGGCGCTCCAGATCCATGCCGGCGGCGCTGATGGCGAAACTCGCTTGGATGTCCATGTGGGGTCCTTCGTGTTCTTCGTGTGCTTCGTGCTTCGTGCGGGTGGTGCTGGTCGTGCTTGTCGCGTTCCTGGCGTCAGGCGCGTTCTGGCGTCAGCGGCGTTGCGAGTTCAGCGCTTGCCTTCGGTCAC
The DNA here is from genome assembly GCF_059415965.1 of Roseateles sp. GW821-FHT09G09. Classification (NCBI taxonomy): domain Bacteria; kingdom Pseudomonadati; phylum Pseudomonadota; class Betaproteobacteria; order Burkholderiales; family Sphaerotilaceae; genus Roseateles; species Roseateles sp. GW821-FHT09G09. The sequence goes on along the minus strand of NZ_JBWKOG010000011.1, from coordinate 17,538 downwards.
CGCGCTCTGCAGCACGCCGTAATGGCGCGACAGCGCCTTGAGCAGGGCCTGGTACTGCAGGCTGTTGGCGGCCATGTCCACGGCCTCCTGGTCCAGCCGGACCGGCATGGGCTCGCCGCCGGGGCCGAGCGCAGGGACGACCTCGGGCGCGGCGGGCACGCCGGTGCTCGAGAGCGCATCCATCTGCGCCTCGAAGCTCACGGTCTGGCGCGCATAGCCGGCGGCGCCGGCGTTGGCGATGTTGGCGGCGATCACGCGGTGGCGCAGTTCCGCCGCGTCGAGGGCGGCGCCGACCAGCGCGGTGGAGAGGGCTTCGATCTGCATGGGGAAGTCTTTCGGAAGTCGGTCGTCAGGACGTGGTCAGGGTGCGGTCACTGCACGATGAGGTCGGCGTGCAATGCACCCGCGGCCTTGACGGCGCGCAGCACGGAGATCACGTCGCGCGTGCCGATGCGCATGCGGGTGAGCGCCTGCACGAGGTCGGCGACGGTGTTGTCGGCGGTCACGTAGGCGGCGCGTTCGTTGTCGCCGACGTCCAGCCGGCTGTTGGTCACCAGCGCCGTGCGCACGCCGCCGCCCGGCCGGCCGATCACCAGCGGCTGAGACACCGAGGTCTCGGCCGAGACCGACACGCGCAGCTCGCCGTGCGACACCGCGACCGCGGAGATGCGCACGTCGCCGCCGGCCACCACGGTGCCGGTGCGTTCGTTGATGACGACGCGCGCGCGGCGGTCGGGGTGCACGGTGACGTTCTCGATCTGCGCGAGGAAGGCCACCGGGCGCGCCTGGTAGGCGTCGGGGATCTGGATCTCCACGCCGCCGGCGTCGCGCGGTTCGGCCAGCGTGACGCCGAAGCGCGCGTTGATCGCGTCCGCCATGCGCGACGAGGTCGTGTAGTCGGGCTCGTTGAGCACGAAGGTGACCGTGGCACGCGCGGCCTGCGCCGGCAGGCCGGTCTCGACGGTCGCCCCGCCGGGGATCGCGCCCACGGTGGGATGGTTCTTCTGCACCACGTTGCCGTTGGCGTCGTAGCGGTAGCCGCCCACCGCCAGCGGTCCCTGCGACAGCGCATAGATGCGGCCGTTGGGCGCCTTCAGCGCCGTCAGCAGCAGCGTGCCGCCGACGAGGCTGCGCGCGTCGCCGATGGAGGTCACCGTGACGTCGATCGTGTCGCCGGGCTTGGCGAAGGGCGGCAGCTGCGCGGTCACCATCACGGCGGCGACGTTGCGGCTCTGCACCTGGTCGGGCGTGACGCTCAGGTTGAACTGCGACAGCGCGTTGGACAGCGCCTGGCGCGTCGCGCGGTTGGACGGACCGTCGCCGGTGCCGGCCAGGCCGGTCACCAGGCCCTGGCCGATCAGCGCGTTCTCGCGCCAGCCCTGCACCTTGCCCAGGTCCTTGAGCCGCAAGGCGTCGTCGGGGGACGGCACGGACGCGGGCGCCGCCGCCAGCGTGGGCGCGCAGGAGAGCGCCGCAGCGAAGGCCATGGCGATGGCCGCAGCCGTCATCGATCGGATCACAGACATCACGGGCCTCATCACAGTCCGAACCACGAGCGCACGCGCTGCCACCACGGCACGCGCTGGCTGTCGGTGAGCGCGCCGGCGCCGTCGTAGTCGATGGTCGCGTCGGCGATCCGGCTCGAGAGCACGACGTTGCCGTCGGTGATGTCCTGCGGACGCACCTGGCCGGTCACGCGGATCTGCTGCTTCTCCTGGTTGATCACCAGCGACTGCTCGCCGCTGACGCGCAGGTCGCCGTTGGGCAGCACCTCGGTCACGGTGACCGACATCTGCGTCACCAGCTTGCCGGCACGCGAGGTGCGTCCGCCGCCGTCGAAGTCGCCGGTCGTGGCGACGCCGACGTCGCGGCGGAAGTTGCTCGAGTCGCGGAACAGCTCGAAGCCCGCCGAGTTCTTGCGATGGCTGCCCGAATCGGCGCTGGCCACGGCGCTGGCGTTCTCGACCACCTGGACCGTCAGCACGTCGCCGACGCGGAAGGCCTTGTTGTCGGCGGTCAGTGGACGGTAGCTGGCCTCCTCGTAGAGGCTCTGCGCGGCGGCGGGCGTCGCGGCGGCGAAGGCCAGCAGCAGCGCGCCGATCATTGCCACGGCGCCCGAGGCCGAGCGCGCGGCCCGGCCGGCGTTGGCCACGGTGCCGAAGAGCGCGGTGCCGATGGGCGCGGCGCTGGCGGCCTTCAGGCCGCGCGCGCCACGTGTCGTGTCGTTCGTCATTTCACCTCCACTTGACCGTCGCCCGCCACGCGGGCCATCACGGTGTCGCGCCGGCCCGGCAGGCGCACGCGCACCCACGAGCCGGCTTGTCCATCCTGCAGCGCGGTCGCCGCCAGTTGCAGCGTCACGCGGCCCGCGGACGCGCTGGCGACGATGCGTTCGCCGCCGCTCACGTCCGGCACCGGCGCCATGCGCGTGCGCAGCAGCGGCGCGCCCGCGGCGATGCGGCCGCGCGCACGCCAGCCGTCCGGCCAGGGCGCGGTCGCGTCGATCGGCTCGGACCAGCCGGCCACGTCGACCGCGCGTCGTTCGAAGTCGTCCGCCGACAGTGGCTCGCCCGGCTGCACGGTGCGGGTCGCGATCCAGGCCTCGACCACGCGATGCATGCGGGCCTGCCAGGCGTCGCTGCGGACCAGACGGCCCTCGCGATACGCCTCCAGGCGCAGCAGCGCGAGGGCGGGCACGCCACCGCCCTGCCCCGGCGGCAGCGACGCGCGATAAGCGAAGCCCGCCTCGCCCGCCGGCAACGCGGCGAGCGCGGCGTCGTCGAGCGCGGGCGGGCTCCGGCCATCGCGCGCATACACGTCCATCGCAGCGGCGACGGCCTCGCCGGGCGTCGCGTGCATCGCGACGTCGGCCCATTTCAGGCGGGCGCTCAAGGGACCGGTCCAGTGCCAGCGCGCGGCGCCGCACTCGCGCAGGCGCGCCTCGACCCACAGCCGGCCGAGCACCACGGTGCGCGCGCCGACGGGTCGCGGCGCGTCGGCGCAGGACGCCCACTCGCCGCTCACGGGCGACACCAGCAGGTCGTTGACGGCCACCGTCGTCGAGGCCGGATCCACCCGGGCCTCGTCGCGCAGACGCAGCGTGCGGCTCGCATCAGCCCACGCCGGAGCGCCGATCGCGCACGCGCCCACTGCGATCACGTAGCTCGCAGCGATGGCGCGCAACGCGACACCACGCCGAGCGGACGAGCCGCTGGCGTCGCGCGTCGACCGGGCCGCCAACGTGAGCATCGCCTGGCGCATCGAGGGGAAAGCCGCGTTGAGCGTCATTGCCGTGCCATCACTTGCGCAGGTTGTTCACCATCGCCAGCATCTCGTCGGAGGCCTGCAGCACCTTGGCATTGGCCTCGTAGGCGCGCTGGGCCAGCATCAGGCCGACGACCTCGTCGCCGAGCTTCACGTTGGACGCTTCCTGGAAGCCCTGGCGGAACACGCCGAAGCCCTGCTCCGCCGCGCGGCCGGAGATCGGCTCGCCGCTGCGGGCGGTGGCGCGGTACAGGCGGTCGCCGAGGGCCTCCAGGCCGTCCTCGTCGTTGAAGCGCACCAGCGCCATCTGGCCGACCACCTGATCGCGGCCCTGCACGTCGCGCGCAGCCACGGTGCCGTCGCTGGCGACGACGAAGTCCTTCGCGCCGGCCGGCAGCACGAGCGCGGACTTGAGCGGATAGCCTTCGGCGGTGGTGATCTGGCCGTCGGTCCCAACGCGCAGATGCCCGCCGCGGCTGAAGGCCGTGCCGCCGTCGGGCAGCAGGACCTCGAGGTAGCCCGCGCCGGCGATCATGAGGTCGGCCGGATCGTCGCTGCGGCGCACGTCGCCAGCGTCCATCACCAGCGACACGCCGTTCACCGACACGCCCAGTCCGCGCGAGGCGGCGGTGGCCACGGTGTCGCTGCCCGCCTGGGGCTCCGCGCCGCGGCTCACCAGGTCGACGAAGCTGACCTTGGACCGCTTGAATCCGGGCGTGGCCATGTTGGCCATGTTGTTGGAAATCGTCTCGACCTGGCGCTGCTGCGCCTGCATGCCGGTGGCGGCGATCTGCAAGGCTTCGATCATGGGGCTGTCTCCTGGAATCCGTTCACAGGTCGGCGAGCTTGCGCACCGCCAGACCCATCATGTCGTCGTACATCTGCGTGGCGCGGGTCATCGACTCGAAGTGCCGCACGGCGCCCATCAGCTGCACCATCTCCTGGGCGGTGTCGACGTTGGAGCCTTCGACGAAACCCTGGCGCACGCCGGCGGCGCCTTCGGCCGCGGCGGAGAGGCGGCCCTCGGTGACGAAGAGTCCGCCGCCCAGCGCCTGCATGCGCGTGCCCGCGTCGGGCACCAGCACGCGCAGCTGGCCGACGACGCGATCCTCCTGGCGCACCGTGCCGTCGGCGGCGACGTCGACCTCGCCGGGCGCCAGCGTCAGCGCGCCGGTGGTGCCCATGAGGGCGTTGCCGGCGGCGTCGACCAGCTCGCCGCGATCGTCGATGCGGAAGCTGGCCTGCCGCGTGTAGGCCGGGCCTTGCGGCGTGCGGACCTCGTAGAAGCCGGGCCCCGACAGCGCCAGGTCGAGCGCGCGGCCGGTGCGGCTCATCGGGCCGGGCTTGAGGTCGCGTCGCGCGTCGACGGTGACCTCGTCCGTGACCGGCGCGGCCATGCCGTCGGCCACCTGCTGGCCGAACGGCGCCGCGGCCGCTTCCAGCCGCTCGACGACCAGCTCGCGCTTGTAGCCGGGCGTCAGCATGTTGGCCATGTTGGCGCTGACGCGCTCCAGGCGGTAGGCGTCGCGCTGCATCGCGGACAGGGTGGTGAGCATCAGGTCGTTCATCGGGACAGTCCTGGAAGCGGAATGGACGTCATCAGCGCCACCAGCGTCGGCCGCGCTGACTCCCTCTCCCGCTTGCGGGAGAGGGCGGGGGTGAGGGCCGGGGTCGTCGTCATGGCGGACATGTTCAAGCGCCCGCGGTGGCCGCAGGCGGCGCGCCGACCACGGCGAAGGATTTCAGTTCGATGGTGCTGGGCACCTCGGCCATCGACAGCACGCGCAGATGCGGCAGCACGCGTTCGGTCATCAGGCGCAGCTGGCGGCGCAGGTCCGGCGCGCACAGCAGCACCGGCAGCGTGTTGCTCTTCATCATCCGTTCGGCGGCGGTGGCCAAGCGCCCCAGCAGCCGCTCGGTCAGTGCCGGATCGAGCGCCGGCGGCGCGCCGTCGCTGCCGCGCAGCGCGCCCAGCAACTGCCCTTCCACCAGCGGGTCCAGCGTCAGCACCTGCAGCGCCGTGCCGTCGCCGACCAGGCCCTGGCAGATCGCTGCGCCCAGGCGCTGGCGCACGCGCTCGCACAGCGTGCCGGTGTCCTTGCCCAGGCGCGCGGCGTCCGACAACGCCTCGAGGATGGCCTCGAGGTTGCGGATGCTGACCTTCTCGCGCAGCAACGCCTGCAGCACGCGCTGGATGTCGCTGACGGAAAGCAGCGTGGGGACGAGTTCCTCGACCAACGTCGGCTGGGTCTGCCGCACGCGCTGCAGCAGGCGCTCGGTCTCAGCGCGCGTGAGCAGCGTCGAGGACTCGCGGCGCAGCACCTCGGTGACGTGGGTCAGCAGCACGGTCTCGGCGTCGACCAGCGTGTAGCGGGCTGCCTGCGCGGTCTCACGATGCTGCGGCGCGATCCAGACGGCGGGCAGGCCGTAGCTGGGATCGCGCGTGACCTCGCCGGGCACGCCGCGGGTGTCGCCGGTCGGGTGGATGGCGAGCCAGCGGTCGGCATGCGCCTCGCCGCGGCCGACCATCACGCCGTCGACGTGGATCTCGTAATGCTCGGGACCGCGGCGGCAGGTGTCGCGCACGGCGATGGTCGGGAGGATCAGGCCGAACTCCTGCGCGTGCAGGCGGCGGAAGGTCTCGAGCCGTTCCTGGAACGGCGCGCCGGCCTTGCCCGCCAGCGTCGACCAGCGGCTGCCGACGCGCAACTCCACCGGCTCGAAGGCCAGCGACGCGTAAGGGTCGCCCGTCCTGCCGCCCGCGCCGGCGCCGGCCGCACCGGGCGCGCCGCTCGTGTCGGCCTGCGCGCCGGCCGGCGAGGCGGCGTCGCCGTCGAGCAGCGCGGCGCGTTGTTTCGCGCGGCGGGAGAACCAGGCCGCGACGGCGAGCAGCACCGCCAGCACCGCCAGCGGCGCGGCGGGGATGCCGGGCAGCAGCAGCATCAGGAACAGCGTGATGGCGACCAGCAGCAGCGCCTTCGGATGGGAGCCGATCTGGCGGAAGACCTCGACGCTGAGGTTGGTGTCGGACGCGGAGCGCGTCACGATGATGCCGGTGCCCACGGCGATGACGAGCGCCGGGACCTGGGTCACGATGCCGTCGCCGATGGTCAGCAGCGTGTAGGTCTGCAGCGCCTGCGACCAGGACATGCCCATCTGCATGACGCCGACGATCATGCCGCCGACGATGTTGATCAGCAGGATGATGATGCCGGCGACGGCGTCGCCCTTGACGAACTTGCTCGCGCCGTCCATCGAGCCGTAGAAGCCGGCCTCGCGCTCGAGGTTCTTGCGACGGCGCTGGGCTTCGGCCTGGTCGATGAAGCCCATGTTGAGGTCGGCGTCGATGCTCATCTGCTGGCCGGGCATGCTGTCCAGCGTGAAGCGGGCGGCGACCTCGGACACGCGTTGCGCGCCGCTGGTCACGACGACGTACTGCACCACGATCAGGATGAAGAAGACGATCAGCCCGATGACGTAGTTGCCGCCCACGACGTAGGAGCCGATGGCCGCGATGACGCGGCCGGCGTCCGCGTCCGACAGGATCAGGCGCGTGGCCGCGACGTTGAGCGACAGCCGGAACAGCGTGGCGATCAGCAGCAGCGACGGGAAGGTCGAGAACTCGACCGGCCGCTGCATGTAGAAGGTCAGCAGCAGGATCAGGAAGGCGAAGCCGAGATTGCCCAGGATGAGCACGTCCAGCAGGCCCGACGGGATGGGCGCGAAGAGGACGATGAGGATGCCGGCGACCAGCGCGACGAGCGCGAGGTCGCTGTGGCGGCCCAGGCCCCCGGAAGAACCGGAAGTGGCGGGTGCGGTGGCGCTCATGCGCGGGCGCCCTGCGAGGAAGCGGCGCCCGCGGGCTGACGCGCCCGACGGGTGTTGATGACCCAGATCATGATCTTGGCGACGGCGGCGTAATGGGCGGCGGGGACGGGTTGATCGGGGCGCATCTCGGCGTGCAGCGCGCGGGCCAGCGAGGGCATGGCGACCACGGGGATGCCGTGGCGGGCGGCGATGGCGCGCATCACCTTGGCGACGACGCCTGTCCCCTTGGCCAGCAGGACCGGGGCGGTCATCACGCCATGCTCGTAGCGCAGCGCGACGGCGTAATGCGTCGGGTTGGTGAGCAGCACCGAGGCGTCGCGGGTGCGGGCGATGGAGGCGCTGCGTTGCAGCAGTTCGCGCTGGAGCTCGCGGATGCGGCGGCGGATGCGGGGATCGCCTTCGCGGTTCTTGTGCTCGTCCTTCATCTCGCGATGGCTCATGCGCATCTTCTTCGCGAACTCGCGGCGCGTGTAGCCGAGGTCCAGCAGCGCGATCACGAACATCGTCAGCGCGAGCTTCCAGCCGACGGAGGCCAGGTCGGCGTGCAGCATCTTCAGGAAGGCCAGGCCGGAGAGGCCGGCGATCTCGTGGAACTGCGGCACCAGGGCCGCGAGCGCGAAGTAGACGACGAGCGACATCACGGCCAGCTTGACGAGGGCGCGGAAGGTCTCGAACAGCGTGCGCAGCGAGAAGATGCGCTTGAAGCCGGTGACGGGGTTCAGGCGCTGCCAGTCGGGCTTGACGGGGGTGGTGCTCCAGACGGCGCCCACCTGCACGAGGTTGGCGAGCATCGCCGCGACCATGATGAGCAGCAGCACGGGCAGCATCAGCGCGGCGCCGTGACGGGCGGCCTCGACGACGGCGGGCCAGTAGACGGGGTCGGCGCGGCCGGCGCGGGTGGCGGTGGCCAGCAGCAGGCGGTCGAAGCGGAACTGGTCGGTCAGCGCCTGGAAGCCGCCGGCGTGGAAGTACAGCATCGCGGCGCCGAAGACGAGCGCGGACACCAGGTCGGCGCTCTTGGCGACCTGGCCCTTCTTGCGCGCCTCGTCCAGCTTGTGCTGGGTGGCGGGCTGGTTGCGATCGAGGTCCTGCTCGGCCATCAGTGCAGCACTCCGGACCACAGGTCGAAGCCGAGCTGGAAGGCGCGGGCGACGAGCGCGTCGGCGGAGCCGATCCACAGCGCGAGCGCGGCGGTGCCGGCGACGACCTTGAGCGGGATGCCGAGCGCGAACATGTTCATCTGCGGCAGGTTGCGGGCGATGACGCCGAGCGCGAACTCGATGAGCATGAGCACGACCACGACGGGGGCGGCCATGGCGAAGCCCAGCGAGAACATGCCGCCGAAGGCGGTGACGGCGGCGGCGACGGCGGCGCCCGGGAGCCAGGCCTGGCCGACGGGGATGAGGTCCAGGCCGCGGGCGAAGCCGATCAGGAAGCTGGCGAAGGCGGTGCCGGAGAAGAAGGCGACGAGGGCCAGCTGCCGGAAGATGCCGGTGAGCACAGGCATCTGCTGGCGGGTGACCGGGTCGAGGACCTGGCCCATGCCGAAGCCGATCTGGATGTCGAGCAGGCGGCCGGCGGTGGTGAAGACGGCGAAGCCGATGTTGATGCCCAGCGAGAGGACGGCGCCGAGGCCGAATTCCGAGAGGCCGGCGCCGGCGAGGCGCCAGGGGTCGGCGAGCAGGTGCTCGGCGCCGGGCACGGGGGTGCGGGCGAGGCAGACGGCGAGCACGAGGCAGAGCGCGGCGCGCAGGGTGCCGGGGAGCGCGGCGCCGATGGGCGACACGACCAGCAGCAGGCCGCTGAGGCGGGCGAGCGTGAGCAGCACGGCGAGGCCGGCCTCACCGGTCGCCCCGGTGATGAGGGTGGAGAGCTCGAGCACGATCCGGCTTCAGAACATCGAAGGGATGCCGGACCAGAGCTGGGTCATGTAGCCCGCGAGCCGCTTGAGGATCCAAGGGCCGAAGACGATGAGGGCGATGGCGGCGGTGACGAGCTTGGGGACGAAGGCCAGGGACATTTCCTGGATCTGGGTCACCACCTGGAAAACGCTGACCAGCAGGCCGACGAGCATCGTCAGGCCGAGCACGGGCAGACAAACCAACAAGCCAGTCCACAGAAGATCCGAGATCATCTGCAGCGCAACATCGGCGCTCATGAAACCACTCCCGATTACCACCGACGCGTGTCGTCGGCCCCTCGTCATGCGAAGGCGGTACATAGCCGCCTGAAAAATGTGTCGCGATCTTAAGCAGATTTTTCAGTTCAGACACATGACAGAAGTAGTAACAGGGCTTTGCTTTCCCCTCAGAAAGGGTCGGGTCTCCTCTGGTAGAGGGCTGGGATCACCCAGATGGGGGGTTGAGCAACAACAGGGGGTCGCGCTGACGACGTCCGTTCGACAGGCGGGCTGGTAAGCGTTGTCAGACGGGGTAAAGCCATGTGGATGAGCGCTTCCAAGTCGAAGGTTCGAGGCGCCCTCTTCCGTTGACCCTGAATGCTCAATCGTCGGCGTCACCGCCTGGCGGGTTGGCTTTGTCGTTGCCGGCACCATAGCGATCGCGCCCGCCAAGACGCGCGAGCCGCCAAGCACCGACAGGATTTGCAGCAGGCAGTGGACGCAGGGCCGACGCTCACGCGCCGGCATACAGCCGCCGCGCCAGCGGCCCGTGCTCGGCGATCACGGCCTCGATTTGCGCGGCATCGCGCGCGTCCAGCGAATCGCGCAGCTCGCGCCATTTGCGCTGCTCGGCCTCGATCCCGGCCAGCCGGCCGGGGTCAGGTTTTGCGGCATCCCGCTCCCGCGCCGCCGCCTCGGCCCCATGCGCGATCAACGCGCCCAGCACGTCCTGCGCCACTTCCAGGCGCAGGCCTCGAGTGAACATCGTGGGCATGGCGAGGCTCCGGTGGGTGGCGACGGCCTCCGCTTCGAGTCAGCGGCCGGTGGGGTCAAGTCTTGTCTGCGCCTACTAGTGCCACGAGTTGCCCCATCATCTCGCTGTGATCCACGGATCCCAGGTTGGAGACAATTCCGTAACCACCCTCGCGTCGATACATGTCGCACATCTCGTGCACCCCTTCACTGACCCATGCTGGGAATTGCTTGAGCAGGTCGGGATCGTGGTACCTGACCATGCAGTCAGCGACAGAGAACACGAGAGTGGACCGCAGGAATTCAATGTTCTCGCCGTGCAAGATCGCTTTCAGTTCGTCGACTTCTGTCTGTGGTGTGGTCATGTCACGGCTTTCCATTCTTCAGGCGCAATTGCTGGAGCCAGTAGTCGCCCTCTTGCACGGCCTCCCAGTGCAGATTCCCTACGCGGTCCGAGCGAACCAGATTCTCGTACTGCTTGACGGAGATGGGTCTCGCTGCCAAGGACTTGAGCGCCTGAGTCTCGTGGATTTCGTGCGACAAGATCTGAACCAGCGCCTCGTCGCTGTCGAAGACAGATTCACGAACATACACGGGAATCCTGTTGGAGCCATCGGCCATGCGGCTTGCAATATTGCCATTGAAGCTGACCGACGGAGCATCTCGTCGGACGTTGCCGTAGGTCGCATCAAACTCGAAGCCCAACTCCTTAGATCGGCGTACGTACTCGCCCTCTGTCAATTTCACAAACCGGTACTCGGCCAACGTCTCGGCATCATGACCCACGCTGCGCAGCAACTGCACGGCCTCATCAGGCGTACGCGTGATCGAGGTGCCGTACAACTCCAAGTTGCTCAATGGCTTGAGGTCGTGCAGGAACTTTCCTTCAGCAAACGCCGCGCCGCCAAGCGTCTTGAACCCGGTACTTAGCCGGCTCAATGGAACGAACGGCGCGAGTACCTCCAGCGTGGTGCCAAACGCTGGCGTGTCGTATCTCGCACGGAAGTCGGAGAAAGATATGGGCTCGTCCCCGTTAGAGCGTGCCCAGGCTCGACGGGCGTAGCCGACCGGGCTGATCGTGTCAGCAATATCAAGCACGTCCACGCCAAGATTCCAGACGGCTCGCCCAGCGTCCTTGAGAGAGCTGGTCAACGTCTTGTTGTCCTTCACCGTCGGTGCGTACTCGCCAGTCCCATGCCAATAGTCCGAGGCCTTCTGCGCAAGACGTGCTCGCACCGCCGCGCTGGCAGCGATCTGGTCCTTTGAAGGTGACATCGGCCTTCCGTTGGCTGCTGGGCCAAGCGGGTTATCCAATGCATCCAGCCCCTCTTGCGCGGCTGCGGCATTGAGCGGCCCCATGCCAATTTCCATTGCTCGTCGCTGCGCAGTGGTCAATCCACTGCTCTCTGTGCCGCCCAAGCGAGCACCCATACCGCCAAGGCCATACAGCGCTTCCTTGCGCGCTGAAACGATGTCGTCCTCGAGATCCGACCCGTTGCGATAGTTGTAGTTGAAGCTTGGCTGGTAGGCATCGCTTTCGCGGTCCATCTCATTGCGATAGTTAGCACTCGTCGGGTCGCGGTCGGATGCCGATGCCAGGCTGTCCCCAATTGCATTGCCAAACGCATCCCCGATCACTTGCGCGTAGTTAATCTTCCCCTTCCCCATCATCGCCATGCTTACGGTCTGCGAGACCATGCCGCGGACCAGACCGTTGGCAACCCGGATGCCATCTGTGGTGATACCCATCTCGTTGTACGAAGCAGCGAGCGAGTCATTCAGGTTATGGGACAGGCCGGCGGCAGCCGCAGAAATAGCCACCGACTTCCAGCTGAAGCCATCTTGCAGCCCGGTGACGACGCCAATGCCTTGAGTGATGGCGTTCGCAGCCGCTGCTTTTGCTGCGGCTTCCATTGCGCCCGAAGCGGCCGAGAACTGCGAAGCTACTGCCCCACCGATCGCAGATAGTCCGACCTGCTTCCAGCTGATGCCGTTCTGCATGCCGAGCGCCACGGCAGTCACCTGTCCCGCGAGCGCTCCTGCGCCGGCGGCGACAGCTGAAGCCCCGAGTTCGCCGACGGCTTCCACGAGTGCCGGGTTCTTCGTTAGGACCGCCACCACGATCGTCACGATGATCACGGCGATCACGCCCAGCGCGCCGCAGCCCTTGTCGACTGGCGGAGGTGGCGGAAGGACCAGCGGGGCCGATGTATCCCCGATCAGCGCTTCCGGCCGGTAGACCGCGCCGCTCGACGATGAGTTGAGCGAGCGCACCACGTTCGGAATCGTGATGGACTGACCCGGGCTCAAAGCAGTGCTGCCGTCCGGCAAGGCATTGGCTTCCGCGATCCGGTACCAGAGCGCGTCATCCCCGTAGAAGCGCTGCGCCAGGCTGCGCATCGTGTCGCCGGCTTGCACGGTGTATGTCAACACGCTGCCCTTGCGCGGGTCGGTGGCGTATCCCAGTCCCGACACGTCCATCCCCACCGAGATCCCCTCACGGTGGTAGGACGTATGACCGTACTCCCAGTCGTATTCCTCGGCTTCCTCCTGCGTCTCCGAGATCGACCCGACACGGCTATCGTTCACATACAGCTGAGTCTCCTGATAGGCGTAGTTCGGATAGGCGCGTTCCGGCGCCGCCGGCTTGGTCCCGAGCGACCCGGCGCTTCCCCCCGATTGGCCGCTCAGCGGGTTCCAGGTCTTCATCGAAGCGTCCTGGTTGGACTGCCCGCTCCACGCCTGACCAGTGCTCACGTAGCTGGTCACGATGTGACCCGCCGTATCCGTCACGTACCACCGGTAGTCCGAGGTGCCGCGCTGCACCTGCAGCACATTGCCGTTGGCATCGTAGGACTGGTACGACTGGCTCGGCACCAGCGCCGTCGCCTTCTGCTGTTCGTTCCAGGTCGTGCCGATCAGGCTCTGTCCGCGCTCCTTGTAGCCATCCTGCAGGTAGTAGGTGTAGCTGGTCGTCGTGAACGAGCTCTTGTAGGTCGGCCGGACCTGGTAGTAGTCGCCGCTGCCGCTCTTGACCGCGTACCCGGTGGTCTGCACCTGCGACAGGTTGCCGGCCGTGTCGTAGCTCATCGTCTGATCGGACAGGATGTACTGGCCGGTCGCCGTGGTCTTCGAAGTTTGCAGCCCCTGCAGGTAGGTCTTGGAGGAGGCCGCCTGCCCATTGGCGTTGAAGGTCGTGGTCGTGGTCGTGAGGCGGACGGGATCACCGCCGCCGAACGGGATCTCCCATCCGGATTCGATCTGGCGTCCATCCGAGAAGTACTCCGTCTGCGACGACACCCTGGCAGCCGACGGCGCGTATGACGCACCGGTCAAGGTGCGCGACGACTCCTTCGTGAGGCGGTCCGCGAAGTCATATTCGTACTCCAGCTGCCAGCCTGCCGGCGTACTGTTCGATTGCTTGCGCGTCGCCAGCCGACGGCGGCCAGCGCCGTCGTAGGCGTAGACGTTCCCGGCATCGATCTCGGAGATCACGCTGTTGACCAGCGAGCCCTCGCTGATCACCACGCGATTCATGCCGTCGTAGGTGAACCATTGGTCGAAGTTGCGGGGGGCGTCGTCCGAAACTCCGCCGTAGCGGGAGTCGTTCTCGTGGTACGACACCGACCCCGACACGCGGCGGCGATTGCCGACCGCGTCGTAAGAGACGTTAAACGAGTACGCGTCCGTGAACAGCGAATAGCCTCGCTCCACCGCGGAGGACAGACGCCCTTGCGTGTCGTAGGTCGAGGTCACGTTGCGATACGTGATCCGGCCTTCCTTGAAGATCTCGCGCGTGCGATTGCCTTCAGCGTCGTAGTCGTAGCGGGTGCTCGAACCGCGGTAGTTGTCGGTGACCTGTCGCAATTGCCCGTTGGCGGCGTACTCGTAGCTCAAACTCTGACCGCGTGTGCTGGTCTGAGTCTTGAGCGCACCCGTCAGATCGTAGCCATAGCTGTAGCTCGCGCCGCCGATATCGATGTGACTCGTCAGCTGGTTCGCGGCGTTGTAGACCCAGGTCGCCACCTGGCCGTTGGCATCGGTCTCCCTGACCTTGTTGTTGGCGGCGTCATACGAGTAGCTCGTCCGCTGTCCCTGCGGCTTCGCGCTCATCGTCAGATTGCCGCGGCCGTCGTACCAATACAGCGTCGTCTGGTTGGCGATCGAAGTTTCTTCGCCGCTGGTCTCACTGATCTTTCGGCCGAGTTCGTCGTATTTGGCCCGTACCAGTTGATAGGTCGGTCCGCCGTTGACCATGACCTTCCGGTTGACCTCACGATCCGCCGGGTCGTACTCATAGCTGTAGCCGCGCCCGACGCCGTCGTTGCGCCAGACCAGTCGTCCCAGTCCGTCGTACTGGTAGGTCTCGACGCTGCGATCACCGCGGTACTCGGCATCCATCAGCCCCGCGTTGTTGAACACCCAGCTCGTGTAGCTGCCGTTGCCGTCGATGGCGCCGACCTGACGCCCCGAGCCGTCGAAGAACGCCTGGCTCAGAATGGCCGCGCTGCTCGACACACCGTTGGCGTTCACGCTGACGACGTTGTGAACGTAGGTTGCGATGGCGTGGTTGCTCGCGTCGTAGCGGTAGGACTGGCGCAGCACATCGTTGCGCGTCACCGAGAGAACGTTGCCCCAGGCATCGAGCGTCTGCGTCGTCACCAACTGCGTATTCGAGCGTCCCTCGTCGTGCGCGACCGAGGTTCCTCGTTGGGCTACCGCACGGCCCAAACGGTCGTATCCAGTCGTGGTTCGGCGCATGTCGCCGTCGACGTCCGTCGCGCTCAGATTGGCCAGATTGACGGTGTCGCTCGTGAAGCTGCTGGTGACGTTGCCCTGAAGGTCGTACCAGTAGATCGTGGTCACGCCCTTCACGGTGCTCTTCCACATGCGACCACCAGCGTCGTACCAGTTCCTCTCGGTGGTTGCACCATCCCGCAAGCGCGCTGTGATCTCCCCGAAATTGTTGTAGACGACCTCCTCGGCGGTATACGTCAGCGCGTCGCCTGACGCCCGCTGCATCAACGTCGACGTACGGGTCTGCCGCCCGGTCTTGTCGTAGCTGAAGAACTGCACTGCGTTTCGATGGACGTTGAGTGACGCCCAGGTCGTTGGGGCCGAATCCTGCAACGCCCACTCGGTGAACGGTTGCCACTGCTTGACCACCTGTCCACGCGCATCGCGCGAATAGAAGGTCTCCGCGCCGGTTGCGTCCCGCGCCCAGGTCAATCGGCTGAGCTTGTCGTAGGCCTGGAGCGCCGTCTGGTCGATGTTGCTCGTTCCGGGAATGACGCCGTCGGTCGTCCGTGTGCCGAGTCGCGTGATGATCAGCGCATTGCCGTAGGCATCGCGGCCATAGACCACCGCCCTGCCCGCTTCATCGATGGTGCCTGTGGTGCGTCCCAGGGCGTCGAAGAAAGTACTGGTCGTCTCGGCGTAGCCGATTTGCGCGCCGTTGCCGATGACGACCTTGCTACTGCGCGTCTGACGTCCAAGCGCATCGTTGGTGAACGTCGTCACCACGTCCACGACTTGAAGCGCCAGCGAGCGGTCGCCCCACCGGATTCCGATCTGCGTGCCTTGCTGTGTCTCGCTCGTCCGGACCCCGCGACGATCGAACGTGGTCGCCGTCACACGGTCATAGCCGCCGGCAGGATCACCGCCATCGACGGCGCGGCTTGACACCGGCTGCGCGTTGACGTCGCCGGCCGGGTCGATGGCCCGCGCATAGTGCGTGACCTTCACCTCATCGCCGAACGCGTTGCGCTCGTGCTGAGTCACGTAGCCCTCGGCGTTGACTTCGCGGACGACCTGCCCCTGCTGGTCGTAGACATAACGCGTGCGGGCGTAGCGATAGCTGGACCGATCCAGCAGTTCGGCGCGCTGGACAACTTCGCCAAAGGCGTTGTAGCCGTATTCGACAAGTCCGACCCAGTTTCCCCAGGCATTGAGCGTCGAGTCGTAGCTGAAGGCAGCCCCTGTGAGATCCGAGCGGCTGACCTTGTCATAGCTCGCCACGATGCGCCCCAGCCTGTCGAAGTAGCTCGACGAACTGCGCGGCGTTCCCGCGTTGGTGATCGCGGCGACTGCAGCGTCGATGGCCGCCGCACTGAGGCCGAGGCTGTCGGAGAACGCCGCGGTCTCGCTCAGGCGCGTGAATCCGCTGTACTCGCCAACCACCGCGGAGTAGTAGTGCGTGGTCACGCCGTGGTTGCCATCGACCTCGTTGATCAGCCGTCCCAGCTTGTCGTAGGTCTTGTAGCTGAGGGCACCGCCGACATCGCGGTTGATGACGGCTTGGCCAAAGACGTCGTAAACCGTCTGCGAGTAGGTCTCGAGAAGCACCTCCGTGCGCGAGATCGTCCCGTTGGCGCCATTGACACTCGCGTTGTCGGCGCCAGCTTCATAGGTTCCCACGGCCTCGTATCGGACGACCGTCTGGCGCCCCAGCGCGTCATACTCGTAGCGCGTCGTGCGCTGCTCCGGACGTCCGACGGCTTCAGTCCGCGAAGCCAGCTGTCCGAACGCGTTGTAGCTCATGCTCGTCTTCACGCTCTCCTGGCTGTTCGGGCGTTGCTGCATGTCGCTGACGTTGCCCAGAACCACTTGCGGCGAGGTCTCGAGGGTGAGGCGCCCGGCCGCGTCGTAGGCGTAGTCGAAGACCGAACCCGCCTGATTGATGTAGCGCGTCTTGTTGCCGAACGCGTCGTACTCATAGGACTCGATGAAACCTTCGCCGTCGGTGCTGGACTTCACTCGACCGGCCGCGTCGTAGCTCAGGCTGCGCGTGCGGTCCTGGCTGGTCCGCACCAGGCGTGCGGCGATCTGATCGCTGGAGGCAACCGAGGGAAGGTCTTGCAACGCCAGCGTCGTGGCGTAGTCAGTCGTGGCTACGACGAGACCGAACTCGTCATACCGACGCTCGCTCACGCTGAAGTACTTGGCTCCGCTGTCGCTGCGTTGCGAGGTCGCGGTGAAACGCAGACGCCTCTCGGCGTCGTAAGTGAAGATGGTCTCGCGCGCATTGGCGAGACTGACGGGCAGCAGCGCCTGGACCGAAGACGGCGACGTGCCATCGGTGATCGCCGCCGGGTTGATGGCCGTGTCGTAGGCGATGGTCCGGGCGACCTCGCCGAACGTGCCGTAGATCGTCTCGACAACGCCACCCAGCGCATCGATGGTGAAACGAGTTCGACCGAGATCGTCCAGCACGTAGCGCGTGCTGCGATCGAGGCTCGTCTGGTTGGACGCGCCCGCGTAGAACGCGTCGAGCGTCGCGAGGTCCGCTGCGCCGCTGTAACGGCGGCCGTAGCGGATCGCCTCGATGAGTCCGCCCTCGGCGTCGAAACGCTGGCGGGTCACACCGCCGATGGCATCGAGGGTGTAGACGGGGCGGCCGGCTGCATCATAGACGTAGCGAGTCGTTCGATCCCGCACTGGATCCAGCAGCGTCGGCAGCAGCTTCGCAAGCGCCGCCTGGCTCCCCGCACCGACCGACTCCGTCGTCGCCAGCGACCAGCCCGGCTCGGCCCACCAGCGATCCGCGACGCCCGGTTGATCGAAGTCCTCCGAGA
>NZ_JBWKOG010000010.1:0-200548 GCF_059415965.1 Roseateles sp. GW821-FHT09G09 | reverse complement strand
CGCCACGGCCCGCGCGCCGCGTCCGTCGCCGCCGGCCCCGTCGCCCGCCGCGCCGGCCACGCCCGGCTCTGAGTACACCGTGCAACCCGGCGATACGCTGTCGCGCATCGCGGGTCGCACCCAGCCGTCCGGCGTCTCGCTGGACCAGATGCTGGTCGGCCTGTACCGCAGCAATCCGGACGCGTTCATCAACCAGAACATGAACCGGCTGAAGTCGGGCGCCGTCCTGTCGGTGCCGGGCAGCGAGTCGGTCCAGTCGATCACGCCGCAGGAAGCGCGCCGCGTCATCCAGGCGCAGAGCAGCGATTTCGGCGGTTACCGCCAGCGTCTGGCGGAAGGCGCGCCGGCCCTGAAGGCCGACGAGAACAGCCGGCAGGCCAAGGGCTCGGTGCAGGCCGCCGTCGAAGACCGCAAGCCCGCCAACTCGGCGGCACCGGACAAGCTGACCCTGAGCAAGCCCAGCGGCGTGCCCGGCGTCGAGTCCAAGGTGTCGAAGGACACCGAGAAAAAGGATTCGGCGGCCAGAGTGGCCGAGCTGACGCGCAACGTCGAAGAGCTGAAGAAGCTGTCGAGCGCCGCCTCGAAGCCGAATACTGCGCCGACCACGGCCGCCGCGCCGGCGCCCGCGCCCACGCCGGCTCCGACGCCCGCACCGGCTCCGGCCCCCGCCCCGGCGGTGGTGCCGCCGGTGACCGTCGCCGCCAACGTGCCGGCGGCTGCATCGGAGGCGCCCGCCGCTTCCGCACCGGCATCGGCCGCCGTGGCTGAAGCCGCGGCGTCGCGCCCGCTCGCCGCCTCGGCACCGCGCGCCGTGCCGGCGCCCAGGCCCGAACCTGAAGAACCCGGCTTCCTGGACTCGCTGAGCGACTACCTGCCCGCGCTCGTCGCTGCCTTGGCCGTGATCGCCGGCGGCATCGGCTACAACCGCTGGCGCGCGCGCCGCGACGCGGCCTCGCGTTCCGAAACCGCCTTCGCGGAAAGCCGTCTGGCGCCGGATTCGTTCTTCGGTCACAGCGGCGGCCAACGCGTCGACACGCGCGATGCGTCGACGACCGGCCAGTCGTCGATGAGCTATTCGCTGAGCCAGCTCGATGCGATCGGCGACGTCGATCCGGTCGCCGAAGCCGACGTCTACCTGGCCTACGGCCGCGACCTGCAGGCCGAGGAAATCCTGAAGGAAGCGCTGCGCGCGAATCCGGAGCGTCTGGCCATCCGCCTGAAGCTGCTGGAGGTCTACGGCAAGCGCCGCGACATCAAGGGCTTCGAGCAACTGGCCGTGCAGCTGTATGCCGAGACGAAGGGGCAAGGCGAGGACTGGGCGAAGGTCCAGGAACTCGGCCGCCAGGCCGATCCGGAAAATCCGCTGTACCAGCCCGGCGGTGCGCCGACGATGTTCGAGAACGACGACGAGCGTCCCGAGCCGATGAACGCGAGCACGCTGCCCGCGACCGGTCTGGCGCATCCCGGCGGTGGCGCGCTGGCCCGCGCCGCGGCGACCGCCGCGGCGGGTGTCGCGGCCACCCCGCGCGATGGCGGCCCGTCCAGCTTGATGGACCTGGATCTGGATCTGGACCTGGGTTCGCCGCCCGCGCCGGCTCCGGCGATGGCCGCCACGCAGGCGCTGCCGTCGGCCGCCAGCCAGGCGCCCATGAACATGGATCTGGACCTGAGCACGCCGCCGCCGGCACCAACCGCCGCCAGCGCCCGTGAACTCGAGTTCGACCTCGGCGATCTGGACGACCTGGGCGGCAGCACGCCGGCCTCGGCCCCTGCGCAGGATCCCTCGTCGCTGGACTTCGACCTGTCGAGCATCGACCTGGATCTGCCGACCGACGCGCCCGCCAGCCGTGACGAGCGCACCCTCGGCAAGGTGAACGAGATCGAGGACGTCACGTCGATCGATCTGCCGGATCTGGACGCGCTGCCCGAGGCCAAGCCGGTGGCACGGGACACGATGAGCCTGGACGACCTGGGCGTCGACCTCGACAGCATCGACCCGAACGACGACGAGGCGCTGCAGCGTCAGCTGGAACTGGCCGAGGAGTTCCGCCAGATCGGCGACACCGAAGGCGCTCGCGACGTGCTGCAGGAGCTGGTCGGCAAGGCCGACGGCCCGATGCGCGCCCGCGCCCAGCAGATGCTGGACCAGCTCCGCTGATCAGCCCGTCAATCCGCTCACTGATCAGCTGCGCAGACCGGCTTCGTTACACTGCGAGCGGTTCACGACAAGGCGCTCGGCCTGGCCGGGCGCCTTTCCTTTTTGGCGTTCACTTTCCCTGAGATCCGGAGATCCGCATGCGCGTGGCGCTGGGCGTGAGTTACCGCGGCGAGGCCTACAAGGGCTGGCAGAGCCAGCCCGGCGGCGGCACTGTCCAGGACGCGCTGGAGTCGGCGCTGGCGCAGTTCGTCGCGCAGCCGGTCCGCACGATCTGCGCCGGCCGCACCGACACCGGCGTCCACGGCTTGAACCAGGTCGTCCACTTCGACTCGCCGGTGGAGCGCGAGGTGTTCTCGTGGGTCCGTGGCGTCAACCGCTATCTGCCGCGCGACATCGCGGTCCAGTGGGCCGCGTTTCCCGGCGAGGACTTCCATGCGCGCAATTGGGCGCGCGGCCGCCGCTACTGGTACCTGCTGCTGGAGTCGAACGTGCGGCCTTCCATCCAGGCCGGCGGGGTCGGCTGGACCTTCCGTCCGCTGGACGGCGACGCGATGCGCGACGCGGCCTCGCGGCTGGTCGGCGAACACGACTTCAGTTCCTTCCGTTCCGCCGAGTGCCAGGCGGCATCGCCGGTGAAGATCCTGCGCGGCATCGAGATCCACAAGCGAGGCCCGTACTGGCGCTTCGAGTTCGACGGCATCGCCTTCCTGCATCACATGATCCGCAACATCATGGGCTGCCTGATCGCCGTCGGCGCCGGGCAGAAACCGCCGTCGTGGATGGACCAGGTGCTCGCCGCGCGCTCCCGCGATGCCGCGGCGCCGACCTTTCCGCCGGACGGGCTGTACTTCGTCGGCCCGAGCTACGACGATCACCTGAACCTGCCGCGCCACACGGCGGCGATGGACTGGCTGCCTTGATGCCGTATCGAACGAATCCGACATGACCCGCACCCGAATCAAGATCTGCGGACTGACCCGCGAAGCCGATGTCGATGCTGCCGTCGAGGCGGGCGCCGACGCGATCGGTCTGGTCTTCTACGAGAACAGCCCGCGCGCCGTCAGCATCGAGCGCGCTGCCGAACTGGCGCGGCGTCTGCCGCCGTTCGTGACGCCGGTGGGGCTGTTCGTCAACGCGTCGCCCGAGGCGATCCAGGCGGCGCTGGCCGCGATCCCGACGCTGGCGCTGCAGTTCCACGGCGACGAAACGCCCGAGGACTGCGACCGCTGGGCGCGTCCCTATCTGCGCGCAGCACGGATGGCGCCGGGCTTCGATTTGCTAGACTTCGCGTCTCGGTTCTCCCACGCCCAGGCCGTGCTGGTCGACGCCTTCGTCGACGGCTACGGTGGCGGCGGAAAGGTCTTCGATTGGTCACTGCTGCCTCCAAGCGTTCCCTCTCCGGTCGTTTTGTCTGGTGGGTTGAGTGCAGCCAACGTGATCGATGGCGTGCTGAAGGTGCGGCCCTGGGCCGTTGACGTCAGCTCCGGCGTGGAGGCCTCCAAGGGCCTCAAGGACGCCGGCAAGATCCGCCAGTTCTGCGATGCCGTGCGCGAGGCCGACCGCCTGAAGTCGGCTTGAATCCCCGCTCCTGGTCGCTCCGTGCGGCCCCTGCGGATTCGCGCGCGGGCATCCTCATTGAGGACCCCTCATGTCCAAGACTCTGAATCCCTCCGCGACCCCGTTCGTGACCGGCCCGCTCGCGGGCTATGCGCAGCCTGACGCGCAAGGCCGTTTCGGCCCCGTGTCCACGGAAAACGCTCACGGCTACTACGGCGGCCGCTTCGTCGCCGAGACGCTGATCCACGCGCTCGACGAACTCAACGAGGCCTACGCCCGCTACAGCCAGGACCCGGAGTTCATCCGCGAGTTCCAGTACGAGCTGGCGCACTTCGTCGGCCGGCCGAGTCCGATCTATCACGCCAAGCGACTGAGCAGCGAGCTCGGCGGCGCGCAGATCTTCCTCAAGCGCGAGGACCTGAACCACACCGGCGCGCACAAGGTCAACAACACCATCGGCCAGGCGCTGCTGGCCCGCCGCATGGGCAAGAAGCGTGTCATCGCGGAAACCGGCGCCGGCCAGCACGGCGTCGCCACCGCGACGATCTGCGCCCGCTACGGCATGGAGTGCGTGGTGTACATGGGCTCCGAGGACGTGAAGCGCCAGTCGCCCAACGTCTACCGGATGCACCTGCTGGGCGCGCGCGTCGTGCCGGTGGAGTCGGGCTCGAAGACGCTGAAGGATGCGCTCAACGAAGCGATGCGCGACTGGGTCACCAACATCGAGTCGACCTTCTACATCATCGGCACCGTGGCCGGCCCGCACCCGTATCCGATGATGGTGCGCGACTTCCAGCGCGTCATCGGCGACGAGTGCCTCGTGCAGATGCCCGAGATGACCGGCAGACAGCCCGACGCCGTCATCGCCTGCGTCGGCGGCGGCAGCAACGCGATCGGGATCTTCTATCCGTACATCCCGCACGCGGACGTGCGCCTGATCGGCGTCGAGGCCGCGGGGCAGGGCGTCGACACGCCCAAGCATGCGGCGACGCTGAGCGCCGGGTCTCCCGGCGTGCTGCACGGCAACCGGACCTACCTGCTGCAGGACGGCGCGGGCCAGATCATCGAGACGCACTCGATCTCCGCCGGCCTGGACTACCCCGGCGTCGGCCCCGAGCACGCCTACCTGAAGGACATCGGCCGCGCCGAATACGTCGGCGCCACCGATGCCGAGGCGCTCGCCGCCTTCCACCGGCTGTGCCGCACCGAGGGCATCATCCCCGCGCTCGAGTCGAGCCACGCGCTGGCGCACGCGATCAAGCTCGCGCCGACGATGCGGCCCGACCAGCACCTGCTGGTCAACCTGTCCGGCCGCGGGGACAAGGACATCGGCACCGTCGCCGACCTGTCGGGCGCCGAGTACTTCGACCGGCCGTCGATGGCCGGCCACGCCGTGAAGGGAGCTGCGCAATGAGCCGCATCGCCGCCACCTTCGCCCGTCTGGGCGCCCAAGGCCGCAAGGCGCTGATCCCCTATGTCACCGCCGGCGACCCGTATGCGGACGTCACCGTCGAGCTGATGCTGGCGATGGCCCAGGCCGGCGCCGATGTGATCGAACTCGGCGTGCCGTTCTCCGACCCGATGGCCGACGGGCCGGTGATCCAGAAGGCCAGCGAACGGGCGCTGGCCAAGGGCATCACGCTGACGCATGTGCTGGAGATCGTCCGCGACTTCCGCCGGCAGGATGACGCGACGCCCGTCGTGCTGATGGGCTACGCGAACCCGGTCGAGCGCTTCGGCCTGGCGCGCTTCGTCGCCGAGGCCAAGGCCGCGGGCGTCGACGGCGTGCTGATCGTCGACTACCCGCCCGAGGAGTCCGAGGCCTTCGCCGCCGCGCTCAAGGGGCAGGGGCTGGATCCGATCTTCCTGCTCGCGCCGACCTCCACCGACGAGCGCGTCGCCCGCATCGGCCAGCTCGCCAGCGGCTACGTCTACTACGTCTCCCTCAAGGGCGTGACCGGCGCCGGCCACCTGGACACCGGCGCCGTCGCCGACGCGATGCCCCGCCTGCGCAAGCACGTGAGCATCCCGCTGGGGGTCGGTTTCGGCATCCGCGACGGGGCCACCGCGGCCGCCGTGGCGCGCCATGCGGACGCGGTGGTGATCGGTTCGGCCCTCGTCCAGCTGATCGAGTCCCAGACAAGGGATAATGTCGCGATCCAGGCGGCGGCCTTCATCCGAGACATCCGCGCCGCGCTGGACGCCTGACGGGGCGAGCGGCCCCGTTGCGCGCCTGGCGATAGACATAGGAGCCCGCCATGAGTTGGCTTGAGAAACTGCTTCCCCCGAAGATCCAGCAGACCGACCCCGACCAGCGCCGCACGGTGCCGGAAGGCCTGTGGATCAAGTGCCCGTCCTGCGAAACGGTGCTGTACAAGACCGACCTCGAGCAGAACGTCAACGTCTGCCCCAAGTGCGGTCACCACCACCGCATCGGCGCCCGCGCCCGCCTGGACGCGTTCCTGGACGGCGAGGGCCGCTACGAGGTCGGCCAGGAAGTGCTGCCCGTGGACGCGCTGAAGTTCAAGGACAGCAAGAAGTATCCGGACCGGCTCAAGGAAGCGCTGGAATCGACCGGCGAGACCGACGCCCTGGTCGTCATGGGCGGCGCGGTGATGAGCATCCCGGTCGTGACGGCCTGCTTCGAGTTCGACTTCATGGGCGGCTCGATGGGCTCCGTGGTCGGCGAGCGCTTCGCGCGTGGCGTCGAGGCCGCGCTGGAACAGAAGACCCCCTTCATCTGCTTCACCGCCACCGGCGGCGCGCGGATGCAGGAGGGGCTGCTGTCGCTGATGCAGATGGCCAAGTCCAACGCCGCGCTCACGCGCCTGGCCAAGGCGAAGCTGCCCTATGTCAGCGTGCTGACCGACCCGACCATGGGCGGTGTGTCGGCGAGCTTCGCGTTCGTCGGCGACATCGTCATCGCCGAACCCAAGGCGCTGATCGGCTTCGCCGGCCCGCGCGTGATCGAGAACACCGTGCGCGAGAAGCTGCCTCCCGGCTTCCAGCGCGCCGAGTTCCTGATGGAGAAGGGCGCCATCGACATGATCGTCGACCGCCGCAAGCTGCGCGAGGTCATCGCTCGCAACCTGGCCATCCTGCAGCGGCAGAGCTCCGACGCGGTCGCCTGACGTCGCGACGGCGAACCACCCCGGGGGTGGTGACGGCACTCAGCACGGCCAGACCACGCCCGGTCTGGCCGTCTTCATTTGAGCCTTGGAATTCCTGATGTCCTCCTCTTCGCCATCCTCTTTGCCATCCTCTTCGCCAGATTCGTCCCCTCCGAACGATCTTTCCATTCCCGTGCTGGTGCCCGGCGGAGATGCGCAGCAGGTGCTCGACGCCTGGCTGGCCCGCTGCGAGCGGCTTCACCCGAAAGAGATCGACATGACGCTGGCGCGCGTCGCCGAGATGCGCCAGCGCCTGAACCTGCACTTCGGCCCGGACACGCCGGTCGTGATGGTCGCGGGCACGAACGGCAAGGGCTCGACCTGCGCGATGCTGGAAAGCGTCGCGCTGCAGGCCGGGTACCGCGTCGGCCTCTACATCAAGCCGCATCTGGTGCACTTCCAGGAACGCTGCCGCGTCGGCGGCCGCCCGGTCGATGCCGCAGCGCTGCTGCCGCACTTCGAAGCCGTGGAGCAGGCCCGCGGCGACCTGGCGCTGACCTATTTCGAATTCACGACGCTGGCGATCCTCCACAAGCTGGCGTCGGAGCCGCTGGACCTGGTGATCCTGGAGGTCGGCCTGGGGGGGCGCCTGGACGCGGTGAACGTGATCGACGCGGACTGCAGCGTCATCACCAGCATCGACCTGGATCACACCGAGTACCTCGGCCCGGACCGCGAGTCCGTGGGCCGCGAGAAGGCGCACATCATGCGGCCCGGCAAGCCGGCGATCGTGTCCGATCCGATGCCGCCGGCCTCGATCGCGGCGTACGCCGAATCGATCGGCGCGGAAGTGCGCCAACTCGGGCGCGATTTCAGCTATTCGGGCGATCGCCAGCAATGGCAGTGGGCCGGACGCGCGCGGCGCTACAGCGGCATGTCCTACCCGGCGCTGCGCGGCGTCAACCAGTTGCTGAACGCCTCCGGCGTGCTCGCGGTGTTCGAGGCCCTGTACGAGCGTCTCCCGATCTCCGCGCAGGCCGTGCGCGCGGGGCTGGCGCTGGTCGAGCTGCCGGGGCGCTTCCAGGTGATCCCGGGCTCGCCGATGCTGGTGCTGGACGTGGCGCACAACCCGCACGCCGTGGCCGCGCTGGCGCAGAACCTCGACCAGATGGGTTTCTACCCGCGCACCCGTGCCGTCTTCGGCGCGATGGCGGACAAGGACCTCGCCAACATCCTGGCGCGCATCGCTCCGCTGATCGACCACTGGCATTTCTGCGACTTGCCGATCGCGCGTGCGGCGACCGCCCAGGCGCTGCGGACGCGTTTCGACGAGGCGCGGGCGGCCGGCACGCTGCAGACGCCGAAGGCGGTGGGCGCCTCGCTGCATCCGGACCCCGCGTCGGCCCTGGCCGCAGCGGCGGCCGAGGCGGACCCCGCTGATAGAATTTTGGTCTTCGGTTCGTTCTTCACCGTGGGCGGCGTGCTCAAGAACGGCATCCCGAGACTGGGCGGCGGCGTCCAGCCGGAATCCGACGCTTGACGGACGCGGCAGTGAGCGCATCGCAACGCTGCATTCGAATCTCTCGCAGTTGAAGTCGGCGGCCCTGTCCGTACCTACGGAGGGGCCGCTTTCCGCTCCGGGGCCCTGGGTCCCGAGGGCACTCCCGCGGCGACGGCGCGGCATCAACCAGGTTCTCCGAGTACATGGGTTTTCTGTCCTTCCTGAAGCGCGGCGAAGCGAACGACTCCGGCGACCGAGGCGGCGATCGTGGTGAACGGGGCCGTTCCGGCGATGGCGGACGGGGGCGTTCCCGCGGCGGCGCGGAGGCCGTCGACGATGTCCAGCAACTGCGCCTGCGGGCACGCCGGCGCCTGATCGGCGCCGCGGTGCTGGTGGGCGTCGCGGTGATCGTGTTCCCGCTGCTGTTCGAGACCCAGCCGCGTCCGATCCCGGTCGACCTGCCCATCGACATCCCGCGCAAGGACGGCGCGACGCCGCTGACCATTCCCGCGCCGACCGCGCCCACCTCCCGCGGCCAGACCGCCGGCGGCGACGCCGGTCGCGGCATCATCACCGAGTCCGCCGAGCAGGCCGCCGCCGACCGGGCGGTCCCGCCGCCGGAAGCGCCGCGTGAT
This sequence comes from Roseateles sp. GW821-FHT09G09, assembly GCF_059415965.1. Taxonomy (NCBI): domain Bacteria; kingdom Pseudomonadati; phylum Pseudomonadota; class Betaproteobacteria; order Burkholderiales; family Sphaerotilaceae; genus Roseateles; species Roseateles sp. GW821-FHT09G09. The sequence goes on along the minus strand of NZ_JBWKOG010000010.1, from coordinate 191,587 downwards.
CCAGTGGCTGACCAGGTCGCCCAGGCCATGCCGCCGACGCGCATGGACACCAAGCCCGACGAGCGCGCGACCATCGCCGAGCCGGCCCGCCCGGCGCGCGTCGAGACCAAGCCTGAGCACAAGCCCGAGGCCCGACCCGAGACCAAGCCGGAGCGCAAGCCCGAGGCCAAGGTCGAAGCCAAGCCGGAACGCAAGCCCGATCCGAAGCCGGAATCCAAGCCGGACACGCGCTCGGCCGATGCCGCCCGCGCGCAGGCGCTGCTGGACGGGCGTTCATCGTCCGAGAAGAAGCCGGAAGCCGCCGCTTCCGGCGCGCGGTTCATCGTGCAGGTCGGCGCCTACGCCGACGGCAAGGCGGCGCAGGACGTTCGCGCGAAGGTCGAGCGCATGGGCCTCAAGACCTACACGCAGGCGGTCGACACGGCGGACGGCAAGCGCATCCGCGTGCGGGTGGGACCGTTCAATTCGAGGGACGAGGCGGACAAGGTCGCGGCGAAGGTCCGCGGCGGCGGGCTGTCGTCGGCCGTGCTGACGCTCTGACGGGCCGGCACGGAGCACGTCACGATGCTGCACGACCATGAACACACCTCAGCGCACGTCCGATCACCGCGATGAACTGGGTCGACCTCGCGCTGCTGAGCCTGCTCGTCATCTCCGTCCTGCTGGGCGCGTGGCGCGGGCTGGTGTTCGAATTGATGACCATCGCCGGCTGGCTGGTGGCCTATGCGGCCTCGCCCTTCGTGGCACCGTTCATCGAAGGTCTGCTGCCGGCGGAGAAGATCGGCCCGGCGCTGATCCACGCGGTCGGCCTGGTGCTGGCCTTCATCCTGGTGCTGCTGATCTGGGGCCTGGGCGCGAAGCTGATCCGCGCGTTGATCCATGCGACGCCGCTGGGCGTGCTGGACCGGCTCGGCGGCGCGGCCTTCGGCGTGCTGCGCGCGGCGTTGCTGGCGCTGCTGGCGACCGTCATCGTCGACATGACCCCGGCCGTGCGGTCGCGCCCATGGGCGGAATCCCGGATCGCTCCCTGGCTGCAAGCCACCCTCACGCAGGTGAAGCCGCTGTTGCCCGCGGCCCTGCAGGACTACATTCCGGCCTGAGCGTCACGAACGCTCCGGCCGTCGCCTTTCTCGTTGTTCTTTCGTCGTTTTCTCGTCGTTTTCCTCCTGTTCCCGAAGCATTAAGGACCTCCCATGTGCGGCATCGTCGGTGTGATTTCCAAGGCGCCGGTCAACCAGCTGATCTATGACGCGCTGCTGCTGCTGCAGCATCGCGGCCAGGACGCGGCCGGCATCGTCACGATGCAGGGTCAGAAGTGCTTCATGCACAAGGCGCGCGGCATGGTGCGCGACGTGTTCCGCACCCGCAACATGCGCGGGCTGCCCGGCAGCGTCGGCCTCGGCCAGGTCCGTTATCCGACGGCTGGCAACGCCTATTCCGAGGAAGAGGCGCAGCCGTTCTACGTCAACGCGCCTTACGGCATCGTGCTGGTCCACAACGGCAACCTGACCAACGCGCATGCGCTGAAGGCCGAGCTGTTCGACGTCGATCGCCGCCACATCAACACCGAGAGCGACACCGAGGTCCTGATCAACGTGCTCGCGCATGAGCTCGAGATGGCCGGCCGCGACCTGCCGTTGACACCGGCGCAGATCTTCAAGGCCGTGGGCACCGTGCACAAGCGCATCAAGGGCTCCTACGCCGTGATCGCGCTGATCGCCGGCCACGGTCTGCTCGCGTTCCGCGACCCGTACGGCATCCGCCCGCTGTGCTTCGGGCAGGCGGCCGACGGCGAGGTCATGGTCGCCAGCGAGAGCGTGGCACTCGAAGGCACCGGCCACGTGCTCACGCGCGACCTCGCGCCCGGCGAGGCCCTGTTCATCGACACCGCCGGCACGGTCCACACGCAGCAGTGCGCCGAGCACCCGACGCTGAATCCCTGCATGTTCGAGTTCGTCTACCTGGCGCGCCCGGACTCGGTGATGGACGGCATCTCGGTCTACCAGGCCCGCCTGAACATGGGCGAGACGCTGGCCCAGCGCCTGATCTCGACGATCCCGCCGAGCGAGATCGACGTCGTCATCCCCATCCCAGAATCCAGCCGCCCGTCGGCGATGCAGCTCGCGCACCGCATCGGCAAGCCGTACCGCGAGGGCTTCGTCAAGAACCGCTACGTCGGCCGGACTTTCATCATGCCGGGCCAGTCCACGCGCAAGAAGTCGGTGCGCCAGAAGCTCAATGCGATCGGCCTCGAGTTCAAGGGCCGCAACGTGCTGCTGGTCGACGACTCCATCGTGCGCGGCACGACGTCCAAGGAAATCGTCCAGATGGCCCGCGAGGCCGGCGCGAACAAGGTCTACCTGGCTTCGGCCGCGCCGCCGGTGCGCTTCCCCAACGTCTACGGCATCGACATGCCGACCAAGGAAGAGCTGATCGCCCATGGCCGCTCGATCGAGGAGATCCGCCAGTTCATCGGCGCCGACGCGCTGATCTACCAGGACGTCGACGCGATGAAGCGCGTGGTCGGCCAGCTCCGTCCGGGGTTGAACGGCTTCGAGGCCTCCTGTTTCGACGGCACCTACATCACCGGCGACGTGTCGGTCGAGGACTTCGCGACCATGCAGGCGCAGCGCAAGTCCCAGCCCGAGGAAGAGGACCTGCCGGCACGCAGCCGTCTGGCGCTGCAGAGCGGTGGAGACCAGTGATGGGGAATGACAAGAAGGGCGGCATCCCGCGCGTGGACCTGCCGGCGGATGTCCGGATGGACACGCTCGCCGTCCGCGAAGGCCTGCCGCCGTCGCCCTGGGGCGAGAACTCGGAAGCGCTGTACCTGACCAGCTCCTTCGTGCACCCGGACGCGGCCACCGCCGCGCGCCGATTCGCCAACGAGGAAGAGGCCTTCGTCTACAGCCGCTTCTCGAATCCGACGGTGATGATGATGGAGCGCCGGCTTGCCGCGCTCGAAGGCACCGAGGCCTGCATCGCGACCTCGTCGGGCATGTCGGCGATCATGCTGCTGGTCATGGGCCTGCTGAAGTCAGGCGACCATGTGGTCTGCTCGCGCTCGGTGTTCGGCTCGACGATCAAGCTGCTGCAGGGCGAGTTCGGGAAGTTCGGCGTCCAGACGACCTTCGTGTCGCAGACCGACCTGACCGAGTGGAAGAACGCGTTGCAGCCCAATACCAGGCTGCTGTTCGCCGAGACGCCGACCAACCCGCTGACCGAGGTCTGCGACGTCGCCGCGCTGGCGGACATCGCGCACGCGCATGGCGCGCTGCTGGCCGTCGACAACTGCTTCGCCTCCCCCGCGTTGCAGCAGCCGGCGAAGATGGGTGCGGACTTCATCATCCATTCCGGCACCAAGTACCTCGACGGCCAGGGCCGCGTGATCGCGGGCGCGATCTGCGCCTCCGCGAAACACGTCGACGAGGTGTTCACGCCGGTGATGCGGTCGGTGGGCATGTCGCTGTCGCCGTTCAACGCCTGGGTCGTGCTCAAGGGCATGGAGACGCTGTCGGTGCGCATGAAGGCGCAGACCGCCAGCGCCGCGGTGCTGGCCGAATGGCTGGAGGCGCATCCCGCCGTCGAGCGCGTCTACTACCCGGGCCTGAAGTCGCATCCGCAGCACGCGCTGGCGATGCGCCAGCAAGGCGGGCAGGGTGGGGCGGTGGTGTCGTTCATCGTCAAGGGCCGTGCGGACGACAACGGCCGTGCCGTCGCCTTCCACGTGATCGACCGGACGAAGATCTGCTCGATCACCGCCAACCTCGGCGACACCAAGACCACCATCACGCATCCGGCCAGCACCTCGCACGGCCGGCTCACCGAGCCGCAACGCCAGGCGGCCGGCATCACGCAGAGCCTGATCCGCGTCGCGGTCGGCCTGGAAGACATCGAAGACATCAAGGCCGATCTGGCCCGCGGTTTGAATTCCCTATGACGACTCCCTCCACCCCGGTCCGCACCCGCATCGCCCCGTCGCCGACGGGCTTCCTGCACCTCGGCACGGCGCGCACGGCGCTCTTCTCGTGGGCCTATGCGCGCCACCACGGCGGCGAATTCGTGCTGCGCATCGAGGACACCGACGTCGCGCGCTCGACGCAGGATTCGGTCGACCAGATCCTGGCATCGATGAAGTGGCTGGGCCTCGCGTACGACGAAGGTCCGGTCTACCAGATGCAGCGCCTGGCGCGCTATCACGCGGTGATCGAGCAGATGATCGCGACGGGCACCGCCTACCGCTGCTATTGCTCGCCCGAGGAGCTCGCCGCGATGAAGGCGGGTCAGGAGGCGCGCGGCGAGAAGCGTCGCTACGACGGCACGTGGCGTCCGGAAGCGGGCAAGACGCTGCCGGCGATCCCCGCGGGCATCGAGCCGGTGGTGCGTTTCAAGAATCCGGTCGACGGCGACGTGACCTGGGACGACCTCGTCAAGGGACCGATCACGATCAACAACCGCGAGATCGACGACCTCATCCTGCTGCGTCCGGATGGCGTGCCGACCTACAACTTCGCGGTGGTGATCGACGACTGGGACATGAAGATCACCCACGTCTTCCGCGGCGACGAGCACATCAACAACACGCCCTGGCAGATCAACCTCTTCAACGCGCTGGGCGCGTCGCTGCCGTCGTTCGGGCACATCCCGGTGATTTTGGGCGACGACGGCCTGAAGCTGTCCAAGCGCCGCGGCGCGGTCAGCGTGACCGCGTACGAGGAGAACGGCTACCTGCCCGAAGCGATGCTGAACTACCTGTCGCGCCTGGGCTGGAGTCACGGCGATGACGAGCTCTACAGCGTGGCGCAACTGGTGTCCTGGTTCGACGGCTCCCACATTTCCAAGAGCCCCGCGCAATGGGATCCGGCCAAGCTGGAATGGGTCAACGCGCATTACATCAAGCAGGCGGACGATGCGCGCTTGGCGTCGCTGGTCGCTGCCCAACTCGCCAAGCGCGGACTTGCCGCGCCGGAGCGCCTGGAAGCGATGTGCGCGCTGTTCAAGGATCGCTGCGCCACCACGGTGGCCCTGGCGGACTGGCTGGCGATGTATGTGTCGCCGGTGATGCCGACCGAGGCCGATCGCGCCCAGCATCTGACCGATGCGGTGAAGCCGGCCGTGCTGGCCTTCGCCGACAAACTCGAGGCGCTGCCGGTGTGGGACAAGGCAGCCATCAGCGGGGCCATCAAGGAAACCATCGGCGCGCATGGCTTGAAGATGCCGCAATTGGCGATTCCCGTGCGGGTGCTGGCCTGCGGTCGTTCGCAGACCCCGTCGGTGGACGCGGTGCTGGAACTTTTCGACAAAGAAATTTTGTTGAACCGCTTGCGTTCCGTTTAAAACTCGATCTATACTCTCGTTCTCGCTTGAACAGCGCGACGTTCGAAACGAACTTCGAAGCGGCAGACGATGAATCAAAACGGGGAGCGCGAGCTCCCCGATGAAATTCAAGAGCCGAAAAGAAGCCGGGTCGAATCCCCGAAGGGGGTATAGCTCAGCTGGGAGAGCGCTTGCATGGCATGCAAGAGGTCAGCGGTTCGATCCCGCTTACCTCCACCAAACTTCAGTTTGCGTGGCGCGCGGTTCAAGGGAAGAAGGTTCAGTCCCCTTCGTCTAGAGGCCTAGGACACCACCCTTTCACGGTGGCTACAGGGGTTCGAATCCCCTAGGGGACGCCAAGTTTCGAACTTGGTTGCTGACCAGAGATTGAATGAGAAAATCGAAAAATTCTTTGGAATTCGATTTGATCGTTGTCAAAATCAGGTACAGTAACGAAATCGACGCAGCGATGACATCAAGCAATTGATCGAATCAAAGCGACATGAGTTTGATGCGACGGATCGAAAGATCTTGAGTATCTGGAGTGGTAGTTCAGTTGGTTAGAATACCGGCCTGTCACGCCGGGGGTCGCGGGTTCGAGTCCCGTCCACTCCGCCAACACAGTTGAGACTCGGGCGGCGTACCGATTCGATGCGAAAGCATTCGGGGGTATAGCTCAGCTGGGAGAGCGCTTGCATGGCATGCAAGAGGTCAGCGGTTCGATCCCGCTTACCTCCACCAGAGCACCTTCGGGTGGGATGGTTGCAAGGTACACGCGGTTCGAGTCGAGACAGCAAGTCCAGTCCCCTTCGTCTAGAGGCCTAGGACACCACCCTTTCACGGTGGCTACAGGGGTTCGAATCCCCTAGGGGACGCCAAGTTTGACAAGGCTTGGCTGCATCACGGTTCTGCATGGAGCCGATGGCTTGCAGCAGAACTTGTTCGCAAATGATATCGATGCACCCAATAGCGTCGTATCTGGAGTGGTAGTTCAGTTGGTTAGAATACCGGCCTGTCACGCCGGGGGTCGCGGGTTCGAGCCCCGTCCACTCCGCCAGCATTAAAACCCTGTCGATGCAAATCGGCAGGGTTTTTTCTTTTGTGTGTTCGCTGGCGTCGTCCACTGGTTGCGCGACATTTGCTGCGACGGGTCCGAGATCAAAGATCCGGATATTCGCGCTTTCGTTGTGCCGTATAACTCCACCAATCTCGTGGTGGGCCGCCGTTCATGAAATCGACGGCGGCCATATAGGTATCCAGCACGCACGGATCGTGCCGCTGACCGGTCAGTTTGCAGATCCGTTGATACAGCGCAAAGGCATCGGCACCGACGAGATCCGCCGGCTGACGAATCCCCATCCGCTCGAAATCGCGCACCATCGCCGGTCCGATGTTGGGAATCTGCCGAAGCGACGCGCATTCCGCAGCCGAAGCCGCCTTGGTGTGCGTCTTTCGCGCGCTCATGAGGGAATCCTGGCGCTCAGTGGAAGCCGCCGGAGCGGATCAGGCCGACCGCCAGGCCCTCGATCGCAAACTGTTCGTCCGGGCTGACCTCGATCGGCTGGAAGTCGCTGTTTTCAGGCAGCAGGCGAATGCCGTCGGCATGGCGCTGGAAGCGCTTCACGGTGACCTCTTCCCCGATGCGCGCCACGACGACCTGACCGTTGCGAGCCTCGCTGATCTTCTGCACGGCGAGCAGGTCGCCGTCCACGATGCCGATGTCCTTCATGCTCATGCCTTTCACGCGCAGCAGGAAGTCCGGCGCCTTCGAGAACATCGAGGGGTCGACGCTATAGTGCTGTTCGACGTGTTCCTCGGCCAGGATGGGGGCGCCAGCGGCGACCCGGCCCACCAGCGGCAAGGTCAGCTGCGCGAGGCTCGCCAGCGGCAGCGCGAACTGGCTGTGCTCCCGCGCGCGATTGACCTGGCGCAATGCCGTCGATGGCAACCGGATCCCGCGAGCGGTGCCGCCCACCAGTTCGATGACGCCCTTGCGCGCCAAGGCCTGCAGGTGTTCCTCGGCGGCGTTGGCGGACTTGAAGCCCAGTTGCTGCGCGATCTCCGCGCGGGTGGGTGGCGAGCCGGTGCTCTCGATGCTGTCGCGGACCAGATCGAAGATCTGCTGTTGCCGGGCGGTGAGTTTGGGCGGAGTGTCCACGAGCAAGCCTTTGTTCCATTGAGGGGCGGATGTCGAAGACGAGGCGACCCGAGGGTTCGGAGGCCGCCTGAGAATTCATCCAGCATCTGGATTTTTATACAGGAGACGAGAAATTGCAAAGTGCGGCGCAGACCCTCGTGATCATCGGCACCGGCGGGACCATCGCCGGCGCTTCCGGGCGCGCGACGGACAACGTCGGCTACAAGGCCGGCTCGCTGTCGGTGGCGGCGTTGGTGGGCGCGGTGCCGGCGCTGGCGGCCAGGGCGCTCGAGGCTGAGCAACTGGCGCAGCTCGACAGCAAGGACATGGATCACGCGACCTGGGCCCGCCTCGCGCGCCGGGTGCGGGCGCATCTGGATCGCCCCGAGGTGCGCGGCATCGTGATCACGCACGGCACCGACACGCTGGAGGAGACCGCCTACCTGCTGCAGCGCGTGCTCGCGCCCGAGAAGCCGGTCGTCCTGACGGCGGCGATGCGCCCGGCGACGGCCATCCAGGCGGATGGTCCGCAGAACCTGCTCGACGCGGTGGCCGTGGCCGAGGCCGACGACGTGCGCGGTGTCGTCGCGGTCGTTGCGGGGAAGGTGTGGTCGGGCTTGGAGCTGCGCAAGACGCACACCTACCGCCTCGATGCCTTCGAGGCCGGGCCCGACGCCGGGCCGCTGGCCGTGGTGGAGGAGGGGATCGTGCGCCGCTTCCGCGATTGGCCCCAGGGCGAGGCCTTGAGCGCGACCTTGCTGCCCGAGGACGCTTCGCGCTGGCCGTGGGTCGAGGTGCTGGTCAGCCACGGCGGGGCCGACGCGCGCGCCCTGGAGGCCTGGCGTGCCGCGGGGCTCCAGGGGCTGGTGCTGGCCTGCACCGGGAACGGCACGCTGAACCGCGCGCTCGATGCGCCGGTCCAGGCGCTCAAGGACGCCGGCATCCCGGTCTGGCGCACGACGCGATGCGCGCAGGGGCGCATCGTCGGCGCGAGCGACGAACCCGCGGCCGCGCTGTCGCCCTGGGCGGCGCGCATCGAATTGATGCTCACGCTGCTGCGGCCGCGCTGATCCCGTCGCGCATCGCTGATCCCGCATCGGACCAAAGAATCGGGCCAAAGAAAAAGCGCCGGCATTGCCGGCGCTTTTTTCATCGCGAATCCGGATGGGGCCGGATCCGGACGATCAGACGATCGTCAGCGTGACGTCGATGTTGCCGCGGGTGGCGTTGGAGTACGGGCAGACCTCGTGCGCCTCGGCGACCAGCTTCTCCAGCGCGGCGCGGTCCATGCCCGGCACCGAGATCTTCATCGACACGGCGATGCCGAAGGCGCCCGGCTTGTTGGCGTGGGGGCCGATGCCGACTTCGCTGGTGATCGAGACTTCGGCCGGCAGGGCGACCTTGTTGCGGCCCGAGACGGCCTTCATCGCGCCGATGAAGCAGGCGGAGTAGCCCGCGGCGAACAGTTGTTCAGGGTTGGTGCCGGCACCGCCGCCGCCGCCGAGTTCCTTTGGCGTCGACAGGTCGACCTTCAGCGCGCCGTCGGACGACTGCGCGGTGCCTTGACGGCCGCCAGTGGCGGTGGCGGTGGCGGTGTAGAGGGCTTTTTCGATGGCCATGTGAGGCTCCTTGGTGGTGATGGGTGGGGGGTGAACGGACAACTCGGGGTCAGGTCTCGCCATCCTCGTCCGCAGTGACGGGATCGGCGGGATCGCGAGCCAGGTGGGTCAGTACGTTGGCTCGCAATTCATGCAGGCGCTTTGTCAGCGACTCCAGTTCGGCGGGGCCGCAGGCGCTGGCGCAGGCCAGCTGTTCAGGGATGGCGACGGCCTGGTCGCGCAGTGCGCGGCCGGCCGGCGTCAGATGGATCTCGACGCGACGCTCATCGGTCAGCGCACGACGGCGCTCGATGAAACCACTCGACTCGAGGCGCTTGAGCAGCGGCGTGAGCGTGCCGGAGTCCAGGTTCAGCCGTTGCCCCAGTTCAGAGACGCTCGGGCCGTCGGTCTCCCACAGCACCAGCATCGCCAGGTATTGCGGGTAGGTCAGGCCCATCGGAGCCAGCAGCGGCTTGTAGAGCTTCGTCATCGCCAGCGAGGTCGAATAGAGCGCGAAGCACAGCTGAACGTCCAGCTTCAGCCAGTCCGTGCCCGCAGGCACTGGCAGGGCGCGAACCGCGGCCGGGGCGGCGGCGGTGTCCTGCGGATGGAAGCGGGTCGTGTTCGGCATGGGATGAACTATAGCGAGCAATTCAATTGCGCACAATTGAAATGGTCTTTGAGCGTGGTTGACGGGAACTATGGGCGGCGATCGCCGGAAGTTCCAGAATGAAAAACGCCCCGGGGACGTGATCACCGGGGCGTGCTGAAGCGCGGGGCAGAGTCAGCCCGTCGTCTGGATCGCGTCGACCTGTTCGCTGAGTTCGAGCCAACGGAGCTCCGCGGCTTCCACCTCGTCGCCGATGGCCTTCAAGCGCTTTCCGGCGTCGGCGATCTGCGCCGACGTCTGGCCGGCGCCGGAGAGCTGCGCTTCAAGCGCGGCGCGCTCTTCCGACCACGCCTTCATGCGGGTATCGATCTGCTCCATCTCCTTGCGCAGCGGGCGTGTCTGCTCGGACAGTTTCTGGCGGGCCTGTCCGCTGAGCTTGCGGTCTTCCCGCTTGACGGGGGCGGACGGTGCCACCGGCGCGGCAAGCACGGGGGCTGCTGCCACCGCCACGGGGGACGGCGCAGGGGCGGCGGGGGCGGCGCTCGTGGCGCTTGTGGCGCTGCTGGCGCGGGCGCTGCGCAGTGCCTGCTTGGCCTCTTCCTTGGCGAGCTTCGCGGCCTCCTTGGACCGATCGAGCAGCCAGCGCTGGTAGTCGTCCAGGTCGCCGTCGAAGGGCGCGAGCTTGCCGTCGGCCACCAGCCAGAACTCGTCGCAGACCTCGCGCAGCAGGGCACGGTCATGGCTGACCAGCATGACGGTGCCTTCGAACTCGTTGAGCGCCATCGACAGCGCTTCGCGCGTCTGCAGGTCCAGGTGGTTGGTCGGCTCGTCCAGCAGCAGCAGGTTGGGGCGCTGCCAGACCAGCATCGCCAGCACCAGCCGCGCCTTCTCGCCCCCCGACAGGCTGCCCACCTCCTGGTTGACCATGTCCCCGACGAAGCGGAACTGGCCGAGGAAGTCGCGCAGCTCCTGCTCGCGCGCGTTCGGGCTGACCTCCTTGGCCAGCCGGATCATGTGCATCAGCGGGCCTTCGTCGGGCCGCAGCACGTCCATCTCCTGCTGCGCGAAGTAGCCGATCGACAAGCCCTTGCCCTCGGTGATCGTGCCGCCCATCGCGCGCTGCATGCGCGCCACCGTCTTCACGAAGGTCGACTTGCCCTGACCGTTCGCGCCCAGGATGCCGAAGCGCTGGCCGGCGAGCACGGAGCGGTCGATGCCGCGCACGATGACCTTCTCGCCCTCGTCCGTGTCGTAACCCACCGCGACCGTGTCGAACATCAGCATCGGATTGGGCAGGTTCTGCGGCTCGCGGAACTCGAAGCTGAAGTCCGAGGCCGTCAGCACCGGCGCCAGGCGCTCCATGCGTTCCAGCGCCTTCACGCGGCTCTGCGCCTGCTTGGCCTTGCTGGCCTTGGCCTTGAAGCGGTCGATGAACTTCTGCAGGTGCGCCATGCGCTCCTGCTGCTTGCTGAAGGCCTGCTGCTGCTGGAGCATGCGCTCCGCGCGCATCGATTCGAACGCGGTGTAGTTGCCGCCGTAGCGGTACAGCTTCGCGTCGTCCAGATGCAGCGTGACCTTGGTGATCGCGTCCAGGAACTCGCGGTCATGGCTGATGATGATCATCGTGCCTTCATAGCGCTGCAGCCAGGCTTCCAGCCAGACCAGGGCATCCAGGTCCAAGTGGTTGGTGGGCTCGTCCAGCAGCATCAGGTCGGACGGGCACATCAGCGCGCGCGCCAGCTGCAGCCGCATGCGCCAGCCGCCGGAGAAGCTGTTGACCGGCGCATCGACCTGCGCGCCCTTGAAGCCCAGGCCCATCATCAGCGCCTGCGCGCGGGCGGGCGCGTCCAGGCTGCCGGCGTCCATCAGCTGCGCATAGGCGTCGGCGATGGCGTGGCCGTCATCGGCGGCTTCGGCCTCGGCCAGCGCCTGGCGCGCGGCCATCAGCCGGACGTCGCCTTCCAGCACGAACTCGGTGGCCGGCATGTCGGTTTCGGGCATGTGCTGCGCCACTTCGGCGAGCGCCCAGTGGCGCGGGATCTCCACGTCGCCCTTGTCGCTGTGCAGGCGGTCGGTCAGCAGCGAGAACAGGCTGGACTTGCCCGCGCCGTTGCGGCCCACCAGGCCGACCTTCTCGCCGGGTTGCAGCACGACGCTCGCGTCATCGAGAACGACCTTGGTGCCGCGGCGCAGCACGATGTTGCGCAGCGTGATCATGGGGAAACTCCTTGTTCGTCATCAGGGCCGAAGCCCGCGGCGACCAGCGCCTCGCGCGTCAGCAGCAGGACCTGGTCCTCGCCCGCGGAGGTCTCGAGCCAGGCGGCTTCGAGTCGCGGGAAGGCGGCTTCAAAAAATTCGCGCTCGTTGCCGATCTCCAGGACCAGCACCGCGTGCGGCGTCATCTGCGCGGGCGCGCCGCAGAGCAGGGCACGGATGAAGTCCATGCCGTCGGCGCCGCCCGCCAGCGCCAGCTCGGGCTCGGCGCGGTATTCGTCCGGCAGCGCCGCCATCGACGTGCTGTTCACGTACGGCGGATTGCACAGGATCAGGTCGTACGGGCCTTGCGCCGGCGTGAGGCCGTCGCCCTGCAGCAGTCGGATGCGATCGCCGAGCTGGTGACGCCCGACATTGATCGCCGCGACCGCGAGCGCGTCGGCGCTCAGGTCGATCGCGTCGACCGCCACATCGGGCCAGGCCATCGCGGCCAGCACGGCCAGGCTGCCGTTGCCGGTGCACAGGTCCAGCACGCGCCGGGTGTGGTCGGACAGCCAGGCGTCGATGGTCGCGTCGGCCAGCAGCTCGGCGATGAAGCTGCGCGGCACGATGGCGCGCTCGTCGACGTAGAACGGCACGCCCTGCAGCCACGCTTCGCGCGTCAGGTAGGCGGCGGGCTTGCGCGTGGCGATGCGTTCGGCCACCAGGGCCTCGACCTTCGCGCGGCCGGCGTCGTCGACCGCCTCGGCGTGGTGCACATCGAGCGCATCGAGCGCATCGAGCGCGTCCAGCGGCATGTCCAGCGCCCACAGGCTCAGCCAGGCGGCCTCGTCGAAGGCGTTCGTCGTGCCATGCCCAAACGAAACGCCCGCCTCACGGAGGCGGGCGGCCTGGGCCTCGATCAATTCCAACAGCGTCACAGCAGCAGATTCTCCAGGGTGCGTCGGTAGATGCGCGTCAACGGCGCGATCTGGTCCAGCGGCACGTATTCGTCGATCTTGTGGATGCTCGCATTGAGCGGTCCGAATTCCACCACCTGCGGGCAGAGCTTGGCGATGAAGCGGCCGTCCGAGGTGCCGCCGGTCGTGGACAACTCGGCGGTCACGCCGGTCTCGGCCTCGATGGCGGCGCTGATCGCGGCCGACAGCTCGCCCACCGGCGTCAGGAAGGGTTCGCCGGACAGCGACCAGTCGAGCGCGTACGCGAGGCCGTGACGCTCCAGCAGCGCGTGCACCCGCTGCTTCAGCGAGTCCGGCGTCGATTCGGTCGAGAAGCGGAAGTTGAAGTCCACCACCATCTCGCCGGGGATCACGTTGCCGGCGCCGGTGCCGGCGGTGAGGTTGGAGATCTGGAAGGTCGTCGGCGGGAAGTAGGCGTTGCCACCGTCCCATTCGCTCACGGCCAGTTCGGCCAGCGCGGGCGCGGCCAGGTGGACCGGATTGCGCGCCAGATGCGGGTAGGCGACGTGGCCCTGCACGCCGATCACCCGCAGCTTGCCGGAGAGCGAGCCGCGGCGGCCGTTCTTGACCGTGTCGCCGAGCCGCTCGACCGACGTCGGCTCGCCGACGACGCAGTAGTCGAGCCGCTCGCCGCGCGCGCGCAGACGCTCGACGCAGACGACGGTGCCGTCACGCGCCGGGCCTTCCTCGTCGCTGGTGAGCAGGAAGGCGACGCTGCCGCGGTGGTCCGGGTGCATCGCGGCGAAGTCCTCCGCCGCGACGACCATGGCCGCCAGCGAGGTCTTCATGTCCGCCGCGCCGCGTCCGTACAGCCGGTCGCCGCGCACGGTGGGGACGAAGGGATCGCTGGTCCACTTCGCGAGGTCGCCGGTGGGCACCACGTCGGTATGGCCGGCGAAGACCAGCAGCGGACCGTCCGCCGACTGGCCGCGACGCACCGCCCACAGGTTGCTGACGCGGAAGTCGTCCGGCCCGCTGTCCAGCCGTTCGAGCGTGAAGCCGGCGCCGGCCAGGCGCGCGCCGATCAGCTCCAGGCAACCGGCATCGGCCGGTGTCACCGACGGGCGGGCGATCAACTGCTCCAGCAGTGCGAGGGTCAGGTCGTCCATCGGTCGTCGGGATCGTCGGTGCGTTCAGGGCTGCGGCGTTTCAAGGGGTCAGCTCGGCTGCACGTCCAGCGTGATGGAGGTGAAGTTGGCGGTGTCCTCCGCCGGCTCTTCCTTCTTCGGCGCGCCCGGGCCACCGGGCTTGACCCCGGGGCCGTCGTTCTGCAGGCGCCAGAGCAGGTTGGTCGGCGAGTCGGCGAAGGCCAGGCCTTCCTCGCGGGTGATCGTGCCGTCAGTGATGAGGCGGGCGAAGTGTTCCTCGAAGCTCTGCGAGCCCTCGGCCATCGACTTCTCCATGGCCTCCTTGACGCCGGCGAAGTCGCCTTGCTCGATCAGTTCCGCGACCAGCTTGGTGTTCAGCAGGATCTCGGTGACCGGCACGCGGCCGCCCGCGGCGGCGCGCACCAGGCGCTGCGAGACCACCGCCTTCAGGCCGGCGCCCAGGTCGTTCAGCATCGCCGGACGCGATTCCGGCGTGTAGAAGGACATGATCCGGTTGAGCGCGTGGTAGCTGTTGTTGCCGTGCAGCGTGGCGACGACCAGATGGCCCGACAGCGCGTACGAGATCGCGGCCGTCATCGTCTCGCGGTCGCGGATCTCGCCGATCAGGATGCAGTCCGGCGCCTGGCGCAGCGCGTTCTTCAACGCGATCTGCAGCGAGGCGGTGTCGCGGCCGACCTCGCGCTGGTTGACCAGCGAGCGCTTGTTGGTGAACAGGTATTCCAGCGGATCCTCGATCGTGAGGATGTGGCCGGTCATCGTCTGGTTGCGGTGCTCCAGCATCGACGCGAGCGTGGTGCTCTTGCCGGTGCCGGTCGCGCCGACCATCAGGATCAGGCCGCGCTTCTCGGTGATCAGCTTGGCCAGGATGGGCGGCAGGCCCAGGCTGTCCAGCGTGGGGATGACGTGCGGGATGTGCCGGAACACCGCCGCGATCGAGCCGCGCTGGCGGAAGCCCGAGAGCCGGAAGCTGCCGACCTTGGGGATCGAGACCGCCAGGTTCAGCTCGCCGTTGGTGTCCAGCTCGGACATGTGCTGCGGATCGACGACCTCGGAGATCAGCGCACGCGGCTGCGCCGGGGTCAGGAGTTGATCCGACAGCTGCAGCATCTGTCCGTTGATCCGGATCAGCACCGGCATGTTGGCCGACAGGTAGGTGTCGGATGCGCCCTTCTCGGCCATCAGGCGCAGGATGCGCTCCATGTTTCCCGTGCTCATCTCCATCCCTTCTTGCCGACAACCCGGTCCGGCATCCTAAACGTTGTATTCACCAGGCGGCGCCCTGGGTCCGGCGTGGCCGGACACAGGGGCTCGCCCCCTCCTGAGGGGGCCGGCGTCAGCCGGCAGGGGGTGGGCCCGATTACGCGCGCAGCAGTTCGTTGATGCTGGTCTTGGCGCGAGTGCCGGCGTCGACCTTCTTGACGATGATGGCGGCGTACAGGCTGTACTTGTCGTTCTTCGGCAGGCTGCCGCTGATGACGACCGAGCCGGCCGGGACGCGACCGTACGAGACGGTGTCGGTCTCGCGGTCGTAGATCGGGGTGCTCTGGCCGATGTAGACGCCCATCGAGATGACCGAGTTCTCCTCGACGATCACGCCCTCGACGATCTCCGAGCGCGCGCCGATGAAGCAGTTGTCCTCGATGATGGTCGGGTTGGCCTGCAGCGGCTCCAGCACGCCGCCGATGCCGACGCCGCCGGACAGGTGGACGTGCTTGCCGATCTGCGCGCAGGAACCGACGGTGGCCCAGGTGTCGACCATCGTGCCTTCATCGACGTAGGCGCCGATGTTCACGTACGACGGCATCAGCACGACGTTCCTGGCCATGAAGCTGCCGCGGCGGGCGACGGCCGGGGGCACGACGCGCACGCCGGCGGCGCGCAGCTGCTCGTCGGTCTGGCCGCCGAACTTGGTCGGGACCTTGTCGAAGAAGGTCATGTCGCCGGCGCCCATCTGGCGGTTGTCGTTCAGGCGGAAGGACAGCAGCACGGCCTTCTTGACCCATTGGTGCACGGTCCATTCACCGACGGCCTTGCGCTCGGCCACGCGCAGCGTGCCGGCGTCCAGGCCGGCGATGACCTCGTCCACCGCGGCCCGCACTTCGGGGCTGTTGGCGGAGGTCAGGTTGGCGCGGCCTTCCCAGGCGAGGTCGATGATCGATTGCAGGTCTTGCGTCATGGTGCGGGGATGTGTTCGAGGGGATTCGGAAAGCGGTGGGGGAGCGAGGCGTGTCGGGCGATGCGTGTCGGGCGATGCGTGTGGGCCGAGGCGCGTGAAGCGGTGAACGGTCAGGACGACGGTTGAAGCTGCTTCACGAAGGCGACGATGCGGTGGGCGGCTTCCAGGCATTCGGCCTGCTCGGCCACCAGCGCCAGGCGGATGCGGCCGGCGCCGGGGTTGATCCCCTGGGCGTCGCGGGCCAGCAGGCTGCCGGGCAGGACGCCGACATTGTATTGAGCGAGCAGCCCCTGGGCGAAGCCAATATCGTTACCGTCTGGCACGGCCGCCCACAGGTAGAAACCCGCGTCGGGCAGGGCGACGTCCAGCACCTCGGCCAGCAGCGGCGTGACGGCGGCGAACTTGGCGCGGTACTGCGCGCGGTTGGCGATCACATGGTCCTCGTCGTTCCAGGCGGCGATGCTGGCGGCCTGGATCAGCGGGCTCATCGCCGAGCCGTGGTAGGTGCGGTACAGCAGGAAGCGCTTGATCCATGCGGCGTCGCCGGCGACGAAGCCCGAACGCATGCCCGGCACGTTGGAGCGCTTGGACAGGCTGGTGAACGCGATCAGGTTGCGGAAGTCCGGGCGGCCGAGCCGAGCGGCCGCCTGCAGGCCCGACAGCGGGGCGGCGTCGGGGCCGTCGCGGAAGTAGATCTCGGAATAGCACTCGTCCGAGGCGATCACGAAGCCATACCGGTCGCTGAGCTCGAACAGCGTCTGCCATTCGGACAGCGGCATGACGGCGCCGGTCGGGTTGCCCGGCGAGCACACATACAGCAGCTGCGTGCGCGACCAGGTCGCCGCGTCGATCCGCGACCAGTCGGCGGCGAAATTGCGCGCCGGGTCGGAGTTCGCGAAGGCCGGCGTCGCGCCCGCGAGCAGCGCGGCGCCTTCGTAGATCTGATAGAAGGGATTGGGGCAGACGACGGTCGCGCCGGGGCGGGACGGATCGATCACGACCTGCGCGAGGGCGAACAGCGCCTCCCGCGAGCCGTTCACCGGCAGGACCTGCGTGGCGGGATCGAGGGCCAGCGCATAACGCCGCTGCAGCCAGCCGGCGATGGCCTCGCGCAGCCGGGGTTCGCCGGCGGTGGCGGGATAGCTGGACAGGCCCTTGAGGTTGGCCATCAGCGCGTCTTCGACGAGCTGGGGCGCCGGATGCTTCGGCTCGCCGATGCCCAGGGAGATCGGCCGGAGGTCGGGGTTCGGAACGATGCCCTGGGTCAGGGCGCGCAGGCGCTCGAACGGGTAGGGGTTCAGCAGCGCCAGTCGAGGATTGACGGGCGGCTGGACCGGGGGCGAAGCAGGGGTGGAGCTCATGCGAGGAATCATAGGGGGACGCGCGCCGCCCCCGGTACTTGCGTCGACAACGCAGGCTTGCCGATCAAAGCGAACCTCGACACCCCGGCGCGCCGCAGCGGCAGGGCAGGCGTCCCTCGTGATGGGTCGATCCGTAGTCGACGGTGATCTCGTCGCCGGGCGCGAGATCGCCCAGCGCGAAGAAGCTGATCTCGCCGTCCTCGACCTGGATGCGGGCGTTGGGGCGGCAGCTGTGGTTGGTGAACCGCATCGCGTCCTGCGAGCGGCTCGCGTCGATCGCCCGCGCCGCGGAGAGCTCCACCAGCATCAGCCGCTGGCTCTCCTGCGCACGGCGGCGCGCCTCGGCAACGGTGATCGATTCGCCGGTCAGCAGGCCGAGCCGGGTGCCGGCGGGGATGACCTCGGCCGCGAACACGCCGTAGCCGTCGATGCGGCTGCGCCGGAGCGCGACCGCGACGAACTGCGTGTCCGTGTCGTAGGCCAGGGCCATCCGGCGGGCTTCGGTGAGGTCCAGCGACCGTTGGCCCAGCCGCTCAGCGCAGCAGGCCGGTCTCGAAGCCGTGCGCGGGCAGGTCCACCGCCGGCAGCGGCTTCCAGCCCTTCTTGCGGTGCTCGGTCACGACGTTCGTGTAGATGCCGCCGCGCACGTACCACTTCGCGGTGATGCGGATGAAGCGCGGGTTCGTGACCTTCACGATGTCCTCGAGGATGGTGTTGGTCACCTTCTCGTGGAACGCGCCCTCGTCGCGGTAGCTCCAGAAGTACATCTTCAGGCTCTTGAGCTCGACGCAGTACTGGTCCGCGATCATGTCGATCGTGAAGTGCGCGAAGTCCGGCTGGCCGGTCAGCGGGCAGTGGCAGGTGAACTCGGGGATCTGGAACTGGATGACGTAGTCGCGTTCCGGCGCCGGGTTGGGGAAGACGTGGATCTCCTTGCTCGGACGGCTGGGCGGATTGGGCGGCATGTCGCGCATCTTGGGCGGCACGGCGGTGTCCGGCTTGACGTTCTTCGCGGCCTTGATCGGCTCGACGAACTTCAGCGCCTTGGAAGCCTTGGGCGCCTTGGCGTCCTTGGCTTTGGAAGAGGAAACGGCAGCCGGCGCGGCCGGCTTGGCGGAAGGGGTCTTGGCCATGTGGATTCGAGAGTGGGGCGGTCGCTGCTTCAAAGGGCGGCGAGGGCCGGAATGCGAAGGGCGCGATGGTATCATCCGCCGCGAATCGAGCGCCCCGTCAAGGGGCGTTTCCACAATCAAATCAAAGGCTTAGATCACGTGACGGCTGCGACGGCCGGTGGTCCCACCCGATGCGACTGAACTCGATCAAGCTCTCGGGCTTCAAGTCCTTTGCCGATCCGACGACCTTCCAGCTGCCCGGGCAGCTGGTCGGCGTGGTCGGCCCCAACGGCTGCGGCAAGTCCAACATCATGGATGCGGTGCGCTGGGTGCTGGGCGAAAGCAAGGCCAGTGAACTGCGCGGCGAGTCCATGCAGGACGTGATCTTCAACGGCTCGGGCAACCGCAAGCCGGCCAGCCGCTCCAGCGTGGAGCTGGTGTTCGACAACACCAGCGCCCGCGCCGGCGGCCAGTGGAACCAGTTCACCGAGATCGCCGTCAAGCGCGTCCTGACCCGCGACGGCACCAGCAGCTACTTCATCAACAACCAGCCGGTGCGTCGTCGCGACGTGCAGGACGTGTTCCTCGGCACCGGCCTGGGGCCGCGCGCCTACGCCATCATCGGCCAGGGCACGATCAGCCGGATCATCGAGTCCAAGCCCGAGGAACTGCGCATGTTCCTCGAGGAGGCCGCCGGCGTCTCGAAGTACAAGGAACGCAGACGCGAGACCGAGCTCCGGCTGCGCGACACGCGCGAGAACCTGACCCGCGTCGAGGACATCCTGCGCGAGCTCAACAACAACCTCGAGAAGCTGGAACGCCAGGCCGAGGTCGCCGCGAACTACCGCAACCTGCAGGAGCAGGGCACGCTGAAGCTGCACCAGCTGTGGTTCCTGAAGCACCGCGACGCGGCCGGCGAGGCCACGCGGGTGAAGACCGAGCACTCGGAGGCGGTGAATGCGCTCGAGGCCCGCATGGCCGAGTTGCGTCACCTCGAGGCCGAGCTGGAGACCCTCCGCCAGGCCCACTACGGCGCCGGCGACGAGCTGCACGCCGCGCAAGGCCGCATGGCCGAGGCGCAGATGGAGGTCAGCCGGCTGGAGGAGCGCATCCGCTACGTCGTCGAAGGCCGCCAGCGGCTGGAGCAGCGCCTGGTCGAACTGCAGGCGCAGAACCAGCAGTGGCAGGACCGCGCCGAGCAGGCGCAGGTGGAGCTCGAGGACGTCGCCACCCAGATCGCCCAGGCCGAGGAGCAGAGCGAGATCCTCGCCGCCCAGGCCGAGGAGCAGGCGATGAAGCTGCCCGAGGTCGAGGACCGGGTGCGCGCCGCGCAGGGCCGCGCCAACGAGCAGCGCACCCAGGTCACGCAGGTCCAGCAGCAGATCCAGGTGCTGGCCGCGGAGAGCCGCAGCGTCGACGAACAGCTCAAGGGCCTGCGCGGTCGCCGCGAGCGCCTCGCGCAGGAGCGTCAAGGGCTGGCCGCGCCGCAGCACGACAAGCTCGACGAGGTGAAGCGCCTGTCGGTCGCCGCCGACGAGCAGCAGGCCGTCGCCGACGCGCGTCTCGCGGAGCTCGCCGAAGCCGCGCCGGCCGCCGACGAGGCGCGCCAGCTGGCGCAACGGGAATCGCAGCAGCAGGCCGCGAAGCTGACGGACATCGTCGCCCGCCTGACCGCGCTGCGCGCGCTGCAGGAGAAGGTGCAGACCGAAGGCAAGCTCAAGCCCTGGCTGGCCAAGCACGGCCTGCAGGACATCAAGGGCCTGTGGACGCAGCTGCACATCACGCCGGGCTGGGAGAACGCCCTCGAGGCCGCGATGCGCGAGCGCATGGGCGCGCTGTCGGTGGGCCGGCTGGAGACGGTGCAGGCCTTCGCGTCCGATCCGCCGCCGGCGCGACTCGCGTTCTATTCGCTGCCCAGCGGCGAGATCGCCAACACGCACCGCGCGCTGTCGCCGCTCAGCGATCTGCTGAAGCTGGACTCCAACGGCCTGAAGGCGCTGCTGAACGATTGGCTGGGGGGCATCTACACCGCCGAGTCCATCTCGGAGGCGCTGGCGCAGCGCCCCAAGCTGACCCATGGCGAGCTGATCATGACCCGCGAGGGCCATGCCGTGAGCCAGTTCGCGGTGAGCTTCTACGCGCCCGACAGCGAGACCGCCGGTCTGCTGGCGCGCGCGCAGGAGATCGAGAACCTCGAACGCGAACAGCGTGCGCAGACCCTGATCGCCGACGAGTCGCGCGCGCAGGCCGTGCGGGCCGAAGCCGCCTACACGGACGCGTCGCAGCGCCTGGCGGTGGTGCGCCGCGAGGCTTCCGAGACGCAGGCCCGCGCGCATCAGCTGCAGGTCGAGCTGCTGCGCCTGGCGCAGCAGACCGAAGCCGCCGTCGCACGACGCACGCAGCTGGACGACGAGCTCGGCGAGATCGACGCGCAGAACGAGGCGCTGATGGAACGCCGCATGGAAGGCGAGGCGCGCTTCGAGGAACTGGACCAGCAGCTCGCGACGACGCAGGAGAAGCATGCCGAGCTCGACGAAGCGGTGATCAACGCCGAGCGCAAGCTGACCGAGGCCCGAGAACACCAGCGCGTGCTGGAGCGCCGCGCGCAGGAAGCCGTCTTCAGCGCCCGGGCGCTGGCGGCCAAGCGCGGCGAGCTGCAGCGCGCCATCGAGACCTCGCGCCAGCAGGTGCAGGTCAACGAGCAGACGGTGCAGAGCATGGCGCAGGAGCGCGCCGAGCTCGACGACGCCGCCGCGCAGGCCGGCCTGCAGGACGCGCTGGCGCTGAAGATGGAGCGCGAGCAGGCGCTGGCCGTCGTCCGCGCCAACTACGATGACCTCAGCCTGCGCCTCAAGCGCAGCGAGGAACAGCGCATGACGATCGAGCGCGCGCTCGAGCCGCTGCGCGAGCGCATCACCAAGCTGCAGCTCGACGAGCAGGCGGCCGCGCTGGGCGGTCAGCAGTTCATGGAGCAGCTGGTGGCGCAGAACGTCGACCTGGAAGCGCTCGCGAAGAGCGTCGAGGACGGCGGCGTCAAGCTCTACGGCCTGCAGGGCGAGATCGACCGCATCAACCGCGAGATCGCGGCGCTGGGCGCGGTGAACCTGGCGGCGCTCGACGAACTGGGCGCGGCGCGTGAGCGCAAGACCTTCCTCGATTCGCAGATGGCCGACCTCACCAGCGCGATCACGACGCTGGAGGACGCGATCCACAAGATCGACCTGGAGACGCGCGACCTGCTGGGCTCGACCTTCACCCAGGTCAACGAACATTTCGGGCGCATGTTCCCGAGCCTGTTCGGCGGCGGCCAGGCCAGGCTGGTCATGACCGGCGACGAGATCCTGGACGCCGGCGTGCAGGTGATGGCGCAGCCGCCGGGCAAGAAGAATTCGACCATCCACCTGCTGTCGGGCGGCGAGAAGGCGCTGACGGCGATCGCGCTGGTGTTCGCGATCTTCCAGCTGAACCCGGCGCCCTTCTGCCTGCTGGACGAGGTGGACGCGCCGCTGGACGACGCCAACACCGAGCGCTATGCGCGGCTGGTGTCGGAGATGAGCAAGATCACGCAGTTCCTGTTCATCTCGCACAACAAGATCGCGATGGAGATGGCCAAGCAGCTGATCGGCGTGACGATGCAGGAGCAGGGCGTGTCGCGCATCGTGGCGGTGGACATGGAATCCGCGCTGGCGATGGCCGAGCAATGAGGACGACGACGGTGATCGCGGCGCAGGAGGCCTACGGGGCTCACGAGGCGCGCGGGGCCGCAGGAGCAAACGAGCGATGACGACGGACTGGAACCTGACGACGCTGTTGGCCGCGCTGGGCGGCGTGGTGCTGGTGGGGCTGCTGGCGCAGGGGTGGTGGAGCGCGCGCAAGGCGGGCCCGCGGCGTGCCGAGCCGATCGTGCCGGCGGGCGACCGCCAGGAGCCCAGCCTGGGTAGCGGAGGAGGGGGCGGCGCTGGCAGTGCCACCGCGGGCGAATCGTCGCTCACGCTGGACGGCACGGGCGACGGCGAGGCGGTGGACTCGCGCACGATGGACCTGCGCACGCTGGACGAGACCGTGCCGGCGATGGCGCGGGCGCGCAAGGCGTCGACGCGCATCGACGCGCTGATCGACGCGATCGCCACGATGACGCCGGAGTCGCCGGTGAGCGGCGAGATGGCGCTGTCGCATCTGCCGGGCAGCCGGCGCGCGGGCACCAAGCCCTTCCACATCGAAGGCCTGAACGCCGACAGTGGCGAGTGGGAGCTGCCGCACCCCGGCCAGCGCTACGGCGAGTTCCAGGCGGGGCTGCAGATGGCCAACCGGAGCGGCGCGCTCAACGAGATCGAGTACTCCGAGTTCGTGCAGAAGATCCAGGGATTCGCGGACGGCGTCGGCGCGATGCCCGAGTTCCCGGACATGCTGGACGTCGTGGGCCGGGCGCGCGAGCTCGACCAGTTCGCGGCCGGGCACGATGCGCAGCTGGCGATCGTGCTGAAGGCGCGTGGCGCCGCATGGACGCTGGGCTTCGTGCAGCAGGGGGCGTTGCGGCACGGGTTCGTGCCGGGGTCCATCCCGGGCCGGCTGGTGATGCCGGCGGCGGAGGAGGGCGCGCCGCCGCTGCTGACGCTGAACTTCGACGCCCAGGCGGCGTTGGCGGAAGACCCGCAGGCCTCGTCGCTGCGGGAGCTGACGCTGTCGCTGGACGTGCTGCAGACGCCGGAGGCGCTGGAGCCGTTCGCGACCTGGCAGGAATCGGCACGCAACCTGGCGCGCGACTTCGAGGCCGACGTCTGCGACGACCGCAACCAGATCCTGAACCTGCACGCCTTCCAGTCGATCGGGCAGGAGCTGTCGGAGCTCTACAAGTCCCTGGCCGCGCGCGATCTCGCCGCGGGCAGCGCGGTGGCGAGACGACTGTTCAGCTGAGCGGGGGGCACGGCGACAAGCAGCCGTGTCACCTCCACGGTCAGCGTTCCGAAACGGTCGAAGTTCAGTTGACGCGATCGAACAGCTGATCGTGCGGTGTGGCGGCCAGCCATCGCCGCACTTCGTCATCCGTCGTCTGCTCGAACCGTTCGTACCACTGCCCGACCGAGCGGAAGCGCTCCGGCGTGCGGGCGCAGATGACTTCGTCGGCATCCTGCGAGATCAGGTGGCAGGTTTCCGGCGACGACACCGGCACCGCCGCAATGATCTTCGCCGGCCGCATCTCGCGCAGCGCCTGGACGCCCGCGCGCATCGACGCGCCCGTCGCCATGCCGTCGTCCACCAGGATCACCTGCCGGCCCTCGACCGTCGACATCGGCCGGTCGCCGCGATAGAGCCTTTCGCGCCGGTGCAGTTCGCGCACCTCGGCGCGGGTGACGAGTTCCACCGCGGAGTAGCTGATCGCCAACTGCTGCAGCACCTGCGTGTTGAGCACCCGCACGTCGCCCGAGGCGATTGCGCCCATCGCGTACTCCGGCTGACCGGGCAGGCCCAGCTTGCGCACGACCAGGATGTCCAGCGGCGCCTCCAGCGCATGCGCAATCTCCGCCGCCACCGGCACACCGCCGCGCGGCAGCGCGAGCACCGTCACATCGTCGCGATGCGCATAGGCCATCAGGCGGGTCGCCAACTGCCGGCCCGCATCCCGCCGGTCGACGTAGCGCTGCGCCACGGCGGGCGGATCGGATGAAGGGTGGACGAGCAGCATGACGGGGGCTTCCGGGGACATGGAGGGTCAGGCAACGGCGATGGTCCTCTGTCTCATGAACTGAGCAAGCCGGATGCCTGCGCCGACGCGCCGAGGCGCGGCGTGTCGGGCATGTCGGGCGTGTCGGGCGTTGCGGGCGTGCCAGGCGCCGCCGGCGCGCCGGTGAGCCCCACGGGCGCGTGATTTGCCGAGTGACGGATTCCATCGATACGCCGTCGAGGGTCCCATGCCCAGCAGAACCGCCGCCCCCTCATCCCGAAGCCCTCGCAAGGCCGCCCCGCGAACCGGCAGCCGGAGCGCCGCAGGAGCGAACCGCCCCCGTGCGTCCAACGCCGATCGGGCGTCGCCGAGCAAGGCGTCAGGCAAGTCCCAAGGCAAGGCGCATCCGGCCGCCGCGGCGCGCGGCGACAGCGACGACGCCCCCGCCGCCCGCCGTGCGATCTGGAAGGGCGCCATCAGCTTCGGCCTGCTGCACGTGCCGGTCGCGCTGTACCCGGCCTCGCGCGACCAGCGCGTCGATTTCGACTGGCTCGACAAGCGCAGCATGGACCCGGTCGGCTACAAGCGCATCAACAAGCGCACCGGCAAGGACATCGACAAGACGCAGGTCGTCAAGGGCGTGAAGCAGGAGAACGGCGACTACGTCCTGGTGTCCGACGACGAGATCCGCAAGGCCTACCCGACCACCACCCAGACCATCGAGATCGAGACCTTCGTGCCCGCCACGCAGGTGTCCTTCGTCTACCTGGAAAAGCCGTACTACCTGGAGCCGATCGGCAAATCCGGCAAGGTCTACGCGTTGCTGCGCGAGGCAATGGCCGACGCCGGCCTGATCGCCATCGCGCGGCTGGTGATCCACAGCAAGGAGCACCTGGCCGCGCTGCTGCCGGCCGGACCGGCGCTGATGATCGGCATGCTGCGCTGGGCCAACGAGATCCGCCCTTGCGACGACCTCAACCTGCCCGCCGAAGGCAAGGCCGCGCATGGCTTCAAGCCGGCCGAGTTGCAGATGGCCCGCCAGTTGATCGACGAGATGAGCAACGACTGGCACCCCGAGGACTACCACGATGAATTCACCGCGGCGATCCGCGCGCTGATCGCGCGCAAGGTCGACGAGGGCGAGACGGAGACCGTCACGCCGCTGGAGGCCGCCCCGGGTGAGGGCGGCGAAGGCGGCGAGGGCGGGAACGTCGTGGACCTGACCGAGCTGCTGCGCCGCAGCCTCGGCGGCAAGTCCAAGAAGAAGGCGGCCTGAGCGCCGCGTAACCGCGAGGAGCCCGCCGATGCCGACCGCACCGCGCCAGGATCCGTTGTCCCGCTACCGGCAGAAGCGGGACTTCCGCATCACGCCCGAGCCGGACGACACGGGCCAGGTCCGTGACCGGGAGAAACGCCCGCGCGGCGGGAAGACGTCGACGACGTCGACGACTTCGAGAAGGGCCGGGAAAGCGTCGCCGCCGGCGCTGTCCTTCGTGATCCAGAAGCACTGGGCCAGCCACCTGCACTACGACTTCCGGCTGGAACTCGACGGCGTCCTGGTAAGCTGGGCCGTCCCCAAGGGGCCGTCGTACGACCCCAAGGAACGTCGCATGGCGATCCATGTCGAGGACCATCCGCTCTCCTACGGCGGCTTCGAAGGCACGATCCCGCCCAAGCAGTATGGCGCGGGCGAAGTGATCGTCTGGGACCAGGGCACGTGGACGCCGGAAGGAGATCCGCACGACGGGCTGCGCGACGGCAAGCTCGTGTTCCGCCTGCAGGGGCACAAGCTCGCCGGGCTGTGGCAACTGATCCGGACCTCGCGCGATGCCGCCAAGCGCGAGCAGTGGCTGCTGATCAAGAAGCACGACGGCCGCGAGCGTCCGCATGCGGACTACGACGTCACCGTCGAGCTGCCGGACAGCGTGATCCAGCATCCGTTGGGGCCGGCCGAGGCGCGAGGCGACCCCGCAGGCGTCGGCGTTGCGACCGACGGCGCCGAGACAAAAGACGCCGGCGGCGATCCGGCGGTGGGCGACCCCGACCTCCGCCGCGCGAAGAAGTCGCGGCTGCCGGCGGCGCTCACGCCGCAACTCGCCACGCTGGTCAGCGCGACGCCACCCGGCGACTGGATCGCCGAGGCGAAGTTCGACGGCTACCGGCTGATGGCCCGCGTCGACAAGGGCAAGGTGCAGCTGATCACGCGCGGGGGCAACGACTGGACCTCGCGGCTGCCCTCGCTCGCCGCGGCGATCGCCGGCCTCGACATCGACACCGCCTGGCTGGACGGCGAGATCGTCGTGCTGCGCGACGACGGCGCGCCGGATTTCAGCCTGCTGCAGAACGCGATCGGACATCCGAACCGGACGCGGCACGAGGACATCGTCTACTTCCTCTTCGACCTGCCGTTCCTGAACGGCCACGACTTGCGCGAGGTGCCGCTGATCCACCGTCGCGCCGTGCTGCGCGCCCTGATGAACGGGCAGGAGGGCGAGCGCCTCCGATTCAGCGAGGACTTTGCGGTGCCGCCCGAGGAGATGCTGGCCGCCGCCTGCCAGATGCGGCTCGAGGGCCTGATCCTGAAGCGCCCCGACAGCCCCTACGTGTCCGCCCGCAGCGAGGCCTGGGTGAAGCTGAAATGCCAGCAGCGGCAGGAGTTCGTCGTCGTCGGCTTCACGGACCGCTCGGACGGCGCGAAAGCGCTGGGCAGCCTGCTGCTCGGTTACCACGAGGACGGCGAACTGCGCTACGCCGGGCGCGTGGGGACCGGCTGGTCGCTGAAGCAGGCGGGCGAGATGCACAAGCGGCTCACCGCCCTCGAGGTCAAGACGCCGCACTTCGACGACACGACGATCGCCCGCAGCCACTGGTCGCGGATCGCCGGTCGCACCGGCGGCGCCGCGCGCTGGGTGAAACCGACGCTCGTCGTGGAGGTCGCCTTCGCCGAATGGACCCCGGACGGCCACGTGCGCCACGCCTCGTTCCAGGGCGAGCGCGAGGACAAGGCGCCGAAGGACGTCGGCCGCGAGGCCGCCCGGCCCGCCGAGGAGGTCCGGGCGCCGACAACGTCGAAGGCATCGAAGGCATCGAAGGCATCGACGGCATCAGAGGCAACGAAGACAGCAAAGACATCGACGAGATCGACGAGATCGACGACGGCGACGTCCAGGTCGAAGGTGCCTGACGGCGAGACGCCGAATCCGCCGATCAAGCGCGCGGGAAAGCAGGCGGGCAAGACGGCGGTAAAGCAAGCGGGCAAGACGGCGGGCAAAACGGCCTCGGCCGCTGCCGGCCAGTTGCGCATCACGCATCCGGAGCGCGTCATCGACCCGTCGACGGGCCATACCAAGATGGAGCTGGTCCGTTATTACGAGAGCGTGATCGACTGGATGCAGCCTCACCTCGCCCGGCGGCCCGTGGCCATCGTGCGCGCGCCTGACGGCATCGAGGGACAGCTGTTCTTCCAGAAGCATGTCGAGGGCGACGAGCTCATCGTCCTGCCCGATCCCGCCGCGCTGATGGCGCTGACGCAGATGAACGCGATCGAGTTCCACACCTGGAACGCGCAGGACGACAAGCTCGATCGCGCGGACCGCTTCATCATCGATCTGGACCCGGGCGAAGGCGTCGGGTTCCCGGCGGTCGCGGAGGCCGCCCGCATCACGCGCGCGCTGCTGCAGGAACTCGGCCTGCAGTCCTGGCTCAAGACCAGCGGCGGCAAGGGGCTGCACGTCGTCGTCCCGCTGGCACGACGCCACGACCACGCGACGACGAAGGCCTTCAGCCAGGCCCTGGTGCAGCACCTGGCCGCGACCTTCCCGAAGAAGTTCTCCGCCAAGAGCGGCCCGAAGAACCGCGTCGGGAAGATCTTCCCGGATTACCTCCGCAACGGGGAAGGGCAGACCACCGCCTGCGCCTTCTCCGTCCGCGCGCGGCCGGGGCTCGGCGTCTCGATGCCGATCGACTGGGACGAACTGGGGGACGTGAAGCGGGCCGACCAGTGGACCCTGGCCAACGCGCGCGACCGGCTCAGCTTCCAGAAGGTCGACCCGTGGCGGGACTACTGGCAGAGCCGGCAGACCTTGACGAAGGGCATGAAGCTGCTGGGGCTGTGAATCCGGCCGGCCGCGGTCAGGCCGGTGCCGTCGCGAGCATCGGCAGGCGCAGCTCGAAACGCGCCCCGGATCCCGCGCCTTCGCTGTGCACCGAGACGCTGCCGCCGTGCATGCCGATCAGCTGCTTCACCAGCGACAGGCCGATGCCCAGGCCGCCCTGCGAGCGGTCCAGCGCGCGGTCGCCTTGCACGAACAGGTCGAACATCGTCGCCTGCAGCGCGGGCGGCACGCCGATGCCGTTGTCGCTGACCCGGATCAGCGCGCTGCCGGGGCCGCCGGACGAGGACGGCTCCTCGCTCATCGACAGGTCGATCCGGCCCTCCGGATCGGTGTACTTCGCGGCGTTCGTGAGCATGTTGGCCACGCACTGCACCAGCCGGGCCAGGTCGCCGTTCACGCGCACGGGCTGCCCGCCGGTCGTCACCGAGAAGTGGTGGCGCCGCTCCCGCATCAGCGGCTCCGCGGTCTCCACCGCCTGCGCGATGACTTCCGACAGCAGCACCGGACCGAGCTGCAGCTCCACCCGGCCCTGCGTGATCCGCGAGACGTCCAGCAGGTCGTCCACCAGGCGCGTCAGCGTCTCGACCTGGCGACGGATGATGGCCACCATCTTCTTCGAGCGTTCATCGGGCAGGCCGATCCGGGACAGCACGTCACCCGCGCTGCGGATCGGCGCAATCGGATTGCGCAGCTCGTGCGCCAGCATCGCCAGGAACTGGTCCTTCTGCCGGTCCGCCGCCTCCAGCCGGCGCCGCGCCTTGAGGTGCGCGGAGATCTCGCGGAAATAGCAGACCACCCCCGGCGAGCCGTCCGGCAGCGGGATGCGGCTGATCTGCCATTCGTAGGCCTCGGTGACGCCGAGGTCGCTGCGCTCCTGGATGAACTCGGGCGTGTGGTACGGGTCGCCGGTCTCCAGCGTGCGCAGGAACAGCGACACGATCTGGTCGGACAGCGGATGGCCCCACTGCCGCTCCACGAGCGCATCGAAGCGCGCGCCGATCAGTTCTGCAGGACGGCCGAAGGTCGCGCGCGCCGTCGGATTGGCCTCGCGCAGGCGCAGCGTCGTGCCGTCGTGCTCGACCAGGAACACGCCCATCGGCGCCTCGTTGAGCAGGGTCTCGAACTGCTCGGTCCGGAGCCGGAAGGCCGCCTCCGCCGATTGCCGCAGGCGCCGCAGCTCCAGCAGCGCGCCGAGCCGCGCGAGCAGCTCGCGCGACGAGAACGGCTTGATCATGTAGTCGTCCGCGCCCGAGTCCAGGCCCTCGATGCGGGCCTCCTCGCCGGCGCGCGCCGACAGCAGCACCACCGGCACGCCCCCGAGCCTCGCATCCGCGCGGATCGCCGTCAGCAGCGCCAGGCCGTCCAGCCTGGGCATCATGACGTCGCTGAGCAGCAGGTCCGGCGGCTCGCGCCGCGCGGCCTCCAGCGCCTGCAGGCCGTCCGCCGCGAGCTCGACCGCGTAGTAGGGCGACAGCAGGTCGCGCAGGTAGGCGCGCATGTCGGCGTTGTCGTCGGCGACGACGATCCGCGCGCCGAAGGTCGCGGCGAAGCGCTGGTCCGCCGCGGGCCACGCGCCGCCGCCCGCGCCGGCGCGGCCGGGCGCCACCTCCCGCAGCGACTCCGGCGCGGGCAGCCAGCGCAGCGCTTCCTCGACGTAGGCGCGCGCGCCGGTCGTGCTGGCGGGCAAGGCCGGCGGGACGGGCGCCACCCGCTCGATGCGATCCTGCGGCAGATGCTCGCGGCCCAAGGGGAGCAGGACGCGGAAGAGCGTCCCTTCGCCATGCACGCTGGACGCCTCGATCCGGCCGCCGTGCAGCCGCACCAGCTCCTGCACCAGCGCCAGCCCGATGCCCGAGCCCTCGTGGGTGCGGCCCTCCGCGCCGGCGACGCGGTGGAAGCGCTCGAAGACCTTCGGCAGCTCGTCCGCCGGGATGCCGACGCCCGTGTCGGCCACCTCCAGCACGGCCAGTCGCGGATCGCCGCCGGACTGCCGCAGGCGCACCGTGACCTGACCGCGCATCGTGAACTTGAAGGCGTTGGACAGCAGGTTCAGGACGATCTTTTCCCACATCTCCCGGTCGACGTAGGCGTGCCCGGCCAGCGGCGCGCAGTCGACCTCGAAGGCCAGGCCCGCGCGTTCCATCGCGGACCGGAAGGTGCTCGCCAGGTCGCGCGTCAGCGTGGCGAGGTCGGTGGCCTGGTAGCGCGCCTGCGAGCGGCCGGCCTCGATGCGCGAGAAGTCCAGCAGCGTGTTCACCAGCCGCTGCAGCCGCGTGGCATTGCGCAGCACCAGGGCCAGCCGATCCCGCGTCGGGCCGTCCAGGTCGGGCGCGGTCACGCATTCCTCGAGCGGGCCCAGCATCAGCGTCAGCGGCGTGCGGAATTCGTGGCTGATGTTGGAAAAGAAGGCCGTCTTCGCCCGGTCCAGTTCGGCCAGCGACTCCGCGCGACGGCGCTCGGCCTCGTAGGCGGACGCGTCGGCGAGCGCCGCCGACACCTGGCCCGCGACCAGGTTCAGGAAGTCCCGGTATTCCTCATCCAGCGGCCGGCGCGGGCTGACGCCCAGCACCAGGAAACCGGCCAGGTCCTTGCCGGTGCTGCGCAAGGGCAGCAGCACGGCACGCGACAGGGTCTCGGGCCAGGGCGGCAGCGTCAGCGACACGCCCAGCGCCGGCATGTCCGGCAGGTCCCGGGCCGCGCCACCCGTCGCCAGGTCCCGCAGCGGCCAGCCGTCCGGGGGATCGGTCAGGCTGAGCGCCTCCGGGAAGGGCGAGGCGGCCTCGGCGGAGCCCGGCTGCGTCTCCGGCGCCGGCGGCAGGCTGAAGCAGACGCGTCGCGCGCTCTGCCCGCCGGGGTCGTTCAGGTAGATCGCGGCGAACGGCAGGTCCAGCCGGGAGTCGGACACCACGCCGCACACGCGCCGCGCACACTCGTGCGTCTCGTCCGCCCCGACGGCGCGTGCCGCCAGGTCGCGCAGCACGCGCAGGCGCCGCTCGCCGATCACGCGGTCCGTGACCTCGGTGACCACGCACAGCATGCCGTGCACGCACAGGTCGTCGTCGTAGACCGGGCTGTAGGAGAAGGTGTGATACGTCTCCTCGGAGAAGCCGCTGCGCTCCAGGAACAGCAGCAGGCCTTCGTCCCAGGTCGCCTCGCCGGTCGTCTGCACGTGGCGGATGCGGCTGTACGCGGCGTCCCAGACCTCCGCCCAGACGCGCTCCGACCGGGCCCCGAGCGCCCACTCGCGCTTGAGCCCCAGCGTCGGCAGGTAGGCGTCGTTGCAGAAGAAGGTCATCTCCGGCCCCCACGCCAGCCACATCGCATAGCGCGAGTCCAGCATCATGCGCACGACCGTCTTGAGCGAGGCCGGCCAGCCGTCCGGCGGCCCGAGCGGCGTGGCGCGCCAGTCGAGCGCGCGCATGCGCTCGCCCATCTCGCCGCCGCCGTCCAGGAAGTGGCGGCGGCGCGGGGCCGTGGCGGGCGCCGGGAGCGCCGTGTCGGCGCACGCCCCGGCGCGCGGCTCGGCGGGCGGGGGCGGCAGGCCGGGGGAGCCGGCGGGCGAGGCATGCATCGGCAGATATTTCCTGGTCGGGGCCGGAGTCGGTGGAGTCTAGGGGGGGCCAAGCAAGCCGCGCACCCGCATCGGCCCGCGCCCCCGCCTGGATGAGTCAGTCCCGCGGGGTTTCTGGCCTGGATGGGCTACCCGGGCGGCGCGGAGCGCCC
This sequence comes from Roseateles sp. GW821-FHT09G09, assembly GCF_059415965.1. Taxonomy (NCBI): domain Bacteria; kingdom Pseudomonadati; phylum Pseudomonadota; class Betaproteobacteria; order Burkholderiales; family Sphaerotilaceae; genus Roseateles; species Roseateles sp. GW821-FHT09G09. The sequence goes on along the minus strand of NZ_JBWKOG010000010.1, from coordinate 159,495 downwards.
GCTACACTGGCCACCCCTCCCTGCCGAAAGCCGCCTTGAGTTCCAGTCTGCTGCTCATCTTCCTGCTGATCTGCGCCAGCGCCTTCTTCTCGATGGCGGAACTCTCGCTGGCCGCGTCGCGGCGGCTGAAGCTGCGACAGCTGGCGGACGAGGGCGACCACCGCGCCGCGCAGGTGCTGAAGGTCCAGGAGCACCCCGGCTACTACTTCACCGTCGTGCAGATCGGCGTCAACACGCTGGCGATCCTGGCCGGCGTGGTCGGGGAGGGCGCGCTGACGCCGCACTTCGAGACGCTGCTGCGGCCGCTGATCGACATCGACACGGCGCAGCGCGCGGCCTTCGCGCTGTCCTTCACCTGCGTCACCATCCTCTTCGTCGTGCTGGCGGACCTGCTGCCCAAGCGCCTGTCGATGAACGAGCCCGAGCGGGTCGCGATGGCGCTGATCCGGCCGATGCTGTTCCTCACGATCGTGCTGCGGCCGATCGCCTGGGCGTTGAACCACGTGGCCGACGGCCTGCTGCGCCTGCTGGGCCGGCCGATGAGCCCGGACAACACGATCACCCACGACGACATCCTCGCCCTGGCCGCGGCCGGTCAGCGCGCCGGCGTCGTCTCGGCCGCCGACCAGCAGGTGATCGAGAACGTCTTCGAGCTCGAGACCCGCACCGTCGAGTCCTCGATGACCTCGCGCGAGCGCGTCGTGTACTTCTCGCTCGACGACGACGAGGCGCTGATCCGCACGCGGATCGCGGACGCGCCGCATTCCACCTACCTCGTCTGCGCGGGCGAGATCGACCAGGTGGTCGGTTACGTCGACGCGACCGACCTGTTCCAGCGCGTGCTGCGCGGCGAGGTCATCTCGCTGCGCGCGGAGCCGGCGCTGGTCAAGAAGGTGCTGATCGTGCCGGACCGGCTGACCCTGGCCGAGGTGCTGACGCATTTCAGGAACGCGCACGAGGACTTCGCGGTCATCGTCAACGAGTACTCGCTGGTCGTGGGCGTCATCACGCTGAACGACGTGATGAGCACGGTGATGGGCTCGCTGGTCTCCACCGCCGAGGAGGAGCAGCAGATCATCCGGCGCGACGACGGCAGCTTCCTGGCCGACGGCATCACGCCCATCCCCGACGTGCAGCGCGCGCTGGGCGTGGACGATTTCCCGCACCACGGCCAGTACGACACGCTGGCCGGTTTCCTGATGGTGATGCTGCGCCGCATCCCCAAGCGCACCGACGTCGTGGAATGGCACGGCTGGCGCTTCGAGGTCGTCGACGTGGACAGCCACCGCGTCGACCAGGTCATGATCGCGCGCGTCGGCGGCCCGCCGTCGGGGGACGCGCCGGGGCCGGACGCGGCGGGATCAGCGGACCTGGGCGACTGAATCCGGCGTGCCGGGCGCCGCCCGCAGCGCGACGTAGTGCCGCAGCACCTGCCGCGCGTAGGCCTGCCGCTTGACCGGATCGCGGGCGTTGTAGGCGCCCAGCGCCTCCGCGTTGCGGCCCATCGCGCGGAAGTTGCCGCCCAGGATCCACGCCCCGACCAGGATGTTGGCGCAGGGCACGTGCAGGTCGCTGGCCTTGACGCCGTGGCGCGCCAGCACCGGCAGCCACGAGGAGTTGATCTGCATCAGGCCGACGTCGGTCGAGCCGTTGGCGTTGCGGTTGATCGCCGCCGGGTTCAGGCCGGATTCCTGGCGCGCGATGGCTTTCAGCAGCAGCGGCGAGACGCCGTAGCGCTCGCCGGCCAGCACGAAGCAGCGGTCGAAGCGCGAGGCCGCGGCGGAACCCGCGGGGTCTGCGGGGGCGGCCCGCGCAGACAGCGCGGCGACGAGCAGGCCGGCCGCCAACGCCAGCGTCCGGGTCACGACCGCGCGTCTCACAGGCCGCCCATGTCGGCCTGGAGGCTGCTTTGCGCCTCCATGACCGTGGCCAGGAAGCCGCCGAGCAGGAACAGCAGCAGCAGCGCGGCGGCGACCAGCAGCAGGCCGTTCAGCCGCGCGGCGGCGTCCGAGATGCCGAGCTGCAGGCGGTCGATCGACCCGATGCCGATCCGCACGAACGCGGCGACGGGATCGCGGCGGTCGGCGGCGTCCTCGATGCGCTCCTCCATCGCGGGGTTGAGCACGCCGGTGGCGAAGGCGCGCCCGAACTGCGCCGACTCGCCGCCGGACAGGCGGGAGAGGATCTGCCGCAGGTGCCAGCGCATCCACGGGGCGCTGAAGCGTCCCGCCCGTTCCAGCGACGCCCGCAGCGACACGCCGGCCCGCATCAGCGACGACAGCGAGATCACCAGCATCGCGCCGGAGAAATCGCGATAGAGGCTGAACGGCGGATGCCGGTCCAGCCAGCGCCGCGCGCGCCCCTGCCAGCGCGGCAGGGACCACAGGAACAGACCGCCCGCGGCCAGCATGGCGGCGCCCAGGACCAGGCCGTGCCGGCGGATCGTCGACGCGACCGCATACAGCGCGCGCCCCAGCGCCGGCCAGCGCTCCGGCGCGATCAGGTCGGCGAGCACGGGCACCGCGTGCAGCGAGAACAGCACCAGCATCCCGGTCATCGCGCCCAGCAGCAGCAGCGGGTAGGCCACCGCCTGACGCACCGCGCGGAACATGCCGTCGACCTTCTCGGCGGTGCCGGACAGGAACAGCAGGCCCTGGGACAGGCGCTCGTCGCCGCCGCCCTGCAGCGCATCGATCATGAGCAGCTCGGTCGGCGGCATGACGCCGTGCAGCGCGCGTGCCAGCGACCCGCCCATCGCCGCCTGCAGCATCCGGCGGTAGAGCAGCTGATCGCCGCGCGAGCGCCGCCGGGCGCGGGCCTCGAGCTTGCGCAGGATCGTGTACAGCGGCACGCGGTCCGCCAGCGCCGAGGCCAGGTCGTAGTAGAAATCGCCGCGCCGGCGGCGCAGGCGCCGGGCCGCCGCGCGCAGCAGCAGCCAGTCGAGCGGATGGGTCATCGGGGGAGGCCCTGGTCGATGTCGATGTCGATGTCGACGTGAGCGGCGATGAGGGTGTCGGTGTCGGTATGCATATCGGCGTGTGGATCGGTGGCCGCGGGTTCAGGCGTCATCGTCGGCGAGCGTCTGCGCCAGCAGGGCCGCGCTGCCGAAGGTCCGCTCGAAGTGGAAGGGATCGACCCGCCCGAGGGCGACGTCGTACAGCACATGCCCCCAGGCGTCCTTGCCGTCCATGTCGGCGTCGGTGAACGGCGCCCTGCGGCGGCGGCGCCAGTGACGCCGGGCCTCGGCGTCGCGGCCCTGGCGCAGCAGGTCCAGCAGACGCAGGTCCGGCACGATCACCTCGGCGCCGACCTTGACACCGGCGGTGCCGTCATGGGCGTCGTCCACCAGGCCCGCGCGCCCGGGGCCGGGGGGCAGACCCTCGCCATAGTCGATCCCGGGCCGTCGGCAGTGCGTGCAACCTTGCGCGCTCGCGCAGTAAATCTTGACCGGATCGAGGCCGAAGCCCGCCTGGAAGGTCTGCAGCGCATCGGCGCCCATGACGGCGGCGGCGGGGCGCTTGCAGTGCTCGCAATTGATCGGCATCAGCACCTGGTAGACCATGGCGGAGAGGAATTCCGGATCGCACAGGTCCTCGCGGGCCAGGCCCAGCAGCCGGGACGACAGCCGCCCGACGATGCCCAGCGCGGAGGTCGCATGCACCGTCGACAGGATCTTGTGGCCGGTCTGGATGGCGGCCTGCGCCATCGAGGCCGACAGCCCGTCGCGGATCTCGCCGAACAGGCCGACGTCGGGATCCATCCGCAGGAAGGCCAGCATCGCGCCATGGAAGGGATCGGCGCCGCCGGCCGCGCCGCGCTGGATGGAGAGATGACTGACGCCGGGCGTCTCGTACTCGACGGGATCCTCGATGGTGAAGAGCTTGCGCGAACCGTCGCGCGCCAGCATCGTCATCAGCGCGTTGAGCGTCGTGGTCTTGCCCGAGCCGGTGACCCCGGCGACGAACACGCCGCCCCAGGCCGAGGCCAGCGCCTCGCGCAGGCGGGCGGCCTGCCACGGGGTGAACCCCAGCGGCTCGAGCGCGGCCAGGCGCGGACGTCCGCCGCCACGAGAGCGGCGGTCCCCGCCGCCACCGAGATCACCGAGATCACCGAGATCAGCGAGGTCTCCGACGTCGTCGCCACCCTCGCGACCCCGGCCGATCTGGCCGATCTGGCCGTCCTGACGGTTCTGGCCGTCCTGCCGATGACCGTGATCGTCCCCGCCCGACGCCCGCAGCAGCCGCACCACCACGTCCATGCCCCCCACGGCGGGATGGCTCTGGTAGCGCAAGGTCAGCCGCGATCCGGGCAGGTCCAGCGGGATCATCGCGGCCTGCGGCACCGCGCCGTTGAAGGCGACTTCGGAGCGCGAGCGCTCTTCGGCCAGCATGGTGTAGGCGGCCGAGAGTCCGTCGATGGCAACGCGCGCCGGATGGCGGGCCAGCACCCGCATGCGACCGTCCAGCCGCACCCGGGCCAGCGCCACCGCGCCGCGCACCTCGATGTGCAGGTCGCTCGCGCCCGCCCGGCGGCAACGCTGCACGATCTCGCGGAACCACTCGAGCGGCGAGGAGCCCGCCATCATCGCGTCGATGTCGCGGGCCGACTCCGCGTCCCGGCGCTCTTCGGGGGTGGCATCGGCGGGCAGTTCCCGGAGGGCGATCGCCGACGGCGCGGCGCGGGCGAGCAGCGCGGCGAACACCTCCGGCGCCGCGGTCAGGTGGCCGGCGAAGGCCAGTCCCTTGGCCTTGCCGGCCTGCACGAGGCGGTACCAGTCGGGTCGATGGACCTCCTCGATCGTCGACACGACCAGGAACCGTCCTCCCGCCAACGCGAGCGCCACCAGCCGGTCCTGCTTGTGGCTCGCGACCGGCAGCGCATCCACGCCGGGGTCGACGAGCAGCGCGTGCGCGGCGGCGGACAGCACGCGCTCGAATGGCGGCAGCCGTGCCGGATCGTCGATGTGGCGGCTCAAGGGGCGGAAGCGCCGGACGGCGCCGGGACCGCCGGCGCGGGCAGGGCGGTGGCGCGGTGGACCGCCCCGGGGTCGCCGCCGTCGGCAGGGTCGCCGTGATCACGGTGATCACTGGGGTCGCGGTGATCGCGGTGATCGCGGTGATCGTGATTCCCGCGCTGCCCGTCATGGCCCCCTCCGCCACCGGGTCGCTCGACCCGATCGTCGGCGGGCACCCAGAAACGCTCGAAGCGGTAGCCCGCCGCCGCGGTGCCCCGCGCCGGCGGCGGCAGCACGAGGCGCAGCGGCGGCCGTCCATGCGCCGCGACCCGCTCGAAGTCCAACCCCGCCCCGGTCAGTCCGACCACTCGCCAGGGGCCGACGCGCAGCGCCGGCGCGGAGGCCGCGTCGATGGCGTGGACCCGTCCCTCCAGCAGGACCTCGGCCCGCCAGCGGTCGCCCGAGGCCGTGAGCGACCACAGCCGGGGCAGGCCGTTGGACGCATCCCCCGCGAGGGCGGTCGGCACCGTCGCATCGGCGGGCGGGCGCGGCATGCCCGCCAGACGCGTCGTGGCGATGGCCAGTTCCGCCGCCTTGTTCAGACGGGCCGCGTCGACCAGTTGGCGCAGGGTGACGGTCGGCGTCGTGCCGATCGCGGCCCCCTCGTCGTTGCCGGCCTGGGCCACGGAGAGGTTCGCGAGCAGCCACGGCCCGAGCCAGGCCACGCGGGTCACCCGCGGACCTCCGGGCCGGCGCGGTTCAGTAGCGCGCGCCATGGGCGAAGAGGGATCCGGAAAGCTCATAACTGATCTGTGAAGGGGCGAAGTTCAAGGTGAGGGTTTCAACGACGACATACGGCGGCACTTGAAGCAGCGGCAAGGACCAGACGCCGTCCTTCAGACGCCAGTCCAGGCGCACGACCACGTGCGCGCCGTCGGCCGCGACCACGGGATCCGCGGGCCCGGTCGCGCTGGCCACGCCAGCCATGCCGGTCGCGCCGGGCGTGTTGGACGTGCTGGTCGCGCTGGTCGCGCTTGACATGCCGGTCACGCCGGACGGTGCAGTCCTGGCGCTCACCGCTGTGGCGCTCGCGCTTTGGCCGTCCGCCTCGGCGAGCAGCGGCACGCCCGGATGGAGCGTCGCCGTGGCACCGCCCGCGGTCACCAGGTCCTGCAGATGGCTGCCCCACACGTTGACGGCCAGGCGCAGCGGCGGCAGCCGCGCGACGATGAGCGCTTCCCCGGCTGCCAGCGGCGGTTCGCCGGTGTCGGCCAGCGGGGTGCGCATCGATGCCGCGAGGACGTCCTCGCCGTCGGGCGGGTCGGGCTGCATCGACGGCGGACCGAGCGCGCCGGGCGGCAGCGCGTCCAGCGTCTCGAAGCTGCCGTGATAGCGCGCCCAGGTGGCCACGCAACCGGCCGTGCGATCGCAGTCGACCTGCTGCAGCGTCCATCCGGCACGGCTCACCGGCATCGCGGCAATGGCCGCGCGCCACCGGTCCAGCAGCGCGGCCCCGGGACGGCCCGCCTGTGCGAGCTGTTGAGCGAGTTGCCGGCTGCGCGCGGCGTTGGCCTGCAGCCGGGCCTGCGCGGCCGCCGCGGCCTGGCGGGCCGCGGTGATCAGTTCGCGCTCGACCGCGCGTTCGTGCCGCAGCCAGGTCGCGAAGCCGACCGCGAGCGCCAACGTGGTCGCCCCCCCGACGATCACGGCCGGCCACCGGGCGGACCGCAGCGGCCGCAGCCGCGTATCGGGGTCGGGTTGTCCGAACAGCACGTCCGACGCCATCGCCTCGCCGATGCGGTCGCGCGCGGGCAGATGGCTGGCGACGCGCACCGGCTGGTCCGGATGCATGTCGCGGAACTCCTGCAGCACCGCCAACGCGGCGTCGAGGTCGGGCAGCAGCCGGTCAAAACCTGGCACCGGCCGACGATCCATCAGGCCCACCAAGGCCACGGGCGAGGGCCGGTCGTCCGTCGCCCCGGCCGGCCGTGCAGCCGCAATCAGGCAGGCCTCCGCGCCACGCTCGGCGAAACGGGCCACCAGCAAGGCCACCGCCGAATGCACGCGGTGGCACGCGCGATGCCCGACGCCATGCCCAGCGCCATGCCCGGTATCGATCCACCGCGCCAGCCCCAGCCAGCCGTCGTCCGGCAGTCGCGCCACGACCCGATAGCCCGCCGCGTGGGCCTGGCGCAGCTCGGCGCCCGGCGCGTCCGGCCTCGCCACCGGATGCCACTCCAGCCCGAAGGCCAGGCGCACGCCGGCGACGACGATCACCTGGGCCACGCCGCTCTCGGGGCTCGCCGGGCGCTCGTTGCGGGCAGGGGCAGGGCGGGTCCCGTCGAGGCGGTCCGTCCCGCCGGCCTGTGCCGGCCGTGTCGGTCGGGGATCCGTCACGGTTCCACCAATCGCGGCGTGATCAGCACCACGGTGCCTTGCCGGGCGCGCAGCCCGCGGCGCGCCAGCGGCAGCACGCCGCGCACGACGTCCGCGTCGTCCAGCTGCGTCTGCAGGCGCTCGAAACCCGCCAGCACCAGCGTCCGGCCGGCCGGCACGCCGATGCGCTGCAGCGTGCTGAAGCTCATCGTCTCCGGCAACTGCACCGATTGCGACAACGGGCCGCTGCCGCTGGTGAAGGCGCGCAACTGGCGCAGCTCGCTGATCTGCAGCGCGGTCTGCAGCAGCACCAGGTGCGAGTCGAGGATCACCGGCAGCACCGTCAGTCCAAGACCGGTCGTCAGCTTGCCGGGCTCGATCGCGCCGGGCGTGCTCAGACCGGTCGCGGGGTTCACCGTCGGCGCCGTGGTGCGCTGCACATACGACCGGGTCTGCAGCGCACCGACCGGCACCGGCATCCGGTTGGTGGTGGTGACCACGCTGGAATAGGCGGTCGACACGCGGCCGTACTCCTGCAGCGCCTTGGCCACCCATTCGACGGTCGATCCGCCCGCGTCCGGCCTGCCCAGCACGGCGGTCAGGGCCGCGGGTGCGCCGCCCCCCAGCGGGCCGAGCGCCGACGACGCGGCGAACTGCAGGCGCCGGCCTGCGTCCAGGCGTCCCAGCATCGCCGCCCAGTCGATGCCGTTGCTGAACTCGTCGGAGAAGCTCACCTGCAGCACTTCGATCTCGAGCACGACCTGCCGCAGCAGGTTGGCGTTGAGCGCGTCGAGATAGGCCTGCACCCGCTCCACGTTGGCGAGCGCGTCCGTCACGGTGACCAGCCCCGCGCGCGGATCCACCTGCAGCGCCGCGACGGCGGAGAGCATGGGCTTGAGCGCCTCGGGCAGTCCCGCCCAGTAATCGCTCTGGGTGCTGCCGTCGATCTTGGCCGCCCCGCCGCCGGCGCCGTCCGCGCCGCCCAGCACGTCGAAGGCCGCGCTCGCGTCCAGCCCGCCCGGCAGGGCCTTGACGGGCATCGCGCGCGTGACCACGCGGGAGAACACGATGCGCCCCCCGGTGTAGCTCCACTGCAGGCCCGCCTGCGCCGCGATGCGGTCCAGCAGCGGTCGCAAGGGGCCGGCGTGGTCGATCTCGACGGTGTTCTGGTGTTCCGGCGCGGAGATGTCCAGGCGGTGGGCGCCGGCCCGCGCGGCCAGGCGCAGCGCCGCGGCCTCCTCGGGCGCGGCCGTCGAAGCGTCGAAGGCGGGCCGCGGCACGGGGCCGGGCGCGTAGTCGGCGGCGCCGTGCAGCGCGTCGGGCGTCATGATCACCGGCAGGCCGACCGCGCGCGACAGCAGTTCGGCGACCGCGGCCAGCGGCAGCCGGCCCGGCGCGTGCAGGCGCACGTCGCCGAGGTGTGCCGGCAGCCGTTCGTCGCGGCGCAACGGGATGGACCGGCTCGCGAAGCGCGGCGCGGCCTCGGCCACGACCAGCGGCGGCGGCGCGACGTTCTCACGCAGGCGGGACTGCAGCGCCGCGGCGCGATCGAGCAGCGCCTGGTGGGTCTGCTCGGTCTGGCGGGCGGCCGGAACGGCGCAGCCGACCAGGGCGAGGACCGCGGTCGTGCCGGCGGCGGTCGCGACACGGCGCGCCAAGGCGGCGATCCTCACCGGCGCGCTCCGTCGGGCAGGTAACGGCCGATGCGCACCACGCGGGTCTCCGCCTGGATGCGGGCCTGCAGCGGAAAGTCGGTGTCGCGCAGCGCGGCCATCGTCTGGTTCAGGACGTCCAGGAAGTTGCCGCGCAGCGTGACCTCGGCGTCGATGGGGAAGTCGCGCTCGACCTCCCAGACCAGTTGCCAGCCCGCCTCGCGCGACCATCGGTGGAGCGCCTGATGGACGGTGCCGTCGGCGCGCAGGAAGGCCCAGGCGGCCGGGGCTTCCGCCTCGATCGTCCGCCAGGCGGTGGACGGCGGGACGGCGTCCGCCGATCGGACGCCAAGCGGGGCCAGGGCGAGTGCCATTGCGGCGATGAGGGGCGTGGGCTGCATGTCGCGTCCGATCACAGGGCCATCAGCACATGGATGGTCGCGTCGTCGCCGGCCTGGCTGCACTGCTCGGCCAGCACGCTGATGTCGAGCGGCGTGTCCTTGCCCGGCACGCGCAGCATGTCGCCGGCGGCGGGCATCGCCGCGGGCAGGGCGCCGCTCGCATCGATCCACAGGCCGTCGCCCAGCATCGCCAGGCCCCGCGCGACGCCCGCGCACTGTCCGGCCGGGATGGCGGCGTAGGTCAGGGTGAAGGCGCGCCCGCGTTTCAGCGTCTCGAAATCGGTCTCCAGGCCCTTGGCGAAGATCGGCCCGCCGAACGGATGGGTCACCCGCGCGTCCCTGCCCGAGCCCGTGATCATCTCCCGGGGGAAGGCGCCCATGGCGATCGCGGTGGACGTGTCCAGCCGCGAGACGTCCCCGTCGCCGGAGGCGCCGAAGCCGGTGAGACTGACCTTGATCTGGGGCGCCTGACGCAGCAGCGCGGAGCGGTCCATCTGCGCGTTCAAGCTGCGCATGCCGATCAGCACGCCGACCATGAACACGATGATCACGCCCACGCCGATGAGCAGCTCCAGCAAGGTGACGCCGCGTTGCGGCGACACGCCGATGCGATGGAACCTGGAACGGCGGGAGGCGACCGCGGACGCGTTGGCTTTCATGGAACTGGCTTTCCTTCTCGAGGGGCTGATGCGGGGGTGCCGGTCGTGACCGGCGCCGGCTCAGTGGGGGTGCGCCACAATGCGCGCATGACTCCCTCGAGGTCCCATCCCGTGCCGACTGACGTGCCGCCTTCCACGCCCGCTCCCACGCCCACTTCCGCGTCCACTTCCGCGCCGACACCCGTGTCCTCCCTCTCCGCCGAGCAGGCCGCCGCGCGCGCCGCCGCACTCCGTGAGCAGCTGCATCACCATGCCCACCTGTACTACGTGCTCGACACGCCGTCGCTGCCCGATGCCGAGTACGACAAGCTGTTCCAGGAACTGCAGGCGATCGAGGCCGCGTTCCCGGCGCTGCTGACGCCGGACTCGCCGACGCAGCGCGTGGGCGGGCAGGTGCTGGACGGATTCGAGCCGGTGAGGCACGTGGTGCCGATGCTGTCGATCCGCACCGAGACCGACACCGAGGCCAGCGGCGCCGAGAACTTCGACGCCCGCGTGCGCCGTGAGCTCGACCTGGGCGAGCAGGCCGCGCCGGTGGAGTACGCGGCCGAACTCAAGTTCGACGGACTGGCGATCAGCCTGCGTTACGAGCACGGCGTGCTGGTGCAGGCCGCCACGCGCGGCAACGGCGAGACCGGCGAGGACGTGACGCAGAACGTGCGCACCATCCAGCAGATCCCGTTGAAGCTGAAAGGCGAGGGCGCGAAGGCGGCGGTGCTGGAAGTGCGCGGCGAGGCCTACATGCGCCGCGACGATTTCGAGGCGCTCAACGAGCGCCAGCGCGCCGCGAACGAGAAGACTTTCGTCAACCCGCGCAACACTGCCGCCGGCGCGATCCGGCAGTTGGACCCGGCGCTGGTGCGGCAGCGCCCGCTGAGCTTCTTCGCCTACGGCATCGGCGAGACGCAGGGTTGGGACATTCCCGCCACGCACGGCGCGATGCTGGATGCGCTGCAGCGTTACGGCCTGCCGGTCAGCGAGGACCGCGCGGTGGTGCGCGGCGCCGAGGGGCTGGTGGCCTTCCATCGAAGCGTCGGCGAGAAGCGCGACGCGCTGCCCTTCGACATCGACGGCGTGGTCTACAAGGTCAACAGCCGCGAGCTGCAGCGGCGCCTGGGTTTCGTCTCGCGCGAGCCGCGCTGGGCGGTGGCGCACAAGTACCCGGCGCAGGAGCAGGTCACCCGGCTCGACCGCATCGACATCCAGGTCGGCCGCACCGGCAAGCTGACGCCGGTGGCCAAGCTGGAACCGGTCTTCGTCGGCGGCACGACGGTCAGCAACGCGACGCTGCACAACCTCTTCGAGATGCGCCGCAAGGGCATCCGCGTCGGCGACCAGGTCATCATCCGGCGCGCCGGCGACGTGATCCCGGAGGTCGTCGGCAAGGTCGACGCGACGCGTGCGACCTACGTGCCCAACTTCCGGATGCCCAAGCACTGCCCGATCTGCGGGAGCGACGTCGTGCGCGAGAAGGGCGGCATCGACCATCGCTGCAGCGGCGGCATCTTCTGCCCGGCGCAGCGCAAGCAGGCGATGCTGCACTTCGCCGGACGGCGCGCGATGGACATCGAGGGGCTGGGGGACAAGCTGGTCGACCAGCTCGTCGATGGCGGCATCGTCACCAGCCTGCCGGGGCTCTACAAGCTGGGCGTGGCCAAGCTCACCGCGCTGGAACGCATGGGGGACCGGAGCGCGCTGAACCTGGTCGACGCGTTGGAGAAGAGCAAGCGCACGACGATGGCGCGCTTCCTGTTCGCGCTGGGCATCCGGCAGGTCGGCGAGACCACGGCCAAGGATCTGGCGAAGCACTTCGGCAACCTGGACGCGCTGATGGGCGCGACCGAGGAGCAACTGCTGGCGGTCAAGGACGTCGGGCCGATCGTCGCGAAGAGCATCGCGGCGTTCTTCGCCGAGGCGCACAACCGGGAGGTCGTCGAGCAGCTGCTCGCCGCGGGCGTCGAATTCCCGCAATCGGAAGGGGCGGCCGCGACGCCCGCCGGCCCCCAGCCGCTGGCCGGCAAGACGCTGGTGCTGACCGGCACGCTGCCAACGCTGTCACGCGACGAGGCCAAGGAACTGATCGAGGCCGCCGGCGGCAAGGTCAGCGGCTCGGTGTCGAAGAAGACCAGCTACGTCATCGCGGGCGAGGAGGCGGGATCCAAGCTCGACAAGGCGCGCGAACTGGGCTTGACCATCCTCGACGAGGAGGGCCTGCAGGCATTGCTCGCCGCACCGCCGGACGCGATCGCCGCCGGCTGACTGCAGAGGCCGCTGGCCCTCACCCCCGCCCTCTCCCGCCGTGCGGGAGAGGGAGTCCCACCGGCTCTACTCGCAGCGATGGCTCCTCTTGCCCCCTCTCCCGCTTGCGGGAGAGGGCAGGGGTGAGGGCCAGCGGCGGTGGAAGTGCTGAACCCTTCGGCGTTCAAGCCGCCGCGGTCTTCCGACGGATCACCATCGCCATGATCGCCGCCAGCAGGCAGGCCGCGCCTGCAACGTAGAGCGCCGGGGAGTAGCTCAGCAACAGGCTGCGGCTCAGCCCCGCGCCGTAAGCGGCGACGGCCGCGCCGATCTGGTGGCCCGCGAAGATCCAGCCGAACACCATCCCGACCTTCGCCGCGCCGAAGCGCTCGGCGGTGAGGCGCACCGTCGGCGGCACGGTCGCGATCCAGTCCAGGCCGTAGAACACCGCGAACAGCGACAGCCCGTAGAGCGTGAACTCCGCATTCGGCAGCCACAACAGCGACAGCCCGCGCAGCGCGTAATACCAGCACAGCAGCTTGCGCGTGTCATAGCGGTCGCTGAGCCAACCCGACAGGATCGTGCCGATGAAGTCGAAGATCCCCATCATCGCCAGCACCGAGGCCGCCGGCACCGCCGCCAGGCCGTAGTCGCCGCACAGCGAGATGAAATGGGTCTGCACCAGGCCGTTGGTCGACAGCCCGCAGATGAAGAAGGTGCCGAACAGCAGCCAGAAGGTCGGCTGGGTCGACGCTTCACGCAGCGCGGTGAACGGGGTGAGCCAGCCCACCTTCGCCGCGGGCGCCGCCGCCGAACCCGCCGAACCCGCTGAACCCGCTGAACCCGCTGAAGCAGCGGCGGCCGGATCGGCACCATACGGCGCCAGGCCCACGTCGGACGGCCGGTCGCGCATGAACAGCAGGACCAGGCTCATCACCGCCAGGCACAGCACGGCCAGCGGCAGCAGCGGGGCGCGCCACCCCCAGCGCTCGATCATCCAGGCGGCGATGGGCAGGCAGATCAACTGCCCGGTCGCGGCGCTCGCGGTCAGGATGCCCATGATCAGGCCCCTGCGGGTCGCGAACCACCGGTTGGACACGATGGCGCCGAGCACCAGCGCGGTCATGCCGCTGCCCAGCCCCAGCACCACGCCCCACAGCACGACGAGATGCCACAGCTGCGTGACCAGTCCCGCCAGCAACATGCCGCCGCCGACCAGGCCCAGCGCCACGCTGACCACGGCCCGCACGCCGAAGCGCTCCATCAGCACCGCCGCGAAGGGCCCCATCAGGCCGAACAGCGCGAAACGCAAGGCCAGCGCCGACGAGATCTGGCTGGTGGACCAGCCGAACTCCTGCGACAGCGGCTGCAGCATCGCGCCGGGCAGTCCCAGCGCCGCCGACATGAAGAGCATCGTCAGGAAGGTCAGCCCGGCGATCACCCAGCTGAAGTGGAGACCCCGATGGGTCATGCGGCGGGACATGGCGGCGGCAAGCATGCGGGAGGATCCTTCCAGGGGCGCTTGTTTTAATGATGGCCGCCATCGTATCGGGATTCCCGACACGCGCCGCAGATTTGATGATGACCCTATTCAAAATCCTGGCTTCGCACCCGCGACGGCAATGGCAGGCGGGGTTCCTACAATGGTGCTCATCATGAAAGTCACCAAAGAGCAATCCGCCGCCAACCGCAAGGCGCTGGTGGACGCGGCGTCCAAGCTGTACCGCGAGCGGGGCGTGTCGGGCGTCGGGCTGGCGGAGATCTCCCGCGAGGCGGGCTTCACGCATGGCGGCTTCTACGGACGCTTCGCGTCGAAGGAGGAGCTCGCGGCCGAGGCCTGCGACCTGGCTTTCGAGGCTTCGCTGGCGCGGCTGGGATCGCAGCTCGAGAAACACGGCGGCGACTTGCAGCCTTTCCTCAAGCGTTATTTCGGCGCGGCGCACCGCGACGCGCCCGGCGCCGGCTGCCCGATGGCAGCGCTGAGCGTCGATGCGGCGCGCGAGGGCGGCCTGCTGCGCGAATCGATGAGCACCGGCATTGCCGCCTACCTGCGCGAGCTCGCCGTGCACCGGCCCGACGGCAGCGTGGTCGATGAGCCGACCGCCGAGGACGAGGCGCGCGCCATCGGCGTGCTGTCGACGATGGTCGGCGGGATGATCCTGGCCCGGGCCTGCGCGGGCGCGGCGCCGGGCTTGTCGGACCGGATCCTCAGGACGTCGCTGGAGGCGTCGTCGAAGGCAGCTTGATCACGCCCACCGCCAGGGCGGTTCCCAGCAGCACCACCAGGCAGCCGGCGGCCATGCTGGCGTTCAGCGTCTCGCCGAGGAAAATCCAGCCCCACAGCAGGCCGAAGACCGGGATCAGGAAGGTCACCGAGATCGTGTTGGTCGGACCGACGCGCTTCATGAGCCGGAAGAACAGGATGTAGGCGATGCCGGTGCACAGCAGCGCGAGCAGGGCGACGGCGCCCCACGCGTGGCCGCCGGGCAGCGCGGCCGGCCGCAGCGACCAGGCCGGCAAGGCGAGCAGCAGCGCGGCGGCGAACTGGCTGCCGGTGGCGACGGCCAGCGGGCTGGCCCCGGTCAGGTACCGCTTGGTCGCGCTGGCCGCGATGCCGTAGCTCAGCGCGGCGATCAGGCAGGCGACGATCGCGAAGCCGCTGCCGCCGGGCTTGAACGAGGCCTTGTCCCAGGCCAGCAGCACGACGCCGGCGAAACCCAGCGCCAGGCCCAGCAGGCGGGATCCGTCCAGACGTTGACCGAACCAGGCCCAGGCGACCAGCGCGCCCCACATCGGCGTGGTGGCGTTGAGGATGCTCGACAGGCCGGCGTTGATCGACAGCGCGGCGAAGCTGAACAGCGCGAAGGGGAAGGCGCTGTTGAGCAGCCCGACCAGCAGCAGGCCCTTCCAATGGGTGCGCAGGTCGCCAAGGCCCTCGCGCAGGCCCAGCAGCGGGATCAGGAACAGCGAGGCGCCGGCGACGCGCACGGCGGCCGTCGCCACCGCGCCGAACTCGGGCGCGGCCACCCGCATGAACAGGAACGAGGCGCCCCAGATGGCGGCCAGGACGAGCAGTTCGATCAGGTCGCTTCGCTTCACGCGGGGGCCTTTTGGTGGTTGTCGTGCTTGCCGGGACGGCGTGGAGCCGTCTGACCGGGCGGAGTCCCCGTCGGCGAGGAAGTCGACGAGGACGTCGGTGAGGATGCCACCGAGGGGCGCAGCTTAGCGGGCAGCCCGCCTTCGATTGTCAGCAGGGCTTCCTTGCGGTGCAGACCGCCGGCATAACCGGTGAGGCTACCGTCGGCGCCGAGAACCCGGTGGCAGGGGATCAGCACGGAGACCGGGTTGCGGCCCACCGCCGCCGCGACGGCACGCACCGCCTCAGGCCGGCCCAGGCGGGCGGCGAGCTGGGCGTAGGTCACCGTCTCACCCGCCGGGATGCCGAGCAGCGCCCGCCAGACGTCCTCCTGGAAACGGGTGCCCGTCGGGGACAGCGGCGGCAGCGTCGCAGCACGGCCGGCGAAGTAGTCCTTCATCGCCGCAACCGTGTCGCGCAGCAGCGCGTCGTCATCGTCGCGAGGCGCGGCGAGCGCGCCCGGGTGGTACTTCTGATCCTCGAACCACAGGCCCGACAGGCCGTCGGCATTGCGGGCAATCAGCAGGCGGCCGAGGGGGGTGTCGGCCTCGGTCCAGGCAGTGTGGTGGTGGTGGTGGTGCGTCATCGTGTCTCTCCTGGTTGACGGGAGGCCCCCCAACGCCGGGGGGCCAAGCGCGGGCTCTCCACGATGCAGGGGGCATCCCGTCCGGGAACCCCCAGCATCATTCCGGCCCCACTCGCCGTGGTTGACTTCGCGTGGTTCTGGCAGCGGAGGACTTCGGAAAAGTCCTGGCAGCGGCGGCTTTGGTGGCGGCTTTCGTGGCGGCATCCCGCCATAGTTGCAACACGGCGTAGCTGCGGTAAGGCGCGAAGTTCTCGGCGGCAGCGATCAGCTCGCGGGGACGCAGCGGCTGGCCGGCACGTTCCTCGAGGCATTGCTTCAGGACGACGTCGCCCGGCAGGTAGGCGTCGGGCCAGCTCCAGCCGCGCATCAGCATGTAGTGCGCCGTCCAGGGGCCGAGGCCGGGCAGGGCGGCGAGCTCCGCGATCGCGTCCTCCACCGTGCCGCGCCCGTGCGCGAACGCCAGCGTCGGCCATTGGCGCGCGAGGTGGATCAGTGCTTCGGCGCGGCGCCCGGGCATGCCGATCGGCGCGATGTCGTCGACCGTCGCGGCGGCGAGCGTGGCCGGCGTCGGGAACACGTGCGTCACACCGGGCGGGGCACCGGCGGCGTCGGGCAAGGGTTCCCCGAAGCGGGCGATCAGGCGGGTGGCGAGGGTGCGGGCCGCCGCGACGGTGATCTGCTGGCCGAGCACGGCGCGGATCGCGAGTTCGAAGCGGTCCAGTGAGCCCGGCAGGCGCAAGCCCGCGGCGGCGGGGCCGAGCGTTCCTCCGAGCGCGTCCGCGATGGCCTGCGGGTCGGCGTCGAGGTCCAGCCAGCGGCGCAGGCGCGGCATCAGCGGCGCGATCACGGGCCACAGCGACGGACTCAGCGACACACGCACGCGCGGCCGCTCGTCGCCGTCGGCGGGCAGCCGCACGGACAGCCAGCCCAGGACGTCGGGCTGGCCCGGACGGGTCAGGCGCACGCTGCGCGACAGCGACAGGCGCTCGACATCGACCTGCTCGACGCCGGGCACCGCGCGGGCGGCGAGGAAGTTCAGCAGCGCGGTGCTCAGCAGCGGCGGCCGCAGGTCCAGGCGCAGCTCGGCGGTCTCGAATGCAGCATCGCGCGCCATGCCGGACACGTCGGTTTCCGCGTCGGCACCGCCCTTGCGCAGCGCGGATGGGCTCAGCCGGTAGTGTTCCTGGAAGGCGGCGTTGAAGCGGCGCAGGCTGGCGAAGCCTGCGGCGAGCGCGACCTCGCCGATCGGCAGGCGGGTGTCCGTCAGCAGCTGCTTGGCCAGCAGCAGCCGGCGCGTCTGCAGGTACTGCAGCGGGGCCACGCCGTGCACGGCGGTGAAGACGCGGCGCACATGGCGCTCGCTGACGCCCAGGTGGGCGGCGAGCGCCGGCAGCGAGGCTTCCTCCGGCGCGCACTCGTCGAGCCAGCGGGCGGCTTCGCGGGCGAGCACCTCGGCGGCGTCCATCGTGCTCCATGGACGTGCGGCGGGCGCCAGTTCGGGGCGGCATTTCAGGCAGGGGCGGAAGCGCGCGGCTTCGGCCAGCGTCGCGCTGGGGAAGAAGCGGCAGTTCTCGCGTCGCGGTGGGCGGACCCGGCAGATCGGTCGGCAATAGACGCCGGTCGAGGTCACGCCGACGAACCATTGACCGTCGAAGCGCGCGTCCCGCGCCAGCAGCGCCGGGTAGCAGTGATCGGGGTCGAGGAGGAAGTCCATGGCAAGGATCATAGGAGCCGTCGTCTGGCGGTTCTCGCCGTTTTCGGACATGTCCCTTTTCCCCTGTGGACCCACCACGAGACGTGTGGAGGGAACCGGCCAGGGGCCCCTTTTCGGAAGTATTAGGAAGGAATTTGGAGGCCGGGGCGGCCGACAAAGGAGGGACATGGAGAAAAGGGGCCCCTGGCCGGTTCCTGAGCGCTCGGTCTCCGTCCGATCTCCTTCCCTGGCCCGGGAATTGCCCTCTTCGGGCCTCCGTGCACCGGGTTACACGGAGGCCTCAAAGGCGCTGCCTACAATGCGCCCCAGTTTTGAATCCCCACCATTCCTGCAAGGAAGCACATGCAAGTTCACGCCTCCATCTTCAAGGCTTACGACATCCGCGGCGTCGTGGGCACGACGCTGGACGAGACGCTCGCCGAGCACCTCGGCAAGTCCTTCGGCACCGAAGCGATCAACGCGGGTGAAAAGGCGGTCGCCGTCGGTCGAGACGGTCGCCTGTCGGGCCCGTCGCTGGTGGACGCGCTGATCCGCGGTCTGAAGTCGACGGGGCTGGACGTCGTCGACATCGGCGCCGTCACGACGCCGATGCTGTACTACGTCGCCGCGACGCGCGGCAAGCATGGTTGCAACTCCGGCATCATGGTCACGGGCAGCCACAACCCGAAGGATTACAACGGCTTCAAGATGGTCCTGAAGGGTGCCGCCGTCTACGGCGAGCAGATCCAGGGCCTGAAGCGCCGCATCGAGGCCGAGGACTACGCCACCGGCAACGGCCGCGTGGGCAAGATGGACGTCATCGCCGAGTACACCCAGCGCATCGTCAAGGACGCCAAGCTCTCGCGTCCGATGAAGGTCGTGGTCGACAGCGGCAACGGCATCCCGGGCGCGACCGCCCCGGCGATCCTGCGCGCGCTCGGCTGCGAGGTGGTGGACATCTTCTCGAAGGTGGACGGCGACTTCCCCAACCACCATCCGGATCCGTCGCGTCCCGAGAACCTCGAGGACCTCAAGCGCATCGTGCACGCCACCGACGCCGAGCTGGGCCTGGCCTTCGACGGCGACGGCGACCGCCTGGGCATCGTCACCAAGGACGGCACGATGATCATGCCGGACCGCCAGATCATGCTGATCGCCGCGGACATCCTGACGCGCCTGCCGGGCTCGGAGATCATTTTCGACGTCAAGTGCACGCAACGCCTGGCCCCGTGGATCGAGGAACACGGCGGCAAGCCGCTGATGTGGATGACGGGCCATTCGCTGGCCAAGGCCAAGCTGAAGGAAACCGGCGCACCGCTGGCGGGCGAACTGTCGGGCCACATCTTCTTCGCCGAGCGCTGGTACGGCTTCGACGACGCGATGTACACCGCCGCGCGCATGCTGGAGATCCTGTCGCGCAGCGACGACCCGAGCAAGGTCCTGAACGACCTGCCCAACAGCGTCAACACGCCGGAACTGAACGTGCCCTGCAAGGAAGGCGAGCACCACGAGGTCGTCGCCAAGCTCAAGGAGATCGCCGAGTTCCCGAACGCCAAGGACATCATCACGATCGACGGCATCCGCGTGGAATACGACGACGGCTTCGGCCTGGTGCGCGCGTCCAACACGACGCCGGTGCTGGTGCTGCGCTTCGAGGGCCACACGCAGGAAGCGCTGGAGCGCATCCAGAAGGAAGTGCTGGCCCAACTCCAGCGCGTGAAGTCGGACATCACCTTCACGTCCGGCCACTGATCGTCCCTTGCCTGCCGATTCGTTCAAGGAGCGCCTGGCGCGCGGCCTCTTCAGCACGGTGCTGAGGCTCGCGTCGCCGGCGTACTTCCTGCGCCTGTTCCTGCGCGGACGCCAGGAGCCGCTGTACGCGGTGCATCCGGGCGAGCGCTTCGGCTTCGGCGCGGCGATCGCGCCGGGCGCGATCTGGGTGCACGCGGTCTCGCTCGGCGAGACGCGCGCGGCCGCGGCGCTGATCGAGCGGTTGCGCCAGGAGCGGCCCGGCATGCGGCTGCTGCTCACGCACACGACGGCGACCGGCCGGGAGGCCGGCCGCGCGCTGCTGCGCGAGGGCGACACGCAGCGCTGGCTGCCCTTCGACACGCCGGGCGCGGTGCGCCGCTTCCTGAAGCGGACGCAGCCGGCGGTCGGCGTGCTGATGGAAACCGAGATCTGGCCCAACGTCCAGCACGAGTCGCAGCAGGCGGGCGTGCCGATGGTCCTGGCCAACGCGCGGCTGTCCGCGCGCAGCCTGCGTCGCGGCGAGAAGTTCAAGGCCCTGCTCGCGCCGGCGGCGCGCAGCCTGCGGCTGGCGCTCGCGCAGACGGCCGCCGATGCCGACCGCCTGCGGCAGGCCGGGGTCGAGGACGTGCGCGTCTGCGGCAACCTGAAGTTCGACCTCCAGCCCGATGAGGCCCTGCTGGCGCGAGGCCGCGCCTGGCGCGCCGCTTTGCATCGACCCGTGCTCATGCTGGCCGTTTCCCGCGAAGGCGAGGAGGCCGCGATGCTGGCCGCGTGGAAAGCTGCAGCGCCGGCGAGGGCGCAGGCGGGTTCACCGCTGCTGCTGATCGTGCCGCGACACCCGCAGCGCTTCGACGAGATCGCCGCGATGGTGGCCGAGGCGGGCCTCACGCTCGCGCGACGCAGCGCCTTCGGCACCAGCGACATCGCGACACCGCCGTTGAGCGCGGCCGTGGCGGACGTGTGGCTAGGCGACTCGATGCGCGAGATGGCGCTGTACTACGGCCTGGCCGACGTCGCGCTGCTCGGCGGAAGCTTCGAGAAGCTCGGCGGCCAGAACCTGATCGAGACGGCCGCCTGCGGCGTGCCGCTGTTCATGGGACCGCACACCTTCAACTTCGCCGAGGCGGCGGAGTTGTCCCTGCAGGCGGGCGCCGCGCGCCGCGTCGAGACCTTGCCGCAAGGACTGGCGGAGGCGCTCGCCTTGCTCACGAGGCCCGATGAGCGCGATGCCATGGCTGCATCGGCCACGGCCTTCGCTGCCGCGCATCGCGGCGCGGCGGCGCGGATGGCGGCGCCGATCCTGGACCTCCTGACGCGCTAGGAGGTCGCAAGTCCTGGATGCCCATGAGCGCCCATGAGCGCCCGCAAGCGTCCGCAAGCGCCTGCGAACGGGCGCTGCGGCGCGGCTCAGCGCGCGATCTCGCCCAGGGCCTCCGCATCAGAGTTCCTCGACGGCTTGGGCCGACAGCCCAGCAAGCCACTCCTCGAAGTTCTTCTTGGCGAGCGTCGTCAGGATGCCTTGGAACAGCGGCTTGTCGCCGAGATAAAGGCTGTGACGGATCACGGTGAAGGGATTCATCCGGTTCTCGGAACTGTCTTCGAAGTGCATCTGGTATCGCTTGACGATGCCGATGTTCTCGCGCAGGTACTGGTTGAACTCCGAGCGTGAAATGGATGGGTGCGCCGTCACGATCTCCTGGACGAAGCCATCCACCTTCTGCGGCACGAAGTCGAAGCTGGGGAAGAAGTGGCTGGCGATCTTCAGGAAATTGAAGGCGTTGAGCTTGGCGCTGCGACGCTCGGTGGCCGGGGACGCGGGAGGCTCGGTACGGGGCGCTTCACCCGGCGCGCCGTTGACGCCGGGCGCGACGGAGGTTTCGCCCGGTTCGGCCGGCTCGTCCTCCTCCTTCTGAAGCTCCTCTTCGGTGGAGTCCCGGATCTGCCGGAACTCCCGGTCGGCCAGCTCGAAGAGCGCGGCCAGCGTGTTGATCCGGCGCTTCAGATGGTTGGGGATGGACTTCTTGTACTTGATCTTGTGATCCAGCACGCTCCAGGAGTCCTGCACGATCGTTCGCACCTGCACTTCGAACTGGAGGTCCGCATAGGCCCGGTACTCGGGCAACTCGAGGCGCGGGTTCTTGAGCTTGAGGTCGAAATGCAGACCCTTGTAGCCGAACGAGGCCTCGGTGTTCTCGATGGTCGAGATCTTGTCGGTGACTTCGACCACCTCGAACTCGCTCTGGAGGATCGCGCCGATCTTCTCGATGTCGTCCTCATAGAGGCAGACGATGCGGAGGCCGACCAGGTCGCTGACGTGGTGCCTGATCTCGTACGCCGTCGAGCCGGCTTCCAGCGCTTGACGGTACTTGAGATTGAACTTCTTGATGCATTCCTCCCGGTCCTTCAGCCGCGACTCGATCTTGGAGAAAGGCACGGAACCGAGTTGTGGGAGCAGGTCCGTGAGGAGGCTGACCAGCGACCTGCTGGCGTTTTCCAGCATCGCCGAATTGGCATCGTAGAAGACACGGAACTGTGCTTTCTCGCCCTCGAAGTCCAGACTCGCCATCGTGTTCATTCCTGTTGCGATCGTGAGGCCTCCCCACGGAGGCCGTCCCATCGATCGAGCCGCCCTGGCGCAGCGGCCAGGCGCCACATCGTCAGCGCCCAGGCCGACAATGGACGCCCTCGTTCTCGCGCTCATCATCGCACCGCCGGGCACATCGGCCCCGGCAGGCGCGCCGGTCAGGCGCGCATGGTGATCGTCGCGGCCTGAGCTCGCACGGGTCCGGACGGGCCTGTGTGGGCCGGTGCACAGACGGTGAGGGCGAACACGCCCAGGCTGGTCTCCCACGGCGCCACTCCGGCGCCGCAACGGTGCCGCGACGGCGTCAGGAGATCTTGTGAAGCCAGCCGCTTTCTACGACCTGGGCTCGGGATCCATCCGGTTCTGGGTGCTCGTGGGTGAGCAGTTCATCGGGGCCACCGTGCGGCGTGAGTCGCTGCACTATCGCTACAGCCCGCACGGCACGAACGATGACCCGCTCCAGACCTTCGAGGCCCACGCGGAGGAGCTCGAAGGGATCGTCCGGCGACGTGTCGCCGGCGGTTCGCGCGAGCCGGTGATGCTGCGGGATCACGACCTGATGGCCGGGTAGGCCGGGTAGGCCGCGTGGGCCGCGCAGGGACGGCCGAGACGGTCGGGTCTTAGCCGGGGAGGGCCCGTTACTGGTTGCTCGTCGAACGGACCTCGCCCAGCGTCGTCACCCCCTGCAACACCTTCGCGATGCCGTCCTGGCGCAGCGTCGTCATGCCTTCGGACATCGCCAGGTGCATCAGTTCCTCCGCCCGCCCGCCGGTCTGGATGAGCCGGCGGATGGGCCGGGTGACGATGAGCAGCTCATGCAGGCCCGCACGGCCCTTGAAGCCGGTGTTGTCGCACTTGTCGCAGCCCGGCGCGTGGTACTGCAGCAGGTTGGGCTGACCGTGCAGGCCCTTCCATTCGGCGAGGACTTTCTCGCGGTCCGGCCGGTTCTCGGCCGAGAACACGTGCAGGTAGTCGTCGAGCAGCTCGTTGAGCGTCGCATCGGACATCGGCTCGGACGTGCGGCACGCCGGGCAGATGCGGCGCACCAGGCGCTGCGCCAGCACCGCCAGCAGCGAGTCGGCGAAGTTGAACGGGTCCATGCCCATGTCCAGCAGCCGCGTGACCGTTTCCGGCGCGCTGTTGGTGTGCAGCGTGGAGAGCACCAGGTGACCCGTCAGCGAGGCCTCGACGGCGATCTCCGCGGTTTCCTCGTCGCGGATCTCGCCGACCATGATCACGTCCGGGTCCGCGCGCAGGAAGGCGCGCAGCGCCTTCGCGAAGGTCCAGTCGATCTTCGGATTGACCTGCACCTGACGCAGCCCGGTCTGCGTGATTTCCACCGGATCCTCGGCCGTCCAGATCTTGCGTTCGGGCTTGTTGATGTTGGCCAGCACCGAGTGCAGCGTCGTCGTCTTGCCCGAGCCCGTCGGGCCGACGCACAGCACCATGCCGTAGGGCCGCTCGGACGCCGCCTTCAGCTCGCGCAGGTTGCGCGCCGAGAACCCCAGCTTCTCCATCGGGATCGGCTTGGCCGAGGCCAGGATCCGCATCACCACGTCCTCGAGCCCGTTGTTGGTCGGGATGGTCGCGACCCGCAGCTCGATCTTGTGGCGTTCCGAGAACTTCGCGAAGTTGATCTTGCCGTCCTGCGGCTTGCGGCGCTCGGAGATGTCGAGGTCGCACATGATCTTGATCCGCGCGATCATCGCGCTGCGGTAGGTGTGCGGCAGCTCCAGGTGGGGCTGCAGCACGCCGTCCTTGCGGAAGCGGATCTTGACCTTCTCCTTGCCGGGATAGGTCTCGATGTGGATGTCCGACACGTTCTGGTTGTGCGCGTCGATGATCATCGTGTTGATCAACCGCACCAGCGAGTTGTCGCTCTGCTCGATCTGCCGGTCCTTCTCCTCCTCGCGCGCGGTCTCGCGGGCGGACTGCTCCTGGCCCTCGCGCTCGAGCGTCTCGATCAGCTTGTCGGAGCTGTCGAGCTCGAAGTCCATCGACAGCGCCGGCAGCGCGCCGCTCAAGGCCGAGGCCGGCTGGCTGCCGAAGCGCTCGTAGGCGCTGGGGATCGCGAAGGTCAGCGAGCCCAGGCGCGCCAGCGCCGGCACGACCTTGAGCTGGGTGATGAATTCGACCTCGTCGATGCAGTCGCGCCGGGTGGGATCCTCCATCGCGACGATCAGGCGCCCGTCGCGCAGCACCAGCGGCAACACCTCCAGCCGCTTGGCGACCGAGAACGGAAGCTTGCGCACCGAGTCCGGCTCGATCGCGAAGTTGTCGGCGTCCACCAGCGGATAGCCCATCTTGCGGGCCAGCGCCGATTGCAGCTGCGCGCGCGTCACGATGCCCTTGCGCACCAGCAGCTCGCCCAGCGGGACCGAGCGGTCCTGCTTCTGCTGCGCGAGCGCCTCGTCCAGCTGCGCCTGGGTGACCAGGTCCAGCGCGAGCAGCGCCTCGCCGATGCGCACCATCGGCATCTTGGCCTGCTGCTCGATCGCCTGCATCAGCTGCTCGGCGCTGACGATGTGCGTCGCCACCAGGATGTCGCCGACGCGGCGGTCGCGGAGCTCGCGCTGCTCGTCGGCGGCGGCGTCGACTTGGGCCTGCGTCACCACCTGCTGGCGGACGAGCAGGTCGCCGATGCGCTCGCCGACCTCGAAGCTGACCAGGACCTCGCGCGGCACGAACATGCAGCGCACCCAGTCGCTGGTCTCGCTGACCGGCGGGAACAGGAACAGGCCCAGCTCGGTCTCATGGTGGCCGATGGTCGTGCCCTTCTGTTCCTCGCCGCCCTGGTAGACCAGCTTGAAGTCGCTGCGCGGGCGCTGGTCCAGCGAGGTCGCGTCGTTCGCCGTGGCCGGGTCGCGCGGCGGGACCTCGATCGCATGCAGCAGCTTGAGCCCCTTGAACTGCGAGAACTTCAGCGGCATCGCGTTGCGCGCCGGCGGCACGACGACCTGCGCCAGCCGCTCCGCCGGCACCATCAGGATGACCTTGCCGACCGTGCGACTGCCGTTCAGTCCCATGATCTCGCAGGCCTGCGGCTCGCGTTGAGGACGGGGCCGGGGGTAGGCGGCGAAGGGCGGGGTGGGCCACTCGAACTGCGGTGCCGCTTCGGCCGAGGCGCTGCCCGGCTGGGCTTGAGGCCATTGAAGCGGCACGGACGGGTCGGTCATCTGGCGGTCTCCGCGGGAAATTCTGTGTGTCTGGGCAGTCCTAGGACGCGAGATTAACCCGTTTGAGGAGCAGTCACTACCCGGATAAGCGGCCAGGCGACCGGGCAAACCGGAGGGCCTGACCCCTGTGCCCGGACGCTTGCTCGGGGTGCCTGCCCCGGATGCTTCGTCCGCACGTATCGCCCGCTCCCGGAGCTCCGTCGTCAGAGCGTGCGCGAGACGATCACCCGGGGATTGGCGGGCAGCCCTTCCCAGGCCATCGGCGTGTCGAGCAGCTCGATCTTCTTCAAGGGCTGGTCGCCCGGCACCTGGACCGCGAACTGCCGGAAGCTGTTGCCGTTCAACGGATCGAGCGCGCTGGCCGGCGGCGTGCCGCGCGCCTGGTTGAACGGGCGGAATCCGCCCTGCAGCAGGCGGTGGCGGACCTTGCCGTCCGCATAGGTCAGCCGCAGCGTGAAGTCGCAGCCGCCGTTGCGGCAGTACCAGGCGTTGACGGACGTGTCCGGGACGATGCTGGCCCGGTCGTCGGCCAAGGTGGGATCGATCCCGCGCAGCAGGTTCCCGGTGAAGCTGAGCGGGGGATAGATCTGCGTGGTGCCGACGTTGCCCGTGCTGCCGACGTTGCCGCCGGCGTTCGTGTTGTCCAGGGTCAGCACGATCGCGTGGACCGGCACGCCGCGCTGCTGCGGCAACCCGCGGTCCAGGCCGTAGATGCCGTTGGAGGTCGTCGCCGTCGATGCCTCCACCCAGCGCTTGTCGAGCGTGTCCCACTGCTTGTAGCCGCTCGCGAAGGCGGCATCCGGCACCAGTCGGCCGCCGGGCACGTGGGTGCCCTTGCCGTCGACCGTCGTCCGGCCTTCGAAGTAGCGCTGCATGACCGCCGTGCTGTAGTCGGAGAAGGTCGCGTAGCGATAACCGGCCGCCTGGTCGCCGGAGCCGCTCTGCATCGGGTCCTGCTTCACGCAGCGCCCGCTCGCGTCCAGCGTGCGGAGCTTGGCGCCGAAGGTGTCGGTCTTGCAGTTCGCGTAGCGCGACGCCGTCGTCGGCACGAACGGGGCCAGGAGTTGCCTGCGGTTGGCGTCGTAGCCCCAGGTGGAGCCGTTCAGGCTGCCCCAGGCATAGGGATATCGCCCGTCGTCGAAGGCTTCGCCGACGTGCGCCAGGCCGAACGCGTGGCCCTGCTCGTGGATGAAGATGCCGGCGTAGAGCTCGTCGCCCGCGCCGTCGCTGCCGCCGCCCAGCCCGCCGCCCGGACCGCGGTACTTGCCGGCCGCGTCGAGCGCGAGCAGCGGTGCGTAGTACTGCACCGCCAGCGACCCTTCGCCGTTGGCGTTGCGCAGCGCGCCCAGCACGCCCAGCACGCCGGACAAGCCCGCGAAGCCGTCCTTGTAGTCGGCGGTCGAACGGGCGACGTAGGCGGGCCGCGCCTGGCCGTCGTCGTCGCCGCGAGGCGCGATGACGAGGGTCGGCCAGGACACGCGTCGCGCCGGATGGTTCACCGCCTCCAGACGGGCGACGGGCCATTTCGCGAACATCTCGGCGACGGCGTCCGCGGGCGGCGTGGCGGTGACGCTCAGCGGACGCCCGGAGTTCGTTTCATCCGCACCGAACAGGTAGAACGGCAGCACGCGCACGGTGAAGGGCACATCCGCGCCGACCTCGACGCCCCGCGCCTCTCCCGCGCTGTAGTTGGACGCCCGGGCCCGCAGGCTCAGGCCGGGCCGCAGCCAGGCCGCGGGCAGCGTCGCGCTGTA
The DNA here is from genome assembly GCF_059415965.1 of Roseateles sp. GW821-FHT09G09. Classification (NCBI taxonomy): domain Bacteria; kingdom Pseudomonadati; phylum Pseudomonadota; class Betaproteobacteria; order Burkholderiales; family Sphaerotilaceae; genus Roseateles; species Roseateles sp. GW821-FHT09G09. Next base: position 132,534 of record NZ_JBWKOG010000010.1, on the reverse strand, counting down.
CAGGTCGGTGCCGTAGGCCGGGCCGGAGGCTTCGGTCGGCGGCAGCATCGCTGGCGGATCCAGGGGGACCGTGCCCAGCGACTGGCCGGCGATCACGCCTTCCAGCAGCGGCTGGCGGGTGTCGGCCGCGGACAGGCGCACCAGCGCGAGGGCTTCCCGTCCGCCGACCAGGTGCAGGGACTCGCTGGCGTTGGCCGGCGTCGGCGGCGACCAACTGCGCACGCCATCCGGCAGCACATGCGTCTGCGCCACCTCGAGGCCCTGGATCGTCAGCAGGCCCGGCGTCTGACCGGAGCCGCCTCCCGACCCGGTGCCGTCCGGCGAGCCGCCGGTGTCGCTGCCGCTGCCACCACCGCCGCCACCGCAGGCCGCCAGGAGCGTGCTCGCCGCGAACGCCACGAGCGCCGGGCGGAGGGCGAGGCGGGTCCGGGCGAGCTTCGGGGCCGGGTCTTGCGGGACCTGACCGAAGGCGGAGGACCCGGAGGATGCAAACGGGGCGGATAACGTGGCGGATAACGTGGCGGATGGCGGGGCCGTCGCAACGTGAAGAGGCTGGTGCAATGACATGGATTGATCAGGAGCGAAGTCAGGCGCGAAGTCTCGTGGGATCGGTCGGCGGGGTCACCGACTTCGATGAGTCAATCTGCACTCATAGAGGTAAGGCGTGTAACGCCTGGTGCGAGTTCCCCAACGGTCTCCGCACCGCGTCGCGTCTAGACTCGCCGCCATGAAGAACCTTCTGATCACCGGCTTCGAACCGTTCGGCGGCGAGATCGTCAACCCGTCCTGGGAACTGGCGCGATCGCTCAACGGCGAGGTGATCGCCGGCGCGCGCGTCGTGGCCGTGTCACTGCCTTGCGTGTTCGGCGAGGCCCTGCAGCGGCTGGACGAAGCCCTGCACCGCGTGAAGCCCGTGATGACGCTGGCGATCGGCCAGGCGGGCGGGCGCTGCGACCTGTCGCTGGAGCGCGTCGCGATCAACGTGGACGACGCGCGTATCCCTGACAACGCCGGCGCGCAGCCCGTGGACGAACCGATCGTGGCGGACGGGCCGGCGGCCTATTTCTCCACGCTGCCGATCAAGGCGATGGTGGCCGGGCTGCGGGCGGCGGGGTACCCGGCGTCCGTCTCGCAGACGGCGGGGACCTTCGTCTGCAACCACCTCTTCTACGGGTTGCAGCATCGGCTCAACGGCCTGGGCGTGCGCAGCGGCTTCATGCACATCCCCTACCTGCCGGAGCAGGCCGCGCGTCATCCCGGTTCGCCCAGCCTGCCGCTGCCGACGCTGGTCGCGGCGACGCGGCTGGCGATCGAACTGGCCGTGACCGCCGAGGAGATCCGCGTCGGAGGCGGTCAGCTCGACTGACGGGGCGGGGAAGGGTACGCGATCGTCTGGTGGGGCATGCCTGCTGACGATGGGCTGGTGGCGATTGTCTGGTGGTTCTCGGCGGCGCGTTCGCGCGTTTGACCGATGTCAATGAATGGGGACCGCGCGCAGAGCGTGGGGACAGGGTGGCCCAACTGAGGGCCCATGCGCGGTGGCACGGTCGATCCGATCGGGCGCCGCGTCGACCGCCTGTCACCTTCGCGGGGCGTGCCCTGCTCATCGGAGTCACCCATGACCATTCGCCAGATCGTCCTCGCTGCGCTGACGGCCTCCCTGTCCGCAGGCCCGCCGGGTGGCGCGCGGCCCCCTGACGGCAAGACCCGGCAGGCGTGCTACGACCTGGCCCGGGCGGCTCGGGGCGGGTGTGCCGGCCCCTCGGCCGTCGACCATGCGCCCGACGAATGGGCGTACCGCGTCCGGGACGAGCGATGAGGCGCGGCGCCGCCCTGTGGCCGGTCGCCGTCGGCATCGGCTGGCGTCAGCCCCACTACCGCGAGGTGATGGCGCGCGGCGCGCTCGACCTGGACTTCCTGGAAGTCCACACCGAGGATTTCCTGGCCCCCGGCGGCGCCAACCGGCAACTGCTGCTGGACGCCGCGTGCCGGTTTCCGATCAGCCTGCACGGCGTGGGGCTGGGCCTCGGATCGGCAGCCGGCATCGACGCGCGACACCTGGCGCGCGTGCGGTCGCTGGTGGACGCGGTCGAGCCCGCGGCGATGTCGGAACATGCCGCCTTCACCCGCGCGCGGCGTCGTCACGCCCTCGTGCATGCGCACGCGCCACTGCCGCTTCCCCTGAGCGCCCGCGGCCTGTCGCTGCTGGCGTCGCAGGTCGACGCCGCGCAGCAGGGTCTGGGTCGACAGATCCTGATCGAGAACCTCAGCGCCTACGTGGCCTGGGACGAAGACGCGATCCGGGAAGTCGACTTCTTCAACGCCCTGGCGGCCCGGACGGGATGCGGGCTGCTGCTCGACCTGAACAGCCTCTTCGTCAACGCGCTCAATCGCGGGCTGGACGCGGAGGCCGCGTTGCGCGACGGCCTCGCGTGGCTCGACGACGTGGAGCCGACGGCGGTCGGCCAGTACCACGTGTCAGGTCATGCCCAACTGGACGGCATGACCGTCGCGGACCACGGCGGCGCGATCGGCGAGGACGTCTGGTCGCTCTACCGCCACGCGCTGACGCGCATCGGCGCGCGGCCCACCCTGGTCGAGTGGGACAAGGGCGTGCCGCCGCTCCCGGGCCTGTGCGAGGAAGTGGCGCGGGCCCGACGGGAACAGGCCGCGCTCGATCGCGAGCTGATCGCGCCGCCGCCGCCGCGACCGAGGCCATCCCTGCGTCCGCACCACGGAGCCGTGGGGGAAGCGCCGCACGGCGTGCATCACGGGCCTCGGCCGGCGCTGCCGATGCCGATGCCGATGCCGACAGAAACCGGCCCTGACCTGTCGACCCTGCAGGCCGGTCTGGTCGCCGCGCTGCTGTCGGCGCCGGGCGCCGAGATCGCGGCCTCATCGCCCGCCGGACTGCACGCCCTGGCCGGCATCCGCGGCGGGCTGCCGCGGGCGTTGCGCGCCTACCAGGCGCATGTCAGCGCCCAGGCGGAGCGCACGCTGGCGATGGTGTATCCGCGCTTGCGCGACCGCGTCGAGGCTGACCGGGCGGGGAGCTTCGCCTCGCTGGCCTGGGCCTGCTGGCGCCGCTTTCCGCCGGAGGATGGCGACCCGGGCGAATGGGGCGAGGCGCTGATCGAGCTGCTCGAGGGCGCCGAGGACCAAGGCCTGCCGCCGCTCTGGACGGCGCTGGCGCGCATCGAATGGGCCCTGCACCGGGCGGCGCGCATCGCGGACCCGGCGCCGGACCTGAACTCGCTGGCGCTGCTGGGGCGTCTGCCGGCCGGAACGGTGCGGCTGGTGCTCGCGGACCATGTCGTGGTGTACGGCGGCGACGGCAATGGCAACGGCGACGGCGACGGTCCCGGCCTGCGGGAATTGCTCGCGCTGGCGGGCGAGTCCTTCGGCAGCGGCCCCCGGACGTCGCTGATGGTGTGGCGGGACGGCTGGGGCGGTCAGTCGATCGCGCTCGACGACGTGACCACGCGCTGGTTCGGATCGCTGCGCGCGGCGCTCGACCTGGAGCGCGCGCTGTTGGAGGCCGGCAGCGCCTTCGACTTCAGCGCCTGGCTGTCGGCGGCGGTGACGCGCGGGTGGCTGGCCCGCGTCGAGGTGGTCGAGCCCGCCGAGCCCGCTGAACCCATCCCGGCCGTCCAGGCCGTCCAGTCCCGCCTGGCCCTCGACGGCTTCGCGCGGGCCGTCACTCCCTGGGTCGGAAGGTGATGATCATCACCCGCGGCACCGTGCCGTCGGTGTCGGTGGGCAGCTTCTCGGTCTTGTCGAGCGCGCGCAGCACGGCGGCGTCGAAGTCCGGCAGGCCGCTGGACTGGACGATCTTGCGCGCGATGATCGTGCCGTCCGGGCCGGCGCGCACTTCGACTTCCGCTTCCGGATTCGAGGCACCGCCCGGGTCGTTGTAGATGATGTTCGGACGCACGCGGGCCTTGATGCGGCCCGCGTAGTTCGCCGACGGCCCGGAGCTTCTCGCCGCCGTGCCGGTCGCGCCGGGCGCGCCCGTGCCGCCGGCCATGCCCTGGATGCGGCGCAGGTTCTCCTGGCGCTGCGCCTCGGCCTTGGCCTCCGCGTCCTTGCGGGCCTTCTCGGCCTTGGCCTTGTCGGCAGCCTTGTCCTTGGCCTCGTCCTTGGCCTGGTCCTTCCTGGCCTGCTCTTCCTTGGCCTTGCGGTCGCGTTCCTTCTGCTCCGCCTCGTCCTTCCTGCGCTGCTCCTGCTTGCGCTTGTCCTCGGCCTCGCGCTGCGCCTGCTCGTCCTTGAGCTTGCGCTCCTTGGCCTTGGCGATCGCGATGTCGGCGTCGCGCTGGGCCTGGACCTCCTGCGGGGTCGGTTGTTGCGGCCTGGGCGGTTCCGGCTGGGGCTTGGGCGGTTCGGGCTGCTGCTCGGTCGGCAGCTGTTCCTTGGGCGCGGCGGCCTGCGGGATGGCGGACCACAGCTCCGCATCCATCGCCGGCACCGGCGCCGAACGCCAGCTCACGCCGAAGCTCAGGGCCGCCACCAGCAGGATGTGCGCGACGATCGCGAAACTGAAGCCGCGCCCCAGTCCGGGCGCGGGCGGCGGACGCAGGGGATCGCGGTCCGGGTGGAATCGGGAGACCAGGGTGCTCATCGCTGCGAGTCGCTTCCCGGGCTCAGCGGTCCGCCGGGGCGCCGTTCTTCACGGACAGGCCCACGCGCTGGATGCCGGCGCGCTGCAGCACGTCCATCGTCTTGACGACCGCTTCGTACTTGACGTTGCGGTCGGCGGAGATCACGACCGGCGTGGCCGCGTCGCCCTTCTGCGCGTCCTTGACGCGTGCGGCCAGCGCCTTGAGCGGCACCGGCGACGGGTCCTGGTCGCCGTCGAGCTTGATCTTGAGCTGCTCGTCGGTGCCGACGATCACCTGGATCACGTGCTGCGGCTGCGTGCGGCTGGAGCCGACGCTGGGCAGGTCGACGACGCCGGTGGTGATGAGGGGCGCGCTGACCATGAAGATGATCAGCAGCACCAGCATGACGTCGATGAACGGGACCATGTTGATCTCGTTCATCGTGCGGCGGCGCGAACCGCTGCGGGAGGACATTCCGGGCATGACCGACGCTCCGGGTCAGCGTTGCGCGGCCGGCGCGGGCTGGCCCGCGTTGCGCTGCAGGATGTTGGAGAACTCCTCGATGAAGGTCTCCAGCGTGATCGCGTTGCGGTCGATCTGGCGCGCGAAGCGGTTGAAGGCCAGCACGGCGGGGATCGCGGCGAACAGCCCGATCGCGGTCGCGACCAGCGCCTCGGCGATGCCGGGCGCGACGGTGGCCAGCGTTACCTGGGTCAGGTTGGACAGGCCGACGAAGGCGTGCATGATCCCCCAGATGGTGCCGAACAGGCCCACGTACGGCGACACCGAGCCCACCGACGCCAGGAAGGACAGGTGCGACTCCATCGCGTCGAGCTCGCGCTGAAAGCTGGCGCGCATGGCGCGGCGGGCGCCGTCCAGCAACTGGCCGGAGTCGACCACGCGCTTCTCGCGCAGCTTCAGGAACTCGCGCATGCCGGAGGCGAAGATGCGTTCCAGCGGGGCGCCGTCCGGGCGGTTGGAGACGCTGTTGTAGAGGTCGTTGAGGTTCTTGCCCGACCAGAACTCCTGCTCGAAGCCCTCGTTGCGCGAGCGGATGCGGCCCAGCGCGATGAACTTGCTGAAGATCACGCTCCAGCTGGCCAGCGAGACCAGCAGCAGCGCGGCGATCACCAGCTGCACCGTGAGGCTGGCATGGGCGATCAGGGAAACGATGGAGAGGTCTTGGTTCATGAGGTCGACGGGCGGTGGTCGGGGATCAAGGACGGATCAACGGGGGATCAAGCCTGGAATTGTGACAAGTCTGGCGGGGTCGACGGCAAACGACGGACCAGGGACATGCAAAGAAGCGTGTCGGCGGGGCGACGTGCGGGGCGCCGTGCGGGGCGCGGGCGCGATCAGCGCGGCGCCGGCGACACGGCCCCCGGCGCGGGCTGCAGCGCTTGCAGGATGCGTGCCGGGATGCGCGCGGGTTTCAGGCTGATCGCATCGACGCAACCGATGCGGATGCGGCCCTGCGTCAGCAGCTGCTCGTCGCGCCAGACCTGCTGGTCGATGACCAGGCTGGCGCGGCCGACCTCGGCCGGCACCACGCTGACGCGCAGCCAGTCGTCCAGCCGCGCCGGCGCGAGGTAGCGCAGCGCGGTGTCGCTGACGACGAACATCAGGCCCTCGTCGCGGCGCATCGTCTCCTGCTCGAAGCCCAGGCCGCGCAGCCATTCGGTGCGGGCGCGTTCCATGAACTTCAGGTAGTTGGCGTAGAAGACGACGCCGCCGGCGTCGGTGTCTTCCCAGTAGACGCGCAGCTCGTGCTGGTGGACGGGCAGGGCGGTCGAGGCGCCGGCGACGGCGAGCGGGCCGCCGAGCAGGGCGGGGACGGTGGCGGGGCCGCCCTCGGAGCGGGCTTCGGAAGGGGAACCGGAACTCATGCCGGGATGATAGGGCGTTTGCCGCAGGGGCCGGCGCGGGGCCCGGCGCGGCGCGGCGCATGTCGCCGCGGCGCGAACGCGCGGTCGGGGCTGGCACGCCGCGTGCCCTGTCGGCCCGTGTTCCTCATACGACGCGCCATGCATCCTTTTGATCTCGACTACATCGGCCAGTTGGCCACTGCGGCGCTCACGCCCAAGGGCCGGCAGGCGTCCAAGGCGTCTCGACTGGCCTCGCGGCGCATCACGGCGATGCGCGGGTCCGACGACCCGCACCAGCGGGTGCTCGGCGCCGGAGGCATCGCAGGTCTCGGTCAGCCCGCCGACCTGGCGAAGACGGGTCGCATCCTGAAACCGACCAACCTGTAGCGGACGACGCCGCGGCGCTTCAGTCCCGGGCCTGGAGCTGGTCGAGGCGGACGCGCACGCGATGGAGTGCCTCGTCGAGGTCGTCCATGCTGCTGGCGAAGGACAGGCGCAGGAAGCGTTCGCCGAAAGCCGGGCCGAAGTCGCGGCCCGGCGTCAGCGCGACCTGCGCGTGTTCCATCAGGTCCATGCACAGGTCCCAACTGGACAGGCCTGTGCCGGACGCGTCGGCCCACGCGTAGAACGCACCGTCCGGCACGACCGGCACGGGCAGGCCCATGGCCTCGAGCGCCGGCACGACGATGTCGCGGCGACGGCGCAGTTCTTCGCGACGGCGTTCGTACTCGGTGATCGACGCCGGATCGAAGCAGGCCAGCGCGGCATGCTGGGCGATCGTCGACGGGCAGATGTAGAGGTTCTGCGCGAGCTTCTCGACCGCGCCGACCATGGCGGCAGGCAGCACCAGCCAGCCGAGCCGCCAGCCGGTCATGCCGAAATATTTCGAGAAGCTGTTGATCGACACCACGTCGTCGCCGAGCGTCAACGCGCTGCGCGCGTAGCGGTCGTCGTAGCCGAGCGGCTGGTAGATCTCGTCCACGATGGTGACGCCGCCGCGCTCGCGCACGAAGGCGTGGATGCCGGCGAGTTCCTCGGGCGGGATGGACGTGCCGGTCGGGTTGCTCGGCGAGGCGAGCAGCACGCCGCGGCTGCGCTCGTTCCAATGGGCGCGCAACCGGTCCAGGCTGAGCTGGAAGCGTTCCCCGGCGGTCGACGGGATCAGCACCGGCGTCGCGTCGACGGCGGCGACGAAATGCCGGTTGCAGGGATAGCTCGGGTCCGGCATCAGGACCTCGTCGCCGGCCTGGAACAGCGCGAGGCAGGCCAGCTGCAACGCGGCGGACGCGCCGGCGGTGATGACGATGCGATCGGGATCGAGGGTCAGGTGTTGCGTCTGGCCGTACCAGTCGGCGATGCGCTGGCGCAGCGCCCGCAGGCCGTTGGCCTGCGTGTAGGGGATGCGGCCTTCGGCGGTGAAGCGCGCGGCGGCCTCGCGGACGGCGGGGCTGGCGCCGAAGTCAGGTTCGCCGATGTTCAGGTAGATCATGCGCCGGCCGCCCCGGGCCGGATCGCAGACCGCCGAGCGGGCGATCTCGTCGGCCCGCTTGGCGCATTCCATGACGTAGAACGGGTCGATGTTCCCGACGCGATTCGAAAGTCTCATTCCGGCGGCATTCCATGATGGCTCTGCCGCCGATCATAGGGCTCGCCTTATCGGACGAAGCGGTTGCCCTCGCCCACGATGGACAGATCCGCGAAGTCCAGGCCGGAGTGGTCGGTCGGGCTGTAGCTGATCTCCAGGCCGCCGATGTTGACCTTCTGCAGGCCTTCCAGCGTGTCGCGGAGCTTCTGCCGCGTCGGGTGCGGGCCGGCGCGGCGCAGGGCCTCCACCAGCACCTTGGCGCCAGCGAAGCCTTCGATCATGGCCGGCGTGATGTCGCCGACGCCCTGGGCGCTGGCGAGGCCCTGCGCCTCGGTCACGATGGCGGCGGCGCGGGAGCGTTCGTAGGGGAACACCTGTCCGACGATGATGCCGCGCGCGTTCTTGCCCAGCGAGGCGACGAAGCCCGACGAGGCGTTGTTGGACAGGGTCACGATCTGGACGCGCGAGCCGCTGTCGCGCAGCGCGGCCACGCCGTCGACCACGGCCTGTCCCGAGCCCAGGAAGATCACGGCCTGCGCCGCGCTCGACTGCGTCTTGGCCACGGACACCTTGAAGTCCGGGTGGGCGCGGTCGAACTTCTCCAGGAAGGCCGCGGTCTTGCCGACCGCCGCGAACCCCGCCATCACGCCGACCACCGCGTCCGCGCCGAAGGAGTCGTCGACCTGGACCACGCCGATCTTCTCGATGCCGATGAGGCTCAGGTGACGCACGGCGCGTTCCGCTTCGCGCTGGTAGGTGGCCCGCACGTTGAAGAGCCACGGATGGACGGGCTTGTGCAGCGCCATCGCGCCGGTGGACGGGGCGACCAGGGGCACACGGTGCTCGGTGAGCAGCGGCATGATGGCCTGGTTGTGCGGCGTGCCGCGCGTGAGGAACAGCGCCAGCACGTTGTTGTCGACGATGAGCGTGCGCGCGTTCTCCGCCGCGAGCTTCGGATCGAACTTGTCGTCGAGCGAGATCAGCTTGATCCGCTCGCCGTGCACGCCGCCGGCCTTGTTCACGGCGTCGAGATAGAGCCTGGCGCCGTCGGTCGTTTCCTTGACGCTGGCCGCGACCGGGCCGGTGAATCCGGAGGTCTGGCCGATGAGCACCTCCGCGTGGGTGGTCGCGGAGATCGACGCGAAGAGGAGGGAGAGCATCAGCCCACAGAGAGTTCTCACGTGCGTTCCTGGCAGAAAAGTTGGGGCGCCATGATCGGGCGAATGGCGGCCGTGATCGTGGTCGGCGCGCCACGCCGGTGCGCGGGGGCGATCATCGGCACGAAGCGGTATGTCACGGTGCGAAGCGCCACATCCCGGTGCTTCACGCTGCGCAATGTACGGCGATGTGGGAACACCGATTGCAGGGGCTTCCCGCATTTGGCGCCAGGAGTTGCATTGAGTTACCCCGACATCGGATCGCACGGCGTGATCGGCAACTTGCGCACGGCCGCACTCGTGGGCACCGACGGCACGATCGACTTCTTCTGCTTCCCCCGCTTCGACTCGCCGAGCGTGTTCCTGTCCTTGCTGGACGACCGGCGAGGGGGGCGATTCAGCCTCCGGCCCGCCGAGGGGGCCGACATGCACACGCGGCAGATGTACCTGCCCGACACGAACGTGCTGCTGACCCGCCACATGTCGGCCAAGGGACTGGTCGAGGTCATCGACTACATGCCGCTGCGCCGCACCGGTCCGCAGAGCGCCCTGGTGCGCCGGGTTCGCTGCATCCGGGGCGCGCAGCGCTTCGAGATGCGATGCGAGCCGCGGTTCGACTACGGGCGTGCCGAGTGCGAGGCCCGCGTCGGTGACGACGGCCTGCTGGCGACGTTCACGATGGGGGAGTCGCCCGGCCCGATGCAGTTGCGCAGCACGGTGACGCTGGCGGTGGATCGCGACGCCGCCGGCGCGGTCGTCGCCACGATGGATCTGAAGGCGGGGGACGAGGTCGCCTTCGTCTTCGAATGCGTGGCGGAACGGCCGACCGACCACGAGGATCTCCACGCCTTCCTGGAGGCGTCGTTCACGGAGACCGTCGCGTACTGGCAGAGCTGGAGCGAACGCTCGTCCTATCGCGGCCGGTGGCGGGAGATCGTGCTGCGCTCCGCGCTGGTCCTGAAGCTGCTCAGCTCGGCCGAGCACGGCGCGATCATCGGCGCCGCGACCTTCGGCCTGCCCGAGCACGTCGGCGGCGTGCGCAACTGGGATTACCGCTACTGCTGGATCCGCGACGCGGCGTTCACCGTGCATGCGCTGCTGCGGCTGGGTTACACCGAGGAAGCCGACCGCTTCATCGCCTGGGCCAAGGGCCGCGCGGACGACGACGAACCAGGCGATGTGCCGCAGGTGCTCTATGCCGTCGACGGGCGCCGCGTCGAGGGCGAGGTCGAACTCGATCATCTCGACGGGTATCGCGGCTCCCGCCCGGTCCGCGTGGGCAATGCCGCCGCCGCGCAGCTGCAGCTGGACGTGGTGGGGGAACTGGTCGACGCGATGTACCTGGCCGACCGGCATGGCGCCGCGCTCTCGATCGACGTCTGGCGCCGGTTGACGACCCGCATCGACTGGCTGTGCGAGCACTGGGACCAGCCGGACGACGGCATCTGGGAGATGCGCGGCGAGCGTCGCGATTTCCTCTCGGGCCGGCTGCTGAGCTGGGTGGCGCTGGACCGCGCGCTGCGCATGTCCAAACGCTTCGCACGCCCGGCCCCTGTCCTGCGCTGGGTCGAGACGCGCGACGCCATCGCGTCGCAGATCATCGATGAATTCTGGCATCCCGGGAAACAGGCCTTCGTCCAGTACCGCGGCGGCGACACGCTCGACGCGGTGGTGCTGCTGATGCCGATGGTCCAGTTCATCGGGTCCAGCGATCCGCGCTGGTTGTCCACGCTCGACGCCGTGGGCCGGGAACTGAGCGTGGACGGTCTCGTCGCGCGATACACCACGGTGGACGGCGCCGACGGCGCCGACGGGGGCAACCTCGACGGGCTGCGCGGCCAGGAGGGCGCCTTCATGCCGTGCTCGTTCTGGTACGTCGAATGCCTGGCCCGGGCAGGGCGTGTCGACGAGGCGCGTCTGCATTTCGACAAGCTGCTGACCTACGCCAACCACCTCGGGCTGTATGCCGAGGAGATCGGACACGGCGGCGAGCACCTCGGCAACTTCCCGCAGGCGCTCACCCACCTGGCGCTGATCAGCGCCGCGCTTGCGCTGGATCGCGCCATCGACCCGGAGAAGTCCCCATGACCATGACCCCCACCCTGCATCGACAAGTGGCCCTCGTGACAGGCGCCAGCTCCGGCATCGGCAAGGGCATCGCGCTGGCGATGGCCGACGCCGGCGCCGCGGTGGTGATCAACTTCCATTCCCAGGAGGAGGAGGCGCGCAAGGTGGTCGAGCACATCACCCGGAACGGCGGCCGCGCGATCGCGGTGAAGGCCGACGTCGGTGCGGAGTCCGAGGTCGCGCGCCTGTTCGAACAGGCGGTGGCGGCCTTCGGCCGGGTCGACATCCTCGTGGCCAACTCCGGCATCCAGCGCGACGCGCCGATCGGCGAGATGACGCTCGACCAGTGGAACGAGGTGATCGGCACCAACCTGACCGGGCAGTTCCTCTGCGCGCGCGCGGCGGTCGGCCTGTTCCGCCGGCAGGGGCGGGATGAGGCGCGTTCGCGCGCACTGGGCAAGATCATCCACATCAGCTCCGTCCATCAGCTCATCCCGTGGGCCGGCCATGCGAACTACGCGGCGTCCAAGGGCGGCATCGACCTCTTCATGCGCAGCCTCGCGCAGGAGGTGGCGCAGGAGGGCATCCGCGTGAACGCCATCGCGCCGGGCGCCATCGCCACGGCGATCAACCGGGCGTCGGTGGAGGACGAGGCGGCGAGGCGGAAGATGCTGTCGCTCATCCCGTATGGCCGCATCGGCGCGCCCGAGGACGTGGCGGCCGCCGCGCTGTGGCTCGCGAGCGATGCCTCGGACTACGTGGTCGGCACGACCTTGTTCATCGATGGCGGGATGAGCCTGTATCCGGAGTTCCGGCACGGCGGCTAGGGGCGTCGGTCGCCGAGTCACGTCTGCGGCGGTCGCACGCCGTCAGGTCGGTGCCAGCGATCGGCACAGCTCGAACACCAGGCCACGCAGCCACTGGTGCCCCGGATCCTTGTCCTGACGCGGGTGCCACATCTGGGACACGGTGATGGGGTCGGTCGGCACGGGCAGCGGGATCGCGCGCAGCGCGCCGTGGGCCAGCTCCGGACGGAAGAAGGTCGACGGCACCAGCGCCACCAGGTCCGTCGCGGCCGCGATCGACAGCGCCGCGCGGAAACTCGGCACGACGACCGCGACCCGACGTTCCAGCCCGCGTGCGGCGAGCGCTTCGTCCACCGGGCCTGCGCGACGGCCTCGTCGCGACGTGACCACGTGAGCGCAGGCCGCATAACGAGCCAAGTAACCAGCCAGATGACGCGCTGCATCGGGTTCCTGCCCGTCGAGCAGCGCATGGCCCGCGCGCACCGCGGCGACGAAATGGTCGCGATAGAGCGCCTGGATGCGGACTTCGGGGCCGGACGCGCCGAGGACGCCGATGTCCAGATCGATCAGGCCCTCGCGCAGCGGGCGGACGTCCTTGTCGGGCTTGGGGGCGAAACGCAGGCACACGCCGGGCGCTTCATCCGCCGCGCGGGCGACCAGCGCCGGTGCGAAGGCCTCGATGAAGCCATCATTCGCCCGCAGCGTGAAGGTCCGTTGAAGCCGTCGCAGGTCCCAGCCGGCGCCGGCAGGCTGCAGCACGGCGCGCGCGCCCTGGGCGAGCTCCCGGACCTGGTCGCGCAGCGCGAGTGCGTGCGGTGTCGGCACCATCGTGCGGCCGGCGCGCACGAGCAGCGGATCGCCGGTGGCCGCGCGCAGTCGCGCCAGCGTGCGGCTCATCGCGGATTCGCTGAGCCGCAGGCGCTCGGCGGCCTTCGCCACGCTGCCTTCGGCGAGCAGGGCGTCGAGCGCGGTGAGCAGGTTGAGATCGATGTCGTCGGCCATCGCGGCACGCTAGCACGCGCGCGCGCAGTGCGGATGGCGTCGCGTGCAGGGACTCCCTGCGTCCCGCGCGCTGGTCGCGTCGCCGGGCAGCTCCTATGCTGGACGCCTCTCTTTCGAGCCGCCGCCCCGATGTCCGCCACCTTGTCCGGTTCGTCCTCCTCCAAGTCCCACCTCCACGCCGACACCCACGCCGACACCCCCGGCGATACCCAGGGCGACATCGATACCGACGGCGTGCCGCTGCCTCGCCGTCACGCGGCGGTCGCGGCGCTCCTCGGCGCGATCGCGCTCGTGGTGCTGGACGGCGCGATCGCCAACGTCGCGCTGCCCAACATCGCGCAGACCTTGCGGAGCTCGCCCGCCGATGCCATCTGGGTCGCGACGGCCTATCAGCTGGCCGTGGTGATGTTCCTGCTGCCGGCCTCGGCGCTGGGCGAGCGGCTCGGTTACCGGCGGGTCTTCGTCGCCGGCGTCTCGCTGTTCACCGCGGCGTCCGGGCTGTGCGCGCTGGCGCCCTCGCTGGGGTGGCTGGTGGCCGGGCGATGCCTGCAAGGCCTGGGCAGCGCGGCGGTGATGCCGCTGGGCCTGGCGCTGCTGCGGTTCACCTATCCGAAGCGGCTGCTCGGTCAGGCCATCGCGTACAACGCGCTGGCGGTCGCGGGCGCGTCCGCGGCCGGCCCCGCCATCGGCGCGGCGATCCTGTCGGTGGCCGGCTGGCCGTGGCTGTTCGCGGTGAACCTGCCGGTCGGCCTGCTGGTGCTGATCGCCGCGCGCGGATTGCCGGGCACGCCCGGCACGCGGCGTCCGCTGGACGTCGTGAGCGTCGCCCTGAATGCCGGCATGTTCGCGGCCTTCGTCCTCGGCGGCGATCAAGTCCTGGCACGTCCGCTGGAAGGGGGCGCGCTGCTGGTGGCCGCAGTCGTCTGCGGCGCGCTGCTGGTCCGTCGCGAACTGCCGCGCGCGGCGCCGCTGATTCCGCTGGACCTGCTGCGCTCGCCGTCGTTCCGGATGTCCATCATCGCGTCGGTGTGCTGCTTCACCGGGCAGATGGCGAGTTACGTCGCACTGCCGTTCTACATGCACCACGTGCTGGGACTGAGCGTGCTCGCGACCGGCCTGCTGATGACGCCGTGGCCGCTGGCGGTGATGCTGGCCGCGCCCTTGTCCGGTCGACTGGCCGACCGCTTGCCGACGGCCTGGCTTTGCGCGGCCGGGGCGGGTTGTCTCGCCACGGGGCTCGCGCTCTGCGCGGCCTGGCCGCTGCAGGCCGATCCCCGGCCGCCGCTGATCGTCTTCACCGCGTTGGCGGGGCTGGGATTCGGCTTCTTCCAGACGCCCAACAACCGCAACATGCTGCTGTCCGCGCCGAAGGAGCGCAGCGGCGCGGCCGGCGGCGCGCAAGGCGTGGCACGCCTCACTGGTCAGACGCTGGGCAGCCTGCTGATGGGGCTGCTGTTCACGTGGCTGCCGGCGTCACGGGCGTCGCATGCGGGCCTGGGCATGGCCGCGGGTTTCGCGCTGGTCGCGGGGCTGGTGAGCGTGTGGCGAGGGCGCGCGACGTAGCGCGGTGCTCGGTTCTCGCGGCCGGCAGGGAATCCGCGCCAATGAAAAAGGCCGACGCCTCCCACGCGGGAGGGGCGTCGGCCTCGATCCGTGTGGAGATCAGTTGCCGCGGACGGACTTGACCTCGACGGGACGCAGGTCGATCGCGGCGCGGTCCAGCACGCCGTTGACGTACTTGTGGCCGTCCGTGCCGCCGAAGGACTTGGCCAGTTCGACGGCCTCGTTGATCGCCACCTTGTACGGGATGTCGATGCAGTTCTTCAGCTCGTACGCGCCGATCATCAGGATCGCGTGTTCGATCGGGGACAGCTCGGTCGTCTTGCGGTCCGCATGACGGGCCAGCACCGCGTCCAGATCCGCCGCCTCTTCGATGGCGCCGTTGAACAGCTTGTCGTAGTGACCGCGGTCGGCCTTCTCGAAGCCTTCCTGCTCCCGGGTGTGCGCGTCGATCACGCCCAGATCGTCGCCGGTCACCAGCCACTGGTAGATGCCTTGCAGCGCGTGCTCGCGCGAACGGCGGCGGGCCGACTTGGCCGGCGCCTTCTTGGCGGCCGGCTTGCCGCCTGAATTGCCGCCGCTCTTGGGAGCGGGCTTGCCGGCGGGAGAGTTGTCGTTCGTGTTCACTTGAGTTCTTTCAGCAGCTGTGCCATCTCGACGGCAACGGTCCCGGCATCGCGGCCTTTGTCTTCGGCCCGCGCCCAGGCCTGTTCCTCGTTCTCGACCGTCAGGATCGCGTTGGCGATCGGCACGCGGTAGTCGAGCGTCAGGCGCGTCACGCCGGCGCCGCTCTCGTTGGCGACCAGCTCGAAGTGGTAGGTCTCACCCCGGATGATGCAGCCCAGCGCCACGAGCGCGTCGAACCTGCCGCTCTCGGCCATGGCCTGCAGCGCCACCGGCACTTCCAGCGCGCCCGGCACGGTCACATGGCGGATGTCGGCGTCCTGGACGCCCAGTCGCGCCAGTTCGCCCAGGCAGGCCTTGGCCAGCGCCGTCGTCAGTTCGTCGTTGAATCGCGCCTGCACGACGCCGACGCGCAAGCCGCGTCCGTCCAGTCGGGTCGATTGACCCTTGTCAGATCCTTGCATGCGGTCCTCAGCAATTCTTGTCGTTGGCGCCGACCTGGGCGGCCTGGAAGCCGGTCACCTCCAGCCCGTAGCCGGTCATGCTCGGCATGCGGCGCGGGCTGCCCAGCAGCTGCATCCGCTGCACGCCGAGTTCGCGCAGGATCTGCGCGCCGACGCCGTAGGTGCGCAGGTCCATGGTCTGGCGGGCGTCTTCCGAGGCGCTCGGCTGCAGCCGAGCCAGCATCGCATCCGCGTCCTCGCCGCAATTGAGCAGCACCGCCACGCCGGCGCCTGCCTGCTGGATCGCCGCCAGCGCCTGCGGCAGCGGCCAGCTGTGGCCGCAGCGGCCGGCATCCAGCAGGTCCATCGCCGAGAAAGGCTCGTGCACGCGCACCAGCACCTCCTGGTCAGGCTGCCATTCACCGAGCACCAGCGCCATGTGGACGTTGTTCGAGCGGTCGCGGAAGACGTGACAGTCGAAGCGGCCTTCGCGCGTGTCCAGCGGACGCTGCGCGATGCGCTGCACGATCGATTCGTTGCGGCTGCGGTACTCGATCAGGTCGGCAATGGTGCCGATCTTCAGGCCGTGTTCCTTGGCGAAGATCTCCAGGTCCGGCAGACGCGCCATCGTGCCGTCGTCGTT
The DNA here is from genome assembly GCF_059415965.1 of Roseateles sp. GW821-FHT09G09. NCBI lineage: Bacteria > Pseudomonadati > Pseudomonadota > Betaproteobacteria > Burkholderiales > Sphaerotilaceae > Roseateles > Roseateles sp. GW821-FHT09G09. Next base: position 116,184 of record NZ_JBWKOG010000010.1, on the reverse strand, counting down.
CATGATCTCGCAGATCACGCCGGCGGGCGTCAGGCCCGCCATGCGCGACAGGTCGCAGCCGGCCTCGGTGTGGCCGGCGCGCATGAGCACGCCGCCGTCCTGCGCCTGCAGCGGGAAGATGTGGCCCGGCTGGACCAGGTCGGCCGCGACCGCGCCCTTGGCGACCGCCGCCTGCACGGTGCGCGCGCGGTCGGCGGCGGAGATGCCGGTGGTGACGCCCGTGGCCGCCTCGATCGACACGGTGAACGCCGTGCCGTGCTTGGTGCCGTTGCGGGTGGCCATCGGCGGCAGCTGCAGCTGTTCGCAGCGCTCTCGGGTCAGGGTCAGGCAGATCAGGCCACGGCCATGCTTGGCCATGAAGTTGATCGCCTCCGGCGTGACGTGGTCGGCGGCGAGGACGAGGTCCCCCTCGTTCTCGCGGTCCTCTTCGTCGACGAGGATGACCATGCGGCCAGCCGCCAGCTCGGCGACCAGCTCGGGAATCGGTGAAATAGGCATGGGTGCGATTGTAGGCGGGGCGGCCCGGTCGCCCGGGTCGCGGGGTTCCTGGGACGCTACACGGCGACGGGCCGCAGGCGAAGTCGGAGATCGCCCCCGACGGACTGGCAGTCGACCCGCTGGAAGCGCGGCGCCCCGTCGAGCGCCGTCAGCCCGCCCAGGTCGACCATCCCTCGGCCTTCGCCCAGCAGCATCGGCGCCAGGTAGATCAGCAGCTCGTCGATCAGCCCCGCGCGCAGCAGCGACCCGTTGAGCTTGTAGCCGGCCTCGATGTGCAGCTCGTTGATCTGGCGTCGGCCGAGGTCGCGGATGGCCGCGGCCAGGTCGACCTTGCCTCTGACCGGATCGGGGACGGACACCAGTTCCGCGCCGCGGGCCGCCAGCGCGGCACCGCGTTCGCCCGGTTCGGCCAGGGCGTGATAGATCAGCAGGGATCCGGGCGGCGCCAGCAGCCGCGCAGCTGGCGACAGCTCCAGGCGGGAGTCGATCAGCACGCGTTGCGGCTGCAGCACGGTGTGAACGTCGCGGACGTCCAGGCGCGGATCGTCCTCGCGCGCGGTGCCGATGCCGGTCAGCACCGCGCCGGCGCGACGGCGCCAGGCGTGGCCGTCGCGGCGGGCCTCGGGGCCGGTGATCCACTGGCTCACGCCGTTCGAGAGCGCGGTCCGCCCGTCCAGGGACGCGGCGATCTTCATCCGCACGAAGGGAAGTCCGTGCTGCATCCGGGTCAGGAAACCGATGTTGAGCTCCCGCGCCTCGATGGCGCAAGCATGGTCGGGCGGCAGGACCTCGGTCGATATTCCGGCGGCCCGCATCCGTGCGAGACCCTGACCGGCGACTTGCGGGTTGGGATCGCCGAGCGCCACCACGACCCGTCCGAGGCCGGCCGCGATGAGCGCGTCGCAGCAGGGCGGCGTCCGGCCGTGGTGGGCGCAGGGCTCCAGGGTCACATAGGCGGTGGCGCCGCGCACGTCCTGACCCCGCGCCTGCGCGTCGCGCAGGGCCATGATCTCGGCGTGCGCCTGCCCGGCGGCCTGCGTGTGTCCCTGGCCGAGCACCTGCTCCTCCCGGTCGACGATCACGCAGCCGACACGGGGGTTGGGATCGGTCAGGCCGACCGCGTCCTGGGCGAGGCGCACGGCCTCGGCCATCCAGCGGTCGTCGCGCGGCAAATCAGGGGGGCGGACTTCTTGCATGGCGGGAAGTCTAGCGGCGCGATCCCGGAGGCAGCTGCAGCACCCCCGAGAGGGCCGGATCGGTGAGGGGGAGCAGGCTCTCCAGCGTGACCGACCGGGAGCGGCCGGTGCGGTCGGTCCACTGCACGCGCAGGCGCACGGGCCGCAGCGGCGGGGGCATGAACCCGGCGTCCTGCTCGCCCGTGTCGCCCCGACCCAATGCGTCGGCCGCGAGCGCTGAACCGCCTGCGATGGAGAACTCGATGTCGGGACCTTCCCAGGACATCGCGGGGGAGGGGGCGTCCGGCTGCCAGCGCCAGCGCTCGAGTTCATTGTGGGCGAGGCGCAGGGCCTGATCGTGGTGGCGCGCTTCGTCGGCCGCCACGCGCAGCCGGACCTGCAGTGTCATGAGCGCGACCGCGCCGATCGACAGCAGCACGAGCACGACCAGCGCCTCGATGAGGGTGAAGCCGCGGGATGTTGTCATCGTGCCGGTGTCCATCCGCCGGGTACCGGCAGGAAGCTGCCCATCTGGCGATGGATGCGATAAAGGACGGCGGCGTCGTGGATGAGTTCGACCGAGCCGGCCTTGTCCACCCGGGCGTCGCTGACCACCGCCCCGCGCAACGAGGTGGACTGGCCCGCGGGCGGATGCCAGTCGACACCGTCGCGGGCGTAGAGCACGCCTTGCGGATGACCGGGCGCGAGGAGTTCCAGCCGTCCGTCGACGATCAGCACCAGCGGCGAACCGTCGAGCGCCGACGCCGGCCACTGGGACAACTGCGCGTCGCCGTCGATCCAGATCAGACGCCGTCCGCGCGCCAGGGCCTGGGCCAGCGGCGCGCTGCAATCGCCGGCGCAGCGCAGTCGCACGATGGCAGGTTGGTCGCGGTAGCGGGTTGGCGGATAACCGAAGACCCGCAGGAAGCTGCCCGGCCCCTCGACCAGGGCCGACGGCGGCGGCAGGCGCAGGGCGCTGAGCAGCGCGAGTTGCTGGGCGGTCTCGGCCACGCCGATCGGTCCGCCGGAGAGGTCGTCGCAGTCCGTCCGGACATCGCTGCAGCCGCGCACGATGAGCTTCAACTGTCCCGATCCGCCCGCGTCGACGAAGCGGATGCTGAACTGCGGCTGCGCCTCGCCATCGGCGCGAGGCGCCGTGACGAGCTCGCCGGTGGCCGAGCAGTGGCAGGCCCATCGCAGCGGCCCCGAGTTCGCGCAGGCGGGCGGGGCCGCGGCAGCCGCGGCGGCCGTTGCGGTCGGCGCTGTCGGCGCGGCAGAGGCGGGCGGCGTTCCTTGCGCGTGATAGTGGCCGTCTGCGCCGATCGACAGGTAGCGGCTGCGGAAGTCCGAGGGCGTCGTGACGCCGCCCACCGCTCGCACCGTCGCGGGTCGGCAGGCGTCGTCGATGGCGCCGCCGTTGAGCATGGCGACCGCCCAGGCCGTGCCGGCCTCCGCGGCCTCCGCCGCCGTGGCCGCCCGGAGATCATTGGCGGACACCCGCTGCGCCGTCACCAGTTGACGCACCGCCCAGGAGGCGCCAAGCGCCAGCACGCCCAGCAGCACGACACACATCGCCAGCGTGCCCAGTCCTCGTTCCTCGCGCCGGATCATGGGCAGTCTCCCGACAGCGCGTGGTTGTGCAACTGGCTGATCAGTTCGAGGCGGTGCTTGACGCGCGGATCGTGCACGGCCTCCGCATCGACGGTCAGGGTCACCAGGCGCGTGGACAGGTTCGGCGTGCAGCTCGCCGCACCGCCGGAGGCACAGCCCGCGGCGCAGGCATCGTCCAAGGCATGCCCTTGCGATGCCAGCTGCACCTGGAGCTCACGCACGCGCAGCAGATCGGGATCGGTCACGGGCTGGTAGCGGCCGGCGATCAACTGGTCGATGCGGCCGTCGCTCAGGCGGAAGCCCGAGGTCTCGCGCACGCTCGCGCCGCCGGAAGCGCTCCCGTCCCGGGCGAAGCTGTAGGTCACCCAGCGTCCCGAGTCCTCCACGAGGAGATCGGCGTAGGGGTTGCGGACCGGCGCGTCCGGGTCGTCCTGCCAGACCCCGTCCTGCGCCTTGTCCCAGAACGCCGCGCGCCGGAGGTCGCGCAGCATGAGCTCGGCCGTGGCGCGCAGTTCCTGCTGGACCTGCAGTTCCAGCATCAGCCGGCGATGTTCCCCCAGCTGGACGCCGGCCATCGAGAAGGCGCCCGCCAACAGCAGGAGCCCGATCGTCAGACCGATCATGAACTCGACCAGGGTGAAGCCCCGTGAACGGTATTTCATGGTGTCTTCTCCATCATCGCGGCCAGCAGGTGTCGGTCTGCTCGGCGCCCTGGTCGTCGAACCCGGTCGTGGACGTGGCGCCAAGTTCCTGCCGGAGCGTCAACACCCGGCACCGGCGGTCGGCGGATTGCGCGCCTTGCGCCGTGGCCTCGAGCTGGTAGCGCGTGGCGTCGGCCTGGGCGATGCGCAGGCGATAGAGCCCGCCCTGCGTCGTCGCCGCTTGCCCCAGGTCCTCCAGGCGGTCGGCGTAGCGGGGACCGCGGGAGCGGAAACGCTCCTGTGCGAGCTGGATGGCCTGCAGCGCTTCGCGCGCCTCGGCACGGCGGCCCTTGATGACCTGGTCCCGGAAGCCGGGCAAGGTCAAGGCGGCCAGCACGGCCACGATCGCCAGCACGGTCAGGGCCTCGATCAGCGAGAAGCCGCGGGGCGTCCCGTGCCTCTGCGTCGGGCAGATGGGTACCGCGGGCCGGCGGGCGGACGGCATCGGGATCGGGATCGGGGGCGGGGTGGGGATCGGACGCGTCGTCATGCGCACCTCGGCAGGCGGCTCAGCGCGCCGTCGGGTGTGCAGCTGCGCACGCGGCCGGTGATGCTGACGATGTGGTGGACCGAGCCGATGCCGCTCACGCGCACATCGATCGTGCCGCTGACCGACACGGTTCCCTGGCGGCCGCTGAACAGCATCGACGGCACGTTGGACGTGACCTCCGCCTGGCCCCGCTCGCGCACCCAGCGCACCTGCTTGATCGCCTGGGCGTCGGCACGGCAAGTGGGTGGCGCGTCCACGTGGCAGTCGCAGCCGCCGACGGCGCCGGTGTGCAGCACATAGCAGCGTCCGCTGCCCGCGACGGCGGACTCATCGCCGCCGAATCGCAGGATCACATTGCGCGCGCCCTGGATGGCTTCGCTGCGGGCAAGTTGCAGGTCGCCGAGCACCGCTTGCGCGGCATTCGCGAGTCGCTGGCGCCAGAGCCAGTCACGCAGGTCGGGGGCCGCAAGCAGGGCCACGAGCGCCACCAGCGCGATGCTGACCATCGCCTCGATGAGGCTGAGGCCGCGGGCACCGGCACGGGTACGGGCGCCGCAGGAGGGCGGATGCGCGCTCGGAGCGCTTGAAGAGCTGGAAGAGCTCGAAGAGCTTGAAGAGCTCGAGGACGTTGGAGAGGCGGAGGGCTGCAAGGAAAATCTCCCGAAGAGTTGCTGGGAACTCTAGGGAGATGGCCTGCGTTGCGCTTCGCCTTCAGGAGGGAAACGCCGGCCCGCTGAAGGGGGCCGGCTTTTGGGGGATGTCTGGGGACGCATGGGGGATGCGCCTGAAAAGTCCGTGAAGGACGCGTGATCCCCGAGCGTGCTCCGACGAACTCGGTCTCAGATGTCGCGGATCAACTGCCGGAACTCGTCGACGTCCTCGAACGAGCGGTACACCGACGCGAAGCGCACGTACGCGACCTTGTCGATGCGCTTGAGCTCGCGCATCACGTGCTCGCCCAGCTTGGTCGACGGGATCTCGCGCACGCCCGTGCTGAGCAGCTTTTCCTGGATGCGCTCCAGCGCCGCGTCGATCTGCTCGATGCTCACCGGCCGCTTGCGCAGCGCCAGCGTCATCGACGCGCGCAGCTTGCCCATGTCGAACTCGGCGCGCGTGCCGTCCTTCTTCACGACCATCGGCAGCGCGATGTCCGCGCGTTCGTAGGTCGTGAAGCGCTTGTCACAGGACTGGCAGCGACGGCGGCGACGCACCACGTCGCCTTCGTCGGACTCCCGGGTCTCCGACACTTGCGTGTCGCCGTGACCGCAGAACGGGCAACGCATGTGGCGCCGGCCCCGCTCAGCGGTAGACCGGGAACTGACGCGTCAGTTCGGCCACCTGCTCGCGCACGCGGGCCAGGTTGGCCTCGTCGTGCGGGTTGTCCAGCACGTCGGCGATCAGGTGGGCGGTCTTGCGCACCTGCTCCTCCTTGAAGCCGCGCGTGGTCATGGCCGGCGTGCCCAGACGGACGCCGCTGGTGACCATCGGCTTCTGCGGATCGTTCGGGATGCCGTTCTTGTTGCAGGTCATGTGGGCGGCGCCCAGGATGGCCTCGGCTTCCTTGCCGGTCAGGTTCTTCGGGCGCAGGTCCACCAGCATCACGTGGCTTTGCGTGCCGCCGGAGACGATGCGCAGGCCGCGCTCGATCAGCGTGTCGGCCAGCACCTTGGCGTTGGCGACGACCTGCTGCTGGTAGGCCTTGAACTCGGGCGTCAGCGCTTCCTTGAAGGCCACGGCCTTGCCGGCGATGACGTGCATCAGCGGGCCGCCCTGGATGCCGGGGAAGATCGCCGAGTTGATCTTCTTGGCGATCGCCTCGTCGTTGGTCAGGATGATGCCGCCGCGCGGGCCGCGCAGGCTCTTGTGCGTCGTCGAGGTGACGACGTCGGCATGCGGCAGCGGGTTCGGGTAGACGCCCGCGGCGATCAGGCCGGCGTAGTGGGCCATGTCGACCATGAAGTAGGCGCCGATCTCCTTGGCGATCTTGCCGAAGCGCTCGAAGTCGATGTGCAGGGAGTACGCCGAGGCGCCCGCGATGATCAGCTTGGGCTTCTTCTCGCGCGCCAGCGCTTCCATCGCGTCATAGTCGATCGCTTCCTTGGCGTCCAGGCCGTAGGAGATGACGTTGAACCACTTGCCGCTCATGTTGAGCGCCATGCCGTGGGTCAGGTGACCGCCTTCGGCCAGGCTCATGCCCATGATGGTGTCGCCGGGCTGCAGCAGCGCGAAGAACACGCCCTGGTTGGCCTGCGAGCCGCTGTTGGGCTGCACGTTGGCGAACTCGGCGCCGAAGAGCTGCTTCAGGCGGTCGATCGCCAGCTGCTCGACGATGTCCACGTACTCGCAGCCGCCGTAGTAGCGCTTGCCGGGATAGCCCTCGGCGTACTTGTTGGTCAGCTGGCTGCCCTGGGCTTCCATCACCGCCGGAGAGGTGTAGTTCTCCGAGGCGATCAGCTCGATGTGGTCTTCCTGGCGCCGGGTCTCCTGCTGGATGGCGGCGAAGACTTCGGCATCGACGTTGGCGAGGGTCTGTTGGGTGCGGTCAAACATGATGATGTCGGCTCAAGGGTTGGCGCCGCCCGCCCGGCAGCGCATCGGCGCGATCGCCGGTCAGCAAGGACGGCGATCCGGCGACGGAGGACGGAACGAGGGCGGCCCAGGCGAACGGCACGGACAACCGGGGACGTCCCCGGCCGTTCGCGCTTCCCGGTGGTGGCCCACCTCGGGCGACGCCTGCGTCGGTGAAGGAATGATCACCGGTCAGGGCGCCCTGATCGCCAGTTGCGCGAAGCCCGCAGTGTAGCCGCACCGTCGAGGGGCGCCGGTCTTCTCGTGACATTGTTCCCACGGGCGCCGGGACGGAGGCTTCGCCCAATGAGGAACGGGTTCCGATGGGAACCCGTTGTCAAGCCCTTGCCGGGCCCTTGCCGAACTGTGCGGAAGGCGCGGCGCAGCGATCAGCGCATCACGGCCGTCATCGCGACCTGTTCGCCGGTAGGAGTCGGCGCGGACGCCGGCTCGCGGACCGGACGCGGCGCCGACGGGCTGACGTTGCGGCCCTGGGCGACGGCCTTGAGCAGGTCCTGCTCGGCCAGCACGCGCGAGGCGTAGCCGGTGTCGTCGGGCAGGTTGGCGGCCCCCACGTAGCGGCGCAGGCCTTCCTCGAGGCTGCCGGCGCGCTGGATGCACTCCTTCAGCACCTGCACGCCAACCCGCAGGTTGGTGACCGGGTCGAAGGCGGCGAAGTTGCCGCCGAAGGCCTCGTACTTGTCGTCGTGGACGCGCGTCATCACCTGCATCAGGCCCTGGGCGCCGACGGCGCTCTGGGCGAACGGGTTGAATCCGGACTCGATCGCCATGATGGACAGGATCAGCGTCGGCTCGACGCGGGCGCGCTGGCCGACGTCCCAGGCTTCCTTCACCAGGCGGCTGACCGGTTCCGGCGCCACGCGGTAACGGCGCGCCAGGTAGTTGGCCACCAGCGCCTGCTGGCGGGTGAGCTCCTTCGGATCGACCGCGGTGGCGCGGCTGATCGCGTCGGGCTCGGCCATCAGCGCGAGCACGTCGCCGGAGGCCTCGACGCGCGCCTCGTGGCGGGCGTTGAGCCAGCCCAGCACCTGGCCTTCCAGTTGCTGGCGCAGGTCGGCCTGGCTGGCGAAGACCAGCCCGACGGCGACGACGGCGAAGCCCACCAGGGCGAGCGTGTTGTGGCTGACGACCAGGAGGCCCTGGCCGATGTCCTTGACGAAAAGCACCAGGGCGGCTTGCGCCTGGCGGGGCAGGGATAGCAGGTCTGAACGCGCTGTCATGCGACTCCTTTCTCCGACCACACCCGGTGTTTGTCTGGCGAGCCGCTCGAAGCGTTCACTCGCAGGACACCCACCTGGGGGTGGTGATAATGGGCCGGCTCGGGCGTCGTCGACGGCTCGGAGGGCTCTCAGAGGGCTCCGGGCTCTTGATGCGACAGACGGGCGATCCAGCGTCCATTGGCAGCACACCGGCTTCGCGTCCCACAGCGAAGACCGGGATAACCCTGGGGGCCAGGGCAGGGCGCGATTCTATGGATCAAAAATAACCCGTCAACCGTATGGGCCTTGTTCTTAACTACTTTGAGTTATGAAGTACCGAGATCTGCGTGACTTTATGGGCGCTTTGGAGGCCATGGGCGAGCTCCGCCGCGTGGCCGAGCCGGTGTCTCCCGTGCTCGAGATGACGGCGGTGAGCGACCTCGTGCTCAAGGCGGAAGGCCCGGCGCTGCTGTTCGAACAGCCGACCGGCTTCCGCATGCCGGTGCTGGCCAACCTGTTCGGGACGCCGCGGCGCGTGGCCTTGGGCATGGGGGCCGAGTCGACCACCCAGTTGAGGGAGGTCGGCCAGCTGCTGGCGACGCTGAAGGAGCCGGAGCCGCCGCGCGGCCTGCGCGATGTCGGCAAGCTGGCGCAGATGGCCAAGGCGCTGTGGGACATGAAACCGTCGCTGGTGAAACGGCCGGCCTGCCAGGAGCAGGTGATCGAGGGCGCGGACGTCGACTTGAAACGGCTGCCGATCCAGACCTGCTGGCCCGGCGACGTCGGACCGCTGCTGACCTGGGGCCTGGTGGTGACGCGGGGGCCGCAGAAGATCGCGAACCCGCGGCTGCGTCAGAACCTCGGTATCTATAGACAGCAGCTGATCGGCAAGCGACAGCTGATCATGCGCTGGCTGGCGCATCGGGGAGGTGCCCTGGATTTCCGCGACTTCGGCATCGCGAATCCGGGACAGCCGTTCCCGATCGCCGTGGCGCTCGGCGCCGACCCGGCGACCACGCTCGGCGCGGTGACGCCGGTGCCGGACACGCTGTCCGAATTCCAGTTCGCCGGCCTGCTGCGCGGCTCGCGGACCGAGGTCGCCGACACCAACGTCGGCGAGGCCGGCCGCATGCTGCAGGTGCCGGCGACGGCGGAGATCGTGCTCGAGGGCCACATCCCGCCGGCGGCGCCGGGCTTCACCGGCCACAGCGAGGACGGCATCCCGCTCAAGGAGAAGGGCGGCTACCTCCATGCGCTGGAAGGCCCCTACGGCGATCACACCGGTTACTACAACGAGCAGGACTGGTTCCCCGTCTTCGAGGTCAACCGGATCACCCAGCGCGACGGCGCCATCTACCACTCGACCTACACCGGCAAGCCGCCCGACGAACCGGCGGTCCTGGGCGTGGCGCTGAACGAGGTGTTCGTCCCCATCCTGCAGAAGCAGTTCCCTGAGATCGTCGACTTCTATCTGCCGCCGGAAGGCTGCAGCTACCGGATGGCGGTCATTTCGATCAAGAAGGCCTATCCGGGGCATGCCAAGCGGCTGATGTTCGGCCTGTGGAGCTACCTGCGCCAGTTCATGTACACGAAGTTCATCGTGATCGTGGACGAGGACGTCGACATCCGCAGCTGGCAGGACGTGATCTGGGCGATCACGACGCGCATGGACCCGGTGCGGGACACGACGCTGGTCGAGGGCACGCCGATCGACTACCTGGACTTCGCCTCGCCGGTCAGCGGACTGGGCGGGAAGATGGGCCTGGACGCGACCAACAAGTGGCCGGGAGAGACGCCGCGCGAATGGGGCCGCGTGATCGAGATGCCGGCCGAGCAGAAAGCCCGTGCGGCGGATCTCTATCGGCGTTTGTTCGGGGGCTAGGAAACTACGGATCCCGGGGGGCGGCCGCTTGAAAGGGCCCGCGCGCCGACCTAATGTTGTCGGGCCTTTCCGGCACTTCCACTGGCGCAGTCTCTGCGCGCCAGGAGCCCTGTGGCAATTCGCCGCGGAGCCCCAAAGGCGGCTGGTCCGCCCACCCCTTCCTCGTCCGGCACGTCCGGCGCGGAGGGGGTTTCTCTTTGTGGCGCCGTCAATGTCCGCCGCCCATGTCCGCCGTCAATGACCGCCGACGTAGCCCAACCATTCGTAGCCCAGGTAGCGCGCCCGCGAGATGCCTTCCTGCGACGGCAACAGGTCGCGCCATTCGAACCCGGGCAGCGCGAGGCCCAGGGGCGCGGGAATCACCTCCACCTCGGGCGGCAGGGCGTCGCGGAAGGCCCGGAGCGACCGGCGCATGTGCACGTCGTGCGTGACCAGCACGACGCGGCGGATCGATTGCCCGCGTAGCAGCTCGGCGGTGAATGCCGCGTTCTCGCGCGTGTCGGTGGCGCGATCCTCCTTGGCCGCGAGCGTGAAGCCGAACTCCTGCGCCGCGGTGCGTTCGGCCAGGGCTGCCTCGGTCAGCCGGTCGTCCGACGCGTCGCGGGGCGTGCCGCCGGTGAACATGAGCGGGATGCCCGACTGTCTCGACAGCCAGATCCCATAGCGCAGCCGCTCGATCGACAGGGCCTTGAGCTGCGGGCCGCCGTACTCCGGCATCAGCTTGCGGGCACCGCCGCCGAGCACCACGATGATCGTTTCCTTCGCCGGAACGTCCTTCAGGCGTTCGACCCGCACGGCCTGCTGCGTCCCCAGCAGGCGGTCCTGCAGCCACAGCGCGCCGAGCTCGGTGCTGCCAACCCAGACGGCGATCAGGCCGGTCGCGAACAGCGCGCCGGAGAGCCAGCGGCGGCGATGCCGCAGCCCCCACGCGAGCAGCAGCAGCGGAAAGGCGCCGGTGGGCGGCAGCAGGAACGCTGCGACCGCATGTATCAGGTCGTTCATCGAGAGCCGGGGATCGGTGTCAGGCGTTGAGGCCCGCCAGCATAATCAGCTTCCTTGACGACTCGTCCGGGTTTCGCCGGCTGCCCTTCGTGTTCTTCTCTGCTCTTCCGGTCTGGCCCCGGCGCGCGCTGCGCGTGCTCGTCGGCCTGGCGCTGTCCGTCGTCGCGCTGCTGCTGGTCGCGTGGATCGCGCTGCCGATGTGGATCGAGCGGGCGGGCGTCAGGATCGCGTCCGAACAGCTGGGACGCACTGTCACCTTGGGCGCGGCGAGCTTCACGCCGTGGCGGCTTGCGCTCACGCTGGACGGATTGAAGATTGCCGGACCGACGGCCGGCGCGCCGCCGCTGTTCGAGGTGCAGCGCGTGCGCTCGGTGCTGTCGCCGCGCTCGTTGTGGCACCTGGCGCCGGTGCTGTCGTCGCTCACGGTGGACGCACCCCGGGTGCGCGTCGCGCTGCTCCCCGACGGCAAGACCGACCTCGACGACGTCCTCGCCAGGCTGGCCGCGGCGCCCAAGGCGCCGCCCACTGCCGACGACGGGCCCGCCGAGGCCGCGCTCTACAACATCGAGCTGACCGACGGCGAGTTCCGCCTGGACGACCGCACGGTCGGGATGGTCCATGAGCTCCAGGCGCTCCACCTGGGCATCCCCTTCCTGTCGACGCTGGATACGGACGTCGAGGTCCACGTGCAGCCGCGATTGTCGGGGCGCCTGAACGGCGTCGGTTTCCAGAGCGAGGGCCAGGCGCAGCCGTTCGCGGACACCCGCAGCGCAAGCATGACGGTCAAGCTCGACGCGCTGGACCTGTCCGCATACCGCGCCTACTGGCCCAAGGAACTGCCGATGCGGCTGGCCAAGGGCTTCGTCGATTCGCAACTCACGCTGGATTTCAAGCAACCGCCGAAGCAGCCGCCGGAGGTCAAGCTCAGCGGCAGGACTTCGGTGCGTGAGCTGTCGCTGCAGCGTCGTGCGGCCGGCGAAGCTGACGGCCAAGCGGACGGCAAAGCGGACGGCGGCTGGGCGGACTGGCTGCGCTGGCAGGCGCTGACCGTCGACCTGGCAGACGTGCAGCCGCTGAAGCGGCAGGTGCTGCTGGGCGCGGTGAGCCTGAAGCAGCCGGAACTGCTGATGGGCCGCGACCCGCAAGGGCGACTGTGGCTGCCGGAGATGCCGGCCGGGAAGGCGGCGCCGACACCGACGTCGGACACCGTCGCTGCGGCCCCAAGGACCGCGTCGTCTGACGCCGCGAAGACACCGGCCAAGGGCGCGGCGCCGTGGCGCGTCGGCGTGCAGCAACTCGCGTTGGAAGGCGGTCGCGTCGGCTGGACCGACGAAACGCTGCGTCCCGTGGCCCGGTGGCACATCGACGGCCTGACGATCAAGGGCAGCGGGCTGAACTGGCCGTTGGCCGCGAAGGCGGCGCCCGTGCAGATCGTCGCGACGCTGTCGCCTGAAGGCGCGAAGACGCCAGCCGCCTTCAGCGGCAAGGGTGAGGTCGGCGCGGCGGGCATCGCCCTCGACTGGGCGTTGAAGGACCTCGCGCTGGACGGCTTCGCGCCGTATCTGAAGGCGGCGACGCCGCTGTCGGTGCAGGGCCGCTTCGCGACGCAGGGCGCCGTGCGGGCGGGGCCGTCGGGCGAGGACCTGAAGCTGTCGCTGAAGGCGCTCAGCCTCGACGACGTGCAACTGGCCGACGGCAGGACCCCGGTGCTGGCGCTGAAGCAACTGAGCCTCGACCAGGCGGAACTCGCGCTCGACAGCCGCAAGCTGAGCGCCGGCCGCCTGGCGCTGGTGGCGCCGAAGGCGCAGTTGGGCCGCGACAAGGCCGGCAAGTGGAGTTGGGACGCCTGGACGGGACCTTCGACCCCGTCGCATGCGACGGGCGGGCAAGGCGCCGCGACCGCGGCGACTGCGGCGACTGCGGCGACTGCGGCGACGACGCCGCGCCAACGCCGGCTCGAAGGGCGCGGCGATCGCTTGACGCTGGACGTGCCCGAGGTGTTGCAAAGTCCTGTGACCGCAACAGCGCCGGCACCCGCGCGCGTCAACGACGCCCCGTGGACCGCGCAGATCGCCGAGATCGCCGTGGAAGGCGGCGAGGCGACCTTGCTCGACCTGGCCACGCATGTGCTCGATGACGAGCCCGCCCGGCCGATCGGCGTGCAGGAGCTGATGCTGAAGGTGTCCGGCATCGACTGGGACGGCCGCCAGCTGCGCAAGCCGCTGCCGGTGCAACTGGGCGCCACGCTGCGCCGCCCCGACGCCACGCGCCGGAATATGCGCGAGGTGCCGAAGTTCCGCTGGGACGGCCAACTGGCGCTGGCGCCGCTGAAGGTCTCGGGACGCCTGAGCGCGGAGCACTTGCCGCTGCACTGGGCCGATCCCTACCTCGATCCGTCCATCGGCATCCATCTGCAGCGCGCCGAAGGCTCGATGCGCGGCGGCTTCGAGTTCACGGAAACCCCCCGGGGGCCGTCGGTGCGGGCCGGCGGCGAGTTGCTGATTGCCGATCTGCGGCTGCGCCAGGCGCGTCTGCAGGAGGGCAAGCGGCGGTCGGCCGAGGACCTGCTGAGCTGGCAAGGCCTGAAGCTGGGCGGGCTGCGGGTGGCGCTGGCGCCCGGCGGCGCGCCGGACGTGAAGATCCAGCAGGCCGTGCTGGACGAGTTCTACGCGCGCCTGATCATCAATGAGCAGGGGCGCCTCAACCTGCGCGACCTGAACCAGACCGAGCAGGGCCAGGCGGTGGCCGCCGTGGCGGGCACGCCGGCGGCCTCCGCGCCGGTGGCGGCGACGGTGGCGCGCGCGACCGCGCCGCCGGAGCCGGCAGCACCTGCAGCACCTGCAGCACCTGCAGCACCTGCAGCACCTGCAGCATCGGCTGCATCGGCTGCCGCCGGCGATCCGCCGCTGCGCATCAGCATCGCCGAGACCCGCGTCAATGGCGGCAAGGTCGATTTCAACGACCGCTTCATCAAGCCCAACTACAGCGCCAACCTCAGCGAGCTGACGGGGACGCTGGGCGCGTTCTCGGCGGGCTCGACGGCGATGGCGCCGCTGCAGCTCAAGGGCAAGGTCGAGGGCACCGGGCTGCTCGACATCAGCGGCCAGTTGAACCCGAGCGGCGCGCCGCTCGCGCTCGACATCACCGCCAGCGCGACCGACATCGAGCTCGCGCCGCTGTCGCCCTACGCCGGCAAGTACGCGGGTTACGCGATCGAACGCGGCAAGCTGTCCACGCGGGTCCACTACCAGATCGAGCCCGGCGGCCGCCTCGAGGCCGACAACAAGGTCGTGCTCAACCAGCTGACCTTCGGCGACCGCATCGACAGCCCGACCGCGACGCGGCTGCCGGTCAAGCTGGCGGTGGCCCTGCTCAAGGACAGCGACGGCGTCATCGACGTCGACCTGCCGGTCAGGGGCTCGCTCAACGATCCGGAGTTCAGCGTCGGCGGGCTGGTGGTGAAGCTGATCGTCAACCTGCTGACCAAGGCGTTGACCGCGCCGTTCTCGCTGCTGTCCGGCGGTGGCGGCGCCGAGATGAGCCAGCTGGCGTTCCAGCCGGGCACCGCGGCGCTGCAGCCGGAGGCGGCGAAGAAGCTCGAACCGTTGACGAAGGTGCTGGCCGACAAGCCGGCGCTGCAACTGAGCATCACCGGCTGGGTCGATCCCGAGGGCGAGCGCCGCGCGGCGCAAGGCGCGAGGCTGGAAGACGCGCTGATCGCCGAGCGCCGCCGCGAACTGCGGCGCGCGTCGGTCACGCAGGCGGTCGGCGCGCCGGCGGCGTCGGGCGCCTCGGGCATCTCGGGATCTGCGGGCGCTTCGGGCACGTCGGGCACGTCGGGCACGTCTGGCACGTCTGGCACGTCGGCGGACGCCGCGCCGGCACCGGTGGTGCTCGACGACGCGCAGCGCGCGCGGCTGCTCAAGCTCGTCTACGACAACGCCAAGCTGCCCAACAAGCCGCGCAACGTCATCGGGCTGTCCAAGGACATCCCGGCGGCGCAGATGCGCGAGCTGCTGATGGACAGCTACACCGTCACCGACGAGCAGTTGCGCGAGCTGGCGCTGCAGCGCGCGGTCGCGGTGCGCGACGCGCTGCTCGAACGCGGCGTGCCCAACGCGCGCATGTTCCTGGCCTCGCCGAAGCTGCATGCGAAGGACGACGAGCGCGGTGCCGACAAGGACAAGGCCTGGTCGCCGCGCGTCGATCTGGCGCTGAGCGCACAGTGAGCCCCCCGGGACGCGCGCCGTCCCGGTCTTGATCGCCGATGATCCGCCCACAAGTGACCCGGTCGACCGATTCACGAGGAACCCGCCATGACCACCACCCCGAACCCTGTCCACCTCCCACCCGGCGAGGACCTCATCACCCTCGGCGGCGGCTGCTTCTGGTGCACCGAGGCGGTGTTCCTGCGCGTCAAGGGCGTGCTCGGCGTGGAGTCCGGCTACACCAACGGGCCGGTCGTCAGCCCGAACTACGAGCAGGTCTGCGCCGGCAACACCGGTCATGCCGAAGTCGTGCGGGTGCGCTTCGACACGAAGGTCGTCAGCCTGGAGGACCTGCTGCAGGTCTTCTTCACCATCCACGATCCGACGACGCTGAACCGCCAGGGGGCGGACGTCGGCACCCAATACCGGTCCGGCATCTACTACACGCGGCCCGAGCAGCTCGGCGTGATCCGGCAGGTCGTCGACGAGGCGCAGCGCGCCCACGGCGGCAAGGTCGTCACCGAGGTCCAGCCCGAAGAGAACTACTGGCCCGCCGAGGCGTATCACCAGGACTACTTCGCCAACCATCCGGAGCAGGGCTACTGCGCCTTCGTCGTGGCGCCCAAGGTCGACAAGTTCGCCAAGAAGTTCAAGGAACTGCTGAAGGACGAGGCGGCGGGTTGAGGGTCGTTCTCGACGGGCTGCGCTATCGCTACGGCGGCCGGCCCCAGGCGCGCGAAGTGGACGTCAAGGGCGATGGCGATGGTCCGTGCGCGACCAGCACCGGCACCGGCACCGGGATCGACCTCCGGTTCCCGGACTTCGCGTTGCCCGCCGACGGTCATCTGCTGCTGCGCGGCGCGTCCGGCAGCGGCAAGAGCACGCTGCTCGCGCTGATGGCGGGCCTGCTGACGCCGTCGGGCGGACGGCTGGCGATGGGGGAGGTCGACGTGGGCGCGCTGGCGCCGGCCGCGCGGGACGCCTGGCGCGGCGCGCGGCTCGGCTTCGTGCCGCAGCGCTTGCACCTCAGCCCCTCGCTCAGCGTGCGCGACAACCTGTCGCTGCCCTATGTGGCGGCCGGCCTGGCGCCGGATCTCGCGCGTATCCGGGCCTTGCTCGACGAGCTCGGCATCGGCGCGCTCCAGGAGCGCCGTCCGCATGCGCTCAGCCAGGGGCAGGCGCAGCGGGTGGCGCTCGCGCGGGCGCTGCTGCGCGCGCCGCGCTTCGTGCTCGCCGACGAACCCTCGGCCAACCTCGACGACGAGGCCTGCGAAGCGACGCTGGCGCTGCTGCGCCGCGCGGTCGTCGAGCACGGCGTGTGCCTGATCATCGCCTCGCATGATGCGCGGATCGAGTCGGCGTGGGCCGGCTGGCCGGCGCTGCACCGGCTGCGGCTCGCGGGGCGGAGTGCCGACGCCGTGGCGTCGAATTCCGATCACGCCGTGGCGTCGAACCCCGATCACGCCGCGGCATCGTCGACCCCGATCTCATGAGCCGCGCGCCGTTGAATCTCCCGCGCCTCGCGTGGCGCTACCTCTGGGCGCGTCCGATGCTGACGGCGTTGAACCTGATGCTGCTGAGCCTCGGCCTGGCAGCCATCGGCTTCGTCGTCCTGGTCAGCGAGCAGATGGAGCACGGGCTGAGGCGCGACCTGGGCGGCATCGACCTGGTCGTCGGCGCGAAGGGCAGTCCGATGCAGATTCTGCTGGCGGGCGTGTTCCACCTGGACCAGTCGACCGGCAACATCCCGCTGCGCACCGTGTCGCAGCTGCGCGCGCAGCCGCTGGTCGCGCAGGCGGTGCCGATCTCGCTCGGCGACAGCTTCCAGGGCTTCCGCATCGTCGGCACGACGGCCGACTATCTGACGCTGTACCCACTGCCGTTGGCGCGGGGCCAGTCGTGGCGGGCGCCGATGCAGGCGGTGCTCGGCGCGGAAGTGGCCAGACGATCCGGCCTGAAGCCGGGCGACCGCTTTCACGGCACGCACGGCCTCGCGTCCGGCGGCGACGAGCACGACGCGGCCTACGAGGTCACCGGCGTGCTGGCGCCGACAGGGGGCGTCGTCGATCGGCTCGTGCTGACGGACCTGGCTTCCGTCTGGGAAGCGCACGCGGCGCATGGACACGGACAAGCCACGCATCAGGACGAGGCCACACATCAGGACGAGGCCACGCATCGGGAAGAGCCCGTGCATCGGGAAGAGCTCGTGCATCGGGAAGAGCTCGTGCATCGGGAAGAGCTCGTGCATCGGGAAGAGACTGCGCATCATGACGAGACCTCGCTCGAGGTCAGCATGGTGCTGGTCCGCTACCGCAGCCCGCTGGCCGCGGTGATGCTGCCGCGCTGGGTGAATGCCCAGCCGGGCCTGCAGGCCTCGGTGCCGGCGCTGGAGACGGCGCGGCTGCTGAGCATGGTCGGCGTGGGCGTCGACGTGCTGCGCGGCTTCGGCGGCGTGCTGCTGCTGGCGGCGGCCCTGTCCGTGCTGGTGGCGCTGCTGCACGCGGTGCGCGAGCGCCAGGGCGATCTCGCGATGCTGCGGATGCTAGGCGCCACGCCGCAACGCGTCGCCGCGCTGATCGCGATGGAGGCGCTGATGCTGGCGGGCCTGGCGACCTTGCTGGCGCTCGGTCTGGCTCACGCCCTGACCGCGGGCCTTGGCGTGGTGCTGGCGCAGCAGCAGTCCGTGCGGATCTCCGGCGCCTGGGTCTCCGGCTGGGAAGCGCTGGTGCCGGCGCTGGCGCTCGGCCTGGCCTTGATCGCCGCGGCTTGGCCGGCATGGCGCGGCTATCGCCTCGACGTCACCGAGCTGCTTCAGACGCCGCGTTGAACGCGGCTCGCCCGGACCTTGCGCCGGGCGGTCATCGAGCCGGTGCACAATCATGAGCTTCACGCGGCCCTGAGGCCGCATTCACGCGCCACCCTCGATGACCCCTCGCTTCACTTTTGCTGCAATGCAGGCCCGCCGGGCTGCGGTCGCGCTCGTGACGATCGTCATGGCGGGCGCCGCCGTCGCGCAGGGCGCGCCGGTCGCCATGGGCTCCGGCCCCGGTTATCACGACCCCCGCAGTCCCTTCAAGCCGCTGCAGGAGGTCGAAGGCGTCGTCAGCTGGAAGCTGCTGTCCTCCGTCACCGTGAAGGCGGACAAGAGCAAGGTCCTCCCGAGCTTCCCGTCCGGCGTGCTGGCGCTGAACCAGCGCACGGTGAAGGTCCAGGGATTCATGATGCCGCTGGAGCCGGGCGACAAGCAGAGCCACTTCCTGCTGTCGTCGGTGCCCACGAGCTGCTCGTTCTGCGTGCCGGCCGGCCCTGAAGGACTGGTCGAAGTCCGCAGCAAGACCCCGGTGCGCTACACGCTGGACGTCGTGACCGTGGAGGGCCAGATGGCCGTCCTCAACGACGATCCTTACGGCATGTTCTATCGCGTGACGGACGCCGTCCGCGCGACACGCTGACACCGACCGGTCCCCATGTCGCGCCCGACCTCCATCGCCTTGACCCGCCAGCAGCGCTGGTGGATCTGGCTGTGCGTGGCCGCGGTGATGGGTTTCCAGGCGCTTGGTCTGGTGCACCGGACGCTGCACGGATCGCCCGCCACCTCGTCGCGGCTGGCATTCACGGTCGCGGCGTTCGCCGCGGCGGCTGAAGCGACCGTCGACGCCAAGGAAGCCACCGCCACTGTCGCGTCCGACGTCGGTGTCGGCGACGGCAACGGCGACGGCAATGGCAATGGCAATGGCGACGGCAACGGCACCGCCATGGCCGCCGCGATGACGACGGACGAAGGCGGCACGCCGCGCTTCGGCCACGCGGCCGGCACGCCGGACTGCCAACTCCTCGACCAGCTCAGCCACGTGCTGGGCCCCATCGTCCAGGCCTCCGCCTGGGCCGCGCTGCCGCCGGACATCCCCACCGGCATCGACCAGCCGCATGACGCCATGCTCGCGCAGCAATGGCGCAAAGGCGCCCGCGGGCCGCCGAGAGCCTGACACCTCCCTCGATTCCGCCCTCGCTCAGGCGCGCCCGTCGGCGCGACCGGGCCGTTCGCGCATGCCGTCGGCATCGCCGCGTGACGGCCTGCGAGGGCACTTCCAGAATTTGATGGCGCCACGGCGTTCCGCCGCCGGTGCTCGAGAGTGTTTCCATGGCC
Organism: Roseateles sp. GW821-FHT09G09; assembly: GCF_059415965.1. Lineage (NCBI taxonomy): Bacteria > Pseudomonadati > Pseudomonadota > Betaproteobacteria > Burkholderiales > Sphaerotilaceae > Roseateles > Roseateles sp. GW821-FHT09G09. The sequence goes on along the minus strand of NZ_JBWKOG010000010.1, from coordinate 96,682 downwards.
TTCCCGTCCACTTCGATCCGTTCGTCGGCGTCTTCGCGCGCCCCTTTCCAACCCACGCTGCTGGCCATCGCGCTGAGCGTCGCCGCCGGCGGCGCCTGGGCGCAGCAGGCCTCGGCCGCGCCCACCCCCGTGCCTGCAAATGCATCGGCACCCTCATCGGCACCCGCATCGGCACCCTCATCGGCGCCCCCAGCCCCGGGCGCCGCATCGATCTCGGCCGCCACCGGCACCGCGTCCGGCGCGGCGGACCGCCCTCACAAGCACAAGCTCGACGTGGTCGTCGTGACCGGCAATCCGCTGAGCCAGAAGGAACTCGCCGCGCCGGTGCAGGTGCTGAGCGGCGACGCGCTGACCCTCAAGCGCGGCGCCAGCCTGGGCGAGACGCTCGACGGCATGGCCGGCGTGGGCTCGACCTACTTCGGGCCGAACAGCAACCGGCCGACGATGCGCGGTCTCGACGGTGACCGCGTGCGCATGCTCAGCAACTCCGGCGCTTCCGTCGACGCGTCCAGCCTGAGCTTCGACCACGCGCTGCCGGTCGATCCCTTGGTGCTGACCCGTGTCGAGGTGCTGCGCGGCGCGGCCGCGTTGCAGTACGGCGGCAACGCGATCGGCGGCGTCGTCAACGCGATCGACAACCGCATCCCGCGCCTGGCCCAGCCTGGGCTGAACGGCGCGGCGGAACTGCGCCTGGGCGGCGCGTCGAATGAACGCGGCGGCGCGGTCGTGCTCGACGGCGGCACGACCGGCTTCGCCTGGCACGTGGACGCGGCCGACCGACGCGCGGATGACCAGCGCGTGCCGCGCTTCCAGAGCGAGGACGGCTCGTCCACCCGCGTCCGCAACTCCGACAGCCATGGCCGCAGCGGCGCGGTGGGTGGTTCGCTGCTGTTCTCGCAGGGCTACGCCGGCGTGTCGGTCGAGGACTATCACAACGACTACGGCGTCACCGTCGAGCCCGACGTGCGCATCGAGATGCAGCGCCAGCGCCTGGCCACCGCCGGCGAATGGCGCGATCCGCTGCCCGGCCTGGCGCGCGTGACCTGGCAGTTCGCGAGCAGCCGCTACAAGCACCAGGAGGTGGAGGGCAGCGGCGAGGTCGGCACCGTCTTCTCGTCCGACGGCAAGGACGGCCGCATCGAGGCGACGCACTCGGCCTTCCAGGGCGACTGGGGAACGATGCAGGGGGTGCTCGGCTGGCAATGGGAGCTCAGCGATTTCTCCGCGTTGGGCGAGGAGGCGCTGGTGCCCGGCACGAAGACGCGCAACAACGCGCTGTTCCTGATCGAGCAGTTCCGCTCGGGTCCGTGGAGCCTGCAGGCCGGTGCCCGGGCTGAGCGCGTCGACATCGGCTCGACCGGCGGGGACGAGGAACGCTTCGGCGATCCGGTGACGCGGCGCTTCAGCCCGAAGAGCTTCTCGCTGAGCGGCGCCTACGAGCTGGGCAACGGCTTCAGCCTGTCGAGCAACCTGAGCAGCAGCCAGCGCGCGCCGACCTTCTACGAGTTGTTCGCCAACGGCGTGCATGTGGCGTCGGGCGCCTACGAGGTGGGCGACATCAACCTGGGCCTCGAGCGCGCGAAGGCGGTCGACCTGGGGCTGCACTGGAAGCAGGGCGACGCGAAGTGGAGCGTGCAGGTCTACCAGACGCGCTTCTCCAACTACATCGCGCTGGACGCGAGCGGCCGCAGCCTCGAAGAGGTCGGCGAGGACGGCGAGATCGCCTCGGTGCCCGAGTACCTCTACCGCGGCGTACGCGCCCGGATGCACGGCGTGGAACTGGAAGGCAAGCAGCCGCTGTCCAGGCTCGCGGGATGGGACCTGGCGCTGGGCACGACGATCGACCTGGTGCGCGGCACCAACCGCGACACCAACGAGCCGCTGCCGCGCCTGGCGCCGGTGCGAGGCAGCCTCTCGATCCAGGCGGAGCGCGGTCCGTGGCTGGTCCAGGCGGAACTGCGCGGCGCGCTGCGCCAGGACCGCGTGCCGGCGCTGGACACGCCGACGGCCGGCTACGGCATCCTGCGTCTGAACATCGCGCGCCACTTCGACATCGGCAACCTGGACGCGATGTGGTACGTCAAGCTGGACAACCTGGCCAACAAGCTGGCCTACAACGCCGGCAGCGTGCAGACCATCCGCGAACTCACGCCGCTGCCGGGCCGCAGCCTCTTCGCAGGGCTGCAGGTCAAGTTCTGAGCACCCAACTCTTACCCCCTCTCCCGCTTGCGGGAGAGGGAAGGGGTGAGGGCCAGCGGCGGTGGAAGTGCTGCAGTCTCTGGCTCAGGGCGCGAGCCGCTCGCGGAGCCACTCGTGGCCTTCGCGGCGATACACCAGCCGGTCATGCAGCCGCGACTTGCGTCCCTGCCAGAACTCCCAGCGCTCGGGCACGAGCCGGTACCCGCCCCAGTGCGGCGGCCTTCTCGGACTGAGCCCGTGCTGCGCGGCAGCCTTGGCCGCGTTGGCCACCAGCACCGCGCGCGAGGAGATCACCTCGCTCTGCGGCGAGGCCCACGCGCCCAGCCGCGAGTCCAGCGGCCGCGATGCGAAGTAGGCATCGGACTGCGCCGCGTCGACCTGTTCGACGGCGCCTTCGATGCGGACCACGCGTTCCAGCTCGACCCAGTGGAACTGCAGGGCGGCGAACGGATGCAGCGCCAGCTCGCGGCCCTTGCGGCTGTCATAGTTGGTGTACCAGACGAGGCCGCGGTCCTCGATGTCCTTGATCAGCACGATGCGGGTGGACGGACGTCCCTCCGGACCGACGGTCGCCAGGGTCATCGCATTGGGTTCGGGCACCTGGGCGTCCAGCGCCTGCTGGAACCATTCGCGGAACTGCCGCAGCGGCTCGGCCGCGGACTGCTGTTCATCGAGCTCGGCGCGCTCGTAGCTCTTTCGAAGGTCGGAGAGTTTGTCCATCTTCCGGAGTATCGGGCGAATCCTTAAGTAAAGCTCCCACCCTGGAAACTCCGGGTGGGAGCGCTTTCGTGCCGCAGGCATGCTTGGTCCCGTCGAGCCGCGCCGCAGAGCGGGGCCCAGGGGGATCGGGACCAAACCAGAAGGAAGTTCGCATGAATCAGCGACGACCCGCCGTCGTCGTGCTCGCGGCAGGGCGCGGCCAGCGCTTTCGCGGCGAGGGCCACAAGCTGGAACAGGTCGTGAACGGAGAGACCGTGCTGGCGCTGACCTTGCGCCAGACCATGGCGTCCGGCCTGCCGATGCTGGTGGTGACCTCGACCGTGTTGGCGCCTCTGGTCCGACGCCATGTGGCCTCGCGCGACATGCTGGTGCTGCCCGACCAGGACCGCCTCGGGCGCCCCGCGCCGCTGGGCATGGGGCATTCGATCGCGGCCGGGGTGGCCGCGACCGGGGATGCGCCGGGCTGGCTGATCCTGCCGGCCGACATGCCGATGGTGCGGTCGACCACATTGGCCGCGGTCGCGCAGGCCATCGAGCACGACCCGATCGCGTATGCGCAGCACCGCGGACGTCGCGGGCACCCGGTGGGATTCAACGCGGAGCTGTTCTCGGAGCTCACCGGCCTGCAGGGCGACGAGGGCGCGCGCCGTCTGCTGGCGCGTTACCCGGCGCAGGCAGTCGACGTGGACGATCCGGGCGTGCTCATCGACGTGGACACCGTCGAGGACCTGCAACGCCTGGCCGTCGATCCGCTGAAGCCCCGCCCCAGCGGCGAAGGCATGCGGTCGCTGGGCTGAGCCTGCCTCGTTCTCCGTCGGCGCCGTCGAGCCCGGGCGTTCAGGCGCCGTTCAAAGCCCGTGCGACCGGGCCAGCGCCAGCTGGCGCTCCAGCGCGCGGTCGTGGATGCCGTGCTCGCGCAGGCAGGTCACTGCGCGTTGCAGGTAGTCGAGCGTCGTGCCGTACCGGCCGCGCGCGTGCCGCAGGATGTGCAGCAGCCGGTCGTCGGCGATGTCGCCCACCCAGCCCGGACTGCGTCGCGACAGCGTGAACGCCAGCGCCTTGCGCGTGCCCAGACCGTCGGCGCAGTGGCAGTCCAACCACCGCGGCACGTAGGTGCCGACCACCATCTCGCGCAGCCACAAGCGCCGCAATGTCGCCTCGCTGTCCTTGGGCTCGACCCGGTACATCAAACCCCGGCAACTGCCGCCCGACAACAGCGTCATCACGAGCCCAGGCTGCTCGCTGCTGCCACGGTTCACGAGCGATCGCAGGCGCAGCGCCCGGTGGTAGCCCTGGACCCTGGCCAACAAGGTCTGCGCAGGGTCGAAACCAGGGTTCCACATCAGGGAGCCATAAGCGAACATCATCAGGCCGTGCTCACGGTCCCAGGTCCGCTCCGCCACCTCCAGCAACTGCTGGCTGTGGGCAGGCAGGTCTTCCAATCTGGCTTCGGCGAGGGGGTCGGCGATCATGGGAGGGATGCTGCCATAGCAGGACCGCCTACCTGCAACGATCGGTGCGTTGGTCGCGAGGGCATGGGGCCCGGCCGGCAAGCGTCCAAACCCCATGCCCTCCCGCCCCCGACCACTGGCTTCCTGCAGCGGTTTTGCTACCGAGGACTTCGACGAAGAACGTGGGAACGTGGCGTGCCGCGTGTGTGGCTCCCGGGAGGTTTCTGTAACCAGCTTGTACCCGGGAAAGGACCGTTGAGGAGCCGTTGGACCTCCCGGGCGTGTAATATGGTTACCAATCCAACCCTGGCCGAGTTACATCGGCAGTCGGCATGAACAAGACCATTCTGGAGGTCACCGCGCGGATCAAGGCGCGCAGCGCCGCGTCGCGCGAGCGCTATCTGGACCTGATCGAGCGCATGGCGGGTCGGCAGCGCGGCGTGCAACGCCTGGGCTGCGCGAACGTGGCGCACGCGGTGGCCGCGATGCCTGCCAACGACAAGCTCCGCATCGTGGCCGAGAAGGCGCCGCATCTGGGCATCGTCACGGCCTACAACGACATGCTGTCGGCGCACCAGCCGTACGAGGGCTATCCGGCCCTCATCCGCGACGAGGTCCATCGCCTGGGCGCGACGGCGCAGGTCGCCGGCGGCGTGCCGGCGATGTGCGACGGCGTCACGCAGGGCACGCCGGGCATGGAGCTCAGCCTGTTCTCGCGCGACACGATCGCGATGGGCACGGCGGTGGCGCTGTCGCACGACGTGTTCGACGCGGCGCTGCTGCTGGGCATCTGCGACAAGATCGTGCCGGGCCTGCTGATCGGCGCGCTGCACTTCGGGCATCTGCCCTGCGTGTTCGTGCCGGCGGGTCCGATGAGCTCGGGGCTCTCCAACAACGACAAGGCCAAGGTGCGCGAGCTCTACGCGCAGGGCAAGGTGGGTCGCGACGAGCTGCTGCAGGCCGAGTCGCAGGCCTATCACGGCGCGGGCACCTGCACCTTCTACGGCACGGCCAACAGCAACCAGATGCTGCTGGAGGCGATGGGCCTGCATGTGCCGGGCGCGGCCTTCGTGCATCCGCACGACGGCCTGCGCGAGGCGCTGACCCGCGAGGCGGTGCGTCAGGTGCTGAAGATCATTCCGCAGCGCGACTACACGCCGATCGGCCGTGTGGTCGATGAGCGCAGCATCGTCAACGCGATGGCCGCGCTGCTGGCCACGGGCGGCTCGACCAACCACTTGATCCACTGGGTCGCGGTGGCGCGTTCGGCGGGCATCCTGATCGACTGGAGCGACTTCTCCGAGCTGTCGAGCGTCGTGCCGCTGCTGTCGCGCGTGTACCCGAACGGCAGCGCCGACGTGAACCAGTTCCAGGCCGCCGGCGGTCCCGGCTTCGTGATCAAGGAACTGGTGGGCGCCGGGTTGATGCACGGCGACGTGCTGACCTCGGTGTCGGGCCAGAACCTGAGCGCCTTCGGACGCCTGCCGCATCGCGCGGACGATGGCACCGTCACCTGGACCGACCTGCCGGCGAAGAGCGGGGACGACACGGTCGTGCGCACGGCCGCGGCGCCGTTCTCGCCGACCGGCGGGCTGAAGCTGCTGGCGGGCAATCTGGGCCGGGCGGTGATCAAGGTGTCCGCGGTGCCGGAGGACCGGCACACGGTCGAGGCGCCGGCGCGCATCTTCGACAGCCAGGAAGCGATGCAGGCCGCGTTCAAGGCCGGTGAACTGGAGCGCGACGTGGTGGTGGTGGTCCGCTTCCAGGGGCCGCAGGCCAACGGCATGCCGGAGCTGCACAAGCTGACGCCGCCGCTGGCGGTGCTGCAGGGCAAGGGCTTCAAGGTGGCGCTGGTGACGGACGGCCGCATGAGCGGCGCGTCCGGCAAGGTGCCGGCCGCCATCCACGTGAGTCCCGAGGCCTTGGCCGGCGGTCCGCTGGCCCGGTTGCGCGACGGCGACCTGGTGCGGGTCTGCGCCAACAGCGGCGAACTGTCGGCGCTGGTCCCGGCCGCCGAATGGGAGCGCCGCGAACTGGCGACGATCACCGCCGACTCGGTCATCGAGAACGGCGCCGGTCTGGGCCGCGAACTGTTCGCGGGCATGCGGCGCAACGTGACGACGGCGGAGGAGGGCGCGATCAGCTGGCTCTGAGGCCGAGCGGAACGCCCACGGATTTCGACTACAAGGACATTCACATGACTGCCATCAAGGACACCCTCAGCCTGGCTGAACACGGACCGGTGATTCCGGTCATCGTCATCGACCGCGTCGAGGACGCGGTGCCGCTGGCGCGCGCCTTGGTGGCGGGCGGCGTGAAGGTGCTGGAGGTGACGCTGCGCACGCCGGTGGCGCTGGAAGCGATCGCCGCGATCGCGCGCGAGGTGCCCGAGGCGCTGGTCGGCGCCGGCACGCTGCGCACGTCGGCCGATGCCATCGCGGCCAAGAAGGCCGGCGCGAGCTTCGCCGTCAGCCCCGGCTTCACGATGGACGTGGCGGGCGCCTGCTCGGCGCATTTCCTGCCGTTGCTGCCGGGCGTGTCGACGGCCAGCGAAGTGATGATGGCCAGCGACGCCGGTTTTCGTTTCCTCAAGCTGTTCCCGGCCACGGCGGTCGGCGGCACGAGCCTGCTGAAGGCCCTGGCCGGGCCATTCCCTGACGTGGCCTTCTGCCCGACGGGCGGCATCACCGTGCAGACCGCGCCGGACTTCCTGGCACTGTCGAACGTGAAGGTCTGCGGCGGCTCGTGGCTGACGCCGGCGGACGCGGTGAAGGCGGGCGACTGGGCCCGCATCACGCAACTGGCCAAGGAAGCCAGCGCGCTGCGCCGCTGACCGGTCGCTTCACCGCTTCATCGCTTCACCGCTTCGGCGGGTCGAACACCAGGCAGGTGGTGCTGGCGTGCGCATACAACTTCCCGTCGTGGCCGACCAGATCGGCCTCGGCGGTGGCCATCTGGCGGCCGACATGCCGCACGCGGCCGATGGCGCGCACGACCGGCACCCGCTCGTTGAGGGCGCGCACGAGATTGATCTTCAGCTCGAGCGTCGTGTAGCCGCGGCCGGGGTCCAGCGTCGTGTGCACCGCGCAGCCCAGCGCCGAATCGAGCAGCGTCGCGTACCAGCCGCCGTGCACCGTGCCCATCGGGTTGTAGTGCCGGAACTTCGGCGTGCCTTGAAAGATCACTTCGCCCTTGGCGGCGCGCAGCAGCGTGAAGTCCAGCGTCTGCGCGATCGGTGGCGGCGGGAGCTTGCCGTCGAGCATCGCCAGCATCTGCTCCAGGCCCGTCATGCCGGCGATCTCCGCCATCGTGGCCACGCCGTGTTCCGGACGGAACTTCGCGCGGACCTCCCGCTCTTCCGCCTGCCATTGGGCCAGCGCTTCATCGTGTGACGCGGTGGGCGAGGGGGTCAGTGCTGCGCTCATCATGGAATCCTGCGGAAGTGGGTTGGGGTGGACGTCGGAGTAGAAGTCGGGGTCAAAGCTTGTGGCTGCAATGGTTGCAGCTACAATATTCCGCTGTCAAGCCTCCCGGCGACACCTTGGGAGATCCCTCCAGATGAGCGCTTCCGTCTCTTCCTCCAGGACAACGCCCGCGTTGGCGCAGGCGGAGCCGATCTCGCCCAAGGGCTGTACCAACTTCAAGCTGCGTCAGGTGACGCGGCTGGTGTCCAACCACTGCGAGGCGCAGTTCGTCGAGTCCGGCCTGACGACCACGCAGTACGCGCTGCTGTCGCACATCGTTGTGCTGGGGCCGATCCAGCCGAGCGAGCTCGCGCGGCGCATGGACATCGATCTCTCGACGCTGTCGCGCAACGTGCAGCCGCTGCAGACGCTGGGGCTGGTGGAGACGCTGCCCGGCGCGGACGCGCGCAGCCGCCAGCTGCAGGCGACGGCCGAAGGGCACGCACGGCGCAAGCAGATGAAGGCGACGTGGAAGCGCGCGCAGCTCTCGCTCAACGAGCGCCTGGGCGACGAGCGCGTGCAGCGCCTGCACGCGTTGCTCGACGAATGCGCCGCGTTGATGCGCGGCGAGGTCGAGCCGGTCTGACGGGATCGTCGCGGAGCGGACCGCTCCGCTCCGCCAGCGGGCTCAGTCGATCGTGACGATCACCGGCGCGTGGTCGCTGGGCTTGGGCAGCTTGCGCATGGCCCGGTCGATCGTGCAGGCGGTGACCCGCGACTTCAATGCCGCGCTCACCAGGATGTGGTCGATGCGCAGGCCCTTGTTCTTCTGGAAGCCCAGCATCCGGTAGTCCCACCAGCTGTAGCTCTTGGGCGGCTGCTCGAACATGCGGTAGGCGTCGGTGAGCCCGAGGTCGAGCAGCGCCTGGAAGTGCGCGCGCTCCTGCGGCGAGGTGTGCGTCTGGCCGACGAAGGCGGCCGGGTCATAACAGTCGCGGTCTTCGGGGGCGATGTTGAAGTCGCCCATCAGCACGAGCTTCTCGTGCTGCTGCAACTCGGTGGCGAGCCAGGCGCGCAGGCCGTCCAGCCACGCCATCTTGTAGACGAACTTGTCGCTGTCCAGCGCCTGACCGTTCGGGAAGTAGGCGCCGATCACGCGCACGTCGCCGACCGTTCCTGCGATCAGCCGCGCCTGCTCGTCGGCATAGCCGGTGATGTTCTTGACCACGTCCTTGGCCGGCGTCCGGCTCAGCAGGGCGACGCCGTTGTAGGTCTTCTGACCGAACCACTGCACCTGATAACCGGCCTCGCCGATCTCCAGCGTCGGGAACTTGTCGTCGGTGAGCTTGGTCTCCTGCAGCACGAGCGCGTCGACCGGATTGGCGGCCAGCCAGTCGAGCAGCTGGGGCAGGCGCACGGCCAGGGAGTTGACGTTCCAGGTGGCGAATTTCATGACTTCTCTAAGCGATTGCGCAACGTGCCATCGTATCCAACTGGATCGCCTCTGGTCGATTGGCCACCGCGGGCCGCGGCGTTCATCGCAACGATCCCTCCGTTGCGCAAGGATGTTCGCAACGAGCGAACATGGGCCTGTCCGCCTTTCACGATCGCTACCGAAAGTCCCTGGCGCATGATGAAACCAATCCACTCTTCAACGCGGGGCTCGGTCAGATCCTTGACCACCGCGATGGCCTTGACTGCCGCGCTCGCGGCACTCGCCACGCTCAGTCCGGCCTGTGAGGCCGCGCCCTCCAACTTCGGCATGCTGGCCTTGTGGGACCAGTCGCCCCGCAGCTACGAGGGGCGGGTGCCGCCGGGCAGCCTGGTCGTCATCGGCCCGGTGGAGGGCGTGCAGCGTCTCGATGCGACGCAGCAGGCCAATTGGAAAGCGGTCATCCGGACCATCCGGTCGCAGGGCGGCAGAGTGCTCGGCTACATCGCCATGGGGCACGGCGGCGTGACGCAGGACCAGCAGGCCCGCTTTGCCGCCGTGCCGCTGGAAATCGCTGCCTATCGGGATGTCCTGGACGGGGTGGACGGCTTCTTCTTCGATCAGGCGGGACCCGATCCGATGATTGCCGGCAAGCCCGGCGATTGCGAGACCGCGAATACCCGCTGGGAAGGGGTGCGTGCACATCTGTCAGCGCTCAATGCCGGGGGCACCTTGGTCTGGAATGCAGGCGCCTCCGGTCCCAACCAGTGCTTCCTGCGATCGGCCCGCGCGGGCGAGCATGTCGTGAGCTTCGACGGCCCGGCCGGCGATGAGCGCTGGGGGACCCCCGACGCGCAGGCACGAGACCTCGCCGACTCGCTCCGGGTCAACACCTGGGCGCTCATCCATTCAGCCACGCCGGCTCAGATGCAGGACGCGCTGAAGCGGACCCGCGCGCACTACGTCTATGTCACGGATGGGGCACGCACGCTGGCGTGGGGCGGACCGGTCTGGAACTACCCGCCCCGCTACTGGGGAACGGACGCCGACCCGCGGTCGGAGCGCGGATGTCTGCGGCGCGTGCAGGCCGGCGCGGCCTGCGATTGAGCGGACAGGCACGTCCGGACGAAAAAAAACCGACTCGGACGAGTCGGTTCTTTTTCTGACGCTGCCGGGATCAGTAGCGTCCGCCGCCGAAACCGCCGTTGCCGTAGCCGACATCCGAGCGCTTGGTCGAGCGGAATTCGCCCGAACCGCTGTTGCGGCTGCCGCCGCCCTCGTTGCCGCCTTCGCGCGGACGGGCCAGCGTGACGACGATGGAGCGTCCGTCCACCGACATGCCGTTCAGCGCGGTGATGGCCGCCTGGGCTTCTTCGGCCGAGGCCATTTCCACGAAGCCGAAGCCCTTGGAGTTGCCGGTGTCGCGGTCGATCATGACCTTGGCGGACTTGACGCTGCCATGTTCCCCGAAGTTGCTTCGGAGGCTGGCGTCGGTCACGGAGTAGGGCAGATTCCCAACATAGATCTTGGTGCTCAAGGAGAGCCTTTCTGAGTCATGGCGCACCGTCAGGAGTCTGAGGCGCCCCATAGGCGCGCACGGCGCGGAAGATGCGTGGACGGTATCTGGCGTGAGCAGATGGTCGGTACGCGAACGGCTGCAGTCTGGCGGCTTTGCCAGTCAGCCATGAGGGGGACCCCGATTCTACGCGATGCGCGCGGTGACGGCTAACCGCCCATCGTCAGCCGGTACCACTCATGGAAATGCCGCATCCCATCCTCCATCGGCGATTGATAGGGGCCGGCGTCCGTGGTGCCTCGTCGGCACAGCGCCCGGCGCCCCGCGTCCATGCGTTCGGCGATCTCGTCGTCTTCGACGACGGTCTCGTTGTAGGCCGCTTGATGCGCCTCGACGAACTCGCGCTCGAACGCGACGATGTCCTCGGGGTAGTAGAACTCGGTGACGTTGAGCGTCTCCTGCGGGCCGCGCGGGTGCAGCGTCGAGCGCACCAGGGCGTGCGGGTAGAGCTCGATCATGTGGGTCGGGTAGTAGGTCACCCAGATGGCGCCGAAGTCCGGCGGCACGCCGCCCCGGTAGGCGAGCAGGCGTTCATGCCAGGCGCGGTAGACCGGCGATCCCGGCGCGTCCAGCCCGCGGTGCACGCCGACGCGCTGCACGCTGAAAGGCGCGGCGAACTCCCAGTCGAGGTCGTCGCAGGTCACGAAGCTGCCGAGGCCGGGATGGAAGGGACCCACGTGGTAGTCCTCCAGATAGACCTCGATGAAGGTCTTCCAGTTGTAGCGGCAGGTGTGGGTCTCGATGCGGTCCAGCACGTAGTCCGAGAAGTCGAACTCCGGGCGCTTGAACAGGCCGGCCAGATCGCGCAGGGGGTCGCGCGGGCCCTCGAAGAAGGCCCCGTGGCATTCCTTCAGCGGATAACGCGGCAGATGGGCGCAGGGCTGCGGCGAGAAGTGCGGCGCGCCCACGAGTTCGCCGGCATCGGTGTAGGTCCACCGATGCAGCGGGCAGACGATGTGGCCGCCCGAGGCCGCCGGCAGGCGGCCGTGCGAGGTGCCGGCCGTCACCGCGCCCGGATCGCCGCCGAGGATCAAGGCCTGGCGGTGGCGGCACACGTTCGACAGCAGCTTCACGCCGTCGCGTCCGTGCACCAGGACGCGGGCGTTGTCCTCGTGCTGGAGGGTGCGCCAGTCGCCGGGCTCCGGCACCCATTGGCGATGCCCGACATAACGGGGCGCCTGGCGCTCGAACATCGCCATCTCACGTTGGAAGAGGTCGTCGTCGAAGTAGGCTTGCACCGGCAACTGCGGCTGCGTGGACAGCAGGTGGGCGCGTCGGACGATGTCGTTCATGCGAAGTTCCGGAGATCTTGGGCGCCCAGCCGCCGCAGCCGTTCGGCGCGCGGCAGGCGCGGGCAGGTGTTGCACATGTCGCCGCCGGCGCGCCTGTCGTCGAGGCAGCACACGCCGCGGTCCAGCGCCAGGCACGAGGCGCCGGGGGCCGTGTCGACAACCAGGTAGCCGCTGTCGTCGGACGCGCCGAGGTGCGTGAGCCACTCGGCGCCGATGTCGGACAGCTCGTCGTCCGTGCGCCTCGCGAGCGCCTGCACCCTCAGCAGTGCCGCGAGCACGCAGTCGGCGAGCTGTCGCCGCGCCGCCTTGGGATGCAGCGGCAGGGCGGCTTGCACCGCGCCGAGCAGCGTCGCCGACAGCGCCCGCAGTTGCGCGGCTGCCAAGGCACGACCTGACCCCGGCGTCGTCGTCGCGAAGCTCGACGTGGGAACGGCAAAGCCGGTCACGTCCGCCTCGTCGACGTCCACGTCCCAGCCGAGACCGGCCAGCGGCAGCACGCCGCCCGCCAGCTCGACGGAGAACACGCTGGCATAGGTCGGCTGCCAGACCAGCCGCGACCAGGCGCGCAGCGCCCAGTACGCGCGGCCCGCCTGGGGATCGCGCGCCCGCAGCGCGGCGACGAGACGTGCGGCGGCCGTGTCGGCGGGCAGGGCCGTCGCGCCGTCCGGCCCCGCCGGGGTGTCGACGTCAATGCGGCACCGCCCCTGCAGCGACGGCACCACGGTGCGCGCCCGCGCGAAGAACGCGGCGAGGGTCAGGATGCGACCTCGGCCGGTGTCGCCGACGGCGCCGCCGATGCGGATGCCGACGCCGACGCTGATGCCGACGCTGATGCCGACGCCGACGCCGTTCCTGGCTTCGCCGCGACGGACCCGGCCGGCGCGAACGGCGCCAGCGGGTTGTCCAGCGTGCCGACGATCTTCAGGTTGGCCGCCGGGTCGGACAGGTTGATCATCTGCGTGTTGTTGCCCATCTGCAGCCGGTTCAGGCAGGACTGCCGGAACGTCGGCGCGAAGAGGTCGTAGCGGGCGTACTTGTCGCGGTGCTGCGGATGCTCGTCCTGGTAGACGCGGATGTTGTCCGCCACCTCGTGCCAGAAGTCCTGCTCGCTGCACGTGCCGTGCTCGACGAGGATCTGGTTCATGTATCGGAAGAAGCCGTCGAAGATGTCGATGAAGACGGCGAGGGTCTTCAGGTCGTCCGGGAAGTCCATCACCAGCCGGCGGACGTTCTCTGGCAACTGCGCCTCGGTGTTGAAGATCGCGGCCTCCTCGGCGATGTCCTTCATCATCACGCGCACCGGCACGTGGTCCTTCAGGACGAGGATGAGGTTCTCGCCGTGCGGCATGAAGACCAGGTCGTAGGCATAGAAGCAGTGGATCAGCGGCGTGAGGTAGGCCTGGAGGTAGCGCTTCAGCCACGCGCGCGCGCCCAGTCCCGAGGCCTCGATGAGCGCGGGCAGCAGCGCCTCGCCGTCGCGGTCGACGTGCAGCAGGGCGGCCATCGTCATCAACCGCTCCCCCGACTTCAGCAGCGGCAGCGGGTTCTCCCGCCACAGGGCCGAGAACATCTTCTTGTAGGGCGTGTCGGACTCGACGGCGGCTTCGTAGTAGTGGTTGCGGAAGCCCATCGAGGCGACCTCACGCAGCATCGTGAAGCCGTTGGCGCGCAACTCGTCGTCGCGGTCCAGCAGCGCCTTGATCCACTGGTTGATCGCCGGCGTGCCGGACATGTAGTACGGCGAGAGGCCGCGCATGAAGCCCATGTTGAGGATGGACAGCGAAGTCTTCACGTAGCGCTTGTGCCGCGCGCTGACGTTGAACATCGTGCGGATGGACTGCTGCGCGAGGTACTGGTCGTCGCTCAGGCCCAGGAAGACGATGCGCCGCTGCGCGACGTAGGGCGCGAAGGCCACCGAGAGCTTGTTGGCCCATTGCCAGGGATGCGCGGGCACGACGAGGTAGTCGGTCGGGGTCAGGCCTTGCTCGCGCAGCTGGCGGTCGAAGCGGGCCAGCGTCTCGTCGCCGAGTTCCTCGCGCAGCAGCTGCTCGTAGCTGAGATCGGGCACGCAGTGGAAGGCCGCCTGGTCGCGGTGCACGGCCAGCCACACGATCTGGAACGGCGCGGCGGCCTCGGGCGCATAGGCGCGGTAGTCGGCACCGTCGAAACCGAGGCGGCCGTTGTTGGCGACGAAGGCGGGATGACCCTCGGTCATCGAGGTCTCGATCACCTGGAAATCGGTCTCGTGGATCAGCGCGCGGCTGCCGTGCGCGGCGTTGAGCCGCTTGTATGCGCTGCTGTAGAGCGTGCTGCAGATCTCGTCCAGGTAGATCGGCAGTTGCTCGGGCTTGAGGCCCAGCGCCTGCTTGAAATCGGTCATGAAGCGCAGCGCGTCGACCTCGCGGCTGACGCCACCCGCCAGGCACTCGATGGAATCGGCGTCGACGGCCCAGTGACCGAGCGCCATCAGCCGCGCTTCGAAGCGGTAGACGGTGTCGCCGTCGGGCGTGGCCAACGAGTAGCACTGGTGCTGCGGACGCTCCGCGGTCTGCGCGGGATCGGGCCGCGGCTCGACGATCCGCTCGTGCGCGTATTCGGAGAGCGCCTTGCGCACGAGCAGGCGGTTGACCGTGCGCCAGACCTCCGGGTTCAGGTGGTCGACCACGGTGGCGGGCGTAGGCGTCGAGGTTGAGGTCGAAGTCGAAGTCGGGGTGGAATGAGCGGTCATGCCGGGATCTCCTGGAGGTGTTGCAGGGCGGTGCGGTAGTCCGCGCGGGTGCACAGCGCGAGGCTGGCGACCTTCTCGCGCAGCTGGACGTCGCCGCGGTAGACGAAGCCGAAGGTCTTGTTGAGCACGTGGATCCTGTCGTTGTGCGCGTCGGGTTCGACGACGACACGGCTCGCGCCCAGGCCGTCAAACATCAGGTCCATCACGGCCTGGAAGACGCGGCGCGAGAAGCCGCGCACGGGCCGGCGGGCCGGCGCCACGCAGAGGTGCATGCCGAGGTCGCCCGGCAGCACGGCGTAGTGATCGGCCAACTGGTCGAAGCGCGGGTCGTAGGACTCGGCCAGCACCACGGGCTCGCCGGCCAGGGACCCGATGTGCACGTCGCGGAAGCCGCTGGCAAGCTGCGCGGCGTAGAGCTCGCGGACCTCCGCGACGCTGCTGCCCTGCAGGCACCAGAACTTCGCGTGCGGCTGCTGGAACCAGCCGTGGATCATCGGGATGTCGTCCGGGACGGCGAGGCGGCGGAACACGAGGCCGCCGGGCGAGGCGTAGGTCGTCGGCGCGGCAGCAGTGGCCGCAGTAGCGGCGACGGCGGATTCAGGCGACGGGCGCATGGGAAGACTCCTTCGGGTCGGGGGTGATGGCGGGCGCGCGGTCCGCGGGGCGCGCCTTCGGGAAGCTCCACAGCCACAGCGCGGCCGCGAGCAGGAAGGCCGCGCAGGCCACGAGGAACGGCGCCCGCAGCCCGAGCGTCGCCACCAGCGAGCCGGCGGTGAAGGACGCGAGCAGCACACCGCAGTTCTGGAAGATGTTGATGACGCCGTAGTCGCGGCCGAAATCGTCCGGCGTGCTGAGCTGGTAGAGCTGCACGTCGAAGTTGATGACCAGCTGGTACAGCGCCCAGCCGAGCAGCACGCGCCCGATCAGCAGCGTCGCCATGTCGGGCGCGGCCTGCAGCAGCAGCCCTACGGCGCCCAGCATCAGGTTGGCGAGCGTGCGGCGCGTGGGATGCTGCTCCGGCAGCGTCAGCCAGCGGTGGACCAGCAAGGCGCCCACCGCGACGATCTTGGGCACCGCGAAGGCCGCGCCCGCCGCCAGTTCTCCGCCAGCCTCGCTGCCGGCCGCGCTCAGGCTAGACCAGTACAGCGAAAAGAACGGCCGCACCAGCGCCGCGCCGAAGTCGAACAGCAGCATCACCACGGCCAGCTTCAGGATGGCCGTGTGACCGCTCAGGCTGAAGCGTCGCGGTACCGCGCGTTCCTCGGCGTCCTCGGCCAGCACCGGCACCATGCGCCGGCTGCGGATCAGCCAGGTGCACAGGCCCATCTGCACGAGGTCGGCGAGCGCCATCAGCAGCGCGCAGCCGCGCACGCCCCAGTGCTCGATGACCGCACCGCCCGCCACCGCACCGAGGACGACGCCCAGGTGGGCCGTCACCGACAGCAGGCCGATGGCGCCGGCGCGCGTCGCGTCGGTCTCGGTGCGCATCAGGTAGGGGAAGTTGAGCAGGTAGCTGCTCTTGAAGGCGAACATCGCCATCGACAGCACCCAGTAGCTCGCCAGGTCCGGCGCCCAGTAGCTGGCCAGGCACAACGCCGCGGCGATGCCCTGCGTGACCTGCAGGATGTGCAACGTCTCGAAGCGGCGCGCCACGCGCACCCACAGCGGGAAGACGCACATCACCGTGATGGAGATGAAGGCCACGTAGGCGCCGACGTGCCAGGGGCTGCCTTCGCCGTAGCGCT
Source organism: Roseateles sp. GW821-FHT09G09 (assembly GCF_059415965.1). Taxonomy (NCBI): domain Bacteria; kingdom Pseudomonadati; phylum Pseudomonadota; class Betaproteobacteria; order Burkholderiales; family Sphaerotilaceae; genus Roseateles; species Roseateles sp. GW821-FHT09G09. The sequence continues at coordinate 80,135 of NZ_JBWKOG010000010.1, read as the reverse complement.
CCGCGAAGAACTGCGGATAGAACGGGATCAGCAGGGCGTCGCTGATGACGGCGAACAGCGTCATCAGGATCAGTCCGTGTCTCAGGCGCATGCTTTGTCCTGCGGGGAGTGCGGGGAGTGCGGGGAATTGGGGGAATGAGGGAAGAGGGCCGCGGACGGCAGCGCCCGGAACAGCGGCGATCGCGGCACGCCGAAGCTCTGCAGCGCGAAGCCGGTCTCGATGGGGTAGTGCTCGCGTCCGGTGAGCTCGCGGATCAGGCAGGAGTTGCGATAGCAGGCCAGGCCCAGCTCGGGGTTGCTCAGCCCGTGGCTGTGCAGGCCGCCGTTCTGCACGTAGACCTCGTGGCCCGCGGTGTCGACCGCGTAATTGCGGGTCGGCTGGTAGCGGCCCTGGCGGTCGAAGCGCAGCCGATGCTCGATGCCGCCCAGGAAGCGCGGCACGCGTTGCCGGTAGCCGGTGGCGAAGATCAGGCCGTCCGTCTGATGCTCGAAAACCTCGCCCGTGTCGGTGCGATGGAACTCCAGCAGGTGCTGACCGCTGGCCTCGTCGAATCGGCAGCGGCGCAGTTCCGATTGGGTGACCAGATGGGCCTGGTGGCTGCGACGCTGCCGCGCGCGCTCGAGCTGGTGGTAGATGTCGTCCATCAGCCGCGCGTTGATGCCCTTGTAGAGGCTGTCCTGCCGGGCCAGCACGGCGGGCTTGCGCTCATCGGGCAGGCCGTAGAAGTAGTCGGTGTAGTCCGGGGAGAACATCTCCAGCGTGAGCCGGGTCGTCTCCATCTGGAAGAAGTAGGGGGAGCGCGTGATCCAGTTGACCGTCGTGCCGCGCTGCGCCGCCTCCTTCAACAGGTCGTGGCAGACCTCGGCGGCGCTCTGGCCGCTGCCGACGATGGTCACGGAGCGCTTGTCCAGCAGTTGCGCCTTGTGCTGCAGGTAGTGGGCCGTGTGCAGGTAGGGATGGGGGCCGTCCTCGCAGCACGCCGGCAGGCTGGGTTGCGCGCCGACGCCCAGCACCAGCTTGCGCGCGGAGAACTCGACGAGCGCGCCGTCCGCGCGGCGGGCATGGACGCGGTAGGGCGCGCCGTTCGTGGCGTGAGCGTCATGGGCGACCGCCACCACCTCGTGCCCGAAGCGCACGTTGGGCAGGCGTTTCGAGGCCCACTGGCAATAGCGGTTGAAAGCCTCGCGGGTGATGTAGTGCGGACCGTTGATGTAGTGCGAGTAGATCTCGCCGCTGTGCTTGCAGTAGTTGAGGTAGCTGTATTCGCTGGTCGGATCGGCCAGGCTGACGAGATCGGCGAGGCAGGGGTTCTGCAGCGTGGTCTCGTCGATCAGCATGCCGGGGTGCCAGTTGAACTCCCGGTGGCTCTCGAGGAAGAGCGCGCGGCACGGCGCCGCCGCATCCGCCAGCGGCGCCATGAGGCACGCGAGGCTGAGATTGAAGGGGCCGAGGCCGATGCCGATGACATCAAGCACCTCGGCGTCGTTGGATCGGGGATCGTTGCCAGGCATCGTGGCCGCCTTCCAGTCGCTGAGAGTGGGGAGCGCGGTTGTCGACCGCGCACTACCTCCCTTTGACGAATGCCGCCGCCGAATATTCAGGAAGAGGACCTGCGATCCGAGGGGGTACTCAGAGACGATCGAGGTCCGGGCAGCGTGCGAGCGCCCGCACGGCGTCCTGCACCATGGCATTCACGAGCGTGGTCGACACGCCCAGCCGCTGCGCCACTTCCTGCTGCGTGTGGCCGTGCACGCGGTGCAGCACGAAGGCCTGGCGCGTGCGCGCGGGCAACCCGCGCAGGCATCGATCGACGCACTGGAGGAGCTGGCGGCCGATGGCCTGGTGCTCGGGCGTGCCGGTGCCGGCTTCCAGGTCCAGACCCTCGTCCTCCTCGCCGAGCAGTTGCTGCTCGGTCCGGCGACGTCGGAGGTGGTCGATGCAGAGGTGCTTCACGACCCGCATGCAATAGGCCACCGGCTGTTGCAGGGCCGTCGGCGGGGTGCTCTGCATCAGCTTCATGTAGGCCTCCTGCACCACGTCGTCGGCGAGGTCGCGATCGCCCATCCAGCGGCACGCCGCGCGCCTGAGCAGCGGACGGTGGGCGATGAAGTCGGCGACGACGGGGTGGGTGGACGGCGGCTGCGGCGCCGTCATGTCAGAGCTTCCAGTTCAAGGTGAGCTGGCCGTTGCGTCCGGCGCCCTGCAGGCTCTGGTCCCAGTAGAGGCTGGCCAGGTGCTTCCGGTCGGTCACGTTGTTGACCAGCAGATGCATGCTCAACCGGTCGCTGAAGTCGTAACGCGCCATCAGGCCCAGCACCGCATATCCGGGCTGTCGGGCCATGATCTCGGCGCCGTCCGGCGCGGTCTGCGTGCCGTTCACGCGGTGGATGGCGCTCTGCCAGCGCAGCGTCGCGCCGAGCTTGAGCTGAGGCAGCGCGGGCACGCGGTATCGCGCCGACAGGCGGGCCGTGCGTCGCGGGATGAAGGTGCGGGCGTCGGCGCCCGCGGCGTCTTCCAGGCGCAGCTGGGTGTAGCCGGCCGTCAGGTCCCAGTCGGGACTCAGCCGACCCACCATCTCGAGTTCGAACCCGGTGGACGTCGCATCGATGCGGCGGTAGTAGGAGAAGCCGCCGTCGGTGTCGAAACCGGCGTACTCGGCCAGGTTGTTCTGCCTGGTGCGGAACACGGCGAACGAGCCGTTCAACTCGCCGTTGAGCCACTCGCCCTTGGCGCCCACCTCGACGTTGCTGCCGGTGATCGGTCCGAGCAGGGTCTGGCTCGCATCGACCTGCGTCTGCGGGTTCACGATCCTGGTGTAGCTCGCGTACAGCGAGTGGTGCGCGTCGACGTCGACGACGGTGCCGACGTAGGGAACGGTCTCGGTCTCCTTGTAGACCCGCGGCACCGCGCGGAAGCCCAGCCCCTCGCTGCGCATGCGGGTGTGGTTGAGGCCGAGCAGCAGCTTCCACGGATCGGCCAGGTTCAGGCGCGTCATGGCGTAGATCGACTCGCGCCGGTTGACGAAGTCGGCCGAGCCCGTCCCGCCGTCCCAGGCCGGCTCGGGGTAGCTCCCCCAGCCGTCGGGCGCCGTGATCGCCGTGCCGTTGCCGGCGCCGCGCTGGTAGGACGCCTCGTTGTGGACACGCGCCGTGTTGATGCCGACCACCGCGTCGTGGCGGCGGCCCGCCAGCTCGAAGGGGCCGGCGGCGCTGACGTCGAGGAGTCGCTGCGTTTCGTCGGTCAGCTGCGTCGAGGTCCAGCTCTCCGTGCCGGCCCCCGTCGCGCGATCGGGCAGGGCGCCCGAGATGCTGAACAGCTGGCCGTCGGCGCTCAGCTTGCGGGTGCTCGCCATCCCCTTGGCGGTCCAGCCCCCGCCCAGCGCGTGTGCCAGCTCGACGAATGCCGTCGTGTCGGTGTTGTCCCAATGGGACCAGCGCGGCGCCGCGGCGGTCGAGCGCGGGTAGTCGGTGGGCGTGCCGTCCGCGTAGTTCAGCGGCAGGCCGCCCCAGGCCGTGCCCTCGGGGCGGTTGGCCTGCCGCGAGACGCCCAGCGTCAGCGTCGTGCGCGGCGCGAGCGAGGCTTCCAGCAGCCCCGCTGCCAGGTGCTTGGTGAGTGCGTAGTTGTCCATGAAGGACTCGTTGCGCTGGGCCATGACGATGGCGCGACCGCGCAGCGTGCCGGCCTCGTTGAGCGGGCCGGAGACGTCGCCCTCGGCGCGCTTCTTGTCCCACGAGCCGAGCGTGAGGCCGAACGACGCCTGGAAGTCCGCCGTGGGCCGCTTGCGCACGTAGTTCACCGTCGCCGCGGGATTGCCGGTGGAGGAGAGCAGGCCGTTGGCGCCGCGCAGCACCTCGACGCGGTCGTAGAGCGCGGTGTCGATGTCGCCGAGCTGGTCGCCGTTCGTGAACGGCATGCCGACGCCGTCGATCTGGAAGTTGGAGATGTCGAAGCCGCGGGCGTTGAAGTAGGTCCGGTCGGTCTCGACCACGTCGACCGAGACGCCGGTGGTGCTGGCGAGCACGTCGTTGGCGTTGAGCAGACCGAAGTCGTCCATGCGGGCGCGGGTGACGACGGTGACGGACTGCGGCGTCTCGCGCGGCGACAGCGCGAGGCGGGTCGCCGTGGTGGACGCGGGAGCGTCGTAGCGGTCGGTCGTCTCGGTCGCCGGCAGGCCGTTGCGGGCGCGGATCCGCACCGCCGGCAGGACGCCCGACGGCATCGCGGCCGTCTCATCCGACGTCGCCCGCTCGACGACGACACTGCCGTCGGGCTGGACGACCGCCTTCAGCGAGGTGTCGCTCAACAGGCTGCGCAAGCCGGCGTCCACCGTGTAGGTGCCGTTCAGGCCGGCGCTCTGGCGGCCTTCGACCAGCTTGGGGTCGAACGACAGCAGGAGGCCGGCGCTGCGCGCCAGCCGGTTGAGCGCGAGATCGAGCGGGCCGGGCGGGATGTCGAAGCTGCGCGCCGCCGAGGCTGTCGACGCTGCGGCACTGCTGGCGCCCTGTTGTGCGAAAGCGGCTGCTGGAAAGAGCGGCAGCGCGAAACACGCGGCCAGGCTGGCGGCAGACAGGGGCGAGCGCTTGAACAGGGTCGTGGAAGAGGCGGCAGAAGCAGCAGAAGCGGGGGCGGTGGGGGCGGCGCTGAGGCGGCGGGCGGTCATGGAAACCTTTCGTCAGAACGTGGGTGGTTTTCCTGTGAACCGAACGAGTCGCCGGAAACTGCAGTCCTTCCCCAAAACTTTCTCAAGAAAGTTTCAGCGCGCCTCCAAGGTCACCCACCAGGAGGTGAGCGCGCGAGCCCGGACCGGCAAGGTGCGCTGGATCGCCGCCATCACGCGGTCCAGGTCGTTGACCGGAAACACGCCCGAGATGCGCAGCCTGGCCACGGCCGCGTCGCAGCGCAGCCAGCCGTGGCGGTAGCGCGAAAGCTCCGCGGCCAACGCCGCCAGCGGCATGTCGCGCGCCACGATCAGGCCGTCGACCCAGGCGCCCGCGCCGCCGTCGGCCGCCTCGACGGCGCCGGCGCCGCCGACGTCGAACGCCCATTGACGACCCGCCGCGAGTCGTCGACTGGCGAGTTGCCCGTTGCCGGGGCTCACGTCGACCCCGCCTTCCAGCGCCTGGACGAAAGTTCGTGCGGCCAGTTGCCGCACGATGAAGCGGCCTTCGTCCGCTTCGATCCGGCCCTGTGCTGTGCGCACGACGAAAGGCCGGGGCGCCGCGCTGCCGGTGCCGCGAGCGCACTCGATCAACACTTCGCCGGCAAAGAGGTCGATGCAACGCTCGCGCGCATCGCCGCGCACATCCAACGCCGTGCCGGTGTTGAGATGCAGCACGCTGCCGTCCGCCAGTGCCACGCGTCGACGCTCGCCCACGCCGGTGCGGTGCGAGGCGGCGAGGCTTTGCCAGCCGCCATCCGGCGAGCTTGCGAGTCCGATGCCCGCAGTGCCGGCCAGCAGGGCCACGCCCTTGAGAAGCGCACGTCGACGCGGCGCGCGCTCACGCTCGAGGGCGTGCGTCGCCGCCAGCGTGCTTCGAGCGAGCGAAGGCGGCAAGGTCTTCAGTCTCTGGCTGAAACCGCTCAGCGTGGCCCACGCCTGCGCGTGCTCCGGCCGTTCGTGCTGCCAGTGCTCGCAGGCCTGATGGTCTTGCGCAGTCGCGCTGCCCGACTGGAGCTTGACCATCCAAGCCACGGCCGCCTCAATGGCGGACGCGACGACCGCCGGGTGCGCTTCGCCCGGTGCCAGGCCGGGACTCGTCATTGCAGCGACAAGCCTTGCCGAGCCTGACAGCAGGCGTTGAACGCCCGCGTCATGTACTGCTGGACGGAACTGAGCGATACGCCGAGTTCCTTGGCGATCTGGCCGTAGGGCAGTCCGTCGATCTGCGACAGCAGGAAAGCCTGCTGGACCTTGGCGGGCAGGCCGCGCAACACGGCGTCGACTTCGACCAGGGTCTCCAGCATGACCTGCTGATCCTCGACCGACGGCGCCTGGTCCTCGGCAATCAAGGAGAGGGCTTCGAGGAACGCGCGCTCCAGCGCCGCACGGCGCAGATGGTCCACCATCAGGCCGTGAGCGATGGTGCTGAGCAGGGCCTTGCCGCCGCCCAGGTCGGCGTGCCAGGTGAGGGCGTCCCGGCGCACCAGCACGCGCGCGAAGGTGTCGTGCGCGAGGTCCGCCGCGTGATGGGGGCACCCGAGACGCCGGCGCAGCCAGCCGACCAACCAATGGTGATGGCCACGATAGAGGTGGCCCACGGCGGTGATGTCGAGGGTGTGCGTGTCTTGCATGGGACGGCTCGAATGGGCGACCTGCGTGTCGTTTCCAAATAAAAACGATTCGCATTTACGCACAAACCCACGTGACCGGTCAATGCATGGACACGGGGCCCGGAAGCGGGCTGCCTCAGTCCTTGACCGTCGAAGTGAAGAGGGGGTGGGAAATCAGGATCGCGCCGCTGGAACGCGGCGGTGATCGTCGGGTCGGCGCGAGGGCGTGAAGCCGGCGGCTGTCCAACTGAGTCGTGACGTAGTTCACGGCAAGTGGTGTGCCCGATGTGTCGGATTTGTTGACGTTTGTACCCCTAGTACTAGGGGTGCTTGAAAAATTGTCATATGAATCATTGAGTTAAAGACGTGGCACGGCGGTTGCTTTTGCAATTGCATCAACAATCAGCCGACTTCCCCGTCACCACGACCATGAAAACCAAGATCGCCGCCCTGCTCGCCACCCTGGCCTTCGCCGGAGCCGCCCAGGCCGCCCCGACCTACCTGCCGGTGGGCGCTCAAGGCAACGTCGACATCAACACCGTGTTGAACGGCGGCTGGACCCAGTGCTACGTCGGCACGATGGCGCTGGCCATCGGCAACAGCGGCGAGAACATCCTGAGCGCCTGCACCGGCGACTACCTCATGATGGCCGGCCGCGTCACGGGTTCGGACACGCTGCTGTCGCTGGCCGCCGCGCTGCGCGCCGACACGATCGTCAACACCGGCATGACCAGCAACACGCATGTGGCCAACGGCGCGAACTGGTACTACTCGCCGAACTGGTCGTGGGGCTTCACCGCCGCGGGCGACGGCGTCTCGCTGAACCAGTGCGACACCGGCAACAGCCCGCTGAGCCTGTGCCTGCACACCGTCAGTTTCACCGGCGGCTATCGCATCAACGACATCCAAGGCCTGAACGACAGCAGCGCCTACCAGAAGATCTTCTTCCAGGCTTCCGCCGCGGAAGTGCCGGAACCCGCCACGCTGGCGCTGGCCGGTCTGGCGCTGGTCGGTGTCGCCGTGTCGCGTCGTCGCAAGTCGGCCTGATCGACCACCCCCTGCAATAAAGCCCCGCGGCTCGCGCCGCGGGGCTTTCTTGTTTCCGGCGTCAGCACTTCAGCGCTTCAGCGCAGCCGCTCCGTGAAGCTCCGCTGCGATGGCCACTCGTCGTGCGCCGTCGCCTTGAAGTTCTCGATCTGGGTGAAGGTCTTCTGCCGCTGCTCGTCGGTCTTGCGCATCGCGCGCGAGAGCGAGTCCTTCACCGTGTCGATCAGCGTCGTGACGGTCTTGCTGTCCTGGACCGTGTAGGCGTCGTAGTTGCCGGCGTCGCGGTCCAGCGTGAAGGTGCGCGATTTCTGGAAGCTGGCGTCCAGCGTCTCGGTCTGCGATTGCGCGACCGAACGCCCGCCCGTCGTGGTGTTGGGCCGGTCGGTCGTCGTCTGGCTGATCTTGTAATCGGCGTGGCCGGACTCCTTGATGCTGCCGATGCGGCTCGTGCGTTGCGAGTCGGCACTGAATCCCGCCTTGAAGTCCGAGAGGCCGCTCTGCAGCGACTGCACTTGCGAGCGCAGGCCGTCGCTCATCGTCGGCGTGACCGGCGCGACCTCGTCAGGATCGCCGGACTTCGCGAGCAGGGCGGCGTTGGCCGCGGCGACCGCGTCGGGGCCAGTACCGGGAGTGATCGCGATCGGCTTGCCATCGTCCTTGGCGACGGCCTTTGCTGCGCCGACCGCGCTCGACGGAGCCTCGTCCACCGGCGGCGCCTGGAGCTGCTGGAACGCGTCCTTGAACGCCTTCGTCATCGCGGCGTCGGCATGGCCGCGATCGGCGGCCGCGTCGATCTGCTTGAGCAGCTGATCGATCGCGGACCAGCGCTGGCCGTTGTTCGCGGCGCCCTTGGGCGGCGTGGCGTCGACGTCCAGGTTCATCTCGCCGCTGGTCGTGCGCAGGCTCACCGACTTCGCGTCCGTGCCCAGGTGCAGCGAGAACGCCTGCATCTTGCCGGGCACGTCGGGGGGCGCATTCGGGTTCTCGATCTTGAGATCGAGTCCGGTCAGCACACCGCCGCGGTCGAAGGCGGTCAGGCCGGAGAGGTCGAGCGTCGGCGCGCCTTCGCCCAGGCCCTCGAGCGCCTGATCGAGCCCGTCGCTCAACGCGGCCAGCGCCTGGCGCTCCGCGCTGCTGAGCGCGCCGGAGCTCTTGACCTCCACCTGCAGGCCGCGCGTGCCGCCCTGATCGCCGGCGTTGACGCCGATCTTGAGTTCGACCGTGTGGCCCGAGCGCGTCTGGATCTTGAGGCTCACTTCGGCGGCGTTCGTGCTGACGCCGCCGAGCGCCTGTTCCTGCAGCGCGGCCGCCGCCGCGGCGGTCGCGGCAGGGTCGTTGCTCTCGACGGCGCCAGCGGCATCGGCGCCCGGCACGTAGTCCGCGAGCGTCTGCTTGTAGGCCGTGCCGGTGTCCGCGAGCTGCTTCAGCAATCCGCCGCCGAGCCCGCGCCACCGGTCGGACAGCGTGACCGCGTCCTTGCCGCTGTTGCGGGTCATGAGTTCGCTGAGACTGTCGTCCCGCGCGTTGGCCCAGAAGCGCTGGGGCCCGAAGCCGGGCGCCTTGGGTTTCGCATAGACGAGGTCGCTGTCGGCGACCGCATCCAGCGTGACGCGCGTGGGCGCAGATGAGGCGGACGATGCCACCTTCGCGGCGGCGCCTGCCGCCTGCGCGGACACGCCCGCGGGGCGGTAGGTCGAGGTCGAGCGGCTGGCGGCGATGCGGTCGAGCACGCCGGCGCCGGTCGAGGTGATGAGGGTCATGTCGAAGCGCCTCCCTGGCGGCAATCCCGCGGTGCTCTGGTGGCGTGGCGGTGACCCCTTCGCTATCGGCCGATCCCTCGGGAACTTGAGATCAGACGTGCAGCCAGGCCGCGATCCCGAGGCCGACGCCGATCGCGCCGGCGCCCAGGGTCGCGTACTCCATCCAGCGGCGCCTGGTCAGCAGCGCGATCGCGGCGAGCGCGATGGCGACCTGCAGCGCCGTCGTGGCCTGCGCCCAGCGGTGATGGAGATGCAACTGCTCGTCGCTCTTGTGGTCCCATTCGGTGGACTCGGCCTCGAGCTTCTCGGCCTGGACCTTGATCTCGTTCTTCTCGGACTCGTAGCGGGCGATCTTCTCGCGGTACTTCGCCTTCTGCTCGTCGCTGGGGGTCAGGTCGAGCGCGAACTCGGCCAGGTTCTGCTTGCTGCTCTTGGCCTGGAAGTAGTTCCAGCGGTTGGCGGCTTCGGTCTTGGTGATCGCGGCGTTGTTCTTGAACAGCCCCGCGTTGGCCTGCGTGGCGCCGCCCATGTACGAGAAGAACGCGCCCAGCGTGGCCAGGATGGCGGTGATCACTGCCAGTTGCCCGGCGAGGCCGTTGGGCTCGTGCTGCGCCGCGTGTTCGAGCTCGTGGTCGTGCGGACCGTGGACGTGGAAATGGTTGCCGGACATGGGGTCGGAGTGGGGTGTCGATGAAGGGAGGACGGTCGGCGCCTGTCACCGCATGGCCGAAGCGAGCTGCGATCGACCGCGTGCGCCAGTTCGAACGGTGGATCGTGGCGTCAGCCGCGGCGCTCGTAGCGGACGAAGTCGTAGGGCCAGTCGTGGCCGCGTTCGGCGGGGCTGTGGTGGCGTTCTCTGCGCACCTCGTCGAAACGTTGCGGGTCGACGGCGGGGAAGAACGCGTCAGCGTCGAAGGCGGCGTCGATCTCGGTGAGTTCGAGCGCGTCGGCGCGGGGCAGGGTGAGCTCGTAGATCTGGGCGCCGCCCATGACGAACACGGTCTCGTCCGCGGCGCAGGCGGCGAGCGCCTGGTCCAGCGTCGCGAACACCTCCGCGCCGTCGAGCGCGAGCCCGGGCTGCCGTGACAGCACCAGGTTGCGGCGCTGCACCAGCGGACGGAACTTCGCCGGGATCGAGTCCCAGGTCTTGCGGCCCATGAGGACGGTGTGGCCGATCGTGAGCGCCTTGAAGCGCGCCATGTCCTCGGGCAGGCGGACCAGCAGTTCGTTGTCGCGGCCGATGCCGCGCGCGCGGTCGAGGGCGGCGATGAGGGTCAGGTGAGGCATGGGGACGTCAGGCGGAACGCAGTCGGAACCGGCAGGAGGCCGGCCTTGAGCAGGGACGGAAGTTTACGGACTCGGCCAGGCCGCTCCGGTGAGGTATTGCAACTGCGGCGAAGTGACTTGGCGTGGCGTGGTGGGGCGCGGCGTGGCGTGGCAGTAAGCAGCCTTCAGCCGGCCGCCCCGGCGACCGACTCGTAATGCGACACCACCGGGAACGGATCGTAGAAGGGGTGCAGCAGCGCCCGCCAATCCTGGTACTGCGGCGACTGGCGGAAACCGACCTCGTGGTCTTCGAGCGTGCGCCAGCGGACGAGCAGCAGGTATTCGCCCGGCCGTTCCAGGCAGCGCTGGAGTTCGTGACCCAGGTAGCCTGGCATGGCCGAGATGATGGCCTGCGCCTGCAGGAACGCGGCCTCGAACGCGGCCTCGTGGCCGGCGCGGACGGGGAGCGGGGCGACTTCAAGGATCATGGGGACCTCCGGGGCCGCATTCTCGCCCTTTGCAGCGGTGAGGGCCGAGCAACGGGTCGAGGCGATGGACGCGGTGACGGCCCCGTCACGTCGCCGTCACCGCGCTGGCGGATGATCGAGGCTTCCGCAATTCCGCCTTTCGCCGCCATGAGCCCAGATTCCGATCGCGACGATCTCGTCGAACGCATCCGCCGCGACCTGCAGGACGGCTACGACGAGGAACTGGAGCTGGAGATCGAGGACCGCCACGTCGACGAGGCGCTGCGCGCGCTCGACGAGAGCGACGCCGGCGAGGCGCACAACGAGCGGATCGCGTATTTCAAGCACCTGTTCCGCCTGCAGCGCGAACTGGTCAAGCTGCAGGACTGGGTGCAGCACTCGCGGCAGAAGGTGGTGATCCTTTTCGAGGGCCGCGACGCTGCGGGCAAGGGCGGCGCGATCAAGCGCATCACGCAGCGCCTCAATCCGCGCGTGTGCCGCGTGGTGGCGCTGCCCGCGCCCAACGACCGCGAACGCACGCAGTGGTACTTCCAGCGCTATGTGCCGCATCTGCCCGCGGCCGGAGAGATCGTGCTCTTCGACCGCAGCTGGTACAACCGCGCCGGCGTGGAGCGGGTGATGGGCTTCTGCGGCGATGACGACGTCGAGGAATTCTTCCGCTCGGTGCCCGAGTTCGAGCGCATGCTGGTGCGTTCCGGCATCACGCTGATCAAGTACTGGTTCTCCATCAGCGACGAGGAGCAGCACCTGCGCTTCCTCGGCCGCATCCACGATCCGCTGAAGCAGTGGAAGCTGTCGCCAATGGACCTGGAGTCGCGCCGCCGCTGGGAGGACTACACGCGGGCCAAGGAAGTGATGCTGGATCGCACCCACATCCCCGAGGCGCCGTGGTGGGTCGTGGCCGCCGACGACAAGAAGCGCGCGCGGCTGAACTGCATCCAGCATCTGCTGGACCAGTTCCCGTACCACGAGGTCGAGCGCCCCGAGATCCGGCTGCCGGACCGCGAGCGGCACGACGACTACATGCGGCATCCGGTGCCGGCGTCGATGTTCGTGCCGGCGAAGTACTGAGCAGGTCGGGATCAGCGGCGCTCGGCGAGCGCCACCGCGTCGGGACCGGCGGCGCGATGCAGGCGGTCCGTCGTGTCGTTGGCGGCCAGCCAGACGGCCTCGGCGACGTCCTCCGGCGTCGTGGTGAGCGAGGCGCCCATGAACTCCGCGAAGACGTCCTGGGCGAAGCCCGCGTAGGGCTCGGTGATCAGCCCCTGCATGCGCTCGCCGGAATTGGCGGAGAAGTTCGTGCCGGGCCCGTAGCCGGGCTCGACCAGGCGCACGCGCACGTCGAAGTCGCGCAGCTCCAGCGCGAGCGACGCGCTGAATCCCTCGATCGCCGTCTTGCTGGCCGTGTACGCGGCCACGAGCGGGAAGGGCGCCAGCGTCGCGCTGGACGTCACGTTGACGATGGTCCCCGAACGCTGCGCGCGCAGGCGGGGGATCACTGCCTGGCACATCGCCATCGTCCCGAAGGTGTTGGTCTCGAAGACCTCGCGCACGGTGGTCATCGGCGTCGCTTCAAAGGCGCCGAACAGGCCGATGCCGGCGTTGTTCACCAGGACGTCGATGGGCCCGATGTCCTCGAGCGCTCGGGCGATGCTCTCCGGCCGGGTGACGTCCAGCGCCACGACCCGGAAGCGGGAGGAGGGCGGGATGTCGAGCTCGCGCGGGGTGCGCATGGTGGCGATGACCTGCCAGCCCTGGGCGTGGAAGTGGCGGGCGGTGGCGAGGCCGTAGCCGGACGAGCAGCCGGTGATCAGGACGGTCTTCATCGGGAATCTCCGTGGGTGGGTGGAACAGGGCGCAACGATAGAGACCCGATGCCGGACGAACGAGGGTGTATCGTCCGCATTTCTTTGGCCATCGTCCGGACATGAGCGATCCGCTTTCCGATGTTGTGCGCCTGCTGCGCCCGCGCGCGGTGATGGCCAACCTGATCAGTGGCAAGGGCGGCTGGGCGGTGCGCTACTCCGCGTACGGCCAGCCGAGCTTCTGCATCGTGCTGCAGGGACACAGCCGGTTGGCAGTCGATGGCCATGAGGCGGTGACGCTGCAGGCCGGCGACTTCGTCCTGCTGCCGACGACGCCGGCCTTCACGCTGTCGAGCGTGGACGCGGTGCCGGTGATGCCGATGGATCCGCGGGAAGCCGCGAAGACGCGCGGCGAGCTGCGCTACGGCGAGCGCCGCGGTTCGGCGGACATGCGCTCGCTCGGCGGCGCGTTCGAGTTCGACTGCGCCGATCCCGGCTTGCTGGTGGCCCTGCTGCCGCGCGTGGTGCACGTGCGCGGCTCATCGCGGCTTGCGCTGCTCGTGCAACTGGTCAGCGAGGAGGCGATGGCGCCCAAGCCGGGCGGCGAGTTCATGCTGTCGCGCCTGGTCGAAGCGATGCTGATCGAAGCGATGCGCGCGAGTTCGACTGCCGACGCGCCTGCGGGGATGCTGCGCGGGCTTGCCGATCAGCGCCTCGCAAAGGCGTTGCAGCAGATGCACGCGCGGGTCGAGCGTCCGTGGACGGTGGCACAGCTGGCGAAGCTGGCGGCGCTGTCGCGGTCCGCGTTCTACGAGCGCTTCACGCGCACGGTCGGCGTCGCGCCGATGGAATACCTGCTGGCCTGGCGCATGGAGATCGCCAAGGAGCTGCTGCGCGCGGGGGAGCGCTCGGTCTCGGAAGTGGCGGAGCGCGTCGGCTACGGCTCGACGAGCACCTTCAGCACGGCGTTCAGCCGGCAGGTGGGTGTGGCGCCGAGCCGGTATGCGCGGGCCTGATCTCCTCTGATCCCGTGCCATCGCCGCACGAGCCGGACGCCGCAGTCCTCGTCGACCGCCGGATGATGGACCGGTCGTGCGGGATCGGAAGGAGGGATGAGGGGAATCCGCTCCGGCCGGGTCAGCTCAGCCGCAGGTTGGACTGGTTCTCGTCCACGAGGCGGCGATAGACGCGGAAGTGGGCCGCGGAGGCGCGCGGCTCGCCGAGCTGCTCGCACAGCGAGCCCAGGCGGTAATGCGCTTCGGCCAGCGCGGGGTTCAGGTCCAGCGCCTGCTCGTAGGCGGCGATGGCCTGGGAAACGCGACCGGCGCTCTCCTGGACCTTGCCGGCGAAGAAGTACAGCGAGGCGATGTCGCTGCACCAGCCGACGGCCTGGTCGATCAGCTCCAGCGCGTCGTCATGACGGCCCTGGCGGCTGAGCAGCGAAGTCAACTGCGAGAAGGCTTCGATGTGGCAGGGATCGTTGGCGATGGCCTGGCGGTAGCCAGCCTCGGCCGCCGCTTCGTCGGTAGTCTCGGTCAGGGCCGAGAGTTCCACCAGCGCGTCCAGCGCGGCGTTGCTCAGGCCGCGTGCCGAGCTGTGGAGCTCGACGTCCTCGACGCGCAAGGCGGGGCGCGAAGAGACGATGCGGAGGAGGATGTCGGCGGCGGAGATCGGCGGGTTGGTGGTCATGGCAGTGCTCTGAGGTGTTGCCGTGAATGGTGCCGAGGGTCGGGCCTTGCCTCTGCCGGAGAGCGGTGCGAGTGCGTGTAGGACAAGAGGAAGCGGTCGGCGCACCGTCTTTCCGACCGGCGAGCCGCGGATCCGCCGCGCCGCGCTCATTTGAGCGTGACGAGCTCTTCGGCGATGGTCGGATGCAAGGCGACCGTGCTGCGGAAGTCCTGCCAAGTCGCGTGCGCCTTCAGCGCGACCGCGATGAACTGGATCATCTCCGCGACCCCGTCGCCGAGCAGGTGGACGCCGACCACCCGGTCCGTCGCCTCATCGACGAGCACCTTGAAGAAGACCTCGTCCCGCGAGCCGGCGAAGGCCTGCGCCATCGAGCGGAAGCGGGTCTTCAGCACGCGCAGGGCCGGGTGGCGTTCCCGCGCTTGCGCCTCGGTCAGACCGACGACGCCGATTTCCGGCGTGGTGAAGACCGCGGTCGGGACCAGCGCATAGTCGATCTCCGGCGCGTCGATGCCGCCGTAGTGGCGGTCTGCAAACGCCTGGCCCTCGCGAATGGCCACCGGCGTGAGGTTCAGACGATCGGTGACGTCGCCGATGGCGAAGATGGAGGCGACGCGCGTGCTGCCGCCCGGGCCGACCACGATGGCGCCCTTGTCGTTGACCTCGACGCCGGCCGCCTCAAGCCCGAGGGCGTCGATGTTCGGGCGGCGTCCGGTGCTGAGCAGGACGGTATCCACCTCGAAGGACCGGCCGCCGGTCGTGGTGACCTGCAAGGCCTCGCCTTCCCGCCGCAGCAGCTCGATGCGGTCATTGAAGACGAGATCGACCCCGCGCAGGGACAGGTGCTCCCGCAGCGTCCCGGCGATCTCGTCGTCGAAACCGCGCAGCAGCGCCGGGCCCCGCACGAGCTGGGTCACCTGACTGCCCAGACCGGCAAAGACGCCGGCGAACTCGACGGCGATGTAGCCGCCTCCGACGATCAGGAGGCGCCGCGGCTGTTCGTCCAGGTGGAAGAGCTCGTCCGACGTGATCGCCAGTTCGACGCCGGGGAAACTGGGGCGGTCGGGAGCCGCGCCGGTGGCGATGAGGATCCGCTTGGCCGTCACGATTTGGCCGCTGCCGCGCAGCCGCACCGTGTGCCCATCCAGCAGCGTGGCATGCTCGGAAAAGGTCTGCACGCCCACGCCCCGGAGATTGCGCTCGTAGACGCTCTCCAGGCGGTCGATTTCGGTGTCCTTGTTGTTGATCAACGCGTGCCAGTCGAAGCGGGCCGCCGGCGCGTCCCATCCGAAGGCCTTGCCGGCCTTGAACGCATCCGGGAAGCGGCTCGCGTAGACCATCAGCTTCTTGGGGACGCAGCCGCGGTTGACGCAGGTGCCGCCGAAGTTGGCGCCCTCGGCGATGCCGACGCGCGCGCCATGTTGCGCGGCGACCCGGGCCGCGCGCGCGCCGCCGGAACCTGCGCCGATCACGAAGAGATCAAAGTCGAACTGCTGCATATGCCTTGACTGCCTGTACGTCGTTGACGACAGCGTACCGATGCGCGCGCTGCCCATCAACCGTGGGCGGGGGAACAGGTCATTGTGGGGGTCGGAACAATGGCGTGCCGCAGCGCGCCTGCTTCGCAGGCAACGGTCGGCGGTGCGACTCCGGCGCGCGGGCCACCCGGTGCAGCGGGACGGCTAATCTGTCGCGTCTGCGTTGGCTGCGCGCAAAGGGTCGGAGGCCTCCAGCCAGTCCAGCTCGTTCTCCAGGGCGTGGAAGGCGTCGTCGCCGATCTCCGCGGCGTCGCGCATGGTGAGCAGCGTCCGCCGGGCGGCATCGAGCGCCCCTTCATAGGCGGCGTCGTAGTCGGCGCCGAACGACGCGAAGGCACTGCCGCTGTCGTGAAGCGGTCGTCCCAGGTGCATCTTCAGATTCTTGCGGACCAGGTCGTGCGCGGGCGTCGAGTCCTTCGGCAGATGGGCGAAGGCGGCCTCCAGCATGCGCTGCCGCGCGACGGTTTCCTCCTCGCCCACCGGGTCGCCGTCGCGCAGATGGAGCAAGCGGAGCAGCGGCTTGAGCGTCAGGCCTTGGATGAGCAAGGTACCCAGGACGACCAGGAACGCGGTGAGCACGATGAGCTCCCGCCCGGGGAACCGTGCCGGCAGCGCCATGGCTGCCGCGAGCGTGACGATGCCTCGCATGCCGGCCCACGAGATGACGAGACCGCTGCCGACCGTCGGCTTCAGCATCAGCCGCGCCACCTTGACGCGATGTCTGTTGCCGAACACCTTGAGCATCGCGTTGAACGTCATGCGCCAGCCGATTCGCACAACGATGACGGTCAGCAGCACGGCGGCCGCGACGGCCAGGTAACGCTCTCGCGTGGCCTCGGGCAGTTCGAGGAGGATCGGGCGCAATTGCAGCCCGATGAAGATGAACGCAAAGATGTTGAGCGCGAAGATGACCGTCGCCCACACCGCGTTGGTGGGCACGCGGACGCGAGCCTCGATGCGGGCGGGTGCGATGCGGGCCAAGGTCATGGCAAAGCACACCGTGGTGAGCACGCCCGACAGGCCGAGGTGCTCCGCCAGTTGCCAGACGGCCACGGCGCCGACGAACTGCATGATGATGGCCGTGGGGATGTGCTGGGCGCGTTCGAGCAGACGCTGCGTCAGCACGCCCAGCACGGGTCCGGCGACCAGGCTGCCGACGACGCTGAGGATGAACGCGGGCGCGATGGCTTGCAGGGAGAAGCTGCCCGCCGCGACGGCGCCGACGGCCAGGCGATAGATCAGGAGCGCGCTGGCGTCATTCAGCAGGCTCTCGCCCTCCAGGATGCCCAGGATGCGTTGCGGCGGATGCAGCGGGCGCAGGACGGCGGTCGCGGCCACGGCATCGGGCGGGGCCACGATGGCGCCGAGCGCAATCGCGGCGGCCCAGGGCAGCGTCGGCACCAGGGTGTGCACGACCAGGGCGACCGCCGCGGTGGTCAGGCCGACCGCGACGATCACCAGGCTTGCCAGCGGAAGCCAGTTGTCCTTCAGGTCGCGCAGTGAGGCGTCGTATCCCGCGTCGACCAGGATAGGCGCCACGAAAAGCGCCAGCACCAGGTCGGGCGGCAAGCTGAGCTGCGGGACGCCAGGGACCGAGGCGAGCACCGCGCCGCCGACCGCCAGGAAGACCGGGTAGGGCGCGCCCAGCCTTCGGGCGGCCGCGGCCAGGAGTACCGCTGCCACGAAGAGGACGATGATCTGCTCCAGCTCGTGCACCGGACCAGTATGGCAGTGCGGGAGGGCGAGCGGATCGGTGCATGCCCGCGAGGCGAGGGGTCACCCCCAATGGACGTTCAGCGGCGGCAGCATCGAGCCGCCGTTCTCGTTCACCAGCCGCTGGTCATGCACGTAGTCCTGCGTCACCTCGACGCCCCAATCCCGGCCGAATTTCTTCCCCACCCGCTGGACCACCTGGTCGAAGGTCAGCGCATCCAAGGCGTTGCTGTCGAGATGAACGGGACCGCCCGTGCCTTCCTGAACGAGATCGCAGAGCGCCGCCGCGGTGTCGGACATGAACGAACACGCCGGCACCCAGGCCGAACTCGCGCGGATGCGCCCATCGCGGGCGTGCTGCTCATCCAGGTGACGCAGCATGTTGTTGCCCACGGCGTCCGGCGCGATCTGCCAGCCGATGCGGGCCACCGTCGCCGACGGACAGGCCGTCAGCACGGCGTCCTCGCATCGGATCTTGTACCGGCCGTAGTCGTCGCTGGCGGTCCGCGGGTCGCCGGGCCGATGCGGGCCGCCTGACGAGGCGTCGAAGACCATCGCCGTGCTCACGAAGACCATGGGGACGCCGTGCAGCCTCGCGAAGCCCGCGAGTTGACCTGCCCAGGACTCGGAGCCCATCGCCAGGTGGACGATGGCCTCCGGCGCCTCGGCGCGCAGGAAGGCCAGGGCAGCAGTCTCATTGGCGGGGTCCACCGCGCCGCGGTCCCAACCCACGACGTCCCAGCCTCGCGTTTGCGCTTCGCGGCTGACCCAAGGCGCCACGGTGCCGTTCAGTCCGGTGAGGAGAAGCTTCATGTCCAGTGCCGATCTTTCGCTGTTGACAGCCCCGACTCTGCCACTCGGTGCGGCGCGTCAGCCAGCCGGAGGGAGCGAGGCGAACCAGTCCGCGTAGGGCGTGTTGCGGACCATGTGCCGGTTGAAGTCTGGAGCGCCGTCCTCCCACCAGACGTCGCCGCGCTCGCCGAGCGAGCGCTTGGCGGCGTCGACCCGGGAGCGCGTGCGTGCGCGCAGCTCGGCGGTCAGGTCCGTTCTGGCGAGCTGCCGCCGCGCGTCCATGAGTTCGCTCACCAGGGCGTGCGCCTGCTCCGGAGGCAACGCCGGATTCGATCGGCGCCAGAGCCGTCCCATGACCACCAGATACCGACCGTCAGGAGTGACCGGGTGCTTGTCCGACATCAGCAGGCTCCGCCGGCTCAGAGGGCCTTCTTGGTCAGTTCTGCATTCGTGGTCGACCGCGTGCCCTTCAAATGCTCCTCGACGTCGCTGGCGTTGCCGCCCACCTGTGCAACGGCCTCGCGGATCTGGGCCTCGGAAGCGGACAACTTGTCCGCCCAGGTCTGCACCTGACCGGCATCGTCGACGTCAATGGTGGGCCCGCCCGATGACTCTGTGGGGGCGGCGAAGCTGGCTTCCTCGGACATGGTGAACTCCTGGTGAGGGGGCCGCCGACGACGGCCTCCAGCTGCTGGGGCAGTCGGGATGCCACCCCCTTCGGGACCAGCCTTGCATCGCCCATGTCCTGCCTCGGATCGAACGCCGACACCCCCCCAGCAACTCAAAAATTGTCTCCCCCGCGCTGACAAAGCGTCCGAGGGCAGGTCGTTTATCCGGAAGTGGCCGATCGCAATACTGCCATCCATCCATTTCCGTTCTGAAAAACGTCCCCCAAGGAGCTGTCATGTTTGCGTTTCCAAAGACCGTTCTCGCGACGGTCGCCACAGTGGTGGTGGCTGGCGCGGGCGCATGGTTGATGCTGGATGCCCCCACCCAACCGCTGCGCGCCGCCCACGCCGAAAACGCGGCCGTCGGCCCCGAGGTCGAGGTCGCCGCCGTCATCGCCCGGCAGATCGCCGAGCGCCAGTCCTACTCCGGCCGCCTCGAGGCGGTCGACCGTGTCGACATCCGTCCCCTGGTCTCCGGCCGCATCGTCGCCGTGCACTTCAAGGACGGCGCCGTGGTCAGGAAGGGCGATCCGCTCTTCACGATCGACGCCCAGCCCTACCAGGCCGAGTACGACCGCGCCGACGCCCAACTCGCCGCTGCCCAGGCGCGCGCGTCGCTCGCCACGGGCGAAGCCGAACGCGCTTCGAAGCTCATCGAGGGCAACGCGATCGCGCGCCGCGATTTCGACAATCGCCAGAACGCCGCACGCGAAGCCGCCGCCGAGGTGAAGGCCGCCAAGGCCGCCCTCGAGGCGGCGCGGGTGAACCTCTCCTACACCGCCGTCGTCGCGCCGGTGAGCGGCCGCGTCTCGCGCGCGGAACTGACGCTCGGCAACGTCGTGACCGCCGGCGCGAACGCGCCCGTGCTGACCACGCTCGTGTCCACCTCGCCCATCTACGCGTCCTTCTCGGTCGACGAGCAGACCTACCTCCGCCATCTGCGCACCGCCGGCGCCAAGGTGCCGGTGTCGCTGGGCCTGTCCAACGAGGCCGGCTACGGACGCGAGGGCGTCGTCAGCTCCGTCGACAACCGCCTGGACACGGTGTCGGGAACCATCCGGGTCCGCGCCAGCTTCGACAACGCCGACGGCGCGCTGGTCCCCGGCCTCTACGCCCGGGTCCTCGTCGGCGGCGCCCGGCCGCGCGACGCGGTCCTCATCGACGACGCCGCCATCGGTACCGATCAGGCCCGCAAGTTCGTCCTCGTCGTCGACGGCGAGAGCAAGGCCCAGTACCGCGAGGTGCGCCTCGGCGATCTCCACGAGGGTTTCCGCGTCGTCGAGTCCGGCCTGAAGGCCGGCGACCGCGTCATCGTCAACGGCGTCCAGCGCGCACGTCCCGGTGAACGCATCAGCGCCAAGCTGGTCGACATGGCGGGCGTTCCGGCGCGCCGCAAGTCGGCCGCGTGATCGCCCTCATCGAGGCAGCATCATGAACATCTCCAAATTCTTCATCGACCGGCCCATCTTCGCGGGCGTGCTGTCGATGCTGGTCCTGCTCGGCGGCGTCATCGCGCTGTTCAAGCTCCCCACCGCCGAGTACCCCGAAGTGGTGCCGCCCTCCGTGGTGGTGCGCGCGCAGTACCCGGGCGCCAATCCGAAGGTGATCGCCGAGACGGTGGCATCGCCCATCGAGGAACGCATCAACGGCGTGGAGAACATGCTGTACATGCAGTCGCAGGCCAACAGCGACGGCAACCTGCAGATCACCGTGACCTTCAAGCTGGGGACCAATCCGGACCTGGCGCAGCAGCTCGTCCAGAACCGCGTCTCGCAGGCGATGCCGCGTCTGCCCGAGGACGTGCAACGTCTCGGGATCACGACGGTCAAGGCCTCGCCGACGCTGACCATGGGCGTCAGCGTGCTGTCGCCCGACGACAAGTACGACCTGACCTACCTGCGCAACTACGCGCTGATCAACGTGAAGGACCGCATCGCGCGCGTCCCGGGCGTGGGCGAGGTCGTGATGTGGGGCTCCGGCGACTACGCCATGCGCGTCTGGCTGGACCCGCAGAAGGTCGCCCAGCACCAGCTGACCGCGACCGACGTCGTCAAGGCCATCCGCGAGCAGAACGTCCAGGTGGCCGCCGGCATCGTCGGCGCGGCGCCGATGGAGAACGTGCCGCTGCAGCTCAACGTCAATGCGCAAGGCCGCTTGAAGAGCGAGGCGGACTTCAGGAACATCATCCTGAAGAGCTCCCCGGAGGGCGCGATCACGATGCTGAAGGACGTGGCGCGGGTCGAGCTCGCGTCCTCGGACTACGGGCTGCGCGCGATGCTGGACAACAAGCCCGCGGTGCAGCTCATCGTCTTCCAGTCCCCGGGCGCGAACTCCCTGCAGATCTCGGACGACATCCACGACCTGATGAAGGAGCTGAAGGCGGACATGCCCCAGGGCGTGGACTACGACATCGCCTACGACCCGACGCGCTTCGTCCGCCTGAGCATCGACGCGGTCATCAAGACGCTGCTCGAGGCCATCGCCCTGGTGGTGGTCGTGGTGGTGCTGTTCCTGCAGACCTGGCGCGCGTCCATCATCCCGCTGCTGGCGGTACCGGTCTCCATCGTCGGCACCTTCACGCTGTTGCTGGGCTTCGGCTACACGATCAACGCGCTGAGCCTGTTCGGCATGGTGCTGGCGATCGGCATCGTGGTGGACGACGCCATCGTCGTGGTGGAAAACGTCGAGCGCAACATCAGCGCCGGCCTCGGCGCCCGCGAGGCGACCTACCAGGCCATGCGCGAGGTGAGCGGACCCATCATCGCGATCGCCCTGGCGCTCGTGGCGGTGTTCGTGCCGCTGGCCTTCATGTCGGGCCTGACCGGGCAGTTCTATCGCCAGTTCGCGATGACCATCGCGATCTCGACGGTCATCTCCGCCTTCAACTCGTTGACGCTGTCGCCCGCATTGGCCGCGCTGCTGCTGAAGGGGCATCACGAGCCGAAGGACTGGCTCACCCGCGGCATGGACCAGGTGTTCGGTCGTTTCTTCGCGGCGTTCAACCGCGTGTTCCATCGCGGCTCGGCGTCGTACGGCCGCGGCGTCGGCACGGCGGTGGGGCGCAAGGCCGGGATGATGGCGCTGTACGGCGTGCTGCTCGCGGGCACCGTGCTCATCGGCAAGGCCGTGCCCAGCGGCTTCGTCCCGGCACAGGACAAGGACTACCTGGTGGCGGTGATCCAGCTGCCCGCGGGCGCGTCGCTGGACCGCACCGAGAAGCTGGTCCGCGAGCTGGGCGAGATGGCCTTGAGCGTCCCGGGCGTCCGCCAGGTGCCGCAGTTCCCGGGCCTGTCCGTCAGCCTGAGCAACTCGTCGAGCAGCGCGCTGATGTTCCCGCTGCTGAAGCCCTCCAAGGACCGCAACCCGGGCGAGTCCGCGCAGGAGGTCATCGCGGCGCTGAACGCGAAGTTCTCGACCATCAAGGAAGCGCAGGTCGCCGTGTTCCCGCCGCCGCCGGTGGAGGGGCTGGGCACGCTGGGCGGCTTCAAGCTGCAGCTGGAGGACCGTGGGGCGCTGGGCTACGAGGCGCTGAACGACGCCACGCAGGCCTTCCTGAAGCAGCTCGCGCAGGCGCCCGAACTCGGCCCCAGCTTCTCGATGTACCAGATCGACGTGCCGCAACTGGACGTGGATCTGGACCGCATCAAGGCCAAGCAGCTCGGCGTGTCGGTGACGGACGTCTTCGACACGATGCAGATCTATCTGGGGTCGCTCTACGTCAACGACTTCAACCAGTTCGGCCGCGTCTTCCAGGTGCGCGCACAGGCCGACGCACCGTTCCGCGCCGGCGCCGAGGACATCGGGCTGCTGAAGACCCGCAACGCCGCGGGCGAGATGGTGCCGCTGTCGTCGCTGGTGAGCGTGAAGCAGACCTACGGTCCGCAGACCGTGGTCCGCTACAACGGCTTCCCCGCGGCCGACATCAACGGCGGACCGGCACCCGGTTACTCGTCCGGCCAGGCCAAGGCCGCGGTCGAGCGCATCGCCGCCGAAGTCCTGCCGCGCGGCATCAAGATGGAATGGACCGATCTGACCTACCAGCAGATCCTGGCAGGCAACTCCGCCCTCTGGGTGTTCCCGATCAGCGTGCTGCTGGTGTTCTTCGTCCTGGCCGCGCTGTACGAAAGCATGACGCTGCCGCTGGCGATCCTGCTGATCGTGCCGATGAGCATCCTGTCGGCGCTGACGGGCGTCTGGCTGACCCACGGCGACAACAACATCTTCACGCAGATCGGGCTGATGGTGCTGGTGGGGCTCTCGGTGAAGAACGCGATCCTGATCGTCGAGTTCGCCCGTGAGCTGGAGATGGATGGGCGCGGCATCGTGGAGGCGGCGATCGAAGCCAGCCGGCTGCGCCTGCGCCCGATCCTGATGACCTCCATCGCGTTCATCGCCGGCGTGGTCCCCCTGGTGCTCTCGACGGGCGCGGGCGCGGAGATGCGCAGCGCCATGGGCATCGCCGTGTTCTTCGGGATGCTGGGCGTGACGCTCTTCGGGCTGATGTTGACGCCGGTGCTGTACGTCGTGCTGCGCAAGATCGCCGGCGGACGTCCGCTCGTGGACAAGCAGGGCCACCACCCCCATATCGAGGTCGCCCACTGAGATGGGAAGGAGTCGGACATGAGGACGAACAAGCAAGTAGTGCCCGGTGGAATCGCCGCCTGGGGCCTGACGACCCTGGCCAGTCTGCTGCTGATGGCGGGCTGTTCCGTGGCGCCGCCGTACCGGGCGCCTGACGCCGCGGTGACGCCGGCCTTCAAGGAGGCGCCGAAAGATTGGCATGCGGTCGTGCTGAAAGGCGGTGACGGCTCCACTTGGAAGGAAGCCGCCCCCGCGGAAGAACTGGCGCGCGGCGCTTGGTGGACGGTCTTCGGCGACCGGGCCCTAAACGAGCTCGTCGAGCAGGCGATGCAGGCGAATCAGGAACTGCAGGTCGCGGCGGCTCGCGTCAAGGAATCCCGGGCGATGACGCAGGCGGCGCGCGCCGGTCTGTTCCCGGCCGTGGATCTGGGCGCGGAAGCCTCGCGTCAACGGCCGTCCGCAGTCTCGCAAGGCCTGGCACCTGGCAGCCAGGTGGCGGCCCAGACGATCTATCGCGCGCAACTCGGCATCTCGTACGAGGTCGACCTTTTCGGTCATGTCTCCTCGGGCGTCGCGGCGGCGAGGGCGGAAGGCCAACGCAACGAGGCGCTTTTCCAATCGGTGCGTATGGCGCTGCAAGCCGACGTCGCCCAGGGCTACTTCACGCTGCGCCAGCTGGACGCGGAGGCGGAGGTGTTCGTCGCGGCCGTCCGCCTGCGGGAGGAAGCGCTGCAGCTCGCCGAGCGGCGGCAGAAGGCGGGCGACACCGGCGCGTTGGACGTGGCGCGCGCCAGGTCCGAGCTGGCCAATGCCCGGAGCGATGCGATGACGGTGGCGCGCCTGCGCGCCGCTTCGGAGCACGCCCTGGCGGTGCTGCTCGGCAAGGCGCCGGCGGCGTTCAGCTTCACGCCCAAGCCGCTGGAGGCCTTCAGCCTGCGCGTGCCGGCGGGGCTGCCCTCGAGCCTGCTGGAGCGTCGCCCCGACATCGCGGCGGCGGAGCGCGCGATGGCCGCGGCGAATGCCCGCATCGGCGTCGCCAAGTCGGCGTTCTTCCCTTCGCTGACGCTCACAGGCGGTGGCGGCCTGGAATCGGGCAACGCCGACGACCTCTTGCAATGGAGCAGCCGCACCTTCCTCCTGGGACCGCTCTTGAGCCTGCCGCTCTTCGATGGCGGCCGGCGCGAGGGGCAACTGGCACAGACCCGCGCGCAGTACGAAGGGCAGGTGGCCCAGTACCGGCAGCAGGTGCTGACGGCCTTCCGCGAGGTCGAGGACGGCCTGGCGGAGCTTCGCGTGCTGGAGGAGCAGGTCAGGACGCAGTCGGAAGGCGCCGACGCGGCGGCGGAGGCGGCGCGCTTGTCGCGTCGCCAGTACGCGGAGGGGGACGTCAGCTACCTGGAGGTCATCGACGCCGAGCGCGCGGTGCTGTCGTCGCGACGCTCGTCCGTTCAACTGGCCGGCCTGCAGGCGGTCACCTCCGTCCGGCTGATCCGCGCGTTGGGCGGCGGTTGGGGCAACCAGGGCAACCAGGGCGACAACGACGGCAAGGACGGCAAGGGCGATCAGGGAGGCCCGTCGTGGAACTGAAATCACCAACGCCTCGAAGCGGCGAAAGCCTCCTCATCCTTGCCTCGATCTGCCTGGCAGCGCTCGTGCTGCCGCTCAGCTTCACCGGCGGCGCGGTGGCGACACCCGCCATCGGCCGTGCCCTCGGCGGCACGCCCACCGGGCTCACCTGGATCACCAACGCCTTCATGCTCAGTTTCGGGAGCCTGCTGATGGCAGCTGGAGCGCTCGCGGACCAGTTCGGCCGCAAGCGCGTCTTCGCCATCGGCCTGGCGTTGTTCACCTTGACCTCGCTTGCGCTCAGCGTCGCACCGTCGGTGCTGTGGATCGACTGGATGCGGGCCGTCCAGGGCGTCGGCGCCGCCGCGGCCTTGTCCAGCGGCTCGGCGGCACTCGCGCAGGAGTTCGACGGCCATGCGCGCACGCGCGCCTTCAGCGCGCTGGGCGCCACCTTCGGCATCGGCCTGGCGTTCGGGCCGCTCGTGGCGGGCGCACTGATCGAGTTCCTGGGTTGGCAGGCCGTCTTCCTCACCACCGCCGCGCTGGGCCTGCTGGCGATGCTCTTCGGGCTGCCGCGCATGCGCGAGACGCGCGACCCCGGCGCCCAAGGCCTGGACTGGCCCGGCACCATCACCTTCAGCGGGACGCTGGCGCTGCTGACCTTCGGGCTCATCCAGGCGCCGGAGAGCGGCTGGTCGAGTCCGCTGGTCGTGGGCCTGCTGGCGGGCGCGGGGTTGCTTCTCGTCGCGTTCGTCATCGTCGAGGCGCGCGTGGCCCGTCCGATGCTGGACCTGTCGCTGTTCCGTCTGGGCCGTTTCGTGGGCGTGCAGATGCTCCCCATCGGCACTTGCTACAGCTTCATCGTGCTGGTCGTGATGCTGCCCCTGCGGCTGATCGGCGTCGAGCGCATGACCGAGCTCGAGGCGGGTCTGCTGATGGTCGCGCTGTCCTTGCCGGTGATGGTGGTGCCCTTCCTGGCCGCGAGCCTGACGCGTCATGCGTCCGCGGGCGTGCTGTCGGGACTGGGTTTCCTCATCGCCGCGGCCGGGCTGCACTGGCTGAGCTACGCGCGGGTGGACGGTCCCTTGCTGGACTACGTGCTGCCGATGTTCGTGATCGGGCTGGGCAGCGGTCTTCCCTGGGGCTTGATGGACGGCCTGGCCATCAGCGTCGTGCCGGTGGAACGCGCCGGGATGGCGACCGGCATCTTCAACACGGCGCGCGTGGCGGGGGAGGGCATCACCCTGGCCATCGTGAGCGCCGTGCTGGCGGGCTTGACGTATGGGGCGCTGGTCGACGAGATCGACGCCGACGACCCGACCCCGCGTGAGCAGGTGGTGCTCGCGGCCCGACGGCTCACCACGGGGGACCTGGATGCCGCGCTGTCGCTGGTCCCACGGGTGATCCCGGGACGCGTGGTCGCCGCGCACGACACGGCCTTTCACGGACTCATCCATGTGTTGACCGGGGTGACGGTGCTGGCCGCGGTCTCCGCCTTCGGCTTCCTGAGCGGGCGCCGCCGACTGTCGCGATCCACGAGACAGAGCGACGCCGGTCCCAGCGTTTATCGGGACGCCGTCGATACCCAGAATTGATTCACCGGGCGGGGCTTCCTGCCCGGACCGGCGGTCTCGACTCCGGCATTGAAGATCAGGCATTGAAGACATGTCGACCCTGAACAGGAATTCTCTCGAGGACGGCAGCTTCGCCGAGAAGCTGCAGCTGCCGCCCGGCATGTTGTGGTCCGCGGCGAAGCTGGAGGAGTCGCTCGCCGCGACGCTGCTGCTGCGTCCTGCGGGCGAGCTCTGGGTCTTCGCCTACGGCTCGCTGATGTGGAATCCGCTGCTGCACTACGTCGCGCGCGAGAACGCGGTGCTGGAGGGCTGGCATCGGAGCTTCTGCCTGAAGACCGTCGCGGGCCGCGGGTCCAACGACCGGCCGGGGCGCATGCTCGCGCTCGAGGCGGGCGGCAGGACCGAGGGCGTGGCCCTGAAGCTGGACGAAGCATCGGCCGGCTTCGAACTCAAGCTGCTCTGGGCCCGCGAGATGGTGGCGGGCAGCTACGAGCCGCGCTGGGAGCGCATCACGCTGCAGAACGGCGCGACCGCGTCGGCCCTCGTGTTCGTCGTGAACAAGGACAACCCGCACTACGAGCCGGAGTCGGCGGTGACGGCGATCGCGCCGCTCATTGCGACGGCAGGCGGGTCGATCGGCTCGAACGCGGAGTACGTCTGCCACCTCGACTTCGCGCTGGCGGATGCGGGGCTCGAGGACTCGTACGTCGACGCGCTCGTCTGCGAGCTCAAGCGGGCGATGGACGCCGGCGCGGAAGCGGGCCGGCGAGGCAGGGCGGCGGGCGGCGGTTGACGCCGGTCGGCGTCAGGCCAGGGTCTCCGCGAGGAAGTTCAGGACGGCGCGGGTCTTGGTGGCCATGCGGGTGCCGAGCGGGATCATCGCGTGGACGGGCGGGCCGTCCACGTCGGCCTCGGGCAGCACATGGACGAGGCGGCCGGCCGCGACATGGGGCCGCGCGACGCGGTCGAGGATCTGGGCGATGCCGACGCCCTGGATGGTGGCCTCCACCAGGGCGTGCCCGTCCGCCAGGACCACGACGGGGGCCGGCGACATCTCGCGCTGTTCCCCATCGTCCAGCAGGGTCCATGGCCGCAGGCGGCCCGAGGGACCGCGGAAGATGAGCGCATCGTGGCCGGCGAGTTCGGCGACGGTCGTGATGTTGCCCTTGCGCGCCAGGTACTCGGGGGAGGCGTACAGCCCCAGCTTGAGCGAGCAGAGCTTGCGGACGGTCATCTCTCCGTCGGTCGGCAGCGCGCCGATGCGCACGACGATGTCCCAGCCCTCGGCAACGGCGTCGGACATCCGGTCCGACAGGCCGATCTCCAGCGTGACCTTGGGGTACTTCTCGCGCAGCAGGGACAGCGACGGGAAGAACAGCCGGCCGAAGCCGGCGGGAAGGTCCACGCGGACGCGGCCGATGGGCTCGGAGCGTCGGGCGGCGAGGGCCTGTTCCGCCTCCCGCAGGCCGTCGAGGGCGCTTTGGGCGGCCACCAGGTAGACCTGACCGTCGTCGGTGAGGTGGACGGCCCGCGTGGTGCGCTGGAACAGGCGCGTGCCAAGTCTTGCCTCCAGCCGCTGGACGGCCTTGCCGGCGTTGGACTTGGTCGTCCCGAGCAGCTCGGCCGCCTTGGTGAAGCTGCCGAGCTGGGCCACGGCGACGAAGGTCTCGATATCGGCCACTGCGGCATCTACGCGCTTGGTCACGGTTCACTCCTCCTGGTTCGTCGGCGCAAGGATGCCTTGAAACGGACGCCGCACTGTCGCGCCGGGAGCGACAGACAGCGGACCGTCGACCGCTTTATCGCCTGTGGAGCGCTAACTAGAGTTCATTCCGTTGGCGGCGCACTGGGTTGCCGCCGGCAGAACCCACTCATCGAAAGACTCTCATGAAACTCTTCATCGCTGACGACACCTGCTCCCGCGCGGTCCAGGTCATTGCCAACGAGCTTGGCCTGAATCCTGAACTCGTGCACTTCGACGTGTTCGGCAAGACCACCTCGACGGGCGAGGCCTTCTTCGATGTGAACCCGCTGGGCTACGTGCCCGCGCTGCAGTTGGATAACCCGCAGCTGGACATCCTGACGGAGACGGGGCCGATCACCAGTTTCCTCGCCGACCAGTATCCGCAGAGCGGCCTGACGCCGCCACAGGGCACGCTGGAGCGGGCCAAGGTGGATGTGCTGCTGAACTTCATCGGCACGGAGATTGCGCAGAAGCACATTCCGCTGATGCGCAAGCTGCTGACGGAGGCCGGCACGGAATGGACCAGGGCGAAGCTGGTCGCGGCGTATGCGCGAATGGACGAGCTGCTATCGGACGGGCGCGCGTACATCACGGGCGAGCAGTTCTCGGTGGTGGATGCCTACCTGTGGGCGACGCTGTGGCATGCGCGTTCGGGCGCGCAGATCGGGCACCTGACGAGGCTCTTCGCCTGGAAGGACCGCGTGGAAGCGCGCGCGTCCGTGAAGAAGGCGCTGAGCGACGAGTTGGAGATCGTCACGAAGCATCGGGCCACGATCGCTGCTGAAGCTGCGGTTGCTGCCTGAGGCGCGGTTTGCGGAGACGGCCGTGAGCCTGGGGAAGCCGCTGTTGAACGACGAGCCGGGTGCCTCAGTGAGGACCTTCGTCGGCCTGTTGGTGGCGCTCCTCGTGGTCGGTGGGTTCCCGGTCCTCTGGACCGGGCACGTTGCGGACGCGCACGACCTGGCAGCGCCGCTGGGCGCATCAGCGACGCTCATGGCGCTGACGCCCAATCATCCGTTCGCTGCGGCGAAGGCGGTGGTGCTCGGGAACCTCGTGGCGGCAGTGATCGGGCTTTCAGCCGCCGCACTTGTTCATGTTCCCCTGTTGGCCGCGGCTGTCGCGCTGGCGATGAGCGTCGTCGCGCTGTGCCTGCTGGGGATCACTCATCCGCCGGCCAGTGGGATGGCGGTGATGGCTGCGCTTGGCGGAGTGGGCTCGCTGGAAGGCGCGGCCAGGTTTCTGCTCGTCAATGTGTTGATCAGCGCCGTGGTGTTGACGGTGGTGATGCTGTTGGTGAATCGGGTCAGCGAAGGACGGGTTGGTGGGGGTGACCATCTGGCCTGAACGAGACATTCCCAATTCCAGCCAGTGTGCGGAGGACGGGGGCAGGTCATGCCGGCGTTGGTCAATTCTGGCAACCAGAAATAGTTGCGGAAGTCCCACGAGAGCGGCGGCGGCTCAGTTCTCATGCGAGGAAGTCTGTTCGATCGATACGTCTCTCTCAGTACGCTTGAGCACAGCACCGCGCTTCACTCGCAAGTCCGGCGGCAGCATTGTTATAAGCCTCTCGCGCCCATCCGAAAACCGCCTGACGAGCCAATCCCCGCTCGCCACAACGACCGAGCCCGTCTCCGCCAACGCCTGCTCGTAGGCCTTCCGTCCGGCCGTTGCGGCCAGCTTTGGAAACCGCGCCTCAGCCGCGAGCATCTCCTCTTCCGAAAGATCCTCCGGCCTCAACGCCATGTGAGTTCAGCTCCCGCTGCTCACACCGCCACCGGCGCCTTGATCGCCGCGTGGTGCTGGTAGTCCTGCAGCTCGAAGTCTTCAAACTCATAGTCGAAGATCGACTCCGGCTTCCGCTTGATATGCATCGTCGGATACGCGAACGGCGTCCTCGCCAGCTGCGTCTCCACCTGCTCGAAGTGGTTCGAGTAGATGTGGCAATCCCCGCCCGTCCAGATGAAATCGCCTAACCCCAGCCCGCATTGCTGCGCCAGCATCTGCGTCAGCAGCGCGTAGCTCGCGATGTTGAACGGCACGCCCAGGAAGATGTCCGCGCTGCGCTGGTACAGCTGGCACGACAGCTTCCCGTCCGCCACGTAGAACTGGAAGAACGCGTGGCAGGGCATCAGCGCCATCTGGTCCAGCTCCGCCACGTTCCACGCCGAGACGATGATCCGGCGCGAGTCCGGATTGGTCTTCAGCTGCTTGACCACCTCCGCGATCTGGTCGACGTGCCCGCCGCCGGCCTTGGGCCAGCTGCGCCACTGCACGCCGTAGACAGGACCCAGGTCGCCGTCCTCGCGCGCCCACTCGTCCCAGATCGTGCAGCCGCGCTCCTGCAGCCACTTGACGTTCGAGTCGCCGCGCAGGAACCACAGCAGTTCCAGGATGATCGACTTCAGGTGCACCTTCTTCGTCGTCACCAGCGGGAAACCCTCGCTCAGGTCGAAGCGCATCTGGTGCCCGAACACGCTGCGCGTGCCCGTCCCCGTCCGGTCGCCCTTGGCCACACCGTGCTCGTACACGTGGCGCATAAAGTCTTCGTACTGGCTGCGCACGGGGCGCGAGGGGGTGAGGTCGGCGGTCATGGAGAAGATTTTAGAGGGGCGGACGGCGGAGGCTGCTGGCCCTCACCCCGACCCTCTCCCGCAAGCGGGAGAGGGAGGAATGCTCAAGCGTTGAACTGGAGGGCGGCCAGGCGCGCGTAGAGGCCACCGCGCGCGACGAGCTCGGCATGCGTGCCCTGCTCGACGATGCGGCCGTGGTCCATCACGACGATGCGGTCGGCGCGCTGCACCGTCGAGAGCCGGTGCGCGATGACCAGCGTCGTGCGGTCGCGCATCGCCTCGTCCAGCGCCTGCTGCACCAGCCGTTCGCTCTCGGCATCCAGCGCGCTGGTGGCTTCGTCGAGCAGCAGCAGGGGCGCGTTCTGCAGCATCGCCCGCGCGATCGCGATGCGCTGGCGCTGGCCGCCGGACAGGCGCACGCCGCGCTCGCCGAGGAAGCTGTCGTAGCCGTCCGGCAGTTGGCGGATGAACTCGTCCGCATGCGCGGCCTTGGCGGCGGCGATGACCTCTTCGCGGCTCGCGTCCGGGCGGCCGTAACGGATGTTGTCCAGCGCGCTGGCCGAGAAGATCACGCTCTGCTGCGGCACCAGCGCCATGCGGCCGCGCAGCTCGGCGAGCTTCACGCGGTCCACCGCCACGCCGTCCAGCTGCAGCTTGCCGCCCTGCACGTCGAAGAAGCGCTGCAGCAACTGCAGCACCGTGCTCTTGCCGGCGCCGCTCGGGCCGACCAGCGCCACGGTCTCGCCGGGCTCGATGCGCAGCGTGAAGTCCTCCAGCGCCGCGCGGTCGGGCCGCGACGGGTAGTGGAAACGGACCTGCTCGAAACTCACGCGCGCCGGGCCGGCCGACGCGGGCAGGGCGACCGGCGCCGCCGGATCCGCCACCGGCGACTGCGCCGCGAGCAGTTCCATCAGGCGCTCCATCGCGCCCGCCGCGCGCAGCAGATCGCCCCAGACTTCCGCCAGCACCGCCACTGACGACACCAGCAGGATCACGTAGACCACGGTCTGGCCGAGATGGCCGGCGGAGATCTTGCCCGCCATCACGGCCTGCGTGCCCTGGTACAGCCCCCACAGCAGCGCGCCGAAGGTCGCCGTGATGATGAACGCCACCAGGAAGGATCGCACCTTGGTCCGCTTGCGCGCCGTGTCGAAGGCGGCCTCGCTCGCGGCGTCGAAGCGCACCGTCTCGCGCGCCTCCTGCGCATGCGACTGCACCACGGTGATCGCGTTGAGCATTTCCGCGGCGATCGCGCTGGTGTCGGCGATGCGGTCCTGGCTGGAGCGCGACAGCCGTCGCACCCGGCGTCCGAAGAACATCGCCGGCGCGACCACCAGCACCAGGATGCCCAGCACCTGCGTCATCACCCACGGGTTGCTGTAGATCAGCAGCGCCACCGCGCCCAGGCCCATGATCACGTTGCGCAGCCCCATCGACAGGCTGGAGCCGACGATGCTCTGGATCACCGTGGTGTCCGTCGTGATGCGGCTGATGACCTCGCCGGTCTGTGTGGTCTCGAAGAACTCGGGACTCTGGCGCAACACGTGGCTGTAGACGGCGGTGCGCAGGTCCGCGCTGACGCGCTCGCCCAGCCAGGTCACCGCGTAGAAGCGCAACGCGGAGAACACGCCCAGCGCCGCGCCGGTCGCGAACAGCCAGACGAAGTGCTCGCGCAGCGCCATCAGCCGGTCGCCCGGGTCGGCGGAGATCAGGCCCTGGTCGATCAGCTGGCGCAGCGCGATCGGGAAGACCAGCGTCGCCGCCGCCGCGAGCATCAGGAAGAGGATCGCCGCGGCGATCCGTCCCCGGTACGGCCTGAGGAAGGGCCACAGCGCCGGCGCCATCGCCCGCAAGGGGGGCGGCGTCCTCGGCGACGCCTGGGGCGGCGTGCGCACGGCATTTGCCTGACCGCCGGTGGCGGAGGGAGACGCCTGCGGCCCGGCGGAGGGCGCGGCGTCGCTCGGGGAGGTCGAGGACATCGAAGGAGGGGACATGGCGGACATCGGGTCAGTTTAGGGGCGGCGTGTTGCGGGAATGTCCCTACGCGTGGAAAGCCTATCCCAGGCAGTGATTGGCAGGGCAATCATTGCCTAAGCAATAATTGTCATCAAGCATTTCCAGAAGCTCCGTCCTGGAAATCCGAAGTCATGAAAGACGACGCCATGAGTGCCAAGTTGCCCCCGCCTGCCGATTTCTACAGCGCCGACAGCTTCACGTCGGAGCCGAGCCTGGGCTGGCTGCTGCGGCAGATCAAGCAGTCCATGGTGCTGCAGGCCGACAAGATGCTCGGCCAGCATGACCTGACCCACGCCCAGTGGGCGCCGATGCTGCGCCTGCGCTTCAACGGCCCGATGTCCAGCGCCGCGCTCGCTCGCGAGCTCGCGATGGACGGCGGCGCGATGACGCGGCTGTTGGATCGCCTGGAAGCCAAGGCCCTGGTCCGCCGCGAGCGGTCGCTCGAGGACCGGCGCGTGGTGATGGTGTCGCTGACCGACGTCGGCGTGAACGCGATGGCGGCCGCTCCCGGCGTGCTGTCCAAGGTCTTCAACGACCACCTGGCGGGCTTCACCGACCAGGAGTTCCGCACGCTGATCGGCCTGCTGCAGCGCATCGTCGTCAACGGCCAGGCGATCCGCGACGCGGGCTTGACCTCCGAGTCGTCGACGCTGGTCGACAAGTGTGAATGACGGACGACTGACCGACGAACAAGCACGACCGATGCTGCCTTTTTCGCCTTTTTCAATTGCCTGCTCCCCCCAGAAGAACAACATTGAGGACCCTCCGATGACCTCCCGATTCCTTCACCGCACCACGCTGGCCCTGGCCATGGGCGCGGCGCTGCTGATGGTGCTCACCGCCTGCGCGCCCATCCCCCAGCTGGCCGAACCCGGCCGGCCGCTGGACGGCGCCGAAGCCGCCCGCCTCGGCCTCGACGACAGCCAGAGCCAGGCGCTCGACGCGTCCTGGTGGAAGACCTTCCGCGATCCGCAGCTGGACGCGCTGGTCGACCAGGCGATCGCGAACTCGCCCAACCTGGCGCTGGCCCGCGCCCGCATCGACCGCGCCGCGGCGATGACCGAAAACGCCGAGGCCGCGAAGCGTCCGTCCGCCCAGCTCGAGGCCGACGTGACCCGTCAGCGCATCACCGAGAACGGCATCTATCCGCCGCCGCTCGCCGGCAGCCTGCGGACGCTGGCCAACATCCAGGCCGGTCTGAGCTACGAGTTCGACTTCTTCGGCAAGCATGACGCGGCGCTGCAGGCCGCGCTGGGCCAGCGGCGCGCCGCCGAGGCGGACGCCGCCGCGGCGCGGCTGAGCGTGTCCAACGCCGTGGCCAAGGCCTACGTCGCGCTGGCGCGCAGCCAGGCGCAGGGCCGTCTGCTGGAGCAGCAGAAGGCGCTGCGCGACCAATCCTTCGACCTGGTGCGCCAACGCAGCGCCGCCGGCCTGGACAACGGCCAGGACCTGCGCGTCGCCGAGGCGCCGCTGCCCGACATCCAGCGCCAGCAGGTCGTGCTGCGCGAGCAGCAGGCGCTGCTGCGCCACCAGCTCGCCGCGCTGACCGGCCAGGGCCCGAAGGCGACCGAGTCGCTGGACGCCGCGCTGCCGGGCGCGCTCGACTGGCAGCAGGCGCCTCACCTGGACCTGCTGGGCCGCCGCCCGGACCTGGCCGCCGCGCGCGCCCGGGTCGAGGCGACGGCGCAGGACATCCGCGTCGCCCGCGCGCAGTTCTATCCGAGCGTGAGCCTGACGGCCTTCGTCGGCCTGAACTCGATCGGGCTGGATGAGCTGTTCAAGAGCGGCAGCCGCCAGTACGGCGCGGGCCCGGCGCTGCACCTGCCGCTGTTCGACAGCGGTCGGCTGCGCGCCAACCTGCGCGGCAGCGCGGCCGAGCAGGATGCCGCGATCGCGAGCTACAACGTCGCGGTGCTGGACGCCGTGCGCGACGCCAGCGACCAGTACACGACGCTCGAGTCGCTGCGCCAGCAGCGCACGCAGCAGGACGCGTCGGTGGCCAACGCCGACAGCCAGGCCGCACTGGCCGATCAGCGCCACCGCGCCGGCCTGACCGGCCGCATCGCGGTGCTCAACGCGCAGCAGAACCAGCTGCTGCAGCAGCGCGGCCAGATCGATCTGCAGGCCCTGACCGTCGATGCCCAGATCAACCTGATGCGCGCGCTGGGCGGCGGTTACGCCGAGCCCGCGCGAGGCGCCGCGCAGACGACGGCTTCCGCCGACCGTCGCTGATGTCGCCGCTGATATCGCCGCTGATATCGCCGTTCCTCCGACAGCCATCGCCCCCGACCTTGAAGCGCCGGCCGCTACGCCGCCGCCCCTGACTCACAAGAATCCCGAAGAGCACACCATGAGCGCAACGCCCCCGAACAACCCGCAAGCTCCCGCCAAGAACGGCACCCGCAAGCGGGGCCTGACGATCATCGCCGCCGTCGTCATCGTGGCGGGCCTGGCCTACGCCGGGTATGAATGGATCGTCGGCAGTCGCTACGAGTCCACCGACAACGCCTACGTGCAGGCCAACGTCGTGCAGATCACGCCGCTGGTCGGCGGCACGGTGCGCGCGGTCTACGCCGACGACACCGACTTCGTGAAGGCCGGCCAGAAGCTGGTGAGCCTGGACCCGGTCGACGCCCGCGTCGCGCTGGAGCAGGCGCAGGCGCAGCTGGCTCAGACGGTCCGCGAGGTCCGCACGCTGTATGCGAACAACAGCGGCTTCGAAGCCCAGGTCAAGGTCCGCGAGGCCGACCTCAAGCGCGTCACCGTCGACCTGGACCGCCTGCAGTCCGACGTTGCCCGCCGCCAGCCGCTGGTCGCCACCGGCGCCGTCGGCAAGGAAGAGCTGGAACACGCGCAGTCGCAACTGACCTCGGCCCGCGCGCAGGCCGCCGCCGCGCAATCGACGTTGCAAGCCGCCAAGGATCAACTGGCCTCCAACCAGGTGCTGACCGATGGCGTCAAGGTCGAGGAACACCCGAACGTGCTGCGCGCCGCCGCGCGCCTGCGCGAAAGCTACCTGGCGCTGCAGCGCGCCGAGCTGATCGCGCCGGTGGACGGCTGGGTCGCGCGCCGCTCGGTGCAACTGGGCCAGCGCGTCGCGGCGGGTTCGCCGCTGATGGCGGTGGTCGGCCTGCAGCAGGTCTGGGTCGACGCCAATTTCAAGGAAAGCCAGCTGGCCAAGCTGCGCATCGGCCAGAAGGCGACGCTGGAAGCGGACGTCTACGGCAAGAAGACCGAGTACCACGGCACGGTGCAGGGCCTGGGCGCCGGCACGGGCGCGGCGTTCGCGCTGCTGCCGGCGCAGAACGCGACCGGCAACTGGATCAAGGTCGTGCAGCGCGTGCCGGTGCGCATCGCGCTGGACCCGAAGGAAGTCCAGGAGCACCCGCTGCGCGTGGGCCTGTCGATGGACGTGCAGATCGACATCCGTGACCAGGGCGGCGCGATGCTGGCCGCCGCGACCGGCGCCAGCGCGCCGCGCCTGCAGACGGCGATCTTCGACGTCCAGGAGAAGGCCGCCGACGAGCAGGTGAACAAGATCATCGCGACCAACCTCGGCAAGGCCGCGGTCAAGGCGAACACGTCCCGCGTGCAATGAGCGATTCCACTCCGACCGCGCCCGGCGCGCTGGCGGCCCCCGGGCCTGCCGCGACGCCGGCACCCGCGGGCCCACCGGCGGGCCCCGCGCCGCTGACCGGCACCGCGCTGGTGCTGGGCACCATCTCGCTGTCGCTGGCGACCTTCATGAACGTGCTGGACTCGTCCATCGCGAACGTGTCGCTGCCCGCGATCGCCGGCGACCTCGGCGTCAGCCCGGTGCAGGGCACCTGGGTCATCACCAGCTTCGGCGTCGCGAATGCGATCTCCGTCCCGCTGACCGGCTGGCTGACGCAGCGCTTCGGCGCGGTGCGGCTGTTCACGACCAGCGTGCTGCTGTTCGTGCTGGCCTCCTGGCTGTGCGGCTTCGCGCATTCGCTGGAGATGCTGGTGGTGGCGCGCGTGTTCCAGGGCCTCGTGGCGGGGCCGATGATCCCGCTGTCGCAGACGCTGCTGCTGTCGAGTTATCCCAAGCACAAGGCGGGCACGGCGCTCGCGTTGTGGGGGATGACGACGCTGGTCGCGCCGGTGGTCGGGCCGCTGCTGGGCGGCTGGATCACCGACAACGTCACCTGGCCGTGGATCTTCTACATCAACGTGCCGGTGGGGCTGTTCGCGGCCGGCCTGACCTGGAGCATCTACCGCAGCCGCGAGACCCCGACCAAGAAGCTGCCGATCGACACCGTCGGGCTGTCGCTGCTGGTGCTGTGGGTGGGCTCGCTGCAGGTGATGCTGGACAAGGGCAAGGAGCTGGACTGGTTCGAGTCCAACCAGATCATCGCGCTGGCCGTGGTCGCGGTCGTGGGCCTGGCGGTGTTCATCGTCTGGGAGCTGACGAACGACCATCCGGTGGTGGACCTGCGGCTCTTCGCGCGGCGGAACTTCCTGTTCGGGGCCTCGGTGCTGTCGATCGCCTACGGGCTGTTCTTCGGCAACGTGGTGCTGCTGCCGCTGTGGCTGCAGCAGCACATGGGCTACACCGCCACCGCGGCGGGCTTCGCGCTGGCGCCGGTGGGGGTGCTGGCCATCCTGCTCTCGCCGGTGGTGGGGAAGAAGGTTTCGGTGTGGGATCCGCGGATGATGGCGAGCTTCGCTTTCGTCATGTTCGCGATCGTGCTGTGGATGCGTTCGCTGTTCACGACGGACACGGACCTCGGGACCATCATGATCCCGACGATCCTGCAGGGCGGGGCGCTGGCGTTCTTCTTCATCCCGCTGACGACGCTGACCCTGTCGGGCATCACGCCCGACCGGATCGCCGCGGCGGCCGGCCTGTCCAACTTCGTGCGGATCACGGCGGGGGCGATGGGGACGTCGATCTCCACGACCTTGTGGGAGAACCGCGCGGCTCTGCACCACCATCACCTGGCGGAACGGCTCGCGCTGGGCGATCCGGCGGAGACGGCGGCGCTGGACACGCTGCAGCGCCAGGGCTTCAGCCACGACCAGGCGCTGGCCTACCTCAACCGGCTGGTCGACCAGCAGGCATTCACCCGGGCGGCGGATGACATCTTCCTGGCGTCCGCGGCGCTGTTCGTCGTGCTGATCGCCTTCGTCTGGCTGACCAAGCGGCCGCCGAAGATGGGCGTGCCGGTGGATGCGGGTGGGGCGCACTGAGCCACCGACCGTCGAGGCGACAGGCGTCGCTCCAAGGTTGAAAAGGGGTCCTGCGGGACCCCTTTCTGCTGTGCGACTGGTGGTTCGTCGTTCTGCGACTTGGGCAGCGCTTGGTGCTTGCCTCCGACCTCGGGCCTCCGGCTTCCGGCCCCAGCCTTCAGGCCTTGGAGGACGCCAGGTCCAGGCAGTACGCGATGAGCTCGTCCAGTTCGCTGGACTTGTCGAAGACCTTGTCGGCGCCCAGCCCCTCGCAGCGCTGTCGCATGTCGGCCGTGGCGTAGTTGGTCAGCACGATCACCTTGGCCTCGGGCTGGAGCAGCCGCGCCTTGGGCAGCAGCGACATGCCCGAGCCGCGCTTCAGGAACAGGTCGATGATCAGGATGTCGCAGGGGACCGCCTCGTCGTGCAGCCAGCGCAGCGCGCCGGCCTCGTCCTCGGCCCAGCCGACCACGTCGAGGTCGAGCATCTCCTGCAGCGTCGCGACAAGGTTCTCCCGGATCAGCGGGCTGTCCTCGACCAGGAAACAGTTCAGCGTGCCGGGCGTCGGTGCGGTGACGGGAACGGTGGACATGGGCATGGGCGTGAGCAAGGCGCCCATTATCACGATCCCGAGCCGCGCTTCGACAGAGGCGCCAGGCGGGCGTTGCATTCAGACAGCGCCTTGAGGCTCTCCGGATCCGCCTGCTCGCCCAGGTCGATCAGCGGAACGATCGCCGCCAGCGGCGCCACCGCCACGCCCAGCACCGCCGCGGGCAGCAGCTTGCGCAGCAGGGGGCCCTTCTGCAGGCTGAGTTGCGGATCGCCCAGCGTGCCCTGGATGTTCAGCGGCGTGCGCAGGGTGAGCGGGCTCCGGTCCTTCGGATCGACCTTGGCCGTGAGCGCCAGCCGCTCGGTCGCCAGCGACATGCCGCCGTCCACCAGGACCACGGAATCCTTCGTGTCGATCACCATGGGCCGCGGCGTCACCACCCCGTCCTTGACCTGCAGATCGGCGACGCCGCAATTCACCGGCAGCGCATCGTCCCCCCGCACCACCAGGCCCAGGCCCTGGGCGATGTCGATGCCGGCGGCCTCGACGATCAGGTGGGAGATCGAGCCCTCGGTCCAGTACAGCACGATCCGGCCGTCGGCGCTGGCCAGCAGCTCGGCGGTCGACCGGCCCTGGCCGTCGAGCGACACCCGCCCGCCCATCAGCCCCGTGACCCAGCGCTGGCCGTTCTTGCGCTCCAGGTTCAGCCACTGTTCCAGGTGCACGCCGCCGACGCGCAGCCGCGCCTGCCACTTGGCCTGCGGCCCCCGGCCATCCAGCTTCATCGTGCCCGCCACCTGGCCGCGCGCGACGCGCGCATCGATGTCGCGCAGTTCCAGCACGCCGTCCTGGAGGACGATGCGCGCATTCAGCGGCTCGGCCGCCTGCAGGATCGCGGTCCCCGACTCGAAACGCGCCAGCTTCACATTGACGTTGGCGTTCATGGCCCGCAACGAGGGCAGGTCGAACTGCTTGTCCGGCAGCACGCGCGAAGGTGCCTTCTTCACCTTGGGCGCACCCGGCTCGGCCGGCACACCGACCGCGGGCCCCAGGTCCGCCAGCCACAGTTCGCGCCCGCGCAGTTCGCCCGTCAGCGTCGGCAGGCCGTTCTCCGGCTTGTCGTACTGGAACTCGCCGCTCAGTTGGCTCCTGCCGATCGTGGCCTTGCTGACGGCCGTGGTCCAGCGCGATCCGTCACGCGTCAGCTTGCCTGCCATCGCGAAGGCCGGTGTCGTCGGCAGCGTGACGCCGAGCGGCTCGCCCACCGCGGCCAGCGATGGCCCCGCCAGCGTGTACTGCCCGGACAGCCCCTGGCTGACCAGCAGGTCGCGGACCTGGCCGTCGAAGCTCAACTGGGCCTTGCCGATGTTGCCGCGCAGCGTGACCGGCACCGCTGGCGCGTTCGGATCCGAGGACATCCACGGCAGCGCGGAGCCGGTCTGCAGGTTCGCCTTGATCGGCAGGTCGCGCCAATGGCCCTCGGCCTGCGCCGTCACGCCGTAGCGGCCGCCTTCTCCCGGACCCGGCTCGCCGGCGGGGGCGGACGCGCCCTTGGGCTTGCCTGCCACGCGTTCGCCGAAGTCCACGGCCAGCCGCGTGCCCGAAGCGGCCGCGCTGGCGACCCGCGCTGCCGCTGTGAGCGCGCGCTGTGCGGTCACGGTGCTCGACGCCGCGCCTGAGGCGGCGAGGCCTGAACGCACCGCCGACGCGGCGTCCTCCGGCGTCACCCAGGTCTCGCGCAGCGCGAAGCGGCCCAGCAGCGAGAGCTGCTGGATCTTGTCGTCCACCAGCACCGTGCCCTGGCCCACCTCGAGCAGGTCGAAGCGGATCCCGTCGACGTTGGGGCGCTTGCGCACCTGCGTGTCGCTGGGCGGCTGCTTGCCGAATTGCCAGCTCGCGCGTCCTTCGACATCGCGCTCCAGTCGCATCGTCAGTTCGTCCGCGCGCAGCGCCTTCACCTGCAAGGCCTGACCCTCGTGACGCAGGGCCAGCAGGTCCGAATACCGCAAGGTCAGCGAGGCGTCCTGCGCCTGCAGCATCGGCCCGCCCAGCGTGCTCCAGCTGGGACCGGCGATCGTCAGGCTGTGCGTGCGCAGGCGCAGGTGGCCGATCAGCCGGAGCTGCCAGCCGGTGTTGTCCTCGTCGCCGTCGAAGCGCACCTGCCGGTCGAGCTTCTGGCTCAGCCACTGTTCCGCGGGACGGCGCAGGAACGGCCAACCCAGCCATTCGCAGACGCCGACCGTGATCAGCAGCAGCGCCAGCAGCACGAGCAATCCCATCGCCCAACCGGGGAGGCGGTGTCGTCGCGGACCCGGCGAAGGCGCCGGCGCGGAGGAGGGCGCGTTGTTTACCACCATTGTTCAAACATCCTGGAAAAGTATTCCTTGCCCCGTTGCCACAGGCCGCGGTCCTGCCAGCGCTGCAGCTCGATCGTCTTGGAGGCGGTCCGGTCGCGCTCGAACATCCGCGTCATCGCGCCGCCGAAGTCCTCGCCGAGCACGACGGCATTCACCTCGTTGTTGTGCACGAAGCTGCGCCAGTCCATGTTGCTGGAGCCGATCGTCGAGACGACGCCGTCGATGACGGCGGTCTTCGCGTGCAGCACGGCGTCCTGCAGCTCATGGATGCGCACGCCGGCCTTGAGCATGCGCTCGTAGTGGCTGCGGCCCGCCTGCATCACCGGACCGAAGTCGCTGCGCGAGGGCAGGATCAGTTGGACGTCGACGCCGCGCTGCGCGGCCTCGCTGAGGGCGTCCACCATGTCCTGGCCCGGCGCGAAGTAGGCCATCGTCAGGTACACGCTGCGCTGCGAGGCGCGGATGCTGCCCAGCAGCAGCGTGTAGATGCGGTTCTCGGTGTCCTGCGGCGAGGCGGGGATCACGCGCATCAGCTGCTGGCCCGCCGGCAGGCCAGGCGGGGGCGCGAGCGCGGCAACGCTGCCTTCGCAGTGCTGCTGGGCCCAGACCTCGCGGAACATCGTGTGCAGGGCCTGCGTCGCGGGGCCGCGGACTTGCACCATCGTGTCGCGCCAGCCGTTCTGGTCGGCCTTGTCCCCGGACTTTTCTCCGGGCTTGCCGTCGGCGGCCTCGCTCGACGCGGCCTTGGCCTTGGGCGCCTTCGACGCGCTGCTTCCGCCGAAGCCGCCAGATCCGGACGAGTACACCGCGCTGATGTTGATGCCGCCGGTGAAGCCGGTTTCGCCGTCGACGACCAGCATCTTGCGATGGTCGCGCTGCGTGATCTTGTGATACCGCGTCCGCTGCTTGAGCGGATTCACGGGGTTGAAGGCGCAGACGGAGACGCCACCCTGACGCAGGCGGTCGAAATAGGCCTCGTCCGTGCCCATCGAGCCGACGCCGTCGTAGAGGACCGCGACGTCGAGGCCCTCCGCGCGCCGCTTCAGCAGCCGGTCCGCGAGCTGACGCGAGACGTCGGCATCTTCGATGATGTAGCTCTCTAGGATGATCTGGCGGCGCGCCTTGTCGATGGCGGCGAACATCGCGGCGAAGGTCGCCGGACCGTCTACGAGCAGTTGCGCGTCGTTGCCGGCGTACAGGTCGACGTCCCCGAAGGCCGACATCGCGGCGATCTGGCGCTTCAGCAGGTCGGCCTTGCCTTGCGCGGCGGCGGCCTGAACGGCCTGCTCGCGGCTGGCCTGGTTCATGGGGCCGCGCGGGCCGACGACGTCGACCTGCGCGGCCACCCGCGTCAGCGTCGGCGCCATCGACGGAGGATCCGGGAGTCGGCCGTTGACCGGCGCACGCGGCGTGCCGCAAGCCACGAGAGCCACGCTGGCGCCGAGCGCGAAGAGCAGGGCGGCGACGCGCCGGCGCATGGCGTCAGTCCCTCAGCAGGTCGGCGAGGTCGTCGGCGTGCTCTTCCTCCTCGGCGAGGACTTCCTCGAGGATGCGTCGCGTCGTCGGGTCCTTGTCGCCGATGAGCTGGATCATCTGCCGGTAGGCCTCGACGGCGATGCGCTCGGCGATCAGGTTCGATCGCAGCATCGCCTTCAGGTCCTTGGACTCGTCGTACTCGGCATGGCTGCGCTGGGTCAAGGAGTCCGGCCGGAAGTCCGGATCGCCGCCTAGTTGCACGATGCGCTCGGCGATGCGGTCGGCGTGGACCGCTTCCTGCGTGGCGTGCTCGAGGAACTCCTCGGCGATGCGCGGCGAGTTCAGGCCGTGCGCGGTGAAGTAGTGGCGCTTATAGCGCAGCACGCAGACCAGCTCGGTGGCGAGCGCGTCGTTGAGCAGACGGATCACGTCCTCGCGCCACGGGCCGTAGCTGGGCGTGACGGGACCTTCGTCGAGGTGCTGGCGAGCGCGTTGCAGCGCCTGTTCATCCAGCTTCAGATGCTGGTGTTCGGGGGCGTTCATGGGCTGGCTCCTCTGGTTCGGGAAACTTCGGGACACTTCAGGACAGGGCGGGCGTCACTTCCGGATCGCGTTGACGCCGGTGATGCCCAGCACCAGCAGCACCAGGAAGATGACGACGAAGATCCCGAAGAGGATCTTGGCGATGCCGGCCGCACCTGCGGCGAGACCGGTGAAACCGAGGACGCCGGCGATCAGCGAGATCACGGCAAAGATCAGGGCCCACTTCAACATGACGATGTCCTTTCGTGCTTTCGGCCGCGGCGCGGCGCTTGGGGCTCACTGTAGAAGCGGCCAGGGGCCCG
The DNA here is from genome assembly GCF_059415965.1 of Roseateles sp. GW821-FHT09G09. NCBI lineage: Bacteria > Pseudomonadati > Pseudomonadota > Betaproteobacteria > Burkholderiales > Sphaerotilaceae > Roseateles > Roseateles sp. GW821-FHT09G09. Next base: position 36,629 of record NZ_JBWKOG010000010.1, on the reverse strand, counting down.
GAGGGATCAGCAGGGCCCACGTCCGGATGTAGGACAGGACGCCGCAGGCGCGCCGTGCGGGCGGATTGCAGGCAGACGTCGGCGGGCGCCTGGTGGCACGGGATCGGCGATGCCGGACTCGTCCTACAAGCGGCTCCGGCGCGGTACGACAGACGCCGACGGGCGCCGGGCCTAGTCTTGCTTCATCCTCTCTCCCCGTCTTCCGACCTCGGCGCCGAGCGCTGGAAAGGAACCCCGATGATCAAGCTCAACAAGACCCTCACGTCGCCTTCCGCTGCTGCCTGGATCACTGCCGGGGCGGTGCTGTCGGCCGTCATGATCGTGACGACGCCGGCCTTCGCGGCTGGGGCCTCGTCCAAGTCCGACATCCAGGCGACCTACGAACAGGATCGTGCCAACTGCCTGGCCGGCAAGACCGGACCCGCCCGCACGGCGTGTCTGAAGGAAGCCGGCGCCGCGCGCCAGGAAGCCCAGCGCGGCAACCTGCGCACCGCCAGCACGCAGGACCTCGCCAACAACGCGATGCTGCGCTGCCAGCGCGTCGCCGCGGAAGACCGCGACGACTGCCGCATGATGGTCATGGGACAGGGCACGCGCGACGGCAGCGTCGAAAGCGGCGGCATCCTGACCCGCATCGACCGCATGGTGCAGGAGAACCCGACCGCGGCGGGCATCCCGTCCGCCCCCGCCAATCCGCCGAGCGCGACGATGCGTCCCGGCCCCGATGTCCCGCCGCCGCGCCAGCCCAAGGCGAGCGCGCCGGCCCGCTGATCGATCGAAGAGGAGCGACACCATGCTGATGAAACGCCTCGTACCGCTCGCGCTGTCGAGCCTGGCCGGCTACGCCTTGTGGCAATGGCAGGCCCGGCGTCACGCGCTGCGGCACAAGACCTGCCACTCGAAACCCGAGGAGGTCACGACCTGGGAAGGCGAGGGCGGTGCGCTGCATCGCACGGGCCCGCACATGGGACCCGAACCCGCCAAGACCTTGCCCTGACCTCGTCAAGGCCGGCAACGAAAAAAGGCGCTCCTTGCGGAGCGCCTTTGTCATGGGGGCGCCGGAGCGCTCCCGTTCAGGCTCAGCCGCCGGACCCCTGCTGCGGCTCGCGCAGGAAGATCTCGACGCGGCGGTTCTTGGCGCGGCTCTCCGCCGTGTCGTTGGACACCAGCGGTTCACGCGAGCCCCGGCCGGCGACTTCGATCCGGTCGGAGCGGACGCCGCGGTCGGCCAGGTAGCCGCGCACGCTTTCCGCCCGGCGCAGCGACAACGGATCGTTGATCGCGTCCGAACCGGTGTTGTCGGTGTGGCCGACCACGCGGACCATCGTCGGCGACGGGTTGTTGTTCAGGCCGTTGGCGAACGCGTCCAGCACGGGCCGCAGCCGCGGCTCGACCGCCGCGCTGTTGGTCGCGAAGGAGATGTCGCTCGGCACGTCCAGCTTGAGCTGGTTGTCGGCGGTGCGGGTCACCTCCACGCCGGTGCCTTGCGTGGCCTGTTCCATCGCGCGGCGCTTGTCTTCCATGTGACGTGACCAGACGTTGCCGGCCACCGCGCCCAGCGCGCCGCCGATCAGCGCGCCCGTGCCCGCCTTGCCGCCGGTCGCGGAGCTGATGACCGCGCCTGAAACGGCACCGATCGCGGCGCCGCCGGCGGTCCCGCGCTGACGGTCGTCCATGTTCGCGCAGCCGGCCAGGACAGCCGCCGCGAGGGCGGCCGCGGCCAGTCGGGTGTGTCGCATCTGCATCTTGCTTCTCCTTGTGATCCGGGTAAGAAAACCCATCGGCCGGGGCGGCGGTGCCACCGCCCGCGCGAGGCAGTGTCCCGCGCCGCGGCGGCCGCTTCCCGGGGCCGATGGATGAGTTGCCCGCGCGTCGCACCGGGGTTCCAGTCCGAACACGCGTCCGACGGTGACGGTCGAGGGCAAGCGCGGCACCCGCCGCCTTTCCGCTGTGTCGCAGTCAGCACTCCAGCACATAACTGTTATTGCAGCGTGCCGGATGACAAGTGCTTGTTATTCGGTGCCGAGCACTTGGTTCATAGCATGAAGCCTTCTTCGCCAACCGCTCTGCGGAATGCCCATGTCCCGCCTTTCCGAACCCGGTCGCAGCCCCGTCCACAGTGCGCCAACGCCCGCCTCGCCACGCTGGCAGGACGAACACCTCGGCACCCATGTCCGCTATGCCGCCCAGCCGGTCATCGATCGGACCGGCCGCGTGGTGGCCACCGAGCTGCTGTTCCGATGGAATGCCCGCGATGCGGGCGTCGGACCGGAGCTGGGCGCCTACGCGACGGCCGCGGTGCTGTCCAACGCCTTGATCGACGGCGAATTCCTGCTCGATGCGCCCGCTGCTGAAAATCCCATCGGCGACCTGCTGATCAACATGGACCGTCGCACGCTGATGAGTCCGATCGCGGAGGCGCTGACCCCGGACGTCGGCGTGATCGAAGTGCTCGAGACCGTGGAGGTCGACGCGCCGCTCGTGGCGCGCCTGCGCGATCTTCACAGCCGCGGTTACCGGTTCGCCCTCGACGATGTGGTCTGCGCGGACGATCCGCGATGGACGCTGTCGCCCTGGGTCCAGTTCGCCAAGCTGGATGTCATCGCGCTTGATCCGGAGCAATTGCCGGCGTTGGTGCGTCAGGCCCATCAGCTCGGCCTGGCCGTCGTCGCCGAAAAGATCGAGGACGACGAAGCCCTCCAACGGGCACGTCGCGCCGGCGCCGACTATTTCCAGGGCTATGGCATCGCCCGTTCGACCACCCTGGCCGTGCCGTCATTGCCGGGCTGCGACGCGAGCGTGGTCGGACAGCTGTTCATGCTGGCGCGGTCCGGTGGCTCGGCCTCGTCGCTGGCGCTGCTCGCCGGGCGTCATCCTGCGCTGGTGGCGCGGCTGCTGCGGGTACAGGCGATCCATGCGCCGCAAGCCGCCGTGAAGGCGGACTCGCTCGCCGAGGTCCTGGCATCGCTGCCGCGCGCGGTCCTGATCGCCTGGCTGGCGGTGTTCAACCTCGCCGCGGTGCACGGGCGGGACCGCGAACTGGCTCGCCTGTTGCGCGGCGAACTGGCGGATGGCCGGCTGCGCCTGCGCCGCGAGGGTCTCGTGCGCACGTCCGGGGCGCTCGAACTGGCTTCCTTCCTGCTGTGCAAGCAACTGCTGCGCATGCGCCTGCCGCTGAGACTCTCGACCCAACGGACAAGCCGCCCTGAGGCGGCTTGTTCCTGACCGGTGGACGGTGGTGCGTCCCCGGGGCGCGCTCACTCGTCGATCAGGCCATGCAGCCGGGCCACGCTGGTGGCCATCGCACGGGAATTGACATTCAGCTTGCGATAGATCGAGCGCAGGTGCTGGTTCACCGTGAAGCGGGAGATCGACAGCCGGCTGCCGATGTCGACGATCGGCAGGCCTTCGATCAGCAGGTTCAGCACGCTCCATTCGCGCTGGCCCAGGCCCAGTTCCTTGAGCTTCTGCCCCTTGTCCACCTTGGGCTTCACACCGGTCTCCAGGCTCTCCAGCTTGTCGAGCACCAGCCGCGACACCGCCGGGCTCAGCGGGGCATGGCCGTTGTGCGTGGCGATGATCTTGTCGATCAGGCTGGGCTGGATCTCCTCCTTGAGCAGGTAGCCGGACGCGCCCGAGCGCAGGCTGCGCATCACATGCTTGGCGTCGCCGAAGGTGCTGATCACGATGCTGTGCGCATCGGGGCACTTCTCGTCGATCAGCTTGATCAGGTCGATGCCGTCCACATCGGGAAGGCCGAGGTCGACCAGGTAGATGTCGGCGCGATTGGCCAGGATCGCGGAGACCGATTCGCCGCGATTGCGGCCGATGCCCACGATCTGGCAGGCGCTGCTGGCGGACACGACGTCGATCAGGCGTTGCAGGACGGTGGCATCGTCTTCGATGATGGTGACGGTGATCATGGTGGTGTTCCCCTCTGGTTCGGAGTTGTTGTTGCCGATGGTCGATGAAGGTGGATGACGTGAAGTGAGTGGTGCGCGCCCAGGCGTCGTGCGGTCGCGGCCGCTTCAGCGCTCGCCGAGCGACTCCGACATCGTCTTCCTGACCGGCTTGAGCAGGTAGTCCAGCACCGTGTGGCGACCGGTGATGATTTCCGCGGTCGCCGTCATGCCGGGCTGGATCACGAGGCGGTCCGCCTTCGCGCCCTTGAAACGTTTGCCGCTGATGCGGATGTGCGTGCGGTAGTACGGCTGCTCGCCTTGCGGCGTGCGCTCGGTCAGCGCGTCGGGACTCACGTAGCTGACGCTGCCGTCGAGCGCGCCGTAGATGCTGTAGTCGAAGGCGTCCACCTTGACCACCGCCGGCATGCCCGGACGGATGAAGCCGATGTCGGCGGCGCGCAGCCGGGCCTCGATGATGAGGTCGTCGCCGGTGGGCAGCAGCTGCATGATCTCGTCGCCGGGGCGCAGCACCGCGCCTTCCGTCGTCAGCGTGATCAGATTGACCACGCCGTCGACCGGCGCTCGCAGCTGCGTGTGTTCGAGGTTGCCCCGCCGGTCGTTCAGCATCTGCTGCACGCTGGCGAGTTCCTCCTCCGTCTTGGCCAATTCAGCCTGCGAATCCTGCAGGAAGCGGTTGCGACGCAAGGTGACCTGTCCGGCCGCCTCGTTGGCCGTGCGCTGGAGCCGAAGGAACTCGGCCGCGCTGATGTCGCCGGCCTGGTACAGCGGCTCGTTGAGCGCCACCTCGCGCCGGGCGAGGTCCGCGGACTTGGACAGGACCGCCAGTTCTTCCTCCAGGGCCGTCCGGCGGCGTTCGTAGAGTTTGCGCTGCAGGTCGTTGAACGGTCCCGTGCCCGCAGGGCGATAGGGCGTGCCCAGCGTTTCGGCCCGCAGTCGGGCCAGCGAGGCATTCAGCGCATCGGCCTTCTCGCTCGAGTCGGCCAGCGCGGCGCTCGCCTTGGTGTTGTCGAGCTGGGCGAGCAGATCCCCTTTACGCACCGCGTCCCCCTCGTGCACGTACAGCTTCTCCACGACCCCCCCATCGGGCGCCTGGATCACTTGTGTGCGTGAGGATGCCATGACTTTTCCAGTGGCGCGAGTGACCTGGTCGAGCGGCGCCTGGGAGGCCCACCACAAGCCCGCGCCCAGCGCGACGATGGTGGCCAGGACGGTCCAGCGCACGCGCGACTGGCCCTCGTGAGAATCTTGCGTCATTGTCATGGGAACTTCCTGATGTCGACGAGCATGGGAGCGGCCAGCGTTCAAGCGGGCTGGACGGGAGAAGGGGCGACGGGCGGCATGGCAGGCGGCATGGCGGACGGAGCGGCAGGTGGAGCGGCCGTTGCAGCGTCGGTGACACCGGCGGTGACACCGGCGGTCACAGCGGAGGTGCCAGCGGCCGTTGCAGCAGCGGGCGGGGCGGAAGGCGCCGGCGCCGGTCGACCCTGCAGCTTGGCCAGCACCTCGTCCCGCGGGCCGTCGGCGAGGACGCCCTGCGGTGCGAGCACGATCACGCGGTCGACCAGCGCCAGCATCGACAGGCGATGGGTCACCAGCAGCAGCGTCGCCTCGGGCTTGAGCATCTGCCGCATCAGCCGCAAGGTCGCCTGTTCCAGGCCGTCGTCCATGCCCGAAGTGGGCTCGTCCAGCAGCCAGATCGGCCGGTCGGCCAGGACGAGCCGCGTCAGGGCCACGAGTTGCCGTTGCCCGCCGGACAGGCCGCGTCCCCCTTCCGAGAGCTTGCGGTCCAGGCCCATCGGATGCTGCGCGACCATGGGCCACAGACCGGTGCTCTGGCAGGCGGCGACCAGCCGGTCATCGCCGAGGTCCGGCAGGCCGAACAGCAGGTTCTCGCGCAAGGTGCCCGAGAACAGCCAGGCGTGCTGCGGGCCGTAGGCCATCTGGGTCGCGCGCCAGCCCGCGTGGAGCTGCTGCTGGTCGACGCCGTCCAGGTACACGGTCCCGCGCGTCGGCCGGGTCAGGCCGCAGGCGAGCGACAGCAGCGTGGTCTTGCCGGCGCCGATGGTTCCGAGGATGGCGACCTTCTCGCCGGGTCGGAAGCGCAGGTTGCCGATGCGCAGCGGGTCCTTCTGGCCGGGATAGGCGAACTCGACGTCCTCGAAGCGCAGCTCGCCACGCATGCGTTCGGGGACGATCGGCCGATCGATGCCCTCGTTGTCCCGCTGCAGCCGGAAGATCGCGTCCAGCGCCTTCATGGACGCGCGGGCGCTGCCCAGTTGCACCAGCAGCGGCGGGATGGCCGCCAGCGGCGACAGCACGCGGCCCGACAGGATCGAGCAGGCCACGATCGCGCCTTGCGTCACGTGCCCGTCGATGGCCAGCACCGCCCCGACGCAGATCAGCGAGACATAACTCGCCTGCTGCAAGGCGGCGGAGAGGTAGGAGGTGGTGTCGCTTTCATGTTTCAGGGCCAGGCTTTGCGCGGCGTTGATTTCGCACAGCGCGGCCCAGCGGGCCTCGAAGCGCCAGGTGGCGCCCAGGCCCTTGATCGCTTCGGTGCCTTCGATGGCCTCGACCAGCAGGCCGGTCTTGGCATTCGCGCCGGACTGGCTGCTCGCGGTCAGCCGGGCGATGCGACGGGCGCGCAGCAGGCCGGTCAGCACGGTCACGCCGAACAGCACCACCGCCGGCAGCGCCATCCAGAAGCCGCCGATCGCCGCGATCACGAGCGCGAAGATCAGCGCCATCGGCATGTCGAAGAGCAGGAACAGGGTGCTGGCCGAGAGGATGCCCCGGATCGCCTCGAAGCTCTGCACCTGCGAGGCGAGCGTGCCGACGGCGCCGGGCCGCTGGTCCATGCGGACCGCGTTCAGGCGCGCCATCAGCGCCTTGGAGATGCCGACGTCCAGGTGCTTCAGCCGCGGCTCGAGCAGCGATGCGCGCGCGAGCTTCAGCAGGAACTCGATCAGGACGGCCAGCGCCACGCCCAGGGTCAGGACCCACAGCGTCTGATGCCCCTGGCTGGGGATGACGCGGTCGTAGACCTGCATGGAGAAGAAGGAGATGGCGATGCCGATCGTGGCGAGCAGCAGCGACAGGCCGGCGGCTTCGAGGAAGATCGGCCATTGGCCGCGGACCTGCGCGAGCATCATCCCGCGCGCGCTGTGCGCCGCCGCCGGATCGGCCTCGCCGTCCGCGATGGCATGCAGGCAGGGCTGGTCGTCCAGCACGAGCTCGCGTCGGACCTGGTCGCTGCCCGCGCAGGTCCACAGCCCCTCCGGCGTGCGTGCGGTGACCACCTGCCAGCCGTGCTCGACGTGGCGGCAGAGCAGCGGCAGCGCGGCGACTTGCGGCGAGTCCAGCAGGACGAAACGGGTCCGCTCGTCGACCGCGCCGGCCAGCCATCGCGCGCTGGCGAGATCTTCGCCGGCCAGGGCCAGTTCCCCCTGACGCCGACTCAGGAGTTCGACCGGGACGGGACGTCCCTTGAGCCGCATCCAGTGCGACAGGGCGGTCGCGAGCGCGACGGGGGGGAGCGACGACGCGGTGGTCGAGCGCTTGAAGGGATTCCAGGTCATGGCGGGCATCTCGTAGATCGCGGATCGCCAATCGCGGATCGCAAATGGCGGATCGCAAATGGCGTCGGGCGCGGGGCGTCGGGCGTCGCGCGTCGGGTGTTGGACGTTGGACGGTGGGCGGTGGGCGCTACCGGGGCGGTCGGGCGGGGCACTCAGCCCGACGCCGGTCCGCCGTCCAGCAGCAGGTTCAGGCGGTACAGGGCGGCGCGTTCGTCGATCGCGGCGTCGCGCTGCGCCTGCCGGGTGGCGTGGGCCTCGCGGACCATGTTCAGCAGGTCCAGCCACGCGCGTTTGCCGGCGTCGAACTGGCGCCGGTACGACGCCAGCACCTCGTCGCCGGTCGCGGCGGTGATCTGCGCGTTGCGCAGCGAGGCGCCCGCCGCGGCGTAGCGGGTGTACTCGAGCTGGTAGTTGCTGAACTGGTCCTGTTCGGTCGCGGCGACGGCGGCCTCGGCCGCGACGATCCGCGCGCGCGCCGCATTCACGCCGGCCAGGGCAGAGAGGCCGCCCTGCAGTCCGGCCTGGACCACCAGGCCGAGGCGATCGTCCTTGTAGGCGCCGCTCTGACGGTCCAGCCGCAGGCTGACCGTCGGCATCAGCGCCGCCTTGGCCCGGGCCAGTTCATCCCGGGACAGGTCGACGCCGGCGCGCGCCATCGCCATTTCGGGCGAGAGCTGGATGCGGTCGAGCACCTGGTTCAGCGTCGGCGGTGCCGGCAGCTCGCCGTCGAGCACGGCACGCAGCGGCTCATCGACGGGACGGCGCGCCAGACGCTGCAGCCGGTCGCGCTGGAGCGCTTCCTCGAGCCGGGCCTGCGCCAGCTCGGCCCGCACGGCGCTCAGGCGCGAGGCCGCCAGCGCGGCATCGGCGTTGGTGGCGACTCCGGCCTGATTGCGGCGGCGGATCATCTCCAGCAGCTGTTGATGCTCGTCGCGCAGCGCTTCCAGGCTGTCGATGCGTCCCCGGACCTTGGCCCAGTCGGCCCAGGTCTGCACGATGCGCAGCTTCAGCTGGAGCTGCGCGGCCTGCAGCTCGAACCGGCTGCTGCGCAGCGTGGTGCGCGCCGAGTTCAGGCCGGCCGTCAGCAGCCCGCCGGTGTACAGCGGCTGCTGGATGCGCAGGACGTTGACGTACCGGTTCGTGCCGCTGGCCAGTTCGCGCGAGAAGCTCGGCGAAGGACCGAACTGCCATTTCGCGGCGGTGATGCCGTCCTCGGCGGCGGCGATCGAGGCCCGGGCGCGCTCGATCGACGGGTCCGCGGACAGCGCGGTCCCCAGGAAGTCGTCCATGGCCGTCCCCCAGGGCACCGCGTGCGCGGGCTCAGGCGCAGACGCCGACTCGGACGCAGAGGCAGAGGCAGAGGCAGACGCGGACCCCTGCTCAGGTGGGGAGGAGGGCGACGGGGCGGCAGGCGCGTTCAGGGATAGCGGCGTTCCAGTCGCGGCCCGGGCTTCGATGTCCGCGACGGCCGGGGGGCGGTCGTCGGCGCGTGCCGGCAGGCAGATCAAGGCCAGGGCAGCCAGTGGATATCGCCAGCCGCGGGCAATATCGATATTCACCAGGCGGAGAAACTGGAGAGGGGATGGGCAGCTCAAGGTAAACCCCTTCGGGCTGTTTTGCAATGCTGCTCAGTTTCGTTTCTCGTCCGGTCGCCTCACAATGACAATCATTTGCTAGCCTTTTGAAATTGCCTGTGGCGGCCCACCTACTAATGCAGTATGACTAGCAAACTTTTGCTAGTTTTGACTCGGATGGATTCACGCGCTCAAGCGCTCCCACCGATCCGGGCGCGCGCGAGGCATGGCGGTTGCCACGAAACAGGTCTCCCCCACCAAGAAGGACTTGCCATGACCAGCGCCACCGAAGACCTGCAACCTTGCATGAAGGCCTGCGCGGAGGCCCTGCTCGCGACCCGTGAGTGCGCCAACGCCTGCATCCGTTCGGGTGACCGCCTGATGGAGGCGTGTACCTTGCTGACGCTCGACTGCGCGGCCCTCTGCGAGACGACGATCGGCGTGCTGTCGCGCGAATCCGCCCATCACGGCGATTTCTGCGCGTTGTGCGCGCATTTGTGCCGGGCCTGCGCCGATGAGTGCGACAAGCATCAGCACGCGCATTGCAAGCGTTGCGCCCAGGCCTGCCGGGCCTGTGCGGCCGCTTGCGACCCCCATGCGGGCGAACGCCACACCTTGGGTGCCCACGCCTGAGTCCACGGCCCCCCGTCAGGGTTCCTGCAAGAATGAGTGATGTATTTCCTGGGGTTGCGGTTTTGTAAATGATTGGCCTCGACGCGAGCCTTGACAAATTCGAGGCAGGGATTGCCTGAAACCATCGAGGCGTCGGGTATGTTTCCGGTTGCATCGAATATTGCATCGGGAATGCACGGGCGGGTCGAGCGACCCCGAATGCACGGATGCCGGTCACGGCGGCAGGCCATCCCGGCGCTTCAACATGGTCGAACGGCGCTGGGCCCGGCGGCGACGACGCGTTCCATGACCGGCATCGTCTTCGCCCGCTCGCTTCACGGCTAACATCGACGCATCAACGCCTGAGAGCCAGCCGACTGGCCAATGCAATTCGGGACGGAGGACGTCCGATGGCACAACCGCCGCGGACGGTGCGAGAGAGCAGTGATCACCCCTCATTTCCACATTTGCGCTTTTTTCGACAGCCGTGAAGAGGCCTGCCAGGTGCTGGCGCCCTTCTATCGGGAGGCGGAGCAGAACAACGAACGCAACCTGCATCTGATCGAATCCGGTGGGCTGGACGATCACCGGGCGCGGCTGGTCGGTGCCGGGATCGACGTGGCGGCCTGCGAACACCGCGGCCAGCTTGCGCTGCGTCCCTGGCCCGCGCAGCCCGGCGGGATCGATGTCGAGGCCCTGCTCGCCGAGATGGCGCAGGCCACGGCGGCGCAGGGCGGCGAGTCGGACGGCTTCGACGGCCTGCGCGTGATGACGCAGATGGGCTGGGCCGTCCGTCACGGCCTCGACCGCCTGGATCTGCTGGAGTACGAGGCGCGCCTGAACGGCGTGCTGGACGCGAATCGCCGCCTGGCGATCTGCGTCTACGACCTGGCGCCGCTGGACGGTGCCACCATGATGGATCTGCTGCGGACGCATCCGCTCACGATGATCGGCGGCGTGCTGCGCGAGAATCCCTTTTTCACGCCGCCGGCCGAGATGCTGCGCGAGCTGTCCGCGCGCCGCGCCACGGGGCGGCGCCGCGGACGGTCCGCGCCGGCGGCGCTTCCAATGCCGGTGCCAGACCGGCGGGCCGAATGACCACGATGTCCCGAGAAAAAGAACCGTCCGCCGCCGACCAGGCGTTGCGCGACCTGATGGGCCTGCTCGCGCTGCCGGCCCTCTGGGTCGGACGCGACGCCGCCACGGTGCTGCAACTGACGACCGAGGCGGTGAACCGCATCGTCGGCACGGCGGTCTGCCTGCTGCATGCGCCGCTGGTGCCGGACGCCGTGCCGGCGACCGTGCTTCAGCTCGGCGGCGTGCGCGTCTCGCACGAGGCCTGGACGGACTTCATCCTCGCCTGCCGCCAGATGCCCGACAGCGCCGACACCGCGACCCCGCTGGAGTCGCCGCTGGGCACCCTGCGCGTGGTGCGGCTCTACCTGGGGCCGGCCGGGCGGGCGGGCAGCCTGTGGTTCGGCTCCTCGCGGCCGGACTTCCCGTCGCCGCACCAGAGCGCCTTCATGCGCGCCGCGGCGACGCTGGCATCGACCGGCCTGCACGCGGCCCGGCTGGACCACGAGCGCGAACGCGCCGCGAGCGCGAAGGACGAGTTCCTCGCCATGCTCGGCCACGAACTGCGCAACCCGCTGGCGCCGATCTCCACCGCGCTGCACCTGATCCGGCTGCAGACGGGGCAGCTGTCGCGGGAGCACGAGATCATCGAACGCCAGGTCGGCCACCTGTCCAAGCTGGTGGACGACCTGCTCGACATCACCCGCATCACGCGCGGCAAGATCGAACTGTCGCGGGAACCGGTGGACGTGCCTTTCCTGCTGAGCGACGCGATCGAGGGCGTGAGCCCGCTGCTCGAGGAGCGCAACCACCTGCTGCGGGTGGCCTGCGAGGTCGGGCCGGAACTGCGGCTGATGGGCGACCGGGCCCGGCTGCGGCAGGTGCTGGTGAACCTGCTGAGCAACGCCGCCAAGTACACGCCGACCAACGGCGAGATCCGCGTGGCGGCCCGTGCCGTGGGGGATTCGCTGGTGATCGAGGTGCAGGACAACGGCGCCGGCATCGACGCGGACATGCTGCCGCGCGTGTTCGAATTGTTCGAGCAGGGCTCGACCACGCTGGACCGCTCCAAGGGCGGGCTCGGCATCGGACTGGCGATCGTCAAGCAGCTCGTCGAGATGCATCACGGGCAGGTGGCGGTGCACAGCGCCGGGTCGGGGCTGGGCGCGACCTTCCGCGTGACGCTGCCGGCGGAGATCCACGTCGCGCCGCCCGCGCCGGGGCCGGCCACCGAGGCGCTGGACACGCTGCCGCCTGTGCAGGGGCGGGTGCTGGTGGTGGACGACAACCGCGACGCCGCCGAGACGCTGGGCATGGCGCTGCGCTACGCCGGCTACGACGTCGTCACGACGACGCTGCCGCAGGAGGCGCTGGAACGGGTGCGCGCGTCGCGCTTCGACGCCGCGGTGCTCGACATCGGCATGCCCGTCATCGACGGCTACCAGCTGGCGACGCTGATCCATCGCGAACTCGGCGAGGCCGCGCCGCGCCTGATCGCGCTGACCGGTTACGGCCAAGCGTCCGATCGCGACAAGGCGCTGAGCAGCGGCTTCGACGAGCACATGGTCAAGCCCATCGACCTCGATCGCCTGACGCGCACGCTGGAGCGGCTGATCCGCGCGGACGCGCTCTAATCGGGCCTCATGACCGCGCCCGATTTCACTTCTTCCGCGACGAAGCCCGCCCATGTCGCGATCCTCGACGACGAGCCGGACATCACCCAGCTCCTGGCCGGTTACCTCGCCTCGCACGGCTTCCGCACGACGCAGCGCCACACCGGCCGGGCGTTGATGGACCTGATGGCGGCGGACACGCCGGACCTCGTGCTGCTGGACCTGGGCTTGCCCGGCGAGGACGGTTTCGTGATCGCGCGCCAGTTGCGCGAGCACTGGCGCTGCGGCCTGGTGATCGTCACCGGGCGCGGCGACGCGGTGGACAAGGTCGTCGGGCTGGAGGTCGGCGCGGACGACTACGTGACCAAGCCCTTCGACCTGCGCGAGCTGGTCGCCCGCGTGAAGGCCGTGCTGCGGCGCCTGGCGCCCGGATCGACGGTCGCTCCGCCAGCATCCGCTGGCGAGGTCGTCCATGACCTGTCCGTCGGCCGCGAGCGCATGCACTTCGAGGGGTGGACCGTGGACCTGTCCGCGCGCCGCGTGACCGGACCGGACGGTGGCGAGGTCGCGCTGACGACCGGCGAGTTCGACCTGCTGCACATCTTCCTGCTGCATCCGGGGCGCGTGCTGTCGCGGGATTTCCTGCTCGAGCACACGCGGGGTCGCGAGTCCGGGCCCTTCGACCGCACGATCGACGTGCAGGTGGGGCGGCTGCGTCGCAAGCTCGGCGCCGAGTCGGGCGAGGGACAGTGGATCAAGTCGGTGCGCGGCGCCGGCTACCTGTTCGCGCCGAGGGTGACCTCGACGCGCTCGACCTGAGCGCCGTCATGGGCGACCCGGGCAAGGGCGCCGCCGCCGGCGCGGTCGATGCGGTCGATGCGGTCGACGCGGGCGACATGATCGGCGCCAATGGCGGTGGATCCTCCGGCCTCGACCCATCCGCCGTCTTCCGCGCGCTGTTCGCCGCCTCGCCGGACGGTCTGCTGCTCGTCGACGACCAGGGGCTGATCCGGCTCGCGAATCCGACGGTCACCCAACTGCTGGGCTACGCCCACGAGGCCCTCATCGGCGCCCCGGTCGAGATGCTGGTCCCCGACAGCATCCGCCCGCGCCACGCCGCGTACCGGCATGCCTACGACAGCGCGCCGCGGTCGCGGCCCATGGGCGGCACCGCCACCGAGCTGGTCGCCCGCCGACGTGACGGATCGGAGGTGCTGGTGGAGATCGCACTGAGCCCGCTGCAGCCGCTCGGCCTGCCGTACACGATGGCCTCGATCCGCAGCGTCGCCGAGTACCCGCGCGTGCGCCAGGCCTTGCAGCGGGCGCGCTACAGCGAGCATCTGGCCCAACTGGGCCGGATCGCCGTCGATTCGCTCGATCCGCAGGAGGTGCTGCGTCAGGTGCCCTCGATCGCCGCCCAGGCGCTGGAGGCGGACCTGGCGGTGGTGTTCCTGCTCGAGCCGGGCCGGACCGCCTTGCGCCTGGCCGGCGGCGTCGGCCTGCTGGACGGCGAGGGCCTCGGTGCGAAGGTCGCCAACCGGCCGGACACGCCGCAGGGGTTCGTCCTGGCGCAGGGCGGTCCGGTCGTGGTCGAGGACTACCGCAACGAGCAGCGCTTCGCCGTGCCGCCGACCTACCTGCAGGCGGGCCTGGTGTCCGCGCTGGCGGTCCCGCTGTCCGATCGGGGACGTCCCGTGGGCACGCTCGCGGTGCGCTCGCGCGAGCCGCGACGCTTCGGTGATGCGGAGATGCGCTTCCTGGAATCGGTGGCCAATCTGCTCGGCACCTGCCTGCAGCGGGCGCAGACCGAGGAAGCGCTGAACCACTCCCAGCGGCTGGAGGCCGTCGGTCAACTGACGGGCGGCATCGCGCACGACTTCAACAACCTGCTGACCGTGATCCAGGGCAACCTGCAGGTGCTGGCCGAGCTGCCCGCGGTGACCGACGACGGCTTCGCGCCGCAACTGGTCGCGGCGGCGACGCGGGCGTCGCGACGTGGCGCGGAGCTGACCGGCAAGCTGCTGGCGTTCTCGCGCCGGCAGCGCCTGCAGCCGGCCAGCGTCGACGTGGCGGCGATGCTGCGCTCGCTGGCCGACATGCTGCGCCGCACGCTCGACCAGCGCATCCGCATCCGCATCGAGGTGGCCGCCGATTGTCCCGACGTGCAGGCCGATCCGGCGCAGCTGGAATCGGCGCTGCTCAACATCGCCATCAATGCGCGCGACGCGATGCCTGAGGGCGGCGACCTGGTCTTCGAGGCCGCGCCGTTGACGGCCATCCCGCCGGCACTGCGCCGCGAGCTGGAGGACGGCGACGATCCGACGCCCGAGGGCCTCGAGGGCCTTGAGGGCATCGAGGTCCCCCTGATGCGTTACGTCCGCATCGCGATCTCGGACAGCGGCATGGGGATGCCGGAGGACGTCAGGGAGCGCGCCTTCGAGCCGTTCTTCACCACCAAGCAGCCGGGGCGCGGCACCGGGCTGGGACTGAGCACCGTCTACGGTTTCGCGCGGCAGTCGCGCGGGGCGATCGGCATCGACAGCACGCCGGGCCACGGCACGACCTTGTCCTTGATCCTGCCCCAGCCGCCGGCAGCGAAGCGCGAGGCCGTCGAGCACGAGGCGGCGGCTGCGGCGGCTGCGGCGGTGCCGCCGGGACTGCGCGTGCTGCTGGTCGAGGATGACGCGGAGGTGCGCGCGGTCGCGCGCCGCTACCTGACCGACCTGGGCTGCAGCGTCACGGCCTGCGCCAGCGCGGAGGAAGCGCTGCGGCATCTGTGGCATCTGCGCGATCTGGACGATGCAGCCGACGCGTCCGGGGGCCTTGCGCTGCCGCATCTGCTGCTGAGCGACATCGCGTTGGGCGCCGGCATGCGCGGGACCGAACTGGCGTCACAAGTCCGGCAGCACTGGCCGGACATCGCCGTGCTGCTGATGTCGGGGTTCTCGGCGGAGCTGCTGTCGTCTGGGCATGACAACGCGCTGGACTGGGCGTTGCTGCCCAAACCCTATGAGCGCGACGCGCTGGCGCGGGCCATCGGGAAGGTGCTGTCGCGCTGAGGACACGGACGACGCCATCGTGCACCTGCGGCGGCGGCAGGATTCCAGGCCTGGCTCACCGGACTCGCGCCGGACTCATGCCGGACTCATTCCGGACTCATGCCGCCGTCGCCAGCTTCCCCCGCGCCATCGAACCGCCGATCACGAACTGCTCGAGCCGTTCGCGGTTGGGGATCGAGATCTGGCGCCGGCCGCGCTCGCCGAACAGGATCAGGCCTTCGCGGTTCAGCTTGGACAGGCAGCGGCTGACCGTCTCCAGCGTCATGCCGAGGAAGTTGCCGAGATCGGCGCGCGTCATGCGCAGCGTGAGTTCGTCGGCGCGCAGCCCGCGCTGATGCATGCTGCGCGCCCAGGCGCAGAGGAACTCCGCCACCCGCGCCAGCGACGCCAGCGTGCAGACCGACATCAGCGACTGGCGTTCGTGGGTGATCTCGGCGCTCATGCCTTCGTGGACCACGGCCATCATCTCCGGATGGCGGGCGCAGGCCTGGAGCAGCGTGTCGTACGGAATGATCGAGATGTTGCCGGTGTCCATCGCGACCGCGTCGCAGGGATGGCGGCCGTGCGCGATGCCGCTGAAGCCCAGCCAGTCGCCGCGGAACTTCAGGCTGACGATCTGCTCGCGGCCGTCCAGGCTGCGGCTCACCAGCTTGAACGCGCCGGCATTGATCAGATAGACCGTGTTGAAGGGCTGGGAAGCGCGGAAGATCATGTCGCCGGCGCGCACCACCTTGGCCGCGGGCTGGAGGATGTCGCGGATGGTGCGCATCACCTCCAGCATGCGCTGCTGCGGGTCGCGGGCGACCACGTGCGGCTCCGCGACGGACAGCGACAGCGGTGGGCGTTCCTGCAGGCCGAAGTCGGGCGCGATCAGCCCCGGGGCGGTGTCCGCGACGAGCGCGGCGTCGGAGGACAGGGCGAGGGCGAGGTCACGAAGCGGCCGGGGCGCCGCGGGCGCCGCGGGCGCTGCGGCTGCCGCGGCAGCCGCGACGGCGATGCGCGGCCGGCCGACCGGCACATCGCGCAGGCGATCGCGGGAGAGGTCGCTCGGAGGGGAGGCGAGGGCGATGGCGCTTTGCATGAGGGTCTCGTGGTTGGAGGGATTGCCGGGAATGCTAGAAACGGCCCGCAACCGCGGAACCAATCCTTGACATCGATCAGCAACAGTCGGTGAACCCTCGGTGACGGTTCGGTAACGATCCGTCGAGCCCGGCCCGCACCCCGCCGCGCCTGGGTGACGCAAGGCCTGCGCATTGACATTGGTCAACCCGCTTCGTCGGGAGCTGACTACGCTGCGGACCTCGGCCTCCGGTGCGATGTCGCGTCCACCTCGTCCGCCGCGTCCGCCTCGGCCTCCGCCTCCGCCATGCCGCTGTTTCCCCCTCCGCCACGCCACGCGTCCGACCATGCCCCCACACGCTCCGTTCCCGCGCACGACGCCGCTTCCGCGCACGACGCATCAGCCCCTGCTGGGCATGAGGATGGGGATGGTGTGCGGGGATGAGGGCGCGCCGGCCCCCAGCCTGTTCAAGCAGGTGGCGCTCGAACTGGGCGCGCAGGTGACCGTGCTGGATCCCGAGCGGATGCTTGAGGAGGGCGCCGCGCTGGAGGAGATCGCCCGCCTGCTGGGGCAGTTGTACGGCGCCGTCGCGTGTGACGACCTGCCGCCGGCGGTGTTGCGGCGGTTGACGGCGGCGGCGGCGGTCCCGGTGATGACGGTGCAGGCGGTGCTCGCACCCGCCGACGGGCGCGACACCACCGATGGGGCGGAGCGCCGCCGCGTCGCGCAGGCGGCACTGCTCGCCGCGCTGCGCTAGACCGCCTCGCCTCGCCTCGCCTCACCTCGTCTTGTCGACGGGCCTGGGCCTGCGCGTCGAGGGGTGGTCAACCTGAGTTCAGTGAGGTCTGCGGTCCATCAGGACTTCGGCAGGCTCTTGTAGTGCTGGCCGACCTCGGTCAACACGCCGGTGTTGCCGAGCAGGCTGGTGAAGTGCACGTCGTTCGACCAGCGGCCGGTGAACCAGGCGTAGCGGACCACGTCGGTGCGCGACTCGCAGGTCTGGACCATGTCGGCCATCTGCGCCTTCTGCTTCGCGGCGGTGTCGATCTGCGCGCTGCCGTCCCCGTTGTGCCAGTTGGCCATCTCGGTGACCCAGAAGGGCTTGCCGTACTTCTTGAGCCGGTCCAGCTGGCCGCCCAGGCCGTAGTCGTACCAATGGAAGGCGATCGCGTCGATCTGCGGGTCGCGGCCGCCGTTGGCGGCGCGGTAGGCGGCGATGAACGCGTCCATCCACACGACCGGATCGGCGTAGTTCGCCATCGTCCCCCAGGTGATCGCGGGGCCGACGATCTTCACGCCGGTCTGGCGGGCGACGTCCTCGAAGCGCGGCCACTGCGCGGCGGCATCCGCCGGCGAGAGGTTGGCTTGGTCGGTGAGGTTGGGTTCGTTGAGCACCAGCAGGTACTGCACCGTCGGCCGGGCCTTCAGCGCCGTCACGACCTGCGCCGTGTTGAAGTTGAAGTTCCACAGCATCGGCACGTGTTCCAGCGCGCCGGCGATCGACGGCTGCGCGACCACGGTCGCGTTGGGCTGGAGCGCCCAGTTGTACCACCAGCCCACGCTGCCGCCCGACAGCGCGTTGAAGTCGGCCGCGTCCTTGAGGTCGTAGGCGACGCCGCGCTTGACCGATGAGGGAGGCGGCGGGGGAGGAGGAGGCGGCGGCGGCGGGGGCGAGGCCGGAGGAGGAGGTGAAGCCGGAGGCGATCCCGACGGTGGCGGCGCCGCCGGAGGGGGGGGCGATGCGGGCGGTGGTGGGGAGGCGGGCGGCGATCCCGATGGCGGTGCCGCCGGCGTGGCCGGCGCGTCCCCGCCGCCGCTGCCGCCACCGCCGCAGGCGGACAGCAGCGCGCTGGCGCCTGCCAGTGTCAGCAGGCGACGGCGGTCGACGCCGGGAGGCAGCGGGGCGACGAGCGTCGGCGCGGCCGGCGCGACGGGCGCGTTCGTCGGCGCGTTCGTCAGCGCGTTGAGAGGGGAATCAGCCGGGTGCTTCATGGGGGAGCTCTTGCAGCGGGGGAGGGCCTGTCCCTCCCGCAGGGGACAGGTCTTGCGGGGCCGGAGTATGAGTGGGTCGCCGCGTTCTTGTCCCGCACCGAAACACATTGTTAATGTTGCTGACGGCTGGCATTCATCCTGGTACCTCGTAAGAGGGTGTCCCGCGGTCCGCAAAGGGGCGTCCGCCTGACTTGCGAGGGGCGGCAATCCCTAGCCTGAGCGCCCCCCACTTGCGCCAAAGTGACTTTCGACCACTGCGCGCAGTTACAGCCCTCAATAGAGTCCATGGCATGCAACCGTTTTGCTGCCTCCGACGCGATGGCTGACCTCGACCTCGATTCGCTGCTTGCCCCCTTGCAGGACGACGCCCCATGCGGCGCCGACCTGGAGTACGACCCTGCCTTCCTCGCCCTGGAAGCGGCGGGCGCGGGCAAACCCGAGCAGCAGTTCGGCGACACCATCATCCCGGCCGAGGAGCCCGACTGGCACGCGGTCCAGGAGCAGGCACTGGCGCTGGCCAGGCGCACCCGCGACCTGCGCGTCGCCGTCTGGCTGGTGCGCGCCGGCGCCCGGCTGCAAGGACTGGGCGCGGCCATCGACGGCCTGGCGCTGATCCGCGGTCTGCTGGAACAACAGTGGGCGCACGTGCATCCGCAACTGGACGCGTCCGACCACGACGACCCGACGATGCGCTTGAACGCGCTGCAACCGCTGACCAGCGTCATGGCCGGCATCGCCGACCTGCGCGCCGCGAGCCTGACCGGCCAGCGCGGCGGTCCCCGGCTGCGCGACGTGGAACTGGCGCTGGGCAATGCCGATCCGATGGGCGATGAGTCCGTGCCGTCGCCCGAAGGCCTGATGGCCGGCCTGGCGTCGCAGGCCGCCAACGATCCCGCCTTCGCCGCCCGGCTGCATGAGGCGCTGCCGACGGTGCAAGGCATCGTCGCGGCGATCGAAGTGCCGCTCGGCGCCGGACAAGGACCCGATTTCTCGCCGCTGCTGCGCCTGTTCAAGCCGCTCGTCGCGGCCGCCGGGCAACTGCAGGGGCAGGGCGGCGACGCGCCCGCCGCGGACGACGCGACCGGTGCGCCGGCCGGCGGTGTCGGTGGCTTCGGCGGCGCGACCGTCGGCGCGGTCGCCGCGCCCGGCACCATCGCCAGCCGCGATGACGCCGTCCGCGCGCTGCAACGCGTCTGCGACTGGATCGAGCGCCACGAGCCCAGCAATCCCGCGCCGCTGCTGATCCGCCGCGCGCAGCGGCTGATGAGCAAGAGCTTCCTCGAGATCATGCGCGACCTCAACCCCGAGGGCGTGCACGAGATCGAGAAGCTCGCCGGCACGACCAGCGAGTAAGCGCCCGACCGCGACACCGACACCGAGCCCGTTCTTCAACGTTCCGACCTTTCACCCGATCCCCGCTTCAAGGAGCATCCCATGGCCACCAGCAGCCAGAAGTTCATCGCCAGGAATCGCGCCCCGCGCGTGCAGATCGAGTACGACGTCGAGCTCTACGGCGCCGAGAAGAAGGTCCAGCTGCCGTTCGTGATGGGCGTGCTGTCGGACCTGTCGGGCAAGCCCACCGAGCCGCTGCCGCCGGTGTCGGACCGCAAGTTCCTGGACTTCGACGTCGACAACTTCGACGCCCGCATGAAGGCCATGAAGCCGCGCGTGTCCTTCGCCGTGCCCAACACGCTGACCGGCGAAGGCAACCTGATGGTCGACCTGACCTTCGAGTCGATGGACGACTTCTCGCCGGCCGCGGTCGCGCGCAAGGTCGACGGCCTCAAGCAGCTGCTCGAGGCGCGCCAGCAGCTCGCCAACCTGATCACCTACATGGACGGCAAGGCCGGCGCCGAGCAACTGATCGCCAAGGTGGTCAAGGACGAGGCGCTGCTCAAGTCGCTGGCCTCGGCCCAGAAGCCCGACGACGGCGCCGCGCAGTGAGCGCGCCGCTGACGCCTTCCAGAACCGATTCAAGAACCGACCCACGGATCCCACGGAGCACGCACCATGGCCGATGACACCCTCGCGCAACACGCGCCTTCATTGCAGGGCATCGAGTACGAAGGCGGCGAGTTCGCCTCGCTGCTGAACAAGGAATTCAAGCCCAAGACCGACGAGGCCAAGTCCGCCGTCGAGCAGGCGGTGCTGACGCTGGCCCAGCAGGCCCTGTCGCAGACCACGCTGATCGGCAGCGACGTCATCGTCTCGATCGAGGCCATGATCGCCGAGATCGACAAGAAGCTGTCGGAGCAGGTCAACGCGATCCTGCACCACGCCGAGTTCCAGCAGCTGGAATCGGCCTGGCGCGGCCTGCACTACCTGGTCAACAACACCGAGACCGACGAGCAGCTCAAGATCCGCGTGATGAGCATCTCGAAGAACGATCTCGGCAAGACGCTCAAGCGCTACAAGGGCACGGCCTGGGACCAGAGCCCGATCTTCAAGCGCGTGTACGAAGAGGAATTCGGCCAGTTCGGCGGCGAGCCTTTCGGCGCCATCGTCGGCGACTACTACTTCGACCACAGCCCGCCGGACGTCGAGCTGCTGGGCGAGATCGCCAAGGTCTCGGCCGCCGCGCACTCGCCCTTCATCGCCGCGGTGAACCCGTCGCTGATGCAGATGGGCTCGTGGCAGGAACTCGCCAACCCGCGCGACCTGACCAAGATCTTCAGCACGCCCGAGTACGCCGCCTGGAAGTCGCTGCGCGAGTCCGACGACGCGCGCTACATCGGTCTGGCCATGCCGCGTTTCCTGGCGCGCCTGCCCTACGGTTCGAAGACGAATCCGGTCGAGGACTTCAACTTCGAGGAAGAGACCGGCGGCGGCGAACACGGCAAGTACACGTGGGCCAACTCGGCCTACGCGATGGCGACCAACATCAACCGCTCGTTCAAGACCTACGGCTGGTGCACCCGCATCCGCGGCGTGGAAGCGGGCGGCGCGGTCGAGGGCCTGCCGGCCCACACCTTCCCGACCGACGAGGGCGGCGTGGCCATGAAGTGCCCCACGGAGATCGCGATCAGCGACCGCCGCGAGGCCGAGCTGGCCAAGAACGGCTTCATGCCGCTGGTGCACCGCAAGAACTCGGACTTCGCCGCGTTCATCGGCGCGCAGTCGCTGCAGAAGCCCGCCGAGTATGACGACCCCGACGCCACCGCCAACGCCAACCTGGCCGCGCGCCTGCCGTATCTGTTCGCCTGCAACCGCTTCGCGCATTACCTGAAGTGCATCGTGCGCGACAAGGTGGGCTCGTTCAAGGAACGCGGCGACATGGAGAAGTGGCTCAACAAGTGGATCATGAACTACGTCGACGGCGATCCGGCGAACTCGTCGGAGACGACGAAGTCGCAGAAGCCGCTGGCGTCCGCGGAAGTGGTCGTCGAGGAGATCCCGGGCAACCCCGGCTACTACTCGTCGAAATTCTTCCTGCGTCCGCATTACCAGCTCGAAGGCCTGACCGTGTCGCTGCGGCTGGTCTCGACGCTGCCCTCGCAGAAGGGCAAGTGACGCTGAACCTGAATTTGAGAATCGCGCGCAACGACGCGCGACGTGTTGAAGGGAGCGCCTTGGAAGGCGCGTTCTGAACTTTCGAGGCACCCCGCCATCCGGACCTTCCCAGGTCCGAAATCCCTGGTCTCCGTCGCGGTCAGCGTCGAGGCGGAGACTGTTTTCACAGAGTTCATCTAGGAGAAATCGACCATGACGATCGACGCCAATCTGAAGTTCGCCGGAGTCGAAGGCGAATCCACCCACAAGGACCACAAGGGCGAGATCGACCTGCTGGCCTGGTCGTGGGACGTCCGTCAGGAAAGCACCGCCGCCGCCGGTACCGGTTCGGGCAAGGGCAAGGGCGTTCCTGGCCAGTTCGTGTTCGCGCATTACTACGACAAGGCGTCCCCGGTGCTGGCCAAGGCCTGCGCCTCGGGCAAGCATTTCGACCAGGCCGTGCTGACCTGCCGCAAGGCCGGTGAAGGCCAGCAGGACTTCCTGAAGGTCACCCTGAAGCAAGTCCTCGTGACCGCCGTCTCCCCGTCCGCTTCGGCCGGCGGCGAGATCAGCGAAAGCGTGTCGGTGTCCTACGCCGACATCGAGTTCGAGTACAAGGCCCAAGACGCCAAGGGCGGCCTGGGCGGCGCGGTCAAGTTCGGCTGGAACGTGGCCACGACCGAAACGCGTTGATGCGTTGATGGCGGCACGCCGGCGTCGCGCCGGGTCGCTGCCGTCGACGATCCCGCGGCGCGACGGGCTCAGGCCCGGCGCGCCGCGCTCGGACAACGAATGATGGTTCGGCGGCGGGGGCCGCCGCTTGGTGCTGTCGCACGTCACCGTGGGGTACCACCGTGGGGTGCCGCCGTCGGGTGCCAGCAGGGGCCGTCATCCGTTGTCCATGCCGGAGCGAAAGATGAATCCGTTGACCAGCGGCGCGAACAGCGCCGACATGTACCTGGACCTGTCGCTCAAGCGCGCGGGCAAGGTCAAGGGCGAGTCCACCTCGGCGGGCCACGCCAACGACATCGTCGTGCGCGGCTTCAGCTGGGGCGTGGGCGCCGCGGGCGATGCCGTGGCCGGTCAGCAGACCGGTCGCCGCAGCTACCGCCAGCTGACGATCACCAAGGGCCTCGACAGCGCCAGCACCGCGCTGATGAGCGCCGTCGCGACCAACGACGAGGTCAAGAGCTCCAAGCTCTACCTGCGCAAGGCCGGCGGCTCGCAGGAGGACTACTTCTGCCTGACGCTGGAGAAGGCGCGCATCGCCTCCTACGACATCGACTGCGACGAGACCGGCGCGCCGGTGGAGCGCATCTCGATGAGCTTCCAGAAGGTCAACATCGAGTACCGCACCCAGAACGCCAAGGGCGCAATGGGCGGCACGCACACCTTCGACGACGACCTCACCTGAGGTCCTTACGGCGCGCTCACGGGCCCGCCGGGGCATTGAATTCCACGGGAGTCTTGAATGAGCGCAGTGCAGGAACTGCTGGCCGCGGGCCGACCGACCGAGGCGCTGGCCGCGGCGCAGGCGGAAGTCCGTCAGCGTCCGCAGGATGCGAAGCTGCGCACGATGCTGTTCCAGCTGCTGGCGGTGACGGGCCAATGGGCGCGTGCGGCCGCGCAGCTGGAAGTCTGCGGCGAGCTCGACGCGGGCACGCTGGCGATGGTCAACACCTACCGCGAAGCGCTCAAGTGCGAGCTGGTGCGCGAGGCCGTCTTCGAGGGCCGCACCACGCCGATGGTGATGGGCGAGCCGGCTGAATGGGTCGCGAACCTGGTGCACTCGCTGAAGGTCGAGCATGACGGCGACGTCGCCGGCGCGCGGCAGTTGCGCGCGCAGGCGCTGGACGCCGCGCCCGCGACCGCCGGCGCGATCGACGGCCAGGCCTTCGACTGGATCTGCGACGGCGACTCGCGCCTCGGGCCGGTGCTGGAGGCGGTGATCAACGGCCGCTACTGCTGGGTGCCGTTCTCCGCGATCAAGGAGATCCACATCGAGCCGCCGACGGACCTGCGCGATCTCGTGTGGTCCGCGGCGCACCTCGAATTCCCCAACGGCGGCGGCTCCGTCGCGCTGATCCCGACGCGTTATCCGCGCAGCGTGGCCTTCGACGACGAGCGCGTCTGGATGGCGCGCCGCACCGAGTGGCAGGCGCTGCCGGGCTCGCAGGACGACCAGTACGCCGGCGTCGGCCAGCGCGTGCTGATGACCGACCAGGGCGAGACCGGGCTGCTGGACGCGCGCCTGATCGAACTGCGCCAGCCATGAGCGCGACGCGCTCATGAGCCAGATCCACCGCGACCGCCTGCAACCGGCCCTGCTGGACCGGTTGACCGACGACGATCCCTTCCACCGCGTCGAGGCGGAGGAACGCCGCGTCATGACCAAGTCGCAGCTGCGCCAGGCGGTGCTGCGCGACCTGGGCTGGCTGTTCAACGCGATCCAGCCGATGGGCAAGGAATGCGATCCCTACGGCCATGTGGGCGACAGTGTGCTGAACTTCGGGCTGCCGGCGCTGTCGGGGCAACTGGCCTCGCGCATCGACGTGCACCTGCTGGAGAAGCAGATCCGCCAGGCCATCCTGCGCTTCGAGCCGCGCATCCTGCCGGACACGCTGGAGGTCCGCGCGATCGAGACGCAGAGCGTCATGGACACCCACAACGTGATCGAGTTCGACATCCGCGGCCATCTCTGGGCGCAGCCGATCCCGCTGGAGATCCTGCTGCGCACGCAGATGGACCTCGAGGCGGGCCAGGTCGAAGTCCGCGAGGGTTGAGGTCACGCGATGGATCCGCGCCTGCTGCGCCTGTACAACGACGAACTCGCCCACCTGCGCGAGGTCGGCGCCGAGTTCGCGCGCGACTTCCCGAAAATCGCCGCCCGGCTCGGGCTGGAGGATGCCGAGGTCGCCGATCCCTATGTCGAGCGGCTGCTGGAGGGCTTCGCCTTCCTGTCGGCGCGCGTGCAGCTCAAGCTGGACGCGGAACATCCGCGCCTGATCTCGCACCTGCTGGAATCGATCTACCCGAACTTCCTGGCGCCCATCCCGTCGATGATGATCGCGCGCCTGAACGTCGATCCGACCGACCCCAACCTGTCCAAGGGCCATCCGGTGCCGCGCGGCAGCGTGCTGCAGTCGGCGATCCCGCGCGGGCAGGACACGCGCTGCGAGTTCCGCACCGCCCACGACGTCACGCTCTGGCCGCTGACGCTGGACGACGTCCAGTACTTCACCCATGCGCCGGACCTGCCGGTGTCGCGGCTTCCCGATGCCGCGGGCAGTCGCGGCGGCGTGCGGCTCAAGCTCAGGACCGGCGGCGGCATTCCCGTGCGGCAGCTCGGACTGGACCGGCTCGCGCTGTACCTGAGCGCGCCGGACGAGGTCGCCTACCGGCTGCATGAGCTGGCGCTGGGCGCACCGCTGGGCAGCTTCGTCACCGGGGACGGCATCGACGCGGCGGCGGTGCCCGTGCAGTGGCGGCCCGCGACCAGCATCCGCCCGCTGGGCTTCTCGCCCGACGAGGCGCTGCTGCCCGAATCGCATCGCAGCTTCTCCGGCAGCCGGCTGATGCAGGAGCTCGCGGCGATGCCGCGGCGTTTCCTGTTCCTCGAGATCGATCAACTGGCCGACCGGCTCGCGCGCATCGACGGCACGTCTTTCGAGATCGTGCTGTTCTTCTCCCGCGGCGACGGCGCGCTGGAGGCCATGGTCGACGTCGACAGCGTCTCGCTGCACTGCACGCCGGCGATCAACCTGTTCCCGAAGCGGCTGGACCGGATCCAGCTCGGAACCGGCAGCTGGGAATACCACGTCGTGCCGGACCGCACCCGGCCGATGGACTACGAGATCCACAGCCTGCAGTCGGTGATCGGCTACGGCGCCGGGGCGCTCGGCCAGCAGAGTTTCGAACCGCTCTACGCCACCTATCACGAGGCGCCGCCGGACGCGCCCGGCTTCTACACCGCGCGCCGCGAGCCGCGCCTGATGTCGTCGCGCCAGAAGGAGCAGGGACCGCGCACCGGCTACATCGGCGACGAGGTCTTCCTCTCGCTGGTCGATCCGCGCCATGCGCCGTATCGCGAGGACATCCGTCAGCTGTCGGTCTCGGCGCTGGTCACCAACCGCGACCTGCCGATGCTGCTGCCGCACAACGGCGCCGGCGTGTGGCGGCTCGACGCGGCCGGGCCGGTCCTGAAGGTGGACGCGGTGCACGGTCCGACGCGGCCGGTGAATCGCCAGCCGGCGGGCGAAGCGGGCTGGAGCCTGGTCGGCCTGCTGACGCAGCAGCAGCTGCCCTGGGGCGACGAGCCGCCCGCGCAGGCGGCCGCCACGCTGCGACGCCTGCTGGCGCTGTACGGCCCGCCGGGCGACGCCGGCTGGTTGCGGCAGATCGAAGGCGTGCGCGCCGTCGCCTCGCAGTCGGTCGTGCGACGCCTGCCGTTCACCGGTCCCTTGAGTTTCGGGACCGGCGCGGAGATCACGCTGGAGCTCGACGAGCACGCGTTCCAGGGCCACAGCAGCTTCCTCTTCGCGAGCGTGCTGGAGCGCTACTTCACGCGCCATGCCGCGATCAACAGCTTCACCCAGCTGAGCCTGCGCACGACGCAGCGCGGCCTGGTCAAGCGCTGGGCGCCGCGCATCGGCGGCGACGCGGAAGGACGCGGCGACCGCGGCGGCGAACGCGCCAACGACCGCTCCGGCGACCGCGACGGGGGGCGCGGATGAACATCCCCGGCCCTGGTTCGACCCCGGACGACGACGACGCCGGAGCCTCCGGCGGCGGTGCCGTGGCGCAGGCATCCGATGCCGGATCCGACGACGCTGCCGCGCCGGCGCCCGAGTCCCTGCTCGCGCGCCGGCCCGAGAAACGCAATGAGCGCGATGCCGCCTTGCGCGCGCTCTTCGAGGACGTCGAGGCGACGCCCTGGGCCCATGACTTCTTCGCGCTGCTGCGCCGCATCGAGGGCCTGACGCCCGACGTGCCGCGGCTGGGTCGCGGCCTGCGGCCCTCGCAGGAGGCGATCCGGCTGGGCCAGGAGCCTGAGCTCGATTTCGCGCCGGCGGCGCTGCAGAGCCTCACCCGCGGCCAGGGGCCGGCGCCGCGACTGGGCGTGCGTTTCTTCGGCCTGCTCGGCCCGCAGGGGCCGATGCCGCTGCACCTGACGGAGTACACCCGCGAGCGGCTGCACCAGCGCGGCGATCCGACGCTGAGCCGTTTCCTCGACGTCTTCCATCACCGGCTGCTGCTGCACTTCTACCGCGCCTGGGCGCAATCGCAGCCGGCCGTGCAGCACGACCGGCCGGCGACGGACCGCTACGCGGCCTGGCTGGGCGCGGCGACCGGACTCGACGGCGCGCAGCGGCCCGGCGACTCGCTGCCGCAGACGGCGCGCCTGTTCCAGGCCGGTCTGCACGGCGGACGCGCGCAGCATCCGGAAGGACTCGCCAAGATCCTGTCGTCGCACTTCAAGGTGCCCGTCCGCATCGAGCAGCACGTGCCGCACTGGCTGCCCGTCGAGGACGGCGAACGCACGCGGCTGGGCTTCGCCCGGCAGCGGCCCGAGCGCATCGGCCGCGAGCTGCCGCGCCTGGGGCGCAACACGTCCGCAGGCAACAAGGCCTGGGACCGGCAGTACCGTTTCCGCGTCGTCCTGGGGCCGCTGACGCTGCGCCAGTACGAGGGCTTCCTGCCCGACGGCGACGCGTGGCGGCCGCTGAACGACTGGATCCGGCAGTACGTCGGCCACAACCTGCAATGGGAGCTGCAGCCCGTGCTGCGTCGCGACGAGGTGCCCGCCGCGGCGCTCAGCGGCAGCGCGCGCCTGGGCTTCACCTCCTGGACGGGCCGCTCGGGCGGCCGTCCGCATCGTCACGACCGGGACGACCTGCACCTCCATCCGCAACAGCGGGCGAAGGGGCGGGCCACGCCGCCGGCATCACAGGGAGCATCGTCATGACTGAAATCGCCCGCACCAGCCTCTTCGGCAAGCTCAACCCGCTGGCCTACAAGGCGATCGAAGGCGCCACCGTGTTCTGCAAGCTGCGGGGCAATCCGTACGTCGAGCTGCAGCACTGGCTCTACCAGATCCTCAACACGCCCGACTCCGACCTGCATCGCATCGTCAAGCATTACGGGCTGGACGCGGCGCAGCTGTCGTCGGACCTGATGGCCTCGCTGGACCGTCTGCCGCGCGGCGCGACCTCGGTCACCGACCTGTCGAGCTGGGTCGAGAACGCCGTCGAGCGCGGCTGGGTCTACGGCTCGCTGATGTTCGGCGACCAGCAGGTGCGCACCGGCCACCTGGTGCTGGGGCTGCTGAAGACGGCGTCGATGCGCAACGTGCTGCTGTCGGTGTCCAAGCAGTTCGAGAAGATCAACGTCGACGACCTGGGCGAGAAGTTCAACCAGATCCTGGAGGGCTCGCCCGAACGCGCGATGCGCGCCGCCGAGCCCGGCGCCGCGCCTGGCGACGCCAGCGGCGCGATCGCGCCGGCGGCGATGGGCAAGCAGGAGGCGCTCAAGCGCTACGCCGTCGACCTGACCGAGCGCGCGCGCAACGGCGAGATCGACCCGATCGCCGGCCGTGATGAAGAGATCCGCCAGATCGTCGACATCCTGATGCGCCGCCGCCAGAACAACCCCATCCTCACGGGCGAGGCGGGCGTGGGCAAGACGGCGGTGGTGGAAGGTTTCGCGCTGCGCCTGGCGCAGGGCGACGTGCCGCCGCAGTTGAAGGACGTGTCGCTGTACATGCTCGACATCGGCCTGCTGCAGGCCGGCGCGAGCATGAAGGGCGAATTCGAGAACCGCCTGCGCCAGGTCATCGACGAGGTGCAGGCCTCGCCCAAGCCGATCATCCTGTTCATCGACGAGGCGCACACGCTGATCGGTGCGGGCGGCGCGGCCGGGACCGGCGACGCGGCCAACCTGCTCAAGCCGGCGCTGGCGCGCGGCAAGCTGCGCACGATCGCGGCGACGACCTGGGCCGAGTACAAGAAGCACATCGAGAAGGATCCGGCGCTGACGCGGCGCTTCCAGGTCGTGCAGGTGCCCGAGCCCGACGAGCACAAGGCCGTGCTGATGCTGCGCGGCGTGGCCTCGATCCTGGAGAAGCACCACCGCGTGGCGCTGCTCGACGAGGGCATCGAGGCGGCGGTGCGCCTGAGCCATCGCTACATCCCGGCGCGGCAGCTGCCGGACAAGGCGGTCAGTCTGCTCGACACGGCCTGCGCGCGCGTGGCGGTGAGCCAGCATGCGACGCCGGCGGAACTCGAGGACTGCCTGCGCCGCATCCAGGCGCTGGAGATCGAGCGCGAGATCATCGGCCGCGAAGGCGCGATCGGCATGGACGTCGCGGAGCGCAAGCAGCGCGTGGCGACGCAGCTGGACGAAGCGCAGACCCGCAAGGCGGAGCTGGAGGCGCGCCACCTGAAGGAAAAGGGCATGGTCGATCGCGTGCTGGAGCTGCACGCGCTGCTGCGCAAGGAGGGCGAGGGCGCTCCCGAGGAGCAGGCGCGCGAGACGCTGCTCACCGAACTGCACGGCCTGCGCGCCGAGCTGACGACGCTGCAAGGCGATGCGCCGCTGATCCTGCCGCAGGTCGACGAACAGGCGGTGGCCGCGGTGGTGCAGGACTGGACCGGCATCCCGGTCGGTCGCATGGTGCGCAACGAGGTGCAGGCGGTGCTCCAGCTGGCGGACACCCTGAACCAGCGCGTCGTGGGCCAGCGTCACGCGCTGGAGATGATCGCCAAGCGCATCGAGGTCTCGCGCGCCGGCCTGGACAACCCCAGCAAGCCGATCGGCGTGTTCCTGCTGGCGGGCACCTCGGGCGTGGGCAAGACGGAGACGGCGCTCGCGCTGGCCGAGGCGCTCTACGGCGGCGAGCAGAACGTCATCACGATCAACATGAGCGAGTTCCAGGAGGCCCACACGGTCTCGACGCTCAAGGGCTCGCCCCCCGGCTACGTCGGTTACGGCGAAGGCGGCGTGCTGACGGAGGCGGTGCGCCGCCGGCCCTACAGCATCGTGCTGCTGGACGAGGTCGAGAAGGCCCACCCGGACGTGCACGAGCTCTTCTTCCAGGTCTTCGACAAGGGCCGCATGGAAGACGGCGAGGGCCGCCACATCGACTTCAAGAACACGATCATCCTGCTGACCAGCAACGCGGGCAGCGACCTGATCATGAAGCTGTGCGCGGACCCGGAGCTGATGCCGGAACCGGAGGGCATCGCCAAGGCGCTGCGCGAACCGCTGCTGAAGATCTTCCCGGCGGCGCTGCTGGGCCGGCTGGTCACGATCCCGTACTACCCGCTGAGCGAGGAGATGCTGGGCCAGATCGTGCGCCTGCAACTGGGCCGCATCCAGAAGCGCGTGGGCGAGAACCTCGGCGTGCCGCTGACCTTCGGCGACGACGTGGTCAAGCTGATCATCAGCCGCTGCAACGAGGTGGAGAGCGGCGGCCGCGTGGTCGATGCGATCCTCACGAACACGGTGCTGCCGCGCATCAGCCGCGAGTACCTCACCCGCGTCACCAACGGCCAGGCGATCACGAAGGTCGAGCTGGCGGTGAAGGACGGGGACTTCGACTACGCGTTCGACTGAGGCCGCACGGTCGTCGTGCGCTGATCGCCGTGCAGGAGATGGCGGCGATCAGCGACGCGCCAGCTCGTCAATCGCCTCGACCAGCCGGGTCACCTCCGCCTCGGTGTTGAGGTAGCTGAGCGACGCGCGCACGACGCTGTCCAGGCCTCGGGCCGCCATGTCCAGCGGTGTGTAGGCGCGCAGATGGGCCGCCACGTTGATCCCTTGCGTTGACAAGCGCTGCCGCACCTCGACGGCGTCGTGGCCCGCCACGTTAAACGAGACGATTCCCGAGTGAGTGCGTCCCAGGTCCAGCATCTGCACGCCCTGGATCAGCCGCAGTTGCGTGCGCAAGCTGCCTGCCAACTCGCCGATGCGCGCCTGGATCGCCGGCACGCCCAGTGCGAGCACGTCCCGGACCGCCACGCCCAGGCCGAGCAGCAGGGCGAGCGACGCCTCGCCCTTTTCGAACAGGCGCGCGTCGTCGCGCAGCACCGGCCCGTCGACGCCCCAAGGTGCCGACAGCACGTCCAGGAAGGCCGGCTGCAGCGTCGGCAGGAACTCCCGGCGCACGTAGAGAATGCCGGTGCCCCGAGGTCCTCGCAGATGCTTGCGGCCGGCGCCGACGAGCACGTCGCAAGCCAGGGCGCGCACGTCGGTCGCGACCTGGCCCAGGGCCTGGCCTGCGTCGATGAAGAAGGGCACGCCCGCCGCGCGGCACAGGCGTCCGATCTCCGCGGCCGGGTTCACCAGCCCGCCGTTCGCGGGCAGCCACGTCAGCGCCACCAGGCGCACCCGCTCGTCCAACAACCGCGACAGCGCGGCCGGCGAGACGCTGCCGTCCTCGTCGCCATCGATCACCTCCACGCGCGCTCCGACGCGCTGCGCGGCCATGTGCAGGGTCGCCAGATTGCCGCCCCATTCGTGGCGACCGACCAGCACGCGATCGCCGGCCCGCAACGCAGGCAGTGCGGAGAAGGCCAACCCCCAGGCGCTCGCGCCACTGTCGGTGAAGGCGATCTCCTGCGGCGTCGCATTCAGCAGGCTCGCCATGCCGATGCGCAGGTCCTCGATCCTGGCGGTGGGCGCGGCGGCCGATTCGATCGGGCCGCGCGTCGCTTCGAGTTCCATCTGCTCGCGGATCGCCGTCAGCACGGCCCGCGACGGCAGCGAGGCGGCGGAATGGTTGAAGTGCGCGATGCCGGTACAGCCCGGTGTCGCGGCGCGCAATGCGTCGATGTCCATGGATGCCTTGAGTTGCACAGGTAGAGTGGCCTGACCTCGACGATTCTTCGCGTGCCAGTCCGCGTGGCAAAACGAGGTCTGTGCACATTCACCATGAGCTTTCCGCAAGATGCGCAAACGCCTGCCGCCCTTGTTCTCACTCCAGGTCTTCGAGGCGGCGGCCCGGCACGGCAAGTTCAGCCGCGCCGCGGAGGAGCTGAACCTGACGCAGGGCGCCGTCAGCCGCCAGATCAAGCAGCTCGAGGCCTGGACCGCGCTGCCCCTGTTCGAGCGCAACGGTCCGCGCGTCGAGCTCACGCGCGCCGGCCATGACCTGCTGGCGCGATTGGGCGCGCCGCTGAACGCGCTGCACGCGGCGGTTTATGGCGAGGAGGGCGAGCCGATCCAGACGCTGCACATCGCGACCCTGGCGTCCATCGCGCGGGCCGTGCTGCTGCCGCCCATGCCGTCCTTCATCTCGGCGCATCCGCGCATCGACGTCACCGTCCATACCGACTACGCCCTTGCCAGCCTGCCGCCGCGCCTGCCGATGCTCGCGATCCGCTTCGGCGCCGCGCCAGCGCCCGACATGCATGGCGAGCTCTTGTTCGGCGACCGCCTGGTCAGCGTCGCGGCGCCGTCCGTGGCCGAGCGTGTCGGCACCGACCCGCGACAGTGGCCCGAGCGCAGCCTGCTGCGCCACACCACGGGCGACTGGTCGCTCTGGCTGCAGGCTGCCGGACTGGACGGCTCGCGCGTGCCCGCCGGGATGGAATTCAACGATGCCGGTGTGATGCTCGACGCGGCCGAGATCGGCGCGGGCATCGCGCTCGCGCGCATGACGGTGGCGTGGTCCGCGCTGCGCGACGGCCGACTGGTGCAGGTCTCTCCCGTGACGGCCGTGGCGAACCGCCACCACTACCTGGTGTGCCGCGACGATGCATTGCAGCTGCCGCCTGTCGTCGCGTTCCGCGCCTGGATGCAGGAGCAGGCGCGTGTCTGGCGCGGCCGGCTCGCGGCCTTCGATGCGGCGGGGCGCGTACCGGCGGACTAGTGCCCGACTTGTCCGTTCCTCACCCTGAGGCTCACTTCGCCCCGGTGATGGTCACCGTGCCGCTCTCGCTGCGAGGATCTCCATCGATCACCCGGCGGTCGATCTCGCCGTCGCAGCCCTTGGCGCTGCATTGCTGGTTCACGAGGCGCAGGGGCTTCGACGCCGTCGGCTCACCGTGCTCGATGATCGGGAGCACGACCTGACCCTTGGCGGCAGCGGCCTGCAGCGAATCGCACCCGGCCCAGTAGCCGACGAAACGATGCGCCGTGCCCGCCGGCTTGCCGCCGCTGAACGGCACCAGCACCACGCTGACCCAGCGCTGGTACACGCCGCTCTTGCCGATGCCGGTGTGTGCGAACTCCAGGCAGCTGCCCCAGCGCTGACCGCCGGCCGTCACGCGGTAGGCGTCCGTCGACGTCCAGTCGATGTCCGGCAGCGGCTCGCCGCCCATGGCCTTGTGTTCGACGAGGACGAGCTGCTTGCCGCCCGGCGCCTTGGCGAAGCCGCCCTTGTCGCGATCCAGGCGCAGCTCGTCGACGTCGACGAAGCAGCCCTGCGGACCGCACCAGCCTTCGGTCTTGATCGGCTCCAGTGCGGCGGGTGTCGCCGTGCCGCGCAGGAGGTCGCGCAGCTCGGTCGCATTGCGGGCCACGGCGTCGGCATGCGCCGCGCACGCGACGAAGAGCGAGCCGGCGAGGGCGGTTGCAGCGATCGTCAGCGAACGGGGCAGCGAGCGGCGCGGCGGGCGAGGCATCGATCGGGACAGTCCGGGCATCAGTCGTACACCTTGTTGTTGGTGGCCTTCACGAAGTCGTCGTTGTACTTCCAGAAGATCGTTCCGCCGTAGGCGGCGGTGGACTCGTACTTGTAATCCCATTTGCCGCGCAGCTTGGTCTTGGCGCCGGCCGCGCTGCGCCACCATTCTTCACCGGGGACGTTCTTGTCCTTGATGTCGTAGATGTTGTGCTTCGGATCGGTGATGTGGATGCCGGCCTTCACCTTGGGATGCTTGTCGTAGTTGGACTTGATGTCGGCGCCGTCCCAGAAGTAGCCGCCGTTCGCATAGTCCGTCCCGGTGGCGCTCAGCGCGTTGCGCGCGCCGCGCACGGCGTCGCTCATGCCCGTGTCGGCGGCGATCTCTTCGGCGGTGGCCTTCTTGAGCTTGTTGTGCCGCTGGTTGCCGTCATGGGCGGCGAATGCGAAGGTCTTGTCCGTCTTGATGAACGCGCTGATCGTCGCGAAGCCACGCGCCTTCTGCTGACGCACCAGGACGTTGGCGATGGCGGCCATCTCCTCGTAGACGTTGCCGGTCGAGCCCTCACCGTAGGCGACGGCGGCCAGTGCGCGGGTGTCGTCGTCGATCGCGGCCGCCTTCTCGGCGCGCGGCGCGGCGCCGACCGGCGACACCAGCGGGGACGCGGCGCGGATCATCGTGCCGTCGTCGATCTCGTGGGTGTTGGCCCCGGCGCCCAGGGGCCCGGGAATGCGTGCAGCAGGCATCGGCGCCTCTTCAGAATGCGGATGAACCGGAAGTTACCGGGCGGGCCGGTCGGGCCGAAGTGACTTTGGCCTCTGCACAGGTGGGAATTCGCAACCGAATGTTTCTACCGGGGCAAGACCTGCCCCATGCATCCCGTGATCCGTCGCGTTTGCATCGGCGCTGGCAACTGGCGGCCGATCAATTGGCGAAAATTTCAAGACGCCGGCTCTTGCTGTCTCCAACCAAGGCGCGCGCGCAACTGTTGAAATTCTCGCAGGGCCTGCAGGGCCCGCTTCAACTTCAACCGTGCCCGGACGTCATGGATCAACCATCCGTTCACCACCAGCCAGCTCAGTCCAAGGACGAGAAGTGGAGCGAACTGATCCACCGTCACGCAATAGAAGATGCCCATGCCGTTGTTGAGGAGCGCCATCGACGTCAAGCCGAACCAACTGCCCGGTTGCAGGTGGGTGGGTCTGTCGTATCCCCCGTTGAGGAAGGCGACCACCGTCGGCGAGCCCGGCTTCCAGCGCACGATGTGGATCTGCTGGCCCTCGATGAGCTGGATGTCCCCGGGCAGGAGGACGAACTCCGGGCGTTTGGCGCCCACGTCGAGCGTGTAGGCCATCCGAAAGCCTCGGATCTTGTCGTATCGGGAGGACTTCGTGTAAATGCGGCGGATGAGGAGCGACTCAACGGTCATCGGGGTGTGGCCATGTCTTGGGTTGACGTAGTCCGTCATCATCGCCGCGGCGTAACGTGCTTTCGGGTGACGATGTCTTCTCGCCGCCGAACTTGGCTCGCCAGCTGCCCTTGAGGATCAGCACGGACAGGACCATCCCCACACCCAGCCAGAGCACGAACGAGAGCACGAACAGCATCGGCGACTGCGCGGCGACAAGGTCCGGCGCCTTCCAGAAGGGCGGGATCACGCCCCGGATCAGGCCGCGGATCGCGATGAAGATCATCGGGCCGCCGAAGAGGAAGGCCAGGAAGACGCCGAACGTTCGGCCTGACCGTTGGCCGAGCACGGCATTGTCGAAGCCGCTGTCTTCCCACTTTCGATCGCCGAAGACCTTGAGGTTGAAGATCGCCGCGGCCAGCGCCAGGAAACCGATCACCACCGCCACGATGGTCACTGCGGCGCCGAGCATGCCGAAGGTGCCTCGCTGACCCTCCCGGAAGGCCCAGACGCAGGCCGCGAGGACGGCCAGGGCGATGACGCGGCGGATCTGGGGCATGACTTCTCTTCGGAGCGGACTTGAGACGAGACTTTCGCGGAGAGGCACCGGACATGTCGAGTGAGGCAAGTCCTGCCCCCCGCTTCGAGGGGGGAAGGGGAGGCCTGCAGGATATGGGGCGATCCCCGCCCGAAGTGACCTTCGCCTCTTACCTGCGCGATAGCCGCCCCCTACTGTGCGGGCCAGGACGATTCAGCAAGATCCATGGCCTCACCTTTCCGCCTCAAGACCGCCTTGCCTGAAGACACTCTGCGCGTGCACACCTGTGTGTCGCGGGAGGGTCTGAGCGACGCCGGAGACACGACGCTGACGCTGCTGAGCGAGCGCAAGGACATCCTGGCGTCGGACCTGCTGGGCAAGCCCGCGACGCTGACGATCGCGCTGCGCGAGGACGCGCCGCGTTACCTCAGCGGCTACGTGACGCGCTTCGCGCAACGCGGCTTCGAGGGCAAGTACTGCGTCTACGAGATGCAGCTCAAGCCGTGGCTGTGGCTGCTGTCGCGGACCTCGGACTGCCGGATCTTCCAGGAGCTGTCGGTCCCCGACATCGTCAAGCAGGTCTTCGAGGACCACCCGGTCGCGCGCTACGAGTTCAAGCTGTTGCGCCCGTACCGGACCTGGAACTACTGCGTCCAGTACCGCGAGACCGACTTCAACTTCGTCGCGCGGCTGCTCGAGCACGAAGGCATCTACTGGTACGTCGAGCACGACGAGGCCGGCCACAAGGTGGTGCTGTGCGACTCGGCGAGCGGGCACGATGCCAAGCCGGGCTGCGAGTCGCTGCCGTTCTACGGCTCGGGCGCGCAGGCCACGCCGGCGCTGGAATACGTGCAGGCCTGGGGCAGCGCCGAGTGCGTGAAGCCGGGCAAGGTCGTCATCACCGACTACGACTTCCAGCGGCCGTCGACGTCGCTG
Organism: Roseateles sp. GW821-FHT09G09; assembly: GCF_059415965.1. Taxonomy (NCBI): domain Bacteria; kingdom Pseudomonadati; phylum Pseudomonadota; class Betaproteobacteria; order Burkholderiales; family Sphaerotilaceae; genus Roseateles; species Roseateles sp. GW821-FHT09G09. Next base: position 149 of record NZ_JBWKOG010000010.1, on the reverse strand, counting down.
GAGACCCACCAGAGCGTGGCGCGCAACTACGACCTGTCCGACGGGGAGATCTTCGACTACCCGGGCGGCTATATCCAGACGGGGGACGGCTCGCAGTACGTGGAGGACCGGCTCGACGAGCTGCAGACGCAGTTCCAGACCTTCGACGG
>NZ_JBWKOG010000009.1:61240-253943 GCF_059415965.1 Roseateles sp. GW821-FHT09G09 | reverse complement strand
CGCCATCTTCAAAACCGGCCAACCCTGGAGAAGTGCCGAGGGCGCTTGACACGGTTGCTCTCCCGCAAGCGGGAGAGCGAGTCCTACCGGGCTCGCTCCTACGTGGTCCTTCAAGGGGCAGGCGATGGTGGCAGCGAGGGTTTGAGCACCGGCGCTGCGGGTGCGGGGATGTCTTCCACGAGCGCCCGCACGCGAGGCAGCGACTGCGGGTGCGTCTTCTGCAGCCAGGCGATGAGGCCTTCGCGCAGTTCGCAGCGCAGGTCGAAGGCCTTGCCCGAGTCTTTCGCGCTCACGAGCACGCGGATCTGCATGGTGCGTTCGGTGGTCTCCACGACCTGGACGCCGCAGACCCGTCCGTCCCAGTGGGCCGAGCCCTTGCACATGATGGTGGCCTTCTCGCGCAGCTCGTTGACCGGCAGCGTGAAGTCGACCCACAGCATCACCGTGCCCAGGATGCTGGAGCTGGTGCGCGTCCAGTTCTGGAACGGGTTCTCGATGAACCATTGGAGCGGGATGACGAGTCGACGTTCGTCCCAGATCTTGAGGACCACGTAGGTCGAGGTGATCTCCTCCACCCGGCCCCATTCGCCCTGGATGATGAGCACGTCGTCGAGCCGGATCGGTTGCGCCATGGCGATCTGCAGGCCGGCGAGCAGGTTGCCGAACACGGATTTCGCCGCCAGGCCGAACACCAGGCCGGCGATGCCCGCCGAGGCCAGCAGGCTGGCGCCGACTTGCTTGGCGCGCGGGAAGGTCATCAGGATGAAGGCCAGCGCGGTCAGCATCACCGCGCCCTTCGCGACGCGGGCCAGCACCTTGGTCTGCGTCTGGATGCGGCGCGCGGCGAGGTTGTCCTCGACGTCCGCGGGATTCATCAGCGCCACACCGTTCGCCACGCCGGTGATCGCGCCGGCCGCGACGGCGGCCAGCGCGACGATGGACAGCACGCCCAGCAGATGCTGCACGCCGTTGATGCCCGGCATCGTGTCCGGCACGCCCTGCGCGGCGATCAGCAGTCCGATCGTGGGCAAGGCCCACCGGGCCGGGTTGTCGCAGCGCTGCACGACCGAGCTCAGCAGCGGCGAGAAACGCGTGAGGCGCACGGCGATCGGCCGCAGGATCGCATGCACGAGCAGCGCGCCGGCGATGATCACCAAGGCGCCGAGCAACAGCTGACCCCAGAGCATGAGGTCGGTATCAAGGATCGCGAAACGGGATTTCCAGGTCTGCATGGCGCCGGGCGGGCAAGCGCCGTTCCGGCGCCGCGCCCCTCACTCCCGCCAGTCCCTGCCCAGCAGTGCGTCGCGCAAGACGGACATCTGGCCTGGCATTCGCAGGACCTCGGGTCCGAGGCCGTCGTATCCGGCGATCCGCATGGCGATCGCGTTGGAGGCCCCGTCGCACGTCGCGCGCTGGCTCGCCTTGGCAACGATGTCTTCGTAGTCCGACAGCGCAGTCAGAAGCGGTGCGACGCGCTGACCGCGCAGGTCCGCCAGCGACAACAGGTTGCGCGCTGCGGCGAGGAGCGCCCCCATCCGCTCCGCCACCGCCTCCGTCCGGCGCGTCAGCGCCTCCAGCACCTCCGAACTCAGCGGTCCCGGATGGGCGGGATCGATGCCGGGATCGGCCAGCTCGCGATCAATGACGGCCGACATCTCCTCGATGCGCGCGAGGCGTCGGCGGAGCGCCTCGTGCCGGTATTGCGGGCTGTCTTCCTGCAATTGGAGTTGGATCAGTCGCCACGGGGCCTGCGCGTCGAGACACCGCGACAAGGTGGCTGCTGCCTTCAGCAGCGGCCGGGCGTGGCTCGCGTCCCGCCACGGATCCTGTCGAAGCTCCGGACCCAGCTCACTGGCGCGAAGGCAGATGTGCGCCGCCATGCCTGCCCGGTGCTGCTTCTGCCTGGTGAAATGGGACAGCACCTCTTCCAGGCCGTCACTCAGAGCGGCCCGGCGCTCGTGTCGCGCCGCGCCCTCGCAAACGAGGTGGGCCAGACCGCCGGGCGGGAGTCTGCCGTTCTGGCAGGCCTCGAAGGCGACGTCCTCCGGACCTTCGCGGTGTCCGGAGCCGTGGTCTTCCTTCGCGGCGAACAGGTCATCCAACGGATTGTTCGACGGCGCGATCAAGGAGGTGGGTAGGGTCAGCATGGCGGGATGTCAGGTGAACAAGGAGGATGTCAGTGGCGCCGCAAGACGTTTGGTGCGGTGATGTCGGCCGGCCAGCGCCACGACCCGCGCGGGTGGGCCGATTGCCTGAACCGGGGATCTCAATGAACCAGGAGCTCGCCATGGCCAGCACCCCCGCCCACAAGACCGACCGGCCCGCGCAGACTGCGGGCTCGCGCCCCGTGCTCGACAAGGCGCCCGTCGCGCCGGGACAGGTCGAACCCGACGCCGCACCCACCCACAACGACGATGCGCAACTGCCGCATGAGCGCGACCAGAGCGTCGGCGGCGATTCGACCGGCGGCATGGGGTCCGGCGCGGCCGGAGAGAATCAACGCGAGGTCATCGGCCAGGCCCATGAGGACCTGAAGCAGGGTCAGGTCGATACCGACTTGCGATCGACGCCGGGGCTGGACGCCGAACAGCGTGACCGGATGGTCAAGGACGACACGAAGTCGTCCAGTCCGACGAAGCGCTCGTCCGACCACTGATCGCCTTCGACGGCGAGGCGATCCTTCCCTGCGACCGCGCGAACGAACCCGCGCGAATGAACCCGGGCCAATGAACCCCCGCCAATGAAAACGAGGCCTCATGGGGCCTCGTCCTTGTCTCCATCGCGCCTCGGGAAAGCGGGTCGTCAGCTGTGCTGTCTGCGCCGTTCGACGGCGTCGATGCGCAGCATCTGGCGGTACTTGGTCACCGTGCGGCGAGCCACCACCAGGCCCTGCCGGGCGAGCTGACGGGTGATCTCGGCGTCGGACAACGGGTTCTCCGCGCGCTCGGCCTCGATGATGTCCTTGATCAGTCCGCGGATCGCCGTGCCCGAGCACGCGCTGCCGTTGCTGCTCACGATCGCCCGCGAGAAGAAGTACTTCAGCTCATACACGCCGCTCGGCGTCGCGAGGTACTTGTTGTTGGTCACGCGCGAGACCGTCGATTCATGGATGCCGACCTCGTCGGCGATCTCCTTGAGGCCCAGCGGCTTCATCGCCATGGCGCCGAACTCGAGGAAGTGGCGCTGCCGCTTCACGATCGCGTTGGCCACGTCCAGGATGGTCGAGAAGCGCTGCTCGATGTTGCGCATCGTCCAGCGCGCCTCCTGCAGGTGGTTGGCCATTTCCGCATGGCCTTGCTGCCGGTGGCGCTGGAACAGTTCCGCGTACACCTGGTTCATCCGCACCTTCGGGATCACCGCCGGATTCAGCTGCACGCGCCATTGGCCGCGCACCTTGGTCGTCAGCACGTCCGGCACGATGTAGGCGGCCTGCGTCGTCTCGTAGCGCCAGCCCGGCCGCGGGTCGAAGCGGCGCAGCTTCAGGCACACGGACTCGGCTTCCGCCACGCTCACGTCCAGCAGCTGCGCCAGCGACGGGATGTCGCGCGAGGCCAGCAGGTTCAAGTGCTGCGAGATGATGCGCTCGGCCAGCAGGCGGCTGCGCGTGTCCTCGATCTTGGGCAGTTGCAGCAGCAGGCATTCGGCCACGCTGCGCGCGCCCACGCCCAGCGGATCCAGCGCCTGCACGCGCTTGAGCGCGATCTGCATCTCGTCGAGGCCCACCGGCGGCTGCATCTGCGCGACCACCGCCAGCTCCTCCAGCGAGCTGCGCAGGTAGCCGTCGTCGTCGACCGACTCGGCCACGATCGTCGCCAGCACCAGGTCGCGCGGCGACAGCCGCAACACGTTGAGCTGGCTGCGCAGGTGTTCGCGCAGGCAGGTCTGCGCGGCGGTCATCTCCAGCGCGCTCAGTTCGCCGTCTTCCGCGCGGCGCATCGAGCCGGAACTCTCGGCGCGCCAGATCTCGCGGTCGTCCGGGAAGGGTTCCGGCGCGTCCGACATCACCGGCGACGGCGCGACCGGCATCTCCGATTCCAGCGGCGACGAATCGTCCGACGACTCGGTCACTTCCAGGAAGGGGTTGCGCCCCAGCATGTCGGTGACCATGGTGGTGAAGTCCAGCGAGGACATCTGCAGCAGCCGCACGGCGTGCTGGAGGCGAGGCGACAGCGTCTGCGTCTGCCGGTGCTCGTGCCTGAGTTCCATTGCTCCCACTTGTGAGACTCCTGTCCGGTAAAGGGTGAGGCTGCCTGCAACCGGATTCCGGAGGGTCCCCATCGGCGAGGACGGGAACGGGTTGTAGGCAGTGCCGGCGAACCGGCCTGATGGAGCCATCAGCGCAAGGACCATGCCACCTTGCCGCGGCGTTTTCATATCGCGGAGCGCGCGCCATTCGGCGTGCCCGCCCAAATCCCGCAATCCCTGTAGGCACGGGGCCTGCCGGGCGATGGGCCCATCGTCCCGCGGCGAACCGACTGACGCCGCACGGACACCGCGGCTCGCCGCCCGACGATCTCGGACCGCGCTACGGCCCCTCCGCCCCGCAAGGCTTTCGGCACCTTTTACCGGGCGCCGGCCCCCGCATGCCCGCTCACCGGAAGTCCCCGACTGCCACTGGGGCCGGAATGAGGCTGGGGGTTCGCGGACGCGATGCCCCCTGCCTCGTGGAGCGCCCGCGCTTGGCGGAGCGAAGTCGAGCTCCCGCCGCCCACCCACCGCCGTAACTCGCCGTACCTCTCCCCCGTGACCCTGGTGGTACCGCTCCCCGCTGGCCCAGCCCTTGCTTCAGGAGCCTGCCCGATCCCCTCTCTCGTCATCCTTACCATCTTGCGCCCCTCCGCCCTGCCCCCGACCACGATGCGCCGCTGGGCGACGCGAGGCCTGCTCTTGATTGCGCTGGTCTTCCTGTTGAAGGAAGCCAGCGCCATCGTGCTGCCGGTGCTGGTCGCGCTGATCCTGACTTTCGTGCTGGCGCCGGCGGTGCGGACGATGCGCCATCACGGCATCCCCGAGTCGGTGAGCGCGGCCATGCTGGTGACGACGGTGGTCGGCTGCACGGTGCTGAGTGCGGCGCTGCTGGTGGATCCGCTGGCGCAGTGGTGGCAGCGTGCGCCGGTGGCGGTGTCGCAGGCCTTGAGTCAGGTGGACCGGTGGCGCGCGGCGATTCCGGGTTTCGGCCCGCCGGTGGAGCGCCGGACCTCGGGTCGCGCCGCGGCTCCCACGCCGCCCGTCGATCCCGTGCGCGAGCGCATCGCCAGCGAGGGCGTGGCGCTGACCGCCCAGGCGCTGGGCATCGGCCTGAAATTCCTGGTGTCCACCGCCGCGACCACCATCCTGCTGTACTTCCTGCTCGCGTCCGAGCACTGGGTGCTGTCGCGCTGCATCGAGCTGCTGCCGCATCGACCGCGCCTGCGCGCCATGGTGCTTGGTGGCCTGCGCGCCGCGCAGCGGGACATCTCGCGCTACGTCGGCTCCGTCAGCCTGATCAACATCGGCGTCGGCCTGGTGGTGTCGGGCACGATGTGGTTCGTGGACCTCCCCAACCCCGGCTTCTGGGGCGCGCTGGCCGCGTTGTTCAACTTCATCCCCTACCTCGGTCCCCTGATCATGTGCGGGCTGCTGCTGGCGGCGTCGCTGGCGGCCTCGCTGGGCGACGCGGGCTTCACCGCGCTCGCCGCGCCGGTGCTGTCCTACCTCTGCATCCACGCCATCGAGTCGAACTTCGTGACCCCGATGGTGATCGGCAAGCGGCTGTCGATGAATCCGCTGTCGGTGCTGCTGTCGGTGATGTTCTGGGGCTGGCTCTGGGGCGTCGCCGGCGCGGTGCTGGCGGTGCCGCTGCTGATCTGCCTGCGCAGCATCAGCCAGCGCAACCGCCAGATGCGCCCGGTCGCCGTCTACCTGCGCGGCAGCGACCGCCCCTGCACGCCACTGAGCACGCTGTTGCGGCCGCCCCGGCCGCCGTCCATCGCACCGCATGTCCCCCCTCCCGTTCCCTCGCATGTTCTCCCGCCCCCTGCCGACGGCGCCACCCCCGTGGGCGCACGTCCGAACGCCCTTGAACAGCACCACCCATAATCTGCCGCCGCGACGCCCGCGTTCCGGCGTCCCTGTCCGTGCCGTCGGCCTCTGGCCGCGGTGGTGGTCCGACCGTTCCTCCGCCTCCTCGCCCATGCCCTTGCCGATCCGTTCCCGCCTGCTCGTGCTCGTCCTGTCCGTGATGTTGCCGGGCATCATCGCGGCGCTGTGGGTCAGCTGGCAGACCTGGAGCGACGAGCGCGATGCCACCGTGCGCCACATGCGCGACAGCACGCGTGCGCTGTCCATGGTCGTGGACAAGGAACTGGCGCGTCGCGCCGGCATCGCGCGGGTGCTGTCCTTGTCGCAGATCCTGGACGGATCGCCGCAGATCGCGCCGGACGACCTCGCGATGCTGGAACTGCAGTCGCGTCGCGCGATGCAGGGCCTGTCCGGCTGGGTGGAGCTCAACGCACCGGATCGCACGCTGTTCAGCACCCGGCTCGCCCCGGGCCGCGTGCCGGAGACCTCGCTGGTGCCGCCTGCGGCGGCGGCCTCCGCGGCGCCCTCGTCTCAACTCTCCGCGCTGCCGTCGCCTGGCGCGACGACCGGCACCGCCGCTGCCGCCACCGCCACTGCCGCAACAACGCCGCCGGGTCTGCCGACCATCGCCGCCTCGCGCCCGGTCCTGGTCCGGGAAGGCGTGCCGCTGGCCGAGCAGGCCGTCATGGGCGACCTCGCACCCGACCCCGCCACCGGCCAGTTGCGGGCGCAGATCATCCAGCCGATCGAGCGCGGCGGCCATGTGTGGCTGAACATGAGCATCACCGTGCTGCCGCAGGAACTGCAGCAGATCATCGACGGGCAGCGCCTGCCGCCGGACTGGACGGCGACGATCATGGACGGCCGGGGCACGGTCGTGGCGCGGCACCCGGGCGGCATCAGCTATGCCGGACGTCCCGGCACCGACGACCTCAAGCGCTTGATGGCCACGCGCGACGAGGCGCAATTCGACTCGGTCAACCTGGACGGGCGCCCGGTCGTCGGCTACTTCAGCAAGTCGCCGCAGGGTTGGACGGTGGTGACCGCGGTGCCGCGCGACGGCGGCCCCGGCGGGTTCAGCGGCTTCGGCGCGCGCGCCGCGCTGCAGCCGATCGCGATCGGCGCGCTGCTGCTGGTGCTGGTCGGCATGTTCGGCGCGCTGTGGATCAGCCGGCGCATCTCCGGACCGATCCACGCGCTCAACGAGATCGCCAACGAACTGCGCGCCGGCGAGCCGGTGCGTGCGCGCAAGACCGGCATGGTCGAGTGCGACGAGGTCGCGCTCGCGCTCGAGGATGCGAGCGCCGCGATCCATCAGGGTCGCTACGAGCTCGAGGAACGGGTGAACGAGGCCATCGACCGCACGCGCGAGGCCGAGCAGCTCAGCTCGCGCTCGCAGCGCACGGCCGCGCTGGGCCGGCTCACCGGCGGCGTCGCGCACGACTTCAACAACCTGCTGGGCGTCATCAGCAACAGCGCCCACCTGATCCAGCGCAGCCCGCACGCCGAATCGCTGGCCATGCCGCTGGGCGCGATCATGCGGTCGGTCGACGTCGGCAGCCGGCTCACCCAGCATCTGCTGCGGGTCGCGGGCCGTCAGCCGGTCCATCCGCAGGTGGTGGACCTGGGCTCGACGCTCGGCGAGATGAAGGAGCTGCTCGTCACCGTGCTGGGCAAGCGCATGCAGCTCGCGATGACGATGGCGCCGGACCTGCCGAGCGTGCGCGTCGATCCGTCGGAGCTGGAGCTCGCGTTGATCAACATCGCGCTCAATGCGCGCGACGCGACCAACGGCATGGGCGAGATCACCGTGGAGGCCGGCCGCGCCTCTCCCGGCGACGTGCAGGACCTCGCACCGGGCGAGTACGTCGCGATCAGCGTGACCGACCGCGGCCCGGGCATCCCCGACGACCTGCTGGCGCGCGTCTTCGAGCCCTTCTTCACCACCAAGCCCGTCGGCAAGGGCACCGGCCTGGGCCTGAGCCAGGTGCTGGGTTTCTGCGTGCAGGCGGGCGGCACCGCGCGCATCGCGAGCCAGCTCGGCGCGGGCACGACGGTGACGCTGCTGCTGCCTGCACAGACCAGCGCGCGTCTCGTGCCCGACGGCGCGCGCGTCGACGGCACCGAGCGCGAGCGCACGCGCGACGACGGTCTCACCAACAGCCTGGCGGGCACGCGGGTGCTGCTGGTCGAGGACAACGAGGAACTCAACCGCGTCACCGCCGGCCTGTTGCGCAGCTTCTCCTGCCAGGTGCTCAGCGCCAAGGACGCGGACGAGGCGCTGCAGCTCTTCGGCAGCGGCGCGGCCGTGGACATCGTGCTGTCGGACGTGGTGATGCCGGGCTCGATGGACGGCCAGGCGCTGGCCCGCGAGCTGCGCAAGCGCCGGGCCGGGCTGCCCATCGTGCTGATCAGCGGCTTCAGCGAGGCGCTGACGGCGGAGTCCTCCTTCACCGTGCTGCGCAAGCCCGCGTCGCCGTCGCAGATCCTGGAAGCGCTGCGGCGCGCGATGGGCTTGCCGACGGGTACGTGACTTGCTGTTTCATGGCATCACCACTCCCCCGATCGGAAAGGACTGCCATGGACAACAAGGACGTCATCGACGAACTGAACACGCTCGTCGAAACCTGCAAGGACGGCGAGTTCGGATTCCTGAGCTCCGCCGAACATGTGAAGAGCACCAGCCTGCGCGAGGTCTTCGCCCAGCGCGCCGCGGAGTGCCGCCAGGCCGCCTCGGAGCTGCAGCAACTGGTGCGCCAGCACGGCGGCACGCCCGAGGACGACGGCAGCGCCGCTGGCGCGATGCACCGCGGCTGGGTCGCCGTGAAGGGCACGCTGACCGGCTACAGCGACAAGGCGATGCTCGAGGAATGCGAACGCGGTGAGGACGCCGCCGTCGCGCGTTATCGCAAGGCCGCGCAGAAGGACCTGCCCGCGGGCGTGCTGGAGGTCGTCCAGCGCCAACTGGCGGGCACGCTGCGCAACCACGACCAGATCAAGCTGCTGCGCGACCAGGCGCGCAACGCCGAGAAGGTCTGACGGCAGGCACGGCGCGGCTCCGCCCGCGCCGTACGCCAAAGACAAGGCGCACCCGAGGGTGCGCCTTTTTCATGGGTCGGCGAGGAACGGCCCCGCACGCGTGCGGGCCCTTCCCATCGACTATCGGGCTTCTTCGCGCTGTCCTTCTTGCCCCGCTGCCCGCTGCTTCTTGCGACCTTGCATGAAGCCGGCGATCACGCCCAGCACCAACTGCGTGATCTCGGGTCCGACCTGCCCGCGCAGACGCGCCGGCATGAAGCCCCACAGCATCGTCAGCAACTGCAGCGTGCCGACTTCGGGTCGATCGGCGGCCGGCCTGGTGTGATCGGCGCGCGACTCCTGCGGCGCGTGGAACGCCTGCCGAGCCGACGCATCGGCACGATGCCGGTCGTGACGCCGCCGTTTGCCACGCACCAGGCGCCAGAACAGCCAGCTCGCGCCGGTGCCCAACGCCGGCAGCAGCCAGCGGCCGGGGACGAACACGGCCTTGCTGCGCTGCTGCAAGGCATCCCAGTGCAACTGGAATTCCAGGTCGCGACGCACGACGCGCAACTCCGCCATCTCGATGCGCAGCGTCAGCGCCTCGATCGACTCGGCCGCGCCCCCGGGGTCGGGGACATCGGGGATGCGGCGGGGATCGGGGCGGTCAGGGGTGGCGGCCATCGGGGCTCGGTTCCTCAGGATCCATCGGATCGTTGAACAGCCAGTGGAACTGGCGGCGGGAGGCCGGCAACGCCAGCATCGGCGTGAGCGCCTTCATCGCGGCGGCGACCCACACCAGCAGCAGCAGGTTGATCGCCAGCACGCCGGCGAAGGCCCAGGGCCAGCTCAGGCCCAGATGGACCGCGATCGCCACCAGCAGGGCCCACAGCGCGATCCAGGCCGTGGCCCCGGCGATCGCCGCGACCACGCCCAGGATGACGAGGCTGACCAGGCCGTGTTTCGCGCGCTGAAGTTCCAGCGCCAGCAGCAGCAGACGCCCGGAGAGCATGCCGCGCGCCGCGCGCGCCATGCCCTGCAGCTCGCCCAGCCAGCTGGTGCCGTGCGGTGGACCCTCGCCCGGAGGCGGAGCGTCCGCCGCCGATCCGGGTGCGGGCCCGGATCGTGGGGGTGGCGCTGGGGGCGACGGCGGTGGCGGTGGGAACGGCGGCGGGAAGGACGGCGAAGCGTGCGGCAGGTCGCTCATGGGCGCGCCGCGGTCAGCGCGTCAGACGCGCGATCAGCAGGCCGACCGCCAGCGCGGTGCCGACCGCCATCAGCGGATGTTCGCGCACGTTCGAGCGCAGGGTGTCGCACCACTCGTTGCCGGTCAGGCGCAGCCGCTCGGCACGGTCCTGCAGCAGCTCGTTCGTGTCCTCCAGGCTTTTCTGCAATTGCTGCGCCTTCGGCGCGGCAGTGGTCGCGAGGCGGTCGATCGTGGCGTGCGCCTTGTCGGCGACACGGTTCACCAGATCGGCGGCCGCGGTGCTCGACGGCGTGCCGGACGCGCTGGTGCCGTTGGCCAGCTTGGCGGCATCTTCGGCCGTCGTGAACGGCACGGTCTTGTCGCTCTTCTCGTTGTTGGGCGTGGTGCTCATGGGAAGTTTCCTTTCGGCGTGCACAGTGGCAGCAGGGACATGGATCGGTGGTGACGAGATGGCAAGCGGCGTGCCCCGAAGGCAAGGTGCACGCCGACGATCGACGCTCGCGGGGCCGCGTGCGTCCCTTCAGCGCGGCAGCGGCGGCTTCGGATGGGTGTCGAGCCCGCGGTGCGGCGACTCGGCCACCTGCGGCCGGCCGCCTTCAGGTTCCAGCATCTCCTCGATGATGAAGTGACCGTAGTACTGGGCGCGCTCGGCGTGGTTGCGGCGGGCGATCTCGGCGATCTCTCGCGCCTGCGCGTCATCCTTGGCCTTGACGACGAGGAAATGGAAGCCGCGTTCGGCCAGTTCGCCGTGGCTGCGCAGCAGGTTGATCTCCTGCCCGATCGCCGCCAGCGGACTGGCGCGCTTCAGGTCGCGCTCGACCAGTTCGATCATCTCGCGGTCGCCGATGGCGTGGAGGTCCGCCTCGGCGATGCCGTGCGCACTCAGCGCCGCACGGGCCTGCCCCGCCTCAGGCGCACCGGGGAAGCTGATCACCAGATGATCCACCGGCTTGTGCACGCCGAAACTGCTGGGGCGGTCATCGGCATGGTCATTGCCGGGATTGTCGGTGGCGTGGTCCGGGGCGCCCGGTCGGATGCTTGTGGCCATGGGGAGCTCCTTGAAGTGGGAAGCAAGTCTTCCCGGCAAGGCAAGCCTCATACCTATCGCGCGCGCCGCCTTTCCCACACGCGAACCGACCGGAAAAGAACACCCACCAAGGTGTCGCCGAGATTGACGTGCGGGCCACCGACCGGTTACACCGGACAGGCCGAATGATCCCGTGCCAGCAAGTGGAATCCCCAAGGTTGGGGAGCACTTCAGGCACGGCGATTGCCATGTCTCGCGACCAACTGAATTCGAACAGGGAAGGAGCGAACGATGAACGACGGTTTCACGTCGGTGCTGTACGTCGAAGACAGCCCGCTCAACGTCATCGTGATGGAGGCGATGTTCGAGCAGCGCCGTGACCTGCGGCTGCACGTCGCCGAGGCCGGCATGCCCGCCTGGCGGCTCAGCGCGCAGTTGCAGCCGTCGCTGCTGCTGATCGACCTGCACCTGCCCGACTGCCATGGCTCCGACCTGCTGAAGCTGCTGCGCATGCGGCGCGGCTGGGCACAGGTGCCGGCGATCGCGGTGACGGCCGATTCCGATTTCGACGCGCTGGGTTGCGGTTTCCTCGAGCTGTGGGCGAAGCCGCTGGACGTGCGCAAGACGCTGGCCCGCCTGGCCGAGCTGCTGCCGCCCCCGCGCGGCGCGCGGCCCGCCGACGCGGCCGACCTGCCGAGCGGCGGGCTTCAGACCGGCGTCATGATCGATCCGGCCGCCGACGGCGCGAGACGGGAGTCGGGCCTGATGGCGCGGCACAAACAGTCGCTGGCGCCGCGCCAGACCGACTACGGTTGGGTGCGCTGAGCGCGTCGCGGAGGCTGCCCCTGTGACTGCCTGGCTCGACGCGCCGCTCACCACCCTCTCCCTCCACGACCTCGACTTCTCCCGGGAGCGGCCCGACCGGCCGTCGCCGGGGTCGCTGCGTCCGGCGGTCTTCCTCGACAAGGATGGCACGCTGGTGGAGCCGGACGACGCGGCCATCCATGATCCGTCCCGCGTGCGGCTGATGCCCGGCGCGGGCGAGGCGCTCGCGCGGCTGAGCACCGCGGGACTCGCCCTGGTCCTGGTCACCAACGAAAGCGGCATCGCGCGCGGCGCGTTCACGCGCGTCCAGTTCGCGCGGCTGCAAGCGGCGCTGCTGGCGCGTCTGAAGGACGAGTTCGGCGTGGCCTTGACCGACGTGGCGGTCTGCCCGCACGCGCCCGACGCGCAAGGACGTCCGGCCTGCCTGTGTCGCAAGCCCGCGCCCGGCATGCTGACGCGCGCGGCGCGCGCGCATGGCCTCGACCTGCGCCGCTCGTGGATGGTGGGCGACCTGCTCGACGACGTCGAGGCGGGCCACCGCGCCGGCGCGACGGGGCTGCTGCTCGACACCGGCGCGGAAACGGCCTGGCGGCGCTCGCCGCTGCGCGAGCCCGCCGGCGTCTTCAGCGACTGGCCGTCGCTGGCCGCGCACCTGCTCCGCGAGGCGGCGGCGGAGACTTCGACGTCGATGTCGGCGTCGACTGCGATGGACGCGCCGCTCGACGAGCCGATGAGCCGCCTGTCCTCGACCGCGATGTCTTCGTCGGTGCCGGTGCAGGCACAGGCGCAGGCGCCGGCGTAGCGACCTCCACGCGGGGCTGCGTCCGCAGCAGTCCCATGAGGCGCCGCTCCGCGGTGCTCAATCCGGAAACCGTCGGCGGCGCGGCCATCCATCGCTGCGTCGGCAAGGACGCCAGCTGGTCGGACTGGCCCCATGCGAGCACCGCCGGGTGGATGTAGGACTTGCGGCAGACCGCCACGGTGTTGCCGAGTCGCGCGGCGACGTCCTTCACCGTCTGCTTCAACGCCTCGGCCGGCGCGGTGCCGGCGCGGGCATGGTCCGACAGCAGATCGAGCGCGAGCACGCTCGCATGCCAGGTGCGGAACACCTTGGCGCTGCAGGTCGGTCCGCCGGCGGTGGCCAGCCAGTCGTTGACGTCGGAGGCGTCGATGCGGTGCGGTTCGCCGGCATCGTCCTCATAGCCGAAGAGTTCCTGGCCGCGCAGATCGCGGCAGCGGCGCACCAGCGCCGCGACGCGGTCGTCACGCACGGCGAGCTGATGGCGCACGCCGCTCTTGCCGGGGAAGCTCAGCAGCAGCGCGTCGCCCCGGACCTTCACATGGCGGCACAGCAGGGTGCTGAGGCCGTAGGAGCCGTTGCTGCGCGCGTATTCGCGGTGGCCGATGCGCATCCAGGTGCGGTCGAGCAGACGCACCAGCGCCGCGATGACGCGTTCACGGTCGACGTTGCCGGCGGCGCCGTCGGGTTGCAGACGGCGCTGCACCTGGCGACGCAGGCGTGGCAGGCGTTGGCCGAAGTCCAGCAGCAGGCCGAACTTGTTCTCGCCGCGCAGGGCCATCCAGTCGGCGTGATAGCGGTATTGCTTGCGTCCGCGCGCGTCGCGGGCGGTCGCCTGGATGTGGCCGTCGTCGCGGGCGCAGATCCAGACGTCTTCGTAGGCCGGCGGAATCGCCAGCGCGCGGATGCGCTGCAGCGTCGAGGCGTCCCGCACGGGACGCCCGTCGCCATCGACGTAACGGAAACCCTTGGCGGCGCGCTTGCGGCGCAGCCCGGGTTCGCAATCGGATACCCAACGCAGTGGCATACCAGTCCTCCTGCCTTTCACAAGGCAGGCCGCATGCCAACGCCGCTGGCCCTCACCCCTGCCCTCTCCCGCAAGCGGGAGAGGGAGAAAGAGGAGCCAGCGCTGCGAGCGGAGTCGGTCGGACTCCCTCTCCCGCTTGCGGGAGAGGGCGGGGGTGAGGGCGAACGGCCGTGGCAGCGAAGAGGCCGTTACTGCTCGGCCTTGTCAGCTGCTGCCGTGTCTTCCGCCGCGTATTCCTTCAAGCGGTTGTAGAGCGTCTTCAGGCTGATGCCGAGCACGGCGGCCGTCTGTTCCTTGTGGTGCTTGTAGTGCTGGAGCGTGGCCAGGATGAAGGCCTTCTCCACCTGCGCCATCGAGCTCCCGAGCGGCATCGTGATCGACGGTCCCGAGGACTCCGCCGATGCCGCGAACGGCGCTGACGCAGGCGCCGGCGCCGGAACGCCGATGCCCGACCCAACGCCCTGGCCACCACCCTGCCCGACACCCAGGCCGGCGACCGGAGCCGCCGCCGTCGACTGCGGCACGGCGCCCTCGCCCTTCGGCAGCCACTGCTCGTCCACCACGTCCGCTGCCGCCATCACGTAAGCGCGCTGGACCGCGTTGCGCAGCTCTCGCACGTTGCCGGGCCAGTGGTAGGTCTGGAGTTGCGCCAACGCCTTTGCGGTGAAGCGCTTGTTCTTGCCTTCCTTGGCCGCGATCTGGCGCAGGAAGTGGTCGGCCAGCAGCGGCACGTCGTCGAGGCGGTCGCGCAGCGGCGGCATCTCGATCGGGAACACGTTGAGGCGGTACAGCAGGTCCTCGCGCAGCTTGCCGGCCTGCACCGCCTGCAGCAGCGGGCGGTTGGAGGCGGCGATCACGCGCACGTCGGCGTCCAGCGTCGTCGTCGAGCCCACGCGCATGAAGCGGCCGGTCTCGAGCACGCGCAGCAGCTTGACCTGCAGCTCCATCGGCATCTCGGTCAGCTCGTCGAGGAACAAGGTCCCGCCGCTGGCCCGTTCGAAGAAGCCTTCGTGCTGCTTGTCGGCGCCGGTGAAGGCCCCCTTCTCGTGGCCGAAGATCTCGCTCTCGATCAGGTTGGGCGAAATCGCGCCGCAGTTGACCGCCAGGAAGGACTTCTTGCGGCGACGGCTCAGGTCATGGACGGTCTGCGCCACCAGCTCCTTGCCGGTGCCGCTCTCGCCGTTGATGAACACCGACACGCTCGTCCCCGCCACGCGCGAGATCTGGTCGTAGATCCGCTGCATCGGCTGGGTCCTGCCCCACAGCAGACCGAAGTGGCCGCTGTTGGCGAGGTTGGCGTTGAGCTCGGTGACCTCGGCCTGCAGCGCCGCGGGCTTCATCACGCGCGACAGGACACCCTGCAGCTGCTTGATGTTGATCGGCTTGACCAGGTAGTCCGCAGCGCCCAGCCGCAAGGCCTGGATCGAGGTGTCCAGGCTCGCGTGGCCGGTGATCAGCACCACCTCGGAGTTGGCCACCAGTTGCGGGTCCTGGAACAGCTCCATGCCGTTGCCGTCGGGGAGTTGCAGATCCAGCAGCACCACGTCGGGCTGCTGCAGCGCGATGTGCCGGCGGGCATCGCGCAGGGTATGGGCCACCGACACGGTGAATTTTTCGCTCGCAATCAGTTCCTGCAAGGTGGCGACGGAATCGATATCGTCGTCCACGATCAACGCATGGGTCACCGGGTCATCCTTCGTTGTGGGAGGGGTTCACTTCTTTGAGTCAGCGCTTCGTGAACTAGGGCCGCTGATCTCGGTTAACTCATTCTTGCAGCAAGCGGACCGCTTGCCAGCCCCTTGGCGATTCGATTTGAAAAATATTCCGGTGATCGCTGGTCGATGCACGCCCGCTGGCAGACGACATGCGAACAACACGCGCCACAAAAGGACACCGGCCGCAGTCCGAGGACCACGCCGGTGCCGGGAGGCGGTCCGCGGAACCGCCGGAGTGGACGTCGGAAGGACGCCGGAAGGACGTCGGAATCACGCATCCCGGCGGCGGCGCTGGACCCATCCCACCAAGGCCAGTGCGACGACCAGGGTGAAGAAGTTGCGGATCTCGAACGACGCCCCGGAGGGCTCGATGTCCGTGTCGATGACGGAGGACGGACTCGTCGGCGGAGAGGCGGTCGCCGACGGCGTCTGGCCCTGCGGGACAGACCGGACGCCGGCGGGAGTGTGGTGGACAGGGCCGTTCGCCGGGGCCGCGGCCTCCGGACGGACCAGCGCCGCGAGCTTGGCACCCTCCAGGAAACTGCCGGAGCTCTCCGCGTAGGCCGCGCTGGCGGCCAGCAACAGCGGCATCGCCCAGGCGAGCTTGTGCAGGTGCATGAAATACCTCCTGTGATGGGAACGGGAGCGCGACCGGACATCCGTCCGGCCTGCGCGTCTGCCGAACGTTCACGCGCGGCTCGCGAGAGAGGCAAGCACCATGCCCGCTCGAACGTTCGGTGACGATTTCGCACCGGTCCGAGGGACATCGCAGACTGGTACTTCGGGCAATCCTCGCCCTAGTCGACGCCATCGGCCTCGCGGGTTCCGGAGGCTCAATCGAGGGTCATCTCCCGGCGCAGCGCATCGCCGGGCAGCACCGCCGGAACGCGGGAGGCGGCCGCGATGGTCAGCGGCAGATCGTCCGTGGCCACGACCACGCGGGCGCCGGCGGCCAGGGCCGCCAGCTCGCCGATCGACGCGACCGGCGGCAAGACCTGTCCCCGCGACGGCATGGCCGCGCGCAGTTCGGCCAGCGCGGCCTCCTCGCCGGGCACCGCGCACAGCACCACGGCGGTGTCGTCGGCCCAGGCGTCGAGCAGCACGTCCGCCGCTGCTGCGAAGACCGCGGGCGGGCAGTGGCGCCTGGCGCCGCCGCCCGGACAGACCAGCACGTAGCGCTGACCGAAGCGCAAGCCGGCTTGCTGCAAGACGTTCCGCATCTGGTGGCTGTCCTTGGGCAGCAGCCGCAGGCGCGGTCGTTCGTCGGCGGTGTGCATGCCGACATGCGCCACGAGCGCCAGTTGGCGGCGCGTGTCGTCCTGGCCGTCGCCGGACTGCTCATCGGCGACCAGCAGTTCATCGCTGAGCAGGCCATGCGCCGGCTCGCGCACATGCGCCAGCGTCAGCGGAATGCCCGCCATCCGGCACAGCAGGGCGGCCGGCAGCGCGCTCTGGGCGGCGGACGTGAACAGCACCGCGGCGTCGAAGTGGCTGCGACGCAGCTTGCGCACCAGGTGCATCTCGGCGTCGCCACGCATGCTCGGCGGCTCGGCGTTCAGCGCGGCGGCGCCGCCGGCGGTCCACGGCGCGTTGAAGGTCATGACGTCGTCCACCGCCTGCAGGTGCGGCCGGAGCGCCAGCGCCTCGGGCGCCGCCAGCAGGGTGAGCTGCGTCCACGGCATCGTCTCGTGCACCGCCGCGAACGATGCCGTCGACGCCAGCACGCCCGCGACGCCGTCCAGCCGGATCAACAGCACGCGACGCACGTTGCACCAGCGGCGATGGCGTTCCTCGGCCAGCGCGTGCGCGTCGACCGGCAGCGGTCCGTCGCGCACGGGCGCGCTTGCCACGCCCAGCTCGGGAAGGCTGGGCGCAGGGGCGCGCTGCTCGAGGGACGTCGCAATCATGGCGCTTTCCTGGCAAGCGACATGCCGGACGAAGAACGAGGACCGGTGCGGGTTGCCGGGTGATCGTCCGCTAGCGTCTCACGGGCGTCTCACGGGCGTCTCCGGGCGTGTCAGCGCGGCTCCAGCGTCCGCGCGACGGTCGCGACGGCCTGCTCCCGCAGGCTGTGGCGCTTGGCGAAGGCCCAACTGAGTTCCGCGCCCATCAGGAACACCTGGGTCGAGTAGTAGACCCACAGCATCATCACGACCAGCGAGGCCGCGGCACCGTAGGCGGAGCTCACGCCGCTGCGGCCGATGTACAGGCCGATCAAGCTCTTGCCCAGGCTGAACAGCGCCGAGGTGATGAGGGCGCCGATCCAGACGTCGCGCCAGCGCACGGGAACGTCGGGCACCCACTTGTAGATGACGGCGAACATCACGGTGATCAGCGCATAGGCCAGCGTGCCGTTCAGGATCTGGGCGAGCAGGACGAACTCGGTGCCCAGCCAGGGCGTCCACCACTTGCTGATCGCGGCGAGCGCGGCGCTGGCCACCATCGAGATCATCGACAGGAAACCCAGGCCGAGGATGAGGCCCAGCGACAGCAGCCGCTTGCGCAGCAAGGTCACCAGGCCCTGCCAGACCGGCGCGCTGCGCGCCGCCGGCGCCTTCCAGATCCGGTTGAGCGAGTTCTGCAGTTCGGCGAACACCGAGGTCGCGCCCACCAGCAGCACGATCGTGCCGATCGCGGCGGCCCAGCCGCCCTCCTCCGGCCGGTTGACGCGCTTGAGCAGCTCCTCGACCGCCACGGCGCCGTCGGTGCCGAGCAGGCCGGAGAGCTGCTCCATGACCTCGCCGCGCGCGGCCTGCTCGCCGAACACCAGTCCTGCCACGCTGATGACGATCAGCAGCAGCGGCGCGATCGAGAACAGCGTGTAGTAGGCCAGCGCCGCGCCCATGCTGGGCGCGTTGTCGTCGCTCCAGCTTTGCGCGGCCTCGCTGACGATGTCGAAGGCTTCCTGGACGGCGTGGGGCAGCTTGGGCATGCGAGGCGGCCGCGAACAACGCGGCGGGGCGACTGGCGGTGAAGGGATTCTTTGTCGAGGCAAGGGAAATTCCCGCTCGGCGTCGACGTGCCGAAGAGGTGTGCGGAAGAGGTGTGCGAAAGACGTGTGCGGAAGATGTCCACGGCGGCACGGCGATTGCCTGGAACCTCCTATCCCAACCCACCAGGAGATCCTCATGGCAAGCACCACCATCGCTTCCGACCGCGTCGAAGGCACCAAGGTCTACAACGGCAACGGCGACAAGCTCGGCTCGATCGACAACCTCGTCATCGACAAGCGCTCGGGCCTGGTCCGCTACGCGGCGCTCGAGTTCGGCGGGTTCATGGGCATCGGCACCGACCGGTATCCGATCCCCTGGAACATGCTGAAGTACGACACCAGCCTGGACGGCTATGTCGTGCCGCTGCGCGAGGACCAGCTCGAGAAGGCGCCGCGCTATGCGCAGACCGACCGTCCCGAGTACTCCGATGAATACGGCCGCAAGGTCTACGACTATTACGGCGTGGCCTGGATGTAAAAACCCCGGCCCTTGCCTCCAGGCCAGGGCCATCGATCCTGCAATGAAGAGCGCCCCGGGAGACCGGGGCGCTTTTTCTTGTCGGGGCGATCAGGCCGTCATCAGGCGGCGTTCGCGCCGTCCTCGGCGGGCCAGTCGCGGATGTAGGCCTTGAGCATGCGGTTCTCGAAGTCCTGCGCGTCGACCACCGTCTTGGCGACGTCGTAGAACGAGATCACGCCCATCAGCTGCCGGCCGTTGAGCACCGGCATGTAGCGCGCGTGACGGCCGAGCATCATGCGGCGGACTTCGTCGATCTCGGTTTCAGGCGTGCAGGTCAGCGGCGCGTCGTCCATGACGCTGCGCACCAGCCGGGTCCCCACGCTGCCGCCGTTGCCGACCACGGCCTGGATGACCTCGCGGAAGGTGAGCATGCCCACCAGGTCGCCGAACTCCATCACCACCAGCGACCCGATGTCGCGCTCGGCCATGGTCTCGGCGGCCTGGGCCAGCGGGGTATCGGGAGAGACGGTGAAGAGCGTGCTGCCCTTGACGCGCAGGATGTCGGAGACTTTCATGGCCGCATGAGAAAAAGCTTGGCTGGCAACATAGCACACAATGCCCGGCGCCAGACACGACTGGACACCATAACAAGCAGGAGACACCCATGTCAGGTCCATCCGATCCGGGCTTTGATACCTTGGCGCTACACGCCGGGGCCGCGCCCGATCCCACCACCGGCGCGCGCGCCGTGCCGCTGCATCTGACGACCTCGTTCGTGTTCGAGAGCGCCGAGCAGGCCGCGGGCCTGTTCAACATGGAGCGCAGCGGACACGTCTACTCGCGCCTGTCGAACCCGACGACCGCGGTGCTGGAAGAACGCATCGCCGCGCTGGACGGCGGTGTCGGCGGCCTGGCCACGGCCAGCGGCCAGGCGGCGCTGCACCTCGCGATCGCGACGATCGCCGCGGCCGGCGATCACATCGTGGCGTCGAGCGCGTTGTACGGCGGCTCGCACAACCTGCTGCACTACACGCTCAAGCGGTTCGGCATCGAGACCACCTTCGTGCGCCCCGGCGATCTCGACGCCTGGCGCGCGGCGATCCGGCCGCAGACGAAGCTGCTGCTGGGCGAGAGCCTGGGCAACCCCGGTCTGGACGTGCTCGACATCCCGGCCATCGCAGCGATCGCCCACGAGGCGCATCGGCCGCTGCTGGTCGACGCGACCTTCGCCACGCCCTACCTGCAGCAGCCGATCGCGCTGGGGGCGGATCTCGTCTCCCACTCGGCCACCAAGTTCCTGTGCGGTCACGGGACCGTCGTGGGCGGATTGCTGGTCGACGGCGGACGTTTCGACTGGGACCGCGCGCACGCCGCCAGCGGCGACCGTCGCCGTTTCGCCGAACTGTGCGAGCCGTACGACGGCTTCCACGGCATGGTCTTCTCGGAGGAAAGCACGGTGGGCGCCTTCCTGTTGCGCGCGCGGCGCGAGGGCCTGCGCGACTTCGGCGCCTGCATGAGTCCGCACACCGCGTGGCTGATCCTCCAGGGCATCGAGACACTGCCGCTGCGGATGCAGCGCCACGTCAGCAACGCGCAGAAGGTCGCCGAATTCCTCGAGTCGCAGGACATCGTCGAGCGCGTGAACTATCCGGGGCTGGCCTCGCATCGCGACCATGCGCTGGCGCAGCGGCTGCTGCCCAAGGGCAGCGGCGCGGTGTTCAGCTTCGACCTGAAGGGCGGTCGCGAACCGGGCCGGCGCTTCATCGAATCGCTGCGGCTGTTCTCGCACCTGGCCAACGTGGGCGATGCGCGCTCGCTGGTGATCCATCCGGCGTCGACGACGCACTTCCGGATGGACGACGCCGCGCTGGCGGCGTCCGGCATCCGCGCGGGGACCATCCGTCTGTCGATCGGTCTGGAGGACCCCGACGATCTGATCGCCGATCTGAAGTCCGCGTTGAAGGTGGCGTCCAAATGAGTGCCAAGCAGCTCAGCATCCGAGGCCGCGCGGCCTATGCGTACACCGGCGGCAAGCGTTTCGACGCGTCCCTGCCCTGCGTCGTCTTCGTCCACGGCGCCCTGCACGACCACAGCGTGTGGACGCTGCTGGCGCGCCACTTCGCCCATCACGGGCACGGCGTGCTGGCGGTCGACCTGCCGGGGCATGGGCGCAGCGAAGGCCCCGCGCTCGATGACGTGGCGGCGCTCGGCGATTGGCTCAACGATCTGATCGACGCCGCGGGCATTACCGCGCAGGGCGCGGGAAGCGCGGGAGGCGGGGTGTCCCTGGTCGGGCATTCGATGGGCTCGCTGATCGCGCTCGAGGCCGCGGCGCGGCGTCCCGCACGCGTCGCGCGGCTGGTGATGGTCGGCACCGCCTGGCCGATGAAGGTGTCGGACGCGCTGCTGAGCACCGCGCGCGAACGGCCGCGGGCGGCGATGTCCATGGTCAATGCGTTCTCGCATTCGACGACGGCCGGCAAGCCGTCGTACCCGGGTCCGGGCGCGTGGATGCACGGCGGCAACCTGGCGCTGATGGCGCGCATGCAGGACGGCTACGTCGAACACGGCAACCTCTTCGAGCACGACTTCCTGGTCTGCGATCGCTACCAGGGCGCGCCGGAGGCCGCCGCGACCGTGACCGCGGCGGGCATCCGGACTGAAATGATCCTCGGCGCGAAGGACGCGATGACGCCGCCCAAGGCCGCGAAGCAGCTGGTCGAGATGCTGGGCGCCCGCGTGCAGACCCTGACGGCCGGGCATTCACTGATGACCGAGGCACCGGAGGGGATGTTGAATGCACTGAAGGCGGCGCTCGGCTGAGCGCCTTGCGGTGATCCCTCAGCCAAGCAGGCGGTCCCGCGAGGGCCGCGCCAGGAGACCCTCATGAGCACCAGCCCCCTGCCCCACGCACCCGAGGACCCGGAGGCGGGCGTCGACCGCGTGAAGTCGATGCACAGCTTCGCCGAGTTCTATCCGTTCTACCTCGGCGAGCACCGCAACCGCACCTGCCGGCGGCTGCACTTCGTCGGCTCGACGCTGGGGCTGCTGTGCCTGGCCTACGCGCTGGCGACGCAGACCTGGAGCTTCCTGCTCGTCGGCCTGCTGTGCGGCTACGCGTTCGCGTGGATCGGGCACTTCGGCTTCGAGAAGAACAAGCCCGCCTCGTTCAAGCGCCCGCTGTACAGCTTCATGGGCGATTGGGTCATGTACAAGGACATCTGGGTGGGGAAGATCCGGTTCTGACGAACCGGTCTTCCGTGCGCCGCCGTGCTCAGCGCGCCGCGCTGACCGGCTCCTTGACGAGTTCCCTGACCAGGTCCTCATAGCGCCGCAGCGGTCGACCGAGCAAGGCCTCCAGGCGCTGCGCTGTGCCTGCCGCCGGCGTCATGCCGTGCTGCTGGATGCGGGCCATCATCAGGCGCATGTCGTAGGCCATCCAGGACGGCATCGCGGTCGCCAGCTGGGCCTCGAACGCGGCCAGGTCGTCGCCGCCGTAGCGGATCTCCCGCTGGAGCACGCGGCCCCAGGTCTCGGCCGCCGACGCGCCCGACAGCGCGTCGGGCCCCACGACATCGACCACCTCGCGCGGCAGCGGTCCGGGCGCGGCGTCCCGGCGCAGCAGTTCCGCGACGGCCACGTCCGCCAGATCGCGCGTGTCGATCATCGCCACGCCCGCGCCGCCGATGGGCATGGGGTAGACGCCGTACCCCTCGATCACCGATTGCACCTGCTGGTCGTTCTGCATGAAGTACGCCGGGCGCAGCACGGTCACGGGCAGGGCCAGCGTGTCGATCATCCGCTCCACGGTGTGTTTTCCGGTGAAGTGCGGCACGTCGGTGAACTGGTCCGCGTGGATCACGGACAGGTAGACGATGCGCTCGATGCCGGCTTCGCGCGCCAGGCTCAGGGTCTGGAGCGCTTGCGTGACTTCGTCCGGCGTGACCGCGTTGAGCAGGAACAGGGTGCGCACGCCCGACAGCGCGTGGCGCATCGACGGGATGTCCGACAGGTCTGCCACGACCTCGGCGACGCCGGCGGGCAACTGCGCCTTGCCCGCCTTGCGGACCAGCGCCTTCACGGACGCGCCCTGGCGCGCCAGGCCTTGGACAACGAGAGAACCGATGGTGCCGGTGGCACCGGTGACGAGGATGCTCATGGAAATCTCCTGGACGGGTTGGGAGTGGAGGGAATGAAGGGAACGAAGGGGGAGAAGAACGACAAGGGAATCGGCACCGCGCCGGGCTCAGGCCGTGACATCGACGACGGCCTTGCCGCGGATCTCGCCGAGTCGATGACGCTCGATGGCGGCGGGCAGTTGGGCGAAGGGAACGACCTCGCCGACACCCGCCTGGAGCTCGCCTCGCGCGACCTGCTTCGCAAGGTGCTCCAGCAGCGCGCCGTCGGGCTTCATCACGAACCACAGACCGCGCAGTCCGGACGGCGTGCTGGCGAGGATCTCCGGCGACGAGGTGCCGACCACGACGCCGTGGCGGGACAGGACCTGCCAGCTGCGGTCGAGCACCTCGCCGCCGACGTAGTCCAGCACCAGATCGATGTCGCGCACCTCGGATTCGAAGCGCTGCGTCCGGTAGTCGATGACCTGGTCGGCGCCGAGTGCGCGGATCGCTTCCAAGTCGTCGCCCGAGGCAGTCGCGATGACATGGGCGCCGGCGCGCTTCGCGAACTGGACCGCGAAGCGGCCGAGACCGCCGGCCGCGCCGTGGATCAGCACGCGCTGCGACGGCCAGACCGGGCCGGCGAAGTGCAGGCTCTGCCAGGCGGCCAGCGCGGCGACGGGCACCGAGGCGGCGGTCCGGTCATCGAGCGCTTCGGGGGTGGAGGCCAGGTTGACCTCGTCCACGGCCACCCGTTCGGCGTAGGCGCCCAAGCCGCCGAGCGGCCCCATCACACGGTCGCCGACCTGGAAGCGCGACACGCCCGGTCCGACAGCCTCCACGACACCCGCCAGTTCGATGCCGAGCACCGCGGGCAAGGCGATCGGGAAGGCGTCGCGGACGTAGCCTTCGCGGACTTTCCAGTCCAGGGCATTGAGGCCCGCGGCGCGCACGCGCACCAGCACTTGTCCGGCCTGGGCCGCGGGGGCGGCGATCGCGGACATCGTGACGGCATCGGTGCCGCCGTAGGCATTCAGGGTCAGGGCTTGCACGGTGGTCATGGTTCAGTTCCTTCCATCAAGGGTTGCGATGGATGAACGATAGGCCGTTGCATTCAATAAACACAGACGCCAAAATCGATACCGCCTGTCTCATTGTTGGAACACATGGACCTGAACGCACTCGCGGACTTCAACCTGGTGGCGACGCATGGCGGCTTCGGTCGCGCGAGCCGCGCCGGCCGCCGATCGAAGGCGACCCTGTCGCGGCGTGTCGCCGATCTGGAGGAGCAGCTCGGCGTGCGCCTCATCGAGCGCAGCGCCAAGGGACTCGAACTGACGGAGGCGGGTCAGCTGCTGCTCAGCCGGACCGAGGGTCCGATGAACGAGGTGGTCGACGCCTTCGCGTCCACGCGCGAGGGTGCGGACCAGGTGCGCGGTCAGTTGCGCGTCGCCGCGCCGCTGCTGTTCTCGCAACTCGCGATGGGGCGCCTGTGCGCCGATTTCCGCGCGCTCCATCCCGGGGTGACCGTGGACGTCGTCGCGGAGGACCGCGTGGTGGATCTGGTCGACGAGCGCTTCGACGTGGCGATCCGGCCGAATCCGCGCATGGCGACCACCCTGGTGGGCCGCTGCTTCGCGAAGGACCGGCTGGTGGTCGTCGCCGCACCGGCGTTCGCGATGCCGGCCTCCGGCAAGGCGGGCTCACGCCAGGCGGCGTCGAACGAGACCGCCGTGGAGGTGCCCGCGATCGTGAGCACCTCGCGGGAAGGCGACGTGTGGGAACTCGACGGCGGCACGCTCAAGCTCGCGCCGCGCGCGGTACTGCGGCTGTCGTCCATGCTGATGGTGCGGGACGCCACGCTCGCCGGCGCGGGGGTCGCGATGCTGCCTCAGTCCATCGTCTGGAGCCAGCTGACGCGCGGTGAACTCATCCAGTGGGGCGCGGTCCGCGGCAAGGAGGTCGACCTGTGGGTGCTGCACACCTCGCGCCGCCTCGCGAGCCCGAAGGTCAAGGCCTTCGTGGATTTCCTGTGCGCCAGGTATCCGGACGGGGTGCTGACGTTGGCTGGGTGAAGTGGTTGGTGTTCCGGATCAACGTTGAGCAACGACGGTTACTTCAGGTTCAGGTCCCAGTCCTGTTTGGCGGCCATCTGCACATCCGTGAACATGCCGTCGAGCTTGACGAGGTTCTCATCCACGAGCAGTTGCTCGTCTTCATCCGACGAACTCGCCGAAACATGCGCCAAGTGCTGCCGATAGTGCCTCAGCGCCTCCCACAGCAGGTTGTATTCGCCGACGATGAACCTGACGGGCATCTAAATCTCCTTCAACGCCTTCGAAAACTGGGTGACGTCGAGGATATAGAGGTCCGCGGGCGAGACCATGGCTTGCGATGCGGCGACGACGGGAGACATATGTGGCACCTCCGGGAAGGAAGGCAGCCACTTTGTCTGGTCGCATTGCAATCGTCATTGGCCTATGCATGTGAATGTCGCCAAGTTCACTCCCCATAAGAGTCAAATCTACTCTTTGGCAGGGAGCAACGCCTTCGCCGCCTCGATCCTCAATGCCATCGGCACGGTCGCATCGTTCATGACCTGCAGCAGGAACGCGCGCGGGTCGCTGAAGCCGGTAGCCGGCGAATAGGAGGCCAGCGGCAAGACCTCGGGCGACTGCGTTGTGACCGCGGGGGCCAGGTCTTGCGCTGCCGGCAGCGCGAGTTGCTCCAGCGCGGCCAGCCACTCCTGGCGCGCGATGCTCTTCAGCGACTTCAGCAGGTCCGCCTGCCCTTCCACGCCCGGCGGAATGTCCAGCCACGTCGCCTCGACGAACACCGGCGCGAGATCCGGCGCGACGAACGCGGACCATTGACCTTCCTTCACCTCGGCCGGCACCGCTGGAGGCTCCGTCAGGCAACGGATTCGAGGCGCGGCGACGCCGCCCAAATAGCGCGCTTTCAGGCCATCGAAGAAGGCCCTCGCCTCCTCCGGCGTACAGCCTTGCTGAAGCGAGAACCACAGCTGGTAGCTGTTTTCTCCCGCGATGGCGATGCCCGGCGCGGGCAGCGACAGGTCGAGCTGAACGCCGCGCCAGGCAGCGCCGAGCAGCTCCCAATCGGAGGGGCGCCCGACGTCGAGCACAAGCGCGCGCACCGATCCTTCAGGACCGGCGGCATAGAGACGTTGGAATTCGGTGGCGAGTCGTGACACGGGGGCGAATTGAGCTGAAGGAACCAGCCCCGAACTCTACGTCCTCGCCGGCCTGGCGGCTCAGCCCTGCGCGGGGGCTGTTTGCTCCGCCTGCGCCTTCAAGGAGGCGAGCATGTCGTCCGCCATCGCGTCCAGGTCGTAGCCGAGCTTCCAGCCCCAGTCGCGCTGCGCGACCGAGTCGTCGATCGACTGCGGCCAGCTCGCCGCGATGTTCTGGCGGAAGTCCGGCGCGTAGTCGATCGTGAAGCCCGCGATGCGGCGGCGGATGGATGCGGCGATCTGCGCCGGCGTGAAGCTCACGCCCGCCAGGTTGTAGCTGCCCCACTCGGTGATGCGCTCGGCCGGCGCTTCCATCAGCTCCAGCGTCGCGCGCAGCGCGTCGGGCATGTACATCATCGGCAGCGCCTGGTCTTCCTTCAGGAAGCAGGTGTAGCGGCCGTGCTTGAGCGCCTCGTGGAAGATCTCGACCGCGTAGTCGGTCGTGCCGCCGCCGGGCGGCGTCTTCCAGCTGATCAGGCCCGGATAACGCAGGCTGCGCACGTCCACGCCGTGGTTGGCGTGGTACCAGCGGCACCAGCCTTCGCCGGCCAGCTTGGAGATGCCGTAGATCGTTGACGGGTCCATCGCCGTCGTCTGCGGCGTGTCGCGCTTGGGCGTCTGCGGACCGAAGGCCGCGATCGAACTCGGCCAGAACACGCGCTCCAGCTTCACCGTGCGCGCCAGCTCCAGCACGTTGAGCAGGCCCTTCATGTTCAGGTCCCAGGCCCACATCGGGTGCTTCTCGCCGGTGGCCGACAAGGCCGCCGCCAGGTGGTAGATCTGCGTGATGCCGTGGCGCTTGACCACCGCCGCCAGCGCGGCCGCGTCCGTCACGTCCAGCATCTCGTGCGTCAGCTGCGGCACGCGGCCCTGCGGCGCCACGTCGCTGGTGATCACGTTGGCGTTGCCGTGGCGCTTCGCGAGCTCCACCGCCAGTTCGGAACCGATCTGGCCGTTCGCGCCGATCAACAGGATCTTCGTCATGGGGATCTACTTTTCAGACTGCTCTCAGGCTGCTTTCAGGCTGCCGCTGCGATGCCGCTCACTTCACCAGGCCCAGCTCGCGGCCCGCCTGCGTGAACGCGGCGACCGCCTTCTCCAGATGCTCGCGCTCATGCACGGCGGAGATCTGCACTCTGACTCTGGCCTGCTCCTTCGGCACCACCGGATAGAAGAAGCCCACGGCGTACACGCCCAGTTCCAGCAGGCGCGCGCTGAGTTGCTGCGCCTTGACCGCGTCGAACAGCATCACCGGCACGATCGGGTGGGTGCCCGGCTTGATCTGGAAACCGGCCTGCTGGATGGCCTCGCGGAAGTAGCTCGTGTTGGCCTCGAGCTTGTCGCGCAGCGCGGTGCTGCCTTCCAACAGGTCCAGCACGGCGATCGACGCGCCGACGATGCTCGGCGCCACCGTGTTGGAGAACAGGTAGGGCCGCGAGCGCTGGCGCAGCAGCTCGATCACTTCCTTGCGGCCGGTCGTGAAGCCGCCCGAGGCGCCGCCCAGCGCCTTGCCCAGCGTGCCGGTGATGATGTCGACCTTGCCGAACACGCCGCGGTGTTCATGCGTGCCGCGGCCGGTCTTGCCCATGAAGCCGCTGGCATGGCATTCATCGATCGCGAGCAGCGCGCCGAAGCGGTCGGTGATCTCGCGCATCTTGTCGAGCTGCGCGATCGTGCCGTCCATCGAGAACACGCCGTCGGTGAACACCATGACGTGACGCGCGCCGGCCGCGCGGGCGGCGACCAGCTGTGCCTCCAGGTCGGCCATGTCGTTGTGCTTGTAGCGGAAGCGCTTGGCCTTGCACAGGCGGATGCCGTCGATGATGGAGGCGTGGTTCAGCTCGTCGCTGACGATCGCGTCCTGCTCGCCCAGCAGCGGCTCGAACAGCCCGCCGTTGGCGTCGAAGGCGGCCGCGTAGAGGATCGTGTCCTCGGTGCCGAGGAAACGCGCCAGGCGCTGCTCGAGTTCCTTGTGGATGTCCTGCGTGCCGCAGATGAAGCGCACCGACGACAGGCCGTAGCCGTGCGTGCGCAGCGCCTCATGGGCCGCTGCCACGACCTGCGGGTGCGAGGACAGGCCCAGGTAGTTGTTGGCGCACAGGTTGATGACCTCGCGACCGTCGTTCGTCGTCACGATCGCGCCCTGCGGACCCGTGATGATGCGCTCGCTCTTGTAGAGGCCGGCATCGCGGATGCCCTGCAGCTCGTTCTGGAGGTGGCGATAGAAGTCGTCGGTGGACGGCGCCGTGGATGCAGCCATGGCGGGGGGGACGATGTTGGTCATGCGGTGCTCCTGCGGCACAATCCGTTAAATCGAACGCGTTCGTTATATCGAACGGGTGTGCAGTATCAAGGAAGCGCCGCAGCCGGTCAAGGCGTCGACGCTCGTTGGCACGCTATCCCAACTCCCCGTTTTTTCCGAACTTCCCCGAACTTCCCCCAACAACCGCCGCCGATGTCCGCCACGCCTGCCGAGAAACTGGAACCCCCGCGCGTCGGTGCGACCCTGCAGGCCTTGCGGCAATCGCAGGGCCTGTCGCTGGACGAACTGTCGCGAAGAGCGGGCGTGTCGAAGTCGATGCTGTCGCAGATCGAGCGCAACCAGGCCAATCCCACCGTGGCGGTGGTGTGGCGGCTGGCCAATGCGCTGCGGGTGGAGTTGTCGGAACTGCTGGGCGGCGAGAGACCCGCCGCGCCGCCGATCGAAATCGTCGCGTCGCACGGGACGCCGGGGCTGTCGAGCCCGGACGGCCTGTGCCGGCTGCGGATCCTCGGCCCCATCGATCTGGCCGGCCACTTCGAGTGGTACGAGTTGACCGTGCAGCCGGGCGGCGCGCTGGAGTCGGAGGCGCATGAACCCGGCTCGCGCGAGCATCTGAGCGTGCTCGGCGGCGAGCTGGAGGTGACCGCTGGCGGAAGCCGGCAGATGGTCAAGACCGGCGAGACCGCGCGGTATGCGGTCGACGGCGCGCATGCGATCCGCAACCTGTCGAAGAAGGCGGCGACGGCGCTGCTCGTCGTGCTGCACGCCTGAACACACGCGGCTGCGCGACCCGGCCAGGCCTGGCGCGCGGCTTTTCTTTCCAGCGCTCACACCTCCTGTTACTTGACCCTCGCGACCTGATGCCGACAATCAGCCGATTCGCGGAGGCGAGGGAGCGTATTGCAGTCAAGGCAGTCCACATGCAGCAACGCTCGTTTTCAGACAAGCACCCCCACATCCCCACCCCGACCCAACCGGCGACGATCGACACCGAAACCCAGGCGAAGCAGCTCCAGCTGCTGGATGGATCCGCGCGTCTGCGCGTCGCCGAGCAACGAGCGCGCGAGCACCGCTCCAGCCCCCTGATCGACAAGGCGGCATTGCCGCTCGGCGCAACACCGAAGTACGGCATGAAACCGACCGGCGCGACGAGACCGAAGCCGCCGTACCGGCGCGCGATCTATTCGGTGGTCCTGCTGCTGGCCGTGGCCGGCGGCGCGGCTTTCATGTACCTGCGCTAGCGGACGCCGTCGAAGACGCCGCCGACGTCCGGGCGACCGCGGACCCGGCAGGTCCGCTGACCGCGGCGGCGGACGGGGCGATCCCGTCGGGCGCCGCGCGCCCGATCAGCACGCCGACGGTCGTCTGTTCCCAGCCGGCGTGCTCCCACAGTTCCGCCAGCCCGGGCTGGCGGTCCGCCAGCAGCAGGCGGATGAGGGGCTCGGCGACCGTGGAGGACGGCTCGCACAGCAGCACCAGGCGCTGGGCGCCCTCCTCTTCCAGACGCCCGATCCAGTCCAGCTTCTGCAGGTGCTGGATGACGGGCTCCAGCTGCAGGGGGTCGACCGACATCCGCTGCGACAGTCCGAGCATCGACAGCCCCGACTCGCCCCCCAGGCGCGCCGTGTCGAGCTCGCGGATCACGTCCAGCGCCAGCGCCATCTGCATGCCGGGCCTGTTGCCGCGCACGCTGACGCCGCCGGCCAGGGCGGGCGCGTTCGCCGCCAGGATCGCGCCCAGCAGCACGATCGACCAGCCGACGTAGATCCAGATCAGGAAGATGGGCACCGCCGCGAACGCGCCGTAGAGCGTCGAGTAGGTCGGCACCTGTTTCACGTACCAGGCCAGCGCCAGCTTGGCCAGATGGAAGGCCACGGCGACGAAGGCCGCGCCGGTCAGCGCGTGGCGCCAGCGCACGTCGGTGTTGGGCACGTAGTGGAAGAGCCCCGCGATCGCCGCCCAGAGCACCAGCAGGTCCACGCTGTTGAGCAGCACCACCAGCCCGCGCGGCATGTTGTCGACGAGGTCACGGCTGGCGGAGATCAGCAGGCTGGTGACGGTCAGGCTGCCGCCCAGCAGCAGCGGCCCCAGCGTCAGCGCCGCCCAGTACACCAGCACGCGCTGCGCGATCGGCCGCGGCCGCTGCACGCGCCAGATCTGGTTGAGCGTGCGATCGATTGTCAGCATCAGCGACAGCGCCGTCACCGCCAGCACGATCAGGCCGACCACGCCGAGCCGGTTGGCCTTGGCCGCGAACTGCGTCAGCGACATCAGCACCGGGCGGGCGATGTTGTCGGGGATCAGCGATTTGAGGAAGTACTTCTCCAGCGCGGACTGGAAGCTGGAGAACATCGGGAACGCGGTGAACAGCGCCAGCGCGACGGTCAGCAGCGGCACCAGCGAGATCAGCGTCGTGAAGGTCAGGCTGCCGGCGGTCAGGCCCAGGCGTTCCTCGCGGAAGCGCTGCACGAACAGGCGCAGCGTGCGGGCGTACGGCCACGTCAACAGCTCGCGTCCGAGCTCCCGGATTCCCTCGCGCCAGCTCTGCGTCTGCGCCTGAACTTCACTGATCATGCTGGCTATGATGCCAGCCATGTCAAGCTTCGATGCCGCCTCCTCGGCCCCTCCCGGGAGGTCAGGACCGCCCTCCCCGACCGCCCCAACCGCACCGACCGCCCGCTCGGCGCCGACCTCGCGCGAGCGCGGCAGCCGGCAACTGGCGTTCTTCGCCACGCTGGCGCTGGCGCTGGTGTGCCTGGCCTGGGAGCTGTGGCTCGCGCCGACCGGACGCGGCACGCTCGCGATCAAGGCCCTGCCGCTGCTGCTGCCGCTGCCCGGCCTGTGGCGCTATCGCATGTACACCTATCGCTGGGTCAGCCTGATGATCTGGCTCTACGTGACCGAAGGCCTGGTGCGCGGGACGTCCGAAGGCGGTCTGGGCATGGCGCTCGCGTGGGTCGAGGTGGTGCTCTCGGTGACGATCTTCGTCGCCTGCGCCGCGCAGATCCGGCAGCGGCTGGCCGAAGCCAGACGGGCCGACGCCTCGACGAAGGACCTCGGATGACCGCCGCCCTGATCGACGCGTTGCGCGCGGCGCTGGGCGACGCGCACGTGCTGCTGCCGGCCGAACACGACCTGTCCGGTTATGAGCGCGACTGGCGCAAGCGCTACCTCGGGCGCGCGCTGGCGGTGGTGCGACCGGCCGACACGGCGCAGGTCGCCGCGGTGGTGACACTCGCCCGCGAGCATGGGGTGGCGCTGGTGCCGCAAGGCGGCAACACGGGGCTGGTCGGCGGCGGTGTTCCCGATGACTCGGGCACGCAGTTGCTGCTCAGCCTGCAGCGACTGAACCGCGTGCGCCAGATCGATCCCTCCAACCTCACGATGACCGCCGAGGCCGGCTGCGTGCTGCAGAGCGTCCAGCAGGCCGCGCGCGAGGCGGGCTGGCTGTTCCCGCTCAGCCTCGCCGCCGAGGGCAGCTGCACGATCGGCGGCAACCTCGCGACGAACGCCGGCGGCACGCAGGTGCTGCGCTACGGCAACGCGCGCGAGCTGTGCCTGGGCCTGGAAGTCGTGACCGCCGACGGCACGGTCTGGGATGGGCTGTCGGGACTGCGCAAGGACAACACCGGCTACGACCTGCGGGACCTGTTCATCGGTTCCGAAGGCACGCTGGGCGTGATCACCGCGGCAACGCTGAAGCTGCATCCGCTGCCGCGCGCGCGGATGACGGCCCTGGCCGCCTGCGACTCGCTGCGCGACGCGGTGACCTTGCTGGACCTGGCGCGATCGCGCTGCGGCGCGGCGCTGACCGGCTTCGAGGTGATGAACGCGCTGTCGCTGGCGCTGGTCCGCAAGCACTTCCCGCAGTTGACGCAGCCGCTCGGGCCGCGCCCGTGGACGGTGCTGCTGGAGCTGTCGGACAGCGAAGGCGAGGAGCACGCCCGCGCGCAGTTCGAAGGCCTGCTCGAGGAATCGCTCGAGCGCGGCGCGATCGACGACGCGGCGGTGGCGGAGAGCCTGTCGCAGAGCCAGGCGATGTGGCACCTGCGCGAGTCCATCCCGCTGGCGCAGAGCGAGGAAGGCCTGAACATCAAGCACGACATCGCGCTGCCGGTGTCGCGCATCCCGGCGTTCGTCGAGCGCTGCGACGCGCTGCTGGCGGCGCGCTTCCCGGGATCGCGGCTGGTGGACTTCGGCCATCTGGGCGACGGCAACCTGCACTACAACCTCCAGGCGCCGGCGGACATCGCGCCCGCCGACTTCCTGCGCGAACACGAGGCCGCGGTCAACGAGGTGGTCTACGACCAGGTGGCGGCGCACGGCGGGTCCATCTCCGCCGAACACGGCATCGGGCAGCTCAAGCGCGAGGAGCTCGCGCAGCGCAAGAGCCCGGTGGCCATGCAGCTGATGCGGCAGATCAAGCAGGCGCTGGATCCGCGCGGCCTGCTCAATCCAGGGCGGGTGGTGTGAGTCTGCCCGCCTCGCCGACCCCTCCCCGCCTCCACGCCCCCGCACTCGCCGTCTTCCTCGTCGTTGCCAGCGCCGTGGCGATGAGCGCGGCGCCCGCGCCCGCGCATGCGCAATCGTCGACGCCCTCCGAGCAGCCGCTCGCGCACCTGCAGCACACGACCTGGACGCTGAAGGACGGCATGGCGGGCCCGGTGATGGCGATCGCGCAGACCAACGACGGCTACCTGTGGCTCGGCACCGGCGCGGGGCTGTTCCGCTTCGACGGCGTCCGCTTCGAGCGCTTCGACACGCTCGCCGGCGAGTCGTTGCCGAGCCGGCAGGTGCTGTCGCTCTTCGCGACCCCGGACAACGCGCTGTGGGTCGGCCTGCTCGATGGCGGCGCGGCGCTGGTGCGTCAAGGCCGCATCATCCACCTCGATCCGGCGGGCGGACACTTCTCGTATTCGACGCGCGCCTTCGCCGCCGAACGCGACGGCACGCTCTGGACCGCCACCGGCCGCGCGCTGCTGAAGCGGCAGCGCGACGCCTGGATCGCCGTCGGGCCGGAGTCCGGCTACGTGGATGCCAGCGGGTACGCGCCGCCCACGCTCAATGTCGCCGTCGACGGCGGTGACAACGTCTGGGTCGTCACCGACCGCGCCGTCTACGTGAAGCCGGCCGGCACCGCGCGTTTCAGCGCCGTCGACATGCCCGCGCTCGGGCAGTCGAAGCTGGTCATCGACAACCAGGGGCGCGCGTGGGCCAACGACATGTCGCCGGCCGTCCGCGGCCTCTTGCGGCTGACACCGCCGGGCGCATCGACGGCTGCCGCCGTGCCGGCCGTTCCGGCCGTTCCGGCAGTCCAACCGGCAGCAAAACCGGCAGCCAATCTGACAGCCAATTTGGCAGTCAGTCCCGCAGCCAGTCCCGCAGCCAGTCCCGCAGCCAGTCCCGCAGCGGCACCGGTCGCCGTCCCCAAGAGCTTCTTCGCGCCCACCTTCGACCGCGCCGGCAGGCTCTGGTTCGGCGCGAAGGACGGACTGAACCGCCTTGCCGTTGAACGCGCGGCCGCGTCTGCGCCGGCCGCGCATCAATTCCTGGGCACCGACAAGGGCCTGTCCGGAGAGCTCGTGACACGCGTGTTCCAGGACCGCGACGGCGCGATCTGGGTCGGCACCAACGGCGGCCTCGACCGCTTCCGCGGCGCGGCCGTCGATCGCGTGGAGCTGCCCGACCGCAGTGCCAGCATCGCGATGACGGCCGACGCGCAAGGCCGCGTGTGGATCGCTTCCGGGAACTCCATCCAACGGCTGTCGCCCGGCTCGTCGACGCCGGAGAAGATGCCGACCGACCCGCGCATGGAGACCTTCACCGCCGTGTTCGTCGACAGCCGGCAGCGGCTCTGGGTCGGCGGTCGCTCGGGACTGTGGCGACAGGAGGGCGCGGGCTTCGTCCAGATCCCCACCCCCGACGGACTCCCCTGGACCGTCCCCGTCTTCGAAATCACCGAGGACGCAAGCGGCGCGCTCTGGTTCAACGCGCATCGCTATGGCTTGATGCGTTACGACGGGGGGCGGATCGCGCGCCTGTCCGGCAGCGACGGGTTCCCGCTCAAGGGGCCTGACGCGATCGGCGCGGACGACCGCGGCCGCGTCTGGATCGGCTACGGCGACGGCACCGTCCTGCGCCGCGAGGACGGCAGGACGACCAAGCTGGGCGCGTCCGACGGATTGAAGGTCGGTGCGATCAAGGTCATCGCGCGCCAGGGATCGCGACTCTGGATCGGTGGCGAAGGCGGCGTGCAGCTCGCCTCCGAAGCCGGCATGCCGATGCTGCGCCTGGCGGATCCCGGTGCGCTGGACGGCGTGTCCGGCATCGTCGAGACCCCCGAAGGCGAGCTGTGGCTCAACGGCGCGAACGGCATCACGCGACTTACCGCCGACGAGGTCCGCCGCGCGCTGGTCGCGCCCGGCAAGGGCGTGGTCCGCCCTTCCGGACGGCGCTTCGATCTGATGGACGGACTCACCGGACGCGCCGAGCAGTCGTGGCCGCTGCGCACGGCCGCGCGCACGCCGGACGGCGTCCTCTGGTTCTCGCTGAGCAACGGCGTGGTGCGCATCGATCCCGCACGGCTGCCCAAGGACGACCCGGCGCCCCCGCCCGTGGAGATCCAACGCTTGTTCGTGCATGGCGAGCCGGTGCCCGTCAGCGGACTCGGCGGCAAGGACAGCGACCAGGAGAGCGGCCAGCGCAGCGGAAAGAACAGCGGAAAGGACGGCGGCGGGGGCCCGCAACGCCTGCCGCCCGGCACGCGGGACCTGGAGATCGCCTACACCGCGATCAGCCTCGCCCAACCGGAGCGCACGCGCTTCCGGTACCGGCTGATCGGGCAGGACCGGGACTGGCAGGACGCGGGCGCGCGGCGTCGCGCCTTCTACACCAACCTCGGTCCGGGGTCCTTCGCGTTCAGCGTCGAGGCCTCGCAGGACGGTGGCCCGTGGAGTCCGACACCCGCGACGCTGCACTTCGAGATCGCGCCGACCCTGACCCAGAGCGCCTGGCTCCGCGCGGCGGCCGTGCTCGTGGGCCTGGCGACGCTGGGTGCCCTGGCCGCGCTGCGCGCGCGCCAGCGTCGCCTGCACGAGCAGGAGCGCCTTGCCGCGCGCGTGCAGGAACGTGAACGCATCGCCCGCGACCTGCACGACACGCTGCTGCAGGGCGTCTACGGCTTGATCCTGCGTTTCGAGGCCATCGCGCGCCGACTCCCCGGCACCGAACGTTCGGCCATGGAGCGCGTGCTGACGGACGCGGATGCGCTGCTCGTCGAAGGCCGCGACCGCGTCACGGACCTGCGCCTGCCGCCGCCGGACGCGAACCGCCTCGAGCACACGCTGGAAGGACTCGGACGCGAGCTGTCGCACACGCACGGCGCCGCCTTCGCGCTGACCGTCGAGGGCACGCCGCGTGCGTTGGCGCCGGCGCTTTCCGCGTCGTTCTGCCTGATCGCGCGCGAGGCGATCTTCAACGCGTTCCAGCACGCCCGGGCCCGACGCATCGAGGTCACGCTGCGGTACGACGCCGCGAGCTTCGTGCTCCTCGTGAGGGACGACGGCGTCGGCGTGCCCGATGACGTGCAGGACCGTGGCGGTCGCCCGGGTCACTGGGGACTGTCCGGCATGCGCGAGCGCGCCGAGCTGGCCGGCATCGCCTATCGCCTCACGTCGAACGCCGGCATGGGAACGGAGATCGAGCTGTCCGCCCCGGCCGGGCGGGCCTACGAACCGTCCGGCGCGACGGCGTCCCGCGCGGCCGGCGCCCCGTGGTGGCGCCGGGCGCGACGGGGCTGATCGAACGGAAAAAAGGCGCCTCGATGAGGCGCCTTCTTCGTTGTCAGGGCGAGTTCCCCGGCGAGCGATCCGGCCGCCGTCAGTCGTCGCCCGCGCCGTGGGGCGCGACATCGGCCGGACGGCGCTTCCTGCCGCTGACCACGTGCCAGCCGCTCATCACCGTGCGGAACACGAAGCGCACGAAGGTCAGGAACAGCACGAATTCCACGATGCCGGCGACCAGCGCGCCCGCCGTCGTCCAGCGCTGTTCGCGGCGATGGAATTTCGCCAGGAAACTGTCGCGCTTGATCTCGATGCTGTCGTAGAAGCTCGGCACCATCAGCAGCGTCAGGAAGGTCGACGTGATCGTGCCGCCGATGATCGCCACGGCCATCGGGCGATAGAACTCGCCGCCCTCGCCGATGCCCACCGCCACCGGCAGCATGCCGGCGATCAGCGCGAAGGTCGTCATCAGGATGGGACGGAAGCGCTTGCGGCCCGCGTGCATCAGCGCCTCCTCGCGGGGCACGCCGGCCTCCTCCTCCTGGCGCGCCGCGTCCAGCAGCAGGATGGCGTTCTTCGCCACCAGGCCCGCCAGCATGATGATCCCGATGAAGCTCATCAGGTTCAGCGTGCCCTTGGTCAGGAGCAGCGCCACCACCACGCCGATCAGCGACAGCGGCAAGGACAGCATCACGCCCAGCGGCGCGGTGAAGCTGCCGAACTGCATCACCAGGATCAGGTACATCAGGCCGATGCCCGAGGCCAGCGCGATGCCCATGGCGCTGAACACCTCCTGCTGGTCCTTCGCCGCGCCCGCCAGCTCGATGCCGTAACCCGGCGGGAAGTTGATCGCCTTGGCCAGCTTCAGCGCATCGCTGGTGACCTCGCCCGGCGAACGGCCGTGCGCGTTGGCCGACACCGCGATCATCCGCTTGCCGTCCGCGTGCTGGATCTTGGCCGGACCCTTGCCCATGGTCACCGTCGCGATCTGCTCCAGCGGCACCATCACGCCGGCGCCGGTCACGGCGATCGGCAGACGCTCGATGTTGCTCGCGTCGACCCGGTCTTCCGGCGCCAGCCGCACCGCGACGTCCCGCGTCTCGCTGCTCGGGTCGATCCAGTCGCCGACCTCCACGCCGGCGAACGCCACGCGCAAGGAATTCGCCGCGTCGCCCACCGAGATCCCCAGCGTGTTGGCCAGGCCGCGGTTGAGCTCGATCTGCAGCTCGTTCTGCGGATCCTGTTCCGACAGGCCCACGTCCACCGCGCCCGGCACGCGGCGCAGCTTCTCCATGTAGTCGGTGGTGATCTCCATCAGCTTGCGCGAGTCCGCGCCGGAGAACCGGATCTGCACCGGCTTCTGCGCGCCGTTGTTCAGGTCGTCGAGCACGACGTACTCGGCGCCCACCAGGCGGGCCACCCGCGTGCGCAGGTCAGCGGCGATCTCCGCCGCGCTGCGCTTGCGCTTGGTGCTCTTGCCCAGGTCGACGTAGACGCGACCGCCGCTGGCGTTGACGCTCTCGTTGGTGGCCACCGTCTCGGGCATCTCGCGCGCCAGCGCGGAGGCGGCGCCCATCTTCAGGCGCGCGTATTCCAGGCTGGACGAGGCCGGCGTGCGGACCTCGATGGCGATGGTCCCGGAGTCCGACGCCGGCAGGAAGCTGGTGCCGCCGAAGGTCGCCTGCAGGAAGATCGCCAGCACGAAGCTGAGGACCGCGAACGCGGCCATCCACTTGCGGTGATGCAGCGCCCAGGCGATCACGTGGCCGTAGCCGTCGGCCTGACGGTCGAACCATTCGTTGAAGGCGTGCAGCTTCTTAGACACCCAGTTGGTCTTGGGCGCTTCATGGTGCCCCGGGGGGTCGCCCCAGAACGCCGAGAGCATCGGGTCCAGCGTGAACGAGATGAACAGCGACACCAGCACCGAGGCCACCACCGTCAGCCCGAACGGCCGGAACCATTCGCCGGACACGCCCGGCATGAAGGCCACCGGGATGAACACGGCCACGATGGAGAAGGTCGTCGCCGCGACGGCCAGGCCGATCTCGGCCGTGCCCTTCAGCGCCGCGGTGCGGCGGTCGGCGCCGCGTTCCATGTGGCGCACGATGTTCTCGCGGACCACGATCGCGTCGTCGATCAGCACCCCGATCGCCAGCGACAGGCCCAGCAGGCTCATGAAGTTCAGCGTGAAGCCGCACAGCCAGACCGCGATGAAGGCCGCGATCACCGAGGTCGGCAGCGACAACGCCGTGATCATGGTCGAGCGCCACGAGTTCAGGAACACGTAGACGACGAAGATCGTCAGGCCCGCGCCGAACACCAGCGCGTGGATCACGTTGTTCAGGCTGTCCTGCGCGTCCTGACCGCCGTCCTGCACCACCTCGAGCTTCGTGCCCTTGGGCAGCGTCTTGTCGATCTCCTCGACCAGCTTGCGGACCTCCTTGGCCACGCTCACCGTCGAGGCGTCGCGCGAGCGCGTCACCATGATGCCGACGTTCGGGTGGCCGTTGCGCACCGACAGGCCAGTCTGCTCCGCGAAGCCGTCCTGCACCGTGGCCACCTGGCCCAGGCGGATCAGCTCGCTGCCGGAGCGCTTCACGACGATCTGGTTGAAGTCGGCCGGCGACTCGATGCGGCCCAGCAGCCGGATGCTCTGGTCCTCGAGCTGACCGCGCACCTTGCCCACCGGCGCCGTCGTGTTCTGCATGCGCAGCGCGTTGACGACCTCGGTCACCGAGACGTTGAACTCGCGCAGCTTCTGCGCGTTCAGCAGCACCGACAGCTCGCGCTTGAGCGAGCCGTTCACCGTCACCGTCGCCGCGCCCGGGATGGCGCGGAAGCGGTCGGCGAACTGGTCCTCCGCCATCCGCGAGATCTCGGCGTGCGACTGGGTGCTGGACGACAGCGCCAG
The DNA here is from genome assembly GCF_059415965.1 of Roseateles sp. GW821-FHT09G09. Classification (NCBI taxonomy): domain Bacteria; kingdom Pseudomonadati; phylum Pseudomonadota; class Betaproteobacteria; order Burkholderiales; family Sphaerotilaceae; genus Roseateles; species Roseateles sp. GW821-FHT09G09. The sequence continues at coordinate 214,490 of NZ_JBWKOG010000009.1, read as the reverse complement.
TTGCATGATCGGCTGCGCCGACGGGTCGACGCGCTGCAGCACCGGCTCGCGCATCTCGGTGGGCAGCTTGTGGCGGACCGCGGCGATCGCGTTGCGGACCTCGTCTGCCGCCTCGATCATGTTCTTGTCGAAGTTGAAGAACAGCAGCAGCTGCGCCGAGCCTTCCCCCGAGGTCGACCTCACCTCGTTCACGCCGGAGATGCTCTGCAGCGACTTCTCGATGCGGTTGACGATCTCGCGCTCGGAGGTCTCCGGCGACGCGCCGGGATAGCTGATGCTGACCACCAGCAGCGGCAGGTCGACGTCGGGCCGCTCGTTGACGCGCAGCTTGGACAGGGCCAGCAGGCCCAGGGCCATCAAGCCGATGATGATCACGATCATCGCGATCGGCTTCTTGACCGAGAAATTGGAAAGGAACATGGTTCAGGCTCCTGTGCGCATCACTGGGCCGACGCGGCCGAAGCCACCGGCAGCACCGGCAGCGGCACCGCGGTCGACCCCGAGGTGCCCGAGCCGGACGTGGTCGACCCTGCCGCGGGCGCCCCGCCGACGTTCGTCAGGCCGGAGGTGGCCGCCGCGGCGACGGCGCCCTTGCCGAGCTCCACGCGCTGACCGTCGATCAGCGTGCTGGTCGGGCTGCGCAGGATGCGATCGCCCTGCTTGATCCCGCCCGTCACCACATACAAGCCCTGCCGGTCGTCCCGGGCGCCCAGGGTCACGGAGGTCTTCGCGACCTTGCCGCCGTCCAGTCGCCAGACGAAGGACTTGTCGCCCTCCCGCACCAGCGCGCTGTCCGCCACCATCAGCGCCGAAACGCTGTTGGTCTGCACGCGGCCTTCGGCATACAGGCCGGCCACGCCGGGCTGCTGCGCGCCGGCGAAGTCGACCAGCACCTCGACCTGGCGCGTGTTGGCGTTGGCGGCCTGGGCGATGCGGCGCACCTTGCCCTGGAAGTCCACCTGCGGATAACCATTGACGCGGAAGTAGACGGTCTGCGCGAGCTTGAGCTCGGACATGCGGTCGGCGGAGACCAGCCCCTCGAAACGCATTGACGCCGGGTCCATCACCTTGATCAGCTCCTTGCCGATCTGCGCCGAGTCGCCCGGCGACACCTTGCGGTCGGCGACGACGCCGTCGAACGGCGCGCGCACCTCGGTGCGCTGCTGCTGCTGGCGCGCCGTGGCCACGCGGGCCCGGGCGGCGACCAGGTCGCTCTGCGCGTTGTTGCGGCGGATCTCGGCGTCCTCCATTGCCTGGATGGAGCTCATGCCCTGCGCCTGCAGCGTCTTCAGCCGCTGATATTGACGCTCGGCCTGCTCGAAGCTCTGCGAGGACGCGCGGGCGGACTCGTCGGCCGACTGGACCGAGTCGCGGATGGCCGTGTCGTCCAGGCGGACCAGCAGGTCGCCGCGCTTCACGCGCTCGCCGTTCTCCTTGTAGACCTGCAGCACGATGGCCTGCAGTTCGGCGCGCAGGTCGGCGCGGCGCTCCGGCTGGATCGAGCCGGTGATGACCGGACCGCTGGCGTAGGCGCTCACGCCCAGGGTCTGCACGTCCTCGTTGGCCACCAGCAGGCTCGGCGCGCTGGCTGCCTCCGCCGCGGGCGACGCCTTCTTGTCAGGAGAGGACTTGCCGCAACCGGCAAGCAGGGATGCAACGACAAGGGCAATCAGCGACAGACGCAGCATGAAGCGGGCTCCGGGGGAACGTGGCAGATGACGTAAAGAGGTGTCCTTCGTGCGAAAGCCGCAAAAAGGCGCGCTAGCTTAACTTCAATGACCCTGCATGCAGGTGGTCACGTTCCGCAGTTCATCCCAGGGAAACGGCGCTTCGTCGCGCCGAGGCCACCCGCCCCGGCGTTGCCGGTTTGGTTACGTGGCGTTTCATCATCGCCCGGGTGACGACGGTCGTTCGCCCGCTGGCTCGACCCCACTTTTGGGCTCGATTGTTCGGAAGACGTCAACGTCACCCATGGAATTGCGCACACCTTTGCTCCGGAGTCACCGTACACCCCACGATCTCGGGGGAAATCCCGCTCTATTGCTGAATGTTAAGAAATAGACTCCATACGTTATTTATCCTTTTTGCCGATTCGACGTCATGCGCGCACTCTCCATCGTCCATGTGGTCTTCTCGTCTCGCATCGCCGGTGGTGAGCACCACTGCGTCGACCTGGCCAACGCCCAGGCGGCGCTGGGCCACGCGGTCCACGTGATCGGACCGGCGGGATCCGCGGTCCGGCACGCTCTAGACCAGCGCGTGACCTACCACGGGCTGCGTCTGCCGCTGCTGCGCGGCGCGCGCGTGCGGCGCCTGGCCGCGAAGCTGCGCGCGGATGTCGTCCATGGCCATCTGGGGCCGGCTTGCAAGGCGGTGGCGGCGGCCAAGGAACGGGTGCGTGTCGGCACGTTGCACGTCGGGTACAAGACGCATCACCACGCGCGGATGGACGCGCTGGTGTGCGTCAATTCGGCGCAGGTCGGTCACCTGAAGGAATTCGCCGGCATGCATCGCGTCATCTACAACTGGGCCCCGGAGCGCAGCCCCGGCTCCTGCGCCGCGCAGCTGCCGTCCGGCTCGCTGCGGATGGAGCTCGGCATTCCCCACGCCGCGCCGGTGATCGGCTGCGTCGGGCGGCTGCATGCGGCCAAGGGCATGCACACGCTGATCCAGGCCTTCCAGCAGAGCGCGCCGGCGGAGGCGCACCTGGTGCTGATCGGCGAAGGTCCGCAACGCGCCGATCTCGAGGCGCTGCGCGGCGGCGACAAGCGCATCCACCTGCTGGGCTTCCGCTGGAACGTCGACGAACTGCTCGGCGAGATGGACCTGTACGTCTCCTCGTCGCGCGAGGAGCAGTTCCCGCTGGCCATCCTCGAGGCCATGCGCGCGCGCCTGCCGATCGTGGCGACCGCCACGCTGGGCGCGCGCGAGATGCTGGACCCGGCGCAATCGGCCATCGTGCCGATCGACGACGCCCCGGCGATGGGCCAGGCGATCGCTGCCGCCCTCGCGCAGCGGCAACGCGACCAGCGCCGCCCGGTCGACTACGACATGCACCGCTATGACCGCTCGACCGCCGTGCGGGCCACGCTGGCGCTGTACCGGGAGGTGCTGACGCGCCAAGGCGCCCGCGTGCACGAGCTGGCCGGCCTGAGCGTGGAAGACGCGCATGGTTGACCTCCATGATTGACGTCCATGTTTAAGCGTCCGAAGTCGGACTTCTGGACCGTCGGCGTCGTTCCCGAGCGCATCGATCTGCTCAGCCCCGAGCGTCTGCACGAGCTGCGGGAGCGCATCGTGTGGATGCCCGGAGCCGGGGACTGGCGCTACTACGCCGATCCCTTCGCCCTGCGCGACGGCGACGCGCTGCACGTGTTCGTCGAGAACTTCGACTACCGCACCAAGCGCGCCGACCTGCAACGCCTCACGCTGAACCTCATCGACGGCGCCTGGAGCGCGCCCAAGCCGGTGCTGCAGACGCCTTTCCATCTGTCCTACCCCTTCGTGTTCGAACACGACGGGCAGGTCTGGATGGTCCCCGAATCCAGCCAGGCCGAGGAAGTCGCGCTCTACCGCGCGGTCGACGGCGCCGAGCGCTGGGAACGCTGGGAGCGGGTCTGCGCCCTGCTGCCGGGCGTGCGTGCGGTGGACGCCTCGCTGCTGCGGCACGACGGGATCTGGTGGATGTTCTATGCGGTGATCGGCCCGGACAAGCGCGACCAGCGCGAGCTGCACGTCGCGCATGCCGACTCGCTGCAGGGGCCGTGGACGCCGCATCGCTCCAATCCGGTGAGGTCCGCGCACGACGGCGCGCGGCCGGCCGGCACGCCGTTCGTCGGCGGCGACGGCCTCGTGACGCTGCCCGTGCAGGACAGCCGCAACGGCTACGGCGGCGCGACGCGCTGGGTGCGCTTCACCCGCCTGTCGCGGGAGGCTGTCGAGGTCCAGGCGCTGCCGGCGACCTTCACCGGCGATCTCGCGCATCGCGACTTCGCCGGCGGCCTGCACACGATGTCGGCCTGCGGCGACCTCACGCTGATCGACGTGAAGCGCATCGACCGCTCCCGCCATCGGCAGTGGCTGGACTGGAAGCGCCGCGTGCGACGCTGGTTCGGCAAGCGCTGAAGCCGCGCTAGTCCGCGTCGTGCATCGAGGGCGCGATGTCCTCGAGCGGTTTGCGTTCCGCGTCGACGCCGAAGCGCAGCGCCAGCAAGCCCGCCACGATCACCAGCACGGCACCGATGCCGTAGCCGATCGCGACGTTGCCGCGATCGCCGCTCTCCACCAGCCACCCGAACAGCAACGGCGCCACGAAGCCGCCCGCGCCCGTGCCGACCGCGTAGAAGATCGCGATCGCCATCGCGCGCATCTCGAGCGGGAAGACCTCGCTGACCGTCAGATAGGCCGAACTGGCCGCCGCCGACGCGAAGAAGAACACCGCCGACCAGCACAGCGCCTGCGAGCGCGCATCGAGCACGTCCGCCACGAAGGCCACGCCGGTGGCCGCCAGGCCGACGCCGGCCAGGCCGTAGGTCAGCGCGATCATGCGACGGCGGCCCACCCGGTCGAACAGCGGCCCCAGCAACAGCGGGCCCAGCACGTTGCCGAGTGCGAACGGGAAGATGTAGAGCGCCACCCGATGGTCGGCGACGCCGTAGAAACGCGTCAGCACCAGGGCGTAGCTGAAAAAGATCGCGTTGTAGAAGAAGGCCTGCGCCAGCATCAGCGACAGCGCCACGCCGCTGCGCACGCGGTACCGGCGCAGCAGCACATGCAGCACCTCCCGCATGGTCGGCACGGGGCGGCGATGCTCGCGCTGCGCCGCCGGCGGGACCGGCGGCAGCGGACCGTGCTGGGCGGCGACCTCGGCCTCGATCGCGTCGATGATCCGGCCGGCCTCCTCGACACGCCCGTGGCGCAGCAGCCACCGCGGACTTTCCGGAACATGGCGTCGCACGAGCACCATGCCGACCGCCAGCAGCGCGCCCATCCCGAAACCCACGCGCCAGCCCTGCACGGGGCCGAGCACGTCCGGATGGAGCAACAGGAGACTGGACGCGGCCCCCAGCGCGGCGCCGATCCAGAAGCTGCCATTGATGGCGAGGTTCACGCGGCCGCGCACGCGAGCGGGCACGAGCTCGTCGATCGCGGAGTTGATGGCGGCGTATTCCCCGCCGATGCCGAGTCCGGTGACGAAACGGCACAGCGCGAAGAAGGTGAAGTCGGTGGAGAACGCCGTCGCGAGCGTCGCCACGGCGTAGAGGGCGAGCGTCGCCAGGAACAGGCGCTTGCGGCCCAGCCGGTCCGACATCCGACCGAAGATCAAAGCGCCGACGATCGCGCCCGCGAGATACAGCGATCCGGACCAGCCCACCTGGACGGCGCTCAGCCCCAGGGTGTCAGGTCGTTCCAGCACCGCGCCGACGGAGCCCACGAGGGTGACCTCCAGGCCGTCGAGCACCCAGGCCACGCCGAGTGCGAGCACCACGCGCCAGTGCCAGCGCGACCAGGGCAGCCGATCGAGTCGGCGTGCGATATCGAGGGAAGCCGTCATCGACGGCCAGTCGGCAATCGACGTTCCGTACCAATCCACCAAGCCCTCAACGCTCAACGCTCAACGCCCACCCAAGGTCAGCGAGCGCAAGGAAGTCAGGGAGTCAGCGAGTGCGGCTGGGGCCGGAATGGGGCTTGAGGGTCCAGGAGGGAGCCCTCATGCCCCGTGGAGAGCCCGCGCTTGGCCTCAGGAAGTCGTCTTCCAGGCGGCCGCCGCCTCTTCCCACACCTCGCGGCTGCGCGCCACCAGCAGGCCCGGCTGCCGGTCGCCGGCGCGGTACGGGGTGCCGTCCAGCCGCGCCGCGAACCCGCCCGCCTCGGCGATGAAGAGGGTGCCGGGCGCATGGTCCCAGGCGAGTTTGCGCCAGTACAGCGTCGCGTCGAACGCGCCTTCGGCCAGCGCGGGGTACTCGGCGCCTGCGCAGTTGAGGCCGGACAGGATCTCGACGCCCTGCCAGGTCGCGACGCGGTCCTGATGCTCCTGGGGCAGGAAGCGCGTCTTCACGACCGCCCGTTTCAGCCCCGGCCCCGAGGTGGCCTGCAGCCGCTGCGCCTCGCGCCAGGCGCCCTGCCCGCGCCGGGCGTGATGCAGCACGCCCGAGATCGGGTCCAGCATCCACGCTCCGACGGTCACGCCGTCCTCCAGCAACGCCACCATCGACGACAGCGGTTCCCGCCCGGAGATGAAGTTGAAGGTTCCGTCCAGCGGATCGACCAGCCACACGGCGCCTTCGTCGAGCTGGTCGAGCAGCTCCGGCGTCTCGGCGCACTGCTCTTCGCCGACGACGCGCGAGCCGGGCACCAGTGCGCGCAATTCGGGCGTCAGGAAGGCCTCGACATCGCGATCGACGGTCGTGACCCACTCTCCCGGGGCTTTTTCCATCACCTCGTCGTCCGCCAGATGGCGGAAACGCGGCGCGATCCATTTGGAGGCGGCGTGGCGCAGCAGGGCGGCGACGGGGTCAGTCGTTGTCGAAGTCATGCGGAGATGCTACCCGCTGCGCCATGACCCCGACGCGAGCCCGGCGCCCTCAAGACCCGGCCCTGGCGGCCGATATCAGGGCATCGCCCAGGAACCCATCATGCATGTCGCCGTCCCCTCCGCCTCCTCAGCGTCGGCCTCGACGGGAAGCTCCGCCGCGGCTTCCGGCACGGGCACCGATGCGCAGATCGCACGCCTGCAATCGCAGCTCAAGCAGTTGCAGAAGCAGATGAAGGACCTCGCATCGGACTCGACCCTGGATGCGCAGGCGAAGGAAAAGCGCCAGAAGTTGCTGCAGTCCCAGATGCAGGTGGTCATGGACCAGATCGCCCAGATCCAGAAGCAGGCGGCGGAAGCCGCGCAGGCGAAGGCCGCGGAGCCGTCCGGCCAGGGCACCGTGTCTGCAAGCTCGGCGCAGGATCAGGCTCAGGATCAGGACGCCGAAGCGGTCGACGCCAGGCGCTCCCGCGCCCATGCCACGCTGGGCGCCTTCCTCGACCAATATGCCTGAATGGCCTGAACGGCCTGAGCATCCTCGCGCTAGCATTCCACCCCTGAAGGGGTTCCACATGGTCACGACGATCAAACGCGAAGAGTTCTGTTTCCTGGTGGTCGACGATTTCTCGACCATGCGTCGCATCATTTCCGGGCTGCTGCGCGAACTCGGCTTCAAGAAGATCCTCGAAGCCGAGGACGGCAAGGCCGCATTGCGTCAGCTCGAACTCTCGGCCGAGTCCGGCGAGCCGGTCCACTTCGTGCTCAGCGACGTGAACATGCCGGTGATGAACGGCTTCCAGTTCCTGGAGGCCTTGCGCGCGAGGCCCGAGTCCGATCCGCTGCGCAATGTGCCGGTGCTGCTGGTCACCGCCGAGGGCCGCAAGGAAGACATCATCCGCGCCGCAAAACTCGGCGCCACCGGCTACATCGTCAAGCCGTTCAACAAGGACACGGTCGGCGACAAGATCCACCTGACGCTGAAGAACCGCAACATCCTGGTCGACTGAGCGGCGCCCGGACGGGCGTAACGCCCGTAACCCCTCCCGGGGAGCGTCCCATCGACGCGGCGCGACACACTCGCGACCCCTTTGTTGCTCCGACTCCTCGCATGACCGACCGCAGGCAAGTCCTCGCCGCGGCGATGGGTTCGCTGCTGATGCCGACCGCCCGGTCCATCGCCGCGCCCACGCTGCCGGAGGCCACCGGGCCCTACGCCCTCCCCGGCACCTTCGTCCATCCGTTGCCCGATCCGGTCACCGGGCGACGCTATGAGGTCTGGATCGACCTGCCGCCGAACACATCGCCGAACACAGCGGCCAACGCTCCGCCGAACGCCGGCCCGCGACCGGCCGTGTTCGTCACCGATGCGCCCTACGCCTTCCCGCTGGTGCGGGCCCTGCGCAACCGCGTGGGCCAGCAGGGCCGCAACCTCGCCGATTTCGCCGTCGTCGGGCTGGCGGGGCCCGCGGACGAGTCCGCGGTCGACATGCGGTCGCGCGACTACACGCCCAGCGATCCCCGGACCCGGCCGGGCCGACCCGCCGACCGCTATGGCGCGCCCCGCTACGGCGAAGGCGCGGCCTACCTCAAGTACCTGGCCGACGTGGCAGTGCCGGCGATCTCGGCGCGGTATCAGCTCGACGCGGGCCGCCGCGTGCTGCTCGGGCATTCCTATGGCGCGCTCCTCGCGTCACAGGTGCTGTTCGCCAAGCCGACGCTGTTCAGCCACTACATCCTCGGCAGCCCGTCCTTCTGGTTCGATCGGCACCTGATGTTCGACCGTGAGGCGGCCTACGCGAAGCAGCACACCGATCTGGCGGCGAGGATCTTCCAGTACGTCGGCGCCTACGAGTCCGTCGCGCCAGGACCGCGCTTCAACAAGGAGACCGACCTCGTCGCCGATGCGCGCCGGTTCGAATCGCTCCTGCGCAAGCGCCGCTACCCCTCGTTGCGCATCGAGAGCCGCGTGCTGGCCGGCGAGGACCACCTCACCGTGGCGCCGGCCGGCGCGACGCTGGGCCTGCTGTGGGCGCTGCCCGGCAAAGGACCGTACGAGGGCTGACGCGATTACCATCCTCGCCACGCAACGGAGAGGATGTGGCGCATGGGGGCCAAGACCTGGATGCTCGTCATCGCGGACGGCGACGCGCGCGCGGCACTGGAAACGCAGCCCGCGCTCGACCGGGACGCGACACGCGCGCTGGCTGAACGGCTCTTTCCAGGAGAAACGCTCGAACTGATCGGCGAAGGCGACCTGAGCTATACCAATCCGCCCGACCCGTTGATGTTCATCGGCTGTTTCCCCGGCGTCTCCGTCATCGCGGCCAGCGAGTTCGCCATCGATCATCCGTCGCAGCTGCCGGGACGCTTCCTCGACATCGCCGGCAGACGCCGGATCACCTTGCACGCGATGCACAGCGTGGTCGACTGGTTCGCGTTCGCCGTCTGGGAGGACGGCCGGCTCATCCGCTCCCTGAGCCTGTCGCCCGACAGCGGCATCCTGGAGGACATCGGCGAGCCCCTGCCCTTCGAGGCGCCGTACTGGGCGGAGCAGCCGCGCGTGGGCACCGTCGACGGCGAGGACGCCTATCCCTTGCCCTTCCATCCGCTGGAACTGGGGGAATCCGTCCTGCTCGCCCGGTTCGGGTACCAGCTCGAAGGCGGCGGTGACGCAAGCGTCGATCCGTTCGCCATCCCGCTGCTGCACTTCCAGCGCGCCGGCACGCGGCGCAAGGCCGCCCAGGAGGAGCCTCCGGCAAGCGCGCCCTGGTGGAAGTTCTGGTGAGGGCGACGGGGCGCCGTTCAGGGGCCGACTGAACCGCTCAAGGCCGCCACCACCTCCGGCGGCGCCTGCACCAGCTCGATCAGCACGCCCTCGCCGCCGATCGGGAATTCGCCGCTGCTCTTCGGATGGATGAAGCAGATGTCGTGCCCTGCAGCCCCTTTGCGGATGCCGCCAGCCGCGAAGCGCACCCCGTTCGCGGCCATCCATTCGACCGCCTTGGGCAGGTCGTCCACCCACAAGCCGATGTGATTGAGCGGCGTCGCGTGAACCGCCGGTTTCTTCTCCGGATCCAGCGGCCGCATGAGGTCGACCTCGATCCGGTGGGGGCCGTTGCCGATCGCGCAGATGTCCTCGTCGACGTTTTCCGACGCCGACACGAAGTGGCCGACGACCTCCAGCCCCAGCACCTCCACCCACAGCCGGCGCAGCGCGGCCTTGTCCGGCCCACCGATCGCGATCTGCTGGACGCCGAGGATCCGATAGGGCCTGGTGGCATTTGTCGTCATATTAATTGGCTGCCAATAACTAATAGAGGTGGGCATACCTTCGAAACTACGGCCACGCGCACGGCCGGAAACTCGTGAACTTATCACGGCCAACACAAAGCACACCGGTCGAAGCCCTCGTCCGACGCTGGCGTCACGGGCCTTTCTTCACACGGCTCACATCGTGTTTCACATACTCGAGCGGCGGTCAACCGCGCGTCGCGGGCGCCTTCGACCTCCGAACCGGCTTCAGCATGACGCGTAAGTGCCGATCACCATTGAATGTCTGCCGCGTGACCGGCGAACGATCGTTCGATGACGCGGCCGGAATCCCTTGCCTTGGCAAGCATCGCCTCCCCCGCGTTCGCGGGCTTTGCGCCGCTTCTGTAACCGTGAACTGAGGCCGACTCCGGGCCCTTTTGTTCCGTTCATGTTAAGCGCGCCACCCATAACATTTCCGGGCTCACTCAAGTTTGTCAATCGGCGTCCGAAAACCGAATGACGGCACCCGGAAGTTGGGGTGCCCGGCAACAACAAGCTGACCCAACCCACTCGCGCCTATGGGCGCATCCGCCCCCATAGGTTCACGGAGTTCCAAGATGGCATCGCTGATTACCAACCTGACGACCGACCAGATCGCCGCCCTCACGTCGACGACCCTGGCGCGCCTGACCAGCGAAGACTGGGCCGCGTTCACCACCGAGCAGTTCCAGGCGCTGACGACCTCGCAGTTCGCCACGCTCGGCACGAAGGCCGTGTCGCTCTTCACGACGACCAACATCGCCGCCATCGAGTCCGACGACCTGCGCGCGCTGTCGACCGCCGCGGTGCAGACCTTCACCAGCGCGCAGCTGAACGCCCTGGGCTCCGACCAGTTCGGCGCGATGACGACCAAGCAGGTCGGCGCGATGACCACCAGCCAGGTCCGCAACCTGGAGTCGGACGACCTGAACGCACTGGCCTCCGACCAGATCCGCGCGCTGAGCACGCAGCAGGTGGCGGCCATCTCCACCAGCCTGATCGGCACGCTGGCGTCGGACGACCTCCAGGCGCTGACCACCAATCAGATCAAGTCGTTGAGCTCGCAGCAGGTCCACGCCCTCTCCACCGAGGGCGTCGCCGCGTTGGGCACCGGCCAGGCCGCCGCGCTGAGCAGCACGCAGACTGCCGCGCTGACCTCCGACCAGGCCGCCGCGCTGACCTCGGACGCGGTCCACGCGTTGAGCACCGCCGCCGTCCGGGCGCTGGGCACCGACCAGATCGCCGCGCTGAATTCCGACCAGGTCGCCGCGCTGACCACCGCCCAGATCGGCGCGTTGTCCACGCAGCAGATCCGCCAGCTGGCCAGCGATGAGATCGCCGCCCTGGACACCAACCAGATCCGCGCCATCACGACGCAGCAGATCGCCGCGCTGACGACCGACCAGCTCGCCGGCGTCAACAGCACCGACGTGCAGGCGCTGACGACCGCGCAGGTCCGCGCGCTGAGTTCCTCCCAGGTCGGCGCGCTGAGCACCGACTCGATCGAGGCGATGAGCTCCGGCCAGATCGGCGCGCTGAGCTCGACGCAGGTCAAGGGCCTGACGACCGACCAGATGGCGGCCATCAGCTCCGACGACATGAAGGCGCTCGCTACCGCCACCGTCCGCGCCCTGTCGACCGACCAGGTCCAGGCGCTGAATTCGGACCAGGTCTCGGCGCTGACCAGCACCCAGATCGGCGCACTGACGACCGGCCAGGTCGCCGTGCTGTCCACCGATGAACTGAACGCGCTGGGCAGCGCGCAGATCCGCGCGCTGGGCACCGCCCAGATCGCCGCACTGTCGACCGATCAGGTCTCCGGCATGGAATCGGCCGACGTCCAGGCCTTCACCACCGGCCAGGTTGCCGCCCTGAGCTCGGCCCAGATCGCCGCACTGTCCACCGAGGCCATCGTCGCGCTGACGTCCGGCCAGTTCGCGACCCTGACGTCCAAGCAGCTGGCCGGCCTGTCGACCGACCAGGTCGCCGCCATCGAGAGCGCCGACCTGCGCGCGCTGTCCTCGGCCGCGATCCGCTCGCTGACGACCGACCAGTTCGACGCGCTGAACTCCGACCAGGTCGCCGCACTGACGACCCAGCAGGTCTCCGCCCTGACGACCGGCCAGGTCCAGGCGATGTCCAGCGACGACCTGAACGCGCTGGGCTCGGCCCAGATCCGCGCGCTGGGCACCGCCCAGGTCGCCGCGCTGTCGACCGCCCAGGTCTCCGCGATGGAAAGCGCCGACGTGCAGGCGCTGACCACCGGCCAGGTCCAGGCACTGAGCTCGGCCCAGGTCGGCGCGCTCTCCACCGAGAACATCGCCGCGCTGAGCTCTTCGCAGGTCGCCGCGCTGTCGACCAAGCAGATCGCCGGCCTGACGACCGATCAGGTCGCCGCCATCGAGACGGCCGACCTGCGCGCCATGTCCACGACCGCGATCCGTTCGCTGACGACCGACCAGTTCGACGCGCTGAACTCCGACCAGGTCGCCGCCCTGTCGACCGGCCAGGTTGCCGCGCTGACGACCGGCCAGGTCCAGGCGATGTCCAGCGATGACCTGAACGCGCTGGGCTCGGCCCAGATCCGCGCCCTGGGCACCGCCCAGGTCGCCGCGCTGTCGACCGCCCAGGTCTCCGCGATGGAGAGCGCCGACGTGCAGGCGCTGACCACGGCGCAGGTCGCCGCGCTGAGCTCCACCCAGATCGGTGCGCTGTCGACCGACAACGTCGCCGCGCTGAGCTCGTCGCAGGTCGCCGCGCTGTCGACCAAGCAGATCGCCGGCCTGACCACCGACCAGATGGCCGCGATGGAAACGCAGGATCTGCGCGCCCTGTCGACGGCCGCGATCCGTTCGCTGACCACCGACCAGTTCGACGCGCTGGGCTCCGCCCAGGTCGGCGCGCTGACGACGCAGCAGGTCGCCGCACTGACGACCGGCCAGGTCCAGGGTCTGACCAGCGATGACCTGAACGCGCTGGGCTCGGCCCAGATCCGCGCGCTCGGCACCGCCCAGGTCGCCGCCCTGTCGACCGCCCAGGTCTCGACGATGGAAAGCGCCGACGTCCAGGCCCTGACCTCGGGTCAGGTCCAGGCACTGAGCTCCGACCAGGTCGGCGCCCTGTCCACCGACAACATCGTCGCGTTGACCTCCTCGCAGGTCGCCGCGCTGTCGACCAAGCAGGTCGCCGGCCTGACGACCGACCAGATGGCCGCCCTCGAGACGGGCGACCTGAAGGCGCTGGGCACCGCGGCCATCCGCGCGCTGACCACCGATCAGATCGCCGCCCTGGGTTCCGACCAGATCGCCGCGCTGACGACCGCCCAGGTCGCCGCGCTGACCACGGGCCAGATCGCCAACCTCACCTCCGACGACCTGAACGCGCTGACGAGCGGCCAGATCAAGGCGCTGTCGACCCAGCAGGTCGCCGCCCTGACGACCGCCCAGATTGCCACGATGGAAAGCAACGACGTCCAGGCGCTGTCCACGCAGCAGGTCGCCGCGCTGAATTCCGACCAGGTCGGCGCGCTCTCGACCGAGAACATCGCCGCGCTGAGCTCGCAGCAGGTCGCCCCGCTGTCGACCAAGCAGGTCGGCGGGCTGACCACCGACCAGGTCGGCGCCATCGAGACGGTGGACGTCCGCGCGCTGTCGACCAACGCGCTGCGCGCCCTGACGACCGCGCAGATCGACGCGCTGAACTCCGACCAGATCGCTGCGCTGACGACCGCCCAGGTCGCCGCGCTGACCACCGCCCAGGTCCAGGCACTGGCCAGCGACGACCTGAACGCGCTGGGCTCGGCCCAGATCCGCGCGCTGTCGACCGCCCAGGTCGCCGCGCTGACCACGGGTCAGGTCAACGGCATGGAATCGGCCGACGTGCAAGCCCTGACCACGGCGCAGGTCGCCGCGCTGGGCTCCGCGCAACTCGGCGCGCTGTCGACGGAAAACGTCGCCGCCCTGACCTCCGCGCAAGTGGGCGCGCTGACGACCAAGCAGGTCGCCGGTCTGACCACCGACCAGATGGCCGCCCTGGAAACGGGCGACGTGAAGGCGCTGTCGACCGCCGCACTGCGTGCGTTGGGCACCGACCAGATCGAGGCGCTGGGCTCCGACCAGATCGCCGCGCTGACGACCGCCCAGGTCGCCTCGCTGACGACCGGCCAGATCAGCAACCTGACCTCCGACGACCTGAACGCCCTGACCAGCGGCCAGATCAAGGCGCTGTCGACCGCCCAGGTCGCCTCGCTGACGACCGGCCAGATCGCGACGATGACCAGCGACGACGTCGCCGCGCTGACCACCGCGCAGCTGCAGTCGCTGGGTTCGGCCCAGATCGGCGCGCTGAGCACTGACGCGATCGTCGCGCTGAGCTCCGTGCAGGTGGGCGCGCTGACGACCAAGCAGGTCGCCGGCCTCACCACCGACCAGATGGCCGCCATCGAGACCGGTGACCTCCGTGCGCTGAGCAGCACCGCGCTGCGCGCCCTGAGCACCGATCAGCTGAACGCGCTGGGTTCCGACCAGGTCGCCGCACTGAGCACCGTCCAGGTGTCCGCGCTGACGACCGCGCAAGTCGCCGGCCTCGCCAGCGATGACCTGAACGCGCTGGGCAGCGCCCAGATCAAGGCGCTGGGCACCGCCCAGGTCGCCGCGCTGACGACCGCGCAGGTCGCCACCATGGAATCCGCCGACGTGCAGGCCCTGACCACGGCGCAGGTCGCCGCGCTGGGCTCCGCGCAAGTCGGCGCGCTGAACACGGACTCGATCGTCGCCCTGACGTCGACGCAGGTCGCCGCGCTGAACAGCAAGCAGGTCGCCGGCCTGACCACCGACCAGATGGCCGCCCTCGAATCGGGCGACCTGAAGGCCATGGCCACCAACGCGCTGCAATCGCTGACCTCCGCCCAGTTGGAGGCACTCGACAGCAACCAGATCGCCGCCTTGTCGACCCAGCAGGTCGCCGCGCTGACGACCGGTCAGGTCAACAACCTGACGTCCGACGACCTGAACGCGCTGACCAGCGGCCAGATCAAGGCCCTGTCGACGCAGCAGATCGCCGCGCTGTCGACCGCCCAGGTCTCGACGATGGAATCGGCCGACGTGCAGGCGCTCGCCACCAACCAGGTCGCCGCGCTGAGCTCGGCCCAGGTCGGCGCGCTGAGCACCGACTCGATCGTGGCCCTGACCTCGGGCCAGGTCGCCGCGCTGACCAGCAAGCAGGTCGCCGGCCTGACGACCGACCAGATGGCCGCCATCGAATCGGCTGACCTGCGCTCGCTGTCCTCGACCGCCCTGCGCGCCCTGTCCAGCGACCAGCTGCAGGCGCTGTCGACCGACCAGGTCCAGGCGCTGACGACCACCCAGGTCGCCGCGCTGACGACCGGCCAGGTCAGCCAGCTCGCGACGGACGACTTCGGCGCATTCACCTCCGGCCAGCTGCGCGCCCTGGGCACCGCCCAGATCGCCGCGCTCGGCACCGCCCAGCTCGACGCGCTGAACAGCGACCAGGTCGCCGCGCTGACGACCCAGCAGGTCGCCGCGCTGACGACCGGCCAGGTCAGCAACCTGTCCTCGGACGACCTGAACGCGCTGACCAGCGCGCAGGTCAAGGCGCTGACGACCCAGCAGGTCGCCGCGCTGACCACCGGCCAGATCAACACGATGGAATCGGCGGACGTCGCCGCCCTGGCGACCAACCAGATCGCCGCGCTGAGCTCGTCGCAAGTCGGCGCGCTGAGCACGGAATCCATCGTCGCGCTGACCTCCTCGCAGGTCGCCGCGCTGACGACCAAGCAGGTCGCCGGCCTGACCACCGACCAGATCGCCGCGATCGAGACGGGTGACCTGAAGTCGCTGTCCACCGTCGCGCTGCGTGCCCTGGGCACCGACCAGCTGGACGCGCTGGGCTCCGACCAGATCGCCGCGCTGTCGACCGTGCAGGTCGCCGCGCTGACGACCGGCCAGGTCAGCAACCTGTCCTCGGACGACCTGAATGCCCTCACGAGCGGCCAGATCAAGGCGCTGACGACCCAGCAGGTCGCCGCGCTGTCGACCGGCCAGGTCTCGACGATGACCAGCGACGACGTCGCCGCGCTGACCACTGCCCAGGTGCAGGCGCTGGGCTCGGCCCAGGTCGGCGCCCTGAGCACCGAGGCGATCGTCGCCCTGGGCTCGGCGCAGGTCGCCGCGCTGACCAGCAAGCAGGTCGCCGGTCTGACGACCGACCAGATGGCCGCCCTCGAGACGGGTGACCTGAAGGCGCTGTCCACGGTCGCGCTGCGCGCCATGGGTACCGATCAGCTGGATGCCCTGGGCTCCGACCAGATCGCCGCGCTGACGACCGCCCAGGTCGCTTCGCTGTCGACCCAGCAGATCAGCAACCTCTCCAGCGACGACCTGAACGCCCTCACCAGCGGCCAGATCAAGGCGCTCTCGACCCAGCAGGTCGCCTCGCTGACGACCGCCCAGGTCGCCGCGATGGAAAGCGCCGATGTCGCCGCGCTGAACTCCCAGCAGGTCGCCGCGCTGAGCTCGGCCCAGGTCGGCGCGCTGAGCACCGAGGCCGTGGTCGCCCTGAGCTCGGCGCAGGTCGCCGCGCTGAGCAGCAAGCAGGTCGCCGGCCTGACGACGGACCAGATGGCCGCCATCGAGACGGGTGACCTGAAGGCCCTGTCGACCAACGCCCTGCAGGCGCTGACCTCGGCTCAACTGGAAGCGCTGGGTTCGGACCAGGTTGCCGCGCTGACGACCCAGCAGGTCGCCGCGCTGACGACCGGCCAGGTCAGCAACCTGAGCTCCGATGACCTGAACGCCCTGACCAGCGGCCAGATCAAGGCCCTGTCGACGCAGCAGGTCGCCGCGCTGACGACCGCCCAGGTCGCCGCGATGGAGTCCGCGGACGTGCAGGCGCTCGCCACCAACCAGGTCGCCGCGCTGAGCTCGGCCCAGGTCGGCGCGCTGAGCACCGACTCGGTGGTCGCCCTGACCTCGGCGCAGGTTGCCGCGCTGACCAGCAAGCAGGTCGCCGGCCTGACGACCGACCAGATGGCCGCGATCGAAAGCGGTGATCTGAAGTCGCTGTCGACGGTCGCCCTGCGCGCCCTGACCAGCGACCAGCTGCAGGCGCTGAGCTCCGACCAGGTCGAAGCGCTCACCACCACCCAGGTGGCTTCGCTGACGACGGGCCAGATCAGCCAGTTCGCCACCGACGACTTCGCCGCGCTGACGACCGGCCAGCTGCGCGCCCTGACCACGGGTCAGGTGGCGTCGCTGACCTCGGCCGAACTGGAAGCGCTCGACAGCAACCAGATCGCCGCGCTGACGACCCAGCAGGTCGCCGCGTTGACGACCGGCCAGATCAGCAACCTGGGCTCCGACGACCTGAACGCGCTGACCAGCGCGCAGATCAAGGCGCTGAGCACCGCCCAGGTGGCCGCGCTGACGACCGCGCAGGTGTCGACGATGGAGACCGCGGATGTCGCCGCGCTGGCGACCAACCAGGTCGCCGCGCTGAGCTCCGACCAGGTCGGCGCCCTGACGACCGATGCGGTCGTGGCGCTGAGCTCGGTGCAGGTCGCCGCGCTGACCAGCAAGCAGGTGGCCGGCCTGACGACGGACCAGATGGGCGCCATCGAGACGGGTGACCTGAAGGCCCTGTCGACCGTGGCCCTGCGCGCCTTGACCAGCGACCAGCTGGCGGCGCTCGGCTCCGACCAGGTCGCCGCGCTGACGACCCAGCAGGTCGCCGCGCTGACGACCGGCCAGGTGAGCAACCTGACCTCCGACGACCTGAACGCGCTGACCAGCGCGCAGGTCAAGGCGCTGACGACGCAGCAGGTCGCCGCGCTGACCACGGCGCAGGTCTCCGCGATGGAGAGCAACGACGTGGCCGCGCTGTCCTCGCAGCAGGTCCAGGCGTTCAGCTCGGCCCAGATCGGCGCGCTGAGCACCGATTCGGTCATCGCGCTGACCTCCGGCCAGGTGGCCGCGCTGTCCTCGGCGCAGGTCAAGGGCCTGACGACGGACCAGATGGCCGCGATGGAAACCGCGGATCTGCGCGCCCTGTCGACGACCGCCCTGCGCGCCCTCGGCACCGATCAGATCGAAGCGCTCGACAGCAACCAGATCGCCGCGCTGACGACGCTGCAGGTCGCCGCGCTGACGACCGGCCAGGTCGCCAACCTGACCAGCGACGACCTGAACGCGCTGACCAGCGGCCAGATCCGCTCGCTGAGCAACACCCAGCTGCAGGCCCTGACGACCGCGCAGATCTCGACGATGACGACGGACGACGTCGCCGCGTTGACCTCCACGCAGCTGCAGGCCTTCGGTTCGGCCCAGATCGGCGCCCTGAGCACCGATGCGATCGTGGCGCTGAGCTCGTCGCAGACGGCGGCACTGACCTCGGCTCAGGTCGACGGCCTGACGACCGACCAGATGGCGGCCTTCGAGACGGGTGACCTGCGCAGCCTGAGCACGCTGGCGATCCGCTCGCTGGACAGCGCACAGCTGGAAGCCCTGGACAGCAACCAGATCGCCGCGCTGACCACGCAGCAGATCGGCGCGCTGAGCACGCTGCAGGTGAGCCAGTTGGCCACCGACGACGTGCAGGCGCTGACCTCGCAGCAGATCGTGTCGATGAGCTCGGCCCAGTTGCACGCCTTCACCACCGACCAGGTGCAGGCGATCGACTCCGGCGACCTCGCGGCGATCAGCAGCGCGAACATGGTGGCCTTCGGCTCGGCGGACTTCGAGGCCTTCACCTCGGATCAGATCCACGCGCTGACGTCGCAGCAGTGGAGCGCCGTGGGTGCGACGCAGGTGGCCGGCATCGAGACCGCCGACATCGCGTCGATCACCACCGACGGCATCCATGCGCTGAGCACGACCGCCCTGCACGCGTTCAACACCGACCAGATCGCGGCGCTGACCAGCGACCAGGTCCATGAGTTCAGCACGGCGCAACTGCGCTCCCTGGGCACGGACCAGATCGCGGCCCTGTCGACCGAAGACATCGCATCGATGACCAGCACGCACTTCGCGACGCTGACCTCGACGCAGATGCATGCCTTCACGACGGACCAGATCCTGGCGCTGGACTCCAGCGACATCCACGCGCTGACCTCGATCCAGGTGCAAGGCCTGTCGACGGACCAGATCGTGGCGATGACGTCCGACCAGTTCATCGGCTGGGACACGCAGGACCTGTCCAGCATGAACATGCAGCAGGTGCTGGCGATGACGTCCGACCAGACGGCCGGCTTCACCGGTGAGCAGACCAACGCGCTGTTCCTGGCCTCGCCGATCGTGCTGGACCTGGACGGCAACGGCATCCAGACGGTGTCTGCGGCGCAAGGCGTGAACTTCGACCTGAACGCCACCGGTCATAACGACAAGTGGGGCTGGGTCGGCGGCAACGACGGCCTGCTGGTGATGGATCGCAACGGCAACGGCTCGATCGACAGCGGTGCGGAGCTCTTCGGCGCCGGCACCACGGTCAACGGCCGCAAGGGCCTGGACGGCTTCGCCGCCCTCGCCTCGCTGGACACGAACCATGACGGCCACATCAACGCCAAGGACGTGGACTTCAGCAAGCTGCAGGTCTGGGTCGACGCCAACCACGACGGCAAGACCGACGCGGGCGAGCTCAAGACGTTGGCGGACCTGGGCATCACCGACCTGAACCTCGGCGCGACCAAGGGCACCGACGTCGACCACGGCAACGTGCTGGGTCTGGTGTCCAGCTTCACCAAGTCGGACGGCACTTCGCACGAGATGACGGACGTGTGGTTCGCCAAGGACGGTTCGCAGCACACCGCCACCAACGCGACGGCGGCGACCCCGCACCTGGGCGACCTGCTGGCCCAGCCGGAGGCCAACCTGCTCGGCGGCGCCACGGCGTCCACCGCGACGGCGGTCACGGCGGCGACCACCGCCGCGGCCACCGACACGGTGAACCACGACGTCATGAGCGCGGCCTACAAGAAGCTGCATGAAGACGACCAGAACGGCGCTGCTCCGCTGATCTAAGCGGCAGTCCGGAACCGGGGGCCTCGCGCCCCCGGTTTGCCGTTTGCGGCTCCCGCCGCCCGCGCCGCGCGGGTGCGAGGGGCCGCAAACGACAGACCGCCACGGTTTCAGAAGTACTTTCCTTTCCCGCATGGCCACCTTCGACGTCGGTTCGCTCACTCCCGAGGAGATCGCAGCGCTCACCACCACGCAGCTCGCGACGCTGACGGGGTCGGAGTGGGCCTTGCTGACCGCCGAACAGGTGGTGGCGCTGACGACCGTCCAGGTGTCGGCGCTCTCGGCCCGCCAGCTCAACTACCTGGCTTCGGGGCAGCTGTCGGCGATGGAGCTGCAGGACGTGCAGGCGATCAACACGGCCGCGATCCGCACGCTGACGACGTCCTCGCTGGCCGCGCTGACCACCGACCAGATCCACGCGCTGACGACGACGCAGATCCCCGCGCTCACCGTGGACCGCCTGCGCCGCATGGACAGCGACCAGTTCACCGCGCTGGACAGCACGCAGATCGCGGCGCTGTCGTCGGTGCAGGTGCGCGGCCTGGGCAGCCAGCAGATCGGGATGCTGGCCACCGACGAGGTCGCCGTCTTCAGCACCGCGTCGATGCAGGTGCTGAACACGGTCCAGATCGGCGCCCTGAGCGTGGACCAGCTCAATGCCTTCAGCACCGCCCAGATCGGGGCGCTGCGCGGCAACCAGACCAAGGGCCTGAGCGGCGACCAGCTCAGCGCGCTGACGACCGACGCGCTGCAGGCGCTGAGCACGGGCGCGGTCCGCGGCCTGAGCACGAGCGCGGTGTCCCACCTCTCGTCCGACGCGGTCCTGTCGCTGGACAGCCGGCAGATCGCCGCGCTGACCAGCCAGCAGTTCCGCACGCTGAGCACCGACTCACTGGTCGCGTTGACGACCGAGCAGGCCGGCGCGCTCAACACGCTGCAGCTCAAGTCGCTGAGCACTGCGCAGATCGCCGCTCTCGAGGGCGAGGACCTGGCCGCGATCGGCACCAAGGGCCTGCGCGCGCTGAACTCGCAGCAGCTCGGCGCGCTGTCCTCGGACCAGGTGGACGCGCTGAGCTCGCGCCAGGTGCAGAGCCTGACCTCGACCCAGTTGATCGGCCTGGGCAGCGACCAGTTGCCGGCCTTCAGCACGGACGAACTCCGCTTGCTGAGCAGCAGCGCGCTCGTGGGTCTCAAGCCCGAGGTGCTGGGCGCGATGAGTGCCGAACAGCTCGGCGCGCTGAAGACGGTCCAGATCGCGATGCTGACGACGCGCCAGTTGGCCGCGCTCGACACCGACGATCTGGCCGCGCTGTCGACGGCGCAGATCGCCGCCTTCAGTTCCAGGCAGTTGCAGTCGCTGACGCCGGAACAGTTCCATTCGCTGAGCACCGAGGATCTCGCCGCGCTCAGCAGCACGACGCTGCGCGGCCTGACGCCGGCGCAACTGGCCTCGCTGAGTTCGGAGCAGTTGGCGGCGATCAGCGGATCGCAGGCCGGCTCGCTGTCGACGACGCAGCTGCGCGACCTCAGCGACGAGCAGTTGTCCGCGTTCGGCACCGGCGCGATCCAGGCGCTGTCGACGCGCGTGATCGCGACACTGACCGATCACCAGCTCGACGTCCTGAGCTCGGACCAGCTGCAGGCCTTGAGCAGCGCCCAGATCCGCGCGCTCTCGACGGCCCAGCTGGCGGCGATGTCGCCGGAGGACCTGAACGCGCTGACGACCTCGCAGTTCGCCGCCTTCACCTCCGCACAGTTCCGCGGCCTGACGACCGATCAGGTCTCGCAGCTCGAACCGGAGGACTTTGGCGCGCTGAACGCGACGGTGATCCGCTCGCTGAGCAGCGCGCAGGTGCAGGCGCTGGACATCGGCCTGGTGGCCGCCTTCAGCACCTCGCAATCGGGGGCGCTCAATGCCGCGCAGGTCGGCGCACTGACCGCCGATCAGTTGGTGGCGCTGTCGTCTCAGGCCTTGCAGGCGATCTCGACGCTGGCCATCCGCGGCCTGAGCGCCGAACAGCTGGACGCGCTGGGCCCGCTCGGCGTGGCCACGCTGCGCGACGGCCAGCTCGCCGCGCTGAGCACGGCCCAGGTGCGCAGCCTCGACCATGACAGCTTCAACGCGCTGGGATCACAGCACTTCGCGGCCCTGACCTCCTTCCAGCTGGCCGCGATCTCCACCGACGAGATCGGCGCGCTGGCGCCTGAACTGCTCGCCGGCGTCAAGCCGATGTACCTGACGGCGCTGACGACCGATCAGATCCACGTGCTGAGCCGCGAGCAGGTCGGCGCCTTCGGCAGCGCGCAGACGGCGTTGCTGGG
Source organism: Roseateles sp. GW821-FHT09G09 (assembly GCF_059415965.1). Classification (NCBI taxonomy): domain Bacteria; kingdom Pseudomonadati; phylum Pseudomonadota; class Betaproteobacteria; order Burkholderiales; family Sphaerotilaceae; genus Roseateles; species Roseateles sp. GW821-FHT09G09. Next base: position 192,317 of record NZ_JBWKOG010000009.1, on the reverse strand, counting down.
CACCGGCCAGGTCGCCGCGTTGGCGCCGTCGCAGATCGACGCGCTGTCCACTGACGGCGTGCGCGGTTTCACCGTGCAGGCGCTGCAGAGCTTCACCACCGACCAGCTCAACGCCCTGGTGCCGGAGCAGTTCGCGGCGATGCGCACGAATCAGCTCGCATCGCTGACGACCGCCCAGTTGTCCGCGATGGAACAGGCCGACCTGAACGCGCTGGACTCGACGCAGTTCGCGGTCTTCTCGTCGAAGCAGCTGGCGGCGTTCACGACGGACCAGATCCATCAGCTGGAGTTCGAGGACGTCGTCGGCCTGAACACGCGCGCGCTGCTGGGCTTGACCTCCGCCCAGCTGGGCGCGATGAACGTCGACAGCATCGCCTCGTTGAGCAGCGCGCAACTCGCGGCGTTGAGCTCGAAACAGTTGCTCGGCCTGACGGCGGATCAAATCGATCACCTGAGCACGGCTCAGCTCGCGAGCCTCGGCTCGCAGGCCCTGCTCGGACTGAGCAGCGACCAGTTCGGTTCGCTGGACCTGGACCAGGTCGCCGCGCTGTCGGCCAGACAGATCGCCGCGCTGACCTCCTTGCAGATCGCCGCCATGGATCCCACGGCGCTGGCGGCGCTGACGACGCTGCAGTTCGCGGCCTTGCGCTCCTCCCAGCTCGCGGCGCTGAGCGGCACACAGATCGCCGCACTGGAGACCCAGGACCTCACCGTCCTGCACACCACCGCATTGAAGGCGATGGGCTCGGATCAGATCGCCCTGTTCAGCACCGATCAGATCGCGGCCCTGCGGCCGGACCAGGTCGGCTCGCTGACCTTCCAGCAGGCGGCGGCGATGCACACGGACCAGATCCAGGCGCTGGGCACGGCGCAGGTCCTGGGACTGACGAATGTCCAGGTGCTGGCCTGGACCAGCGACCAGATCGCCGCGCTCGACGCGCAGGACGTGGCGCTGCTGCCCGGCAGGGCCATCCGCGTGATGGACGCCGGCGACTTCGCGGCGCTGTCCACCGACCAGGTCCATGCCATGACCAGCACGCAGCTGGTCGAGATGACGAGCACGCAATTGGCCGGCTTCGGTACCGAGGACTACGCCGCACTGAGCTCGGGAGCCTTCCGCATGCTGGGCACGGCGACGCTGAACGCCTTGTCGACGGACGTCTACGCCGCGCTCGGCTCGGACCAGATCCACGGCCTGACCACGCAGACGCTGCGCGCGCTGCACACCGAGGCGATCGCGGCAATGAACTCCGACGCGATCGAGGCGCTGGACAGCCGCCAGGTTGCGTCGCTGACGACGCAACAGTTGGCGGCGATCACGTCCGAAGCCTTCGCCACGATGTCCAGCGACGACCTGACGGCGCTCAGCCGCGACCAGGCCAAGGCGCTGACGGTGGACCAGATCCATGCCATCGGCAGCGACGCGATCGTCGGCTTCGAGACCCGGGACCTGGCCGCGCTCAGCATGGATCAGGTGCTGGGGTTCAGCACCGAGACCCTCCATGCGATGTCGGGCGCGCAACTGGACGCGCTGTTCCTGGCCACGCCGATCATGCTGAACCTGGACGGCCACGGACTCGGGACGGTGTCGGCGGCGCAGGGCGTCAGCTTCGACTTGAACAACACCGGCCATGCCCAGCAATGGGGGTGGATGGCGCAGGGCAACGGCCTGCTGGCGCGCGACCTCAACGGCAACGGGCAGATCGACTCGGGCGCGGAGCTCTTCGGCAGCGGCACCGTGCTGGCCAACGGCAAGCATGCGGCCAACGGGTACGAGGCGATGCAGGCGATGGACGCCAACGGCGACCATGCGTTGAACGCCCTTGACGCCGGCTTCAGCCAGTTGCGGATCTGGGCCGACGCGAACGGCAACGGCAAGACCGACGCCGGCGAACTCAAGTCGCTGGCGGAACTCGGCATCGTCGAACTGGACCTGAACGCGCAGTCGACCTCGACCCTCGACCACGGCAACCTGATCGGATTGATCTCCGGCTACAAGACCGCGGACGGCGTGACGCACCAGATGGGCGATGTCTGGTTCGCCAAGGCGGCGGACACAGGCGCGCCCCCGGCCGTGCCGTCGGCGTCGGAACTGCTCGCGGCGCCCAAGGCGTCGGAGACCGCGCTGCTCGCCGAGGTCGCGTCGGGGTCGGCGTCCACGGTCGGCACGCCTGCCACGCCGGATACGGCAAATACGGCGGATACGGCGGATACGGCGGATACGGCCGGCCACGCTCACACGGCCATGGCGCATGCGGCGCTTTCCGCCCTGCGGCGCCAGGACGACGAGAACAACGGCGGCGCGCCCTTGCTCTGATCGGCCCCGCGCCGCTCCGGTGAAGCGTCCGCATCGTGGCGGGTTTCGCCGTTCACGAACGAACCGCGAACGACAACCTCGGCACTGTCCCAGTCATCTGGCCGCTACGCGTCGAGGGAGTGCGGTCCGACAGTGGTCCGGGACGTTCGGCGCGTGGTCCCGCCATGGAGCACGACGATGCCGTTCAGCCTCTTTGGATGGCGCCCCCGCGGCGCCGCACCTGTTGTCACCGACACGGCGGTGGCGACCTCCGAGGCGGCAGGCACGCCACCGTCCGGGGCCGGCGAACGAACCGACGCCTCGCCAGCGTCCCCGAGCGCCCCCTCGGCACCGGGGGCCATGGATCGGCTGCGCCGTCCGTTCGACGCGTTGCGATTGCGCGCGGCGGTGCCGCGCGTCGAAGTCGTCATCGGCCCGCTCACCGTCTCCGGCAGCAACTCGGCCCCGGAGATCTCTTTGAAGGAGCGTCCCCTGGTCGTCCGTGCGACGACGGCCGTCAGTGAAAGCGGCCTGAAGGCGGTCAGCCGCGACGTCAACGCTGCCGGACGAAGCGCGGGACGAGGGCTGATGACAGGCCCCCGGATCACCGCCAGCCAGGGCAGCACGGCGGGCGGCCACCGCGCCGCACGAGACCCAGCCGCCTTCAGCGCCGAGCTCGGGCGGATGTTTCCCGGTACCTCGCCATCGACGCGGCTTGCCGCGACACGGCTGGCGACCACGCTGCACGATCACCCGAACCCCGACCCGATCGGGCGTCCCGACGGCCACCGGCTGCGCCATGAGCAATCCCTGCTGATCGCCACCGTGCTCCGCACGGTCACCGCCGATCCGGCGCAGGCCTTGCAGGTCTATCAGCGCCTGCGCCTGGAGACGCCGCCGGCGCTGGACGATCTGTCTGCCGGGGGCACCGGGGAGGCCGCCTCGCCGGCCCTGGCCGATCCGGGTCGTGGCTCTCCAGCGGTCGCGCGCATGACGCACGAGGCGCGTCGCGCGCTGGCGGCGACAGCCGGCGGTTTCCAGGCGCTGCTCGACATGCAGGGTCTTGCCTTGCCGCCGGCCGGCGATCCGCGCCGCGACCGCGCCGAGGAGGCGATCGAGCTCTACAAGCTCGGACTTCGCGCCGAGGAAGCGCTGCTCGCCTCGGGCCTCGACGTGAAGGGCACCCGGTCGATGGCCGACATCCGCGCCGCCCTCGACGCGCATCCGCAACGGCGCGAATGGCTCGACGCCAGCCGGCTGGGCACCGGCAACGCGCGCCGGAGTCCCCGGGGCCCCCACGAGCCGGAACATCCCGCCACGCTGGCCGCCCAGGCCTTCGTGTACGCCACGGACAACCTGCGACGCGCGCCCGGACAGAGCGAGATGCATCGCGAATTCAAGCCCGCCTATGTCGCCTTGCGCAACGGCTTCACGGAAAGCGGCCAGGGCTCGGACTTCCATCTGATGGCCAAGCGCCTGCGGAAGTTCGTCACCTACATCGACCTCGCCTGCAAGACGCCCGACGGCGAGCTGCCGACGACCTCGCACAAGGCCCGGCTGCCGCTGCGCCTGCTGCGACGCCTCGCCGGCAAGGACAAGTCGCCGCTGGAAACCCTGCTGAAGGCCGGCCCCATCGAGACGGCCGCCACCATCAAGACACCGCAAGGCGAGATGGACACGCGCCGGGATGCGAAGCGCCTGCAGCAGAGCTTCAACGCCGCCTCGCCGGCCGAGCGTCGCGACCTGCTGCGCCAGGTGATGAACGCCGTCACCGGAGGTCGTCTCGGCACCTACAGCGATGGCCGCCGTCATGCCGTCGGCGTGACGGCGGGTTATGGCCTTGCCAGCGTCGCCGGCCTGGGCGGGCTGAGCACCGGCATCACCCCGGTGGTGGAAGTGAGCGCCGAGCGCTCCCGCGCCGCGGTGTTCCGGGCCGGCATCGCGGAGACCGGCACGCTCTACCTGGGCAGCGAACGGAAGTTGAACGGCTCCGTCGGTGCGGGCGTGCGGGTCGGCGCGGAAGTCGGTCCGCTCGTCAACGTCTCCGCCCAGGCCATGGCCCGGATCGGCGGGTCGCACCTGGTCTCGCGGGGGTTGATGATCCGCACCCGCAAGGAGGGCCGCGACCATGAGACCCTGTCGGCCGATCAGGCCGATGCCCTCAAGGCGACCGGCTGGCAGCGCATGAACGAGCTGGTCATCAATTCGATCTTCCAGATCGCCGGTCAAGGCAAGACCGACCGTCCCGCCCATGGCGGCGCCATGTGGGCGCAGATGGTGGACCGGCTGGGTGATTTCCGCGACATCTCGTTCGGCTGGAACGAGGCCAGGGCCGTCGCGGCGGACGTGTCCGTGTCCCTCGATGCGACGGCCTCCGTGACGCCCGCGCCGGGCGTCACCGCAGCGGCCTCGGCGGGCATCGGCCTGAAGCGCACCCTCTTCGACCGCAAGCAGACGAGGGACGCTGCCGGCACGGCCCGCAGCGTGCAGGCGGAGCAAGGCTCACGCAGCGCCTTGCGCGCCGGCGCGAGCCTGGGGATCGGCCATCCCTCGTTGGGCACGCCGTCCGGCCGCGGCGTCACGCTGTTCGGGCGCCACCGGGTCGGCGTCGAGACGGAGCTGGTGATCCAGGCGCAGAACGGGCTCGTCCGCCTTGTCACCGAGGAGGGACGGCTCCGCCCGGAGCTGTCGGTCCGCAGCCGGGAGTTCGGCGTCCGCGACGACTTCATCCGGGCGATGAATGCCCAGCGCGCGCGATGGGTCGTCGCCCTGGAAAACCGGGGCGCCGACGTGGGGGCCGGCAGCGGGGATCGGAAATACGACGACTTCATGCGCCAGTTGGTCAATCTGCCTCCCGGCAGCTCCCGCGTGTACCAGGAACGTCAGACCCTTGCGCCGGAAGCCGCCGAGGCGATCAATGCCTGCATGGATCGACTCGCCGTGCTGCAGCGGTCGCCGCCGCCGGGGACGCCGCAGGATCCGGGCGTGCTCGAGCAGGTGGAGGGACTCCAGCGCGAGATCGCCGCCCTGGTGGCGGAGCCTGCCCACTGGCTGCCGGACCAACTGGCCGTGGTCCAGTCGATGCAGGCGGCAGGCACCTGGTCGGGCGGCGTCGACACCGGCGTCACGATGCAACCGGGCAACGGCAGCGGCGCGGACCGACTGCTCGGTGGCGGCCGGCTGGCCGTGGCTGGCAGGATACAGACGGCCGTCGGCGGGCAAGTCCTGCTCGCGCTGGACGCCGCGGCGATTCCGGGCGCAGCACCCGACGCCACGCTGTCCGGCCGGCCTGACGAAGCACGTCTGTCGTCGGTTCCCGTCTTCTCCGGCGCGGCCCTGCACGACACGATCGCCCTGGCGCACTGAGCCGCCCGTCCCGCCCCGCGCTCGCACGGACCTGCGGCAGCGCGAGGACGCGGCAACGACGCCTGCTCCGCGCGGAGTTGACCGCTCCCCGTCCCCCTTATCCCGGCATGGCCTCGCTCGCGGCGCGACACAATGGCTCAAAGATCGGATGGGAAGGCTGACGCCCGCGCGGGCGCACGACCTGGGCATCCAAAGGGGATTCCGCGTTGAAAACACTGTGCATCGAAGGCTGGCGGGGGGTGAACCACTCCATCGCGATGGTCAACCAGAACCAGATCCTGGAGATGGTCAAGGACCCGCGGTTCGAGCTGTTCCACAAGGACGCGCCCTTCTTCATGCCGCACTGGGACAAGAGCAAGCTGGACTCGGGCTTCGCGCCCGAGGAGCGCGCCCTCATCGACGGCCTGCCCGATCCCGGCGACCGCGTGATGGACGTGCGCCTGCGCATCGCCTCGCCGGTGCGGCTGGGCGATCCCGCGGCCGCGCGCCGCAACGCCACCTTCGTGGTCACCGAATTCGGCCTCTCCGGCAAGAGCTTCGACCCGCCCGAGATGGCGCCGTCCGCGCTGACGCATGGCGACGACATCGTCGTGACGCCGACGCGCTGGTCCAAGGCGCGGCTGGTGGACTACGGCTTCGACGCGGACAAGGTCCTGGTGGTCCCGCACGGCTACAAGACCGACACCTTTTTCCCGATGACGCCCGAGCAGCGCCAGACCGCGCGCGCGGCGCTGGGCATGCAGGCGCATGAGACCGTCTTCACCAACGTCGGCGTCGCGACCTGGAACAAGGGCATCGACCTGCTGCTGCTGGCTTTCGCCGAACTGCGGCTGCAGGGCCTGCCGGTGCGACTCATCCTCAAGGACCATCAGGGCCTGTACGGCATCGGCGTCGAACGCGTCTTCGCCGAACTGGCGGCGCGCGCGCCGCAGCTGAACTCGCCGCAGGTGCGGGACGGCATCTCCATCCTGTCCACCAGCCTCAACCTGCCGCAATTGCGCTCGCTGTACGCGCTGTCCGACGCCTACGTCTCGCCCTACCGCGCCGAGGGCTTCAATCTGCCGGTGCTGGAGGCGATGGGCTGCGGCACGCACGTGATCGTCAGCGGCGGCGGCGCCACCGACGACTTCACGCCGCCCGAGCTCTGCCACCGCCTGCACAGCCGCCCGGGCACCGACGCCGACGCGCCGCAACCGGTCGGCGCCTTCGTCGTGCCCGATCTGGAAGACCTGCGCGAATCGATGCTGCAGGTCGTCGAGCAACGCCTGCCCCCGGCCTCTCGCCGGGAGGCGGCCCGGGTGCGGCTGGAGAAGCGTTTCTCCTGGGCCACGGTGACGAAGCAGCTGCTGGACCTGCTGTGACATGAGCGCGCTGCCCGCCCCCCTCACCGCCAACGCCACCCGGCCCAGCATCGCCGTCGCCATCGTCGACACCGACCTGCACGTGCTCGCGCGACAGGCGCTGCTGCACAGCATGCGGGCGATGGAGCAGCAGGGACTGCCCTTCAGCCAGGTGCTGATCTACTCGGACAAGCCCGAGCTCTGGCCCGGCCTGCCGGTGATCCCGGTGCCGACGCTGCGCTCGATCGCCGAGTACAACCTGCTGATCACCCGCGAGCTGGCCAAGCACCTCAGCGCGGACCATGTGCTGGTGATCCAGTACGACGGCTTCGTGCTCAACGCCGACCAGTTCTCCCCGCACTTCCTCCACTACGACTACATCGGCGCGCCCTGGCCCAACTACGAGGTCAACGAGGTCGGCAACGGCGGCTTCTCGTGGCGTTCCAAGCGGCTGGTCCATGCGGTCGCGCAGCTCGACTACCCGGATCCGACCGAGGCCGAAGACCTCTACATCTGCCGCACGATGCGCGAGACGCTCGAGCGCGCCGGCTGCCGCTTCGCGCCGAAGGCGATCGCCTCGCACTTCTCGGTCGAGTTTCCCGCGGTGCCCTACCCGACCTTCGGTTTCCACGGCATCTTCCACCTGCCCAGCGTCTACCGCGAGATGCCCGACTTCCTGCTGGACCACCTTTCCGACCGCATCGTCAAGACCCGCAGCGGCTTCCTGCTGCCCGGCCTGCAGGCGGTCTCGCCCGAGGCGGCGCAGAAGCTGCAGGCCCGGCTGGCCACTCTCTCGAAAGCCTCCCCATGAACGCGAAGAAGCAGATCGTCATCCTGATCCCCCACGGCGTGCAGACCGGCGGTCCGGAAGCGCTGCACCAGCTGTCGGACTCGCTGATCCGCCAGGGACACGACGCCCGCGTCTGGTACGTGCTGCCGACCGACCTGCCGGCGATCGACGACCTGTTCCGCCGCAACGGCCTGACCGCCGGCACGGCGCTGAAACTGCAGCCGCGGCCCAACACCGTGGCCGATTACGAGAAGTACCAGGTGCGGCTGGCCGAGGAGATCGCGATGACGCCGGACACCTGCGTCGTCCTGGCCGAGACCTATGTGCACTGGCTGCGCTACTTCCAGCCCTGCACGCCCATGGTCTGGTGGCTGAGCATCGACAACGCCTTCGAGTACCTGTCGGTCAACAAGATCAACCTCAACCTGCTGCGCAGCGAGCGGGTGCTGCACACCTACCAGTCCGGCTACGCGCATGACGTGATCCGCGCGCTGGGGTGCCTGCGCACGCTGCCGCTGTCGGACTACACGCCGGCCAAGCCGGCGCCGGCCCCGGGCGAACCGGTCTTCGCGACCGCGGACAAGACGGACATCGCGCTGAACGCCAACCACAAGGTCGTCTACGACGTCGGCGCGATCGCGGCGCGGCTGGAGGCCGAGAACGGCTGCAAGGTCCACCTGATCCGCGGGCTGACGCGCGCGCAGGTCTACGAGGCGCTGGGGCGCAGCCGGCTCTTCATCGACCTGGGCACCTTCCCCGGCAAGGACCGCCTGGCGCGCGAGGCGCTGATGCGCGACTGCTGCGTCTTCGCGCTGGACGTCGGCGCTGCACGCGACTACGCGCTGCCCGGCGAGTGCTACTTCAAGCCGGACCAGGTCGACCAGGTCTTCGCCGGCGCGCACGAACTGATGCGCAACTTCCCGCTCTACCTGGACCTGTCGCGGCCCGCCCAGCAGGCGGTCCAGCGCGAGCGGATGATCTTCGAGCGCGAAGTCGCCGGGCTGGCGCACGCCTTCGGTGTCTGAGCCCGACTGAACCCGACTGAGCCGGCGGGATCGGGGTTTTCACCGAGCGCCGCCCGGCTCCCCCTGCGGATGTAGGTGATCCCCGCACACGCGATTCGGCGCCATGGTCATTGAGAAACGCCCGCCGAGCGCCGAAGATCACCTTGGGACCGAAACCACGGATTCCGCATCCATCAGGGGGATAACAAATGAACTTCTCAGGCCTCAAGGTCAAGACCAAGCTGTGGGCGGGTTTCGGCGTGATGGCGGTGATCGTCGCCGCCGTCTCCGGCGCGGCGCTGCACTGGCTGAACCAGTCGAGCTCGCGCGTGGAGAACTACCTGAGCGGCGTCGCCGCCCGGGAACGCCTGGTGATCGCGGTGCAGTCGGCGGCCAAGTCGCGTGCCATCGCGGCCCGCAACCTGGTGCTGGTCACGACGCCGGAGGACCGGACGAAGGAACTCGCCGCCGTCACCGAGTCGCATGAAGAGGTGGGCCGGTCGCTCGCGACCTTGAAGTCGCACTTGGCCGCCGCTGCGGATGCGACCCCGCAGGACCGGGCCCTCCTCGACAAGGTGGCCGGCATCGAGGCGCAGTACGGCAAGGTGGCGCTGGCCATCGTCGGCCTGGCCAACGACGGCAGGCGCGACGACGCCGTCGCCAAGATGAACGCGGAATGCCGCCCGCTGCTGGCGGCACTGCTGACCGCCACCGGCGATTTCATCCGCTACGAGGACGAACGTTCCGCCGCCGAGACCAAGGCGGCGACCGAGCTGTTTGCCAAGGACCGCCTGTTCCTGATCACGACGGCGATCCTCTCGGCCGCGGTGGCCGGCCTGCTGGGCTGGCTGATCAGCCGCGCGGTGACGGCGCCGCTGAACCGCGCGATCAAGGTCGCGCAATCGGTGGCCGACGGCGACCTGCGCGACGAGATCCAGGTCGACGGCCGAGACGAGCTCAGCCAGCTGCTGACGGCACTGAAGGCCATGAGCGGCAACCTGTCGACGATGGTGACCCACGTGCGTCAGGCCGCGGACGGCATCGCCACGGCCTCCACGCAGATCGCCAGCGGCAACCAGGACCTGTCCAGCCGCACCGAGACCCAGGCCAGCGCGCTCCAGGAGACCGCGTCGTCGATGGCCCAGATGACCGAGACGGTGCAGGTCAACGCCGAATCCTCGCGCAAGGCGACGGGTCTGGCGGGCGCCGCGGCGCAGGTCGCGGGCCAGGGCGGCGAGGTGGTGCATCGCGTTATGACCACCATGGAGGCCATCACCGGCTCCAGCAAGCGGATCGGCGACATCACCAGCGTGATCGACGGCATTGCGTTCCAGACCAACATCCTCGCGCTGAATGCGGCCGTCGAGGCGGCGCGCGCCGGCGAGCAGGGCCGCGGCTTTGCGGTCGTGGCCAGCGAGGTGCGGGCGCTGGCCCAGCGCAGCGCGCAGGCGGCCAAGGAGATCAAGACGCTGATCTCGGACTCGGTCGAGAAGGTCGATGCCGGCGCGGTGCAGGTGCAGGAGGCCGGCCGCACGATGGACGAGGTGCTGACGCAGGTGCGCAAGGTCACCGACCTGATGGGCGAGATCAGTGCGTCCACCGACCAGCAGACGCACGGCATCGTGCAGGTCAACGAGGCGGTGGCGGCGATCGACCGCGGCACGCAGCAGAACGCGGCGCTGGTCGAGCAGAGCGCCGCCGCGGCCGAGAGCCTGCGCCAGCAGGCGATGGCGCTGACCGAGGCGATCTCGCGTTTCAAGGTCCGGGGCATGGCCGCCGCCTGACGGCTCGATCCGGAAGAACCGGAAGAACCGGAAGAACTGACAACCGGAAAACCAAACGGGAGCCTCCAAGGCTCCCGTTTTTCATTCATCACTCGGCATTGATCTGGTGCGGATCCACCAACGGTGCGATCGACGGACGCGAGCGCGGAAACTTGTTGCAACCGACTTTGAACCTGCTGCGATGCAGCATAGAGTCAGCGGGTGTTCTGCCAGCTCGTGAGGTCCAGCATGAGTTCAATCGCCATGACGGTGTTCCTCGACTCCTCGCCCGGGGAACTTGTCGACCTGCCGCACGCCGGCTCCGGCCTGGAGCATCCGCTCGTCTTCGACAGCGCCGCGCGCGAGATCCAGCGGCTCGCCGCCGACGGCCGGGCCGAGGTTGTCCAGCAGCGCGTGAGCACCGTGGGCGACGAGTCGCTCATCGAGGCGCTGCGCTTCCGGCGCATCGCCTGACCCTGCCTGACCCTGTCTGACGCCTAGCCCCGCTCTGGCGCAGACTCCGGTGGCCCCTCAGGGGGCCGCGGCGCTCGCCGCGAGTTCCGCATGCATGCGCGCGCGCATCTCCGCGATGCGGCGTCGTTTTTCTTCGCCCTTGGCGAGTTGCTCCGGCGGCAGGCCCATCGCGCGGCCCTGCTCGATCTGCTGGTCGAGCCGCGGCAGTTCGCGGTCGGCGGCGTCGACGAAGGCGCGTTGCGTCGCCTGGTGCCGGTCCTGCTCGCGTCGCGCATAACCCTGGTGATCGTCGAGTTGCCAGGCCGGCGTCGCCGCCGCTTCCGCCGGGCGCTGGATCGGGGGCGCGCGGTCGTCTCCGGCAACGCGGGAGTCCGCGAGGCTCCATGCCGCCGGCACCGCGGTGCCCGGCGCGGACGCGGGGGCCGAGGCAGGTGCGACGGCGTTGGATGCGGCATTCGATGCGGCATCCGCGTCGATCGTTGACGAGGCTGCCGCCTCGCGCACCGGGACCACGCCCTCACCTTCAACTGGCGCCGCCACAGCAGAGGCTGATGATGGCCCCGCCGACGCCATAGCTGCGGCATCGCTCGTCCGGGCGCGCCCGCCTACCGCGTTCCACGCAATGACGAGCGCCATCACACCCGCCAGCGCCAGGGCCGTCGCGACCTTCAGGTCGATGCGGCCCAATCGCCGGAGGAGCCGCGCGTCACGCTGTCGCGGTCGGATCTCAATGCGCATGCCCATGCCCCTTGCCCTCGGTCATCGGCCCTTGTGGCTTGAACGGCGTCTCCGGCGGCAGGATGCCGGGTGCCCACTGCAAGCCTGCCGATGCCAGGAGATCGGCCTGTCTTTGCTGCCAGCGCGCGCCCAGCTTTTCCAGGGCGATGGCCTGCCGCGCCTCGTGCCGGACCGTCTCGCTGTCGGCGGGATGATGGCCGTGTTTCACCGACAGGGCCTGCACCCGCTCCCAGCCCTTGCCGTCGGGATGGCGGATCGGCGGCGACGCCTGGCCCGCGGGCCAGGCTTGCAGCAGGTCGAGCACCCAGGCGTCGACCTCGGCCTGCGGCCTGGCCTCCCCCAGGCGCCACGCGACCGGTCTCACCCCCGGCCGCCCCCGCAGATCCGAACCTGGCGCCGCATCGGCGCAGTCCGCGCGATCGTCGCAACGCAGGCTCAGGCCTTCCACGGATTCCAGGCGTTCGAAGCGGTCCAGATGTGCGCCGTGGTACGCGACGATCTCGTCCGCGCTCACCGCCGTCGCCAACGCGTCCCGAGGCGGCGCATCCCCGTGCGGATCGCCCGTCAGGCCCTGCCAGCGCTGCCACGCCAGCTTGCGCTGCCGAGCTTCGATGACCCGCCGGACGAAGTCGAGTTCGGCCTCGCTCCAGCCGCTCCGGCGATGCAGCCATTGCTCGACGTAGCGCTCTCGCAGCAGTTGCCGGGCCTGGGCTTGCGCGAACGCCAGGTCACCGCCGCGCAGGAGTCGCCGACCCTGCACGTTCTGCAGCGGCCAGACATCGGCCACGGTGATCGCGCCGGCCGGCGTGTCGCCATACGCGCGATGCCGCAGCAGCACCAGGCGCGCCGCGGCGTTGCGCTGCGCGTCGTCGAGTGCTTCGTCCATCCGCAGGCGATCGCCCTGCCCGACCGACCACAGCGCCTGCCAGGCCTGCGCATCGACGGCCGACGGCAACGCCGGTGCCGACGCCTGCCAGTCGCGCTCGATCTGCTCGGGCCAGACCTGCTGCAGGGTCGCGAGCCATTGGCGTCGCACGTCGACCTCCGGCGCGAAAGCCACCCTCCGGCTCGCGAACAAGTTCGCGTCGCCGACCTCGCGCGCCGCCGCGTCGCCCATCAGCAGATCGATCGCCAGATGCCGGGTCAATTCGGGGAGCGTCAGGTCCGGCTGATCGCGCCGGGCGAGCCGCCACAGCGCCTCGGTCGGCCGGCGCGGGATCACGTCGTCGCCGACACGGGCGATCCAGCTCGACGCACCAGCGGGCGCGTCGAGCGGCACGGCCGCGATGCCGCCCTGCAGGGGCAGCAGCCCCGCGGCGGCGAGCGCCAGCGCGGCCACGACCGTCGCTGCGGCGCGCGAGGTGCGCCCGCTCACAGCCGTTCGGCCGCGCGGTTCAACAGATGGACCACCATCGCGATCGCATGCGGCACGACGACCCGTCCCACGTCGCGACGCGCCGCATGGTCGGTCGTCGACAGCACCTGCCCGCCGCGGCTGTAGGAGATCTGTCCCCCCTGGCGCAGCAGCGGACGGATGTCGCCGGCCGTCGGGGCCAGCGGCGTGTAGCTGCCCAGCGCCGCGGTGACGAGCGCATCGGCGTTCAGCGTCTCGCTGTCGTAGTAGTCCTTGACCCAGGTCTCCCAGCCGGAGTGGTTCAAGGCGGACGTCGTCCAGGTGTGGTGCGGCTGCAGCAGGTCGGTGGTGTGCATCACGAAGCCCAGGCTCTGCACGGTGGGCCGGGTCAGGAACTGCGACCACCAGTACTGGCCGAGGTTGTCGATCGGCTGGAACGGCGCCTTCTCGAAGTCGGCGTACATCGACGGGCTCGACGAACCGCCCTGGCGGTAGTTGGCTTCGGTCAGGCCGTATGCGTTGTACTTGCTGCCGTCGCTGAACCAGCCCTTCATGCCGCCCTTGCCGTCGTCCAGGTGGTCGCCGACCAGCCAGGCGGCGGCCAGGTCGTCGATGTCGCCCTTCACCGTGAGCTTGGCGTAGTCGTAGCCGCCGAAGGGGTTGCCGTGGACGTCCGGCCCCTGCGTGCGGTTCTGGAAGTGCCAGTACGAGGTGTAGTTGACGATGCCGGAGCCCAGTCCCCAGACGGGCGCGAGCACGCAGTCGCCGGTCACGGCGCCGCAGAGGTAGGTGTCGGCGAAATCGTCGACGTCGTAGGCGCCCTGGCCCAGTTGCTCCGCGAACTGGTCGATCGTGTACCCGGCGCGCGTCACGCCGGCCAGCAGCCTGGCGTAGTTGGTGGTGTCCGAATGCCGCTGCATGTAGCGGACCGCATCGATGGCGATGCGCTTGTGGGTGTCCTGGGCAAAGGCGTTGGCGTCGGTCTGGTGGACGAGCCCCGCCGCCACGGCGGTCAGTAGCAGGATGGATCGCATCGAAGTCTTCCCTGATGGTCCCGAATGCCGCGTGCTTTCCGCACGTCATGGATGTGGGGCCGGATGTTCGATGCACCCCGTGACGATTCAATGAAGGAATATCGGCGTGGGAGCTCCGCGTTGCAAGCGGACACAGTGGGGGGAAAACCACCCGCGCAAGGCCTGACCCCGCGCGGCGGGCCCGGCCGGGGAGCCGGACGCGGCTCTCCCGGGTTTCCGCGTCCCTCCGACGAGGGACGCGACCCGGCGCGATCACCGGCCGCGAGGATCAGCGGCCCGGCGTGGCAGCGAGAGCGCGCACCTCAAGATCGCCGGTGGACATGCCGATCGTGCGCAGCGCCGCCGTGCCGCCCGGGACGATCACCGGTGTGGTGCCGACCATGAGCATCCGTTCCGCGACCGCCCTTCCCGGCACCGGCTCGACGCGGGTCTGGCCGACCTTCGCATAGGGCGTGTGAAGCACCAGGTAACGCGCCCGTGCCGGCGGCGTGACCACGATCATCGCGAAGCCGCAATGCAGCAGCGCCTGGCAATCGAGCGAAGGATTGGCTGGGCGGTCCTCGGTGAATGTGCCCAGCACTTGGCGCTGGGCATCGAGGAAGGTCGCCGCCGGATAGACCACCGGGCCCCACGACTGGCCTCCGGCATACACGTTGGTCACGGTGCCGGTCGAACGGATCGCGAAGGCGGGGGGCTTCTCCTGCAGCCCGCCGAGGTCCAGCACGCGATAGCGGCTGTTGCCCGTGCTGAACGCCGCCACCGGCGCCCGCTCGTCCAGCGCCACCGTCACCGGCGCCGCTGTCATCGAGGTGATTCCTCCGGCGGGGATCGCCGCGCAGCAGGGCGCAGCGTCGGCCAGCGCCGCGCGCTGCCCGTCCACCGACGCGCAGCCCGAAAGGCCCAGCACCGGGCCGAGCACGAGGACGAACCGGGCAAGGGTCGCGGGGCTGAGGCGAGGCGTTGTCGTCATGTCTGAGATCCCAGGGCGATGGCGTCGACCGGAGCATAGACGACGTGGTGCGGCGGGACCCTGATGGCATGCGACGACAGGGATGGCCCGCATGAACGACCAGGGCGGCCGATGCCGCCGTCGACGCGTCAGGCGACCTGCCTGCGCACCGCCTCGAAGCGGCGCGCGACCTCGTCCCAGTTCACCACGTTGTAGAACGCCGCGATGTAGTCCGGCCGACGGTTCTGGTACTGCAGGTAGTAGGCGTGTTCCCACACATCCAGGCCGAGGATCGGCGTGCCGCCGGAGCCGATGCCGGTCATCAGCGGACTGTCCTGGTTGGCGCTGCTCTCGATGCCGAGCTTGCCGTCCGCATTCACCGCCAGCCACGCCCAGCCGCTGCCGAAGCGCGTCAGCGCAGCCTTGGTGAACTTGTCCTTGAACGCGTCGAGGCCACCCAGGTCCGCATCGATCGCCTTGGCCAGATCAGCCGTCGGCGCGCCGCCGCCGCCCTTGCCCGCGGGCGCCATCACCGTCCAGAACAGGCTGTGGTTGGCGTGTCCGCCGCCGTTGTTGCGCACCACGCCGCGGATGTTTTCCGGCAGGGCATCGAGCTGGACGATCAAGGTCTCGACCGGCGTGTCGGCGAAGGCGGTGCCTTCGAGCGCCGCGTTCAGATTGTTGACGTAGGTCTGGTGGTGCCTGGTGTGATGGATCTCCATCGTGCGCGCGTCGAGATGGGGTTCGAGCGCATCGACGGCGTACGGCAGCGGCGGCAGGGCATGAGGCATCGTGAGACTCCGGAAGGAGCCCGTCGCGTCGTGCTGCCGGGAAGGTCGCTGGTGCGGGGCGGTTGAAGGATGGAAGGCCCATTCTTGTCGCTCAGCGCTCGGCGCTCAAGTCGCAGGATCAGAAGACCCGGCCCGCACGGGGTCATGCCGCCGTGTCAGGTCTTGCCCGGCTTGCCCGGCCTACTCGGCCCACTCAGCCTACTCGGCTTGCCCATGAGCTTGCCGACCGCCTTGTCGACCGCCTTGATCGGCGGCTTGATCGCCGGCCTCGCGTTGCGCACGCGGTTGGCCAGGAACACCTCGCCGATGTCCAGCGTGCTCTCATGACCCACGTGCTTCGCGCAGGTGGTCAGCCAGCCCTCGGCGGCCGTGCGACCGAGCCCGAACAGCGTGGTCAACAGCCGCGGATCGGTGTTGAGCTTGCTGGACGCACCGAACTGCGCCAGCCCGCCCTCGTCGGCCACGCGATGCAGGCGCATCTGCTTGTAGCGCGTGGGATCGATGCGCTGGTCGCGCAGCAGCCGCTGCACGAAGTGGATGGCGCGCAACTCGGCCACCAGGCTGGCGTTGAACGTGATCTCGTTGATGCGATCGTCGATCTCGGTGGAAGTCCGCGGGATGCCGTCGTGCTGGCGCGGATTGATCTGGATCAGCAGCACGTCGTCCGACTCGGTGCCGTAGACCAGCGGCCACAGCGCCGGGTTGCCCGAGAAGCCGCCGTCCCAGAACGGTTCGCCGTCGATGACGACCGTCTGCGCGCTGTGCGGCAGGCAGGCCGAGGCCATCAGCGCCTCGATGCTCAGGTCGTCGCCGTGGAACACGCGCGGCTGACCGGTGCGCACCGAGGTCGCCGTGACGAAGACCTTGATCGGACCGGCGTGCAGCGCTTCGATGTCGACATGTCGTCGCACGATGTCGCGCAGCGGATCGAGGTTGAACGGATTGAGCTGATACGGGCTCCACAGCCGCAGCCACGCGTCCCAGGCGGCGATCCCGGGCCAGGCGCTGCGGTTGAAGACCCAGGCGGGTGTCTCGAGGGCCGCGGTGCTGGCCGGCCCCTTGGCCTCGCCCACGACACCGAAACACGCGGGCACGCCGGAGACGTCCTGCCAGAAGCGCGACAGCGCCTGCCGGGCCCCGAGCGCGCCGCCCCGCGCGAACCCGGTCGCCATCACGGCGGCGTTCATCGCGCCGGCGCTGGTGCCGGAGACGCCGTCGATGCGCAGCGAGCCGTCCTCGAGCAGCCGGTCCAGCACGCCCCAGGTGAAAGCGCCGTGGGAGCCGCCGCCCTGCAGGGCGAGGTCGATCGAACGGGGCGGTGTCGGCATGGCGTGAAGGCGCGAGGGACGCTCGCGCTGCTGCGGTGGAACCCGCAGCCTACCTTGGCGGCGGATCGTTCGGCAGCCAGCGCCTGTGGATCGCCTGGAAGGTGCCGTCGCGCTTCATCTCGTTGAGCTGCGACTGCCAGGCGTGGATCGTTCCCATGGGCGTGCTGCGCGAGAACGCGATGTAGCCGTCGCTGGCGGCGAAGCTGAACACCTCTTCCAGCGCATCGCGCGCGACCCCGGCCTGCACCAGGGTCTGCGGCATCGAGAGCTTCTCCGCGGCGAACAGCGGCGCCCGACCGGCCGCCAGCATGCGCACGCCCTGGATCGGATCGCTGACCTGCTGCAGGTTGTGGAAGCCGGCCGACTGGAGTTGCGTCAGCGTGTACCAGTCCCGCACGACCAGCACCTTGGCCGCGCGTTTCGCCTCGGCCAGCGAGCGCAGGCGGAGGCCGCTGCCGGCCTTCGCGTAGAAGGTGCTCTGGAAGCTGACGATCGGGCCGACCCACTGGAAGAGCTTCTCACGCTCGGCGATGCGGGCCATCGAGAACAGCGCGGCCGGCGGCCCGTCCTGCGCTTCGCGGAAGGCGCGGGCCCAGGGCATGAACTCGATCGGCAGCGACTGGCCGAGCCGCTTCTGGATCGCCTGGACGATGTCCACCGAGAGGCCGCGCGGCTGGCCGAATTCGCTGAAGTTGATCGGCGGGAATTCCTCGCTCAGCAGTCGCAGCGACGCGGACGGCGCACCGACGGACGAGGCGATGGCCGCGGTCCTGGGGGAGGCCGTCAGCGGCGCGTTCGGCGCGGGCGGTGGGGTCGATGTCGAGGCCGACCCCGGCCCGAGGGCCGGAGGCGACAACGTGGCGCGGCCGGTGGCGTGTGCGCCGCTGAACCAGGCCAGACCCGCCAGGGTCAGGTGTCGTCGATGCATCCGCGAATCAGGTAAGGCGTTCGAACCATGATAGGCGGCGGTAACGAAATGTCTCCCACGCGTCGGGGAGAAAGCGACACGCGCAATGCGCATTCGTGCGCAGACGCGGACGGGGAAAACACCGAGCCGCGTTGTCGCCCGCGCGTCATGTGCTCACGCCAGGCTCGCGTCATGCGCTCACGCCATGCGCTTGCGTCACGCCCTCACTTGCCGCCGCGCAGCTTCGCCAACTGCGCCTGCGTGTCGTTCCACAGGTCCATCCCCACCTGCGTCGCCACGCCGGCGTTCACGCGGGTCAGCCTGTCGCGCATGCGCGCGGTTTCCGCCGGGCTCAGCTCGTTGACGGCCATGCCCTTGGCCCTGAGTTCGGCCAGCGCCTTGGCGGCCTCGTCGCGGGTGTCCTTGCGCTCGAAGTCGCGGCTCTTGACCGCGGCCTGCTGCAGCACCGCCTGCTCGTCCTTGGACAGGCCGTCCCAGAACTTCCTGGACACGGTCACGATCCACGGGCTGTAGACGTGGTTGGTCACCGTCAGGTATTTCTGCACCTCGTAGAACTTGGCCGACAGGATGGTGTTGTACGGATTCTCCTGGCCGTCGACGGCGTTGGTCTCCAGCGCCGTGAACAGCTCCGAATACGGCAGCGGCACCGCGTTCGCGCCCAGCTGCTTGAAGCTGTCGAGGAACACGTTGTTCTGCATCACGCGCAGCTTGATGCCGTTGAGGTCCTCCAGCTTGTTGACCGCGCGCTTGCTGTTGGTCAGGTTGCGGAAGCCGTTCTCCCAGTACACGAGGCCGACCAGGCCCTTGTCCGTCAGCTTGGCCTTGACCTTGTCGCCGACCGGTCCGTCCAGCAGCGCGTCGGCTTCGCGGACGTTGTTGACCAGGAAGGGCGTGTCCCACAGCGCCATCTCCTTGGCGATGCCGACCAGCGTCGCGGTCGAGCCGACCATCATCTCCTGCGCGCCGCCGATCAGCGCCTGCTGCATCTGCGTGTCCGGTCCGAGCGCGGCGCCGCCGATCGCGCGGATCTTCATCTTGCCGCCGGAAAGCTTGTTCACCTCGTCGGCGAAGACCTTGACCGCGCGGCCCTGGTTGCTGTTCTCCGCCAGGCCATATCCGAAGCGGATCAGGCGCGGCTTGATGTCGGCGGCGTGGGCGGGCAGCGCGGCGCCCAGCATCGCGGCGCTCAGCGCCGAGGCGGCGGCCAGGATCTTGCGGCGTGTGGTCAGGCTCTTCAGGCTCATGCTTGTCTCCTTGGGGGAACGGATCTCGACGGGCACATCGAGGGGCACATCGAGGGGCAATTCGGCGGACACTTCGGCGGGCATTTCGGCGGGCACTTCGACGGACTCAGCGCATCCACTTCACGGGCGCGGTCACGAGTTCGGGGAACGCGGTGAACATCACCAGGATCAGCGCATAGGTGATGAGGAACGGGTTCACGCCTTTGATGACCTGGTGCATCGACAGCCGGCCGACGCCGGCCACGACGTTGAGCACCGTGCCCACCGGCGGCGTGATCAGGCCGATGGCGCCGTTGAGCACGAACATCAGGCCGAAGTACACCGGGTCGATGCCGGCCTTGACGGCGATCGGCAGCATCACCGGGGCGAAGATCAGGATCGTCGGCGTCAGGTCCAGCGCGGTGCCGATGACGACGAGGATCAGCATCATCAGCGCCATCAGCAGCCGCGGCGAGTCGATCAGGCCGCCGAGCCAGCCGGTCAGCACGCCCGGCAGGTCGGCCAGTGTGATCATGTAGCTCGCGACCTGCGCGCCGGCGCACAGGAACATCACGATCGCCGTCGTCTTGGCCGCGCGCACGAGCACGCCGTGCAGGTCGCGCAGGCTCATCTCGCGGTGCACCGCGAAGCTGATCACCAGCGCGTAGAAGGCGGCCACGACGGCGGCCTCGGTGGGCGTGAACACGCCGGTCTTCATGCCGCCGATGATGATCAGCGGCATCAGCAGCGCGAAGAAGGCCTTGGCGGTGGCCTTGAGCCGGCCGGCCATCGGCATCGGCGTGCCCGGCGGCAGGTCGATCTTGCGCAACTGCAGCTTCCATGCGATCAGTAGCCCCAGGCCCATCACCAGGCCCGGCACGATGCCCGAGATGAAGAGCGCGGAGATCGAGGTGTTGGTCGTCACGCCGTAGATCACGAAGGGCATGGACGGCGGAATGATGGGCGCGATGATGCCGCCCGAGGCGATCAGGCCGGCGGACGTCGCCATCGGATAGCCGTGGCGCTGCATCATCGGCAGCAGGATGGTGGCGAGCGCGGCGGTGTCGGCCAGCGCCGAGCCGCTCATGCTGGCCATCAGCACGGCCGCGCCGATCGCGACGAAGCCCAGCCCGCCGCGGATGTGGCCGACCCAGGCCTGCGCCATCTCGATGATGCGCCGGCTGATGCCGCCGGCGTTCATCAACTCGCCGGCGAGGATGAAGAACGGGACGGCCAGCAGCGGGAAGCTGTCGATGCCGGCGACGAGGTTCTGCGCGAGCAGCTGGGTGTCCCAGAAGTCGAGCGCCCAGGCCATGCCGGCGCCGGTCAGCACCAGGGCGAAGGCCATCGGGATGCCCAGGCCCATCAGCAGCAGCATGCCGGCCGAGAAGACGATGAAGGCGAGTGCTTCGTTGCTCATGATCGATGCGCCCTGCCCTTATTCGACGTCCGACTCGTGGTCGAGATCGATCGGCTTGTTCCGGATCAACTCCCACACGGCCATGAGCGCGATCGCGCCGCAGGACAGCAGCGCGGGCAGCGGCAGCAAGGCGTTGGAATAACCCAGCACCACCGATCGGCTGTCCAGGCCGACGACGACCTGTTGCCACGCGCCCCACCCCACCAGTCCCGCCGCGCCGATCACGGCGATGCGGATCAGCGCGGTGATGGCGCGCAGCACGACGGGCTTCTTGCGCAGCGGCAGCAGCAGGCTGGTGAAGGCCATGTGCTCGCCCAGCGGATAGGCGGCGGTGGCGCCGATGAAGACCATCCAGACGAAGAGCAGGCGCGAGAGTTCCTCGCTGGCGTTGATGCCGCTGCCGAAGCCGTAGCGCAGCACGACGTTGATGAACACGGCGAGCGCCATCACGCCCAGGCACAGCGCCATCGCGGCTTCGCTGGCGGTCTGCAGGCGAGTGCGGCGCGGGGCCGCCGCCGAAGCCGCCGAGGCGGCGGGAGCATCCGATGTGGGGGGCGTCATGGTCCGGTCTCCGGGTTGTCGTTCGAGGTCAGCAGCGCGAGCGCCAGGTCGACCTGCGCGTGCAGCGCCAGCGCCGCGGGCACGGTGACGATCCCGGGCTCGCCGAGGGGCGATTCCAAGGTGGCGAACTGGCTGTCCACCAGCGTGGTCGAGAAGAAGTGCCGGTCGGCACGATCGGCGACGCGCTGGAGCGCAAGCGCGCGGTCGATGTCGATGAACACGAAGCGCAACGCCGGGCAGGCGCCGCGCAGGCGGTCGCGATAGGCGCGCTTGAGCGCGGAGCAACTGAGGACGACCGGCGACTGCTCGGCGAGCATCAGCCCGAGGCGCTCCAGCCAGCCCCAACGGTCCTCGTCGGTCAAGGCCTGACCCGCTTGCATCTTGGCGATCGAGGCCGGGGCATGGTGCGCGTCGCCTTCGATGAAGGGCCAGCCGAGGGCTTGGGCGAGCGCCTGTCCGACGCTGGTCTTGCCGCAGCCGGCGACGCCCATCACGACGATGGCGCGCGCAGGGATCGAGGCGGCGGGGACGGTCGGCGAAGTCATTGGATAGCGCTATCCCAAAGTCGGAAAAGAGACGGCGATCGGAGGATCCGGGGTCGCCGTCGAGCCCTCGTCGCACAGGCATGCAGACGGGATAGCGCTATCTTAGGTGGTGCATCGAAGCACCAGATCAGGGATTACGCTGGGTTTCGGACCGTGCGCACGCACGGTCCTGGGGTCGCACCGGGCTCCTCACCCAGGAGGACAGCGCTATCCTCCCCTCCATGAACGCGCCCTCCTCCAAACGCCGCCGGGCCACCGGCCGGGCCACGCTGCAGGACGTGGCCGCCGCCGCCGGCGTCAGCCCGATCACCGCCTCGCGCGCGCTGCGCGGCGAGCGCAGCGTGGCGGCCGAGCTGGTCGCGCGCGTCACCGCCGCCGTCGCGCAACTGGGCTACGTGCCGGATCCGGCGGCGCGCGCCTTGGCCTCCGCGCGGAGCAACCAGGTCGTGGTGCTCATCCCTCTGCTGTCGAACGCGCTGTTCGTGGACCTGCTCGACGCCGCCCAGCGCACGCTGCTGGCCGCCGGCTACCAGAGCCTGATCGGTGTCACGCACTACCACCCCGACGAGGAAGAGGCGCTGCTGCGCACCTACCTGATGAACCGCCCGGCCGGCCTGCTGGTCACCGGCTTCGACCGCACCGACGCGGCGCGCGCGCTGCTCCAGGGCAGCGGCGTGCCCTGCGTCCATGTCATGGAGAACCGTGCCGATGCCGGCCTGCATTCGGTCGGCTTCTCGCAGCAGGCGGCCGGCCATGCGATGACCGCCGAGCTGGTGCGGCGCGGCTACCGGCGCATCGCCTTCGCCGCGGCGCAGCTGGATCCGCGCACCCTGCAGCGCGCCGAGGGCTATCGCGCGGCACTGGGCGCCGCGCACGATCCGGCGCTGGAGTTCATGGACGCCGCGCCGTCGTCGCTGGCGCTGGGCGCGGCGATGTTCGAACGCGTGCTGCGCGAGGCGCCCGACGTCGATGCGATCTTCTTCAACAACGATGACCTGGCTCAAGGCGCGTTGCTGCAGGCGTTGCGCCAGGGCGTGAAGGTGCCGGAACGGGTGGCCGTCGTCGGCTTCAACGACCTGACCGGCGGCGACCAGATGCTGCCGCCCCTGAGCACCGTGCGCACGCCCAGACGCGAGATCGGCCTGGAGGCGGCGCGGATGCTCGTCGCGCTGATGCGCAACGAGGCGGTGCCCGAGGCCCGCATGGACCTCGGCTTCCAACTGGTGCTGAGAGCGAGCTGCTAGGCCTGCGAACGCCCTGCTAGACGCGGGGCAACGCCGGGCGCTCCCTCACGAGCAGGTCGGCGCGAGGCGCCCAGAACGCGCTGACGACGACGAGCCCGAAGGGATGCTGCGTCTCGAGCCGGATCGGCGGCAGTCCCCGCCGACCGCGGCCCTCCGCGACCAGCGGCATCAGCACCTGCTGGCCGGAGCGTGGTGCCAGATCGACCCAGCCGTTCCCGGCCGGCTTGGACTTCAGGCCGAGCGTCACCGCGATGTCCCAGCGCGATCGCGCCGTGGGGTTGGCCAGTTGGAGATCGACCATCACCTTGTCGCCCGCGAAGCACGGCAGCGGCGAGCCGCAGCGCAGTTCGAGGCCTCGGAGCGTCTGGGCACCTTCCCAGAGGCAGCCCAGCGCGCCGATCAGCAGCAGGCCGCCGAGCGATGCCGAGACGGGAGACGCCATCGTGACCCCGAGCATCAGCAGCGGCATCGCACAGGCGAGCATCGCGAAGAACAACGGCGTCGGCGCGAGGTGGAGGTCGCGCCAACGCAGGACGGTGTGGTCCTGGTTGCCGGACTCGAAGTCCGCATCGTTGGCGGCATTGTCGGCGGCACCAGCGGCGGCACCACCGGCGGCCGACGACACGGCCCGCCGCACGGCGACGGGCGTCGCCAGGCGAGTGCGCGAGGGCCGCTTCAGCGACTGCCTGAGCAGCAGTGGGATCGGCGGATGGGGAGGCGTGAGGGACACGGAGGGCGGCGGCAGAGCGCGTTGGAAACGATGCCGCTAATCTGCCTGCCCGCCTCGAAGCGGCCCATCCCCTCAACGAGTCATCCAGTTACCTGAACCAACTTATTGTTGCACTCTCAGTCCGCGATTCCGGGCATCGGCGTGACGGGCATCACGGGCGGCCGGTCATGGCCGTGGTCGTCGGCAGGACCGTCCGGGGTCGCGTCGGCATCGGCCGCCGAGAACACCTTGCGACCCCGCACCAGGTACGAATAGATCACCGGCACCACCACCAGCGTGAGGATCGTCGAGGTGATCACGCCGCCGATGATCGCGCGGCCCATCGGCGCCTGGATCTCGCCGCCCTCGTTGAGCGCGATCGCCATCGGCAGCATGCCGAACACCATCGCCGCCGTCGTCATGATGATCGGCCGCATCCGGATCAGGCCCGCCTGCAGCAGCGCCTCGGGCACCGACATGCTCTGGTCCTTGCGCAGGTGGTTGGTGAAGTCGACCAGCAGGATGGCGTTCTTGGTCACCAGGCCCATCAGCATCACCAGGCCGATCATCGAGAAGATGTTCAGCGTCGTCTTCCAGAGCAGCAACGCGATCATGACGCCGATCAAGGCCAGCGGCAGCGAGGCCATGATCGCGATCGGCTGCACGAAGCTGCCGAACTGGCTGGCCAGCACGATGTAGATGAAGATCAGCGCCAGGCCCATCGCGATCAGCAGGCCGTTGAAGGCTTCCGCCTGCTGCTTGCCGTCGCCGTCGACCATGAAGCTGATGCCCGGGGGCAGCTGCGTCTCCTTGATCAGCTTCTGCACGTCGGCGTTGACGTCGCCGCCCGGGCGGCCCTGCACGCCGGCGTACACCGCCTCCCGACGCTGCAGGTTCTGGCGGCGGATGACCTCCGGGTTGAACACCGGCTCGATCGTCGCGACCTGCTCCAGCGAAATGGGCGAGCCGTCCTTGGCGAAGGCCACCGGCAGGTTGCGCATCTGCTCGATGCTCTGGCGCTGCGCCTTGGGCAGGCGCAGCAGCACCTCGACCTGGTTGCCGTCGGGCGTGGTCCAGTAGGTGGCGATGTCGCCGTTGACGTACGCGCGCAGCGACGAGGCCACCTGCACCGCGTTCAGCCCCAGCTCGCGCACCGCGTTGTCGCGCAGCTTGACCGCGAAGGCCGGGAGGCCGGGCTTGACGGTGGTGTCCACGTCGACGGCGCCCTTGATCTTCTTGACCTTCTCGGCGAAGTCCTTGGCCACCTGCGTCAGCACTTCCGGATCGGAGCCGAGGATCGTCACCCACACCGGCCGGTTGAAACCGACGCTGACCTCGACGCCGGGAATGCGCGCGATCTCGCCGCGGATCGCGTCCTCGACCTCCGTCTGGCTGCGCTTGCGCAGCTTGCGATCGACCAGCGCGATGTCCAGGTTGGCCTGGTTGCGGCCGGTCGCCAGACCTTCGCCGCTGCTGCCGACGACGGTCGCGACGGTCTTGATCTCCGGGAAGGTCGCCAGGATCTCCTCGACCTGCCGGACCTTGGCCTCGCCGCGTTCCAGGCTGGTCGCCACCGGCATGCGCAGCGTCAGGTGGGTGAAGCCCTGGTCGATCTGCGGCTGGAACTCGCTGCCCACCGCCGGCACCAGCAGGATCGCCAGCACGAAGCTGCCGACGCCCGACCACGCGACGATGCCGCGCGGCGTGATCGTCGCCAGCCGCAGTCGGCGCGGCGACGCCTTCAAACGTTGCCCGTCGGCGCCGAACGGACGACCGAAGGCCGGCAGCGGGATGCGGAAGCGGCGCGGCGAGAACACCCAGCGCAGCGTCTTCTCGTAGACCGTGTGCAGCACGTCCATGCCGGCGTCGGTGGCGCGGATCAGGTGGCCGATGACCGGCACCTTCTTGATGTAGGTGCTCGGCGGATCGGGCCACACCGACGACAGCATCGGGTCCAGCGTGAAGCTCACGAACAGCGACACCAGCACCGCGACCGCGACGGTGATGCCGAACGGGTAGAAGAACTTGCCGACGATGCCGCCCATGAAGGCGACCGGCACGAACACCGCGCAGATCGCGAAGGTCGTGGCCATGACGGCCAGGCCGATCTCGTTGGTGCCGTCCTCGGCCGCGCGGTGGTGGTCCTTGCCCATGCCGACGTGGCGCACGATGTTCTCGCGCACGACGATCGCATCGTCGATCAGCAGCCCGATGCACAGGCTCAGCGCCATCATCGTCATGAAGTTCAGCGTGAAGCCGAAGGCGTAGATCGCGATGAAGCTGGAGATCACCGAGATCGGCAGCGTCAGCCCGGTGATGATGGTCGAGCGCCAGCTGTGCAGGAACAGGAACACGATGGCGATCGTCAGCAGCGCGCCTTCGATCAGCGTGTGGCGCAGGCCGTCGAGCGAGTGCTTCACGAAGTCGCTGTTGATGTAGACCAGGCGCAGCTCCATGTCCTTGGGCAGCGTCTTGCGCAGCTCCTCGATGGCGGCCTTCACCGCCTCGCCGGTCTGGACGATGTTGGCGTCCTGCTGCTTGAAGATGTTGAAGGTGACGGCCGGCTGGCCGTTGATGCGGGCGATGGAATCGAGCTCGCGCTCGCGCTCGCTGAGCGTGCCCAGGTCGCCGAGCGTCAGCGCCAGGTCGCCGCGGCGCGCCACGACGACGTTGACGAACTGCTTGGGGTCCTTCACCTTGCCCTCGACGCGCAGCATCGCGTCGTCGTAGCGGTTGGAGATCAGGCCCACCGGCGCGTCCGTGTTGGCCGCGTTCAGCGCGGTCGAGATCTCCGCCGGGGTGATGTTGTAGGCGCGCAGCCGGGTGGGGTCGAGGTCGATGCGGACCTCGCGCACGGCCATGCCGCCGATGTCCACCTTGGCCACGCCCTCGACGCGGCCCAGGCGCTTGGAGACGTTCAGGTCGGCCAGCATCGACAGCTCGCGCAGCGTGCGGTTCGGGCTCATCAGCGCGGCCACGATGATCGGCTGGGCGTTCTCGCCCTGGAAGCGCTGCACCATCGGCGGCTTCACCTCGCGCGGGAACTGCGCCTGCGCCATCGCGACGCGGTCGCGGATCTCCTGCATGCCGCGGTTCATGTCGGCGTTCAGCGAGAACTCGACCGAGGTCTGCACCCGGCCCTCGAAGCTGCGCGACTGCACGCGCTCCACGCCGGCGATGGTGTTGAGCGCCTCCTCCAGCGGCTTGGCCACTTCGCGCTCCACCGCCTCGGGCGAGGCGCCCGGGTACTGGATGTCGATCTGCGCGCCGGGGAAGGTGATGTCGGGCGACTGCTCGACGCCCAGCTTGGAATAGGCGACCAGCCCCAGCACGCACAGCGCGACCATGACCATGGTGGCGAAGACGGGGTTGCGGATCGAGACGCGGGTCATCCACATGGGAAGCTCCTCGGCGGAAATTGTTGTTGTGCTTGTGAAGCGTCGTGCCGGATGGCGTGCCGGGTGGCGTGCCGGGTGGCTTACTGAGCGGCGCTACCGCTCGCCGCGGCGCTCGCCACGCTGGCCTTCGGCGCGCGGATCTCGGCCCGTTCGCCTTCCTTGAGGTTGTCGAAGCGCGCCCCCAGCACCTGGGACTGCGGCGTCACGCCGGCGAGGATCTCGACGCGGCCCTCGCGCGGATCGCGGCGGCCGGTGGTCACGATGCGGCGCACCAGCGTGCCCTTCTCGATCAGCCAGACATGCTCCTGCCCGGACACCGCGCCGATCGCGGTCACCGGCACCGTCAGCCGCGGCTTGTCGTCGGCCAGCTCGACGCGGGCGACCGCGTACTGGCCGGCACGGAAACGCTCGCCGGGGTTGTCCAGCGACAGCGTCACGCCGATCGACCGCGTGCCGGGCTCGGCCGCCGGCGAGATGCGCGCGATGCGGGCCGTCACCGGATCGTCGACCCCCTCGATCCTCAGCTGCACCGTCATGCCGGGCGACAGCTTGCCGACCTCGTGCATGCCGACCAGACCGGCGAGTTCAAGCTTGGACAGGTCGACGATGGTCAGTACCGGCTGTTCGGCGGCCACCTTTTCGCCGGGCAGCGTGTGCCGCTTGGCCACGATGCCGTTGATCGGCGAGATCAGCGCGGCCTGGCGCAGCAGCACCTCGCTCGTGCCGAGTTGCGCCTTGGCGGACAGCATCTGCCCCTTGGCCGACTCGAGCTGGGCGCGGGAGTTGTCGAGCGCCGTGGGCGCGATGAAGTTCTGCGCCGCGAGGCCCTGGTTGGCCTTGTACTGGCGCTCGGACTGCTCGTACATGGCCTGCATGGCCTCGACGCTGGCGTTGCGTTCGGCGACCTTGTGGCGCAGTTCCTCCAGGTCCAGCTGACCCAGCGACTGGCCGGCGCTCACGCGGCTGCCTTCGGCGACGGCGAGCCGGTCCAGGCTGCCCGACGCCTTGGCGCGCACGATCACGGTGTTCGGCGCGACCAGCGGGCCCGAGAACTCGATGACGCCGGGCATCGGCGCCATGGCCGGCTTGACGATCTCGCCGGCCTGGAATTCCAGGGCCGGTTTGGCCTCGTCCTTCTTCGCGGCGGGAGCGCGGCTCCCGCTCGTGGCATACACGCCGGCGCCGACTGCGAGGACAGCCACCGCCACACCACCCAACCACCATTGCTTGCGCATGATCTCCCCCATCCGTCGACACGGGATCACCCAATTGATGATCCTTGAATGCGGCGGAGTGTAGGAATCCCCAAAATGATGCGACGGCCAGACGCGACGAATTGCAGATTGCGCGTCATGGCCTGCTCTTCTTCGGGACTGAAATTGCCGCGACGGGTGACGGATGGCCGCTCCGTCCGACGAAATGACACGGATGAGTCATTGACCCCGACCGGAAACGGACCGGAAACGGACGGGTTTCGCCCGAGGTGTCCTCTCTCGGGCTCGACGCATCGATAGGGATGGCCGGCCGTTGGCGCGTCAGTCGCCGCTCGGGCGATGACCGGCGATGGCGGGGATCGGCAGTTCGACATCCGCGCACTGCGCGCGGTCCATCAGCACGTGGTCGATGACGACCAGCGCCAGCATGGCCTCGGCGATCGGCGTCGCGCGGATGCCGACGCAGGGATCGTGGCGGCCGAAGGTCTCGACCGTGGTCGGTTCACCGGCGCGGTTGATCGACGCCTTGGGCGTGCGGATCGAGCTGGTGGGCTTGATCGCGATCGACACGCGCAGGTCCTGGCCGCTCGAGATGCCACCCAGCACGCCGCCGGCGTTGTTGCTGGCGAAACCGGCGGGCGTCAGCTCGTCGCCATGCTGGCTGCCGCGCTGACGCACGCTCTCGAAGCCGGCGCCGATCTCGACGCCCTTGACCGCATTGATGCCCATCATCGCGTAGGCGATGTCGGCGTCGAGCTTGTCGAACAGCGGCTGGCCCAGCCCGGCCGGCATGCCGGTGGCCTCGACCATCAGCCGCGCGCCGACGGAGTCCCCGTCCTTGCGCAGCGCGTCCATGTAGTCCTCGAGCGCCTGGATCTGCGACGTGTTGGCCGCGAAGAACGGGTTCTGGCCGACGTGTTCCCAGCCCTCGAAGGCCAGGTCGATCTCGCCGAGCGCGGTCATGCAGCCGCGGAAACCGACGCCGAGCTCCTGCTTCAGCCATTTGCGCGCGACCGCGCCGGCCGCGACCATGGGCGCGGTCAGACGCGCCGACGAGCGCCCGCCGCCGCGCGGATCGCGCAGGCCGTACTTGCGCCAGTAGGTGTAGTCGGCGTGGCCCGGCCGGAAGGTGTCCAGGATGTTCCCGTAGTCCTTGCTGCGCTGGTCCACGTTGCGGATCAGCAGGCAGATCGGCGTGCCGGTGGTCAGGCCTTCGTAGACGCCGGACAGGATCTCGACCTGGTCCGGCTCCTGGCGCTGCGTCACGTGACGCGAGGTGCCGGGACGGCGGCGGTCGAGCTCGGGCTGGATGTCCGCCACCGACAGCGCCAGCCCCGGCGGACAGCCGTCGATCACGCAGCCGATGGCCGGACCGTGGCTCTCGCCGAAGTTGGTGACGCGAAACAAGCTGCCGAAAGTGCTGCCGGACATCTGGGAACCTGCCGAGGCGGGAGAAACCGAAGCCATCGATTCTACGAGCGGCCCCTGCCCGCCCGACCCGTCATGCGCCCGACGCCGACCTCATTAAGCGGTCAACCCAGCACTCGGAGATCACGATGCGTCGGCGAGGGCACCGGCACCGACTTGAGCGCCGATTTGGGCGCCGACCTCGGCATCGACGTCAGCACCGACCTCAGCACCCATATCGCCGCTGACACCCGCATCGACGGCGGCTTCGCCTCGTGCGATGCGCGCCTGCGCGTCGGGGTCCCGCTCGAAGACCGCGATCGATTCGACGTGGGCCGTGTGCGGGAACATGTTCACCGCGCCCGCCTTCGTGCAGCGGTAGCCGGCCACGTGGACGAGCAGCCCCGCATCCCGCGCCAGCGTCGCCGGCGCGCAGGACACGTACACGATGCGCTCGGGCGGCGTCCAGCCGGGCGCCAGCGACGGGTCCTTGACCAGTTCCGCCAGCGCCTTGACCAGCGCGAAGGCGCCTTCGCGCGGCGGATCGATCAGCCAGCGGTCCGACACGCCGTCGGCGACCAACAGCTGCGGCGTCATCTCGAACAGGTTGCGGGCGACGAAGCTCGCCTTGTGATCCAGGCCGTTGCGCGCCGCGTTCTCGCGCGAGCGCTGCACCAGCGCCTCGCTGCCCTCGATGCCCAGCACCTCGCGCGCCTGCGTGGCCAGCGGCAGCGTGAAGTTGCCCAGGCCGCAGAACCAGTCGATGACGCGCTCGCCCGGCTGCACGGCCAGGAGCCGCAGCGCGCGCCCGACCAGCACTGTGTTGATGTGGTGATTGACCTGCGTGAAGTCGGTCGGCTTGAACGGCATCAGCACGCCGAACTCCGGCAGCGTGTAGGCCAGCTCAGGACCGCCCTCGTCAAGCAGATGCACCGTGTCCGGCCCCTTGGGCTGCAACCACCATTGCACGCCGTGCGCCGCGGCGAACGCGCGCAGCTTGAGCACGTCGCCCGCGCTCAGCGGTTCCAGGTGCCGCAGCACCAGCGCGATGACCTGCGTGCCGTCGGTGTCGCCGATGGCCAGCTCGATCTGGGGCAGCCGGTCGCGCGCGTCCATCGCGCCGACCAGTTCGCGCAGCGGCATCAGCATCGCGCTGATCTTCTCGGGCAGCACCTTGCAGACCTGCATGTCGGCGATGTAGCGGCTCTTGCGCTCATGGAAGCCGACCAGCACGTGGCCCTTCTTCGGCACGTAGCGCACCGACAGGCGCGCGCGATAGCGGTAGCCGGTGGCCGGGCCCTCGATCGGGCGCAGCAGGGCCTCGGCCCGGACCTTGCCGAGGTGCCAGAGGTTGTCTTCCAGCACCCGCTGCTTGACCGCCACCTGGGCGCCGGTGTGCAGATGCTGCATCTTGCAGCCGCCGCAGGCGCCCGGATGCAGGCCGAAGTGCGGACAGACGGGGCGCACGCGCTGCGAGCTCTCGCGGCGCATCGCCACCAGCGCGGCCTGTTCCCAGTTGTTCTTCTTGCGGCCGACGGCGACCTGGACTTCCTCGCCGGGCAAGGCGCCCTCGATGAACACCACCTTGCCTTCGCTGTTGTGGGCGACGCCCTGCGCTTCGAGGTCCAGCGAATCGACCTTCAGCCATTCCGATACATCAGTCATGGGGGCGCATTATCCCAGCGCCATGGAAGGACCTTGCCGGACCTGACGAGGGACTTGGCGCGGAACCTGGCCCGAGCGCCTCAGAAGATCGAATCGCGGCTGATGCCCTGCCGCATCATGTTGCGCTTGAGCTTGGCCAGCGCCTCGATCTGGATCTGACGGATGCGTTCCCGGGTCAGGCTGAGCCGCACGGCGAGGATGTCGAGCGTCTCCGGCTCGCGGTCGGCGAGGCCGTAGCGCCCGGCGAGCACCTCGCGCTCGCGGTCGCTGAGCGAGGCCAAGCCGCCCTTGAGCAGGTCCTCGAGTTCATGGCTCAGGCGATGGCCCGCCGGATCGATCGCCTGTTCGTCGGCGACGAGGTCCAGCATCGATTCGCCGCCTTCGCCGTTGCGGTCGACCGGCGAATCCAGCGAGCTGGGCAGCTCCGCGTACGCCAGCAGCTCGGCGATCTCGTGGACCGGCCGGCCCAGCGCCTGCGCCACGTCCTCGGCGCGCACGCCGCCTTCGCCGCCGCGCTGCGCCGCGACCGCCTCCAGCGCGCGGCGCGCCTTCAGCACCTGGTTGAGCTCACGCACGATGTGCACCGGCAGTCGCACCAGGCGGGCCTGATGCATCAGCGCGCGCTCCACCGCCTGGCGGATCCACCAGCTGGCATAGGTCGAGAAACGGAAACCGCGTTCGGGCTCGAACTTGCCGATCGCGTGCATCAGGCCGAGGTTGCCTTCCTCGATGAGGTCGCTCATCGGCAGGCCGCGCCCCAGGTAGTTCTTGGCAATGCTGACGACCAGGCGCAGGTTGTGCTCGATCATCGCCTGCCGCGCCTCGAAGTCGCCGGCGCGCGCCTTCACGGCAGTGTCGTACTCTTCCTGCGGCGTCAGCAGCGGCGTGCGCCGAATGTCGCGCAAGTAGGCCTGCAGGGCGTTGGTGGCGTCGCCGTCGGCGGGACCGAGGTCGCCCTTGCCCGGCTTCGCCTTGGCCTTGCCGTCTTCCGACTCGACGCTGCGCAGGACGCGCACCTCGTCGTCATCGTCGGTGACGGCCTCGGCCGCGCCCGGCGCGTCGGGGTCGTCGCCGTGATCGCGCGCAGCGTGTTCGCGCTCGCCATCTTGGTGATCGTCGCCGTCCTGGTGATCATGACCGTCGCGGCCGTCGCGGCCGTCGTCGTGACCGGCAGGCTGTCCGCCGTCATGTCCCCCCTCGTGCCCGGCATCCTGCGCGGCATCACCTGCCCCCTCCTGCCCCGCATCGTGGCCGTCGGCGGCGAGTTCGGGCGGCAGTTTGAAGCGGCCGGGATGGACGGGTCGATCCAGGCCATCGGGCAGAAGTCCGTCAGTCGTAGAGGCGCGATGCAATGTCATGTTGCGGCGCCTCCTTGAGCGCCTCTAGCGCGCGGGCAACAACTTGGACGGATCGATCGGCTTGCCCTGCTTGCGCACCTCGAAGTGCAACTTCACCGAATCCGCGTCACTGCTACCCATCTCGGCGATCTTCTGGCCCTTGCGCACCACCTGGTCTTCCTTCACCAGCAATGTCTGGTTGTGCGCGTAAGCCGTCAGATAGTTCGTGCTGTGCTTGATGATGATCATGTTGCCGTATCCGCGCAACCCCGCGCCCGCATACATCACGCGGCCATCGGCGGCGGCGAAGACCGGATCGCCGGCCTTGCCGGAGAAGGCCATGCCCTTGTTGCGGACCTCGTCGAAGCCGGCCGCCACGGCGCCGGACGCGGGCCAGCCCCAGCTGATGTCGTCGTCGTCCTTGGCGGCCAGGGGCACGCTCGGGGCCGGAGTGGCGCCGGCCGGCGCCGACGCGGCGGCGGCGGTCGTCGTCGCCGGAGCCGGGGACTTGCCATCCAGCGGACGCGTCTCCACCTTGGAGGTCGCCAATGGTCTGGTCGTGGCCGCGTTCGGGTCGAGGCCCGGCGGCACCACGCGCAAGACCTGACCCACCTCGATCAGGTTGGGGTTGTCCATGCCGTTCCAGCGCGCCACGTCCTTCCAGCCCTGGCCGTTGTCCATGGCGATGCGGATCAGCGTGTCGCCGGGCTTGACGGTGTAGTAGCCGGGTTTGCCGGCGTTCTCGGCGCCGGGCAGCGGTTTCGATTCCGGGGCCGGCGTGACGGCCGTGCCAGGAATGGCCGGCGCGCTCGCCTTGCCGACGGGGCGATCCTCCACCGGCGCGCGGTGCGGGGTGTTCTGGCAGCCGGAGAGCGCGAGCACCGCCGCGGTGACCCAAAGCAGCGGGGAACGGAAGAGTGGTTGCATGCGCGAAGTTGTCATTTGGAAAGCCGAAGCGCGGGGCGGAATGGGACGCAGGCGGGAGGCAAGCGGGAGGCCGGCGCGCTACAGGACCCCTGATTTTAGGGGCACGAACAGGACGGCCTCATGCAGGCTGCGCAGGAAACGCGAGCCCGCGGCGTCGCGGACATGATCGATCAGGACCAGGACTTGCCCCCGGCCGCTGGGCGCGGTCATCGGCGCGACCAGCCGGCCGCCGGGCGCGAGCTGGTCCAGCCAGGCCTGCGGGATGTCGTCGCCGCCGGCGGCGGAGATGATGCTGTCGTAGGGGGCCGACGGCCGATGGCCCAGCATGCCGTCGCCATAGACCAGCCGGACCTGGTGATGCCCCACCAGATTCGCGCGCGCCTTGTCGTGCAGCGGCTTGAGCCGCTCGATCGAGACGACCTGTTTGGCCAGTTGCATCAGCAGCGCCGCCTGGTAGCCGCAGCCGGTGCCGATCTCGAGCACCTTGCCCAGATGGCCGCGCTGGCGCGCGCCGGGCGCGTCCAGCATCAAGGCCATCATCCGGCCGACGACGGACGGCTTGGAGATGGTCTGCCCGTGGCCGATCGGCAGGCTGGTGTCCTCGTAGGCCTGCGTGGCGAGCGCCGAGTCGACGAAATGATGGCGGTGCACCGTGTTCAGCGCCTGCAGCACGCGCTCGTCGCTCAAGCCCTCGCGACGCAGGCGGTCGACCATGCGCTGGCGCACGCCGGCCGAATCGAGGCCCAGCCCGCTCGGCGTCGACTGCCGCGCCTTGAGGGCGGCGGCCTGCTGCCAATGGCCTTGCGGCTTGAGCGGCTCGCGCGCCTCGGCGGCCGCGGCGGCGCCGGGCGCGCCGGGTCGCGCAGGTCCGAGCTTGTCCAGCGACAGCGGAAAACGCTTGGGCCGGGGCGGCAGCGAGGTCATGGACGGCCGTCGGTCTGCAGTTGCTGGCGCCAGTGGCCCAGCGTGGCGTGCTCGGTGAGGTCGACCTGCAGCGGCGTGACCGACACGGCGCCGTTGGCGGTCGCGTGGAAGTCGGTGCCCTCGCCCGCTTCGCGCTCGGCGCCGGCGGGGCCGATCCAGTAGATCATGTCGCCGCGCGGGCTGCGCTGCTGGATGGTGGCTTCGCTGGCGTGGCGGCGACCCAGGCG
The DNA here is from genome assembly GCF_059415965.1 of Roseateles sp. GW821-FHT09G09. Taxonomy (NCBI): domain Bacteria; kingdom Pseudomonadati; phylum Pseudomonadota; class Betaproteobacteria; order Burkholderiales; family Sphaerotilaceae; genus Roseateles; species Roseateles sp. GW821-FHT09G09. Next base: position 157,361 of record NZ_JBWKOG010000009.1, on the reverse strand, counting down.
CGTGATGCGGCGCGGCAGCGCGGCGGCGTCGGCGCGGTTCGGGATGTTGACGCTCAGCAGGAAGGCCTTGTCGAGCCCGCCGGCGATGACGTCCTGGATCAGCGTCCGCATCACGGCCGTGGCGGCGTCCAGGTGACCCCAGCCCTTCTCGACCTGCGAGAACGCGATGGAGGGCACGCCGAAGAGGTAGCCCTCGGTCGCCGCGGCGACGGTGCCCGAATAGAGCGTGTCGTCGCCCATGTTGGCGCCGTTGTTGATCCCGGACAGCACCAGGTCGGGCTTGTAGTCCAGCAGCCCGGTCAGGGCCAGGTGGACGCAGTCCGACGGCGTGCCGTTGACATAGCGGTAGCCGTTGGAGGCGGTGTAGACCGACAGCGGCCGGTGCAGCGTGAGCGAGTTGGACGTGCCGCTGGCGTTCTGCTCGGGGGCGATGACTTCCACCGTGCCGAGCCCTTCGCAGGCGCGGACCAGGGCGGCGAGTCCGGGGGCCAGGTAGCCGTCGTCGTTGGCGATGAGGATGCGCATGGGCGGCATTGTAGGCAGGCCGTCACCCCGGCGACGCGAGGGTCCACCCGTGCTGCCTATCATGCGCCCGGCGACCCCGCGGCGGGTCCCGCCCTATCGGAACGAGGAGACGAGACATGAAGGCATGGCTGTGCGAGAACCCGGTCGGCGTCGAGGCGCTGCAGTGGAAGGAACTGCCCTCCCCGCAGCCCGGCCCGGGCCAGCTGAAGGTGGCGATCAAGGCGGCGAGCCTGAACTTCCCCGACCTGCTGATCGTCCAGAACAAGTACCAGATGAAGCCGCCGCTGCCCTTCGTGCCGGGCACCGAGTTCGCGGGCATCGTCGAGGCGGTCGGCGACGGCGTGACCGGTTTCAAGCCCGGCGACGCGGTGGCGGCGTTCACCGGCACCGGCGGCTTCGGCACCGAGGCGCTGGTTCCCGCCGCGCTGGCCTTGCCGCTGCCGCCCGGTTTCCCGTTCGAGGACGCGGCCGCCTTCATCTGCACCTATGCCACCAGCCACCATGCGCTGATCGACCGCGGCGCGCTCCAGCCCGGCGAGACGGTGCTGATCCTGGGCGCGGCGGGCGGCGTCGGCACGGCGGCGATCCAGATCGCGAAGGCGGCCGGGGCGCGGGTGATCGCCGCGGCCTCGTCGGACGAGAAGTGCGCGCGTTGCCGCGAGATCGGCGCCGATGCCACGATCAACTATGCGACCGGCTCGCTGCGCGACGAGATCAAGGTCCTGACGGAAGGCAAGGGTCCGGACATCATCTACGACCCGGTCGGCGGCGACCTGGCCGAGGCGGCCTTCCGCTCGATCGGCTGGCGCGGGCGCTACCTGGTGGTCGGTTTCGCCCAGGGCAGCATCCCGGCGCTGCCGCTGAACCTGGCGCTGCTCAAGGGGGCGTCGCTGGTGGGTGTCTTCTGGGGAGAGTTCGCGAAGCGCGAACCCAAGCGCAACGCCGCGATGATGATGGCGCTGGCCCAGTGGTACGCGGCGGGCAAGATCCGCCCGGTGATCGACCAGGTCTTGCCCATGGAACAGCTCCCGCAGGCTTTCGCGCGCATGGCGTCGCGGCAGGTGGTGGGCAAGCTGGTGGTGGTCAACGGCTGAGCCCTGCGCCGGCCGCCGCCGACACCCTGTTTCACGGGGCATGCAAGCCCGGGGGGCGCTGCTAGGATGCGGCCAGCTATCGCTCCCCACACCATGGCCGTCAAAGTTCTCATCGTCGAAGACAACCCCGTCGCCCGCAGCTTCCTGTGCCGCGTGGTGCGTGAAAGCTTCAGCGACGGCATGGAGATCACCGAGGCGGGCGACCTGGAAGGCGCCCGCCGGAATCTGGCCAAGGTGGAGGCCGAGTCGCCCGCCACCGGCTACAAGCTGATCCTGATCGACCTGGAGCTGCCGGACGGCAACGGCATGGAGTTCCTCGGGGAGCTGGCCGGCCGGCCGGCGGTCAAGATCGTCACCACGCTGTATTCGGACGACGACCACCTCTTCCCCGCCCTGCAGCGCGGCGCCGACGGCTACCTGCTGAAGGAAGACCGCTTCGAGGTGCTGGTGGAAGAGCTGCAGCGCATCGTGCGCGGCCAGCCGCCGCTGTCGCCAGCGATCGCGCGGCGCCTGCTGTCGCACTTCCGTCCGGGTTCGACCGGCGATTCGGGTCCGATGGGACTGAACTCCGGCTTCGGCAGCCTGACCTCGTCGGCCACGCCCAGCACGCGCGGCGTCACGCTGGATCCGGTGCCCGAATGGGAACGCCTGACCCCGCGCGAGAACGAGGTGCTGACCTACCTCAGCAAGGGTTTCACGATCAAGGAGATCGCGAACCTGATGGGCATCAAGTGGTTCACCGTCAACGACCACATCAAGAGCATCTACAAGAAGCTCAATGTCTCGAGCCGCGCGGAAGCGGCCGTCCTGGCGTCCAAGCAGGGCCTGGTCTGACTGCATAGGGCGCGGGCCCTCACCCCTGCCCTCTCCCGCAAGCGGGAGAGGGAGTCCGACTGGTGGATCACCACCGGTATCCCGCCTTCGCGTAGTACTGGCGCCCGTTCGCGCCGAACGGCGAGAACTGGTTGTAGGCCAGGATGCCGCCGATGGCGTTCGCCGTGATCACCCGATCGGGATAGCGGTTGGTGACGTTGTCGACACCGGCGCTGAGCGACCAGGCGCCCTGCTCCCACCCCGCCGACAGATCGAGCAGCCAGGCCGGACCGAAGGTCTGGTCGTTGGCCGCGTTGGACTGCCGGATCACGAAGCTGCCGTAGCGGCTCGCCGCCGCGCGGCCGATCCAGGGCCCCCAGCGATGCTCGGCGCCGAGCACCAGCTTGTCCTTCGGCGACCCGATCGTGGCGCGCGCCAGCGAGACGCGGTCGATCAGCTCCAGGTTGTTGGCCGTCAGGATCGCCGGGTTCTCGTCGACATGCCGGATCGAGTTCTTGTTGTGGTTGTACGCGACGGTGTACTGGCCGCGACCCGCGCCGCCCCAGTCCTGCTGCCAGGTGCTCACGATGTCCACGCCGCGCGTGCGCGTGTCCAGCGCGTTGGTGAAGTAGCGCCCCGCGCTGACCAGCACGCCCTGCGCCGCCAACTGGTTGCGCAGCGCGACGGGCAGCGTCAGGTTGGCCGACAGCAGGACGCGGTCGTCGATGTCGATCTGGTAGACGTCGACCGTCGTCTGCCACTGCGCCAGCGGCTGCAGCAGCAGGCCCAGGCTCAGGTTGCGCGACTTCTCCGCCTTCAGCGGCTTGGCGCCGAGCGCCGCCGCCGGCGCCGACTCCACCGGGAGGGTGCCGGCATCGACCAGCGCGCCGTTGATCAGGTTGGTCGAGGTGGTGGCGAAGTACTGCTGCGCCAGCGACGGCGCGCGGAAGCCCGTCGACACGGTGCCGCGCAGTGCCACGGCCGGCGACCACGCGTAGCGGCCGGACAGCTTCGCCGAGGTCGCGCTGCCGAAGTCGTTGTAGTGCTCGGCCCGCAGGGCGGCCGAGGCGCTGAAGGCTTTCGTCACCTGACCCTCGAGGCTCGCATAGGCGGCGACGTCGTGACGCGAGTGCGCGCCGGCGTTGCTCGGCTGGAAGCCGGGGAAGCCGGAGGCGCCGCCGCTCTGGTAGGACGCGGGTTCGCCGGCGTCGATCTCATAGCGCTCGCGGCGGGCTTCGGCGCCGAGCGCCAAGGTCCACGGCGCCGCGAGTCCGATGTCCACGTCCCGCGACAGGTCCAGGTTCAGCACCGTCTGCTGGTTGCTGAGGCGACCGGCGTCGAAGCGCGTCGGGCTCGCGTTGCCGAGCGAGTAGTTGGCCGTGTTGGCCACATCGATGTCGAAGCGGTTGCGGCCGTGGTTGACGCTCGCGTCCCAGGACCAGCCGGCGAATTCGCCGCGCAGGCCGGCGACGATGCCGGTGTCGACGGTGGTGCTCTGCTCCAGCGGCAGGAAGCCCTCGGGATACAAGCCCGCGACGTTGTTGGCCACGGCAGTCGCGCGGGTGCGCCAGAACGCGGCGGAGACGGTGTCCCGATGGCTGAGGGTGGCGACGGCGTAAGCCTGCAGGCTGCCGGTCAACGCGATCGCCGCATTGATCACGGCCGACTGCTGATGGCTGTCCGGATCGCCCAGGCGGTTGTTGACCTGCCCGAAGCGGGGTTCGGTCGCCGCCTCGCGCGTGTCGACGCCGGCGCGGTTGGTGCGCTGCTGGTGACGGTTCTCCAGCGCGAAGCGCACCCAGCCGTCCTGGCCGAGCGCGAAACCGGCGCTGGCCGACTCGGTATGACGGAAGCCGTCGCCGGAATCGGTCTGTCCGACCTCGGCGTTGACGCCGCCGCCCTTGGCGCCCTTCTTCAGCACGATGTTGATCACGCCGGCGATCGCATCGGAGCCGTACTGCGCCGCGGCGCCGTCGCGCAGGACCTCGACGCGTTCGATGGCCGCGAAGGGGATCGTGTTCAGGTCCACCGGCGCCGAGCCGCGGCCCTGCGTGCCGTTGATGTTGACGACGGCGGTGGTGTGGCGGCGCTTGCCGTCGATCAGCACCAGGGTCTGGTCCGGCGAGAGGCCGCGCAGCTGGGCGGGCCGCACGGCGTCGGAGGCGTCGGTCAGCGACGGTCGCGGGAAGTTCAGCGACGGCAGCAGTTGGCCGAGCGCGGTCGCAAGTTCGGAGGTGCCGGTGCGTTGCAGGTCGGCGACGCTGAGGACGTCGACGGGGGATTCGGACTCCGCGACCGTCCGGTTCACGCGACGGGTGCCGGTGACGACGACCTGCTGGAGCTGATCGCCGGAGGCGGCCGACGGCGGTGCCGTCTGCGTTTGAGTCTGAGCCTGCACAGCGGGCGCAAGGCTGGCAATGGCGGCGAGCGCCACGGCGCTCAGCGGGATTCCGGAGATCAGCGGGCGGAAGGACGAACGACGGGGCAAGCGAGGAGACATGGGGACTTTCGGGGATTCATCAGTCACGACAAGCCCATAGCCTGCGGGCGTTGGCGTGCCCGGCCAACGAAGCTACGCGCACATGCTCATGCGAAGGTCGAGGTCGACAACGCCCCGCTGGCTCAAGGCGCCTCGGCGTCCGGATCGAGCAACGGTTCTTGAGAGGCGTCGTGACGTGGGTGCCTATCGGCGGCTATCGCCCGAATCGCCATGATCGCCCTGATCGCCCCACTGCGGATTGATCAGCGCGAAGGTCTCGTGATCGCGCCAGGCGCCGTCGATGAACAGGTAGCGCGGACTGAAGCCTTCGCGCTGGAAGCCAAGACGCTCCAGCACGCGCCGGCTGCGCGCATTCTCCGGCCTCACCGACGCTTGCAGGCGATGCAGCGACACCGCCGGCGCGAAGGCCTCGTCGATCAGGTGCTTCAGCGCCTCCTGCATCAGCCCGCCGCCGACGCAGTCCTCGTCCAGGCTGTAGCCCAGCATCGCGCTCTGGAACACGCCGCGCGAGACGTCCGACACCGCGCAGACGCCGATCACACGGTCCGGCGCATCCGCCAGCGACAGCCAGTAGCGCCAGATCGTGCCCGCGTCGAAGGCCGCTTCCTCACGGGCCAGACGGGCCCGCGTGACGGCCGGTTCCCAATGATCGGCCGGCCGCGTCGGATCCCATTGGGCGAAGTGCGCGACGTTGCGCGACTGGTAGTCGATCGTCGCCTCGGCCAGCGCGGGCGTGGAGGCCCGCATCAGCAGGCGCTCGGTGCGCAGCAGCTTGAGAGGTGATCCAGGACGGTAACCGGCCGGAGAGTCGTCAGGGGGAGCAGGCATGGCGCCACTGTAGTCGTCCAATCCGTCCGTCGGGTGCATCGACCTCAACGCGATCGCTCGACCGCCTGCTTCGCCGGAATCCACATCCCCAGCAGCGCCGCCGCCAGTATCGCCAGCAGGCCGGTGACCGCGATGCCGCCGGCCAGCGACGCCGTCGCCACCAGCGCCGACAACAGCGCGGGTCCGCAGGACCCGCCCAAGTCGGACAGGAAGCGCCACACCGCGAGGAAGTAGGCGCGACCGTGGCGCGGCGCATGGTCGGCGCCCAGCGTCATGATCAGGCCCGAGCCGATGCCGTTGCCGAAGCCGATCGCCGTCGCGGCGATCAGCAGCGTGGTGAAGCCGACGGTGAAGGGCATGGCCAGCAGCGCCAGCCCGATGATCGCCATCGACGGCACCGCCACCCAGCGGCGACCCTTCAGGTCCATCACGCGTCCGGCCGGGTAGAACAGCAGCATCTCGATGCCGCCCGAGATGCCGTAGATCAGCGAGGTCACCGCCGGCGCCAGCAGCAGGTGATCCGCCCACAGCGGGATCACCGCCTGACGCGAGGCCCGCACCGCGCTGACCAGCATCACGCCCAGGCCCAGCGTCAGGAACACCCGGCGGTGATCGGCCACGATGGTCTTCAGCGACACCGGTGCCGGCGCGGCCGCGCCGGCGGGATGCGGCGGCGCCTCCAGGTCCGGCAGCCGCGCGCCGATCGCCGCCGCGGCCAGCACGCCCGCGATGCCGACACCGAACGCCGCCTGCAGCCCGAACGCATGCACCGCCGCCGCCGACAGGAACGGCCCGATGAACATGCCGATCCGCATCACGCCGCCCAGCGTCGACAGCGCCCGCGCGCGGTACGCGGCGGGCACCGCCTCGGTCAGGTAGCTCTGCCGGGCCAGGTTGTAGACGGCCTGGGACATGCCCACCATGAAGCAGCCGATGCCCAGCGTCAGCACGCCGGGCAGCAGCACGGCCAAGGCCATGCCCAGCGCGCTCCACACGCCCGCCGCGACGATGGCCCAGCGCTCGCCCCAACGCATGGTGATCACCGACGCCGGAATGTTGTTGAGCAGCGAGCCCAGCCCGATCAGCGTCACCACGAAGGCCGCCATCGACACCGACGACCCGAAGTCCCGGGCCATCAGCGGCACTATCGGCAGGATCGCGCCTTCGCCCAGCCCGAACAGCAGCGACGGCCCAAAGGCGGGCACCGCGATCCGGCGGAACGAGAACTCGGCATCAGTCGTTGCGGAAGGTGTCGACATCGGGCGTGAATCGGGAATGAATCGGACACAGGGGCAACCGGCAAAGGCGGCCATGACGATAAGCGAGGTCCGTGCCAGTGGACGGCGCTCTTCGCCCGCAACCCGCCATTCATGCCTCCTGCGCCCGTGCGGGCCGCCCGGATATCGCACCGACCCTCACGCCACGACTGCGCACGGCGGCATGACGCTCGCTCCCAACCGCCGCTTTCAAGCCGTTGCAATCGAATACCTCGAAAACGTGAAAGCGCTTTCAGAATCCACGGCTTTTGCCTAGGATGGTTGGCGCAGGAGAGAAGTCGCGGGCCCGGACGAGCGTCACAGAGCGCTGGCCGGACCGTGCCGATCGGTGCCCTCCAGCACACCATCGAAACCTCTTGGAGACTTCATGAATCGCCTCCTCTCCTGGCTGGGCGCGTGCCTGGCCTTCCTGGCGCTGAGCTTCAGCGTGCCCGTCGCGCAGGCGCAGTCCAACGCGAGCTTCTCGCACGGCGTCGCGTTCAACGGCAGCCAGGCCACGCTCTGGTTCAAATCCAACGTCGCGACGACCTGGGTCGACGCGCATTACCAGCTGAACGGCGGCGCGCAGCAGAACCTGCGCATGCCCTTCAACGGCGGCGCGGCCCGTCATGAACTGGCACTGCCCGGCGCGGCAGCCGGCACGCGTGTGGACTACTGGTTCACCTACAACAACGGCAACCCGGCCTACGACAGCGCGCGCTTCACCGCGACCGTCACGACCGGCGGCGGCACCGATCCTGGCACGCCGACCAACCCCGGCAACCCGGGCAACCCGGGCACGCCGACGAACCCGGCCGACTGGAACGCCAGGACCACCTTCAAGATCGAGAACGCGACCAACGGCCGCTGGCCCGATTCGCAGGTCTACTGGGCCATCATCGGCAAGAGCTGGCAGACCGGTGAGTTCGTGCACGTCGACGCGGGCGGCAACGTCGTGCCGATGCGCCTCTCCGACAACACGGTGACGAAGAACGGCCGCAAGTACGCCAACTACTTCTTCCCGCTGTCGCAGACGAAGCAGATCACGATCCCGCCGGTGAACTCGGCGCGCGTGCTGATGTCGGTGGGCAGCCCGATGTTCATCGAGGTCAACACCGACGGCGCGGGCAACATCGCCTACGCCGGCGCCAACATCGAGAACGCGAGCGATCCCAACCTGGACGTCGTCTTCGACTTCGGTGAATTCGCGCTGATCCCCAAGGGCCAGCCGGACCAGGGCATCTTCATCAACACGACCCGCGTGGACCACTTCGGCTTCCCGCTGAAGCTGCGCGTGCAGGGCCTGGGCGGCTACGACAAGACCGTCGGCGAGCCGCTGACCGAATCGCGCGACACGCTCTTCACCAAGTTCCAGCAGGAAGTGCCGGTCGAGTTCCGCAGCCTGGCGGATCCCAACTTCCCGAACGTGCCCTACCGCACCCGCATCCTGGCGCCGGCGCATTTCACCTTCCGCCCGGGCGACGTGAACGGCGCCTACCTGGACGGCTACATCGGCGACATGTGGAACCGCTTCAAGACGCAGGACCTGGTCTTCACGCTGGACAACCTGGGCACCTTCCGCGGTCGCGTGGACGGCAGCACCAACCGCTTCGTCTTCACCGGCGGGCGCTCCAACGGCACGTACTACATCAACGGCAAGCCCAACACGGCCGAGGTGTTCCTGGGCGCGGGCAAACTGGACGATCCGCGCAAGCCCGACGGCAGCTTCCAGGTCGACACGCCGGCCGATGCGGCCAAGTCGATCCAGCTGCAGATCCAGGCGCAGGTGTGCGCGGCGCTGAACCGCCATGTGCTGGCGACGCCGGCCGACTGGTACCGCCCGGCGGCCTTCTACCCGGCCGGCACGCGCGGCAACTGGTTCGCGAAGTTCTGGCATGACCATTCGATCAAGGGTACGGAAGGCGCCGCGAACGGCTACGGCCTGGCCTACGGCTTCGCCTACGACGACGTCGGCGGCTTCAGCCCGTCGCTGCATACGAATGTGCCGACGACGGTGACGTACACGATCGGCTGGTAAGCCGGTTCGGGTCTCATCGACGCGAAGGCCCCGCCTCCCGGCGGGGCCTTTTGCATTGGTCCGAGGTCACGCGCGGCCCCCGGTCGCCTCCGGAGGCCGTGTAGTGCCTGTCCCTCAGCGTGCAGAGACCGCGAACTGGTCGCGCTGCTCGCCCGTGTAGACGGGAAGCGACGCGTTCGTGGCTTTGCCGGACGAGCCCGAGAACGCGGCCATCGCCTCGATCAGCGCGTCGGCCTGTCGCGTCACGGTCTGGTCGAATCCGGCGCTGTCCGCGCCAGAAGCGATCAGGCGCTCCTGGAAGGTCTCGACGAACTCGCGATCGGCGGTGGTCCGGACCATCGCCGTCTTCGCGCCGGCGGCCTGGCCGGCCGCCGTGTTGACCTGCGCGTTGGTCATCACCGTGCCGTCCGCGTAGACGACGCGCTCGACCTGGTTGGCTGCCCCCAGGTACCAGTCCTTGACCACCACCTTGTCCGTCGTGGTGCCCGAGAACGTGATCTCCAGGTTGTTGCTGACCTTCTTGAAGGTCGTGCCGCTGCGCGTGATGTTGGCGCCGAAGGTCAACTGGTCCAGCACGCCTGAGGTCGAGTCGCTGTCCTGGATCGTGTCGGTGCCGTCGCCCTTGTTGAACAGGTAGAGGTCCGCGCCCGCGCCGCCGACAAGCGAATCGTTGCCCAGGCCGCCTTGCAACGTGTCGTTGCCCGCCGCGCCGGTGAGCGTGTTGGCCCCGACGTTGCCGATCATCACGTTGTTGGAGGCGTTGCCCGTCGCGCTGAGGGCCGTGGCGCCGGTCGCCAGCGTCACGTTCTCGACGTTCGTGGCCAGCGTCAGCGTGACCGAGGTCAGCACGGTGTCAGTGCCTTCGGAAGCGTTCTCGGTGATCGCGTCGGTCGTGGCATCGACGACATAGCTGTCGTCGCCGGCGCCGCCCAGCATCGTGTCGTTGCCGGCACCGCCGTCCAGCGTGTCGTTGCCCGTGCCGCCGGTCAGCGAATCGGCGCCGCCCGCGCCAATCAACGAGTCGTTGCCCGATCCGCCGTCCAGCTTGTTGGCGCCGCCGTTGCCGGTGAGCACGTTGTCGAGCCCGTTGCCGGTCCCGTTGATGGCGTTGGAACCGGTCAGCGTCAAGTTCTCGACGTTTGCCCCCAGCGTCCAGGTCGCGCCGCTCTGGACCAGGTCGATGCCTTCGTTGGCGTTCTCGATCACGACATCGCCCACCACGTCGACCACGTAGGTGTCGTTGCCCAGACCGCCGCTCATCGCGTCGTTGCCGGCGCCGCCCGACAGGACGTTGGCGCCGGCGTTGCCGACGAGAACGTTGGCCAGGGTGTTGCCCGTGCCGTTGATGTCCCCGGTTCCTGTCAGGGTCAACTGCTCCACGTTGCTGGCCAAGGTGTATGTCACGCCCGACAGGACCTTGTCGGTGCCCTGGTTGGAGGATTCGGTGACCACGTCGCCGGTGTTGTCCACGATATAGAGGTCGTCGCCGACGCCGCCCTTCATCGTGTCGACGCCCTGACCGCCGTCGAGCGTGTCATTGCCTTCGTAGCCGAGCAGCGAATCGTTGCCGGCCAGACCGCTCATCCGGTTGTCGTAGCCATCACCTTCCAGCGTGTCGTTGCCGGCGGTGCCATAGCGTTCGGAGGACTTTGCCAGCAACTCAGCCTCCCCCCACACGACGCCGTTGGCGAACTGCACCGAGACATAGCCGAGGAGATTCACTGCAGCCCCCGTGTTGCGGGACGTCAGCGTGTAGCCGTAAGTGCTGTTGTGGGACCCCGCCACCCAACCGTACGACACGACGATGTCGTCGGGTTCCACACCCGCTCCGACAATCAGCGTGTTGCCTTGGTCCATCGCGTAGTCCTCGATGATCACGTCCGGCAGCAAAGTGTCAGGCGTAAGCGGATGCCGGACGAAGTCGAAGCGGTATGTGTCGTCTCCAGCGTCTCCGAGCAGCACGCCCGGTCCGCTCAAAGTGTCGTTGCCGAGGCCACCAAAAAGTCGGTCCAACGGTTTCCCACCGACCAGCACATCGTCCCCGGCCGTTCCGAGAAACGCGTCCGGCTCTGCCGTGTGGATGGCCACCAGCCGGCTGGCGACATCACCGGCGAACACGACGCTCCCGTCGGCGAACTCGAAGCGCACACTGGCGTGGGAGGGACTGGGCGTCGTCCCCCGTTCGTCATCATCGAAAAATCCGGCGACCGAAATCAGGTCCGTGGTGTTCGCGATGGACACGAGCAGCGTCCTCTCGGTACCTCGAGAGAACCTGACATCCGCCGGATTGATGCTGCCGTCGAAGCGGAACGTCGTGGTGTAGCCGCGGTTCTGCGATCCATACGCGGAGTCGTGCCCGAAGCCTTTCCCGAAGACAAGTACGGCGTCTCGATCACCGACGGAGAGCGCGTCGTCACCGGCCCCGCCAATGAGCGTGTCGCAGTCGGTCGCGTGTTCCGAATTCGGAAGACGCGAGTTCCACGGCAGACCCACGCCGAACGGATTGGTTCCCCCGGACAGCGAGTCGTTCCCGTCACCTCCATCCAGCCGGTCCGAGCCCAGGCCGCCGACCAGCCTGTCGTTGCCGGCACCTCCCGCCAGCAGGACGTCGTCATCGTCACCGCCGATGATCAGGTCGTCGCCGGCGCCCCCTTCGAGGTGATTGGCGCCTCCCGCGCCGTACACGGTGTCGTTGCCGGCACCGGCAGAGAACATGTTGGTTTCCAGAGCGTCAAACAACAGGTCGTCGCCAGCCGTCACGGTGTTGGCCTCAGCGACAAGGCTCCCTAGCGATCGGGTCGATCCGTCTGCAAACTGGACGCCATCGATGCCGAAACGTCCTAGCGGGAAGATGGCCTCCTGCGGTGTCCACAAGTAGTTCGCGGCGTCGATCGTCAGGGAACCGCCGCCCGACCCATACGTCATCTCCAGCGTGGTCGCCCAGCGGAGCGCGGGGACCAGTCCTCCCTGCGACTCGTAGGCGTTCATGTACGTCGGGGCCGCGGTGCCCCAACGCACATGCACGGAGGCGGGCACGACGTCAGCCGTGAAGCGCAACGTGTTCGAAGCGTCCATCTCGACCCGGACGCTGTCCTGGCCGGAATTGCTGGACAGCTCGATCACGTTGTGGCCAGCACCGCCGTTGAACGTGTCGTTGCCGACGCCTCCGATCAGGGTGTCATCACCATTGCCGCCGACAAGCAGGTCGTCGCCTGCGCCGCCGTCCAGCGTGTCCGGCCCGCCCCGTCCGTAGAGGGTGTCGTTGCCGTCAAGGCCTCGAAGCAGTTCGCCGGCGCCCGTGCCCCGCAGCAAATCCTCTGCGCCCGTCGGCACCGTCAGCTGCGCGGCGGTCAACGCGGCGAAATCGAGTTCGCTGCCGTCGCTGAAGCGCACTCGTTCGATCACCGAGGACTGGGACGTCACGGTTGCGTCCAGAACGAATCGCACCGATGCCGACCCGTCACGCCAGCGGATGACGATCACATCTTCATCCGAGCCTTGCGAGACGGGTTCGAGTGACAGCGTGAGCGCCGCAGGCGCGGCGTCGACGAGCAAGGTATCGAAGCCGCTGTCGTTCGCGTCGTTGGAGATATCGACCGCGCCGTCGCCACCGCGGACGATAAAGGTGTCGTTGCCGGCTCCGCCGTTCAGGCTGCCACCGCCGACGCCCGATTCCAAGGTGTCGTCGCCGAGACCGCCCCTCAGGACATCGAAGTCGGCGCCCCCGCGCAGGACGTCGTTCCCCGCCGCGCCATCCAAGGTGTCCCGACCCCCGCCGCCGTCCAGCACGTCGTTGCCCGCGAAACCGGTGATCGAGTCGTTGCCGCTGGTGGACGTCAGCGCGGCCACCCGCATCTGGTCGAAGGTGTAGACGGTGCCGTCACCGAGGGTGAGCTTCTCGATCGCCCCGTCGGCCTTGTTCCCGTAGGCGTCGAAGGCGTTGTTGACGACGATCTTCAGGTTCATCCCCGTGATCGTGAGACTGGTCCCTGCGACGCGGATCGCCGTCGATGCCGCATTGATGTAGTAGCCGATGAAGTTCAGCTGGTCGTCGGAACCGCCAGCGTCGTTGATGGTCCAGGTCTGATTGACGAAGGTGCTCACGGGCCCCGCCGCCGAGGCCGTGTACCGCTCATTCGAAGTCGACGACTCGTCGATGGACACCACGTCGCTGGTCTGGCTGTAGCTATACGACACGTCGTAGTTGTCTTCGCCCTGACCGCCATACATCGTGTCCCGCGCGAAGGCGACGGTGGATGACAGGAAGTCGTTCCCGTCGCCGCCATACAGGACATTGAGGCCGCTGCCGCCGTTGAGCCGGTCGCTGCCGGCCTCGCCATACAGCGTGTCATTCCCGTTGCCGCCGTCCAGGTAGTCGTCGCCGTCGCCGCCCAGGAGCAGATCCTGGCCCGCGTCACCGGCCAGGTCGTCGAAGCCTGCACCGCCCTTGAGGGTGTCGTTGCCGGCCTCGCCCTTGAGGACGTCGTTGCCATCGAGGCCGTCGACGACGTCATCGCCCGCGCCCGCGGAGAAGTTGTTGGCGAACGGGCCGAGCACGACGTTGTCGTTGCCGGCGGTGCCCTGCATCGGGACGTTCATGTAGCCCCAGAGCATGCCGCCGTCCAGGATCGTGCCGTCCTCGAAGATGAACCGTTCGACACCGGCGTTGCCCCAGGCGAACTGGCCCGCGACGGTCAGGCCGCCCCCGGTGCCCTTCACCCAGATCTGGAGATCGTTGCCCGACATGCTCAGCACCACATCGCTGGGCAGGATGCCGCCGGAGAACTTCAGCGTATCGACGCCTTCACCGTTGTCGACGACGTCGCGGATCACCGACAGCTTGGAGACGGAGCCCCAGACGTACGTGTCGGAACCAGTCCCGCCGCTCATGGTTTCGCCGTCGGCCAGCAGGTCGTCGCCCGCACCGCCATCCAGCAGATCGACGCCGCTGTCGCCGTACAGCAAGTCGTTGCCGTCGCCGCCGCGCAGCGTGTCGTTGCCGGTGCCACCGCGGAGGGTGTCCGCGCCGCCGAGTCCCATCAGCACGTCGTCGCCGCCGAAGCCGTCGATCAGGTCGTCGCCGTCGGTGCCGGGATAGAAGTCGCTGCCCTCACCGGTACCGGTCGCGACATGCGCCAGGATGGCAGCGGCGTCCCAGGTGGTGCCGTCATCGAAGACGACGCGCTCGATCGCGTTGCCCGCAAAGTGGTTGGTGATGAGGGCAAGGTCTTCCCTGCCGCGGACCAGGACGGCCAGATCGTCACCGATGCGCGCGAGCGCGATGTCGGCGGCGCCGAGGCCGCCCGCCACGCGCAGCGTGTCGAGATCCGACGACGAGGTGCCGCCGTCCGCGATCACGTCGGTGTCGCTCCCGACGCCCCAGACATAGGCGTCGGCGCCCTCGCCGCCCACCAGCGTGTCGGCGCCCGCGCCGCCGCGCAGCACGTCGTTGCCGACGCCGCCCTGCAGCAGGTTGGCGCCGTCGTTGCCGGTCAACGTGTCGTCGCCGGAGCCACCGGTCGCGTCTTCGATGACGGTGTTGAAGCCGATGAACGCCTGGTTGTCGGCCAGGATGCTCGTGGCCTTTGAGCCCCTGTAGATCCAGGAGCCCGGGCTCAGGTCGACGGACACGCCTTGAGTTTCGGCGCTGGCGTCGAACACATCGTGACCGCCGCTGTCCTGAACCCAGCGCGTGCCAAATCCATGCACATCGTTGCCGCCATGCAGGCTGGTGGATACGCCGAACAGCAGTTGCAATGCCGCGACGTCGAACGCCGCCAGCTGCGTCGCCGGACCGCCGGGCCGCGTGTACGACATGACGGTGTTGACGTTCGTGTTCTCGGCGTTGGGCAGCACCGGCGCTTCAAACGGGTGCTTAAGGCCCAGCGCATGGCCGATCTCGTGCAGCAGGGTCTCGAAGCCGGCCGTGCCGACATCCAGGGTGCGCTCTGGCTTTGCGCTGCCGAACTCGTCCTCGACGATCTTCGAAAAGAACGTGCTGTTGAGGTGGATCTCGCCGGTCGAGGGCGCCGCATAACCGGCGGCAGCACCGAGACCGTTGGCGGTCAGATCGTCGAGATGGAAGCTGAGGTCGGACGCCGAGTTGTCGCCGATCTCCACGAACCTCAGGTCAAGCACGTTGCTGAAGCGTGCGAGCGCATCGCGTACTGCCTGCTTCTGCTCGGCGGAGAACGCATAGGCGCCGGTGACGCCTGCGGGGGCCATGCTTGCGAACGAGAAGCTCAAGACATGTTTGCCAGCGGCCTTGATCGCCTCTCGCGACACCAATGCATTGACGAAGTAGACGGAAGACAGCGAAGCAAAGGGATCCGGCGGCACCTCACCCGCTTCGGGCGGCGGCGCCATGGCAAAGATATCCCCGCGGTCCCAGACCGTGCCGTCCTCGAAAGCGATCTCAGCGATCGAACCGGGTACGCCGGTGTCCGACATGCCCACGTTCGCCGAAGAGTCGCCCAGTCCGAAGGACTTGCCGTCGTAGAAGCCGGTCACGCGCACCTGGTCGTTCACGCCGTACCGGATCAGCAGATCCTTGCCCTCGCGCTTCAGCGAGTGGATCTCCTTGCTGTCGAACTTGAACACCAAGAGGTTGCGCGTACCGTTCAACGCATCGTCGCGGACGATGTCCTGGCCGTCGCCCTTGGAAAAGACGTAGATGTCATTGCCGCCACCGCCGTTCAGGTCGTCATTGCCTGCGCCGCCCTCAAGGATGTCGTCGTCGTCCGCTGAGTCGCCGCCGTCGCCATAGAGCTTGTCGTTGCCCTCGCCGCCGCGCAGGATGTCCTTGCCGTCTCCCCCGAAGAGCAGATCGTTGCCGACGCCTGCGTCGAGGATGTCGTCGCCGTCCTCGCCTTTCAAATTGTCGGCGCCCTCCCCGCCGACGAGCAGATCGTTGTCCTCGCCGCCGTAAAGCGTGTCGTTCTCCGTGCCGCCGTCCAGGTAGTCGTCGCCCGATCCGCCCCACAGCGCATCGGCGCCGGCCTCCCCGAAGGCGTGGTCGTTGTCCTCGCCGCCGGCGATGGAATCGTTGCCGATGCCACCGAACAGGTAGTCGTCGCCGAAGTTCCCAACCAGGAGGTCACTGCCCTCGCCGCCGACGAGGTAGTCCCCGCCCATGCGCGCGGTATCCATGCCCGGCGGGAGCGCCGTCGAGGGATACAAGCCCGTGGCATCGCCGACCAAGGTGTCGTTGCCGGTGCCGCCGTACAGGACATCGGCACCATAGCCGCCGACCAGGTAGTCGTCGCCTTTGCCGCCTTGCAGGAAGTCCCGACCGGCGCCGCCGGACAGTTCATCCTTCCCGTCGCCACCGTCCAGCTCATCGTCGCCGTCATAGCCGACCAGCACATCGTCGTCAGCGTCGCCGTACAGCTTGTCGTTGTTGTTGCCGCCATAGACGAGGTCATCGCCGTCGCCGCCGTGAAGCTGGGCGCCTTCGAGACTGGCACCGGCGTAGAGCAGTCTTTCGCCTTGCGTCCAGGCCACCTTAAGGCTGATCGGCTTCCCGAAGTTCGGACCGGGTTCTTGCAGCAGGTAGTCGCCGGACTGGACGCCTCGATCCCCGACCTTGCTGTCACCGACCTGCAGGGTGAACTTGAGCACCGGTTCCAGACTGGCATCGACGGCGTCCGTGTTGAGCCACCAGAGATAGCCCTCGTATGTCGGATTCGAAGCCAGCTCCCGCTCCACCTTGATGTCGAAGAGCGCGAGCTCGGGATGCGCGATTTCCCGCCCCTGGCCATTGACGCTGAAGCGGAAAGGCAGGGTCGTGTAGAACGAATCTTCGTTCGAGCGAAGCCACCAGTTGTCCTCCATGCCCTGCACCCAGTACAGGTCATCCGTGACGCTGCGCTGCACGTCGAAGTCGAGGCCGGCGCGCAGCATGTCGTCGCCTTTTCCGCCATAGGCGACGTCCTTTCCTTCGCCGGTGAAGATGACGTCGTTGCCTTCGCCGCCTTCCAGCCAATCATCGCCACCCCAACCGTCGATCAGGTCGTTGCCGTTGCCTCCGACGATGACGCTCTTCTCGTCGGTGCCATAGAGGATGTCGTTTCCCTCGCCGCCGTCGAAGGCATCCATGAAGACAGGTGCATGGGGGATGTCGACGAAGTTGTGGACCTCGAGTGTCTCGAACGAATGCAGCGAGACGTCGGGCCGCGTTCGCTCCGCCGCTTCCCCCGCCAGAGTGATGCCATATCGACCGGGGGTCCAGTCGCGCAGGTAGATGGTGTTGAGTTTGTCGCCGGCGTAGCTCAGCGAGAGGGTGGTGGATCCGCCGGTGTCGTACTTGCGGATCTCCATGCCGTTGGCACCGATCCAGGCGAGCTTGTTGGCGTCGTAGCTCGCGCCCCCCTGGCTGGCGCCGTTGGCGAGGATCTTGTCGTCGCCCGCGGCGTCCTCGATCAGGTCGACCCCGAAGTCACGCCCGGCCACGTTGTAGGTTTCGTTGCCGGCGCCGCCCTTCAGGTAGTCGGCGCCCTTGCCGCCAGTGATCTTGTCGTTGCCGCCGCCGGCGTCGATGACATCCGCGCCGTCGCCGCCGTCGATGGTGTCGACCTCGCCGCCGCCTCGGATGCTGTCGTTGCCGGTGCCGCCGTTGAGCGTGTTCTTGCCTTCGGCGCCGATCAGGATGTCATTGCCGTCACCGCCTTCGAGCGTGGCCTCGCCCTCGCCGGCCTTGACTTCGAGGACGTCGTTGCCGTCCTCGCCCCACATCTGGGTGGTGTCGGTGCCGCCTTGGTCGAAGAGGTAGTCGACACCGTCGCCGCCGCGGATCTCGTCCTGGCCCTTGCCTCCGTTCAGGAAGTCGGTGCCGTCGCCGCCGTCGAGCGTGTCGTTGTCGTCGCCCCCATTCAAGGCGTCCGAGCCTTCGCCTCCGCTGAGCTCGTCATCCCCGAGCCCGCCGATGAGGATGTCGGAGTCTTCGCCGCCGCTCAAGGTGTCCGCGCCTTCGCCGCCGTCAAGGTAGTCGTTCGACTTGCCTCCGCTGATGTCGTCCTTCCCGAGTCCGCCGAAGCTGACGTCGCTCCCTGACGTTCCCGCAATGACTTCCGTGCGTCCCTCGCTCGCGACCACGCTGCGGCCCGCGTTGTTTCCCGCAACGACAGGAACCATCTCGTTCATGTCAGAACCGAAATGGAAGAACTTGGTGTTCGTCGAGTCGAGCGGATCGCCACCTTGCACAGTTCGGCGATCGATGGTGACGTTTCGGATGAGGTCCTGCCACACCATGTCTTCGCTGTCGTACTTGGAGGTGTTGGACCCGAAGAGATTTCCGTTGTCGCCCTGGACGTACTTCTCGTAGTCGAGGTTCAGACCGTTCAATGCGGTCAGACGCTCCATGTATTGGACGCGCTCCCTCAGCCATTTATTGGAGACGTACTTCGGCTGCTCAATCGTCGTGCCCTCTGCGCCGGTCACGCGCTTGCGGTCTTCGTTCCAATGCTCGTAGATTGCGCCCCATTTGAGCGCCATCTCGGCGTCCTTCAGCGGGCCGTCTCCCAACTGAATGATGAATGGACTCGCGGTATAGAGGGCCGCGAATACTCCGAAGTCGGTTCGTGCGAGTTTCGTCAGATCGGCCGTCGAGTAGGAACCTAAAGTCAGCGGTTTCTGAAGTTTGCCCGCGACAGCGTCCTTATAGAACTTACTCTCGGTAATATCCTTCAAAGTCTGATGAAGGGCTTCGCGTCCAGTCGAAACATCTGCCTTATCTTCGATTCTTGCCCACGTCGCACCCTTGTTGTCGCCCTTCAAGCGGTCCTTTCCGCCTTCCTGGACTCCAAGCACCAGGTTCGCCAGCGCATTGACGATATTCTCTAGAACGTCACCCTCTGCCTTCCCTTCCGAGAACGTACTTGCCTCCGTCCGACGGTTCGATGCCTCTCTCAGCATCTGCTTGAAGAGCGTTACTACCGCCTCCGTATTTCGCTGCTCTTCCGGCAGAAGGCCAAGCATCACGTTCTGAACCTTCAGAGAATCGACTAACAGCACGAGACTGTGTGTATCTCCAAAGTCGACCTTGGCGTAGTTGTTGAGCAGCGTCTTGGCGCCAAGATACTTCAGAGATTCCCAACCCATGACCCATCCATAAGGGCCGCGGTAGAGGGGCTGATCCTCGATGAAGACCCGAACATCTTTGCCGACGTGATTCTGAGAATTTGCAACCGCGGAGGGAATCGTATCCCCTTGAACATCGAATTGATTCTTCAGATCCGGGCGCACAACCTTGTCGCCGAATGTCTGGATCAAACCTTGGAGCATCCCTGTGGCGTTGGTGCTTCGCGTCACCTCCTGCAGAGCCAGTTGATAGTCCAAGCCCATCTGATCGATGTCTTTGAATAGGACCTTGGCAGGTGCCGGGGAACTCGGATCTCCGGAACTCAGTCCAGCCACCCGGCCGACTTCGACGCGAATGGAATCGGAGACTCTCAACGCAGCTGCAATCCGTTGCGCTTCTTTGTATTCCAGAGATTCCGTGAGGCCATTATTGACACCGAACGTGAGGATGGAGGCCAGCGCTTTGCGATCGGTATCGGCGATCTCAATTCCGGCGAGGAGCGCGCGGCGCATGCCGTCGTAGATGCCATCGAGCTCGGGCGTTGAAAAGGTGAAGTTTCCGCTCTTGTCGTCGTTTGTTTTGGTCTTGCTCGCGAAGATGTCGATGAGGAATTTAAGAGTCTTCTGCGGATCCACCGCGCCAACGCCTGCACCATTGAAGGTCACCACTTGGGCAACCTCGCTGTTGTGCATCATGTTGAAGGCGGTAGCGAGATGCCCGCCCAGGCTGTAGCCGGTAACAGTAAATCCACCCGGCTTAAGGATCTTTTCGTCTTTCAGCTTGGCGTACCAAGCTTCCATATCGCGCAATTGACCCCAAGCGAATCCGGTGTCTTTGATTTCAAGGGTGTTAGTTGCCCAGTTATCGCGAGCCGCATCGTCAACGAATTCGGTACTTCTAAAGCAGACGATTGTCTCGCCTTCCTTTGCACCAGTGACAGGGTCATCTGCTCGGCACTTAAAAACAGTTCCACTAAAACCTGTTGCACTACTATGCTGAGCCTTGACCTCCCAATGAGCTTCAAAATCGATCGCCGCCGACTTCGTAAATTTACTGGAACGACCGTTGCCCGCGATTAGCGCATCAATGAGAACTTGACCTTGAAAAGGTGTTTCAGTGGCATCATCCCGATCAGTCAGAAACGCCTCTGCAGCCATCTGCAGATTAGAGAGCTTCAACATCTCGGAAACAGTTGGAGAATTAAGTTGACTTTCAGACACAAACACCCCCTGAATATATTTATTTATTTCAATCAACAAGAGCCGCCTTTTATCGTCTGGCGGCCGATTGCATTGCCTTGATCAAATCACGGCGCAGGCCTCAAAACCTTCTCAACGAACCGTTCCGTTTGATAGGGCTGTTTAGTGAACTTATAGCCTGCCTGTTTATTGGGAACATTGAAATCCCGATCAAATGCAGGACACGCGTTGTCAGCAGCAAAAAGCCACGGCGATCGCCCTGCCGAATCAGCGCCTTGAGCAAGATCCACCATATAACCAATGCGTTCTCCCATCAGCTTTCCGCTAGAAAGCTCAATTATTCGAAGCTTACTCCCAGCTATCCAATGGTCGCGATCCTGCCGCGTTGAGATATCTTCAAAGGCAACTCCATATTGAGCAGACGGCGCCGAAATTGGCTTACGATCGATTACCAGCTTCAAATCACCACTGGAGACCCTTTTTTCACTATTCAGCGAATCGACCGCGCGCCTGGTATATCTATACAGCTCCCCATCCTGGGGATCACGCGCTTCAACAAATCTGTAACCAGCATGTAGAGGCCATCCTTCTGGCACGGGCCCTGGCCTATCGACGGCATAGCTGCCTTTTAAAAGCGTCCAAATATAAGCATCGCCTATAAGATCCCGTCCATAGGGGTCATCCAGCCTATACTGATCGCCAAAATTTCTGCTTACTCGAACATTTAATAGATAGATTCCTTCGACTTTATCGGCGACTTCATGAACAAACTCTCCGGACTTCTCACAATGAGTCTTCCAGATCTCCATTGCGCGTTGGCGCTTCGCGCTTGAGGTTTGTTGTTCACTCCCCTTCGACGTCAAGCCCCCGCATCCTGCAAGCAACACTAGGCTGAGCATGGACGTCGCAAGCACTTCCAATCGTTTTAGGCTTGGCCGCCCAGAATTACGGGGGCCGAGGCTTTCAATATTTGTCATTTCCATTCTGCGGCTTTCGAAGAATTTCTTGATCGTCACGTTCACTTCTATCCGTTCGTAGCTTTAAGGACGAGTTCTACAAAATCAAGTGTTTGGCCAGGCTGATTGACGGATGAAGGCCCTTTTTTTGGTTCGCCGTGCAGAAAGTCTGGACAAGCATTATCGGCAGCAAGCAGCCACGGAGACCTCTGACCTACTCGACTTCCTTGCGCCCAATCCACCATATAACCAATCCGCTCGGCCAGCACTTCTTGCGTATCGAGGTCAATAACTTTCAGAGAACTACCTGCAATCCAGTACTGACGCTCCTCTCTCGTAGAAATATCTTCAAACCTTACTCCGTAACGCGCCGTACGCCTCTCAATGGAAGTCTTATTCATTATGAACTGGGTATACCCTTTTCGATAAGATTTATCAAATTGCCATGGCTCTTCAATCTTTCCGGTAAATCGAAACAGCTTCCCATCCTTGGCATCTATTGCCTCGACAAACCGATAACCAATCCGAGATGCGTCCCTGAATGGTGATGGCTTGCCCGCCGGATGGTGATATGCCCCGAACAAGAAATTGAGGATGTAATTATCGCCAAGCGAATCGTGGCCATATGGATCATCCAACGAGAATTGATCCTGCTCCGATTCGCCATAGTTGGTCCTGGTCCGAACGTTCATGAGGTAGATCCCATCGACGTTCTCAACCGTCCTTTTGATGAATACGCCGGATTTCTCGCAGCGCGCTTTCCACATTGCCCTTGCCCGTTGCTGCCGCTCTTGCAGCTCAACGTTGACTTTCTGCTTGGCTGGCGAGCTGCCACATGCGGTCAACAAAGCAAGGGCCAAGATCGAAGCCAAACCAATCAGCCCGCGAAATCCACGCGTCAAACTGGCTTTCAAAGCTACAACTCGCATCAAGCCCTCCACCTCGCTCGCTGCTCTTCGCCGACGCAGAGCGCCTCCACTGCATTGATGCCAGCGGCTGTGTCGAAGCTCGTCGCACGATGCCCTGCCATGCGACTCATACGTTCGCGCCCGTCTGTCTGCATCGTCAGCGCCTCCAGCATTCGCTCCCCCAATTGCGCCCGATCGAACATGCTGACAAGCTTGCCATTCAGGCGATCCTCAATCACCTCCCGCACCGGCGCCGTATCCGACCCAACAACGACGCACCCCGTTGCCATCGCCTCCAACATCGACCAGCTCAGCACAAACGGATAGGTCAGGTACACATGCGCCGCTGACAGCTGCAGCACGCGCTTGTAGTCCGCATAGGGGAGCTTGCCGAGGAAGTGCGTGCGCGCCGGATCGAGCCGATCGCCGACCTCCTCCAGCATCACCTGGCGCCAGGTCTTGCCTGGCGCGGGCGCCCTGCCGTAGCTCACCTCATCACCACCCACGATCACCGTGTGGCAGGTCTTGTGGTCCCGCTGGATGGCCGGCAGCGCCCGCATGAACTGATGGAAACCGCGATACGGCTCCAGGTTGCGCGCGACATACGTGATTACCGGATCACCCGCCTTGAACACCGCGCCGTTGGGCATCGTCATCCGCGCCTCGGGATCGGGCTTCAGCCCGTCGAGATCGATCCCCTCGTGCGCCACTGTGATCTTGTCGAGGTAGGCCTTGGGATGCTGCGCCTTCTGCCAATGCGTCGGGCTGACCGCCGCGTCGCAGTTCTCCAGGTTCAGCAGGTGCAGCGCATTCCACGCGCGGATGCGAGCCCGGTCGTCGAAGCTCGCCGGGAACTCTGGATCGAAGCCGATGTCCGCGCCCTGCCAGTCCGGGTCGAGCCCGTTGCCGCTGGCGGGCGCGTTGTAGAACCACTCGCAGAAATGCACGAGTCGCGCGTCCGGGAACACGTCCTTGGCGTTGAGCGTCTCGCCCCAGCCAGGATGCGCCAGGATCACGTCGGGAACAAGACCCTTGACCTTCAGCTTCAGCAGCACCCGCGCGACCGCCTGGCCGTGCAGCACCGCCTCCTCCATCCGGCGCAGGTAGTGGTGCTGGTCCTTGCCCACGCCGCGATGCGGCTTGTAGCGGATCAGCGTGAGCCGGCCGCTGCGTTCGAGCTCGGGCATGCCGGGCGCCGTGTCCCGGCCGATGCCGACCACCTGCCAGCCCGGCCGCTCCGACCACGCCTTGGCCACATGCCGGAACTGCCCCGGAAAGTTCTGATGAATGATCAACACGCGCATCAACGTTCCTTCAGACTCTCGTCGACGTGCTGCTTGACGGGGTCGAACAGATACCGGATCACGCGCCGCTGCGAAGTCTTGATCTCCGCCGTCACGTTCATCCCCGGCGTCAGCCGCACCGGACGTCCATCGATGTCGATGGCGCCTTTCCCCAGCACCAGCGTCACCGGAAAGATCGCCCCGCGCTTCTCGTCGTTGACGGCATCCGCGCTGACGCTTTTCACCTTCGCCGGCACCGTGCCGTAGCGCGTGAACGGGAAGGTCTCGAGCTTGATCTCCGCCTCCTGGCCGGCGCGCACGAAGCCGATGTCCTTGTTCTCGAGCACGACCTCCGCGGTTACCTCGGCCTCGTCGGGCACCAGCACCAGCAGCACCTGCGCCTCAGTCACGACGCCGCCGGCCGTGTGCACCGCGAGCTGCTGCACCGTGCCGTCGACCGGCGCGGTGAGCTTCGTCAGCTGATTGCGCTTGTTCGCCTTCGCGCCCTCTTCGGCGAGCTGCTTGAGCTTGAGGTCGGCCTGAGCCTCGCGGTCGCGCAACGTCCTCAGCGTCTCCGCCTTGAACGACGCCGTCGATCCGCGCGATTCCGCCAGCGCCGCCTGCGCCTCGCGATGTCGCGCAATCGCCGTGCCGAGATCCTTCTCCTGCTCGATCCGCTCCCGCGTCCGGTCCTGCCCGGCATGGCCCGCGACGAAGCCCTGGTCGCTCAGCGCCTTGTAGTCGCGCTCGCGTTGCTGCGCCATCGGCACCGTGCTCTGCAGCTTCTCGACGACCTGCTTCGCCGTCGCGATCTCGGCATCGCGGCGCTCCAGCTCCGCCTGCAGCTTCGCGAGCTTGGCCGAGATGTCCGCCCACTCGCTCTGCAGCTGGAAGCGCGCGCTGTCCGCGTCCTCGCGCGGCATCGACTTCATCGACGCCTCCGTCAACTGCGGCGCTCCGCCGCCCGTCAACGCCTGCAGCAGCGCGCGCGAGCGCAGCACCTCGGACAACGCCGCCACGCGCTCCTTGTCGACCCGGTGGCTGTCCGCCTCCGTCATCGTCGAGTCCAGCGCGATCAGCAGTTGCCCGGCTTTCACCTTGTCGCCGTCCTTGACGAAGACCTCGCGCACGACGCTGGTCTCCAGCGGCTGGATCGTCTTGCTGCGGTCGCTGACGATGATCCGTCCCTGCGCCACCGCGACGATGTCGATCTGTCCGACGATGGCCCACACCAGCGCGATCACGAACAGCGCGCAGATCGCGATCGCCATGCGGCGCGGCGCAGGATGCGGCGGTGTTTCCTGCAGCTCCAGCGCGGCGGGCATGAATGCGCGCTCGTCGGCCATGCGACGCGGTCCGGCGAGTTCCTCGCGCCGCTCCCAGGCAGCCTTGAAGACAGCAGCGTAGCGGCCCAGCAGCTCGCGCAGCGGGTGGCGCGGCGCCTGCGGCATATCCGCACCTTCGCGTGTCGCCCGCATGTCGGGCGTCCCCGTTCCCTCGATCACTTCGGCGCTCATTCCGAGCCTCCTTCGCCCTGCATGCGCCACAGGTGCGCGTAGAGCCCTTGCGGCTTGGCGATCAGCTCGTCATGGCTGCCCATCTCGGCGATGCGGCCCTTCTCCATCGCGATGATCCGGTGGGCATGACGCACCGCGCTCAGCCGGTGGGCAATGATGAACACCGTCCGCCCCTGGCAGATCGCCCGCATGTTCTTCTGGATGATCGCCTCGCTCTCGTAGTCGAGCGCGCTGGTGGCCTCGTCGAAGATCAGCACCCGAGGCTGCCCGAACAGCGCCCGCGCGATCGCGATGCGCTGCCGCTGTCCGCCCGACAGGCCCGTGCCCTGCTCCCCCACCACGGTGTCGTAGCCCTCGGGCAACTCCGCGATGAAGTCGTGCGCGCCAGCGAGTTTGGCCGCCTGCATCACCGCCTCGATGGGCGCGGCCGGATCGGCGATCGCGATGTTCTCCCGCACCGAGCGGTTGAACAGCATGTTCTCCTGCAACACCACGCCGACCTGGCGGCGCAGCTGCGTCGCATCCGCCATCGCGATGTCCTGGCCGTCGACCAGCACGCGGCCGGACTCCGGCACGTACAGCCGCTGCAGCAGCTTGGTCAGCGTGCTCTTGCCAGAGCCGCTGCGACCGACGATGCCGATGACTTCGCCCGCGGTCACCGACAGGTCCACACCGCGCAGCACCGGCTGCGCGTCGGGCCGGTAGCGGAAGGTGACGTTCTCCAGCGTCACGTCGCCGCGCACGCGCGGCATCGCGCCGGCGCTCTGCGAGCGAAGCTCGGTGCGGGTGTTCAGCACGTCGCCCAGCCGCGCCATCGAGATGCCCGTCTGCTGGAAGTCCGTCCACATCTGCGCGATGCGCATGATCGGCTGCGCGACCCGGCCGGCGAACATGTTGAAGGCGATGAACTGGCCCACGCTCAGGTCGCCTTGCATCACCAGGTGGGCGCCCCACCAGAGCGTGGCAGCGTTCACCAGCTTGCCGATCAGGTTGATGCCCTCGTTGCCGTACTGCGCCAGCGTCTGCGTCCGGAACGAGGCCGACACATACGCGGCCAGCTGCTCGTCCCATTTGCGCGCCATCTGCGGCTCCAGCGCGCTGGCCTTCACCGTCTGGATGCCGGTCACCGTCTCGACCAGCAGGCTCTGGTTCTCCGCGCCGCGCGCGAACTTCTCGTTCAGGCGCCCGCGCAGCACCGGCACGATCGACAGGCTCAGGATCAGGTACAGCGGCAGCGAGATCAGCACGATCAGCGTCAGCGTGGCGCTGTAGCTGAACATCACCGCGATGAAGATCACAGAGAACAGCACGTCCAGCACCAGCGTCAGCGCGTTGCCGGTCAGGAACTGGCGGATGTTCTCGAGCTCGCGCACCCGCGCCACGGAATCCCCGACGCGACGCGCCTGGAAGTAGGCCAGCGGCAGGCTCAGCAGATGCCGGAACAGCCGCGAGCCGAGTTCCACGTCGATGCGGCTGGTCGTGTGGCTGAACACGTAGGCGCGCAGGATGTTCAGCGCGCTCTCGAACACCATGATCACGACCAGTCCGATCACCAGCACGTCCAGCGTGGTGAGGCCGCGGTGCACCAGCACCTTGTCCATCACGACCTGGAAGAACAGCGGGCTGACCAGCGCGAAGAGCTGCAGGAACAGCGAGATCGTCAGCACCTCGCCCAGCAGGCGCCGGTGCTTGACGATGCTCGGGATGAACCAGGAGAAGTCGAACTTGGCGAGATCGCCGGCCAGGCTGGCGCGGCTGGTGACGAGGATCAGCTCGCCGGTCCATTCGGCGGCGAAGGTCTCCACAGGCTCGATCGTGGGTCGCGCCGACGATTCATCGCCAGTCGGATCCATGAACAGCACCCGCTTGCCGTCGCATTGCGCCAGCACCATCGTGCGTCCGTCCCGCAGCGTCGCGAGCGCCGGCAGCGCCGCCAGGCTCAGCCGGTCGATCGTCGTGCTTGAACGCTTGGCCTTGAGTCCCAGCCGCTTGGCGGCCAGGAGAAGGTCCTGGGTCGTCGGCGCATCGCTGGCGCCTAGGCCGAGCCCGTGACGCAGCGACGGCGCGTCGGCCGCCACATGGTGCATCCGCGCCACGATGCACAGCGCGCGCAACGGTCCGTCCCGGTCCGTCGACGACGACGTGCCATCGACACCCTCTCCGGTCGCCAATGCGGCAGCCGAGCCGGACGCGCACCCGAGCGCGTCCGCCATTCCCTGATTTGAGGCCATCCCTGTTGCCGTCTGCGGCGGCTTAATGTCAAAGCAACGGGATGCTAACGGACCCGAGTACCAGGGATACCCCCTCCTCGGAGGGGTGTCAGGGAAACGTCGACCGTCAGCAGCTCCCGCCGCTCTTCAAGCTCTTCAGACACCACCGCTCCGTCCCGCTGGTCGTGTCGTTCCCCCAATAGGTGGGCGTGTAGTTCCAGATCGGACCGCCCCACGGCAAGCTGGGGTTGTAGGTCATGCTGGTCACGTAGACGTAGTTGGCCGTGGTGCCGCGCAGCGCCGCCTGCATCTGCGCCTGCGTCGCGGAGTGGATCAGGAGCCAGGTCTTGACGTTGAGCGAGGTCGCCAGGTTCTGCACGTCGCCGTTGAGCCAGCTCGCGCCGTTGAGGTAGTCGGCATACGCAGCCTCGTACATCACGATGTGCTCGCCGGACTGCGCCGCGCTGACGAAGCAGCCGCTCGCGCCCGGCCAGCCCGCGTTCCAGACCTTGATGCCGCCCGCGCCGGAGCCCGACACCATCGAGCGCACGTTGGCCCACTTGGTCGGCGTGCCGCTGCACTTCTGCGCATCGGTCAGGGACGCGTCGTCGTGCGCGGCCTCGTCGAAGAAGAAGCCGTCCACGCCGCCCAGCGTGTTCTTGTAGGCCGACAGCTCCGTCGGGATCGCGTTGTAGCGGGTCAGCTCGTCGGCGGTGTTGCGGTCGTAGCCGGTCGGCACGTAGCCCAGCACCTTGCCGCCCTGCGCGCGGATGTTGGCGATGACCGCCTTCCAGTTGGTGATCTGGCTCGCGCTCAGGCCCTGCGCGCCGCTGTTGGGATTGATGACGACGTAGCTGCCGGTCGGCACCTGACCGCCATAGGTGCTGGCGGTCTCGCCCCAGTAGGCGATCAGCCCGAAACCGGTCGGCGCCGCCGTGGCCGTGGTCGCGAAACCGGCCGCCGCGCCCGCGAGCGCGACGACGGCGGAAAGTCGGGAGAACGTGCTGAACGAGACGTTCAGACGCGAGGTCGGCCGTGTGGCTTGCTTCATGAGATCCCCTGGTCGTGGTGAATGACCAGCGGAGTCTAGGAAGTCATCGAATTCTTTCGAATATGGTTTACGCCACGTTTTTTTCTTTCCTTACAAGATAAATCGAAAGTTTTATTTTCGATTTATTCGAAAGCGAAAGCTCTGGCTGATCGATCTGGCTCCGGCGCGCCGCATCGTCCGGTCACTGCGTCCAGCGACCGCCGAGCGCTCTCAGCAGCGCTACGCGATTGCTTTGCTCGGTCTGACGAAGCGTCACGAGCGCGCGCTTCGCGGTCGTCAACTGACGCTGCGCATCGAGCAGCTCCAGCTGACTGCTGCCGCCGAGGCGGTAGCTGCGCTCGGCGAGGCGTTGCGACTGCTCGGCCGCATCGACCTGCGCCTGCTGCGCAGCGAGCCGCTCGGCCAGTTGATCGCGCACCGCCAGCGCGTCCGCGACCTCGCGGAACGCCGACTGCAGCGCGGACTCGTAGCCCGCCAACGCTTCCTGCCGGCTGGCCTCGCTGACCTCGACCTGCGCGCGGCGTTGGCCGCCGTCGAAGATCGGCAGGTCGATCTGCGGCACGATGCTCCACACGCCGCTGCCGCTCTTGAACAAGCCGTCCAGGTCCGGACTGCGCGTGCCGGCGCTGGCCGTCAGCGTCAGGCGCGGGAAACGCGCCGCGCGCGCCGCCCCCACGTCGAAGGCCGCCGCGCGCAGGCGCTGCTCGGCCGCTCGCAGATCGGGTCGCTGCAGCAGCACGTCGGCGGGCAATCCGCCCGGCACCGCCGGCAGCACCGTGATGTCGACGCCGCCCGTCGTGGACGACGTGCCTTGCGCGGTCGGCAGCAGCCGATCCGGCACCGGCTGGCCGACGAGCAGCTCCAGCTGCAATCGCGCCTGCGTCACTGCGCCGACGCTTTCCGCCGCGTCGCCGCGCGCGGACTCGAAGGCCGCGCGAGCGCGCGCCCGATCCAGCCCCGACGCTGCGCCGAGCGCGTACTGCCGCTCCGCCAAGTCCAGCGAGCGCTGCTGGCTGTCGCGCAGTTCCTGGTTGAGGGCCAGGCGTTGCTGCGCGGCCGCGAGCGACAGCCAGGCGGTCGCGACTTCCGCGGCCAGGCTCAGTCGCGTGCTGCGCTGCGTCTCCTGCTCGGCCAGGAAACGCGACAGTGCCGCGCCTTCCAGGCTGCCCAGGCGGTTGAACAGATCGATCTCGTAGCTCGCCAAGCCGAGGTTGACGCCGTAGGTCGTCGTCGCGCCTTCGCCGTTGATCGTGCGCTGACGCGTGACGGAGCCACCGACGCCGATCTCGGGCAGTCGCTCGGCGGCGGTCACGCGGTACTGCGCCCGCACGCGTTCGACAGCGGCCGCGCTCACGCGCAGGCTGCGGTTCTGGTCGAGCGCCGTCGCGACGACCTCGTCCAGCCGCGCATCGGCGAAGAAGCCGCGCCACTCGTGCGAGGCCGCAGCCGCAGAAGCCGCCGGCTCGGCGGCCGATGCAGCCTTCGGACGGAAGTCTTCCCGAAGCGGGGGACGCGGTGTGTCGGTGCTCGGAACGAGGCTGCCGCAGCCGCTCAGCGCAAGCACCACCGGCAGCAGCAGGAGGCACCTCGTGAACACGCTCGATGTCGAGTCGGCGCAAGCCGGCCCGGGGGAGACGATTTGCGACAGCGTATGAGGAGCCCCCGGGCCGGCTTGCGCCGACGGGCGAAGTGCCAGAACGCGGCTCATGCCCGCACCTCCGGATCCTTGTGTCCTTCGGACGGCGTGGCCGGGTGTTTCGCCCGGCTGAATCGCTGCTTCACCCAGAGGTAGAACAGCGGCACGAAGAAGATGCCCAGCAGCGTCGCGCTGCCCATGCCGCCGAGCACGCCGACGCCGATGGCGCGCTGCGAGCCGGAGCCCGCGCCGCTGGCGAAGGCCAGCGGCAGCACGCCCATCATGAAGGCCAACGAGGTCATCAGGATCGGCCGCAATCGCTGCCGGCACGCCTTCAAGGTCGCCTCGAGCACGCCCATCCCCTGCCCGCGCAGGGTCTCGGCGAACTCCACGATCAGGATCGCGTTCTTCGCCGACAGGCCCACCGTCGTGAGCAGGCCGACCTGGAAGAACACGTCGTTCTGCTGCCCGCCGAGGTGGCTGGCCGCCAGCGCGCCGATGATGCCCAGCGGCACGACCAGCATCACGCTGAACGGCACGGACCAGCTCTCGTACAGCGCCGCCAGGCACAGGAAGATGAACAGCACCGACACGGCATACAGCATCGGCGCCTGGTCGCCCGAGAGCCGCTCCTGGTAGCTGCGGCCGGCCCACTCGAAGCCGATGCCGGGCGGCATCTCGCGCAGGATCGATTCCATCGCCTTCATCGCCGCGCCGGAACTCACGCCCGGCGGCACGTCGGCCTGGATCTCGTAGGCGGCGCTGCCGTTGTAGCGGACCAACTGACGCGGCCCGTTCTGCCAGGTCGCCGTGGCGAAGGCGTTGAACGACACCATCGCGCCGCTGGCGTTGCGCACGTACCAGTGGCGCAGCGCGTCGGGATCGGCGCGGTAGGCGCCCTCGCCCTGCACCAGCACGCGCTTGACGCGGCCGCGGTCGATGAAGTCGTTGACGTAGCTGCTGCCCAGCGCGATCGACAGCGTGTCGTTGATCGTCGTCGTCGCCACGCCCAGCGTGCCGGCCTTCTGGTCGTCGATGTTGATCTGCAGTTGCGGCGTCTCGGTCAGGCTGTTGATGCGGGCGCGCGCCAGCTCGGGATGCTTGTTGGCCTCGTCGATCAGGCGCTCGCGCGCCTCGGCCAGCGCCTCGGTGCCGACGCCGCCCAGGTCCTGCAGGAAGAGCTGGATGCCCGCGCTGCCGCCCAGCCCCCGCACCGTCGGCGGCTGCACGATGAAGATGTTGGCGTCGCGCACCTTCTTGCCGAGTTCGCGGCTGAAGCGCTCGGCCAGCGCCGCGGCGCCCTGCTGCTTCTCGGGGCGCTCCTTCCAGTCGGTCAGCCGGATGAAGCCCTGCCCCGAGCCCTGGTCGCCGTTGGCGCCGCGCACGAGGTTGTAGAACTGCACTTCCTTCTGCTCGGCGAGGTAGGCCTCCATCGCCTGCGCGACCGCTTCCATGCGCTCGGCCGTGGCGCCCGGCGCCATGCGGACCTGCATCTGCAGGCTGCCCTGGTCCTCGTCCGGCAGGAAGGAGGTCGGCAGCGACCTGTAGAGCAGCGCCATGCCGCCGATCAGCAGCAGGTAGACGAGGAAGCTGCGCACCCCGCGCGCCGTCAGCCAGCGCACGCGCACGACGTAGCGGTCGCTGAACTTGTCGAACTGGCGGTTGAAGCCGCCGAAGAACCAGTCCAGCTGCTTGCCGAACGGACCGCCGTGGGCCGCGTGCTCGCCCTGGTGCACGGGCTTGAGCAGCGTCGCGCACAGCGCCGGCGACAGGCTCATCGCCACCAGCACCGACAGGATCATCGCGCTCACGACCGTGATCGAGAACTGGCGGTAGATGATGCCGGTCGAGCCGCCGAAGAAGGCCATCGGGATGAACACCGCCGACAGCACGACCGCGATGCCGACCAGCGCGCCGCTGATCTCCTTCATGCTCTCGCGGGTCGCGTCGCGCGGGCTCAGGCCTTCCTCGCGCATCAGGCGCTCGACGTTCTCGACGACCACGATCGCGTCGTCCACCAGCAGGCCGATGGCCAGCACCAGCCCGAACATCGTCAGCGAGTTGATCGAGTACCCCGCCACCGCCAGCACCCCGAACGTCCCCAGAAGCACCACCGGCACGGCGATCGCGGGGATCAGCGTCGCACGCAGGTTCTGCATGAACAGGTACATGATCGCCACGACCAGCACCATGGCCTCGATCAGCGTGTGCACCACGCCCTCGATGGACACGCTGATGAAGGGCGTCGTGTCGTAGGTGATGGTCGACTTCATCCCGTGCGGGAAGAAGGGCTCGAGCTCGGCCAGCTTGGCCTTCACCAGCTCCGCGGTCTTGAGCGCGTTGGCGCCGCTGGCCGGCAGGATGGCCATGCCCGCCGCGGTCTGGCCGGTGCTCTTGACGTTGGTGGTGTAGCTGTCGCGGCCCAGCTCGACGCGGGCGACGTCGCCCAGCTTCAGCGCGGAGCCGTCCGGCTGCACGCGCAGCACGATGTTGCGGAACTGCTCGGCCGTCGTCAGCTTGGCGCGCGCGGTGATGATGGCCGTCAGGCGCTGGCCTTCCGGTGCCGGCTGGGCGCCGAGCTGGCCGGCCGAGACCTCGGTGTTCTGCGCCAGCAGCGCGTTGCGGATGTCGCCCGGCACCAGCGCGTAACGCTGCAGCTGCGCGGGATCCAGCCAGATGCGCATCGCGTAGCCGGAGCCGAAGACGTTGATGTCGCCCACGCCCTCGATGCGGCTGACGATGTCGAGCAGCGTGCTGGACAGGTAGTCGCCCAGGTCGGCCGAGGTCACGGCCGGGTTGTCGCTGGTCAGCATGATGACCATCAGGTTCTCGGTGCCGGCCTTGGTCACGCGCACGCCCTGCGCCTGCACCGCCTGCGGCAGCCGCGACAGCGACTGCGAGACCTTGTTCTGGACCTGCATCTGCGCCAGGTCCGGATCCGTGCCGGCGACGAAGCTCAGCACGGTGCTGGCGCCGCCGGAGGCGTTGCTGTTGGACTCGATCGAGAACAGGCCGTCGATGCCCTTGAGGTTCTGCTCGATGACCTGCGTCACCGAGTCCTCGATCGCCTTGGCGGCCGCGCCCGGGTAGCTGGTGTTGATGGAGATGCGGGTGGGCGCGATGTCGGGATAGCGCTCCAGCGGCAGGATGCGCACCGCGGCGGCGCCCGCCAGCATGATCACGATCGCGATGACCCACGCGAAGATGGGCCGGTCGATGAAGAACGAAGCCATGGTGTCAGCGTCCCGCGCCGGAGGCCGAGACGGAGCTCGACCCAGGCATCGGACCGGACGTCGCCGCCCCAGGCGCCCCAGGCGATCCAGGCGATCCAGGCGATCCAGGTTGCGTGGCGGCCGAAGCAGCCGGCCCGCCGGTTTCCGCCGCGACGGCGGCCGCCGCGGAGGCCGCGGCCGGCTTGCCGCCGGAGCCCGCCGAACCGGCCGCCCCGCCCTTCTTCATGCCTGCCGGCACCGGCGTCACCGGCTGGCCGGCGCGCACGCGCTGCAGGCCTTCGATGGCGAGCTTGTCGCCGGCCTTGAGGCCGCTGGCGACCAGCCACTGGTTGCCGACCGCGCGGGTCAGCACCAGCTGGCGCAGTTGCAGCTTGTTCTCCGGCCCGACGACCAGCGCGGTCGCCTCGCCGGTGGGCGAGCGCGTCACGCCCTGCTGCGGCACCAGGATCACGCCGCTGTCGACGCCGGCCAGCAGCTTCGCGCGGACCACCATGCCGGGCAGCAGCGCGCCGTCCGGATTGGGCACGATCGCGCGCAGCGTGACCGCGCCGGTGCCGCGGTCCACCGTCACGCCGCTGAACTGCAGCGTGCCGGGACGGGCGTATTCGGTGCCGTCCTCCAGCACCAGCTTGATCCTGCTGCTGCCGCTGCGGGCATCGAGCTGGCGGCGCAGCTGCAGGATCTCGGCGCTGCTCTGGACGATGTCCACATGCATCGGGTCGAGCTGCTGCACCGTCGTCAGCGCCTGCGTCTGGGCGGCGGTGACCAGCGCGCCGGCGGTCACCGCGGACACCTCGATGCGGCCGGCGATCGGCGCGGTGATGCGGGTGCGGTCCAGCTGCACGCGCGCGGCGTCGAGCGCGGCGCGGGCGACGGCCACGTCGGCCTGCGCCTGGCGCAGCGCGCTGGCGCTGTCGTCGGCGCTCTGGCGGCTGAGGGCGTCGGCCTTCAGCAGCTCCGCGTCGCGCTCGGCGCGGCTGCGGGCGACGGCCACCTGGGCCTCGGCCTTCTGCAGCGCGGCGGCGGTGCGGGCGCGTTCGGCCTCGTAGGTGGCGGCGTCGAGCTGGTACAGCGGCTGGCCGGCACGGACCAGCTTGCCTTCCTCGAAGAGCCGCTTCTGCACGATGCCGGTCACCTGCGGGCGGATCTCGGCCACCTGGCTGGCGGACAGGCGGCCCGGCAGCTCCAGCGCCAAGGGCGCGTCCTGCGTCGTGACCACGACCACGCCGACTTCCGGCGGGGCGCGCTTGGCGGTCTCCTCCTTCTTCTCGCCGCAGCCGGCGAGCACCAGCACGGCCAGGGCGGCCAGCGCCGCGGCGACCGGTCCGAGGGTCGGGGCGCGCGGCGCGTGGGACGGCTTCAACGCGTCCATCGACAGCGAGGACGTGGATGTCAGAATCTTCTTCGGCATGGCGGCGGATGCTCGGCCATGAATGTGGAGAGACCTTGAAGATCGCGTCAGGCGCGCGGCCTCCGCCCGGATGGCTTGCCCGTCGCACGCCGACGCCCTCATCATCCCGTCCGTCGACGGTGGTCCCATCACTTTCGGCACACTGCCACCCGTGTCGACCCCTCCCGCGCCAACGCGATTGGCGCCGCTCGTTCCGCGGTCCGTGCCGCGTTCTCGCCCCTCTTCCGGATGAAGCTCTCGTTCACCCTCACCGCCCGGCTCTTCGCCGCCGTCTTCAGCACCGCCATGGCGGTGGCGCTGGCGATGGGCGTGTTCTCGCACATCAACCTGAACCGGGACTTCATCGGCTACCTCAACGAGCAGGGCGTGAACCGGCTCGAACTGGCCCGCACCAGCGTCACCGCCGGCTACCGCGAGCACGGGAAGAGCTGGGATTTCCTGCGCGAGAAACCGGAGCTCTGGGGCCGCCTGCTGCGCCCGCTGGTGCCGGAGGCGGAGATGCCGGCGGTCAAGCATGGGCCCGCCGAGCTGACGGGCGCGACGCGGCGCTTCACGCTCTTCGACGAGAACCGCGAACGCGTCGCCGGCTACGCCGGCCCGGTGGAGCCGACCGTGGAGCGGCCCATCATCGTCGACGGCCTGACCGTGGGCTGGCTGACGCTGACCCCGATCGAATCGGTGAGCCCGGGCGCCGAAAAGCATTTCTACGACGCGCAGCTGCGCTCGGCGTGGGTGGTCGGCGGCGCGGCGGTGCTGCTCGCCGGCGCGGTCGCGTACTGGATCTCGCGCCGGCTGCTGAGCCCCGTGCGGCGCGTCGCCGTCGCCACGCACCGGCTGGCGGCGGGCGACTTCGAGGTCCGCGTGCCCGAGACGCGCCGCAACGACGACATCGCCGGCCTGGGCCGCGACTTCAATCAGCTCGCGCTGACCCTGCAGCGCAACGAGGCGATGCGGCGCGAGTTCCTCGCCGACGTCTCGCACGAGCTGCGCACGCCGCTGGGCGTGCTGCACGGCGAGCTGGAGGCCCTGGAGGACGGCGTGCGCAAGCTCGACGCGCAGGCGCTGCGCTCGCTGCAGGGCGAGGTCGCGATCCTGCACAAGCTGGTCGACGATCTTCATGAACTCTCGATGGCGGACGTCGGCGCCCTCGCCTACCGCAAGTCGGAGGTCGACCTGCGCGAGCTGATCGACGTGACGGCCGGCGCCTTCGGCGAGCGGTTGCACGGCAGCGGGCTGAAGCTGCAGCTGGACCTGCCGGAGCAACCGCTGCGCGTCTTCGGCGACGAGCGCCGCCTGCGGCAGCTGCTGGGCAACCTCGTCGAGAACAGCTGCCGCTACACCGACGCGGGCGGCGCGCTGAGCATCAGCGCGCGGCGCAGCGGCGAACACGCGGTGATCGACGTGCAGGACACCTCGCCCGGCGTCGGGCCGGAGCACCTGCCGCGCCTGTTCGAGCGCTTCTTCCGCGTCGACGCCTCGCGCAGCCGGCGCGGCGGCGGATCGGGGCTGGGGCTGTCGATCTGCCAGCGCATCGCGGAGGCGCACGAGGGCCGCATCGAGGCGCGCCCCTCGCCGCTGGGCGGCCTGTGGATGCGCGTGGAGCTGCCGGTCCATGGCTGAGAACGCTGTCGAATCGGGGACCGGATCGAGTTCTGGGTCGAGCTCCGGATCGGGATCGGGATCCGGATCGGGCCTGGCGCCGATGCCGATGGAGCCGGGCCCGTCGCGGGTGCTGGTGGTCGAGGACGAACCCAAGCTCGCGGCGCTGCTGGCGGACTACCTGCGCGCGGCCGGGCACGAGGCCGAGTGCGTGGCCGACGGCCGCGAGGTGATCCCGGCGTGGACGGCGCGGCGGCACGACCTGATCCTGCTCGACCTGATGCTGCCGGGCATCGACGGGCTGACGTTGTGCCGCACGCTGCGCGGGATGAGCAGCGTGCCGATCCTGATGCTGACGGCGCGGGCGGACGAGTCGGACCGGCTCGCCGGCCTGGAGACCGGGGCGGACGACTACATCGCGAAGAACCCGTTCAGCCCGCGCGAGGTGATGGCGCGGGTGAAGGCGGCGCTGCGCCGCGGTCGCGCGCACGAGATGGCGACGGCCGCCGCCGTGGCCGCCTTCGCGGCCGGCAGCGAGGCGCTGCTCATCGACGAGGCCGGCTGGACCGCCAGCTGGCGCGGCGAGCCGCTGGACCTGACGCCGATCGAGTTCCGCCTGCTCCACATCCTGGCGGCCCAGCCGGGGCGCGTGTACGCGCGCACGCAGCTGCTGGACCTGCTGCACGTCGACGGCCGCGAGGTCACCGAGCGCGCCGTCGACAGCCACATCAAGAACCTGCGGCGCAAGCTGGAGCGCGCGGGCGCCGGCACCGACCGGATCCGGTCGATCTACGGCGTGGGCTACCGCTTCGAGCGGTGACAGGTCTTGCCGTATGACTCCCTCTCCCGCTTGCGGGAGAGGGCGGGGGTGAGGGCCAGCGCCCTGGGCAGTCCACCGGTCAGACGGAGGCGGCCGCCGACAAGCGTGCGGCGACAGCCGGCAGCCCGGCCGCCGCGGTCGTCTGCCACCGGTGGCTGAGCTTCGCGGCCACTTCCCCCGGCTGCGGATTGATCTCGACGATCACCGCGTCCTTCGGCGCCAACCGCACCATGCCCGCGGCCGGCTGAACGACGCCGGACGTGCCGACGATCAGCAGCAGGTCGCAGTCGGCGATGCGCTGCGCCGCCGCGTTCACGACCTCGTCGTCGAGTTGCTCACCGAACCACACGACGCCTGGCCGGATCGATCCGTGACCGCACGCCGCGCAGGTCGGCGGCGCCAGCCGTCGCTGTGCCTTCGGCGGCGGGTCCTTCAAGCTCGCGCGCGCGCCGCACCGGTCGCACCGGGCGGCGAAGAGGCTGCCATGCAAATGCAACGCGCCTTCAACGCCCGCTCGCTCGTGCAGGTTGTCGACGTTCTGCGTCACCACCTGCGCGCCGAATTCGCGCTGCAGGCGCGCCACCGCGACATGGCCAGGATTGGGCGTTGCGGCCATCACCTGGCCGCGGCGCCATTCGTACCAGCCCCACACGGTCTCCTTGTCGCGTTGCCAGGCGTCGGGTGTTGCCAGCTGCTGCGGATCGAACTCCCCCCACAGCCCGTTGCTGCCTGAACGGAAGGTGGGGATGCCGCTGTCGGCCGACATGCCGGCGCCGCTGAACACGACGATGTGCTCGAAGCGGCGATTCAGCAGTTGACTCAATGTTGCGGGCAGGTCAGCCCATTCGTTCTTGCCATTCATTTTCGGAAGTCAGTCCATTTGCACGGCGTGCTTTCCGCGCGAAACGGCCCGAGGACGGCGGCCTCCTCGGCCCGGCAGCCAGGACCCAGGAGCCAGGAGGCAGCAGCCAGCAGCCCGTCAGCCCTTCAACGCCCCCTCGATCTTCGCGACGTCGATCTTGCGCATCTCCATCATCGCGCTGAAGGCACGCTTGGCCGCTGAACGGTCCGTATTGTTCAGCGCCTCGGACAGCACGCGCGGCGTGATCTGCCACGAGATGCCCCACTTGTCCTTGCACCAGCCGCAAGCGCTCTCCTGACCGCCGTTGCCGACGATCGCGTTCCAGAGGCGGTCCGTCTCGGCCTGGTCGTCCGTCGCGACCTGGAACGAGAACGCCTCGCTGTGCTTCATGGCCGGGCCACCGTTGAGGCCGATGCAGGGAATGCCCATCACCGTGAATTCGACAACCAGCACGTCGCCCTCCACGCCCGAGGGATAGTCGCCCGGCGCCCGCGCGATGCGGCCCACCTGGCTGTCCGGGAAGGTCTTTTCGTAGAAGCGCGCGGCCTCCTCGGCGTCCTTGTCGTACCAGACGCAGATCGTGTTCTTCGCTTGCATGGGGTCTCCTTGGGGTTGGGGGGTCATCGTAGACACGACGAGCGGCCACGGGCGATTTCGACAGTCCCGCACATCAGCGCGACATCAGCGCGACAACAGCGCAACAACACCTCGACACGTCGCCCGTACGCCGTCAATGAGATAACTTCTCATTTGCGAATTACTATCAACAACTTCGCACTTTCCGAACACCGTCCGGCAACCGTTCCGGACGCGTGCCCTCGCCATGAGACATCGCCTCGCTTCCCGGACCGCCGCCGCCGCCGCGGCATCGCTGCTCGCCGCCACGGTCGCGGCACAAACCGCGCCTGCCTCGTCGGCCTCGTCGGCCTCGTCGGCAGCCACCCAGGACGACCCACCCATCTCCGCCGACAAGCCCGTCGTCATCGCCCCCGTGACCGTCAGCGGCCAGCGCGGCGCGGGCTACACGACCGCCGAGACGGCGTCGGCGACCAAGCTCACGCTGACGCCGCGCGAGACGCCGCAGTCGCTGACGGTGATCACCCGCCAGCGGCTGGACGACCAGAACCTGACTTCCCTGCGCCAGGTGCTGGACATCACTCCCGGCGTCTACTCGAACGCCTACGACTCCGAGCGCGTGCTGTTCTACGCGCGCGGCTTCCTCATCGACACGCTGATGTACGACGGCGTGCCGGCGACGAGCAACTTCAATACCGGCTCCATCGACGAGACGCTGGACACCGCGCTCTACGACCGCATCGAGGTCGTGCGAGGCGCCACCGGGCTGATGACCGGCGCCGGCAATCCCGCAGCGTCGATCAACTTG
The DNA here is from genome assembly GCF_059415965.1 of Roseateles sp. GW821-FHT09G09. Lineage (NCBI taxonomy): Bacteria > Pseudomonadati > Pseudomonadota > Betaproteobacteria > Burkholderiales > Sphaerotilaceae > Roseateles > Roseateles sp. GW821-FHT09G09. The sequence goes on along the minus strand of NZ_JBWKOG010000009.1, from coordinate 118,160 downwards.
GTGCGCAAGCACGCGGACAGCCGCACGGCAACCGCGTCGCTGGACCTGTCGCTGGGCTCGTGGCGCAACCGCCGCGCCGAACTCGACGCGACCGTGCCACTGAGCGCCGACGGCCGCATCCGCGCACGCGGCGTGGCCGTGGTCGAGGACACTGAGTCCTACCAGTCGATCTATCACAAGCGCCGCAACATCCTCTACGGCATCGTCGACGCGGACCTGACCCCGGCCACGCGCGTATCGCTGGGCTTCGACTACCAGCAGAACAAGCCGCGCGGCGTCACCTGGGGCTCGTTCCCGCTGTTCCTGGGCGACGGAACGCCCGCGAACTGGTCGAGGTCGGTGACCACCGCGCCGGACTGGTCCTACTGGGACCGCAGCACGCAGACCGTCTTCGGCGAGCTGCAGCACAAGTTCGACAACGGCTGGGCGCTGCGCTCGACGCTGAGCCGGCGCACCTACAAGGAAGACGCCAAGCTCTTCTACGTCTTCGGCTTCCCCGACCCGGTCACCGGCGAAGGCCTGGAGCCCTCGGCCTACGGCAGCAAGAGCAGGATCACCGAGACCTCGCTCGACCTGCACGCCGCCGGCCCCTTCGAGCTGATGGGACGCCGGCACGAGCTGGTCGTCGGCTACAACGGCTCGCGCATGAAGAACGTCGGCACCGAGCAGTCGCCCGACGGCGAGCTCGCGCCCGTCGGCAACTTCTTCCAATGGAACGGCAGCTACCCCGAACCCGTCTGGGGCGAGCCCACGACGGCCGCGCACATCAAGATCAACCAGGACGCCGTCTACGCGGCGGCGCGGCTGTCGCTGACTGACTCGCTGAAGCTGATCGGCGGCTCGCGCTACGGGCGCTGGAAGATCGACTCCTTCTACGTCTACGACTCGCCGGAGGATTCGCGCTACGACTACGCGAAGGCGATCCCGTATGCGGGGCTGGTGTGGGACGTGCTGCCCGACTACTCGGTCTTCACCAGCTATACCGGCATCTTCAAGCCGCAGAACAGCCGCGACATCAACGGCCATTACCTCGATCCGATCGACGGCACCTCGATGGAGGTCGGCATCAAGGGCGAGCATTTCAACAAGCGCCTGAACACCGCGCTGACCTTCTTCAAGACGAAGCAGAACAACATCGCCGCGCCGGTGTTCGATCCGGAGACCGGCGAGCCGCTGCTGCTGCCCGACGGGTCGTCGGTGACGCAGGGCGTCGACGGCACGCGCACGCGCGGCTTCGAGGTCGAGGTGGCCGGCCGCCTGACCGACGGCGTGCAGGCCTCGCTGGGTTGGACGCGCCATCTGACGAAGGACGCCGACGGGCAGACCATCCGCACCTTCATCCCCAACACGCAGGTGCGCCTGTTCGCGACCTGGGAGGCCTACCGATGGGTGTCCGGCCTGACGCTGGGCGGCGGCGTGAACTGGCAGTCGGCGAGCTCGACCGCGGTCGGCTCGCCCGGCGGCGGGACGACGCTGCGTCAAGGCAGCGTCACCAACCTGTCGCTGATGGCGCGGTACCAGGTCTCGCCCAAGGTGTCCGTCCAGGTCAACGGCGAGAACCTGCTGGACCGCAAGTACTTCGTCCTCGACCAGTTCGACAACACCTACTACGGCGCGCCGGCGAACTACTCGGTGTCGCTGCGGGTGGCGTACTGAGCCGGACGCTCAGATCCCGCCCGCCGACACGATCGGCCCCGTCGGCTTGCCGGTGCGCGAGCCGCCGCTCGGCTCCAGGCTGACCGCGAAGGCCTGGGTGTCGTCGAGCAGGTTGGCGCGCGTCACCGTGGTCGAGACATCGCCGGACGCGATCAGGCCCAGCGAGCGCGGCGCGCCCGCCTTCGGCACGGCCCAGAGCTCCAGCGCGTGGGCTGCGTCGATGACCACCGGCGCCAGGGGCTTCAGCACCAGTGCGCGTCCGTCGGCGGACACGCTGGCGACGAAGCCGGTCTTGACGAGCTCGACGCCCTCCGGCGTGCTGCGCAGCACCACCACGACGGGCGCCGCTTCGGGCACGGGCCGGGCGACCATCACCGCCAGCACGACCGAAGCCGCAAGGGCAACCGCGCTGAGGCCACGCCAGAAACGCAGCGGTCCCGGACGCCCCGGCGCGATCGAGCGCGCCTCGGCGTCCGCAGCGCCGAAGAGGCGGGTCTGGATCGCCGTCCACACGTGCGGCGGCGGCTCGACCGGCGCCACCTGCCCCGCCAGCAGCTGCAGGCGCGCCGACCAGGCCGCCGTCGCCGCGGCGAGCGCGGGATGTGCCGGCAGCAGGCGCTCGAAGCGACGGCGCGCGCCGCCGCGGAGTGTGCCCACCGCATAGTCCGCGGCCAGCCGCTCCGCGCGTTCGGGATGTGCGTAGTCCATCAGAGCACCCTGCCCATCGCGCCCAGCCGCCCGGTCGCCCGGTCCAGGCAGCCGCGCAAGCTCAGCAAGCCGCGCCGCACCCAGCTCTTCACCGTGCCCAGCGGCTGGCTCAGGTGCTCGGCCACCTCGGAATGCGACAAGCCCTGGTAGTAGGTCAGCGCCAGGCTGCTGCGCTGCTCGCCGCTGAGCTGCGACATGCAGCGCTCCAGCGCGTGGGCGCGGTTCGCGTCGTCCAGCAGGTCCAGCGGGCTCGGCAGCTCGCTGGGCAGGTGGTCGAGCAGGTCGCCCTCGCCGCCATCGGTGCCTCCGTCGATCCCGCCGAAACGGCTGATGGTCGCCGGTTGCGCGGCCCGGCGCCGCAGGCTGTCGATCGCCCGGTGCCGCGCGATCGTGGTGAGCCAGGTCAGCACCTTGCCATGCGCCGCATCGAAGCTCGGCGCCTGCCGCCAGACGGTGATGTAGATCTCCTGCAGGACCTCCTCCGCATGCCCGCGGTCGCGATTGATCCGCAGCACCATGCCGAACAGCGTCGCGCTGGTGGCCCGGTAGAGCTCGTCGAACGCGCCGCGGTCGGACGACACCACGCGCGCCATCAGCGCCGCGAGCCGCTCATCGCGCTCGGACTGGGCCGATGGCGTCGCCTGGGCCCGCGGATCGGGACCGGAATCGTCGGAAGGGGTCGTCATGGGCCCTTCTACGCACGCCACGCGAATCTGGATCAAGAAAAAGATCAGGCGTGGTTGGCACGGCATCAGAAGCTGCGGCGCCAGGTCACGCGCAGCGTGCGCGGCTCGGCGGGATGCACGTGGCGGTCGGCCACCGCGACCGCCTCGCCGGGCAGCCGGGACTCGTAGAAGTACTCGATGTCGTTGACCCGGCGATCCATCAGGTTGAAGACATCCAGCGTCAGCTCCGTCTTCGCGCCGAGGCGGCGGCTCACGCGCAGGTTGGTCGTCAGCGAGGAGCGGGACCGCACGCTGTCGTCCTCGATCAGCGGGGCGCTGCCGAGGTAGCGCCATTGCAGGCTGGCGGACCAGGGTCCCAGCTCGCGCACCGTCACGCCGAACGAGGCCACCTTGTCCACCGCATTCGGGATTCGCGCGCCGGCGGGATCGGCATCGGAGAAGCGCGCCCGCGTCCACGCCAGGTCGGCGTCGATCAGCAGCCACGGCACCGGCACGTAGCGGTTGTTCCATTCGACGCCGTGCCGCCGGCTCGGCCGGTTGGCCTCGGTGGCGCCGGCGTCGCCGACGTAGACCAGCTCGGAATCGAAGTCCAGCTTCCACAGCGCCAGCGAGCTCTGCAGGCCCGGCACGATCTCGCTGCGCACGCCCAGCTCGTAGCCCTTCGCCTTCACCAGCCCCGGCACCGGGTCCACCGGATCGCCGGTGCGCGGATCGACGCGCGCCGTGACGCCGCGCGCGTCGTTGCTGTGGAAACCGCGGCCGGCGTTGAGGAAGAACTCGGTGCGCGACCAGGGTCCCAGGATCAGCGAGAACTTCGGCGACGCCAGGGTCTGCCGTGCGGAGCCCGAGTTCGTCGCATCGCTGAGGCTGTCGACGCGGAACCGCGCCTGGTCCGCGCGCACGCCGACGACGGTGCGCGCCCAGGGCGTGAGCGCCACGCCGAGGTCGCCGTAGACGCTCGCGAGCGTTTCCCGCACGCGGTCGTCGCGCGTGGTGCCTATCGTCGCGCGCGCCTGGGTGTCGAAGAGCCCCACCCGCGCGCGGTCTTGGCGCAGTTGCACGCCGACCTCGCCGCGGGCCGGCAGCCCGGCCAGCGTCGTCTCCACCGCGTGGCTCGCGCTGAAGCCGTAGACCTTGCGGTCGTCCTTCTGCGCGAACTGGTCGCCGGTGTCGGGGCGTTCCATCGCGTAGGTGAAGTTCGAGTAGAGCGAGAGCCGGTACGCCATCGCGTACGCGGCCACGCGGGTGCTGCGATCGCCGTCGTCGCGGGACCATTCGCCGGAGAGGCTGCTGCGGCGCGTGCTGCCGCCGTCGCTCGGGTCGATGGCATCGAAGCGCCCGAACGGCCGGCCGTTGAAGCTGCCGGCATCGATGAGACGCTGCGGCACCTGGTCGGTCGACGTCCAGTCGGCGCGATAGTCCATCAGGCCGACGCGCCAGCGATCGGTGCCGGAGGCGCCCGACAGGCTCAGCACGAGGTTGCGGCGGTTCAGGTCTTCCGGCAACCGCCATGGGCCGTCGTTGCCCATCGCCTCCACGGCGCCCAGCAGTTGCACGCCCTCCGCGACGCGCGTGGACCCGGCCGCCAGCGCGCGCCGGTAGCGCCCCTCGCCCAGCGTCAGGCTGACGAAGGGGGCGCCGAGCTCACGCAGGTAGTCGATGTCCGCCGAGCCCGCCGCGGCGAAGTCGCCGTTGCGGGCGAAGTACGGTCCCTTGCGGTAGTCGATGCGATCGACCAGTTCCGGGATGAGGAAGTTGAGATCGGCGTAGCCCTGCCCGTGCGCGTGGCTGGGCATGTTGACCGGCAGGCCCATCACGGTGGTGGCGAAGTCGGTGCCGTGGTCGAGGTTGAAGCCGCGCAGGAAGTACTGGTTCGCCTTGCCGTCGCCGCTGTGCTGCGTGACGATCAGGCCGGGCACGAACTCCAGCACCTCGCCGGGGCGAAGCACGGGACGGCTCTTGAGGAGCCCCGCCCGGATCGTGCCCTGCGACGCCGCATCGCTGCTGCCGATGCCGTTGTCGTAGTGGCGGCCTTCGACCTCGACCCGCTCCAGCGCGAGGGTCTGAGCCGTCGACGTCATTGCCATGGCTGCCATCGCCACGCCGCTCATCACACGATTGGCCTTCATGCCCCGACTCCCAGGATCTGCACATCGAAGAGCCGTTCGACCAGCCAGACGATCGCGATCACCGCGACGATCGCGGATCCCGCGCCCAGCACCCATCGCGGATAACCGCGCCAGCGCCGCAACGCCCAAGCGATCGGCACCAGCACGGCCACGATCGCCAGCTGCCCCGCTTCCACGCCGAGGTTGAACAGCACCAGCGGCGCCGCCAGTTCGGACCGCGCGAGGCCGAGGTCCTTCAGCGCGCTCGCGAAACCGAAGCCGTGCACCAGTCCGAAGAGGAAGGTCAGCCGCCAGCGCGTCTCGACCAGCACCGGCCGCAGGTTGTTCAGCGCGGCGAGCAGCACGCTCAGCGCGATCAGGCTTTCGACCCAGCGGGACGGCGGGTTGACGAGGTCGAAGACCGCCAGCGCCAGGGTGATCGAATGCGCCACGGTGAAGGCCGTGACGACGCCGAACACGCTCCACAGCGCCGGGCGCCACGCCTCGGCGGACCGCCACTGTCCGGCCTCGCGGCGCAGCACCGCCGGCAGCAGCAGGACAACGAGAAACAGCACGTGGTCGATGCCGATCCAGATGTGATGCACGCCGTCGCGGAAGATGCCGGCCAGGCTGTGCGTCCGGGCAGGCGCGGATCCCGTTTCCGATCCCAGTGCCACGGTCATGCCCGCCGTTCCCGGCGCGACGACGGCGGTCTTCGCCGCGCCGCCCTGCCGCCAGACCAGCACGCCGCGATGCGTCGGATCGGTCGTCGCGAACAGGCCATACGACAGCGCGCCACTTGCCGGCGCCTGGGTGCAGGTCCACGTCCGCACGAGCACCGCATACCGGCCGTCGCTGTGCTGCTCCAGCTGCAACGGCGCATAGGCGCCGGGTCGGCAGGCACCGCCTTGCGCGTCGCGGATCTCCATCCGCACGCCGCGGTCGGCGAGCGACTCGATGTCCGCCGCGCGCGATCGCACCTCGCCCCAGCGCAGCAGTCCGTCGTCGTCGGCGTCGAGGACCAGATCGCGGTCCAGGTCGCGCAGGGCGATGTCGATGCGCAGCGTCGCGGCAATGCCGTCCGTTCGCAGCTGCAGGTAGGCGTCGCTGGCCTTGTGGGCCTCGGCGATCGACGAAGCAAGGACGCCGGCGAGCACCAGGATCGCGGCGATCCACCACCGGATCGACGTCGTCCAGCGACTGCCCTTGCGCTGGGACTTGCTCATCGACGCCTCGTTCATCCGAGCTCCTTCAGACGCTGGTCCTGCATCGATTGCTCTCGGACAAAGCGTCGGACGGGCTCGGCCGCGTCGGGCTGCTTCGCGGCGCGCGCGGCCCGCATGAGCAGCACCGCATCGGCCGGCTCGCGCTGCTGCGACCAGTTCACGGCGGCTTCCTTCAAGGCCAGCGCCGTGTCGCCCCGCACGTCCAGTGCGAAGCGGGCGCGCTCCCGCGCGTGGCTGGAATCGCCCCGCAGCGCGGCGGCATCGAAGCGCTGCTGCATCTCCGTCGCTGCGCGTCCGGCACCGGCGTCACCTGATCGCTTCCAGGCGATGGCCAGGCGCAGCAGCAGCGCGTCGGGAATCTGGTCCAAGCCCTCAGGCTGACCAGCACGCACGATGGCGGCCGCGTCCTTCGGACGGCCGGCATCGAGCAGCCAGTCGGCATATGCCGCGCGGGCGTAGAGGTCGTCGTCCAACTGGAGCGCTTGCGCATAGAGCGTTCCCGCCGTCTTGAGTCCCTGGCGCTCGGCGAGCTCGGCGCGCAGCAGCGCGATCCACGCATGCGGCGCACCCGATGCGCGGTCGAGCGCCGCCAGGCGCTCCGTCGCGGCGGCGTCCTTTCCTTGAAGGCTGTCGAGCTCCGCCAGGCACGCGTGCCCGTGCGGCAGCGACAGCGGCGGCCCCGCCAGACGCTGGCATCCGGCTCGGGCCTCATCCCACCGTCCACGCACCTGCAGGATGCCGGCACGCGTGAGTTCCGCCTGTGCCTGCACGGCGGACGGCAATCCGCGCTCGCGCAGCAGCCGGTCGAGTTCCTCCAGCGCCAGGTCGAAGTCGTGCCGCGCCTGCAGCACCGTCGCCTTCAGCAGGCGTGCGGCAGGCGGCGCGGCGGGGTCGTTCCACCACGGTTGCAGCCACGCCTGGGCAGTGCCGAGGTCGCGCGGATCGCCGTAGCGCCGGCTGCGTTCGACGGCCTCGCGCGCGGCGTGCAGCGCCAGTCCGAGATCGCGCGGCTGCTGCGCCAGCACGCGCTGCTCGGCGCGCTGACGCGCACGCTCGCCCGCCGAGCCGGCGCGCAGTGGCAACCGCTCCACGACCTCGTCGTCCTGACGAGGCGTGAAGGGTTCCGCCGACGCGACGGCGGCGGCGAGGGCGAGGCACGCGAGCGCGAGGGCTCGCGCGGCCTTCAAGTGACGGGCGCCGGTTCGTCGGTCTCGCTGGCGGGCGGCGTCGTCACGTTGTCGGCCGTCAGCGGCTCCGCGGTCTCGCTGCTCGACTGCGAGGTCGTCAGCGTGAACTGCGTGTAGGCCGTGGACGACCCGAGCGCGCTGTCCGGCACCGACGCCGGCGTCACGTCGCCGGGACCGCCGCCACCGTCGTCGCCGCCGCCCCCGAAGCAGCCGGCGACCATCATGGCGGCGGCGACCGTGGTCAGCGCGAGCGCCGGACGGCCGACGCGCAGCGCGCGGGACCGGGCGCCGCGATCGGCACTGACGCCGGTCGATGCGCCGGTCGATGCGTGGACAGGCGCGGAGGCCCTCGAAGAGGATTCACTCATGATGGGCTCCTCGTTCATTGCGTACCGCCCATGGGCGTGTACAGGTAGGGGAAGCCGGGCAGCAGCGGCACGACGGCCTGGTCGACGGCGTCATGCAGCTTGAAGGCCGTGGCGCCCAGCGGCACCGCGGACGGCTTGCAGGCCGCACCGAAGCCCAGCGCGTCGGTGTCGCCGTTGGCCATGCACAGGCCGCCCATCACCGCCACCAGCGAGATGTCGACGATGTCGTCCTTCGGGCGGCGGCCGTTGGGATAACCGGCGTTGTCGTTGCCCTTGGCCAGGATGTTGCCGACGATGCCCAGTCGGTTCTGCTGCGCGAAAGGCACGGCCGCGATGGACGTGTTCAGGCGCAGCTCTTCCGACGCGACCGGATTGGCCGGCTGGTTCACGCCCTTGATGCCGGTGAGGAAGGTGGTGACCAGGTCGTTGCGCGGCAGGTTGGTCGGCGCGGAGCCCGGCAGGTTGAGCACCGTGGCGAGCAGCGCCGGCAAGGTCGGGTTGGTCACGTAGGTGGCGAACTGCGCGTCGTCCTTGGGCTTGGACGCGTTGAAGCGGTCCTTGTCGGGCAGGCCGATGACGACCTCGTTGACCAGCGGCATGCCCAGGCGCGAGACCTGGACCCAGGCGCCGCCGGCCTTGTCGGCGGTCTGGTGGCCGGCCTTGGGCGCGGGATCGAGGATGCGGGCCTGGCGCATGCTGGCGGAGGTCCAGCCGCCGATCACCGGCTCGGTACCGGAGACCAGGCAGCTCTTGTGCACCTCGAGCGCGAGCGTGGTGACGTTCTTGCCGTCGAGCGTGTTGGGCGCGGCGTTGATCTGGGCCGGGTCGGTGATCAGCCCGACGGGCGCGTTCACCAGGTCGAAGATGGTGCCGAGGTTGACCGCGAACGGATCCTTGCGCTGGCCGACGAAGACCTTGCCCGGCTGGTTGCAGCCGGGAATCGTGACCGGGTAGATGTGCTTGGCCGCGTAGGCCGTGTAATCGGCGATCGTCTTCTTGCCGATGTTGTCCACGGGCTTGTCGAAGGTGGTCGCGCCGCCGGACGCGTTGGCGATCGGGGTCCGCGTGCCGGAGCGGCGGTCGCCGCGCACGATGTCGACGGTATAGCTCTCGTTGACGTTGAGCGCGGCGGCCTTCATGTCGGAGACGGTGCCGGACTGGACCAGCGGGATGGCGACGTTCTTGTCGCCGATGGCCAGCGTGGTGGCCTTGAGCGTGTTCTTGAAGCGGAACTGGAAGGTGATGTCTTCCTTGGCGTCGCCGTTGTTGTCGACGTGGATCTCGTAGAGCGCGTTCGGATCCATCGCGTAGTAGTTGGGGCCCGCGAAGGGGTCCTGCAGCGGCACGTAGTTGGCGATGAGCGTCACGTAGTCGGCGCGGCCGGACTCGTAGCTCATGAACATGTAGAAGTCGGTCGCATCCGCCTTGGGGACGGTGGTGATGAAGGGCGCCTCGCGATGGCTGGACGCGAAGGCCAGGCCCGCGCAGAGCGCGCTCGCGGCGAACAGGCCGGCGCGCAGGGTCGTCGCCGAGGGGGCGAACGGGATAGGGGTCATGGAGTGCTCCTCGTTGTGGAGGGAACGATGTGGTGGAGGCGGGCGCGGAGGTGCCGCCCGAGTCCCTTTACGCAGCCGATGGCGCCGTGGATGCGCGGAGTCGGTCCGTGTCGCGGGTTGGAGGTCCACCGCTGGAACGGCAAGGGCAAGGGGGCGCCCTGTGTGCCCGCGGACACGTCAGCGTTGGAGGGGACAGGCGGGACGGGAATGCGATGAATCCGAATCTCGCGGCGATGCGTACGCGCGGCGCGTGAGCCGGCGCAGGTGCGCCCGTCGCTAGCGCTTGCGCGCTTTCGTTCCCGCTGCCGCCTTGATCCCGCCGAGGATCAGATCGATCCCCGCGAGGAAATCGCCGCGGTCGTCGTGACCCTGGAGTTGGTCCGCGACCGATCGCGTGAACGGGTAGTTGCGCTCGTCGAGCGCCGTCCATGCCTCGGCCACCTCGCCGAGGAAGTCCTCCCGGTCGAGCTCGCGCGTCTGCGCGGAGAGCCGGTTCGCCGCGTTCTGTCCGCCGACGCCGAGGATGTAGTGCAACAGCGCCGATGTCGCGGACCACTCGCCCGCCGCCGGCGCGCCGAGTGCCCTCACCTGCTGCCCGATGCATTCGAACAGGCGCACCGTCGGCAACGCGCCGGCCGACTGGAACAGCGCCGAACCGATCCAGGGATGCTCGTCCATCGCGTCGAACATGCCGAGCGCGAGCGCACGGATCGTGTCCTGCGGCGACTGCGCGTCGGCTTGCGTGCCGGCACGCGCGTCCTCCTGCGCGGCCGTCACCTCTGCCATCACGATCGCGATCACCGCGTCGCACGCGGCGACGAGCAGATCGCCCTTGTTGGCGACGTGCCAGTAGATCGCGCCGGGCCCCGTGGCGAGCCGTTCCGACAGCGCGCGGAAAGTCAGACCGCCCTCCCCGGCGCTGTCGAGCAGCTCGATCGAGGCTTCGACGATGCGATCCCGCGAGAGTGAATCCTCCCGCCGTTGAGGCGAACGTGTCTTCTTGACCATGCCCTGATCTTGACACAACTGGAACTCCGATCCATCATCATGGAACGTCATTCCATACACCGACCTGGTCTTCCCGTCCGGGCGATGCCACCCTCAGAAGGATTCACCATGACACGCACGATCGCGATCGTCGGCGCCGGCCTCGGCGGGCTGATGCTCGCCCGGGTCCTCCACGTCCACGGCATCGCCTCGACCGTCTACGAGGCGGAGGCTTCGTCCACCGCGCGCACGCAGGGCGGCATGCTCGACATCCACGACGACAGCGGCCAGGTCGCGTTGAAGGCCGCGCGGCTGCACGACGAATTTGTCCGCCTCATCCATCCCGGCGGCCAGGCCTCGCGCGTGTTGGATAAGACCGGCGCGGTGCTGCTCGATCAAACCGACGACGGCACCGGCGGCCGCCCCGAGGTGCGACGCGGCGAACTCCGTCGGCTGCTGTTGGAGGCGCTGCCCGAAGGGACGGTGCAATGGGGCCGCAAGCTCGCGTCGGTCGCCGCGCTCGGCAACGGGCAGCACACGCTGACCTTCACCGATGGCTCGACGGCGACGACCGATCTGCTCGTCGGCGCCGATGGCGCCTGGTCGAAAGTCCGCCCGCTGCTCTCGCAGGCGAAACCCGAGTACGTCGGCACAACCTTCATCGAGACCTATTTGTCCGATGCCGACGTCCGCCATCCCGCGAGCGCCGAGGCTGTCGGCGGCGGCGCGTTCTTCGCGATGGCGCCGGGCCAAGGCATCTTTGCGCATCGCGAGCCGGACGGCGTGCTGCACACCTACGTCGCGCTGCGCAAGCCGATGGCGTGGGTGTCGGAGATCGAAGCCGCAGAGCCTGCGGCCGCGCTGCGTCTCGTGGCTTCGGAATTCGAAGGCTGGGCACCGGCGCTCACCGCGCTGATCACCAACGGCGAGACGGATCCGGTGCTGCGGCCCATCCACGCGTTGCCTCCGGATACCCGATGGACACGCGTTCCCGGCTTGACGCTGGTCGGCGACGCGGCACACTTGATGGCCCCGGCAGGCGATGGCGCGAACCTCGCGATGGTCGATGGCGCCGAGCTCGGCGAAGCCATCGCGGCGCATCCGGACGATCTGGAAGCGGCGCTGTCGGTGTATGAGGCGAAGCTATTCCCTCGCAGCGCCGAGGCGGCGACGGGATCCGCCGAGGTGCTCGACGCGTGCCTCGGCGAAGAGGCGCCGCACAGCTTGGTGCGATTCCTCAACCAGGCACAGGGCGCCGCCTAGTCGCCGGCATTGGTAAGGGGGAGCAACTAAGTTCGCATGTCGGAATCAGTTTGCGCGTCGCGCCTCACCGCGTCCGACCTTCGCGGCCATAACCCGGCGGGTTTTCACCTCACCTCACCTCACCTGACCGGAGCCACCCTTGTCCCATTTCCGCCCCTCCCTCTTCGTCGCCACGTCGCTGGTCCTCGCGCTGTCGGCCGCCCTGCCCCTGGCGCACGCCGAAGGTCGGCAAAGCCCGATCGACATCCACACGGCCACGACCGTCGGTGCACCCTTGCCGAAGATCACCCGCGCGTACCAGACCGCCACGGTGTCGGTGGTCAACACCTTCAATCCCACCGCGAATCCCTTCGTTCCTGAAGAGTTCGCCACGCTGCGCGTCAACGTGCCGGCAGGCTCTTCGATCAGCGTCAACGGCACGATCTACGACCTCGCGCAGTTCCATTTCCATACGCCGTCGGAGCACAAGCTGAATGGCAAGGCCGCGCCGATGGAAATTCATTTCGTCCACCTCAAGCGCGGCGCCTGCCTGGGCGACAACGACGCCTTGCTGGTGATCGGCGCGCTGGTCAAGGCCGGCGGCGAACACCATGAGCTGCAGAAGATCTTCAAGCACGCACTGCCGGAGGATTCGAACGCCGCGCCGCTGACCATCCCCGGTTTCCATCTGGCCAACGTGCTGCCTCACGGCGCGCATTCGTGGCGCTATGACGGCTCGTTGACGGCGCCGTCCGCCGTGGGTTGCAACAACCCGGCCGGCTCGGTGGCGGATCAGCTCAGCACCGACGTCTTCCCGGAGAACGTCTCCTGGGTGCTGCTGGAAGATCCCATCATCATGTCGACGTCGCAGATCCGCCATTTCCGCGCGCTGTATGAGGCGGCAGGCAATTCACGCGCGGTTCAGCCGCTGAATGGCCGCACGGTCTATCGCGACCAGAGCACGCACCAATGACGCGAAGCGGCATGCATCAGCCCGTCGTCGGGCCGGGCGATGCTCTCCGATGTCGGTCGGCACTTTCACCCGGAAGCGTTCCGCTTCCGGTGATCGTCACTCCACCGTGATGCTGCGGTCCTTGATCAGAGTGGCCATGCGCTTGAGCTCGGCATCGACGAACTTCTCCGACTCGGCCACGCCGCCGTGAAAGGCGTCGCCGCCGAGCTCGGCGATCCGCGCCTTCACCTCGGGCGAGGCCAGCGCCTGCTGCACGGCCTTGGACAGGCGATCGACGACCGGCGCCGGCGTGCCGACCGGGGCGAACAGCCCGTTCCATTCGTACATCTCGAACCCGGGCAGGCCAGCCTCGACGCCGGTCGGCACGTCCGGCAGCGCGGCCGAACGCTTCTTCCCGCTCACCGCCAGCGGACGCAGCTTGCCCTGCTTCACGTACTGCAGCGTCGAGGCCACGTTGCCGAAGAACACGGGGACCTGGCCGCCGATGACGTCGGTCAGCGCGGGACCGCCGCCTTTGTAGGGCACGTGCATCATCTCGACCTTCGCGGCCTGCTCGAAGAGCACGCCGGCGATGTGCTGCGCCGAGCCGTTGCCCGACGACGCGAACGCGACCGCGTCCGTCTTCGCCTTGGCCGCGGCGATCAGCTCGGCGGCGTTCTTCGCCGGGAACTGCGCGTTCACCAGCACGACGTTGGGAAACAGCGCCGTCACCGCGACCGTCTTGAAGGCCTTGCCGTGCTTGTAGGGCGAGTTGGGGAACAGGGTCGGCGTGACCGCGTACGAGGATGCGTCGAACAGCAGCGTGTAGCCGTCGGCCGGCGCGCGCGACACGGCGCCGGCGGCGATCTGGCCGCTGCCGCCGGGGCGGTTCTCGATGATGACGGTCTGGCCGAGCGCCTCGCCGACCTTGGGCGCGATCAGCCGCGCGATCAGGTCCGCGCCGCCGCCGGGCGGGTAGCTCACCATGAAGGTCACCGGCTTGGTGGGCCAGGCTTGCGCCGAGGCGGCGCCCGGGAAGCTGGCCAGGGCGGCTGCGGCGAGCGCCGTCATCACGGCATGGCGTCGTTGGATCATGGGGAGTCTCCAGAGAAAAGGCAGAACGAAAACAGCGGGAAGGCGTCGCGGACAGAGCAGGCAGAGCGGGCGGAGAGAACAGGAAGCGCCCGCCTCGGCGAAGGGATCAGCGCAGGGAATCAGCGCATCTCGGCGCTGTAGTGGAAAGCGGTGGCGTCGCCCCAGGTGGTGCGCAGCTCGATGCACTGGCCGCCGAGGTCGAAGGCCTTGCGATCGACACGGATGCCGGGCGCGCCCTCGGGCAGGTCCAGCAGGGCCGCGGTCGCGGCGTCCAGATGGCCGAAGGTCAGCTCATCGGCGGCGCGCGCGACGGTCACGCCGCACAGGCGGGCCAGCATCGGATAGAGCAGGTCTTCCCAGTCGCCCGGCGCGAGCTCGCGCAGCGCGGCGAAGCGGTCCATCGGCAGCAGGATGTCCTCGGCGAGCACCGGCTTGCCCGCGAGCAGCCGCACCCGCTTGACGCGCAGCGCGCCGTCGCCGGTCTGCTGACCCAGCGCCTGGGCCTCCGCCGCGCGCAGGCGCACCGTCTGGCAGCGCCGGATCTGCGCCGTGGGCGGCCCGTCCGCCGGACCGCGGAAGCGGAAGAAACGCAGCAGCGACGGGCCGTTCAGCCCTTGCGTGACGAAGGTGCCCTTGCCGTGCACGCGCTGGATGATGCCCTCCGCCGCCAGCATGGCGACGGCCTGCCGGACGGTGCCGAGCGCCACGCCGAAGCGCTGCGCGAGGTCGGTCTCCGACGGGATCGCCGCACCGGCGGACCACTCGCCGCCGATGATGCGTTGGCGCAGGTCCTGCGCGAGCTGCGCATAACGGCTGACGCCGGCGGCCGGGGCGAGTCCCGCGTCCGGGGGGCCAGAAGTGATCGATGTGCTCGATGTGCTCAAGGCTGTTTTCCTATAGTCCTCTATAGGACTAGAATTCACTCATGATGCCGACGCCCCTCTCCGCCGTCAAGCCCACCGAGCCCCACACTGACGCGGTCACGGGCGTGGTCACGAACGTGGTGGACACGCACTTCCACGTGTTTGCGCTGACGGCCAGCGGCGCGCCCGGCGCGCGCTACCTGCCGGCCTACGCGGCGACGATCGAGGCCTGGGAAGCGGCGGTCACGTCGCACGGCATCTCGCACGGCGTGCTGGTGCAGCCGAGCTTCCTGGGCACGGACAACAGCCATCTGATGCAGGTCCTCGCGGAGCGCCCCGCCCAGTTGCGTGGCGTGGCCGTCGTCGCGGCCAACTTCGCGGTGAGCGAACTCCGACGCATGGACGCGCTGGGCGTCTGCGGCGTCCGCCTCAACCTGGTCGGCACTGACCATCGGATCGGCGAGGAACTGCACCCGCTGTTCGATCAGCTGGAAGCGCTGTCCTGGCACGTGCAGATCCACACGGACCACGGGCGGCTCGCCGAGGTGCTGCGCCAGCTTCCAGAATCACTGACGGTCGTCGTGGACCATTTCGGCAAGCCGGCGGCGCCGACCGAAGTGAGCGGCCTGGTGGCGGGCCAGCACGACCGGCTCTACGTGAAGCTGAGCGCGCCCTACCGCCTGGCGGCCGGGTGCGACGCGGAAGACCTCGCCGCCCGCTGGCTCGATCGCGTCGGCCCGATGCGTCTGGTGTGGGGCAGCGACTGGCCGTGCACGGCGCATGAGCAGGCGCAGGCCACCTCCGTGTCGCCGACGTGGCTCGCGCGGTGGCTGGCGTCGGACGCGATGAGCGAGGTCGTGCTCACCGACAACGCGCTGAGCCTCTACGGGTTCTGAGCGGCGGCACGCAGCGCCGTTCGCCGCGATGACCCGGGCTGGCGGCGCTCAGCCCGGCGCGTGGCAGACGGCTTCGATGTTGTGCCCGTCCGGATCGATGACGAAGGCCGCGTAGTAGTTCGCGTGGTACTTCGGCCGGAGCCCGGGCGGACCGTTGTCCGTGCCACCGGCCGCCAGCGCGGCGCGGTGGAATGCGTCGACCTGCGCGCGCGTCTGCGCGACGAAGGCGATGTGCAGCGGGGCGGTCCGCTCCCCGGTCTCGAACAGGCACAACGAGGCGTCGTTGCTCCCGCAGATCTCGATGCCGTAGGACGGGGCGCCCTCCCCGCCGATGGTCACGCCGAGCGGCTCGAGCGCCTGGAGATAGAACGCCTTGCTCGCGGCATAGTCGCGGACGCCGAATTTGACGTGATCGAACATGAGGTCTCCTGAAAGAGGTGTCCCATCATCGCGCCATCTGGCGACCGCCTGCCGGCGACCTGTCGGCGGGCCCTGTGGTGGACCTCGACGCCGCCGGATGAGTCTTCCGGGCCATTCCCTTGGGGATGGCCTCGCGGTTACCCTGATCGCGAGATGTCATCAATTCGCAATATTTCTTCTGTAGGGCTCGTCGGCGCGGATCCCGGCGTGCTGTCCTGGTGGCGCGCCCTTCGCGCGATCGCCGTGCTCAACGTCAGCCTGTGGCTGGCGGTGCTGCAGTTCGCGCCGATCCACGGTGTCCAGGCTCACCTGCACCTGGCCTTGTCCGGTGTCTATGTGCTGGTCTGCGCCTACCGCTCGCTGTTCCCGCGGGTGGATCTCGAGCGGCTGGTCGTGATCGACACGCCGCTGTCCAGCATCTTCCTGGGCCGCACGGCGGCCACGATCGCGGAGATCTGCTTCGCGTTCCAGCTGGGGCTGCTGGTCCACCAGTTGGGCGCGCACGCCGGCCTGCCGGCTGTCCAGAAGGCGGCGTGGGCGATCCCGCTGTTCATGGTGATCGCGCAGTGCTTCTGCTGGCACAGCGTGCTGACGCTGAACCACATCACGCAGGCGGTCGAGTCCTCGCTCTGGGCGGCGGGCTTCAGCTGGATGGCCATCCTGCTCGGCGTCATCGCGCTGAACAGCAGCGGGTGGGGCCATGCGGTGGCGCTCACCGGGATCGTGGGGGCAACGGGTTTCGTCGCCTACGTGCTGAGCGTCGACGTGCCGATGTACTGCCGCCGCTACCGCGAGGGCCGCGCGCGCGGCCTGGTCTACATGCGCCTGGACGAAGGCGCGCGCGATGCCTGGCACCGCCGCGTGCCCAGCGGCAGCTGGGTGGCGTGGAAGGCCGATGCGCTGTGGCTCACGCCGTACTTCAGCTTCGGGGTGTGGGCGAGCATTGCGATGGTGTGCGTGCCGGGGGTGTGAGATCCGGCGTCAAGACCGACCGCTTGCGCGTCCTGATATGGCGCGACCGTCCTCGTTGAAGTGGGCAGGCGATTCACTTACACAGAACGTAGGCGCCAAGGGCGGCCACCAAGCCTGATCCCAAGATCACGCCGCCTGCGTTTGAAGGTTTCCAGAGAAGCGACAGCGTCCCCAGCAGGATGTTCAGCACGGCCACCGCCGCGGCCGCAAGAACCAGCGCCATCGCAACTGCGATGGGCTGCATGATCAGGAAGGAGCCTGAGTCCTTGATTGCCCTTACCAAGGTCAGCGCCCAGAGGAGGCCGGCGAGCAGCAGCAACAGCCAGGGCGTGGCCGCCAGTAGATGAAGCCAGGTCTTGCGTCGGTCTGTCATGCAGGCCCTTTCTTGCTTCTTCGTCAACCGTTGCCGCCGCTCTCTGCAGAAGGAACCGAGCAGGCGTCGAACTCAAAGTCTCGCGGGAACGGAGCTTATCCCGCAACTCGGCGATACCATCCACCGCCGTTAGAAGTTGCCCAGCGAGCCATGAGCAAGTTCCCCCACACCCACCCGCGCACCGAAGCCGACGTGCGCATCGACCTCGCCGCCGCGTATCGCCTGGCGGCGCTGGCGGGCTGGGACGACACGATCTACACGCATCTGTCGGCCGCCGTGCCGGGCGAGCCCGGCGTCTATCTGCTGAATGAATTCGGCCTCGGCTTCGACGAGGTCTGCGCCTCCAGCCTGGTGAAGGTCGACGTGCGCGGACGCGTCGTCGACGGCACCGGGCGGCGCGTGAATCCCAGCGGCTTCGCGATCCACGGCGCGGTGCATGCCGCCCGGCCGACGTCGAATGCGTGATCCATCTGCACGCGCCCTGGGGCGTCGCGCTGGCAATGCTGCCCGACGGTCTGAAACCGACCTCGCAATGGGCAATGCGCCTGCATGGCCGGCTCGGCCGTCATGCCTATGAAGGGCTGGCGCTGGGCACCGACGAGCAGACCCGATTGGTCGCCAATCTCGGCAGGCTCGACGGACTGATCCTCGAGAACCACGGCACGCTGACCGTCGGCCGATCGGTGGCCGAGGCCTATCTGCTGATGCACATCCTCGAGCGTGCCGCGCAGGCCCAACTGCGCGCGATGGCCGCAACCGGCGGGCATGTGCGGCAGGTCAGCGACGAACTCGCCACGCTCACCCACCGCCAATGGATCGGCGACGGCACCGAACGCGACGGCGACGCCGAATGGCCTGCGCTGCTGCGTCGCGTGGACCGCTTGTCGCCCGGCTTCCGCGACTGAATTTCCAACACTCCCAGGAGAACCTCCATGCCCACCCTCCGCGTCGAACTCTTCGAAGGCCGGACCCCGCAACAAAAGGCCGATCTGGCCAAGGAACTCACCGAGGCCTGCGTCCGCGTGCTCGGCGGCAGCGCCGACGGTGTCGACGTCCTGTTCTTCGACGTGAAGCGTCAGGACTGGGCGACCGGCGGCGTGTTGTGGAGCGAAAAGGGCAAGTGATCCGCGAGGGCTTCAGCACTTCCACCGCCGCTGGCCCTCACCCCGGCCCTCTCCCGCAAGCGGGAGAGGGAGTGAGCGTGCACCGAGCTGACCCTCTTGCCCCCTCTCCCGCTTGCGGGAGAGGGGGTGAGCGTGCGCCGAGCTGACCCTCTTGCTCCCTCTCCCGCTTGCGGGAGAGGGTGGGGGTGAGGGCCAGCGGACGTGGCAGTCAAAGAATGCTTGACACGGTTGCTCTCCCGCAAGCGGGAGAGGGAGCGAGACAAGCGGTCACTCCGGCTCGATTCCCGCCGCCTTGATGATCTGCCCCCACTTGCGGGTCTCCGCCTCCTGGAACACCCGCAGCTCGTCCGGCGTGCTGGCCCAGGCGTCCACGCCGGCGCCTTCGAAGAAGGTCTTCGCCGGCACGCTGCGCAGCGCCGCGGTCAGCAGTTCGCGCAGCCGCTGCACCACCGGCGCGGGCGTCCCCGCCGGCACATAGGCCGCGAACCAATAACTCATGTCGTAGCCCTTGACGCCCGCCTCTTCGAGGGTCGGCACCTCGGGCAGCAGCGGCGACCGCTTCGTCATCGAGAACCCCAGCGCCCTCACCTTCCCCGCCTTGATCTGCGGCAGACCGGTCGCCGTGTCGGTGATCATGAAATCCACCTGACCGCCGATGAGGTCGGTCAGCGCGGGCGGATTGCTCTTGTACGGCACGTGCAGCAGCTGCGTGTGGGACAGCTGCTGGAACTGCTCGCCCGCGACGCGGCTCGACGCGCTGCCGCTGCCGAAGCTCACCTTGCCGGGCTCGCGCTTCGCGCGCGCGATGACGTCCGCCACGGACTTGTACGGGCCGTCCGCCTTCACCACCATCACCTGGCCGCCCTTGCCCAGTCCGGTCACCGGCGCGAAGTCCTTCACCGGGTCGTAGGGCAGCTTCCGGTACAGGTGGGGATTGGCGGCCTGCGTCGTGTTGGTCGTGATCAGCACCGTGTAGCCGTCCGGCGCGGCACGCGCGCCCTGCTGCGCGGCGAGCATGCCGCTCGCCCCGGCCTTGTTGTCGACGACGACCGGCAGCTTGGTCTGCTCCGTGATCGCCTGGCCCAGGGCGCGCGCCAGCTGGTCCGTCGCGCTCGCCGCGGCGAACGGGACCAGGAAGGTGATGGGCCTGCTCGGGTAGCCGCCCGCGCCAGAAGCCTGGGCCAGGGCTTGCCCCGGCGCGGCCACGGACAGCGCCGCGGCCAGCGCCATGGGAAGCGCCGCGGCGCACGCGGCAGTCCGCAGCGCGTGTCGCCGGCTGATCGATCTCTGGGAACTCATCGGGTCGTCTCCATCGTGTCGTCGTGATTCGGGATCGGTCGCCGGAGCAAGGGCAGCAGGTGCTCCGGCACTTCCAAGGGCATCGCCAGCAGGACGAAGGACAAGGCCTTGCCGTGGCTGTCGAGGTTCAGCGCATCGTTGACGCCGCCGTCCAGGACGTCATCCAGGACGAAGTTGATCGCGTGCAGACGCGGCAGCAGATGGCGCGCCACGTGGGTCGGCGCGCGGGCAGCAAAGTGGTGGGCCACGGCCTCTTCGGTGAGCTGATCCACCAGCAGCGGATACAGCGCCGGGTCCCAGGCGATCACGCTGATGTTGGACCGGTTGCCCTTGTCGCCGGTGCGGCCGTGGGCGGCAAGCCGGAGTTCGACGCGGCGGGTGGGTGAAGTGGTGGCGGGCCGGGAGGCCGCCTTCATACGAGTCGCCAAGCGCGGGCTCTCCACGGTGCATGGGGGATCCCTCCTGGACCCCCAAGCACCATTCCGGCCCCAGCCGCCTTCGCTGCCTTCCGATGAGAGCACCACCGTCGAAGGAGCAAGTGCTCGGGGGAACAGGCATGAACTCAGACCGAGTCGCTGGCGCAGATTCGTCCTGACGCCGCCGCCGCCCGCGGGGCCGCAGGTGTACAGCGCCGTGACCTCGCGCGTCAGACGCTCCGCGCCCGCGCGATCGGCATGATTGGCCGCGACGCGCAGCCGCACGTCGCGTGCATCGCCCGTCGGCAGCCGTGCAAGCGCCTCGCCAGCATCGTCGCCCAGCACGCTCGCCACGCCGATCAGGTCGACGCGCAACGGCCCCTGCCGGTCCCGTTCGTGCAGCCGGACGCGCAGCACCTCGGCGGCAAGCCGGGCGCGCGCTTCCGCGCCGGGGCCGGCGTAGGAGATCTCGCCCTCCGCCAACCAGCCGTTGGCGAAGAACACGTTCGCCTTCAGCGCCTGCGGCCGTGGGTGACCGCGCACGCCGGACAGGCGCACCTCGTCCGGGCCGACGCGCGTCACCTGCGCCTCGGCGATGTCGGCGACGACATCCGGCGTGAGGTAGGCGGCCGGGTCGTGCAGCTCGTACAGCAACTGCTCCTTGACGGTGTGCGCGTCGACGCAGCCGCCGGTGCCGTCGGCCTTGAAGACCGTGCAGCCGCCGTCGGCATCCATCCGCGCGATGGGAAACCCCACGCTCGCCAGGTCCGGTACGTCCTTGAATCCCGGGTCGGCGTAGTAGCCGCCACAGACCTGGGCGCCGCACTCCAGCAGGTGGCCCGCCATCGTCGCGCCGGCCAGACGATCCCAGTCGTCGAGTGCCCAGCCGAAATGCGCCAGCGCCGGACCGACCGTCAGCGACGGGTCCGCGACGCGGCCGGTGACGACGACGTCCGCGCCCCGTCGCAGCGCGTCGGCGATGCCTTCGGCGCCGAGGTAGACATTGGCGCAGGCGATGGTGTCCTCCGCGATCGCGTGGCCCTCGCCCGCCAGCGTCTGCGTCAGCAGCGCGCGCTGCGACGGCGAGACCAGCGCATCGCCGGCGACGACGGCAACGACCGGCACCCGCAGGCCGAGTTCGGCCGCCAGCGCCTGCACGCGTCGCGCCGCGGCCGGCGGATTCGCCGCGCCGAAGTTGCCCACGATCGGGATGCGGTGGGCGAGGCAGTCGGCCAGCACCGGCCGCAGCATCTCGTCGAGCAGCGGCTCGAAACCGCCCTCGGGATCGCGCTGCCGCGCGAGCTGCGCCAACGCGAGCGTGCGCTCGGCCAGCGTCTCGAAGATCAGCACCGCCGGACCGCCGAGGCGGATCAGCGTGTCCACGACCGGCCGCGCCGCGTCGGTGCGGTCGCCGGAGAAGCCGGCAGCGCAGCCGACGAGCAAGGGGGTGGAAACAGAGGCCATGTCGCCGACTGTAGGCGCGCGCCGTCCCGACCACCCCGACCTGATCACTCGCCCCATCGCCGATGAGGGGCTGCAGCGCCACATCTATCGGATGCGGCGCCGGGCGTGACCCGTAACGCGGCATGACCTTCGTGAAGGTCTTCACGCGGAGTGCCCGGGTCAGGCAATCACCTACAGCCTGAATGGCAAGGGTGGCGCAGACATCGGGCAGCGGCGATGCGAGTATCCGCCCAGGAGAAAGTCATGAAGATTCTGCTCGTCGATCCCTCGGACACCTTCCGCAAGATGCTCTACGAGCGCCTGCGGGAAGTGCCCACCGCGACCGTGGTAGGCCAGGCCTCCGATGAGGACCAGGCGGTCCTGCTGGCGGCGCTGTGCGCCCCGGACCTCGTGCTGACGGAGCTGGACCTCGTCCGGGGATGCGGTTTCGCGCTGATGGAACGCCTGCGTCAGGCCGGCTACGAAGGCCTGGCCTACATGGTCACCTCGGCGGACGAGGCGGAATACGGCCCCCGATGCGTGGACGCGGGCATCACCGGCTTCTACGACAAGACCTACGACCTGGAGCGCCTGCTGCAGGCCTTGGCCGTGCTGGCGCAGGCGCCGGTGACCTTTGGTCAGTCCCGGATCCGCGCCAGCGCGGTGTGAAGTCGCCGCCGCGCCCCTGCGGCCGCGGCCCCCGCCCCTCCCACCTGTCCGTTTGAGGAAGTCGTCCTGCACATTTGAGTGACTACTGTATGCAAATACAGTATCATCGAGCCATCCAACTCCTGGAGTACCGGCATGCTGCTCGACCTCAACAACGCGGCCTCGATCGTGGAATGGTGGTGCATCTTCCCTGAGCGTCACGGCCCGCTGCTGGCGGACTGGGAGCGCCGCCGGCCCGAGCATGCGGCGGAGATCGGTCGCGCCCGACGCCTGATCAAGGCGGATCCCGCGCGTCGCGCCCTGCTCGCCCGGGCGCAGGCCGAGGAAAGACACGCAAGACCTGTCCCCGACTACCGGCTGTCCTTCGACGAGATGGCCGCGGGCGAACTTCGCGACGACGACAGCGTCGGCACCGCCGCAGCCTGAGGCGCGGCTTGAGGCGCGCCCTGGAGTTCCGCGCGCTTCAGCACGGCGATCGCCTCCTCGAAGGAGAACACCGTGTCATGCGGCCGATCCGGCGCGATCTGGTCCACGGAAGTCCGGTTCGCCGAGAACATGGAGATCACCCGCGCCTGCGGCATTCGCGCGAGCATTTCGTTGAGGGCCTGGGCGTCGCCGTCGACCGCGCCGTCCGCGGCGGCGGCCACGACGAGCACCGCCTGCATGGCCGCCACGTCCAGCTCATCCGGCATGCCCGCCAATTCCTGGACGGTGACGTGCGACGCATCGAGCCGATCACCGCGCAGGATCCGCACGAGCAGCTCCGCCGACAGGTGGGCTTCCCGGTCGTCCATGCTGATGCACATCAGCGCCGGCCGGCCGTCCGCGGCGGGACGGCCCGGCGAGCCTGCCTCGATGTTCAGCCTATCCTGACGCAGCTGCAGCCCGAGATCGCCGCCCAGCAGCGCGGACCGTGTCCATCGGCGCTTCGGCGCATGAGGCAGCCGCGTCAACTCCCCCAGGACCTGCAGGATGACGCGTTGCGCCGCGGACCGCTGCTGCTGGGTGATCAGGTTCCTGACCAGATCGTCCCTGCCGAGATTGAGGGCGGGCAGGACCACCTTGTCGCAGTAGGTCGCCAGCGACTTCCGCTTCAGGAACGCGCGGGCGTCGGCCAGGATCTCCACCGCGTCCCCGCTCAGGCTGCGTTGGTAGAAGCGTTGCGCGAGGCTCAACGCGGGGGTGTCGCCGAGGAGGATGTCCAGGAAGGCCAAGGCGGGCACATGCCGGCCCGCCACGACGAGGCACAGCGTCAGGGGCGTGGACAGCAGCAGGCCGACCGGTCCCCACAACGCGCTCCAGAAGATGGCGGCGACGACGACGGACAGCGGGGAAAGCCCGGTCGCATGCCCGTACAGGCGCGGCTCCAGCACGTGGGCCACCACCAGTTCGACCGCCAGGAACACCAGCGCGGTCGATCCGGCAAGCTCCCACCCGGGTGACACGCCCGCAGCCACCGCGCAGGCGCCCAAGGCCGCGGCGGGGAAGCCGACATAGGGGATGAAGCGGAGCACGCCGGCCAGCACCGCCCAGATCACGGCGTGCGGCATGCCGAGCACCGCGAGCAGGACCCCGATGACCACCGCCACGCCGAAGTTCACCGTGAACTGCGAAATGAAATAGCGCGAGAGGCGCTGGCCCGCGTCGTTCACCGCGCTGGTCGCCGCGCGGATGTCCGATCCGCCGAGCAGGCGGATCAGGCGGTCGCGGAGCACGTCCTGCTCCAGCAGGGAAAAGATCAGCACGAGGATCACGATGCCCACCGTGGCGGCGGGGCCCCAGACGGCGGCGGCCAGCCGCCGCAGCGCGTCCGCGCCGCGGTCGGGCGGCTCGGCGGGCGCCGTCGCGGGACGCGGGAACGGCTCATCCGGATCGGCGCCCCCGGGAGAGCCCGCGGAAGAGACGGCGGAAGAGACGGCGGAAGATCCTGCGGTCCGCGACGGGGACGATTTCAAGCTGCCCATCATCCGACCGGCGCGACCGTGCGCTTCTTCCAGCTGATCGATCGTGAGTTTGCGCAGGGTGCCCAGCTTCTCCTGCAGGTTGGACTCGTAGGCCGGCAGCTCGCGGGACATGGCGCTCAACTGACCCAGGAGGGCCGCACCGACGATCGCCATGAAGCAGCCGGCCAGCAGCAGGGCCGAGATGGCGGCGGCGGTCTGCCCCAGTCCGAGGCGTCGGAACCGCCGCACGAAGGGCGCCAGGACGAAGGCCAGCGTCCCCGCCAGCGTCATCGGCACCAGCACTTCCCGGCCCAGGTAGAGCAGGCCCAGGACGGACACGCCGATGAGGAATTTGCCGGCCAGGGGCGACGGCGGGGAAGCTTGGGTCATGGGGGGATTTTGCGGCCACCCTGGACCGCCCCGGCGACGGACGCCGCCGCCGCCCGGTCAACCTGCAGCCACGACCTGATCGTCACCCGCGCCAGGCGCGGCGAGATCGCCGCCGCCGAGCGCGGACGGTCAGGCTTCAAAAGCGGTAGAGGTACCCCATGAAGACGCGATTCTCGGTCGAGCTGTCGACCAGCGGGCTGTCCTTGATGCCGCTGCCCAGGCCGGTGACGCCGACGTCGACGAAGACCGAATGCCTGGCGTTGAACAGGTACATGCCGCGCAGGCCCAGTTCCGCGTTGACCGTCGACTTGCCCTGGTAGGCCGCACGGCCCTCCGTGACTTCGCCGGCGCGCACGCCGTAGTAGTAGTCGACGTACTTCTTGTCGAGCCAGTGCGCGCCCAGGCGCGGCGTCAGCATCACGTTCTGGCCGACGCGGAACGACCGCTCCAGGCTCAGGCCCAGGCGCTGGCCCTTGCTGTGGCCCGAGGCGTCGGCGGTCCACTCGGCGCCGAGCTCGGCGAAGTCGCTCTTCCACGCCGCCTTCGCGCCGACCCAGATGCCGCCCTTGCGCTCGGCCATGCCGTTGAGGATGGGCGCGTCGTCGGCCTCGTAGCCCGCGCCGTCCCATTTGGCCACCAGCCCGAAGTCCACGCGATGGCCCGGTGCCACGTCCCAGCGCGGCAGCTTCACCGTCAGGCCCGGTCCGAACACCCGCAGCCAGCGGTTCTCGTACTGGATCATCGGCAGCACCGTGTTGTCGCGGTCGATGTCCTTGTAGGCCTTCTGCGTCGAGACCGCGCCGATGCCCAGGCCCCAGGTGGACGAGCCGTCGTCCTTGCCGTCAGGACCGCCGGGACCGGCCGCGAGCGCGCTCAAGGGCGCCGCCACGCAGACGGCGGCGGCGGAAGTCAGGGCGGCGCGCACCAGCGCCGTGGAAGCATGCGAAAGGGATCGTTTCTGCGTGACCATGAGGGTTCCCGGGAAGGGCGTTGGACAGAGCCCGCATCCTCGGGGGCGCTCTCTTACTGGGCACTTACCGTACACGGCCCGGCAGGGACGACGCTGCCCCTGTCGCGTGCGCCAGCGGGCCCGCCCTGTCATCCCGATCGTGTACAACGCCGTCGACGATGCGCCCACCCGGGTCCAGCGACCCTGACCAAGACCTCCATGAACTTCAGCACCTTCGGCCTGCTGGCCGTGACGGCGTACACCGCTGCCTGCATCGCCTACGTCTACCGCTGGCGCGGCCGGCGCCGCTACGACAGCTTCACCCAGTACCTGCGCAAGAGCTGGCCCGTGTTCGCGCCGCTCAACTGCCTGATGTACATGACGACGCGGGCGCACGCCCGCCGGCCGGTGCTCGCAGCCGACTACCTGCACAACATCCGGCTGCTGCGCGACAACTGGCAGGTGATGCGCGACGAGGCGCTGGCGCTGGAAGCGGCCGGCGCCTTCGAGGCCGCGAAGGCGGAGGGCTCGGCGGGTTACTACGATGTCGGATTCCGCACGTTCTACAAGCGTGGCTGGAGCAAGTTCTACCTGAAGTGGTACGGCACGACGCATCACTCCGCGCAGCGGCTGTGCCCGCGCACGGTGGCGCTGCTGGCGCAGGTCCCGCAGATCCGTGGGGCGATGTTCTCGATCCTGCCCGCGGGATCCGAACTCTCGCTGCATGCCGATCCGATGGCCTGCTCGCTGCGGTACCACCTGGGACTGCAGACGCCCAACGATCCGGCGTGCCGCCTCCAGGTGGACGTCGTGGACTGCGCCTGGGCCGACGGACGGGATTTCATCTTCGACGAGACCTATCCGCACAGCGCGGAGAACGGGACCGACCAGCCGCGGCTGATCCTGATGTGCGACGTGGACCGGCCGATGAATGCGTTGGGGCGACTCATCCACGCCGCCTATCGCGTCATCGCGAGCGGCACGGTGGTCCCCAACACGGCCGAGGACCGACGAGGGCTCTACAGCGCGCTGTTCGCGCGGCTGGCGCCGCTGCGCGAGCGCTCGATGAAGATGAAGGCCGAGCGCCGCCGCACCTACAAGACCTTGAAGTTCGTCCTGAACTCCAGCCTGCTGAGCGCGCTGATGGGGATGGTCTTCGCGGTGCTGCAGGTGCTGGAGGCGATCACGGCTTGAGCCGCTCGACGCGCGTCCACGACCTCGAAGCCGACGAGGTCACAGCGCTTGATCAACGCGTCCCCACTGCCTTCAACGCCGCGATCACGCCCGCGTGCGCATGCACCAGGTCCGGCGACTGATCGAATCGCACCGCGTAACGCCGCATGAACGGATCCGCGCTGTCGCGGTCCAGGCTGAGCAGTCCGCGCAGCCGCTGGGCCACCGGGAGCGGCGTCTCCTTCGCATCCGCGGCGCCGTCGATCGCCTCGTCGAGCATCGTGATGAGCCGGCTCAGCGGCTCCAGCCATTTCATCTCCTCGCCGAAGGCCATGACCTGGAGGAACTCGCCCGAGCTCTGCGGGCCGTGGGCCTTCTGGTAGTCGCCGCGCTCGAGCTCCACCAGCGCGCGGTGGAGGTCGAGGAGGCTGCGTCGGAGCTGGTGGCAGGCGTCGGTGGTCATGGCAGTGGACAGTTGTCGGGCGAAGCCCGCAGCCTATCGGCAAACGGCAGCGCCCGCCTGCCCCATTCGGGAGGCTCCCGTTCGGAAGGCTCCCGTTCGGAAGGCTCCCGTTCGGAAGGCTCCCATCCGGGCGACTGTCAGCGGCAGCCTCGCCCGCTCCGCTCAGGGCTGCTGGGCCGGCTGCGCGGTCCGTGCGGCGTGGGCCTTGGCCGTGGCGACGTACGCGTTGTAGGCCGGGATCGCGATCGCCAGGATCACGCCGGAGAACAGGACCGGGAACAGCAGTCCGAGAATGCGCACGCCCCAGTTGTTGGGCGGCGGCGGCGGGCCGAAGCGGTTGCCGCCCTTGCTGCCAGGGACGAACGCCCACACCAGCATGATCACCGGGAAGACCAGCGTCGCCGACCACCACCCGCTGATGTTCAGGTCATGGCACCGCTTGACGCCGGTGAGGACGTGGAACCACAGCAGCGCCAGGGACAGGACCACCGCGACCACCGTCATGGCATCGCCCCCGCCGCCGGTGGCCGCACCCAGGACGCGCGACAGGATGCCGTGGACGAGCGAGCCCGCCATCAGGTACGCGAGGTAGCGCAGCCGTCCGATGCGCCCCTCGATGCCGAACACGTTGAGGGGCGACGTGCCCTCGGAAAACGCCACGTCGGCGACATGCGCGGTCGGCCCGGCGTATTGGTTCAAGGTCTGTTCAGTCATGGTGTCCCTCCCGCGTGGAATCGGATTCGTGGAATCGGATCCGTTGAGTCGGATGGACCAAGGCGGCGGTGCTGACCCCGATGTGCTGAGTCGCAGGCGTCGCATCAAAGCAGGCCGGCCCGCTTGACCTCGTGATACGGGTTGACCAGCGTGGCGGCGAGCTGGCGCGGCTCGACGTCGATCGACAGGCGGTCGTGATCGACCACGCGGGCGAAAGCGTCGTGGCGGGCCTGGGACAGCAGGTGCGCGCTGGCGACCGCGACGGCGTCCTCCGGTCCCGCGATCGGCTGCGCGGCGATGCGGCCCAGCGCGGTCTCGCGCAGGCTCGCCAGCAGCACCAGATGCCGGCGGCGCAGCAGTCGCAGCGCCGGCTGCAGGTCGTGCATCTTGTTCATCAGCACGTTGAGCGTGCCCATGCCCCTTGCGCGGCGCGCAGTCGCGACGCTGCCCTTCCCCGTTGCCGAAGGTCATCGCGCCCACCTCGTCACCTTCCGACAGCGCGACGTAGAGCATCACCGACCTGGACATGATCCGCCACACCCTCTGGGGGGGATCGTGGTCACAACCTGACACCGGAGGGGCCGGGTCTTGCGTTGGTCGCTTTCTGGAATCAATTCCAGCTTGTGATGCTGGTCGTCAACAGGTGCGGAGAAACTCAGTTCCGGTCCGGCCGGACGGGCAGCGCCGAAGAGCCGTCGGCCTCCGTCACCCGGCCGCTCGCCCGGCGGCTGGCGCGGCTGCCGGCGGCAGGCTTGGCGGGCTTGTCGGGAATGGCGGATTCGGCCGGGGCCGTCGTGACCGGCGGCGAGGTGTCGGCCGGGTCGTTCTCCCGCGCCTGACCCGGCGCCTGAACCGGAGCCTGAACCGGCGCCTGAGTCGGTGTCCGAGCGGACGCCGGTGTGGCAGCCGACGCAGTCACGCCCGGCGCCACCGGCCGGGAGGCGGACGCGGCAGACGGGCTCACGGAGGCTGCGTCGATCGGCGGGCCGACGGTCCCGGACTGGCGGCGGCTGGCATTGGACGTGACCGGCGGCTCCGCCGTCTGCGCGAGGGCGGCGGCCGCGACCAGGGTCACGCAGAACGCGGTCAGGAAGGTGCTGAAGTGCCTCATCGCCTGTTCTCCAAGGAAACGCAGGGCGGGCGCCGCGTGGACGCAGGCGCCGGACAGACTGAGCGGCAAGCCGCGCTCCCGACTCGGTGGCGAGTCCTCGCGCGTTGGGCCGTGTTTCAGCGTGGCCAACCAGGACAACGACGACAACGAGGACAACGGGATGCCGCCGGTGGCGGCCGGCGGCGCCCGGTCGACCGGGTCTGCCGCCTCAGTCTTCGGGGATCCGGTTCACCAACGGTTCCCCGCGCTCGAACGCGCTCAGGCTTTCAAGCGTCGTGGCCATGATCTGGCCGATGGCCTCGACGGTGAAAAAGGCCTGGTGCCCGGTGACGATCACGTTGGGGAAGGACACCAGCCGTTGGATCACGTCGTCGTGGATCACCGTGGAGGACAGGTCCTGGAAGAACAGGCTGGCCTCCTGCTCGTAGACGTCGATCGCGAGGCCGCCGAGCTGTCCCGTCTTCAGCGCCTGCGTCGCCGCCTCGGTGTCGACGAGGCCGCCCCGGCTGGTGTTCACCAGGATCGCGCCGCGCTTGAGCTGCGCCAGAGAGCTGGCATCGACGATGTGACGCGTCTGCTCGGTCAGCGGACAATGCAGCGAGATCACGTCCGACTGCGCCATCAGTTCCTTCAGCGGCACGTAGCGTCCGCCGAGTTCCTCGAACGCCGGCTTCGGGAACGCGTCGTGGCCCAGCACCATGCAGCCGAAGCCCGCCATGATCCGCGCGAAGATGGTCCCGATCTTGCCGGTTCCGATCACGCCGACCGTCTTGCCGTGCAGGTCGAAGCCCATCAGGCCGTCGAGTTCGAAGTTGCCGTCCCGCGTGCGCACGCTGGCGCGGACGATCTTGCGGTTGACCGCCAGCAGCAGGCCCACGGCGAACTCGGCGACCGAGTACGGCGAGTAGTCCGTGACCCGCACGACCTCGATGCCCAGCCGCCGTGCGGCCGCCGCGTCGATGTGGTTGAAGCCGGTCGAGCGCGTCGCCACCAGCAGCGTGCCCTGCGCCGCGAGCCGGGCCAGCACCTCGGCGTCCACGGCGTCGTTGACGAAGACGCACACCGCCTTGCAGCCGGCCGCCAGCACCGCCGTGTCGACGGTCAGCCGATCCTGCACGAACACCAGTTCGTGGCCGATCTCCCGGTTGGCCTGCTGAAGCAGGGTCTGGTCGTACCGGCGGGTACTGAAGACTGCGGTTTTCATAGCTTCTGCTCCTTGCCTCTCACGCCCTCTCCCGCTTGCGTCCACGCGCCACGACGGCCCCATCGTGACGTAGCCGCTGCCGAAGATGATCGGCGACGTGCCGGTCGCATAGTGGGTCAGCGTCATCATGATCGCCGCCCTTGTCCCATTGAATCATGAAGGAACCGTCGCAGGGTCGATGGACACGGGTGTTGCGTCAAGCTTGGTGCATGAGGCAAGGACTGGCCCCTACACTCGACCGCTCTTCCTCGGAGGTGTCGTTCCATGGATGTCGTCGACCGGTTCGGACTCTTCCTGGCGTCGCAGCCGCTGCTGGCGCTGTTCCTCACGATCGCCGTGGGCTACTGGCTGGGCGCCCGCAGCCTCAGGGGCTTCGCGCTGGGATCGGGCGCGGTGCTGTTCGTCGGGCTCGCGATCGGCGCGGCCGCGCCGCAGCTGAAGCTGCCCGCGCTCATCGGCAACCTGGGGCTGATGCTGTTCCTCTACGGCGTCGGCATCGCGTACGGCGCGCAGTTCCTGCGCGGCCTGACCAGCGCGCGCGGCGCCAAGGCCAACGCGGCGGCGCTGCTGGGCGTGCTGGCCGCGCTCGGGCTGATGATCGCGGCGACGCGGCTCTGGCCGGGCGTGGAACTGCCCAAGGCGCTGGGCGCGTTCTCGGGCGCGGGCACCAGCACGGCGGCGCTGCAGGCGGCGTTGGCGGTGTTCGGGCCGTCGCCGGCGACCGGTTACTCGGTGGCCTATCCGTTCGGCGTGGCGATCCCGATCCTGCTGCTCGGGCTCTACAACGCCTGGCGCAAGCCGCGGCTGGAGGCCCCTGCCCCGCCCTCGCTCCATGTGGAGGAAGTCGGCGTCGACGATGTCGCGGTGCTCGGCAGGACAGTGGCCGCCGTGGCGCAGACGCTGCCGCAGGGCGTGGCGATCTCCGCGATCCGTCGCGGTCATCACAACATGGGCGCCGCGCCCGATGTCAAGCTCCAGCGCGGCGACGTGCTGCTGCTGACCGGCACCGACCCCGCCGCGCTGCAGCACGCCGCGCTGCGCTTCGGCCACGCGGCGCCGGGACGGATCCTGCGCGACCGCAGCGAGTTCGACTACGAGCGTTTCTTCGTCTCCAGCCCGCAACTTGCCGGCAAGCGGCTGTCGGAACTGCAGCTCCCGCCCGAATGCCGCGCGCGCATCCTGCACCTGCGGCGCAGCGACGTGGACCTGGCGCCGCACGCGGACCGGGTGCTCGAGTTCGGCGACCGCGTGGGCGTGCTGGCGCCGCGCGAGAGCTTCGCCGCGCTGGGCCGCTACTTCGGCGATTCGGTGCGGGCCACCGGCGAGGTGAGCTACATCGGCATGGGGGTCGGCGTGACGCTGGGGCTGGCCGTCGGCGCGATCAGCCTGCCGCTGCCGCTGCTGGGCCACCTCTCGCTGGGATTCGCGGGGCTGCTGCTGGTCGCGCTGCTGCTGGGCTGGCGACGCCGCACCGGGCCGCTCACGTGGGTGATGCCGATCTCGGCCAACCTGGTGCTGCGCAACTTCGGGCTGACGGTGTTCCTCGCGGTGGTGGGCATCTCGTCCGGATCGACCTTCGCGGCGACGATCGCCGAGAGCGGCTGGCTCTACCTGGCGCTGGGCAGCGCAATCGTCTCGGTGCTGGTGGCAGTGACGCTGCTGATGGCGACGGCGGTGTTCAGACTGCCGTTCGACGCCGCCGCGGGCATCGTGGCCGGCGCCACGGGGAACCCGGCGATCCTGGCCTTCTCCAACCGCATCGCGCCCACCGACCAGCCCGACATCGGCTACGCGATGATCTTCCCGTCGATGACGATCGTGAAGATCGTGCTGGTGCAGGTGGTGGCGATGTGGGGGGCGTGAATCCGACCCCTTCGGCCGTCCGGGTCAGACGGTCTCCGGTTCCGGTTCCGGGTTCGGCTCTGCCTCCTTGGCCGCCTCTTTGGCCGCCTCCTTGTCCGCCCTCAACCGCTGCCGCAGCACCCCGTTCACCTCCGCGCCGTAGATCAGCGTCGTCGCGCTGACGTAGAGGAAGACCAACGTGGCGACCACGCCCGCGAAGCTGCCGTAGAGCAGCGCCAGCTTGCCGGCGCTGCGCAGGGTGTAGGAGAGCGTCGCCGCGGACGCCACCCAGAGCGCCGCGCCGACGACGGCGCCGGGCAGCACGGTGCGCAGTCTCAAGCGGACATCGGGCAGCCAGCCGTAGAGCAGCGCATACAGCACCACCAGCACGGGGAACGCGACGCCGTAGCGCACGCTGTTGCGCAGCCACAGCGTCTCGCGGCCCTTGCCCACGCCGTTCTCCAGCGCCTCCCAGACGTAGGGCATGACGATGACGGAGCTGAAGATGGTCAGGATGGCGCCGCCGACGATCAGCGTGAACAGGATGACCTTGAGGCGCGCCCGCCAGAAGGGCGCGCCGCGCTCGATGGCGTAGGCGCGGTTCAGCGCGGTGCGCACCGCCTGCATGCCGGACGACGCTGTCCACAAGGTGACGAAGAGGCCGATGGCCAGCAGCGCCTGGCTGCGCTGGGCCAGCACCTGGTTGACGACCGGCTGCAGCGCGCTGCGCACGAGCGGCGGCGCGTACTCCACGACGCGGCCCGCCAGCGCGGCGGCGTCGCCGGGCGATCCGATGTACGCCGCCCCCGCCGACAGCAACAGCAGCAGCGGGAACATCGACAGCACGATCGAGAACGCCATGCTCCCCGCCTGGTTGGCGCTCTGGTGCAGCACGTAGTTGCGGATGGCGAGCAGCAGCACGCCGAGGACGGGCGTGCGCACGGCCGCGCGCCTGGCCCACCGCAGCAGTCCAGTCAGCCGCGGCTGACCGTGGGAATTGCGCAACCAGGACATGTGGCCGTCGATCCTTCGATTCGTGAGGAACTCGCTGAACTATTCATGAGGCATCCACTTCGTCCGTTCTGGCGTCCGTTGGGATGACCGTGCTTCAACTGATCCAGCGCGAGTTTTCAGAGGAAACGGCGCTGGAACCCAAGCGACTTGTTGACCAGGAATCCATCTATCCGCCCCCTCCTGAACTATTCATCGAGCGATTCACAGACGATTCATCGAACGATTCACATCCGCACATCCGTCGGTGCGGGCGCAAACCAAATCCGTCGCCCGCCAGGGCAATCGGCGCGCCGGGCAGATGCGCCGGTGGCCGACGAGGCCGCACCACCATGAGAAGATGCCGCTCCGCCCAATGGCATCCATGCGATCGCGCGCGCCGCACCCTGCGGCGTCTGATGCGCCCCTCAAAGCTCCGATGAAAGCACCCCCGCGTCTCCAATCCCTGATCGAGGAAGGCCTGATCGACACCGTCGTGCGTCAGCTGATGAGCGGCAAGGAGGCGCTGGTCTACGTGGTGCGCTGCGGCGACGAGACCCGCTGCGCCAAGGTCTACAAGGAAGCGACGCAGCGCAGCTTCCGCCAGGCCGTCGACTACACCGAGAACCGCAAGACCAAGAACAGCCGCCAGGCCCGCGCCATGGCCAAGGGCACGAAATTCGGCCGGCAGGCCCAGGAAGCCGCCTGGCAGAACGCCGAGGTCGACGCGCTCTACCGCCTGGCCGGCGCCGGCGTGCGCGTGCCGCGGCCGTACAACTTCATGGACGGCGTGCTGCTGATGGAACTCGTCGTGGACGAGAACGGCGATGCGGCGCCGCGTCTGAACGACGCGATGTTCACCGCCGAGGAAGCCCGCACGCACCACCAGAGCCTGCTGACCGAAGTGGTACGCATGCTCGGCGCGGGCGTGGTCCACGGCGACCTGTCCGAATTCAACATCCTGCTGGCCAGCGACGGCCCGGTCATCATCGACCTGCCGCAGGCCGTGGATGCCGCCGGCAACAACCACGCCAAGCGCATGCTGCTGCGCGACGTCAACAACCTGCGCGACTTCTTCGGCGGCTTCGCCCCGGACCTGCTGAGCACCGATTACGGCCACGAGATCTGGGCCTTGTACGAGAGCGGCAGCCTCACCCCCGACACGCCGCTGACCGGCCGCTTCAAGCATGCGACGGGCCCGGTGGACCTCGGCGAGGTGATCCGCGAAATCGACGACGCGGTGGACGAGGAAGCCGCGCGGCGCCTGCGGATGCTCAATTCCTAGCTCAGTTCCTAGCTCAATTCCTCGATGAATTCCTAGCGAGCCCGCAGCGAGGCCACGATCGCATCCCGCATCGGGAACAGGTGGTCGTTGCCGTTGAACTCCGCGTCCGGGCTGTTGCCGGTATGCACGATCACGACCTTTGCGACCGGGTCAACGAAGAAGTTCTGACCGTTGGTGCCCCACGCGAAGGAGCGCCCGCCCGCCGTCTGCGGGATCCAGACATGCAGGCCGTAGAACGGCACACTCGCGGGCTGGGGCTTGTCCTTGCGCAGCGCGGTCATCTGCGCGATCCAGGCTTGGGGAACGACCTGGCGCCCGCCCACCCGGCCGAGGTTCATGATCAATTGCCCCAACCGCGCGTAGTCCCGCAAGGTCGCGACGAACTGGCCCTGCACGCCCTCCTGCCCCGCCCGGTTCTTGATCCAGTAGGCGGGGGACTCGGCGCCCATCGGTCCCCACAGATGCGTGGACAGGTACTCGGTGTTGCTCACGCCGGTGCGCGCGCTCAGCATCAGGCCGAGCACGGCCGTCACCGCGCCGTTGTAGTTGAAGACCTTGCCGGCGGGATCCTTGTCCTTCTTGCCCGCCAAGTAGACGCGCATGTCGGTGAAGGGCTCGATCATCGGATTCGTGGTCTGGTTGTCCGAGGCCTCGCCGGGCCGGAACGAATTCTTCAGCGCCACGCCCGAATTCATGCGCAACAGGTCCTCGACGCTGTCGTCGGCGAAGGCACTGTCGCGGAAGTCCGGCAACACCGCCGCCACGTGCTCGTCGAGGGACAGTTTGCCCTCGTCGATCGCCATGCCGACCAGCAGCGCGAGCACGGTCTTGGACATCGACGCGGACAGCAGCGCCGTCGACGGCTTCGCCTGCTGCAGGTAGCGCTCGAACACGACCTGGCCCTCGTGCATCACCAGGAACCCGGTGGTGCAGAACTTCCCGAAGTAGTCCTCCAGCGGGACCGCCGTCGTCGAACCCCGCGGCTTGTAGGCCACCGCGCCCAAAGGCGTCCCTGCTGGCAAGACCTGCGGGACGGCGGCGGCCGGGGCCTCGTTGTGGAGGAAGCGCTTCTGGGGATCGACGTACACGCCCTGGCAGCCGGAGGCCGTCTGAGCGTGCGCCACGCCGGCCAGCGACACGATCAGGATCGCGATCACGTGATGCAGCGCGTGCTGCCGCTGCGGTGGGCAGGGTTGAAGCCGCATCATTTGTCCCGGTCGTAGCTGCCCGTGCCGATGTAGACCGAGCGGTTGTCGCCGTCGACGGGGAAGCTGAGCAGCCGCTCCTGGTGGCCGTCGTCGTACTCGAGCGTGATCGCGAAGCCGTTCAGCTGATACCGCCCGCGTCGGCTCGCGCCGTCGTCCTTGGTGCGCGTGCCGCTGCTGACGCCGACGTCCCCGAGCCCCGTGCCGACGGTGCTGCTGCCCGTGCTGCTGCTGCCCTTGCCGTCGCCGTGCGACGAGCCGGCGACCACCGTGCCCGTGATCGCCTGCAGGCTGCCGGTGCTGGAGACCGCGCTGAAGCTGCGCTCGAAGCGCCCGTCCTTCGTGAAGCGGATGCCCCGCGTGGCCGACGTGCCCCCGGTGATCATGCTGCCGGTGAAGCTGCGTCGGCTGAAGCTGCCCTCCAGCCGCGCGTCCTTGGGCCAGGGGCGGACCGCCTCGTGGCCCTCTGGCTTCCAGTCGCCGGCGGGACGGCCGTCGTCGTCCTGGGCCTGCATCGCGTAGCCCTTGCCGGCGCTCCGCCAGCGGCCCCAGCGCTGCGGCTCGAGCTGGCGCGACGCAGTGACGTCGAGCTGGTCCGGCGGCATCTCGGTGCGGCGATAGACGCTGCCGTCCCGCAGCAGGAAACGCACGTCCTCCTCCCAGCGGGTCCCGTTGAGGTTGTTGGCCTCGCCGTGGATCACGACGGCGGCCAGGTCCTTCTCGCCCAGCCCCTTGCCGGGTGCCGTCGTCACGCGCTGCAGCGACACCGTCTTGCGCGCGAGCGGCGTCTGCGCCAGCGGCGACGGCGTCAGCCCCGACGGATCGGTGACCAGCGCGGCGTCCGCGAGGTCCATCGACAGGCGGCTCAGCGAAGTGACGACACCGCGCAGGACGATCTCCCGGCCCACCCAGGACTCGGCGTTGAACTTCAGGTAGATGTTTTGCTCGCCGATCCGGTCGCCCTGCTCCTGCACGAGGGAGAAGTTCTCCGGACGGCGCAGGTCGCGGGCCACGCGGCCCTTGACGTAGACCAGCCCCAGTTTGCGCCGGGCGGCCTCCTCGGAGATCACGAGCCAGTTGCCGCGCTGCTCCGTCAGGGCGATCACCTGGCTGGGCAGCAAGACCTGCCCCCGGGCGGGCTCGACGGCGACCGGCAGCGGGGTGACCGGCATCACCAGATTGGCCTGCACGATCGCACGGGCCACGGCACCCGCCTGCGGATAGTTGGCGGTGACGTCCTTGCCGCCGCCCTGCCACTCGCGGGCCAGCGTGACGCAGGCCTGCGGGTCGCCCAGCACGCGCTGGCGCATGGGCTCGACGAGTTTTTCCCAGGGCGCATCGGCGTTGCGCCGCTGCATCATGCGGGTGAGCACCACCCGCATCGGGGCGATCTGGTAGCGGCCGCGCCAGGCGATCCAGGCCTCGCGCATCGACGGGACGGAGGCCGCGCCGAGGTCCTGGCAGGCGTCGATCGCGGTTTCGGACATCACGTCGAAACTCACGGCCTCGACGAGCTGGCTCATGGCGGCGGAGTCGGTGAGCAGGCTCTTCGCATCGGGCGCGGCGTGGGCAGGGAGGGCGATCAGCGCCAGGACGCTGGTGGCCCAGGCGGTGCAGGCGACAGCGGCGGTGCAGGCGGTGTACGCGGTACGGGCCGCCGCCTCGGATCGGAGAGAGGGGAAACGCATGCGATCGGATCCGGATATTCGGAGGACCGCATGCTGCCCGACCGCGCCATTCCCGGCCACAGCCCGGACGGGGAAGCGTCCGTCAGGGACTTGACGTGCCGCCGCGGATCATTCCGTGTGGATCGACGCGTCGCAGCGCACCGGGAAGTTCAGCGAGTTGGCGATGAAGCACTGCTCGTGCGCCTCGTGGTGGAGACGTCCGGCGAGCTCCACGTCGTCGCCCGCGCGCACGGTGACGCGCGGCCGCAGGACGATCTGCGTGAAACGGCCCTTCGCGCCTTCCACCATGGTGCCTTCGGCCTCGTCCACGTAGGCGAGCACGGCGATGCCGGCTTCGGCGCAGAGGTGCAGGTACCAGAGCTTGTGGCAGGCGCTGGTGGACGCCACCAGCAGGTCCTCGGGATTCCAGCGGGTCTTGTCGCCGAGGAAGGCCGGGTCGGACGATCCCGGGATCGGCGGCTTGCCCGCCGACTCGATCGCATGGTCGCGGCGGTAGGCCTTGTAGCCGGAGGTGCCGGTGCCCTGGTTGCCGGTCCACGTCACGGTGACCGGGTAGTGGTGTTCGCGATGTGCCATCGTGAGTTGCTCCTGAAAACCTTCTATTCACCGACGACGATGTCGCCGTCCTGGGTTCCTGACAGCGCAGCGAGGTAGGCCAACTCCAAGCTGCGCGTGAAAGCCGGTGTGTCGAACAGCGCAGCCGAATCGCGATTTTCCTGGAGGCGATTCCGAAGTTCCCGGTACCTGCCCCCATCGATCGCAAGCGCCACCGCGGTGTCGATGTACTCGTCCTGCGTGGCGACCACCAGGTCCGGCATGCCCACGGCATAGAGCAGGCTGGACGCCATGCGGCCGGCGAAGGACCGCCCCGCCTGCGTCAACACCGGCAGGCCCATCCACAGGGCATCGCTGGCCGTCGTGCCAGCGTTGTAGGGCAGCGTGTCGAGGAAGAGATCCGCCGACGCGAGGCGCGCGAGATAGGTCTCGCGATCGCAACGATCCGCGAAGACGAGGCGAGCCGGATCGAGACCCAATCCATCGGCGTGGCTCCGGAGGTTGCGGATGGCCTCGTCCTCCTCCGCCAGCAGCCAGAGCACCGAGCCTGGCACGCGCTCCAGGATCCGCGCCCACGCCGCAAACATCGACGGCGTCAGCTTCGCCGGGTTGTTGAAGCAGCAGAACACGAATGCGTCCCGGGGCAGCCCGGCGGCGGCGCGCTGCTCATCGGCCGCCGGTCTCGGACGCTGGCGATCATTGGCCTGGTACGACGGCAGCACCAGCAGCCGCTCGTCGATGAAGCCGCGCGTGCGCTCGTCGACGAGATGCCGGTCCGCGACGACGTAGTCGTACAGCGCCGAACCCGATGTCCCGAGATATCCGAGGTAGAGCACCTGCACCGGCGCGATACGGCTCGCGAAGATCGCGCTGCGGGCGTGGTCGGTGTAGCCCGTCAGATCGATGGCGATATCGATCGACAGCTCGCGGCAGATCCGGACGATCTGCTCGTCGGACTGATGCTGGACATCGATGAACGCATCGACGCCAGCGCGCAGCCGCTGCTGCATCGGATCCTCGCTGGGGTTGCCGTAGTTGATGATCGCGACGTCGAAGACTTGCCGGTCATGCAGCGCCAGCACCTCCGCGATCAGGTACGCGACGGGGTGGCTGTGGAAGTCGCGCGAGACATAGGCGATGCGGATCTTGCGACCCGCGGGGAAGCCCAACGTTCGTTCGACCTGCCGAGGTTTCGGCAGAGTCTGTGCTACCCAGGTCCTTGCCGCCCTCTGCTGCAACGCCGGATCGTCCGTCAGGTGCTGGACGATCAACGGTTGCGCGGTGGGCTCGCCCGTTGCGACGGCCGTCAGGAGCGCCGCTGGCGCTGCGCGAGGCCGCGCCAGTCGAAGATGTGCATCGCGGCGTACAGCCTCAGACCTGCGAGCCACGCCGTGCGCGGAGCCAGCTTGATCGCCGCGTCGAAGTCCGCAACCGCCCTCGAGAACCGCCTGGCCCGCAGATGCAGGTTCGCGCGGTTCTGACGTGGCGCGGCAAAGCGCGCGTCCGACTCGATCGCGTTGCTGAAGGCTTCCAGCGCGCCGTCCAGCGATCCGGCCTTGCAAAGCGCCAATCCCTTGAGGTTCTGCGCGATGGCGAAGCCCGGGGCACTGCGATCGAATCGATCCGCCAGGTGAATGGCCGCGTCCAGGGCGCCCGTGGCGATCGTCTGATCGATCAGCTCCAGCCTGAAGGTCTCGCGCTCGGGATCGTTCGCGATGGCGAGCTCGATGGCCATCAGCGCCGAGTCCGTGGCGCCGATGTCCCGGTAGGCCAGACTCAGGCCGTGAAAGGCCTTCGCATAGCTCGGCTTGAGGCCGATGGCCCGTTCGAAGGCGGCGATGGCGTCTTCGGACCGTCCGAGCTCGCGCAGCGCCACACCCCAGTTGTGGAAGAGCACGTCATCCTGGCTGCCCGTCTTGGCCAGGGCGCGGTAACTCGCCGCCGCGTCCGCCCAGCGGCCCTGATCGACCAGCGCGTCGGCGGCCTGCCGCCCGCTGACATGCCGTTCCTTCCTCTTGCTCAACGCGGAACTCCCCGAAGCTGGTGCGGGAATCATAGGGGCCCGCCCTGCAGCCGCCACGGACACCCATGGCCAGCAGCCAAACAAGCGAACGCTATAAGCACCTGCGCATCCCTTCGTAGCCGAACGCCGCCAACCGGGCGATCCTGACGTCGACCTTTGCCGTGTGCTCTACCGAGCATCTTCAAGCCCGGGAGTCCCGCCTCCCGGGCTCTTTCTCGTTCCCAGACCGTTCCTCCATCGACATGGCCACCCGACGCTCCACCCTCCTCGGACTCACCGCCGCGGCGACCGCCGTCGTCGCCCTCCTCTTCTCCAGCGCGAGCCGCGCGGAGGACCTCATCAAGATCGCCGTGACCAACGGCCCGCATGCGCAGATCGCCGAGGTCGCGAAGAAAATCGCCGCACGCGATGGCCTGACGCTGCAGATCGTCGAGTTCTCCGACTACGTGCAGCCCAACGCGGCGCTCGACGCCGGGGACGTGCAGGCCAACAGCTATCAGCACCTGCCTTTCCTGCAGTCGCAGATCCAGGCACGCGGCTACCAGCTCAGCGCCGTCGGCGTCACCGTCACCGCGCCGCTGGGCTTCTACTCGAAGCGCATCCGGCGGCTCGATCAACTCGCGACCGGCGCCCGTGTCGCCATCCCGAACGACCCGACCAACAGCGGCCGCGCGCTGCAGCTGCTGCACAAGGCCGGCGTCCTGAAGCTCAAGCCTGGCGCGGGCATCTCGGCCACGACGCTCGACATCGCCGAGAACCCGCGCAAGCTGCAGATCATCCAGGTCGACGCGGCCCAACTGCCGCGCACGCTGGACGACGTCGACGCCAGCGCGATCAACACGAACTTTGCGGTGCAGGCAGGCCTCGTCCCCAAACGCGATGCGATCGCGATCGAGGACGCCAAGAGCCCCTACGCCAATCTCATCGTCGTGAGGACACAGGACAAGGACCGCCCCTGGGTGCCGAAGCTGGTCCGCGCCTTCCAGTCGCCCGAGGTCCGGCAGTTCGTGGCCGAGCGCTTCGCCGATTCGCTGGTCGCGGCGTTCTGAACACCGGACCCAGCCGGAAACCTGAACAGCGGGCACGCGTCCCGCCGCCGATCCAGCGCCTGACGATCCCCCGCCGCCCGCGCGGGACCATCGGCCAGGAGGGAGATCGACCGGATCGCGGCGCATGCGCGCGCCAGCGCTCCGCCGTTCGTGAATGCGAATAGGGAATACGACGGATCAGTCGTATTCTTCAATGCGATCAATCCATCGCATTAAGTCGTCGTCTGAGCATCCGCTCCAGGCGGCGACGCCCGATTCCCCTCTTCACATACGACCATGAATCGCTCCATCGACGCATCGCGCGGCGACGCCTCCGGGCCGTCGGGCGCCGACATCTTCCTGCGGCTGCTGCCGCTGACACTGACCGTCTTCATCGGCTTCCTCACCATCGGCCTCCAGTTGCCCGTCCTCCCCCTGCACGTGCACCACACGCTGGGCATGGACGAGCTGGTGGTCGGCCTTGTCATCGGCTCGCAGTTCGCGGCGGCGCTGCTGTCCCGCGCCTGGGCCGGCAACTTCGCCGATCTCCGCGGCACCGATCGCGCCGTCCGGCTCGGCCTGGCACTTGCGGCCGCGTCGGGCGTCGTCTACCTGGTCTCGCTGATCTTCCCGACACGACCCTCGCTCGCGGTCTGGGTGCTGGTCGCGGGACGCCTCGTGCTCGCGGTCGGCGAGAGCCTCCTGGTCACCGGCGCGATGGGCTGGGGCATCGGCCTCGTCGGGCCGCGGAACGCCGGCAAGGTGATGGCTTGGATCGGCACGGCCATCTACGGCGCCTATGCGGTCGGCGCCCCGCTGGGCGTCGCCCTGAACGCCAGCCGCGGCTTCGCCGGCCTCTGCGCCGCCGTGGTGGTGATCCCGTTCCTGGGCCTGCTCGTCGTCACCCGCGCGCCCGTCGTGCCGCCCGCGGCCAGCCGCAGGACGCCGTTCTACGCCGTGCTCGCCGCCGTCAGCGGCCCCGGGCTGGGCCTGGCCCTGTGCAGCGCCGGTTTCGGCGCGATCACGGCCTTCATCGCCCTGCTCTTCGTCTCCAAACAATGGGGCGACGCGTCGCTCGCCTTCACGGCTTTCGGCGTCGCCTTCATCGGCGCGCGCGTCCTCTTCAGCCACCTGCCCGACAAGATCGGCGGTGCCAAGGTGGCGCTCGTCTGCGTGCTCCTCGAGGCCGTCGGCCTGCTGGTGATCTGGCAGGCGGACAGTCCCTCCGTCGCCTACGCGGGCGCGGCCCTGACGGCATTCGGCTATTCGCTCGCCTTCCCCGGATTCGGCGTGGAAGCCGTGCGTCGCGCTCCGCCGCAGGCACGCAGCCTGGCCATGGGCGCGTACGTCGCCTTCCTCGACGTCTCGCTGGGCCTGCTCAGTCCGGCGGCGGGTGCGCTCGCGCGGGCCTATTCGGTCGACGCGGTCTACCTGGCCGCCGCGGTGACCGTCGCAGCGTCCGCGCTGGTGGCGCTGGCCCTGCTGGTGGCCAGACCCCGCGACGCCCTCATGCCGGCCGGCGGCGGCTGAGCTTCACCTTCGGCGCCGCCTTCAGGCTGCCGATGTAGGCGCAGAGCATGTCCGCCAGGGCCCCCGCATAGGCCTTGATCTCGGCCGCCGTCCTCGGACTGGCCGAGAAGTCGTGCCCCACCGCGCTCAAGGTCGTGAGGATCAGGTCGCCCGCCAATGCGCGCGCCGCGACCTCCGCGTCGGGCACGGCCTCCTCCATGAAGGCCTGCATCGTCAGCGTCACTTCCGACCGGGCCGCCTGCGACTCCGGCGCATCGCGGTACAGCGGCGCCGCGTCATTGAGCGCCACGCGCATCCCCGCCTCTTCGCACTCGGACTTGAGGAAGGCCAGGACCAGCACCCGCAGCCGCTCCAGCGGCGGCCGCTTCCGGTCCTCCAGGATCCGTCGGAGGGTCGCCGTGGTCGCCTGCCACTCGTCGGTCTGAAGCCGGAACAGGATCGCCGCCTTGTTCGGGAAGTACTGGTAGACGGATCCCACGCTGACACCGGCCCGTTCCGCGACCCGCGCGGTCGTGAAGCGCGCGGCGCCTTCCGTCTCCAGAACCTGAATGGCCGCCTGAAGGATGGCGGCCACGAGGTCGGTCGAACGGGCCTGCTGAGGCAGCTTCCGGGAGGAGATCTGGGGCGGTTTGCGGGTGGACATGGCGAGGCGGCGGTGGCGGCTGGAATGCGAATAGCGAATGTGACGGATCAATCGTATTCTAAAAACACGACGGATTGATCGTATTCGACACCGGGGCGCGGAGCCGCCCTCCACCTCACCTCACCTCACCTCACCTCACCTCACCTCACCTCACCTCACCTCACCTCACCTCACCTCATCATGACCTCACTGAGCACCTCGACCACGACGACATTGACCACGGCGCCCCTGGCGCCGCTCCTGACCCGCCTGTTCGCGCAGGCCGAAGCGGCGACCAGCCCCGCGGCGGCCGCCATCCCGCGCGCCGAACGCGAGCGCCTCATGCGCAGCAAGACGGAGTACCTGGCCTTCTACGGCCAGCTGAAGGACCTCTGGCTGCCGGTGTCGCCGCAGACCGGCCGGCTCCTCTATCTGCTGGCCCGGCATGCCAAGGCGCGGCACGTCGTCGAGTTCGGCACGTCCTTCGGACTGTCGACGCTGCATCTCGCCGCGGCGCTGCGCGACAACGGCGGCGGGCTGCTGATCACCACGGAGTTCGAGCCGTCCAAGGTGACCCAGGCACGCGCGCACGTGGCCGAGGCCGGCCTGGGCGACCTGGTGGACTTCCGCGCGGGTGACGCGCTGCAGACGCTGCGCGACGGGCTGCCGGCGTCGATCGACCTGCTGCTGCTCGACGGCGCGAAGGCCCTGTACGACGACGTGCTCGACCTGGTCGAGCCGCACCTGCGGCCCGGGGCGATCGTCATCGCCGACAACGTCGACTACAGCCCCGACTACCTGAAGCGCATCCGCGCTGCCGACGGCGGCTACCTGTCGCTGCCGTTCGGCGAGGACGTCGAGGTGTCGCTCCGGCTGGGCTGATCAAGGCCGCCGTCGAAGGCGGCCGTAGCTCGCCAGCAGCAGCGCACCGGCGGCGAGCACGGCGACGCCGACCACGGCCCCCGAGCTGACGTAGGCCACGCTGGCCCACAGCACGTACGTGCTGCAGCCGACGAACACCAGCGGCAGCACCGGGTACAGCGGCACGCGGAAGGGCCGCGGGTGGTCCGGCGCCTTGCGGCGCAGCACCAGCACCGCCAGGCCGCTGAGCGTCATGAAGAACCAGTACACCGGCGACAGGTAGTCGACCATGGTCGAGAAGCCGCCCCGCGTCGCCGCGCCGAACGCGACCAGCGCCAGGGCCATGCCGCTGGTCGCGATCACCGCGGCCGTGGGCGTGCCGCGGTCGGCGTCCCAGCGCGCGAGCTGCAGTTCCGCCGCCAGATCGCGCGCCGCCGCGTAGGTCGTTCGCGGCCCGGCGATCAGGATCGCGTTCATCACCGACAAGGCCGTCAGCGTCACCACGCCGACCATCGCCAGTTCCGCGCCGCGGCCGAAGACCACACGCATCGATTCGGCCGCCGGCGCCGCGCTCGCGGCCAGTCCGCCCATGCCGAGCACGCGCACGTAGGCCCAGTTGGCGAGCAGGTACAGCGCCGTCACCGTGCCCAGGCCCAGCAGCAGCGCGTGCACGATGCCGCGGCGCGGGTCCTTCATCTCGGCGGAGAGCGTGGCGGCGTCGCTCCAGCCCCCG
The DNA here is from genome assembly GCF_059415965.1 of Roseateles sp. GW821-FHT09G09. Taxonomy (NCBI): domain Bacteria; kingdom Pseudomonadati; phylum Pseudomonadota; class Betaproteobacteria; order Burkholderiales; family Sphaerotilaceae; genus Roseateles; species Roseateles sp. GW821-FHT09G09. The sequence goes on along the minus strand of NZ_JBWKOG010000009.1, from coordinate 73,605 downwards.
TAGGCGAGGAAGACGAACACCATCGCCGTGCCCCAGGAGACCGTGGCGCCGTTCACCGCGCCGAGTGCGCCAGATCCGGCGTCGGACCCGGCGCCGGACGCGGCGGGTGCGACCGGTGCCAGTCCTTGCCATTGCTGCACGCCCGCGCTCATGCCGAGCAGCAACAGCCCGCCGATGACCAGCGTCGTCAGCCCGAGCTGTGTGCCCAGGCCGACGCGCACGCCCAGCAGGTTCAGTCCGGTGAGCGCGACGATGAGCCCGCCCGCCAGCCATGCGCTGACGGACTCGCCGAGCCACGGCGAGAGGTCGACCACCTGCGCCAGGTAGTCCCCGAACACGAAACCGAGCAAGGCCATCGAGCCGGTGTGGATCACCGCGAAGCGCGACCACGCGAACAGGAAGCCCAGCCGCGCGCCGAAGGCGCGTCGCAGGAAGTGGTAGTCGCCGCCGGCATCGGGGAAGGCGGCGGCCAGCTCCGCGAAGCACAGCCCGCCGACGAAGGACAGCACGCCGCCGAGCGCCCAGGCGAGGTAGAGCTGCTCCGGCGTCGCCAGGAACTGCGCCACCATCGGCGAGGTCTTGAAGATGCCCGCGCCGACCACCATGCCGATGCACAGCGCCATCGCGTGGCGGACGTCGAGGATGCGCAGTGGCTGCGCGCCGGCAACGGCGTCAGCGGGGTTGCCGGCGGGAACGGACGATGACATGAAGGGCGGAGGCTCGGGCGGGGGACGCGCGATGCTACCGGTGGTCAGCGAACTGAGCCACGAGTGCGTGGGGTAACTCCCGAGGAGCGCACGCAGGCGGTGCCGTTAGCGTGTCGTCCCATGCGAAGAATCCTATTCCTGAAGTTCGTCGCGGTCTCCGCGGCTACGCTGCTCACGGCTTGCGCCACAGAGCAGAAAAACACCCATGTCGAGAGCGGCTACACCCTCCCGGTTCCGGTCGACGGGATCGTGCTCGTCTACGAGGTCGCCGCCTTGACGACGGACAAGCCCCAGCCGGTGGACCGGATGAAGGCCTCGCGCGATCTGGTCCTCGAGAAGTTCCAGACGGCGGCGACGACCCGGATCCCGCAGCAGCTGAACGCGGCGGGCATCGCGCATGTCGTGGTGATCGAAACGCCCGGTGTCGCCTCGAAAGCCGTCGATGCGCCTGCCAGTTGGCGGCGTCTGCATGTCCGCGCCGCCAGCGCCGAGCAGACCTGCACAGGCTTGGGCTCCTGCTCGCTGCGACTGAAGGTCGCGACGCGGCTGATGGCCGTCGACGGCAAGACGACCATCTGGAGCACCGAGGTGGAAGAGCCCCAGATGGCGAGCTCGGTCATCTACGACGCGCGCTATCAGGAGCTGGCCGGACACGTGGGTACGGCCATCCTCGGGGCGGTGACGCGCAAGCGGTGATGACGAGGATCATCCGGCGGTTGTGAAGATGCTGGAACGCTCACCGCAAGCGGCGATCGAATTCGACCGCATGCAGCTGCATTTACAGCGTGGCTCGTGCGCCTGAGCGGAAGCCCCGCCACGCCACTCGCGCCAGCACCGCCACGAACAGCACGGCCACCGCGTCGAGCACGACGAGCTCCATGCCAGGCCCGGTCCGCCTGGCCAGGTCGGTGGATTGGCCGAAGTGCGCAGCGCCGATGCCGTAGGCCTCGACGAAGCTCATCGCCGTGAACCAGCTCGCCGCCGCCGCGATCCCGATGGCCAGGACCGTGGCCGCGCTGGCCATGAAGTAACTCCTCTTCCGAGGGACGGTGGCGGTCACGCGTTCTTCGCTCGCGCCCGCCGCAGAAACTGCCTGCATGTTCAATCCTCCAATTGCTCCAGGAGGCGTTGTATGCGAGTGACCGGCGCTGGTGGACCGCCGTGTCGCGAGCTGCGGATGGAGCGGTTGAACGGCCCCGTGCGGCGATCAGCCGGAAGCCGACGCCCGCTTCGCCGGCGCATCCGGCGCATCCGGAGCCACCGGCCACAGCGCATCGACGGGCCGCTCTAGCACCCGCGCCGCTGCAGGATGAAACACCGACGGGTCCAGTCGTCCCTTCGCAGCAGCGTCGGCGAGCCAGCGTTCGATCGACCCGCCCTTCTCCGCCCAACGGTCCTGGCGCAGCAGCCCGTACAGACCCGCGGCGATCACGTGGACCCCGTCGTCCGACCTGCGCCAGCGGTCCGCCGGGTTGCGTGCCACGCCCAGCGCCTCGCTGATCATCTGGTCCAGCGCCTGGCACAGATCCTCGTCCATCAGTCCTTTCAGCGTCGTGTAACCCCAGCGCGGATCGTGCTCGCGCACGATCTTCGCGATCAACGGATCGCGGTCGAACGCGGCAAGCGCCCCGGTCGCGGCCGGGCCGTCCATCGGCATCGGCGGATGGAGCATCTCGTGCGCGGCAATGCGCACCGTGGTCGCGGTGTCGTAGTCGGCCGCCTGCAGGAAGGTCTGCCCCTGCACCTTGATGCCGTGCGGCTTGGAGAACTGAAGCAGCACGATCTGGATCTCCGGTTCGAAGCGGCGACCGGTCAGCTTCTCCTGCCAGGAGATCACGTCGAAGCCGGCCAGTGCGCGCCCCACTTCCGCGATGCGACGGTCCAGGTCCTCGCCGATCCGCTCCTTGCGGAAGGCCGCGAACCCGGCGCGCTGCATCGCGCTGAAGATCGCGTCGATTCGGGGCGCCGCGCGGTCGAACCAGGCCCAGTCCTCTTCGCTCCAATAACTGCTGGCCTTGTAGCTCGGCAGGATGGAGCTCTCCCGTGACCGGAGCGCGGCCAGCAGCGTGGCGATCGTCGCGTCGTGGCCGTTGGCCGAGAACAGCACCTGCAGGTTGGGACCGAGCAGGCCGAAGCCGTCCTTGGTCGCCTCGTTCCACAACCGCGCCACGTCGCCGCTTACCGCCTCGGGCAGGCGCGGCGCGAAGGCGTCGGCGTCGTCGCCATAGAAATCGAGGTAGAGCCGCGTGCCCGACAACGGCCCGAGGAAGGCGATCGCATCGAAGCCTTCGGACGCCCGCACCCGCCATCGCGTGCGATTGGGCCGGGTCTGGGCGCCGACGGGCTCGACGGCAAGCAGGGACGCCATCGACGCGATCAGCGGCGTGTTGAGGAAGAGTCGTCGTTGCATGCCTGGATGCTAGGCATGCCGTGCCTTCCCTTCTTGAACGGACTTAACCCAGCCAGTACTTCGGTGTCCGGCCGGTCAGCGCCACGATGGCGCGCGTCAGGTGGGCCTGGTCGGCGAAGCCGGTCTCTGCGGCGAGCATCGCCATCGATCCCTGCCAGTCCGGCAGACGGCGCAGCGCCTGCAGCGTTCGCTGCTCCAGGCGGTAGCGCTTCGGGCTGGTGCCATAGGCGCGGTGGAAGCCCCGGCTGAGCGACTGCGGCGCGATGCCCATGGTGTCGGCCCATTCGGCGAGCCCGAGATCCGGATCGGCGGAGAGCGCCGCGGCCAGCAGGTCCGGCCAATCGTCCAGTCGCACGGCGAGCGGTCGAAACATCCGGTGCAGCAGTCGCGCGGCCTCGGCGGGGTCGCGCTCGGCGAGCCGGGCGACCGCATCGGCATCGTCGACCTGCCCGAACGCCTCGCGGATGTCGCGCCCGGACACCGGCAGATTCAGCACCCGTGCGCCGATGCCGAAGAACTCGTTCCGATGCGATTCGTGCTCGCCATGGAACACGGCCTGGCCGGCCTCGACGCGCAGCCGTCCCCGGTCACCCGCCTCCACGTAGCCGCCCGTGAGCACGAGCGCGACATAGCCCTCGCCGTGGCGGTGACGCGCCATCTGCTCGAAGGCGTGGTGAACGGAGATCGCTGTCGTCACTCGTTCACCCTCTCTCCGAGGTCGACTCGTACAGACCGGGCAAGTAGCGCTCCATCAGCGTCGCCGGCTTCAGCGGCGGCGTGAAGCCGAACGGCGCGTAGAGCCCGTGCGCGTCTCCCGTGGCGAGCGTGAATCGCCGGAGTCCGTGCAGATCGGGATGAGACATCACAGCATCCATCAGGCGCTTGCTGTGCCCCCGGCCGCGATGCGTCGGGAGGACGAAGACATCGACCAGGTTCGCGAAGGTCGAGAAGTCCGAGATCACCCGCGCGAACGCGACCTGGCGCCCGTCGATGTAACCACCGAAGCACAGCGAGTGCGCGATGGAGCGCTCGACGACCTGACGCGGGACGCCGCGAGCCCAGGACGATTCGTTCGCGAGGAACGCGTGGATGAGATCGACGTCGAGATCGGACTTGTCGACGGAGATGTGCAGCTCGCCCGCGGCGGCGCGGGCCGGCCGCTCGCTCCCGGGCTTTTTGCCGGACTCATGCTCGCGCTTGGTCACGGCCGAGATCCGGCGTCCCGCCAGCGGATGGATATCCAGGCTGCCGTACATGCTGGCCACTTCACTGATGACCACCTGGTAGCCCTTGAGCCAGCGCTCGTGCTGCTGCTTGGCCCGCAGATGCAGCGGATGCCTCATCAACTGGCGCAACGCGTCCATCGACTCCCAGTAGTACACGTTGGTGATGAGCCCCAGCGCGGGGTTCTCCCAGCTCTCCTCGCCGAGGTAGCCCGGGATGGCCTTGGCCATCTCCGCGATGGCGTTGTCCAGTGCATGGAAGTCGGCGTCGTACTCGCCCTTGTAGAACGTGAAGGTGGAAGTGAACACGGGGAGATTCGGAAGGGCGGGTTGAAGGGAACGATGATTTCAACATCAATCCCGAATTGCGCAGGCCGCCAACCTGTGTTCTTGGGCATGATCGCCCTGGTTCCGGCGACGACATTCCTGAAAGAGAGCCCCATGGCCAAGTACCTGATCTCCTTCCCCAGCGCCGCGATGGTCGTCCCCGATGGCGACTGGGACGCGGTGGTCCGCGACTCGCATGCCGTGATCGAGGAGGCCAAGGTCGCCGGCGTCTACGTCTTCGGCGGCGGCATCGACGAAAGCGTCCCGCCCGTGCTCGTCTCGGCCGACGGCACCGTCGCCGAAGGCGGTTATCCGTGGGCGCCCTCGCTCAACGGGGGATTCACGGTGCTGGAGCTGCCCACGCGCGAGGCCGCCGTCGACTGGGCCGCGCGCATCGCCGAGGCCTGTCGCTGCCAACAGGAGCTGCGCGTGTTCTTCTTCGACCCGGCGTCCTGACGCGACCTTGGCGTCGCCCCGGTCTGACTCCCTTTCCCGCTTGCGGGAGAGGGGGCAGGAAAGCCGTTCAGGCCACCGCCAGGTGCACCGCCTCCGCCAGCGCATCCACGCGGAAGGGCTTCTTCAGGATGGAGCGCGCGCCCAGCACCTGGCCGACCTTGTCCATGTCGGCATACCCGGTCGCCAGGATGATCGGGATCGTGGGCCAGGCGTCCTGCACGCGGCGGATCAGCTCCCCGCCGTTCATGCCCGGCATCACGTAGTCGACGATCAGCAGGCTCGGCTGGCGACGGTCCAGCGTCAGCAAGGCCTCCGCGCCGTTCGACACCGCCGTCACCTGATGCCCCAGCAGCTCCAAGCTCTGCACGATGGAATGGCGCACCTCGTCGTCGTCTTCCACCACCAGGATCTCCTGCGGCGGCGTGACCAGGCTCGAACGGTCTGCCTCGGCGTCCTCCGCCAGCGCCTCCGTGGCCAGCGGGAAGCTGAGGTGGACCTGCGTCCCCTGCCCGGGCGCGCTCTCGATGCTCACCTGCCCGCCCGACTGCTTCGCGAAGCCGTACACCTGCGCCAGGCCCAGACCGGTGCCGCTGCCCATCGCCTTCGTGGTGAAGAAGGGCTCGAAGACGCGCTCGATGATCGAGGGTGGGATGCCGGCCCCGTTGTCGGCCACCGTGACCCGCAGCCCGGGCACGACCTGACCCTCGCGCTCCCAGTCGATCTCCCGCGTCGAGATCAGGATGGCGCCCCCTTCCTTCATCGCGTCGCGCGCGTTGAGGGCCAGGTTGAGGACCGCCATCTCCAGCTGGTTGGGATCCAGCCGCACGACCGGCCGCGGATGGTCCAGCGACAGGTCGATGCGCACGCGCGATCCGACCGAGGTCAGCAGCAGTTCCTGCATGCCGTTGATCGACGCATGCACGTCGGTGGCCTGCGGCACCAGCGACTGGTTGCGGGCGAAGGACAGCAGCTGTTCGGTCAATCGCGCGCCGCGCTTCACCGTGCGGCGCGCACTTTCCACGATCCGGCCGGCCGGCGACGGACAGTCCAGACGCGCCAGCAGGTCCAGGTTGGTGCCGATGACGTGCAGCAGGTTGTTGAAGTCGTGGGCGATGCCGCCGGTCAGATGCCCCATCGCCTCCATCTTCTGGACCTGCAGCAGCGCCGCCTGCGCCCGCTCGCGCTCGGCGATCTCGTTCATGAGCCGGTTGTTGGCCGTCGAGAGCTCCCGCGTGCGCCGATCGATGCGGTCCTCGAGCTCCCGGTTGAGGCGCTCCACCGCGTCGTGCGCGACCGCCAGCTCGGCGAGCATCGCCCGGTTCGCGTACTGCCTCGCGCGGGCGCGCACCGCCGCCTCCACCGCGCTGTGCAGGGTGTCGGGGCTCAGCGGCCGCTCCAGCAGGATGACGTTGCCCATGAGGTGCAGCGACGTCGCCGCGCCGGGCGCGCGCCGGCCGGTGCGCTTGCTGGTCAGGACGACGAAGGGGAAGTCCGACCACGGGGGCTGGGCGCCCAGCCACCGGTGCATCGGGCTCCCGGGGGCGATGGACAGGGCTTCCTCGGTCACCACCGCCGCGGCGGCGCCGTCACTCAGCGCGGTCAGCAGCTGCTCGGGGGTATGGACGGGATGGGCCGGGGCGAGGCCCGACACCACCTCGGCGATCACTTGCGCATCCCGGCCGAACGGCGCCAGGACGATCACGCGGGATTCGAATGCGCTCGTCATTCAGCGGCGCGACGGCAAATCGTCGCTGTCGCTCAGGAGGGCGACCTCCCCGGCGTAGCGCGAGATGCCGGACACCACCCCTTCGAAGTCGGTCAGCGCCACGCCGATCTCCACGCCCTGCTCGCCGAGGCGGAATTCGTGGATGGTGCTGGCGTGCTTGCTGGTGCGGCTCTTCGCCACCGAGACCGCCTTGAGCAGGTTGCCGCGCGCCTCGAAGTAGCGGAACAGCACGACCGCGTCGCTGAGGTAGCTGAGGTCGATGTCGATGCGTCCCTGGCCGAGGATGCCGTGCTGCCCCAGCACCAGGATGGTCATCACGCCGCGCTGGTTGAGGTAGGTCAGCAGTTCATGCATCTGCAGCATCAGGAACTTGCCGCCCGGCATCGCTTGCAGATAGGCGTTGAGGCTGTCGATCACCACGGTGCGGGCGCCGTCCTCCTCGACCGACCGCCGCACGCGCGCGGCGAATTCACCGGCGGTGACCTCTGCCGGATCCAGCGCGTTGAGCAGGAACTGCTCGTCGTCGATGTAGCCCTGCAGGTCGTAGCCCAGCGTCTTCGCGCGCGGCAGCAAGGTCCCCAGGCCTTCGTCGAACAGGTAGTAGGCGGCCCGCTCGCCGCGCCGCAGCGCCGCGTGGACGCAGGCGATGGCGGTGGTGGTCTTGCCGACCCCCGACGGTCCGACGAACAGGGTGTTGCTGCCGCGGGCCAGGCCGCCGCCCAGCGCGTCGTCGAAGGCGGCGTTCCCGGTGCTGACGTTCTCGGGCCGGAACACCTTGTGGTGCTCGGCCGCGACCAGGCGCGGGAACACCTCCAGGCCGCCGGTCTTGAGCGTGAAGTCGTGCTCCCCGCTGCGGAAGCCGATGCCCCGCATCTTGGCCACGCGCAGGAAGCGCTTGTCCGCGCCGTATTCGCCCACGACCTGCTGCAGCCACACGACCCCGTGGGCGATGCTGCGCAGCTGCATGTCGCCGGTGGAGGCGCTGAGGTCGTCCAGCATCAGCACCGTGCAGTCGTGCCGGGCGAAGAAGTGCTTGAGCGCCAGCACCTGGCGCCGGTAGCGCAGCGGGTCCTGCGCGAGCAGGCGCATCTCCGACAGGCTGTCGAAGACGACGCGCTTCGGACGGTTCGCCTCGATGCGCGCCATCACGCCCTGGACCGTCTGGTTCAGCTCCAGCTCGGCGGGATGGATGATGGTCTGCTCCGCCTCCGGACCCAGCTGATCCGGGCTGACCAGCTCGAAGACCTCGAGGCCGGCCGCGTCGAGGTCCCAGCCGTGCGAGCGGGCGACCTCCTTCAATTCGTTGCCGGTCTCGGACAGCGTGACGTACAGCCCGGATTCCCCGACGGCCAGGCCGGCCAGCAGGAAGTGGATGCCGAGCGTGGTCTTGCCGGTGCCCGGCTCGCCTTCGAAGAGATAAAGGTGGCCCTGGGGCAGTCCCCCCTGGAGGATGTCATCCAGGCCGGAGATGCCAGTGGAGCAGCGCGTGTTGGACATGAGCAAGGCGTTGGGAGCGGGAAACGGGAAACGGGCGGTCTCGCCAAGCGCCTGGGGGACGGTCTGGAGAGGTCGGGATGCCGCGCCGTGGCAATCGGCGCTCCCGCCCGGGTTGCCGCCGGGGATGCCAGCCTGCGACCGCGTGCAATGGGCGTTGACAATGGTTCATCGACCACATTGCCGGAAACTCCCCATGACCGCTAACGATTCGCCCGCCTCCCCCATTGTCTCCGTGCAGCCGCTCGGCATGCCCTGGGAGACGCTCGACCCCTTCCTGTTCTGCGTCCACCACGACGACGCCTATCCGCGCGGCAACGGCCGCTACGGACCGGACGCGTCGCTGCTGGCGGGCCGGAAGATGGGCTCGGACTTCTCGCGCCAGGACGGCTGGAGCATGTACCACGGGGAGCAGGTGCCGGGCTTCCCGGCGCATCCGCACCGCGGTTTCGAGACCGTGACCATCGTCCGCAAGGGCCGCATCGACCATGCGGACTCGCTGGGGGCCGGCGCGCGCTTCGGCGGCGGCGACGTGCAGTGGCTGACGGCCGGCAAGGGCATCGTCCACGCGGAGATGTTCCCCCTGCTGCACACCGATCGGCCCAATCCGCTGGAGCTGTTCCAGATCTGGCTCAACCTGCCGGCGGACAGCAAGATGGTGGAGCCGCACTTCACGATGTTCTGGTCGCAGGACATCCCGCGGCACACCTTCGTCGATGAAGCGGGACGCGCGACCGAGGTGGTGGTGATCGCCGGGGAGCTGCCGGGCGCCGGCAACGGCAACGGCAACGGCAACGGAAATGGCCACGGCAACGGCCATGCCGGCGCGGCCAAGCCGCTCGCGCCGCCGCCGGACTCCTGGGGTTCGCGCCAGCATTCGGACCTGGCGATGTGGACGCTGCGCCTGGAAGCGGGCGCGACATGGACCCTGCCCGCGGCGCTGGGCGATGGCACGCGGCGCAAGCTGTACTTCTTCGCCGGCAGCCAGATCACCATCGAGGGTCAGGTCGTGCCGGTCAGGTCCTCCATCGAAGTGCGCGCGGGCGCCACGGTCGTGCTGATCAACGGCGACGAACCCGGCGAGCTGCTGATGCTGCAAGGCCGTCCCATCGGGGAGCCCGTGGCGCAGTACGGTCCCTTCGTCATGAACACCGAGCAGGAGCTGCGCCAGGCGTTCGAGGACTACCGCCGCACGGAATTCGGCGGCTGGCCCTGGCCGGATGCCGCGCCGGTGCATGGCGACGACAGCGACCGCTTCGCCCGACACGCCAACGGGCGGACGGAGCGGCCGGCATCGCGCGACTGAATCGTCCCGGTCAAGGCGACGGAACAACGCCTGACCCCCTGATGGAGGGACACGTTTCCGCCCGCCCTTCGCCTGGCGCTTGGCGACTGGCGAATGGCGAATGGCGAATGGCGAATGGCGAATGGCGAATGACCGGTTCATTTGATTTTCGGCATTTCAGCGCATACCACCTTGTTCACCTGTCTTTTGCGGAGAACCGAATCAAAGGTTCATGCAAGACTGCTTGCCGTCACGGCCCAAGAGATCTCCAAGACAAAGCATACGCAGTACGTCATCCGCGTCAACGGATGAGGCGATGCACCTCAAGTGATCCGGGCCGACCGACTCAAACCATTGGACATAGGGGATGACTCATGGGTGACAGTCTTTGTCTGAGCCGCGCGCGGCCGTCTTTCACTGCCGTTGCGGAGCGCACCGTGCGTCGGCAGCGACAGCTTCCGCGCTTGAACCTGCTGTACCTCGCGGTACTCGGCGCCATCGGCGCCATCGGCGCGCCACCCGGCGCGGCCCAGGCGCAGACCACCCTGGACTTCTCCACCGGCTGGACCGGCATCGGCAACAACGTCACCTACCAGACGACGGCGTTCACGACGTTCAGCAAGGGCACGCCGTTCACCTTGACGCCGCCGACCGGTCAGGGCATGTGGCGGCTGTCGCCGGTCAGTGCGACCATCAACGGGGCCTCCGCCGCAGACACCGCGCTGGGGCTGAGCAACGGGACCGTCGACGCGCTGCTCAATCACAACCCGAATTTCGCCGGCAGCGTCACCAACTTCTCGGTGCTGACGCAGACGATGACGCTCAACGCCGGGACGTATTCGTTCGCGTGGGCACTCAACGTCACCGATCCTGGCTATAACGATGGCGCCCTCTTCTCGGTGTCGGGCAACGGGCTGCAGTACCTCGAGTCACTGGCCCGGGCCGGCGGTGCGGGGGACACCACCGGTCCGTCCCCGAACACCTATGTGGCCTATGGCTTCGACCCGGGCGACGGCGTCACGCCCTGGCTCACCACGACCTTCAACATCGCGACGACGGGGACCTACAAGGTCAGCTTCGCGGACTACAACTGGAACGACCTCGCCGTCCCGCCGAACTTCTTCCTGGCCAACACCATCGGGACCTACACAGGCGATCCGCTGGCGGGCACCAACGCACCGCCCGCCACGCCGGACATCACGTCGGGCACGGTGACCGGCTCCGATCTGGTGAACGGCGCCGTCAATCCGGTGTTCGACGGCGGCACCCTGCGGGCCGACGTCAACAACGCCGTCTACAGCACCAACCTCGCGATCAAGGGCGCCGGCGGCACGATCGACCAGAACGGATTGAGTTCGACCTTCAGTGGCGTGCTGTCCGACCAGACGCCTGGCACGCCGGGCGCGATGAGCTTCGTCAACACCGGCGCGAACGGTGGGTCGATCACGCTGACGGGCGTCAATACCTATACCGGCCAGACGACGATCGGCAGCGGCGCCACGCTGGCGCTGGCCGGCGCCGGCAGCATCGCGACCTCGAGCCGGCTGGTGAACAACGGCCTGTTTGACATCTCCACGACCACCGCCGGCGCCTCGCTGATCAGCCTGGCGGGCACGGGGACCGTGGCGCTCGGCGGGCAAGTCCTGACCCTGACCAATGCCGCGGACACCTTCGGCGGCGTCATCGGCGGCAGCGGCGGAGTGACCGTCGCCGGCGGCACGCAGACGCTGTCCGGCGTCAACACCTTCACCGGCGCCACCTCGGTCGCCAGCGGCGCGACCCTGGCGCTGTCAGGCACGGGCAGCATCGCGGCGTCCAGCGGGCTTGCCAACGACGGCAGCTTCGACATCTCCGCGACGACGGCTGGCGCGACGCTGCAGAGCCTGACCGGCAGCGGCACGGTCGCTTTGGGCGCTCAGACCCTGACGCTGGCCAACGCCAGCGGCGGCTTTGCAGGCGCGATCGGCGGCAGCGGCGGTCTGACCGTCGCCGGCGGCACGCAGACGCTTTCCGGCATCAACAGCTTCACCGGCGCCACGTCGGTCGCCAGCGGCGCGACTCTGGCACTGACAGGCACCGGCAGCATCGGCACGTCCAGCGGACTCGCCAACGACGGCAGCTTCGACATCTCCGGAACGACGGCAGGCGCAACGCTGACGAGCCTGGCCGGCAGCGGCACGGTCGCTTTGGGCGCTCAGACCCTGACGCTGGCCAACGCCAGCGGCGGCTTTGCAGGCGCGATCGGCGGCAGCGGCGGTCTGACCGTCGCCGGCGGCACGCAGACGCTTTCCGGCATCAACAGCTTCACCGGCGCCACGTCGGTCGCCAGCGGCGCGACTCTGGCACTGACAGGCACCGGCAGCATCGGCGCATCCAGCGGGCTCGCGAACGACGGCACGTTCGACATCTCCGCGACAACGGCAGGCGCGACGCTGACGAGCTTGACGGGCGGCGGCACGGTCGCCCTGGGCGCTCAGACGCTGACGCTGGTCAACGCCAGCGGCGGCTATGCGGGCACGCTCGGCGGCAGCGGCGGTCTGGCGGTCGCCGGCGGCTCGCAGTCGCTGTCCGGCGTCCACACCTTCACCGGCGCCACATCGGTCGCCAGCGGCGCGACCTTGGCACTGACGGGCACGGGCAGCATCGCCGCGTCCAGCGGACTCGCGAACGACGGCACGTTCGACATCTCCGCGACAACGGCAGGCGCGACGCTGACGAGCTTGACGGGCGGCGGCAC
>NZ_JBWKOG010000009.1:49981-61141 GCF_059415965.1 Roseateles sp. GW821-FHT09G09 | reverse complement strand
CGGTCGCCCTGGGCGCTCAGAGCCTCACGCTGTCCAACGCCAGCGGCGGCTATGCGGGCACGCTCGGCGGCAGCGGCGGTCTGGCCGTCGCGGGCGGCTCGCAGTCGCTCTCCGGCGTCAACACCTTCACCGGCGCCACCTCGGTGGCCAGCGGCGCAGCCCTGACACTGACGGGCGCAGGCAGCATCGCCGCTTCCAGCGGCCTGTCCAACGACGGCCGCTTCGACATCTCCGGGACGACCGCGGGCGCCACGCTGAAGGCGCTGACCGGCAGCGGCACCGTCGTCCTGGGCGCTCAGACCTTGACCTTGTCCGACGCCAGCGGCGCCTACGCCGGCAGCATCGCCGGCAGCGGCGGCCTGACCGTGGCCGGCGGCGCCCAGACGCTCTCGAGCGCCAACGGCTTCACCGGTGCCACCTCGGTCGCCAGCGGCGCGGCGCTGGCGCTGACGGGCGCGGGCAGCATCGCGGCCTCCAGCGGGCTCGCGAACAATGGCAGCTTCGACATCTCCGCCACGACGTCGGGCGCGACGTTGATGGGCCTGACCGGCGGCGGCAGCGTCGCCCTCGGCTCACGGACCCTGACCGTCGCCAACGCGAGCGGCGGCTATGCGGGCACGATCGGCGGTAGCGGCGGTCTGGCCGTGACCGGCGGCACGCAGTCGCTGTCCGGCGCCAACACCTTCACCGGCGCCACCTCGGTCGCCAGCGGAGCGACCCTGGCGCTGTCGGGCGCAGGCAGCGTCGCCGCTTCCAGCGGATTGACGAACAACGGCAGCTTCGACATCTCCGGCACGAGCACCGGCACCAGCGTCCACTCCCTCGCCGGCAGCGGCAGCGTGGCGCTCGGCAGCAAGACCCTGACCATCGACACGACGGCCACATCCTTCACCGGCGCGATCAGCGGCAGCGGCGGCGTGCGGCTCAACGGCGGGCAGTGGACCGTCGGCAACGCGCAGGCCTACACGGGCCTGACCATCCTGGCCGCGTCGACGCTGCACGTGAACGGCAGCCTGGCCGGCGGCGTGGACGTGCGCAGCGGCGCGGTGCTGCAAGGCAGCGGCGCGATCGCCGGACCGGTGACGGTCGCGTCGGGCGGCAAGCTGTCGCCGGGCAATTCCCCCGGCGTGATGACGGTGGGCGCCAGCGTCAGCCTGGCGCCGGGATCGACCTTCGAAGTCGACATCAACGGCGCGACGCCGGGCAACGGCGCGGGACACCACGATCAGCTCGTGCTGACCGGTGCCGGGAGCAAGTTCAGCGCGAACGGCGCGCAGCTCACGGTCAATCTCGTCGGCATCTCCGGCCTCGGCACCTACACGCCGTATGCGCCGTCGCTGGGGCAGCGCTTCCAGATCGTCACCGCGCAGGGCGGGCTGGATGCGACGACCTTCGGCGTCCTCTCGCAGCCCACCGGACTGAAGGCGGGCACGCGGCTGCGGGCGCTCTATTCCGCCAACGGCGTCGACCTGCTGGTCGTGCCCACCGCCTACCTGGCCCTCGCCCGGGCCCAGGGTGCCAACCTGAACACGCAGTCGGTCGCCTCGGCGCTGGACGTGATGGCGGCGGCGCAGGACGGCGGCACCGCCACCCCGGCGCAGACGACCTTGATCAACACGGTCGGCGGGCTCGGCGAAGCGGCGCTGCTCAGCACGATGCGCTCGCTCAGCGGCGAGATCCACGGGGCCGTCGCGGCCGCCCTGCCGTCGGCCGGCCAGCGCCTGCAGGACGCGGTGACCCGGCACGTGTCCGCCCCGGAATCACGCCAGCGCGGGCTCTGGGTGGACTACAGCGGCGGCAGCAGCCGCTGGGCCGCCGATGGCGCCTCGTCGTCGGCGCGCACGCGCGACCGCCACCAGATCACGATCGGCTTCGACGTGATGAACGACGGCACCAACGGCTTCGGCGTGGCACTGTCGCAGTCCAACCAGAAGCTGCGCTCCGACAGCGGCGGCAGCGGCGAGGTGAAGGACACGCTCGGCATGGCGTATGGCCAGATCGGGCTGGGCGCCGGCCTGATCGTCGACGGGCAGATCGGCGGCGGCGGCGGCAAGGCCCTCAGCAGCCGTGAGGATCCTCTGGCGGCGCTCGGCCTGAGCCAGGGCCAGCTGAAGACCGACGCCTCCACGCGCCAGGCCTTCGCCGGCATCGGCGTGCGCACGGCGATGAACTACGAGAACGTGCGGCTGGTGCCGTATGCGCGCGTCGAGACGCAGCGGGTCAAGCGCGATGCCGCAGTCGAGGACTCGGGATCGCTGGCCGCGTTGAATCTCGGCAAGCTGTCGGCCGGCGGCGGCCGCATGGAGGTCGGACTGGGCGTGGGCTCGACGGACAAGGATCCGGGCACCGCGCGCTTCACCTTCGGCGGGCGCCTGGCGGTGGGCCGCGAGTCGGGGGCGCTGCGTCGCCTGCTGGTCGATGCGAGCCTTGTCGGCGCGGCCATCCAGATCCAGGCGCCGCGTGTCAGCCGCCAGTACCTGCGTGCGGAACTGACAGGGACCTGGCTGGTCATGCCCGGCGGCTACGTCTACGCCGGCGTCAGCGGGCAGACCCGGGAAAACCGGACGGACAGCTCGTTCATGCTGGGCGCCATCGCCACGTTCTGAGGGGTCGGACGGCGACATACGGGAGGTTAAGCTGAGGCTCAAGGAGCGAGCGATGAACGTTTCCAAGACCTCGGCCTATGGCGAGCGCGTCGGCGCCGTCAGCTACCGTTTCGACAGCCTGCGCGAGCTGATGGCCAAGGCCACGCCGGAGCGCTCGGGCGACCGGCTCGCGGGCGTCGGCGCCGAGTCCGAGCAGGAGCGCGTCGCCGCGCAGATGGCGCTGGCGGATCTGCCGCTGAAGACCTTCCTCACCGAGGCCGTGGTCCCCTACGAAGACGATGAGGTCACCCGCCTCATCGTGGACACGCACGACGCCGCGGCGTTCCAGGCCGTCGGCCATCTGACGGTCGGCGGGCTGCGCGAATGGCTGCTCTCCGACGCGGCCGACACGAAGACGCTGACTCGCCTCGCGCCCGGCCTCACGCCGGAGATGGTGGCCGCGGTGAGCAAGATCATGCGGAACCAGGACCTGATCCTGGTCGCGCGCAAGTGCGAGGTCGTCACGCGCTTCCGCAACACGCTGGGCCTTCCGGGCCGCCTGTCCACGCGCCTGCAGCCCAACCACCCGACCGACGACGCCAGCGGCATCGCCGCCAGCGTGCTGGACGGCCTGATGTACGGCAGCGGCGACGCGGTCATCGGCATCAATCCCGCCACCGACAACGTGGCCCAGGTCGGGCATCTGCTGCGCCTGCTCGCAGAGGTCATCGAGCACTTCGAGATCCCCACGCAGAGCTGCGTGCTCACCCACGTGACCAACACGCTGCAGTGCATCGAGCGCGGCGCGCCGGTCGACCTGGTGTTCCAGTCCATCGGCGGCACGGAAGCGACCAACCGCAGCTTCGGCGTCGACCTTAAGCTGCTGGCCGAGGCGCGCGCCACAGCGCTGTCGCTGACGCGGGGCGCCGTCTTCGACGACGGCCAACGCGGCCGGCACGTCATGTACTTCGAGACCGGCCAGGGCAGCGCGCTGTCCGCCGGCGCGCACCACGGCTGCGACCAGCAGACCATCGAGGCCAGGACCTATGCGGTGGCGCGGCACTTCGAGCCGCTGCTCGTGAACACGGTAGTCGGCTTCATCGGGCCCGAGTACCTGTACGACGGCAAGCAGATCATCCGCGCGGGACTGGAGGACCACTTCTGCGCCAAGCTGCTGGGCCTGCCGATGGGCTGCGACATCTGCTACACCAACCATGCCGCGGCCGACCAGAACGACATGGACGTGCTGCTCACGCTGCTGGGCGTGGCGGGATGCAACTTCATCATGGGCATCCCGGGCTCGGACGACGTGATGCTCAACTACCAGACCACGTCTTTCCATGACGCGCTGTATGCGCGACGGGTGCTGGGCTTGCGCCCGGCCCCGGAGTTCGAGCGCTGGCTCGAGCGCATGCGCATTGCGCAGCCGGGCGCGCCGGGGCATCTGGTGGATGGCATGTCCCCCGCCTTCGCAGCCTTGCTGCCTTCCTCCTGAGCGCGGCCTTCATCCTGAGCCTGAGCCTGACCATGAGCGACGACCTCCTGATCACCAACCCCTGGCGCACGCTGCGCCACCTCACGCCGGCGCGCATCGGCCTGGGCCGGGCGGGCGTGAGTCAGCCGACGTCCGCGCATCTGGCATTCCAGCTGGCCCATGCGCAGGCGCGGGACGCGGTGCACCGCGAGCTGGATCATGAGGCGCTTGGCGAATCGCTGCGGGCAGCGGGAATGGAGACGCTCGATCTGCACAGCGCGGCGATCGATCGGGCCACCTACCTGCAGCGGCCGGACCTGGGACGTCGGCTCGACGACGCCTCGACGGCGCTGCTCGGTGCCTCCGCGGTGACAGATCCGCCGGACCTCGCGCTCATCGTGGCGGACGGCCTGTCCGCCTTGGCGATCGAGCGCCATGCCCTCGCCTTCATCTCGGCGCTCAGGCCGATGCTCGCGAACGATTGGCGGTGGGCGCCGGTGGCGATCGTCCGTCAGGCGCGGGTGGCGATCGGGGATCCGATCGGTCACGCACTGGGCGCGAAGCTCGCCGTGGTGCTGATCGGCGAACGCCCGGGGCTGAGCTCGCCCGACAGCATGGGCGTGTATGTCACTTGGGACCCTCGGCCAGGTCGCGTGGATGCGGAGCGCAACTGCATTTCCAACGTGCGGCCGGAAGGGCTGGCGCCGGACGCCGCCGCCGCGCGACTGGCGTGGTTGCTGAACGAGGCGCGAGCCCGTCAGGTGACAGGTGTTGCGCTCAAGGATGAAAGTGCCGACGCGGCGCCGGTGGTCGAGACGAGGGAGTCGTTCCGGCTGGATACGCGCTGAGGACTGCCACGGCCGCTGGCCCTCACCCCCGCCCTCTCCCGCAAGCGGGAGAGGGAGTCATGCAGTTCAAGGCGAAACGAAGCTCTCCTTGCCCGCCTTCTTGTCGTCCTCGGCGATCTTCACGTCGACCTCGTCGACGACGCCGTCCTTGTTGCGGTCGTGCAGGTTGAACATGCCGAGGCCGGCGGCCATGAACTCTTCCAGACTGATGCTGCCGTTCTTGTCCTTGTCGAGCACGCCGAAACGGACCTTGGCCTGACGCATCTGGCGCTGCAGTTCCTCGCGGCGCTTCTCCGGATCGGCGATCTTGCCGATGCGCTGCATCAGCCGGCCTTCGAATTCGCCGAGGTACTCGGCTTCGCTCAACTGGCCGTCGGCATTGAAGTCGATGCGCACGAACTCGACCTCGCGGCCCAGCTTGAACTCGGCGAGCAGCACCTTGCCGTCGCCGTTGAGATCCTGCTCGGCGATGAAGGTCGTTGAGGAGTGCGAGGCGGCCAGGACCGGCAGCGAGGCCAGGCCCAGGACGGCGGCCATCAGGGAATGTTGAAAGATCGTCTTCATGGCTGGGGCTGCACTTCGATCGTCAGGGTGGCCGTGGTGCTGATCCACAGCGCGGGGTTGTCCGCGGAAGCGCGCCGCACGCGCACCTGCAACAGGTGGAGACCGGCCGTCTTGGGCTTGAAAGTCACCTCGCCGGCGGCGTTGGTGCTGAAGTCGAGCTCGGGCTGCTTGTGGCTGACGTAGTTCTGACCGTCGGCGATGACGGTCAGCGTCTCGCCGGCCAGGGGCTTGCGGTTCTCGCGCACGCGCACGGTGATGGGCTCGCCGGCATAGAGTTCATAAGGCTTGGTCACCGGGAAGATCTCGACGCCTTCGGTATCGAAGTCGACCGCGCCGGGGCGGCCGCGGGTGACGTAGACGTCGGCGCGGGTGATGCTCTGCACCTCGATCGGCTTGTCACCGGGCTTCGCGTCTTCCGCGCGCTCGGAGAAGACCACCTTGCCCTCGCGCAGCACGCCCTTGGCCAGACGGCCCTTGCGCACGCCCGACGACACGAGGTAGGTGCCGTTGCCGGCGCCCAGCGGCACCTCGAGGTAGCTGGCGTCCTTCAGCACGGCGGCCGGCGTCAGCGGCAGCTTCTTGCCGTCGGGGCCGATCACCTGGAAGGTGTCGGACTTCATCGCCACATCGGGGCGCAGGTCGCCTTCGGCGAAGGACGCCTCGACGGTCACGTGCTTGCGCTGCTCCTCGGCGCTGAAGGTGTTGGGCTTGAGGTAGGGCGAGTGGGCCTGGGCACCCGCGCACAGCAGCAGCGGAGCAAGCCAGGGGCCGATCTTCTTGAATGGGGAGAAGGACATGACGGTAGATGCCGGATTGAGTCGCTCGGCACTATAGATGAGAATTGCTCGCAATTGCGAATTATTGTCAACAACAGTGGTCGAGCCTGGCCGTGGGGTCGCTGGGGCCAGGTGTTGCGCGGCGCGACGGCATCTACTTCGACGTCAGCTCGATCGCATCGTCCTTGCTGCCGCCTCGCAGTCGAGCAACATGCAGCGCGACCAGCTTGTCTTCCGGACGGCTCTCCGCGAGCGCCTCGAACGCGGCGAGCGCACCGTCATCGCCACCGCGCATCAGCTCATACGCCCGTGCGTAGGCGTGATCGACCTCCCCGTCGACACCCTCCGCCGACACGGCCTCGTGGACCATCAGGTACGACGATCGGCCCGCCAACCGCAGACGACCGATCGGCCTCGCCACTGCGCCCGGGCAGTGGCGCAGCGTGTCCTCCGACACGCAGAGCGACGTCCCCAGGAACTTGTTGGCGCCCTCCAGCCGCGCCGCCGTGTTCACCGGGTCGCCCAGCGCGCGGTAGTCGAAAAGCGTCGCGCCGCCGAAGTTGCCCACCGTCACCGCGCCGGTGTGCACCCCGATCCGGGTGTCGCAGAAAGGGATCCCCTGGCGAAGGAGGTCCTCATGGTGCGAGCGCGCGAAGGCCTGCATCTCCAGCGCGCAGCGCAATGCGCGCCTCTCGTGGTCGGCCTGCGGCACCGGCGCCGAGAACATGATGGCCACGGCGTCGCCCACGATCCGGTCCAGCGTGCCGTCATGCTTGAACGCGATGGCGATCATCCCGTCCAGGTAGGTGTTCAGCACCGTCACCGCCACCGCCGGATCCATCGATTCCATGCGCGCCGTGAAGCCTTGCAGGTCCGTGAACACGAAGCTGCATCGCTGTCGACGGCCGCCCAGCTCCAGTGCCTGCGGATGGGCCACCAGGTAATCGATGAGGTTCGGCGAAACGTAGCGCGAGAAAGTCGTCTGCATCCAGCGCTGGCGTCGCTCCGCCCATCGGTACCGCAGCAGCGTGGTCGGCGCGAACACCATCGCCATCGCGATGATGGGCGCGCCCGGGTCCAGCAGCAGCCCGTGCAGGCGGAACCCCCACCACGCCGCCAGACCGGTTCCTCCCGCCAGCAGGACGAAGATGGCGACCGACCGTCCCGGCCTCGTCGTCATCGCCACGACCGCCACGGCGATGCAGCCGATCAACGCGGCGAGCCACTCCGTCGCGGGCGCCCATCCGGGCCTCAGCAGCTGTTGGCCCGACAGGATCTGCTCCAGGGCCTGCGCATGCACCTCGACGCCGGGGATCACGCCTCCCAGCGGGCTGAATCGCAAGTCCAGCAGCCCTTGGGCCGAGGTGCCGACCAGGACGAGGCGGCCGCGCAGCGCATCGGGCGGCACCCGGCCTTCGAGCACCTGCCATGCCGGGAGGTATCGCGCCGGCTGCGGGCTCGCGTAGTGCACTGACAAGGAGGCGGTCCGATCGGTCTCGAGCACCTTCGTGCCGATGCGCAGGTTCACCACGCCGCCATCACCGTCGGCGGTCCGCACGCGGTAGCTGTCCGCGCCCGCCGCCACGCGCAGCGCCTCTGCGGTCAGCGAGGGCACCAGCCGCCCTTGCAGGCTGAACATCAGCGGCACCTGGCGCACGATGCCGTCCACGTCCGGCATGAAGGTCATCGCCCCTTGACCCGTCGCGGCGACCTGCAGGTCGTGGAGGTTGCTCACGCTGCTCGAGAAAGCCGGGATCGAGCGGATCGGGTCGCCCCCCGCCGCGATGAAGCCGGCCTTCGACAGCAGGTCGTCGCCAGCGGCTCCGCCCGCGTCGCGGCCGCTCTGCGGCCCGGTCAGCGCGAAGCCGAGGACCACCCTGCCACGGCGCAGTTCCTCGGCCAGCGTCTGGTCGGGCTGGGTGGACGGCGCGTCGTCGTATCGGGCGCGGGACTGCCCCTCCCGCTCGGGAAACATGATGTCCAGCGACACGGAGGCCGGTTCCAGCCGCCGCGTGGCCTCCAGCAGCCTGGCCACCTGCGCCCGCGACCATGGCCACTGGCCGACACGCCGCAGGCTCTCCTCGTCGATGTCGACGATGCGCACGGCGGGCGTCAGGTAGGGCCTGGGGTGCCAGCGTTGGAACTGGTCGAACACGGCGTTGCGCGCGGTGCGCAGCGGCACCGGGCTGGCCACGATCAGCGCCAGCGCCGCCACCAGGGCGCCGAGCGGCACCAGCCAGGCCCAGCGCGACATGCCGGCGCCGTGATCACCCATGGGTGTCCGTGGCGTAGAACGGCGACGCGTCGTCCACGTCGATCTGCGCGGGGTCCAGATGCTTGCGGGCAAAGTCGAGATAGACGCCCGATGCGAGGAACAGGTTGAAGATGTCCGGGTCCACATGCGGCCCGGCCATGCGCTTCAGCACGGCCAGGGCCTCGGACAGCTTCTTGGGCTTCTTGTACGGACGGTCCGAGGCCGTCAGCGCCTCGAAGATGTCCGCCACGGCCATGATCCGGCTCGGCACCGACAAGCGGTCCGGGCCGAGCTGCCGCGGATAACCCTTGCCATCCATCCGCTCGTGATGCGTGCCGGCGTACTCCGGCACGCGGCGCAGGTGCTTGGGGAACGGCATCTGCTCCAGCATCGTGATCGTGTGGACCATGTGCTCGTTGATCTTGTAGCGTTCCTCCCGCGTCAGCGTCCCGCTGCGCACGCCCAGGTTGTGCAGCTCGCCGCGGTTGTAGAGGTGTTCCGGCACGTCCATGCGGAATCCGAAGGACGGATCGGGCCGGTCCTCCGGCGGCCGCCGCACGATGTCCCGGGGACGATCCGACAGCAGCGGCTCGCTGTGCGGCAGATCGGGGGCGGGCTCGTCGGCGCAGCTTGCCAGCTCGGCCGCCGACAACCCGAGCCGGTCGTCGAAGTGCCGCATCCAGCGACGCGCGCCGATCCGATGCAGCTGCTCCACCGCGCCGTCGTCCATCGTCTCGGTGCCGACGTTGCTCCTGGCCACGAACGCGAAATCGGCGTCGAGCCGGGCCAGTTCGGCCTCATGGGCGGCCTGGGTCTCGCCGGTCCAGGTCCCGTCCAGGCGGGCCCGCAGCGCGGCGATCTCCAGGTCGCGGCGCAGGACCTCGAAACGCATCCGCACCTCGTGGATCCGGTTGTGGATGGTCTCAAGCTTGGTGGCCTTGTCGATCACGTACTCCGGCGTGGTCACCTTGCCGCAATCGTGCAACCAGGCGCCGATGCGGAACTCCTCCCACTCCTCGTCCGAACGGAATGCGAAGTGCTTGAGCGGGCCTTCCGTGGTGTCACTGGCCGCGCGCGCGAGCATCATCGCGAGCTCCGGCACACGCTCGCAGTGGCGGCCGGTATAGGGACTCTTCGCATCGATCGCGTTGGCGAGCACGCGGATCAGGCTGCCCATCAGTTCCTTCTGCGACTCCACCAGGGACAGGTTGTCCAAGGCCACCGCGGCCTGCGCCGCCATCGCCTCGACCAGCGTCACGCTCTCGGGATCGAAGGGAACGATCACGCCGGTGGCCGGGTCCAGCGCATTCATGAACTGCAGGACGCCGACCGGCGCGCCGCCGCGGGGCGCGATCGGCACGGTCAGCATGGAGACCGTGCGGTACCCGGTGGCGACGTCGAACGCGCGCGTGCCGGTCAGGTCGAAGCGGGACTCGGCATAGACGTCGTCGATGAGGACGGCGCGGTTGTGCAGCACCGTGTAGACGGACACGAAGTTCTCGTTGGGCCGACCGGTGTGCTCGTTGTACAGCGGGATCTGCTGCGAGGGCAGCGGATCGCTGCGGGTGCGCAGTTCGAAGCGCAGCGTCTGCTGGTCCGTCACCATGTACATCGTGGCGCCGTCGCAGTTGAGCAGCCGGCGGCCTTCGCCGAGCAGTTGCTGCAGCAGCGCCGGCCGGTCCCGGCTCATGGACATCATGATGCAGGTCTCGATCAGGCCCTTGAGCCGGACCGCGTCGACGGAGCGCGCCGGGTGGCGGAGGTCGTGAGGCGTCATGTTCAGCGCTTGAAGATGATCACGCCTGAGACGTTGCCGATGCGGCTGTCGAAGCCGTAGGCCAGGCCGGCCTGCGTGCCCGACGCGCCCGCGATCTGGCCGATCACCGACACGTTGTTGCCCAGGCTCCCGCTGCATCCGCCCTGGCAGCCGGTGCCGGTGCTCGAGATCAGCGAGACGCCGGAGAAGCCCGAGGCCGAGGTCTGCGTGGCCACGCCGACCAGCGAGAAGGTCTGGCCGGCGACCGGCACCGAGAGCGAGTAGCTGGCCCTCCCGCCGAGCTGGAGTTGCAGCGCGGCGGTGAAGGAGCCGGTGGCGCCGTTGACGGCGCCGGTGGCGACCAGCTTGCCGTCGGACTGCACCGTCGGCGAGGTGGAGGCGAACGACGAGAAGGTGCCGATCACGGGCCCGGTCGGTGTCGCGGCGATGGCGAAGTAATGCAGCGTCGCCAGATTGCCATTGCCCACGCCCTGGCCGTTCGACGTGCCCTTGACCTTGCTCTGGCCGTCGATCCAGCGTCCCCAGCCGATGACGCCGTTCGAGCCGACGTCGGTCGGCTTGCCCTTCTCGAGCATCGACTTGCCTGTCGCGGGGTTGTCCGCTTCCAGCAGACCGCCTTGGGCGTTGAAGGTGGCCGATGCCTGCGTCAGGCCGGACGCGACCTCGCCCTTCTCGGTGCTCCACACCAGACCGAGCGTCACGTTGCCGTTGGGCAGCGGCCTTACCGGAGGATTGGGTGCCGGCCCAGGTCCAGGTGCAGGTGCAGGTGCAGGCGCGGGTGCGGGCGCGGGCGCGGGTGCAGGTGCAGGTGCAGGTGCAGGTGCAGGTGCAGGTGCAGGTGCAGGTGCAGGTGCAGGTGCAGGTGCAGGTGCAGGTGCAGGT
>NZ_JBWKOG010000009.1:0-49887 GCF_059415965.1 Roseateles sp. GW821-FHT09G09 | reverse complement strand
GCAGGCGCTGGTGCGGGCGCTGGTGCGGGCGCTGGTGCGGGCGCTGGTGCCGGCGCCGGTGCAGGCGCTGGTGCAGGCGCTGGCGCTGGTGCTGGTGCTGGTGCAGGTGCAGGTGCAGGTGTAGGCGCTGGTGCAGGCGCTGGCGCTGGTGCCGGTGCCGGTGCAGGCGCTGGCGCTGGCGCTGGCGCTGGCGCTGGCGCTGGTGCTGGTGCTGGTGCAGGTGCAGGTGCAGGTGCCGGTGTGGGCGCGGGTGCCACGACGATCGGTGCGGCGTCACCGCCGTTGCCGGGTGCCGGAGAGGCACCCACGCCGGTGGAGCCCGGCAGCGCGGGCAGCACGTCATCCGGCGACGAGCCGCCATCCGACCCGGGCGTCACCGTCGCCGGTGGGGTCAGCGCGGCCACGAGGAACTGCGACACCTGCTCGCCCGACGTGGGCGTGGCACGGGCGGCGGGAGATGCCGTGACGGACGCCGGTGCTTCGGCCACGACCGTCGCGCGGGCATTGGCCGGCTGCAGAAGCACCAGCGGCTTCACGCTGACCGCGGGCTTCACGAACCGGTTGGGCGTCTGCGCCGCATGCCCCTTGGGCACGTCGACGCAGCCGCCGTCGTTGCACACCGCCACGAGGCCACCGATCACGCCCACCTCCAGCCCGCCGCTGCCGCCGATGGCGGCCGTGTACTCGGTCCCCCGGATGCCGATCGTGCCGGACGGGGTGTCGAGCCGGTAGTCGTCCGCGCGCGGGTGACCGATGCTGCCGCTGATCGTGCGCAGCGCCCCGCGGACCAGGCTCATGAAACCGCGCTCCTCACCACCGGGAGCGTCTGCCACGCGGTAGTCGTCCAGTCGCAGCGTGGTCTGCTCGCTGAGCGCCATCAGGGCGCCGTCGACCATGCGCAGCTGTACGCGTCCCTTGCCCGTCTGCACGGTCTCGCCGGATTCGATCTGGGCGCCGGCCTTGAGTTCGCGGACCTCGCCCTTGGCCGACACCGCGCGCACCTCGCCGCTCGAGAACAGCACGGTGGCCGACGGGGCCGCCCAGACCAGGCCCGACACGGCGCACAGCGCCGCCATCGCCACGCCATGGCGCCAGCCGGGCATCGACAGGCCGCCGGCGCGACGATCAGGGGGACGTCGAGAGTCGAGGCTCATGGGAAGTTCCTGTGGAAGGTGACCTGGAAGGTGTTGCGCACGTAGTCGTAGAGCACGACGTTGGACGCCGCGCGCGTGTAGCGGAGCTGGCCGGTGATCTCCCAGCGTTCGCCGATCCGGCGGCGCAGGCCGACGGACACGTCCTTTTGCCGGTCGTGCCGGACGGTGTCGAAGAAGGGTTCCTCGCCGCCGTAGCGGCGGTCCTCGAATTGCGCCTCGCCCGAAAGCACGAGATCGCCGGACAGGCGTCGCTCCACGCCCACGCGCACGCCGCGTCCGCGATGCCCGAATGCCGCGAAGGCGGGCTCAGTGCGCTCGCGCGCGACGTAGACGCTGCCGTAGGCCAGCGTCGCGCCGCCCGCTAGGTTGCGGGCCAGACCCAGGCCCCACACCGCCCGGTCGTTGTCGCGGCTGCTCTCGGTGGGAAAGTCCTGACGCGACCACTGGCCGAAGGCGCTGGCCATCACTTGCTCGGTGAACTGCGTCTGCCATTGCGCCGTGAAGCCGCTGGCATTGCGATAGCGCTCCGGGCCGACCCAGGCAACGCCGGTCTGCAGGGCGAGCGTCTGGCTGTGCGCGCCGGCGCTGTGCCGCAAGCCGGCCGTCGCGTCGACCAGCACGGTGTCCATGTCGTGGGCATCGCGATTCACCGCGCGCCGCAGATTGGCGGCGCCGATCAGGCTCCAGTCGGCCGACAAGGGCAACTCGGCGATCGCGCCCGCAGCGGCATTGCCGACGAATGCATGCCGGCGGCGGCTCTCCGGCGTCGTCTGGAAGACGATCCCGCCGAATGCCGGAATGGCGAATTCGCCTTGATTGCTCGCGCTGTTGACGTTGCTGTCGTAGCCGGCGCCCAGCTCCAGATAGCCCGAAACGCGCGCGGTCCTTCGCGGGACCACCTGGTCGACGACGCCAAGCACGCGGTCGATGGCGGCCTGGGCTTGCGGCGGCGTGTCGCCGCTGCGGGCTCGGGCCAATTGCTCGCGCGCCCGTTCCGTGTCGCCGGCGGCGAGATAGGCACGACCCAATTCGGCCCGGGCCAGCCGGTCCTCCGGACGGGCGTCCACGGCACGCTCCAGCGCGAAGATCGCTCGCGTCACATGACCGGCATCCAGCGCGGCGATACCGAGGAGGTAGTCGAACGCGGGATCGCCGGCGCGTGCGGATTCGGCCGGCGCCAACAAGGCATAGGCAGCGGCCGCATCGCGTTTGGAGAGCAGCTGGGACGCCTGATCAAGCAGCGCATCCTGGGCCTGCACGCCCGCGGCCGAACAGCCCACCGTCACTGCCAGTGCCAAACCTCGCAAACAGGCCGCGCCATAACGAGCGCCGCGTTTGATTCTGGGTGTTCGGAAACTCAATGTCGCCTCTTGTCATGGTGGCGAATACGTGTAACGCATCGCAACTCACCATCATCGGTGGCGCGCCGGTCAATTGAAGCGCGCCCGCTCCCGACGATGTGACTTACTCCGCGCGACCGCAGCGGGCGATATTCCTGGCTCTGCCATGTTCGATATTGGTTCGCCGTCAGTGCGCCAACGCACATTCGCCAAAAGAACGTATGACAGCCGCCTGGAGATTCCCTACGACACGCAAAGTTGTCTCGTTGCGAAATCCGAAATTGAAAAGGTCAGCTGGCGAGCAGCATGGAAATCTGCAGAAGCTCGCGGGTGCTGACGTTTTCCAGGGGCAGCGGACACGCACAGCACAATCCGGCATGGACCTGCTTCGTACCCTCGCCCTGTTCGTTCTGACCGCGCTCGCCGAGATCGTCGGCTGCTATCTCCCCTACCTCTGGCTGAAGCAGGACAAGCCGGTCTGGCTGCTCCTTCCGGCTGCTGCGAGCCTCGCGCTCTTCGCGTGGCTGCTCACCCTGCACCCCACCGCCGCCGGACGCGTCTACGCGGCCTACGGCGGCGTGTACATCGGCGTCGCAGTGATCTGGCTGATGGTGATCGACAAGATCAAGCCGACCGGGACGGATTGGCTGGGTGCTGCCGTCAGCCTGATCGGGATGGCCATCATCATGTTCGGGAAACGCTCGAGCTGAGCCCGGCCTCAGCCGGCGGCTGAGTCACTGCTTTGCGAAGACCGCAGCCAGCAAGAACGGAATCAGCAGGATCACGAGCGTGACGATCAACCAGCGACGCGTGGGGCCGTAGATCTTCGGCAACATGCGCTCGATCTCGCGTTGCTCTTGCGCGGTGGACTTCCATGCACCCCACGCTGCCAGCGGCGTGGCGGCGATCGCCATGACGCCAGACACCCAGGCGATTGCCACATGTGCCCAGAACGACAACGGGTGTCGATCTGCCGTGAAGAACCTCCCCCGATAGCTGTAGCCGCCACTGGCGAAGGTATCCAGCGAGATATAGACCATCATCACCCCCGCGCCCAGGCCGAGCAGGGTCAAGAGGAACGAGAGCACGGCGAAACGAAGGCGGGAGAGCGTCATGGCGGAGGGTTCGTCGACGCATTTTTGGCGGGGTGCCAGTGACCATGCGTCGCCATCGGATCCGGGGAGGGTCAGTCTTTGCAATTGGGGCTTCCGAGACCTCCGGAGCCGCCCGGGATCGTAATCGCACGCGGCCGCCGGGCGGCGCCATGACTTCCCGAAACGCCCTCTTCCGCGGTGGCAAACTCCGCCGACTTCTTCAGGAGGGCGCATGGGTTTTGTGACGACGCGCAACATGGCGCGCGATTACGACGTCATCGTCGTCGGCTCGGGCGCCGGCGGCGGCCAGACGGCCTACACGCTGGCGCTGGAAGGCGTGAAGGTGCTGATGCTGGAGGCCGGCCGGTACTACGACTTCCGCACCGAGACGCCGATGTTCCAGGCCTCGCACGACGCCCCGCTGCGCGGCGCCGGCACGCCGGACAAGCCCTTCGGCTTCTACGACGCGACGGTGGACGGCGGCTGGCAGGTGCCGGGCGAGCCCTACACGCAGGCGTCCGACGACGAGGACCAACGCTTCGACTGGTGGCGCGCCCGCATGCTGGGCGGCCGCACCAACCACTGGGGCCGCATCTCGCTGCGCAACGGGCCCTACGACTTCAAGCCCCACAGCCGCGACGGCCTGGGCTTCGACTGGCCCGTCGCCTACGAGGACCTGGCGCCCTACTACGACAAGGTCGAGATGCTGGTGGGCATCTACGGCAGCAACGAAGGCCTGGAGAACACGCCCGACTCGCCCGCCGGCTGCCTGCTGCCCGCCCCCGCCGCCCGCGTGGGGGAACGCCTCGTCGCTCAGCGCGCCAGCAAGCTCGGCATCCCGGTGGTGCCCATTCACCGCGCGGTGCTGACCGCCAAGCTCGACGACACCCGCATCCCCGCCCTGCTCCACCCCGGCAACCCGCGCGCGCAGGCGCTGGTCGCGCAGTCCATGCGCGAGCGCGCCGCCTGCTTCTGGGCCACGCCGTGCTCGCGCGGCTGCTCCATCGGCGCGACCTACCAAAGCCCCGCGGTGCACCTGCCGCCCGCGATCGCCAGCGGCAACCTGGACGTGCTGTGCGATGCCATGGTCTACGAGGTCACGACCAAGGACGGCAAAGCAAGCGGCGTGCGCTTCGTCGACCGCAAGACCGGTAAGCACATCGAGGCCAAGGCCCGCGTGGTGGTGCTGTCCGCCAGCGCCTGCGAGTCGGTGCGCATCCTGCTGAACAGCAAGTCCGGCGCCTATCCGCAGGGCCTGGCCAACAGCAGCGGCAAGGTCGGCAAGTACGTGATGGACACCGTCGGCAGCGACCTGTCGGGCCAGGTGCCGCTGCTGGAGAACCTGCCCCCGCACAACGAGGACGGCGCCGGCGGCTCGCACCTGTACGCGCCCTGGTGGCTCTACGGCAAACAGGGCGCGCGCTGGGCCGAGCAGGGCCTGGGCTTCCCCCGCGGTTATCACATCGAGCTGGGCACCGGCCGCCGCATGCCCGGCTCCGGCACCGGCGCGGGCCTGGAGTGGCTGACGAAGGGCAGCTACGGCGCGAAGTTCAAGCAGGACGTGCGCCGGACCTTCGGCTCCTTCGTCTACTTCGCGGGCCGCGGGGAGATGATCCCCAACGACCAGTCGTTCTGCGAGATCGATCCGACGACCAAGGACCGCTTCGGCATCCCCGTGCTGCGTTTCCACTGGCAGTGGGCCGAGCATGAGACCCGGCAGGCCGCGCACATGCAGAAGACCTTCGCGGAGATCATCGAGGGCATGGGCGGCAAGGTGAGCGGCGGCGGGCCCGAGCTGGACGGCCGCAAGGCCATCGCGCCCGGCGGCTCCATCATCCACGAGGTCGGCGGCGCCATCATGGGCGCGGATGCCAGGACCTCCGTCACCAACCGTTGGGGCCAGACCTGGGACGTGCCCAACCTGTTCCTGTCGGACGGAGCGCCCTTCGCTTCCAACGCCGACAAGAACCCCACGCTGACCATCATGGCGCTGGCCTGGCGACAGGCCGACCACATCATCGACCGCTTCCGCAAGAAGGAGCTCTGAGCATGGACCGCAGAACGACCCTGCAATGGATGCTGGCCGCCAGCGCGGTGCTCGGCGCTGGCGTCTCGGCGGGCGCCACGCCAGCCAGGCGAAAGGGCGGCAAGCCCGCCGGCTACGGCACCGACCCCACGCTGACGAAGAGCTACAAGAGCGGCGAGCTGTGGCCGCTGACCTTCAACGCCGCGCAGAACCGGACCGCCCAGGCGCTGTGCGGGCTCATCATCCCGGCCGACGACCAGTCGCCCAGCGCCGCGCAGCTGCAGGTGCACCGCTTCATCGACGAATGGGTCAGCGCGCCCTACCCCGACCAGGCCAAGGACAAGCCCGTCATCGTGGACGGCCTGGCCTGGCTCGAGGCCGAAAGCGCGAAGCGCTTCGGCGGCAGGCGCTTCGACCAGCTCGATGTCGCGCAGCAGTCGCAGATCGCCGACGACATCTGCTGGACCGAGTCCGCCAAGCCGACGTTCGCCAACGCCGCGCGCTTCTTCAAGCGCTTCCGCGACCTGACGGCCGGCGGCTTCTACACGACGCCCGACGGCATGAAGGACATCGGCTACGTCGGCAACGTCCCCTCCGTCACCTTCGACGGCCCGCCGCCCAAGGTCCTGCAAATCGTTGGAGTCGCCTGATGCGCCTTGCCCCTCTTGCCGCCGCGGCTGCCGCCGCCCTCGCCCTGTCCGCCACTGCCCACGCCGCCGACATGCCCAGCACCCCCAACGCGCCCAACACGCTCACCGCCGAAGAATCCGCCGCCGGCTGGCAACTGCTGTTCGACGGCAAGAGCCTGGACAACTGGCGCGCCAGCGACCAGCCCGGCTCCTTCAGCGTGAAGGACGGCGCCATCGTCGTCCGCGGTCCGCGCTCGCACCTGTTCTACACGGGCCCCGTGCAGCAGCACGACTTCAAGAACTTCGAGCTGAAGGTCGACGTGATGACCTTCCCCAAGGCCAACTCCGGGGTCTACTTCCACACCAGGTGGCAGGAGGTGGGTTGGCCCGAACTGGGCTATGAGGTGCAGGTCAACAACTCCCACAGCGACCCCAGCCGCACCGGCGGACTGTGGGGGGTGCAGGACTACCTGAAGGTCGTGTCGCCGGACAACCAGTGGTTCACGCTGACCGTGCGCGTCGAAGGCAAGCACGTCACCACCTTCGTCAACAGCGAGAAAACGGCCGACTACACCGAGGAGTCGCCCATCGTCCGCAAGAAGGGCCTGGAGAAGCGCTACCTGGCCAGCGGCACCTTCGCGCTGCAGGGCCACGATCCGGAGAGCGAGGCGCACTTCAGGAACATCAAGGTGAAGGTACTGCCCTGAGCGGTCGACCCGTATCCCGAGGACAGACGCCGCCGTCCGGCGTGCGGCGACGCCGCTCTGGAGTAGAAAGGCGCTCGTCGCCCTCTCACACGGATCTGCAATGCCCGATGCCGCGCCCCAGACGCCCCTCCACGAACGCTACCTCGCGCGCCTGAAGCAGCGACGCTGGGTCGCGGTGTTGCTGGTGATCGCCGCGATCGTCACGGGCTTGGCGAGCTTCACCGATTCGGCGAAGAAGCTGGTGGCGCTGTTTCAGCGCGAGCACGTGGAGGATCCTCGCCAGCAGCTGGTGAAGCTCGGTCAGCCGTTCACGCAGGACGCCTTCGTCGCCGCGGCCGCGCGAGGCGACGAGGTCGCCGTGCAGCTGTACCTCCAGGCCGCGATACCCGTGGACGAGCTGTCGGGTCAGGAGTTGACCGCACTGGATGCGGCGACCCGCGCGCGGCGGATCGCCGTCGTGAAGCGGCTGCTGGCGGCGAAGGCGGATCAGTCCAAGTGGGGGCCGGGGCAAGGGCCGGCGCTCTCGGTGCCGGCGTTCATCGGGGATGAGGCGCTGATGCGTCTGCTGCTCGATGCAGCCCCGAGCCCGGAAGTCATCAAGCGCGCCTATGTGTCCGCCGGCGCCGCCGGACAGCTCCCGATGCTGCAGATCCTGGCGCCCCGGCTGCGCGCCACACAGGCGCACGTCGCCACGGAGGCGCTGTGGGCGCTGGCGAGCGGCGCGCGAGAGAGCACCGCGCGGTCGTCCGCGCGCGCGGCAACGGCGACCTTCCTGCTCGCCGCCGGCGCCGACCCGCAGGCCGTCGATCCGGAGGTGCGGCGCACGACGGTGCTGCACCGCGCGGTCGACTCGAGCGAGAACGAAGTCGCTCGCGTGCTGCTCAAGCAGGGCGTGCCGGTCGATCCGCGCGATACGGAGGGCGCGACCCCGTTGTGGTGGGTGGCCGGCGCCGGCCATGTGGAGATGGCCGAATTGCTGATCGAGCATCGCGCCGACGTGAAGGCCATCGCCAAGGACGGCACCTCCGTGATGGCGCGAGCACGCTACAACCAGGACGAGCCGATGATTGCCCTGCTGCGGCAGCACGGCGCGCGCTGAGACTGAGCCCCATCGCCAGACTCGTCAGACGCGAGCCGTTCTCGCGACGTGTTTCGCTGGACTCATCGCATGGCGGGGCCAGATCTTGAGCCCGCTCCTAGCATCGACGCTCTCCGGACTTCCCGCCCTGACCGCCATGCTCGTACGCGCACTGAATCCCGTGGTCCTGCTCCTCCTGGCAGCGCTTCATGCCCCGTCGTCCGGAGCCGCCGCGGCGCCGACGCCTGCGGCGATGGCGCTGGTCGTAGAACGGGTCGAGCTGCCGGACGCAGACCCGCAGAAGCAGACCTACAACCTGCAGGAAACCCCTACCCTGCGCGTCTTCGCGCGCTCCGCCGCCGGCTTCAAGCAATCGCAGATCTTCTGGCAGCGACGAGGCCCCGGCGGCGCCTGGCGCACCCCGGAGCCGCTGCCTTTCTCAGATCCACGCTGGCGCGACTCGGACCCGCATCTGTCCGGAGACGGCAAGACCTTGACCTTCGTCTCCAGCCGGCCCGCCGCGGAAGGCAAGGCTAGAGGCGACGATCTCGATCTGTTTGAAGCGGTGCTGGTGGATCGCGACACCGGGCAATGGAGCTCGCCCCGGCGACTCGCCGATGCGGTGCAGAGCCCGCAACAGGAGCTCGGTCCCGAGCGCTACGGCAAGCGCCTCTACTTCGCGTCCACGCGCGTCGGCGGACCGGGCAAGCTGTCCCTTTACCGCGTCGACGACGATGAGAACCTCCCGCCAAGCCCGCTCCCGGCCCCCATCAACGAGGGAACGGCGAACAGCGACTTCACGCTCAGCCCTGATGGGCGTTTCGCCGTGTGGTGGAGCAATCGCGCCGGCAGCGAGGGTGGCGCCGATCTCTACCTAGCCGAACGCGTCGGCGAGGACTTCGGCCCCGCGCTGCGACTGCCGGCGCCGGTCAACGGCGCCGGCTTCGAATTCACGCCGTCGATCACCGCGGACGGACGCTGGTTGCTGTTCGCGTCGACACGCGCGGCGCCGGACTCGGCGCCCGGACTCTCGCAGGTCTACCGTGTGAGCTGGCCGGCGCTGCTGGAGACGATCGGTCCCGAGGCGCAGGCCTTCAGCCGTGCGGCTCTGGAGACGCAGGTCAGCGCCCTGTGGCAGTCCTTCGCCCATGCGGCGGGACAACCCGCGGACATGGCGCGAATGAGCGCGTTGATGCACCCGAACGCGCGGATCTGGGCTCAGCAGCTCCATGCGCAAACCAGCCAGCTGCAGGTGCGCGGCTGGTCCGCCGAGGCGTTCATCGCCGCCGTCGGCAAGCCGAGCCCGCGCGCCCTGCATGAATGCGAGATCCACAGGGCACTGCGTCGATATGCGGGGCACGCCGAAGTGCACAGCGTGGTCGAATCGCGCCGCGATCCGGCGCAAGCCGCGCCGGACTACGTCGGCGTGAACAGCACGCAATGGCAACTGGGGCCCACGGGCTGGCAGTTGTTGTCGCTGCACTATGCGCTGGAGTTGCCGGGGACGCCGTTGCCAGAGGACGGCGGACAAAGTGGCAAGTGCGTGGGATAGAACGCGCCGCGCCGATGAATCAGAAGATCAGCAAATGACCGATATCGCAGGGATGGCAATCGGCTTACGCTCCGCCGACGCATGACTTCACCGCCGAGAGAGAGGACAAGCATGGACAGACACCTGCATCCCAGGACAGACGCTCCATCGAGCTCTCGCGCGGCCACCGGATCGAAGGCGGCCCCCGCCCCTGCGCAACGCATTCCGGAGACGACCCCGGGCCTGTCCGTCGACGACAGCCCACGCCTCGTCGCTCAGCGGCGCCTGATCGAGTCGCTCTTCGGCCAGTCGGCGCGTCGTTCGGGTGTCGATCCCGTGCAGCGACGCAACACCGTCGAGCCGACCGAGAGGACGAAGCACGATTGGTGGATCCAGCAATACACGGAGACCTCGTTCGTACCGACGAATCTTGTCAAGGACACCGATTCGCCTGCGGTCAAGGCCAAGGCCATCTGGGACAAGGGCGTGTCGATCTACAACGCCAACGCGGACAAAGGCGCGAAGCTGGAACTGGCACTGGACGCCGCGGTGAAGAACTTCAAGACCGACACTCAGAACAGTGTCGATCCTGCGGAGCGTTATCGCGCCAAGAACCAGGAGAGGGACAACACCTTCACGAACCAGTACGAAAGCACCGAACCCGACGCAGTGAGCAACGGAACCTACCGGGTCAACTCCGCGGGTTTCGATACCGTCAGACCGACCGTTTCCAAGGGGGAGTACACGGGAGACTACTCGAACGTCTTCGATGTCCTTGGCGGCAACATCAAGGCGGAATGGAACATGGCCGGCTATGTAGACAAGAAGGACTGGAGCGTCAGGCCAAGGGACAAGGCCAGAGCGGCCAACAAGGGGCTGCAGAATTCGGACATCCTCTGGAGGCAGGCGCGCAGCGCCGCGATGCATCACTTCAAGGGCGACGACGAGCAGGAGAAAAAGGCCAACGACGCGCTCGCGGGCATCACTCGGATCCAGCGCGACAACATCATCAACCGTGAAACCGTGCTCACGGTGTTCATGGCGTATCCGGATGACGTGGCCTGGAACAGCGAGCGGACGTTCCAACCAGGGACCAGCGAATTCCAGGCCATTCTCGGCAGCCCCAATGCCAGCAGCAGTGCCTACTTCCTCATCGACAACATCGCGCTCCTGAAGAAGACCTACAGGGACATCAAGGCGACGGCGAGCGGCGGACTCGACATCAGTTTCCAGGCGATTGCCTGAAGCCGCGCTCGCGAAACGACCATCCCGCCCAGGGTCGAGCGATCAGCAGGGTCAGGACTTGCCGGCCCGCGCCTCATACAGGTTGATGAGCCGGGAAACTTGACACTCCGGCGTCGACGGCGCGTCCTGAATCGATAACTGGCTATCCACCGTCGCAATTTCATCACTGGCATCCCGCTTGCGTGGACGTCCCCTTTCATAAGACGAGAAAGAGGGAATCCATGAAGGAAGAGGTGAAGCCGGACACGTCGATACCGAAGATCGGTGCCCTGGGCGTGCTGATGGTGATCGGGGTCGTCGCCCTGTGGTGCGCGGGGAAGTTCCTCGATCCCGAGACCTTTGTCCTTGCCGGCCAGGACCCGGCCCCGCCACTCAAGGCCCTGGCGGGCAAGATCACGCTCACCAGGACGTCGACGTTCTGGGGCATCTTCCTGGGCGGCGTCGCAAGCTCTCTGGTGATCGTGACCGCCTACGAGCTCATCAAGCTCGGCGTTCAGCATTCGGTCTGGTGGACGACCAAGCGCCGGAAGATCGAGAGGTTTTTCGGCAAGGGTGCCTCCGAACGTCCGGAAGACGCGGAGATCATTGCGCAGACCGACCCGTTGAAGAAGATGCTCCGGGGCCTGGTGGACGATACCGACGCGGCCCTGGAACGCACCCCTCACCACCGGCTGTACAAGGCCCGGCACTGGGTGAACCGATACGACGTGGAGGCGGGCCGGGCCATCCTGAAACTTTTTCGCAAGGAAGGGCTGGCCGCGCCTCAGCTCAAGCCGGTGGACGAGGATCGCGATCAGAAACCGGAGACCGCGCCGTTCAAGATGATGCTCGGCCTCGGCTTCACCAAGGAGGCGGAGTTGCTGAGGCGGCAGTTTTCCGCATGGCTCCGCGTCGACATGACGCCGATCGGCGACGCCCTCTCGATCCGCACCAGCCTGCTGCCGGGGAACTGGCAGTCGCGCCTGGTCGGGGTGGCGGGATCGGACCCTGCGTTCACCACGCTGCATCCTCGCAACTGGAGTGTGCAGCGGTGGCTGGCGGCCCCGGAGAGTTCCCGTGACTACGGCGTGATCGTTCGACACGCCAGCGACACCGGCAGCGGATCAGGTGCATGCGTCTATTTCTGGATCGGCGGCTTCACCGATCGCGGAACCGCCGCGGCGGGACGGTATCTCGCGGAACACTGGGAAGCCCTGCACAAGCGGTTCGTGGCACCGAGGAATGCCGCCAATCCGTATGGCGACTTCCTGATCGTGATCGAGGGGGCCAGCCAGGACAAGGACCGGAAAGAGAACGCCGCATGGACGCTCGTCGCAGGCTTTGAAGTGCAGCCCGCGGATGTGGTGCTCAAGGCGGAGACGAAGTGGTCTTCGAAATAGCAATCGTGCGGCGCTGCGCTGAAGCCGTCGCGCGCATGCGACGCAGGACAACGCCGATCCGGGCGGGCGGCGATCGCGAACAGGTCGCTAGCGGATTGCCCGTCTCACTTCCTGCCCTTATCGCTCAGCGCCGCGTAGCCGACTTCCATGGCCAGCGCAATGACGCACAGCACGGGCTTGCCGATGGCGACTGCCAGGATGAACAACAGCGTGGCACTGATGTGAACGAGGATGGCGGAAGTTTTCATGAAGGGACGTCTGCGCCGTGGTGGAGAATTTCCCCGCCCATCGGAGGAGCCCATGATATTGAACAAGACCGTCCACCGCCTGGCCTCGCTCGGCCTGCTGGTGGGGTTCGCGACCGCGTCGTTCGCCATGACCACGCGCGAGGACCAGTTCACCTGCCCCATCGGCGGTGAACCGTTCAAGCAGTTGATGGCCGGCTCCGGCACGGCCTTCGGCAGCGACCTCGACACCCGCCCCTATGGCGCCATCGAATCCCCCTGGCCGCTGCCGGTCTGCCCGGGCAATGGCTTCGTCATCTTCAAACACGACTTCGCGCCCGAGGAACTGACCAAGCTCACCGCCATTGTCGATTCCGACGACTACCGCCAACGCGTGCGCACCGAGCCGCCCTACGCGCGCGCTGCCTTCCTCATGACCGTTGTCGGCGCCGAGCACCGGCCGCTCGCTTTCACACTGCTCAAGGCGACCTGGCAGAGCTACGGCGAAGAACAGGCCAATCGTTATCGCGCACAGATCATCGAGCACCTCGATCAGGCGCCGAAGGACAAGCCCGAGGCGGCCCTCAACGACCAGCTGATCGCCGGCGAAATGGAACGCCGCATGGGTCGATTCGACGACGCGCGACGTCGCTTCCAATCGGTCGTGATCGAGCCCGGCGCGCGCGCAGAGATGCTCAAACGCATCGTCTCGTACCAGTTGCGGCTCATCGCCGCCAAGGACACGCAGTCACACAGGGTGCCCACAACCGACAACCCCGAGGCCGAGTCCCAGGCGCCTCCGGAGCGGCGCGTCATCCACTGACGGGCGATGCACCAAGGTCGTCTCAGCCACATCGTTTCGATGGGAGAAACGGGTGACGGAGCCCTTCCGCAAGCGGCAGCGGCGACGTCGCACCAATGACCAGGCTCAATGCTTCAGGACATAAGGTCTTGACGCTTCACAGCGAGGGAGCACTTCGTGTTTGGAATCTTCAAGAAGAAAAAACCGCCGGCACGGCAGACTGCGGACTTCGCTTCTGCGTTTGTGTCTGCGCCGTATCCCGCGCACCTGGACGTCTGGCAACGCCGCGACAAGGGCCGCTCAGAGCTGACCGACGAGCAACTCCTCGCGCGTCTGGCGGAAACCGTGGCCTGGTGCGATTCGCTCAAGGATCTCCACGAACTCAGGTCCGAGGCACTCAGTCCCAGTCTGTTTCATGACGGTCCAGAGCATCTGCTCAGTGAGCTTGGCCGAAATCGTCAACAGCAACTGCGCCATAAGAACGTGCCGGTCAACTATCAGTCGCCGCTCGTCGTGACTGGCAAGTTCATGCTGTATTTCCCGGATGAAAATCTTGCGGATGGCATTGCCCAAGACGCTTCAGGCGGCTTCTTCGATATAGACAACCTGCCGGCCTACGACACCTGGGTATCGTTCGTTTCACAGGCAGGCCACCCACGGGATTCAGCCCGACGCCAGCTCCTGTGTTACGTCCCCGCAGCCTTGATTGGCGCTGCCGACGCTGGCATCGACGTCAATCCAGAAGCCTGCATCATCTGGCTGGATGATTCGGATGTCTCGACACGCCGACGCGTGGAAGCGTTGACGAGCCGCGCGCGACGCTGATCGATTGCTTCGACGCTACCGCCTGCGAGTGGCTCGGCGCCCTCCCCTCAGTTGAAGCCATCGTGCAGGTCGATCCAAATGATCCCTTCAGTTTCAGCGAGGACCGTTTCATATGACTTGCGTCCGACTGCAGCCTGAAGCGAGCAAAGCACGGTCTGTGACAGAGACCGGGTCGAAGAGCCATATGGTCCACCGGCTCCGACGTTGAAGGCGCCATGCCTTCGGATCGACCGGAGAGGTGGGCGAGATGCTCAACTCACGACGAAGGACGTGCGGCCGTCCTCGCGGATAGGCCCATCTCGCCCGTGACCGAGTGATCAAGGGCCCGGCGTCGGTCTCAGGACCGGCGCGGCTTCGTGGTGGGTTGAAGCACCGGGGTCCATGCTCCGTCCAATCCGGACTTCGTTCTCTGATCTAAATCAAAGACTTCCGGCGGTTCGTCCCTTAGTGGGAGTGAGGGGGATCGCATCCCCCAGGAGGGTCAGGGCTTGATTCGCCTCCTCGTAGCCAGCTTCGCGTGCGCACGGTCGCGCGCTCCGGAAGGCCGACACCATCGGGCGAGATACTTTTCCCCGAGGCCCTTCAATGAAGCTTCACAGTGACGCGCCAACGACGAACCATCAGATTGGCGGGGCTCAGCAATCGAATCCGCTCAATGGCACGCCCACGGGAGAAGGTGGCGCCGCACGGCCACCAGGCTCATATGAACTGTCGGGCCTGACCGCGGCCCCCAGTCGCAGGCCATCCCTGCCCCTGTCCGCCGATTCGACCGCGACCAAGCGTCCGGGTAATGACAGTGACATCGCGACGGATCAACCGGCGAAGCGAATGAGACAGAACGCCGTCCTGCCAACCCGCACCGGGCAACTGGCATCAGCCATGCCGACACAGGCATCGCAGATCGGCGCCATCTCATCGCATGCCGCCGGAGCCAGCCAACTCGGCGGAAAGGTCATCGACGTTCCCGGTCTTCCGATGCACTCGCAGGTTCCCACCCAGGCGCAGGCAACGGAAATCGAATCGAAGATCAAGGACGCGTTGCAGAGCCAGCATGGGCCTGTCCAAGTGTTCGGCTATCACGTCACCACTCAGGAGAACGCCAACTCGATCCGGAATCAAGGCTTTTCTGCCGATGCGAATCACGGCCTGGGTGGCGGCGTTGCCGGAATGAACATTCACGGATCCGGGCTCTACACGTCCAACCGTCCCGTCGACGACTACGTCAAGCCCGACAAGACCAATGTCATGTACGCCGTGGTGGTGCCGCAAGGCGCCGGGTTCAAGGAAGGAAAGATCGAAACAGGAAAGTCGTGGGACGCCGCGAGCAACGCTGCCAGTGCCCACGATGGGGATTTCGTGAACAGCATGAGTGGCGACCGCAAGGTCAATCCAGGCGCCATTTCCAAGGTGGCTCTGGTCCCCGTCGCGACGATTCCCCCCTCGATGTCTCCGGCACTTCTCGCCATGCAGCCTGGCACTTCGAACAGGCCGGCACCGGCGAAGACAGTGTCTCCCGAACTCCATGACTTCATTTCCGGTGCAGTCGAGAAACATCCGGCTGAAGTGAAGGCCATCAACGAGCAACAGGATCCCGATAAAAAGCTCGACCAGATAGCCGCGCTCAAGGACCAAATCAAGTTGAACAGTGGCCTGCCTCAAAGCGCCACCGACCGGCTCCTGATGATGGATCTCAAGAAGCGCTATCTGTGAGCAGTTGATCCCTGGTCCGGTGTCGCCGGCAGAGACTTGAGGGTCAGGGCTTGCCGCGCATTGGCTCCTGGCCTTCTAAGCCCGGACCCGCAGCCGCGCAAAACTCGCCACCGCTGCCAGCCCCGCAGTCACACCGCCCAGCGCCAGGGCGACGGTTGGGCCGTCACGCAGGCCGGCCAGGTGGAAGCACAAGGCGACCAGCGCGGCGCCGCTGGCCTGTCCGAGCAGCCGCACCACACCGATGACGCCGCTGGCGCCGCCACTGCGGTGCGCAGGCGCGCTGGACATCAGCGCGGTCAGGTTGGGTGCCTGGAAGAAGCCGAAGCCTGCGCCGCACAGCGCCATCCACAGCACCAGCATCGGCAAGGAGGGATGGTGGGACTGCAGCGCCAACCCGCACATGCCGACCGCCAGCAGCGCGAGACCGATGCCGCCCAGCAGCCCCGGCGCATGCCGGTCCGACAGCCGGCCGGCCAGCGGCGCGGTGATCGCGACGACCACCGGCCACGACGTCATGAGGTACCCGGCGTTGGCGGCGTCGCGGTGCAGGACCTGCTCGAAATAGAACGGCAGCGAGACGAAGGCCAGGCCCTGGGTGGCGAATGCGCAGACCGCGGTCACCGCCGACAGCGCAAACATGGGCCGGCGCAACAGGTCCACCGGCAGCATGGGCGTGGCGTGGCCGCGCTGGCGATGCAGCAGGAGCGCGCCGGCGACGATCGTCAGCGCGACAGCGGGCACCACCTGCGTCCAGGCGGCCAACTGCGCCATGGAGCCCAATGCAAAGATCAGCGCCGCAAAGCTGGTGGCCGTCAGGACCGCGGTGCCCACGTCGAAGCCGTGCGGGCGGGGTGGGCTGCTCGGCAATGTCGGCCAGGCACATGCGATCGCCAGCAAGCCCAGGGGGACGTTGATGCCGAACAGCCAGGGCCAACTCGCCGCGGACAGCAACACCGAGGCCACCGTCGGCCCGATCACGAAGCCGATGCTCCCCACCAGCGCATTGAGGCCCACGCCGCGCCCCAGTTTTGTCGGCGGGTAGATCTGCCGGATCAGCGCGATGTTCACGCTCATCATCGCGCCCGCGCCGATGCCTTGGAAAGCTCGCGCGGCCGCCAGCAGTTCGACGCTGGTCGCCGCCATGCACAGCCCGGACGCGGCGGTGAACAGAACCAGCCCTCCGAGAAAGACACGGCGCGGGCCAATGCCATCGCCGAGCGCGGCGAAGGGCAGCATCGTGGCGACGACCGCGAGCTGGTAGGCATTGATGACCCAGATCGCCGCGGCGGCATGCGATTGCAGGTCGGCGGCGATGGTCGGCAGCGCGACGTTGGCAATGGCCGTGTCCAGCGTGGAGAGCATGACGCCCAACAGGACCGCCAGCAGCGCGCTGCGTCCGCGTGGGTCAAGGCCTTGTTGTTCTCGTTGCTGATCGTCGGGCGTCATCGCGGACTGCTGCTCAGGAGGTGGGAATTGAGGCGGGCCCAGGGAGCATTGGCCTACGCCGCTCCCGATGAACCTTGCCCGATCATCGGCCAACACCTTGGCGCAAGATTCCGGAGGACGCACGGCGATGGGGTCGGCTCCGCGAAGACACTCGAATAGAGGACGCAGGCCGCCGCAGAGCGCACAGACGGGGGCATGTGGCAACCGCTTCGCCTTCCGCATCGGGCGACACAAGCGGGTCATCGCACGTCATTGCGCCCATTCTTCATGAGTCCGCTTGATGGAACGCCATCGCCTTGAGACCCAAGGCTTCGTCCGGGTCCGACCCAGCCTCAAAGAGGCCCAGCGTTCAGCGCTCCAGTCTCTCCGCGTAGTCCAGTCCACGTTCGGCGAACATCATGTTGCCCGGCTCCAAAGTCCCGAAGCTGCGCAGGCCTTCGCAGAACTTCTTCGTCACGCCGTCCTTGATGATGTCTGCACGCATCACCTTCGCAGTCCGCTCGTAGGCGGGACTGGCCAGGTACTCGGCATACGTCGCGCGATGGAAATGCCGGGGAAGGTTGCGCCGCATCTGATCCACATCATCGGTCTTCAGATGACCCAGTCGGACACACTCGACGGCGACCACTTCGACCAACGCCACCATATCTTGCGCCGACGGGTATTCCGCCTCCGCGCGAACGAGCGGGCTCGTCGCGACGATCAACAGGGCGAGCAGAGCGCTTCGGAGGACAGGACGAATGTTCAATGGCAGCTGCGATGCAGTGACCGCAGAGCGTTGAGCGATTTGCATGGGGAAGATTGGAGCACGAGTCGACCACGCCAGCCCAAGCGTGTCCCCTTCCGTCACGCCACGCTGAACCACGCCACCGACGTTCGAAGCAGCGGCACCAACCACAAAAAACTCTTCATGGGGAATGAAGTGGCGCCTCTTTGGTCTAGCGCCCTGCTGGACTTTCGCATCGGACTGCTGTCGGCCTGAGACGGGGGAGACATCGAGGGCGTGACGACCAGCGAGGCCTAGCGCCTGCAGGAACTCGAACGTGGGGTTCGTCAGCTTCGCAAGGCCAACGAGATGCTGAAGTTGGCCAGCGAGTTTTCGGCGCCGTTCACTTTTTTCCGGACATCACGCATCGCGAGCTCAAGGAAGCGTCGTGTGATTTCAAAAAATCTCTCAACCTAGCCTTTCCGGACGCCACCGGCCAACCGATCAATTGGTCAACCACGACACCACCCTTGAGCAGACGGAAGGTCGGCGTCTCAAATGTCGAATATGACGCCAAACTTTTCCAATCTCGCACAAATCGCAAATTCAAATCGGGATGATGGGCCGCCCAATCGGCATATCGCTCAACGCTGAAGTTCCCTTCAATAGTTCCCACCCAGACGCTGCAACTTCTGAAGAACTGCAACATCTCTGCGTCGGCACCAATATCAATCAAGAGCCGCTTGCACACACCGCAACTTGGATGAAAGACAATCGCGAGTATTGGCGTTTGCTCACGTGGGGCGGCATCTTGAATTAGCTTAGCAGGGCGTGTACTCATTCGCCAGAAGGCGGACTCATCGATGGCACCCGTTTGAACCGGAAGCGGCGTCGAAACGCCTTCCAGCAGCTGCGCGGGGATTTCCCCCATCTGACGGTAAGCCTCAATCCGGTCAAAACGCCATGTTCTCATTGCCAAGTGGATGAGAAGACGCCATTCGGAAGCTACAAGCGGATGAGCGACTGCTCGACGCATGAAACGGGCTTCGATGGCATCCAATTGTGCAGAAGACACCTCCTCTGGTTCAAAAGCTCTCTTCCAGAATTCTTCCTTATATGAGTCAAAATCGTCTTGCGACTCAATCTGTAGAGATGCACGAGTCTCTGCCTGGGTATTCGCCCCGAACGAGAGCGCGAACATTCCGAGCAGCAAAGACACCAACTTTAGCGACCACTTCATCGTATTTTCCAATTGCATTTCGACGTGCTCGATCGTCTCACACGCCTTGCATATTTCTGCAGACAGCTTACTGTCTCATTTAATATCCCGTCATGCCGCCTGTAAGAGTTTACATGTTTTCTGCGTCATTTGCGTTTGTTATCATTCATTGCCATTTTGTCGATGGCATATCTATCAGGGAATAGCAATGAAAAAACTAGTGATCCTCTGCTCCGCCATTGTTTGTAGCATCGCAATGGCCCAGGGGGCTTCTGATGTCAATTCGCAAGCAAAGACTGATGCGGCGGCAGCCCGCAAGGCTCGTATCGAGCTAGCACGCGAAATGGCGCCAGCGAAAAGTCTTGCCGAGTTCTACCAGCAGATTCAACTGGGAGGCGCAGCCGGAAAGGCGTTCGAAAAGCTCGGAGCAAATGGTCAA
Organism: Roseateles sp. GW821-FHT09G09; assembly: GCF_059415965.1. Lineage (NCBI taxonomy): Bacteria > Pseudomonadati > Pseudomonadota > Betaproteobacteria > Burkholderiales > Sphaerotilaceae > Roseateles > Roseateles sp. GW821-FHT09G09. Next base: position 30,333 of record NZ_JBWKOG010000009.1, on the reverse strand, counting down.
GCCGTCTTCGTAAATAGCTTGGTATTCAACGAGAAGGGGCTGGCCAGTTTCAACTTCCGCGTTATTGAAGATACGCTCGCTGTGAGAGATGCTTATCAGCTTCTCAGTGTGTTTGGGGTCCAGCACATCACCGCCTCACTGAAGGGCCTCCGCGTGGAGAACAAGACAGATCAACTGGTTCGCACGAACGGGGCTGTTCTGGAAGATCAGCCTCGCGATCCCGATATCGGAGGTGGTGGCGTTTATCAAAACTACTGGTGTTCCAGTCGCTCGACGTGCTCGCCGCGTGGGAATGATATTTGCATGAGCAACTGCTAAGCAACGCCCTGAAGTTCCGGTACGCATGAAATATGCGATCTGGAATTTCACTGTATGAGCGGTCTGGCGTCTCGCGCCAGTCCGCTTTTTGTTGCCCGCCCGCTCCCTTCACGCAGTCCTGAACGACGCCACCGACTCCGCCAACCGCTGTGCCTGCGCTTCGAGGCTGTTGGCGGCTGCGGCGCTCTCTTCAACCAACGCCGCGTTCTGCTGCGTCACCTGATCCATCTGCGTGATTGCCTGGTTGATCTGCTCGATCCCCCGGCTTTGTTCTCCGGCGGCGCCGGAGATTTCGTTGACCAGCTCGCTCACGCGTCTGATCTGCTCAACGATCTCTCGCATCGTGTCGCCGGCTGCCGCGACCTCGCGACCACCCGACGCCACCGACAAGCCCGACGTGCCGATCAAGGTCTTGATCTCCCGCGCCGCACTCGCGCTGCGCTGCGCCAACGCACGCACTTCACTCGCCACAACGGCGAATCCGCGTCCGTGCTCCCCCGCCCTCGCCGCTTCCACTGCGGCGTTCAGCGCGAGGATGTTCGTCTGGAACGCGATCCCGTCGATCACGCCGATGATGTCCTCGATCCGCCGGCTGCTGTCCGTGATCGCCTCCATCGTCGCGACCACGCGACCAATGACTTCGCCGCCCCGACGCGCCGTCCCCGACGCCTCCGCCGCCAGCGACGTCGCCTGACGCGCGCTGTCCGCCGCCTGGTGCACGGTCCCGGTGATCTCCTCCATCGAGCTCGCCGTCTGCTGCAGGCTGCTCGCCTGTTCCTCGGTCCGGCTCGACAGGTCCAGATTCCCCGCCGCGATCTGGCTCGACGCCGTCGTCACCGAGTCCACCCCGCTGCGCACCTCGCGCACCAGCCCGCGCAGGCCCTCCACCATGCGCGCCAGGCTCTGCTGCAGATCCCCCAGCTCATCGCTGCGCGTCACTCGGACGTCCGCCGTCAGATCCCCGCCGGCCACCGTCTCCATCGCGCGCCGCACCTCCGCCAGCGGCCGCGTCACCGACCGCGTCGCCATCACCCCGAAGGCAACACCTGCCACCACACCGACGATCACCGCGATCCACAGCACCAGCGTCGTCTCCTGCACCGCCTCCTTGGCCAGTGAGCCGGACTCCGCCATCAGCTCCTCCTGTCGCTCCACCAGCTTGCCCAGCGCATTCACATAGCTCAGCTGCGACGGGCGCAGCTTCTGCATCAGCACCAGCTTCGCGCCGTCCATGTCCTCCGCCTTGACCTGCGCGAAGAACGCATCGAGCGCCTCCCCGTAGGTCTTGCGCACCGCCAGCGACTCTTCGAGCAAGGCCTTCGCCTTCGTGTCCTGGATCGTCGGCACCAGCTCGTCATAGACCTTCGCCGCGCGCTGACGCGACTCGCGGATCGAGGCCAGCTCCACTTCGCGCTCCTGCGTCGTGTCCAGCAGCAGCACGTTGCGCGCGTTGCGGGCCTGCAGGTTCAGCTCGTCGAAGATGCGCCCCACCGACCGCACCTTCACGTACCGGTCGCCGATGACCTGGCCCAAGCGGCCGTCGACCGACGTCAACCCGCCGTGCGAGGCGCCCGCCATCAGCAGCATGAGCAGGACCATCAAACTGAATGCGACGGCCAGACGCGCGCCGATCCTGAGATTGAAAAGCGAAGACATCGAAACTCCCTGGTTGTAGTGCTCAATGGGATCGGCACGGCGCGGCATTCCCTGAGGGCACCGCGTACCGCTTGGGCGTGGAGCGCCCAAGTCGGGCCGAATTCATTGATTCGCGTCAAACAGTGCCAGGTCTCTACCTCTTTCGAGCGAATGGCCGCCCAGCGCGACAAGCACGAGCACTGCGGGATTTCCTCAGCGCGCTGAAGCTTGCGCAATTGCTTATGCGACTTTCTGCGTGGCGCGACGGCCCGCGACCTGCCAAGGTCGGTCCCGTCCCGCGCCGGCGTTTGGTGTCCGGCGATCCGTTCCAAGGAGTCTCGTCATGTCCCAAGTCCTGTCCACCGCCCAGCCCGCAGTCACTCCCGCCCCCCTTTCCCTTGCGCGTGAGGCCGACCATCCGATCGATCCGCTGTTCCTGAACCGCTGGTCGCCGCGCGCCTTCACCGGCGAGTCGCTGGACACCGCCACGCTGCTGCGCTTCCTCGAGGCCGCGCGCTGGGCGCCGTCCGGCTACAACGTGCAGCCATGGCGCTTCGTGTATGCGCTGGCCGGCACGCCCGCCTGGGCCACGCTGTTCGAGACGCTCAGCGTCACCAACCAGAGCTGGGCGCATCGCGCGTCGGCGCTGGTGCTGGTCGTGTCGCAGCAGCGCTGGCTGCCGCCGGGCAAGTCCACGCTGGAGTCGAATTCCACCCACGCCTTCGACGCGGGCGCCGCGTGGTCGCACCTGGCGTTGCAGGCCTCGCTGTCGGGATGGCACGCGCACAGCATCGGCGGCTTCGACCGCCAACTGGCTCGCAGCTCGCTGGAGATCCCCGAGGACTACACGCCGCAAGTCATCGTGGCGCTGGGCCGTCGCGGCGACAAGTCCGTGCTGCCCGAAGCGCTGCAGGCGCGCGAGCAGCCCAACACCCGCCTGCCGCTCAGCGCCATCGCCGCGGAAGGCCGCTTCCCCTTCGACTGAGGAGCCTTCGCCTGGGCGACCCGCTGCGCCGATCCGCGCAGCGCTGCTGAGATCCACGCAGCGGCCGTCCTCACGCCGCGCCGCGCCGCGACCGCGTGCGCCGGAACGCGATCGAATCGCCACGATTCGCGTCGAATCCACGCCCGATGGCATGGCCCGGAAGTTGCGATGTGGAGCCCGATGCCCGACATCGTCGGGCGCTCCCGCCATGTCCATGCCAGCGTCCCTGCCTGCATCCTTGCCCGCATCCCCGCCTGCTTCCTCCTCGCCGCTGTGGCGCAGCCTGTTGCTCTACCGCGAGATCCCCTGGCACTTCAGTCTCACCGCGCTGCTCTTCCTCTTCGGCAACATCGCCTTCGCCGGCCAGCAGTGGCTGGTGGGCCGCGCGGTCCATGCGCTGGAGCTCGGCGCGCCGCACGGCGTGCGGGCCGCCGTCGACGGCGTGCTGGCCTGGTCCGTCTGGCTGCTCGGCGTCGCGCTGCTGCGCGGCGCGCTGCAGTACGGAGCGGGCCTGTCCTCGCTGGTCAGCGGCCAGCGCCTGCTGACGCTGCTGCGCGAACGCATCCTCGTGCAGGTCCAGCGTCTGGACCTCGGCTACCACTGGCGCCACGGCGTCGGCGAGCTGGTCACCCGCACCACCCGCGACGCCGACAAGCTGCGCGACGCGCTGATCAACTTCTGGCGCCAGGTGTTCGAGCTGACCCTGGTCGTCGCCGCGACGCTGGGCGTGCTCGCCTGGTACCACCCGGGACTCGCCGTCGTGCCGCTGCTGCTGATCGGCGTGGCGGTCGCGCTCTTCCTGCGCCAGACGCATCACCTCGTGGCGCTGGACCGCGCCACCGGCGCCGCCTACGACCAGGTGAACCAGGAACTGTCCGAAGGCGTCAACGGCGTGCGCGTCGTCAAGTCCTTCGTGCTGGAGGCGCGCCGCGCGGCGCACTTCGAGGCGCAGGTCGGGCTCTTCATGCGGCAGGCCACCGCCGCGCTGGCCTATGCCTGCGCGCGCGTGCCGCTGCCTCAGGCGGTCGTCGCGCTGGGCCAGGTCTGGATCCTGGTCTTCGGGCTTCATCTGGTCGAGGCCGGGCAGCTGCATCGCGGTGAGCTGGTCGCCGCGCTGCTGATGGCCAACGTGCTGATCTTCCGCGCCGAAGGCATCGGGCGCGTGCTGCAGATCTTCGCGGACGCGCGCTCGTCGGCGGCGCGCATCTGGGAACTGCTCGACGCCGTCCCCGCGATCGAAGGCGGCAGCGCGACGCTGCCGGTGCGCGCGCCTCACGTCGATGACGCCGCGCATCTGGTCCATTCGGCGCCGCTCGTTCACGCGGTGCCGCTGATCCAGGCGGAGCGGGACTTCCGTCCGCTCGGTCTGTCCCTCGAGGACGTCGGCGTGCGCGCGCCTGGCGGCACCACGGCCATCCTCGACGGCTGCTCGCTGCGCATCGCGCCGGGCGAGGTCGTCGCCATCGTGGGCGCGACCGGCGCCGGCAAGAGCACGCTGGTGAGCCTGCTGCCGCGCCTGCTCGATGTCGATGCCGGCCGCGTGCGCGTCGGCGACGACGCCGCCGGCTGGATCGACATCCGCGAGCTGCGCCTGGACGTGCTGCGCCGCGCGGTGCAGGTCGTTCCGCAGGAGGCGTTCCTCTTCTCCGACACGCTGGAGGCCAACCTGCGACTGGCCGCGCCGGATGCCGACGCGCACGCGCTGGAGCAGGCGCTGCACGTCTCCTGCGCCGACGAGGTCCTGGAGCGTCTGCACGACGGCCTCGCCACGCGCGTCGGCGATCGCGGCGTCACGCTCTCCGGCGGCCAGCGACAACGCCTGGCACTCGCCCGCGCGCTGCTGGCGCGCCCTCGCCTGCTCGCGCTCGACGACGCCACCAGCGCGCTGGACGCCTTGACCGAGCAACGCGTGCTCAACCGCCTGCGCGCCTTGAACACGGCGTCGGACGGCGACTCCGGCGGCACGACGGTGCTGATGGTCGCGAGCAAGCTGTCCACCGTGCTGCAGGCCGACCGGGTGCTGCTGCTCGTCGACGGCCGCATCGCCGCCGCGGGCCGCCATCACGAACTCTCCGGCCTGCGGGCCTATCGCGAACTGCTGGGACTCGACTGATGGCACGCGGCGACCTGCGAGGACAGCGGCCGCTGTCCGACATCGAACTCGAACAGGCCCTCGCGCGCAAGGCGCTGGACCGCGGGATGTTCTGGCGGATGCTGCCGCTGCTGCGTCCGGTGCGCGGCGCGCTGGCCGCCGTGGTCACGCTGGAGGCGTTGCTGGTCGGCGCGGTCTTCCTGCGACCGTGGTTCGTCGGTCAGGCGCTGGACCACGCGCTGGTGGCGGACGGCGCCGGCTGGTCGCTCGACGCGCGGCTGGCGGCCTGGCTGGGCGTCGGCATGGCGCTGACCTGGGCCGCGCGCTTCGCGATCTCGGGCCTGTCGCAGTTCCTCGCCGGCAAGGCCGCGCTGCGCGTGCTCAACACCTTGCGCATGCAGGCCTACCGGCATGTGCAGGACCTCAGCGTCCGCTTCTTCGACAAGACCAAGGCGGGCCGCATCATCTCGCGCGTGGATCGCGACGTGGACGCGCTCGAGCCGCTGCTGATCCAGGGACCGCCGGAGCTGCTCTCCGCCGTGCTGCGATGCGGCGTCGCGGCGGTGCTGATCCACGCGATCTCGCCGACGCTGTTCCTCGGCCTGGCCGCGGTGGTCCCGCCGCTGGTGCTCGGCCTGTGGGCCTTCAAGAAGATCTCGCAGCGGAACTGGGGCCTCGTCGCCGAGGCCCGCGCGCGCTTCACCGCGCACCTGGTGGAGACCGTCTCCGGCGTGCGCATCCTCCAGCAGATGGTCCAGGAGGAGCCCAACCGCCGCCGCTACCGCGCGCTGCTGGAGGACTTCAACCGCACGCTGGTCCGCGGCAACCGCAAGGCCGGCTGGTTCCTGCCGTACACCGCGCTGCTGGCCAGCGCCGGCATGGTGATGCTGCTGTGGGGCGGCGCGCACGCGGTGCCGCGCGGCGAGCTCAGCTTCGGCCAGGTCGTGCAGTGCCTCTTCTACGTGCAGCTCTTCCTCGGCCCGCTGCAGGAGCTGTCCGACCTGCTGGAGCGCTACACCAGCGGCGCGGCGTCGGCGCAGCGCATCTTCCTGCTGCTCGACACCGAGCCCGAGGTCGCCGACCCCGCCGAGCCGGAGGCGCTCGCGCGGGTGCTCGGCGACATCCACTTCGATCGCGTCGACTTCGCTTACGAGGCCGAGCGCCCGGTCATCCGCGGTCTCGATCTGCGGATCGCCCCGGGCGAGGTGCTGGCGATCGTCGGCCCGACCGGCCACGGCAAGAGCACGCTGGTGCAGCTGCTCACGCGCTTCTACGACATCGGCGGCGGCGCCGTCCGCCTCGACGGCATCGACATCCGCGCGTTGTCGCAGCGGCAGCTGCGCCGCCACGTGGGGGTCGTGTTGCAGGAGAACATGCTGTTCTCCGGCACCATCCTCGACAACCTGCGCATCGCCGCGCCGGAGGCGGATGACGAGCGGCTCATCGCCGCCGCGCGCGAGCTCGGCGCCGACGCCGTGCTGGAGCGCCTGCCGCTGGGCTACGACACGCCGGTCGGCGCGATGGGCGGTCAGCTGAGCCAGGGACAGCGCCAGCTGGTGTGCCTGGTGCGCGCCTACCTCGCCGATCCCGCGGTGCTCGTGATGGACGAGGCCACCTCCGCCGTCGACGTCCAGACCGAGCGCCGCATCCAGGCCGCATTGCGTCGGCTCTGCGAAGGTCGGACCGCGATCATCATCGCCCACCGCCTGGCGACGATCCGCGACGCCGACCGCATCGCGGTCATCGAGCAGGGCCAGATCGTCGAGCTCGGACCGCACGATGTCCTCATCGCCGCCGGCGGCCCGTACTCGCGCCTCTACCGCGCTTATGAAGAGGCGTCGTTCGGCGCCGCCGTGGACAGCGCATCAGACGGCGTCGGCAAGGCCAACGGCGTCGGCCCCGGCGCCGCCGCCGGACACGGCGCGGAAAGCAGCCCCGCGCTGGCTTGAAGGCAGCAGCGGGTGCTGCTTTCAGCGCGCTTCGACCGCCCGGGAAGTCCGATGAACACGGATTTTCCGGCTCGCAAGACCTGGCACGGATCTGGCAGAGCCTCTGCGTCATCGACACCCGCAAGGACACGCCATGAGCACCCCGACCACCGCTTCCAACCTCAACACCGCCACTGCCAACAGTACGGCCACCAGTGCCGCCAACAGTTCCGCCAACAGTTCCGCCAACAGCGACGCCCCCGCCGTCGACACCGTCTGGTTCACGCGCTGCCCCGTCCCGACGGCCACCGGCCTGGCTTACCGCCTCGGCTGGCTGGACGAAGAGTTCGCCCGCGACGGCATCCAGCTCAAGACCCTGCAGGAGACCGGCGGCGAGCTGGCCCGCCACCACTACGACCATGAGCTGAGCACGCTGGTCCGCGAAGGCGGCAACCTGCTCGCCATCCCGGCACGCGCGCAGGGCGCGCCGACGCGCCTCGTCGGCCTCACCTGGATCGACGAATTCCAGGCCATCCTCGTCCGCCCGGACTCGGACATCAGCCGCCCCGAGCACCTGCGCGGCAAACGCCTCGCGCTGCCGGCCTTCCGTCCCGCCGACATCGCGCAGAACCGGCGCGGCCGCAGCATCGCGCGCGGCATGAGCCTGCAGGGCTACAAGGGCGCGCTGAACTCGGTCGGCCTGTCGCTGGACGATGCCCACCTCGTCGAATTGCCGCCGGCGCCGCCGCGCGAAGGCGACCTCGGCCATCTCGCCGGTTCTGCCGGATCTGTCGGATCCACCGGCTCCCCGGGTGCGCCGCGTCTTCCCCGCTCGCCAGCCTCCGCGGCCGCGAACGGCACGGCGGGAGTCTCGCCCCGACAGGACCTCGGCACCGGCCTGTGGGAAGGCATCCACCCGCTGTTGCGCGGCGAGGTCGACGCCGTCTACGTCAAGGGCGCCGCCGCGCTGGAAGCCGCCATCCGGCTCGGCGCGAAGGTCGGCATCGACCTCGACCAACTGCCGGAGAAGCGCTTCCGCGTCAACAACGGCACGCCGCGCCCGATCACCGTCCACCAGTCGCTGATCGACGACCACTTCGACCTGCTGGTCCGCTTCCTCACGCAGACGCTGCGCGCGGCCGAATGGGCGAAGACGCATCTGACGGAGACGCTGGAGATCCTGCAGGGCGAGACCCGCGCCGGCAGCGCGGGCGTCTCCGGCGCCTACCGCAACGACTTCCACCTGTCGCTCGCGCCGGATCTGTCGCAGGAGCGCGTCGAGCTCTTCCGTCTGCAGAAGAACTTCCAGCTGGCGCACGGCTTCCTGGACCGCGACTTCGACTTCGACGCCTGGATCGATCCTCGCCCGCTGGAGGCAGCGCGCAAGCGCCTCGCCGAGTCCGCTGCATCGGCCGAGTCCGCCGGCACCGCCGAATCGCTGCGCGCCGCCGCATGATGATCCGACGACATGGCCGTCACGAGACGCAAGGCACCCATGCCTTCATCCTCTCCGGCTTCCCGCTCATCAGCGAAGCGCAACGCGTCGCCGACCTGCTGCTGCCGCTGCTCGACCTCGACCACGGTTTCGAAGTCCTCCGGCTCAATGCTGGCGCCTGATCGACCTGCTCGGTAGTTCCAAGAGTCTGGCCGGGGCCGGCGGCGAAGCCGAAGCTCAACAACTGACCAGGCGCGTTCTGTCTGAACGCAGCGAGCCGGAGGTGAGCGAAGTGAGTTGAGCGCCGAAGCTTCGGCTTCGCCGCCGGCCCTGGCCGGACTCTCCCCGCCCCTGGACAGCCTGCAACACCGCCTGCGCAGATCCGCGCAGCTTGTTGCGGCGCTCCGTGCAGCCCCTCTCCAACGGCGGCATCGCCCGCGCCTCCCGCGCCCTTGATCGACAGGAACGCCCTGTTCATCGGCATTCCGAAGGCCCATGCCACCGCATAAGCATATTCGGCGGCATGGCACGGATCCTGCGAAACCTGCCGCAACGCCCTCCATGGAACCGCCTCCGGCAATGCCCACGATGTCCGACTCCTTCGACCAGGAACCCGATCCGCTGCGCCGCGCGCTGTTGCGCCACGGCTGGCTCGCCGGCACCGCCGGACTGTTCGGCGCCGGCCTGCTCAGCGCCTGCGGCGATCGCACGGAAACCGGCGCCTCGGCATCGAGCGCCGCCGCGTCGAGCGCCGCGTCCGGTGCCGCCGTCGCCGAGGGATCGCCCCGTCGCAGCAGCGGCGCCGTGCACTTCGGCGTCATCGAGGCCGGACAGGCGGGCAACCTCGACGCGCACAAGCCGGTGGGCAGCGGCGCGTTCCGCGGCTGGGCGCTCTACGCGAAGCTGTGGGAATGGGGCCTCGACGGCCTCCCGACGCTGGCCCTCGCCGAATCCGCCGAGGTCAACGCCGACGGCACCGAGTGGACGATCCGCCTCAAGCCGGACCTCGAGTTCCACCACGGCAAGACCATCGACGCCGACGACGTCATCTTCTCGCTGCGCCGCCTGACCGACCCGGCCCTCGCCTCACCGTACGCAGCCTATCTGTACTCGCTGCAGCGCGACGCCGTCCGCAAGCTTGACGCGCGCACCGTGCGCATCCCCTTCGCCAAGGGCCAGGGCCTGGTCGCATTGGCCGAATGCTGGATGAGCTGGGGCGGCATCGTGCCGGTCGACTATCACCCGGTCACCAACGTCGTCGGCGCGGGACCGTACCGGCTCAAGAGCTTCACGCCGGGTCAGCGCTCGGTGTTCACGCGCTTCGCGCACTACTTCAAGCCCGACCAGCCCTGGTTCGACGAGGTCCACATCCACGACTTCGCCGACCAGACCGCCCGCCTCCAGGCGCTGCAGGCCGGCCAGATCGACATCGCGCCCGGCATCTCGCCGGAGCAGTTGCGCCTCCTCGAAGGGGACTCGCGTTTCCGCGTGGTCGCCTCGCAGACCGACGCCTGGCAGTCGCTGGACATGAACCTGTCCAAGGCGCCCTTCGACAAGCCCGAGGTCGCACGCGCCTTCCGCCTGATCGCCAACCGCAAGGAGCTGGTGGACCGCGTGCTGCAAGGCCGCGGCCGCGTCGCCAACGACCTGTACTCGCCCGGCGACCCCGTCTTCAATGCCGCCATCCCCCAGCGCGAGCGCGACCTGGCCGAAGCCCGCCAGCTGCTCGCGACAGCCGGCCATCCCAATGGCCTGGAGGTCGAGCTGGTGACGCCGGGCTCCAAGGCCGCGCTGGTCTTCGCGCAGCAGGCCAAGGAGGCCGGCGTGACCGTGAACGTCAAGCAGGTCGATCCGTCCACGTTCACGGGGCCCAACCGCACCGGCTGGACCTTCAGCACCGGCGGCGGCGTGTCGCGCCCCTTCCTGCTGACGGTGCAGCAGCACGACGGCCCGCGCGCGGCGAGCAACAAGACCCACTTCCGCGATCCGCGCTTCGGTGAGCTGATCACCGCGGCGCTGGCGCAGGCCGATCTCGAGAAACGCCGCGCCCTCGTCCACGAGGCGCAGCAGATCCAGCATGAGCGCGGCGGCCTGCTGATCTGGGGTTTCGCCGACGTGCTGGACGCGGTGTCCACGCGCATCGGCGGCGTCACGCCGGACCGCACCGGCTTCGCGGCCTGGCGGACCGATCGGATCTGGCGTCGGGAGAACGCGGCATGAGCACGATCGCCCTCCCCGCACAGCGCCGCGTCGGCACGCATTGGCGTTGGCCTTCGTGGACACGCTGGTTCTTAGGCCGCGTGCTGGGCGGCCTCGGCGTCGTGCTGGCGATCTCGATCATCGTCTTCGCGGCGACGCAGGCGCTGCCGTCCGACCCGGCGCGCATCATCCTCGGCCCCGAGGCCAGCGAAGCCACGATCGCGGTGCTGCGCGAGCAGCTCGGGCTGAACAAGCCCATCGTCGTCCAATACCTCCACTGGGCGGGGCAGATGCTGGCGGGCGACCTGGGCCGATCGATCGATTCCAACGTGCCGGTCGGCGAGCTGATGCGCGCGCGCTTCGCCAACTCGCTGCTGCTGACGATCTGCGTCGCGCTGACCGCGCTGCCGCTGGCGCTCGTCGGCGGCGTGTGGCTCGCGCTGCGCCGCGACGGCCGCGTCGACCGCTGGACGATCTCCGGCCTGGTGCTGCTGAAGGCCGTCCCCGGCTTCGCGATCGCGATCGTGCTGGTGCTGCTGTTCTCGACCTCGGTGTGGAAGGTGCTGCCCGCCGCCTCGCTGCTGGAGCCGGATCGCGGCCTGCTCACGCAATGGCGCTACCTCGTGCTGCCGACGGCGACGCTGGCGCTGTCGATCACGCCTTACCTGTTGCGGCTGGTGCGCGCGTCGATGATCGAGGTGCTGGAGTCGGACTACATCACCTCCGCCCGGCTGCGCGGCATCCCGGAGCGCCGCATCGTCTGGCGCCATGCGCTGCCCAACGCGCTCATCCCGGCGATCCAGGGCGTGGCGATGACGCTGCGGGTGCTGTTCGGCGGCGCGCTGATCGCGGAGGTCGTGTTCAGCTACCCCGGCATCGGCAACACGCTGAACGCCGCGATCGAGATGCGCGACATGCCCATGATCCAGGCCATCGTGCTGGTGATCACCGTCGGCATCGTCGCGATCAACCTGGCGGCCGACCTGGCCACCGTGCTGCTCACGCCGCGGCTCCGCACGGCCGGCCGCATCCGCGCCCGATCGCCCGGCCGCCGTCACGCCCTGCGCCTGAGCCGCGGACAGATCCGACCGAGGTACGCCCGATGAGCACGATCTCTTCCACTGCCGACGCGACGCAGGTGCCGGCTCGCCGCGGATTCTGGCGCCTCGTGCTCTCCCAGGCACCGGTGCGCGTGGGGCTGATCGCGACGCTGCTGGTGGTCTTCATCGCCCTCGTCGGCCCTTGGATCGCGCCGCATGAATCGACCGCGCTGGTCGGCCCGACCTACGGATCGCCGGCGGCCGGGGCGCCGCTGGGCCACGACTTCCTCGGCCACGACGTGCTGTCCCGCGTGCTCGCGGGCGGCGGCTCGGTGGTGTGGATGTCGCTGACGACCTCGATCCTGGCGCTGGGCCTGGGCACCGTGCTGGGCGTGCTGGCCGCGTATGCGCGGGGTCGCGTCGACCAGGCCATCGTCTGGGCCGCAGACGTCTTCCTCGCCTTCCCCGACCTCATCCTGGTGTTGCTGATCGTCTCGATGCTCGGACGCAGCCACGGCATCGTGGTGCTCACGGTGGCGCTGGCCTTCGTGCCGGGCGTGATCCGGCTCGCGCGCGGCGTCGCGCTGAACGTGGCGCGGCAGGAGTTCGTCGAGGCTGCCGAGCTGCTCGGCTACCCGCGCAGCCGCATCGTGCTGCGCGAGATCCTGCCCAACATCGCCACGCCGCTGCTGGTGCACCTGGGCGTAATGCTGACCTGGGCGGTGGCGATGCTGTCGGGGCTGGCCTTCCTCGGCTACGGCGTGGCGCCGCCCGCCGCCGACTGGGGGCTGATGATCAACGAGAACCGCGCCGGCCTGCTGGTGCAGCCGCTCGCGGTGGCCGCGCCGGTGCTGCTGGTCGCGATCTTCGCGCTCGGCACCAACCTGCTGGCCGAAGGCGCGAGCCGCGCCGCCGCCCGGATCGAGGAGCGCTGAGATGTCCGCCGTCTTCGAACTGCGCCCCCTCGATCCTGAAGGCTCCGGCGGCCGGGCAGCGCCCGATGCCGCGGGCCACGTCGAGGTCGCCGCGCCGACCGCAACGCCCTTCTCCGCCAACGAGGCGCCCGCCGGCCCGCCGCTGCTGGAGGTCACCGGCCTGCGCGTCGAGCTGCCCTCTGGCGCCGACATCGTCGACGACATCTCGCTGCGGCTGACCGCAGGACGCGTGCTCGGCCTCGTCGGCGAGTCCGGATCGGGCAAGAGCACGATCGCGCTGGCGCTGCTCGGCCACGCCCGCGACGGCGCGCGCATCGCCGCCGGCAGCGTGCGTGTGGGAGAGACCGAGGTGCTCGGCCTCGCCCCCGACGCACTGCGGCGCCTGCGCGGCCGCGTCGTCGCGCACGTCGCCCAGGACCCGGCGGCGGCGCTCAATCCGCTGCGCCGCATCGGCACGCAGCTGCGCGAGGTGCTGGAGATCCACGAGGCCGCCCTGTCCGTCGACGAGCGCGACGCACGCGTGCGCCAGACGCTGTCCGACGTCGGTCTGCCGGCCGACGCCGAGTTCCTGCGCCGCTTCCCGCACCAGCTGTCCGGCGGACAGCAGCAGCGCGTATTGCTCGCGCTGGCCTTCGTCACGCGGCCGCGCCTGATCGTGATGGACGAGCCGACGACCGCGCTCGACGTCACCACCCAGGCCAAGGTGCTGGAGACCGTGCGCGCGCTGTGCCGGCGGCACGGCGTCGCGGCGGTCTACGTGTCGCACGACCTAGCCGTGGTGCGGCATCTGGCGGACGAGGTCCTGGTGCTCTACGCCGGCCGCGTCGTCGAGCAGGCGCAGCTGCGCGCGCTGTTCGAGTCCCCGCGCCATCCGTACACGCAAGGTCTGCTCGCCGCGATCCCGGATGTGGCCGAACGTCGCGCGCCGAGCCCGATTCCCGGCCACGCGCCGGCCCCTGGCCGTCGGCCCGCCGGCTGCGCCTTCGCCGCACGCTGTCCGCTGGCGGACGGCGATTGCCGCGCGTTGGCGCCTTCGCTCACCACCATCACCAATATCACCCACCTCACCACCGCCACCGCCACCGCCAGCGGCATCGTTGGCGTCGGTGGTGCCAGTGGCTCGCACGCGCTCGCCTGCCACCACCCGGAGGACGGTCCCGCGTTCGTGCGCGCGATTGCGGACGTGACCGCGCCGGTCGCCAGCGACGCCGCGCCGCTGCTGGAGATTGAGCGCCTCAGCGCCTGGTACGGCGAGCGACAGGTGCTCTTCGAAGCCTCGCTGACGCTGGCGCCGGGCGACTGCCTGGCGCTGGTCGGCGAGTCCGGATCGGGCAAGACCACGCTGGCCCGCGCGCTGGCCGGCATCGGCGAGCAGGCGGCCGGCGCGCTCCGCTACGCCGGCGCTCCCCTGCCGCTCAAGGCGCGGCAGCGCCCGGCAGACCAGCGCCGCCAAGTCCAGTACATCTTCCAGAACCCGTACCGCTCGCTGAACCCGCGTCATACCGTCGGTGACACGCTGTCGACGGCCGCGCGCCATTTCTTCGACATCGACGCCGCCGAGGCTCGCCGCCGCGTCGAGCACGTGCTGACGCAGGTCGCGCTGCCGGCGACGACCGCCCAGTCCTACCCCCGTGAGCTGTCCGGCGGCGAGCGCCAGCGCGTGGCCATCGCCCGCGCGCTGATCTGCGAGCCGCGGCTGCTGATCTGCGACGAGATCACCTCGGCCCTCGACGTCTCGGTGCAGTCGACCATCCTGGACCTGCTCGCGCGCCTGCAGCGCGACGGCCTCGCGCTGCTCTTCGTCACGCACGACCTCGGCGTGGTCCGCGCCATCGCGCGCCATGTCGCCGTGCTGCGCCACGGCGTGATCGTGGAACAGGGTCCCGTCGAGCACGTGCTCGACGCGCCCGTCGAGCCCTACACGCGCCAGCTCGTCGTGGACTCGCCCTCGCTGACCGCGGACACGCGCCGGTTGCCGCCTCCGCGCCGCTACCGGTTCTCCACCTGATCGCTTCAACGCCTCCAACAACACCAGGCCCAGCCCGCATGACTGCCCTCACGACTGCCCTCACGACTCCGCCTTCGACCGCCACGTCGCCTGCCTCTTCCTCGTCCGACGCCTCGCCGCCTTCGAGCCTGGCCGTCCCGCGTGCGCGCCGTCTCGCCTCCGAGGCCGAAGCCATCGAGGCCGCCCGCCACGCCGCCGACGCCATCGCCGAGATCTCCGCCGATCCCGCGCAGAACGACCGCCTGCCGTTGCGCCAGGCCGAGATCCTGTCGCAGTCCGGCGTCACCGCGATCTCGCTGCCGAAGGAGCTCGGCGGCCTCGGCGCCTCGGTGAAGACCGTCGTCGAGACGGTGCGCCTGATCTCGGTGGCCGACGGCGGCGTCGGCCAGCTGCTGCAGATCCACAACGTGATGATCCGCGGCGTGGGCGTCGGCTTCGCGCCGGAGATCCGCGACCGCCTGGTCGCCGACATCCTCGACGGCAAGCGCTTCGGCAACGCGCTGGCCGAGGTCGGCGGCAAGAACAAGTTCGATCACAAGACCTTCGCCGAGCGCCAGCCCGACGGCCGGCTGATCCTGCGCGGCAGCAAGTTCTACTCGACCGGCTCCTACCTGGCCGAATGGATCTCGCTGAGCGCCGGCTCCACCGAGGGACCGATCAACGTGCTGCTGCACCGCGACACGCCCGGGCTGGAGCTGCTCGACGACTGGCATGCGTTCGGCCAGCAGCATTCGGTCAGCGGGACCGCGCGCTTCAACGACGTCGTCGTCGACGAGCGCTTCGTGCCGCGTCGCCCGCAGGGTCCCGGCGGCATGCCGCGCACCGGCCTGACCTGGCCGCAGATCCTGCATGCGGCGATCGACACCGGCATCGCGCGCGGCGCGCTCGACGCCGCCGTGCACCACCTGCGGCACAACACGCGGCCCTGGGTCGACGCCGAGGTCGATGCCGCCGCGCAGGAGCCTCACATCATCAAGACGATCGGCGAGTACGCCGTCGCCGTGCGCGCGGCCGAGGCGCTGTTGCGCCACGCCGCCGCGCTCTTCGACGAACATCGCGCCGACCCCGACAGCAAGCCGCTGCAGGACGAGCTGATCCTGGCGGTCGCCTCGGCGCGCGCGGCCTCGGACGACGCGTCGTTGCGGATCTCCAGCGACATGTTCTCGCTGCTCGGCGCCAATTCCAGCCTGACGAAGTGGAACCTCGACCGCTTCTGGCGCAATGCGCGCGTCCACACGACGCATGACCCGATCCGCTGGCGCCTGCATCACGTCGGCAACTACTACCTCAACGGCGTCGATCCGGCCGAGTACGGCGCAGCCCTGCGCGAACGCCGCGCCAACGCCGGCGCCAGCAGCAACTAGTTCCCGCGCGCAGCCTCCCCCGGACTCGGCCGCAGCGCCACCGTCAACGCCTCGTTGAAGGACTCGGTGCCCTTCGCGAAGAAGGCCACCGCCGGCGAGCCGATCGCGCCGCGCTGTACGCCCTCGCTCGAATGACCTGACTTCCCGCCCATCTCCGCCTTCAAGGACTTCTCCATGACCAGACGCCTGTCGCGCCGACCCGCGGGCCGCGCCTTCACTGCTTCATTGCTGCTCGCCAGCGGCGAAGCCGCCTTCGCCCAGGATTCGGCCGACGCCGCCTCCAGCACCTCGGCCGCCTCGGCGACCAGCGGAACGGCTGCCATCGTCGTGCCGTCCGTGCTGGTGACCGGCGCGCGCGCCGAACCCCGCACCGTGCAATCCAGCCCGACACCGGTCGACGTCTTCTCCGCCGACGCGATAGCCGGCGCTGCCCGCCCCGGGCTGCTGGAGACGCTGAACTCGCTGGTGCCGTCCTTCAACCTGCCCAACTGGGTCGGCTTCGGCAACAGCACGCTGGTGCGCGGCGGTCAGTTGCGCGGATTGAACCCGGACCACACGCTGGTGCTGATCAACGGCAAGCGTCGCCACGGCACCGCGCTGCTCGGCGCCGGCGGCTTCGCCGCGTCCGCGCCAGCCGACCTCTCGCTGATCCCGACCGGCGCGATCGAGCGCATCGAGGTGCTGCGCGACGGCGCCTCCGCCCTCTACGGCTCCGACGCGATCGCCGGCGTGATCAACATCATCACGCGCCAGGATCGCGAAGGCGGCAGCGTGCAGGCGCGCGTGGGCGAGTACTACGAAGGCGACGGCCTCACCCAGCAGTACCAGGGCCGCCTCGGCCTGCCGCTGGGCAAGGACGGCCACCTGAGCCTGGCCGCCCAGTACGACAAGCAGCGACCGGTCTTCCGCGACAGCCCGGTGCCATCGACCTTCCTCTTCTACTTCCCGCGCAACGCGTCGGGCCAGCCGATCCTGCCGTCGGGCAGCCTCGCCTCGAATCCGACGCTGCCCGTCGGCGCAACGCCTGACCCTCGCGAAGCCACGCGCAACAGCCACCAGGTCTTCGGCCTGGGCGGTCTGCAGGGCTTCGAGCTCGGCTCGCTGAGCGCCGACGCGGGGCTGGACCTCGGCGCCGGCATCGAGGTCTACGGCCTGGCGACCTACGCCCACCGCAAGGCACGCGCGCCGCAGTACTTCCGCCATCCTTCGCGCGACGAGGTGGTCCGCGCGCTCTACCCGGACGGCTTCACGCCCTTCTCCGGCATCACCGAGAACGACCTCTCCGCCACCGCCGGCGTGCGCGGCGGCGAGGCCACCGGCTGGCGCTGGGACGTCAGCGCCGGCGTCGGCCGCGACGACATCGACACCTACATCTACAACTCCGTCAGCCCGACCTATGGCCTGGCGAGCCAGCGCGATTTCTTCCTCGGCAACCAGACCTACACCGCCTACACGGCCAACGGCGACCTGCGCCGCACGCTCGACCTCGGCGGCCTGGCCGGCGAGCTGTCGCTGGGCACGGAGCTGCGCCAAGAGCGTTTCAAGCGCGGCGTCGGCGACGAGCAGTCCTGGGCGCACGGCGGCCAGCCGGTCCTCGACGGGCCCAACGCCGGCAAACCGCTGGGCAACGGCTTCTCGGGCTCGCAGGCCGACACCGGCAACCGGCCCGAGGACGTCATCAACGCCAAGCGCCACAGCGAGGCAATCTACGCCGGTCTCTCGCTGAAGCCGCTGCGCGACTGGGTCGTCGACACCGCGGTGCGGCGCGAGAAGTTCTCCGACTTCGGCAGCACGACGACCGGCCGGCTGGCGACGCGCTTCGAGATCGCCTCGGGCTTCGCGCTGCGCGGCTCGGTGAGTTCCGGCTTCCACGCGCCGCCGCTGGCCGCGCAGTCGCAGCGCGCCACTGACATCGCCAACGATTACGCCAACCACCAGTTGCGCGTCTCCTCCCCCGAGGCCATCGCGCTCGGCGCCCGGCCGCTCAGGCCGGAGAAGTCCGACAACCTGAGCTTCGGCGTCGTCGCCTCGCCGCTGCAGGACCTGAACGTCGCGGTCGACGTCTACCAGATCAAGGTCAAGGACCGCATCGCCACCTCGACCAGCTTCCGCGAAGCCCTTTACCCCGGCACCGGCGCGCTGGTGCAGGCGGCGGGCCTGGGATTCGCCGACGGCATCAACTACTTCATCAATGCCGCGGACACCCGCACGCGCGGCATCGACGTCACGCTGGACGGCGCGTTGAAGGGCAACGGCTGGGGCCGGCTGCGCTGGTCCGCCGCGCTCAACTACAACGAGACCGTCGTCACCCGCGTCGCCGACACGCCCGCGGTGCTGCAGGCCTACAACGTGCCGGTCTTCAGCGTCGCGCAGCAGAACACGCTGAAGTACCTCGCGCCGCGCGACAAGGAGATCTTCACGCTGAACTGGAGCCGCAACGACTGGTCCGTCCAGACGCGGCTCACGCACTACGGGACGATCAAGCGCGTCGGTTCGCCGGCCGCGATTCCCACGACGGGACCGTGGGCCGGCCAGCGCGAGATCGTCTACGACGTCGGCAATCTCTGGACCACCGACCTCGAGATCGCCTGGAAGCTCACACCCACCGTGCGCCTGGCGCTGACCGCCAACAACCTGTTCGACCGCAAGCCGGCGACCTTGCCGGATCCGCTGCTCAACAAGTTCCAGAGCTACGCCTTCGTCAACAACGGCCCCATCACCGGTGCCGGCGGCTTCTACGCCGTGTCGGCGCGGGTCGATTTCTGATCCCCGTCCGTTCGTCGCTTCCACGATCCGCATTCAACGATCCATCGCCCCACCCACCCTGAGGAGCTCTCCATGCCCATCGAATTCGTCGGCGGCCTCTTTCCGCGCAACCAGCTGGCCCAGCGCGCGGCCAACGCCTCGCCGCACCTGGACCTGACCTACCTGCGCGACCTCGCTCGCGCCCACGAGCACGCCGGTTTCGACCGCGTGCTGATCGCCAACGGCGGCGGCGATCCGCTGTACCTCGCGGCCTTTGCCGCGTCGCACACCGACAAGCTCGGGTTCATGATCGCGCACCGGCCCGGCCTGGTGCCACCGACCGTGGCGGCGCGCGCCTTCGCGACGCTCGACCAGACCACCGGTGGTCGCATCCGGCTGCACACGATCACCGGCCACGCGCCGGAGCCCGGTCACGGCGAACGTCTCTACGACAAGTCCGAGCGCTACGAGCGCGCCGGCGAGTACCTGGACATCGTCCGCCGCGTGTGGACCGAGGACAAGCCGTTCGACTACGAGGGCCGGTTCTATCGGCTCGAAGGCGCGTTCTCGCCGGTCAAGCCGATCCAGCAGCCGCATGTGCCGATCTCGCTGGGCGGATCGTCGGAAGGCGCGTATCGCGTCGCCGTCGAGCACACCGACCTCTACGCGCTGTGGGCGGAGAGTCTGGAGGACACGGCCGCGCGCATCCGCAAGCTGCGCGAGATCGCCGCCGAGGCGAACAAGCCCGCGCCGGGCGTGAGCCTGTCGGTTCGACTGATCATCGGTCCGACTGATGAGCTGGCTTGGCAGAAGGCGCGCGAGATCGAGGCGGCGCTGAAGGCCGGCACCGCGGCGCGTGGGCGCATCGAACAGAGCGGCCTGAGCGGCGGCGCCGAGCGCCAGCTCGCGCTGGCCGCGAAGGGTGAGGTGCATGACAAGGCGCTGTTCCTCGGCACGTCGACGGCGATCGGCGGCGGCACGGACAGCACGTCGCTGGTGGGCACGCCGGACACGATCGTCGAGTCGCTGCTCGCGTATTACGACATCGGCGTCACGACCTTCCTGAACCGGGGCTACGACCCGTTGCCGGATGCGATCGACTATGGGCGCTACATCATCCCCGCCGTGCGCGAGGAGGTGGCGCGTCGCGAGCAGGCCGCGCAACGCAAGGCGGCTTGATCCGCCGTTCCACCTGCGGAGGCTGCTGGCCCTCACCCCCACCCTCTCCCGCAGGCGGGAGAGGGAGTCCGACCGGCTCGACTCGAGGGGCTAGCTCCTCTTGCTCCCGCTCCCGCCTGCGCTGGCCCCTCTTGCTCCCTCTCCCGCCTGCGCTGGCTCCTATTGCTCCCTCTCCCGCTTGCGGGAGAGGGCTGGGGTGAGGGCCAGCGGCCTGGGCAGGCCGCCATCTTGCTCCCTCTCCCGCTTACGCTAGCCCCTCTTGCTCCCTCTCCCGCTTGCGGGAGAGGGCTGGGGTGAGGGCCAGCGGCCCGGGCAGTCCACCAGCGCAATGCCTGCGTGGTGCTTGGCCTGGCGCCGGTTGACGGCAGGTCTGCGCTGAGACGCCGCCGCGCCCGGTTCAGAGCCCTCGGGACGTCGCGTAAGGCGGCACGGTCGCCGCCAGCTCCGCGTGCACAGGATCGTTCTCATCGAACGCCGGCACGTCGAAGCCGTGCTCCAGGTCCAGCAGCGGGAGCAGCGTCCGCGCGATGCGCTGCGCTTCGGGCACCAGCGGCCAGCCCGACAGGATGAACGCCTCCGTGCCTTGCGCGTGGAATTCCTTCAGGCGCTCCGCCACCTGCTCGGTGCTGCCGACGATCCACGTGCCGGCCCACGGATGCAGGATGTCGAAGCCGAAGGGGCTCGGTCCGACCCACACGTTGGGATAGACCTCCAGGTCGCGCAGCGCGGGCAGCTTGCCGGCGCGTAGCGCGGCGATGCGGCGCTGGACCAGCGGGTCGTCGCTGACGACCTCTTCATCGAGCCCCTTGGGTCCGAGGTGTCGCGAAGCCAGCCGCACCGCCGTCTCATGCGAGGTCTGATCGAGGACCCACTGCGCATGCGCCCACGCCTCCTCTTCCGTGTCGCGCACGATGATCTGCAGCCGCGTGCCGAAGCGCAGCTTGCGCCCGTGCGCCGCGGCGCGAGCGCCGACGCGGCGGAACTTGTCGCCCAACCGCGGCGGCGCGTCCGCGAAGCTCAGGTACCAATCCAGCAACTTGGCCGAATGCTCGACGCCGGGCTCTGACGTCCCAGCGCCCCACAGCGGCATCGTCGGCGTCTGCGTCGGCGGCAGCGGATTGCGCAGCGGCACCACCGCGCGCGGGGCGATCTGGATGTACTTGCCCTGGTAGCCGTCGTTGGAGCCCGCGTACAGCTGCTGGAACGCGTCCCAGAACTCGTAGCTGTAGGCATAGCGTTCGTCGTGCGGGATCGGCATGCCCATGCTCTTGAGCCCCGCGTCGTTGCCGTTGACGACGTTGAACAGCAGCCGCCCCTGGCTGAAGCGGTCCACCGTCAGCGCCATCTGCGCCAGCTTCGCGGGCGTGATCAGCCCCGGATGCTGCGCAGTCAGGAAGCGCATGCGCTCCGTGTGCGCGACCAGCAGGCCGGTCAGGCTCAGCGACTCGTGCTGGTCGGTCGCCAGCAGCGCGCCGTAGAAACCGAGCCGGTCGATGTTGCGCGCCTGCGCGATCAGCTGGGCCGGATCGTTCTGCCACGCATGCGCGCGTTCCCACGGCACCGGGCCATCGGGGCTGCTGATGTACCAAAGAATCTTGATGCCCATGGGGCGCTCCTTCTGAATTCGGAATCGAACCCGCGGACCGTCTGCAAGAGACATGCCGGAGCGCGACGCCCCCGGCCACCGGGCTCGACGCGGTCCCCCAGGCCACGCCCCGGTGAGGCCCTGCGCAACGCTGCGCAGCGCTGGCCCGACAGCAGCACACCGCTGCTGCGATGGCAACAGACCGCCTGGTCACGTCATGCGACGAATCCTGAAATGCTTATCGGATCGGAGGGAATGGCGTGTTCATCGGCCTTCCAAGGCCTTCCGATGCATTGAACGAGCTGGCACGAATGCTGCGAAGGGACGGTTCTCCCTGCCACTCCACCCACGTTCGAGGTCATGAAGACAGCCATCCGCCGCTCCACGTCGCCTTCCCGTTTCCTGCCGATCACCGCCGTCGGAATGGCTTGTGGACTGCTGTGCGCGAACGGCTTCGCACAGACCGTCGCCGCGGCTTCTCCGGCCCCGGCCGAAGTGGCCTCGCCGGAGCCCGCCGGCGGCGGCTCCCGCGCGCAGCGCATCGAGTCCGTCAGCATCAACGGCAAGCGTGCCGGCTCCGTGCTGCCGGATCGGCCGAGCGGCTCGGTCGACGGCCTCGACGCCGCCGTCGTCGACGTGCCCCGCTCGGTCTTCCAGATCGACGAGCAGCAGCTCCGCCGGGAGCCGCTGCGCAACGCCGACGACCTCGTCCGCTACGCCCCGGGCATCACCCGCAACGGCGGCCAGAACGTCTCGATCGCGCCGCTGATCCGCGGCCAGGCCTCGGAGCTCTTCCAGGATGGTCAGCGGACCTACAACGTCCGCCACCCGTTCAACACCAATGCCTTCGAAGGCGTCGACATCGTCGCCGGCCCGCCCTCGCAGGTCTTCGGGCCCAGCAGCCGCAGCGGCGGCTACGCCAACTACCTCGCCAAGAAACCGGACTTCAGCACCCAGCGCACCACGCTCAGCGGCAGCTACGGCAGCTGGAGCACGGGCAAGCTGACGCTCGATACCACCGGCCCGGTCAGCGACACCCTCGCCTACCGCGTCAGCCTCACGCCGCAGCGGGCCGACGACTACTACGACGGCGTCAGCAACAACTACAACGCGTTCTACGGTGCGCTCGCGTGGAAACCGACGAGCAAGGTGCGCGTCGACTGGAACCTCGCGTACGACGACTACTACGACTTCAACGTGATCCACGGCTGGAACCGCGCGACGCAGGACTCCGTCGACAGCGGCCAGTACTGGGGCGGCCGCGCGACGCCCATCGTCGCGCAGACCGTCGGCACCACGACCCGCTACTACTCGCCGGTCTACGCCTCAGGCGCCTACAACAGCGCCATCACCGGCTGGGTCGAGCGCACCCCCAATGCGAAGAACCAGTTCATCGCCGGTCCGCTGCTGACTGGCCCGCAGTTGCCGTCCTTCCTGACCAGCGCCACCAACCCGGGCACCGTCCGCGGCTGGGTCTACGACCCGACGACGCCGGGGAACGGAGCGACCTCGATCTCGCGCTCCGACTTCTCCAACCCCAACGACAAGAACACGGCCAAGCGCGCGACCTCGCAGTTGCGCGTCGTGGCCGAGCTCTCCTCATCCTGGTCGCTGGCCAACAGCACGCTGTTCCAGTACTCGAAGGACACCGGCGACTCGGTCGGCAGCTTCTTCACGCAGTTCAGCGACCACCTGCTGGACAACCGCACCGAGCTGCGCGGGCGCCACCACTTCGAGCTGGGCGGCGTCGGCATCGACCTGCAGAGCAATACCGGCGTGTCGCTGCGGCGCGAGAGCTTCACCACGCTCGCGGCCAACAACAGCTTCTTCACCGCGCCCTATGACCTGACCGCGCCGCTGGGCCTCAAGACGCCGGCAACGATCTACGGCCTGCCGGTGCCGGCGGGCTCCGGCTCGTGGATAGGCACTGCGGGCGTGCCGCAGCAGACGTCCTTCGGCCACCTCAACCTGCCCAGGATGTACCCCGTCGCCAACGGCCTCTACGCCGAGGCGGGTGGCTCCGCCACCGTCGGCGGCGCGACCTACACCGCCCGCGGCGACTGGACCAACACCGGCGTCTTCACCCAGCTCAACACGCTGGTGGACGGCCGCTTCGGCCTCAACGTCGGGCTCAGCGCGACGAAGGTCGACGCCCACATCGAGAACCCGCTCGCCGCCACCGCCGCGCAGGTCGCGTCCGACGACCGCGGCACCTGGCTGCCCGCCGCGCAGGTCAACCTGCTGTGGAAACCCACCGACCAGAGCACGATCTACGCGACCGTCGACCGCTCCTACGCGATCAACACCGGCGGCTTCGCCGACGTGCTGACCTGGGGGTCGAACAACCAGCTCAATCCACTGGCCTTCCGCAGCCTGTCCAACCTGCGCGAGGTCGGGGCCAAGGCGGACCTGATCCCCGGCCGCCTGTTCGCCTCGCTGGCGTACTACAAGGCCGAGCGCGACTTGTCGCCCGCGCCGGACGGTTCGATCGCGCGGCTGCGCATCCACGGGACCGAGGCCGCGATCCGCGCGCAGCTGTCGAGTCAGCTCTCCGCCGGCCTCAACGCCAGCGCCATCAACGCGCGCTACGACTTCGTCAGCTTCGGCTCGGGCGGGTTCTTCTCGCCGTGGGGTTTCGTCGCCGACAACGCCACCGTCTTCGGCGACGGCAACGTGCTCAACAAGCGCCCCGCGCCGGGATCGCTGCAGGCGCCGGGCATTCCGAAGCATTCGGCTTCCGGCTTCGTCGACTACCAGTTCGACAACGGCCTGGGCACGCAGCTCTCGGCCTGGTGGACCAGCGCCTGGTACACGAGCATCACGCAGACGGTGAAGGTGCCGGCCGAGCATGCGGTCGACTGGACGCTCTACTACCGCCAGCCGCGCTACGAGCTCAGCCTCACGGTCCGCAACCTGACCAACGAGAAGAACTTCAGCGCCGGACTGACCGGAACGACCAACGAGTTCCTGGTGCCCAGCCCCTCGCGCAGCGCGCAGGTCAGCGTGGCCTATCACTTCTGAGGAGCCCGGCATGGACGACCACGACCTGTCCCGCCGCCAGCTGCTGGCCCGTGCGATCGCGCTGGGCGGCTGGTCCGGCATCGGCGCGATCGGGCTGAGCGGCTGCGGCGATGCGCGCTCCGGCGGCGCGGGTGCCGCTTCGGCTTCAGCAGACGCGGGCGGCAACGCCGCGGCCAACGCGACCGCTGGCACGGCGGCCAACGCGCCCGCGATCAGCGCCTCGGGCCCGACCGGCGCGCCGCGTCGCGGCGGCCGCCTGCGCCTGGGCGTCATCGACGGCAGCCAGGCCGGCAACCTCGACGCGCACAAGCCGACGGCGGGCGCCTCGACGCTGCGCGGCTTCGCGCTCTACAGCAAGCTGTGGGAGTGGAGCGCCGACATGGCGCCCGAGCCCGCGCTCGCTGAATCGGCCGAGGTCTCGCCCGACGCGAAGACCTGGACGATCCGGCTGCGCAAGGGCCTGGAGTTCCACCACGGCAAGACGATCACCGCCGACGACGTGATCTTCTCGATCCGCCGATTGACCGATCCGCAGCTGGCCTCGCCGTACGCGGGCCTGGTCTCGGTCGTCGACCGCGACGCGCTGAAGAAGCTGGACGACCGCACCGTGCGCGTCACCTTCCGCGAGAACCGAGGCTACGTGCCGCTGGCCGACGCCTGGGTCAACTTCGGCGGCATCGTGCCGACCGACTACGACCCGACGAAGCCGGTCGGCGCGGGACCGTTCAAGCTCAAGGAGTTCATCCCCGGCCAGCGCTCGCTGTTCACGCGCTTCGAGAACTACTTCAAACCCGGCCGGCCGTATCCCGACGAGCTGGAGATCATCGACTTCAAGGACCAGACCTCGCGCCTGCAGGCGCTGCAGAACGGCCAGGTCGACGTGGTCAACGCGATCTCGCCGGAACAGCTGCCGTTGCTCGGCCGGTCGTCGGGCTTGCGCACGGTGATCTCGGAGACCAACTACTGGCAGTCCTTCGACATGAACGTCGAGCTCGCGCCGTTCAACGACGTGCGCGTGCGGCAGGCCTTCCGGCTGATCGCCGACCGGCAGGCGCTGGTGGACCGGGCGCTCAACGGCCAGGGCCGCATCGCCAACGACCTGTACGCGCCGCAGGACCCGACCTTCGACCACTCGATCCCGCAGCGTCGGCAAGACCTGGCGCAGGCCCGCGCACTGCTGGCCGCGGCGGGGCATGCCGCGCTCAGCGTCGAGCTGGTGACGACGGCCGCCGGCGCGCGCGCGGCGCTCGTCTTCGCCGAGCAGGCCAAGCTGGCCGGCGTGCGCATCGACGTCAAGCAGGTGGACGCCGCCACCTTCGCCGGACCGCGCCGCACCAGTTGGCCTTTGAGCACCGGCGGATCGCTGGGCCACGCGTGGCTGGTGTCCGCGCTGCACGCGGACGGCCCGCAGGCGGTGGTCAACAAGACGCGCTTCCGCGATGCCCGCTTCACCGAGCTGGTCACCGCCGCGATGCAGCAGCCCGATCCCGTCAAGCGCGCGCCGCTGGTGCACGAGGCGCAACGCATCCAGTACGAGCGCGGCAGCCTGCTCATCTGGGGCTTCGCCAACACGCTGGACGCGGCGAGCACGCGCGTCGGCGGCCTCGAGCCGGAGCACACGCACTTCCCGACCTGGCGCTTCGACAAGCTGTGGCTGGCATGAGCAACGCCCACCGACCCGCATTACCGCCTCTTTCGCCCCGTACTTCGCTCCTCCGATCTCCATGAAGAAAGCGACTTCACCATGACCCGCATCGTCGCCCTCAGCGGCAGCCTGAGCCGTCCCTCGCGCACGCGCGGCCTCGTCACCGCGATCGCCGAGCGCGTCGCCGACGGTCGACCCGCCGGGACCGATGTCCGCATCGACGTCGTCGACATCGCCGAACTGGCGCCCGCGCTGGCCGGCGTCACCAGCTTCGAGCGCCTGCCTGCGCCGGTGGCCGCGGCGCAGGAGCTGCTGACGCAGGCCGACGTCGTCGTGTTTGGCTCGCCGGTCTACAAAGGCTCCTACAGCGGGCTGTTCAAGCATTTCATCGACCTGCTCGATCCGACGCGGCTGCGCGGCAAGGTCGCAGTGCTCGCCGCCACCGGCGGCAGCGACCGCCACGCGCTGGTGCTGGAGCACCAGTGGCGGCCGCTGGCCAGCTTCCTGGAGCTGCACACCGTGCCCGCCGGCGTCTACGTGCGCGACAGCGAGTTCGAGCAGTACCAGCTCGCCGCCGACCGCGTCGCCAGCCAGGCGCGCATCGAGCTGGCCGCGGCGCAGGCGCGTGCGCTGCTGGGCTGGCCCGCCCTCAACGTCGCCACCGTGGCGCTCGCCGCCTGATTCATCGTCCACCCGTTCTCCGAAAGGAACCGCATGTCCACCGTCATCGAACCTTCGACCGCCGCGCCCGCCACCGACGCACCGCCGCCGCTGAGCGCCGCGGCGCAGGAGTTCGTCGCCCAGGTGAAGCAGCAGGCCGCCGTCATCTTCGAGGCCTACCGCGACACCGGCACGATCACCGCCTTCGGCACGGTCGGCTTCATCGAGCGCATCCCGGGCGAGGACAAGCTCGTCTCGGTGAACTACCCGGGGCCGTTCGACCGGAACAGGCCGCTGACCGCGACCGTGACCGGCTTCGACGGCACGGTCTACGTCGGCGCCGCCGCCAAGGCCGGACAGGGGCGCTACACCAAGCTGTTCATCGAGCATCCGGAGATCACGACGATCTCGCACGTGCACGCGCCCTACCTCGGCGCCTGGGCGCAGACGCACCGCACGCTGCCGATCCGCTACGTGCCGGTGCAGCGCCACCAGCTGTTCCGCGAGCTGCCGGTCTACATCGACCGCCGCCAGCAGGAAGTCGACTTCATCCTCGACCGCCTGCGCGAGAACCCGCATGTCTCCGCGATCCTGGAGGCCAACGGCGGCGCCACCGTCTGGGGCCGCAAGGGCCTGCGCGACACGGCGGAGTTCATCCTGCTGCTGGAGGAAGGCGCGCAGATCCAGGCGCTGGCCGAAGCGCTGGGCGGTTCGCGCGACCTCGGCCCCGGCGTGCTGAAGCAGCAGTGGAAGATGGGCAAGCTCTACGAGCGCGCCCAGGAACTGCACCTGCTGCGCGACACGGACCTGTGATCCGGACCGCCGCCACGCCGAAGACGGCGACGATGACCGCCGGCCGCATATGCAACGAGGCAAAACTTCGTTCCTGCGCGGGGGCGGGCTTCCTAGCATGGGCCTCCACCGACGCCATCTCCAGGAGCAAGCCCGACCATGCCACCCAGCGACGCCAACGACACCGGGCTGTTGACCCTGGACAGCGCCTCGGCCGGGCCGTTGTCGATCCGGGCGCGCTCGCTGGCCTTCGTCGATCCGGCGTCTCAGGCGGTGCTGCAGCTGATCGAGCGGGTCGCGCCGAGCGGCGCGCCGGTGATGATCGGCGGGGACTCGGGGACGGGCAAGGAGCTGATCGCGCGGCACATCCACACGCTGAGCGGGCGGAACGGTCCGTTCCTGGCGATCAACTGCGGCGCGATCACCGAGCACCTGGCGGAGAGCGAGCTCTTCGGCCACGAGGCGGGCGCCTTCACCGGCGCGCAGGGCCGGCGCGAGGGCTGGTTCGAGGCCGCGCATCGCGGCACGCTGTTCCTCGACGAGATCGGCGACCTGCCGCTGTCGCTGCAGGTCAAGCTGCTGCGCGTGCTGCAGGAACGCGAGGTGGTGCGGCTCGGCTCGCGCAAGCCGATCCCGGTCGATGTCCGGCTCGTCACGGCGACCAACGTCGACCTGGGCGAGGCGGTGTCGGCGGGGCATTTCCGGCTCGACCTCTTCTACCGGCTCAACATCGTGCAGGTGCGGCTGCCGCCGCTGCGCGAGCGCATCGGCGACATCGGGCCGCTGGCGCGCCATTTCCTGTCGCTCTACAGCAAGCGGCTCGGCCTGCCCGAGCCGCGGCTGGGCGACGCGGCCCTGCGCGCGCTGCAGGCCTACGACTGGCCCGGCAACATCCGCGAGCTGGAGAACGTCATCCACTTCGCGCTGCTGGTCGCGTCCGAGCAGGAGATCCGGCCCGAGCATCTGAAGCTCGCCGGTCAGCCGACGCGGCGGCATGCCCCGGCCGAGCCCTCGCCGTCGGCTCCGCCGCATTCGCTGCACGCGTTGCCGACGTCGATCGCCCCCACACCGCAGGGCGCGAGCTTCCCGCAGGCCTCCGCCACCGCGCCGGAACCACCGCCCGCCTTGCTCCGCCGCGCCGTGCAGGCGCTGCTGGAGTCGCCGCCCAAGTCGCTGTTCAACGAGGTCGAGCGTCTGCTCGTCGAGGAGAGCTACCGCGTCAGCGGTCGCAACCAGGTGCGGGCCGGCGCGCTGCTGGGCGTGTCGCGCAATGTCATGCGCACGCTGCTGAAGCGGCATGGATTGATCGGGGACGGCACGAGCCCCGAGGAGACGGAAGAAGCGGAAGAGACGGAAGAGGCGGACGAGGCGGAGACCTCCAACGACCACGTGCTCACCCACGGACAGGGTCAGGCAGAGGAAGCCTGAGCCTGGCCGCACGGTCCGGGACATCGACGACGCGCGCGCGATCGCGCTGCGCGCCCGGGCCAACCCCCACAACCAGA
Organism: Roseateles sp. GW821-FHT09G09; assembly: GCF_059415965.1. NCBI lineage: Bacteria > Pseudomonadati > Pseudomonadota > Betaproteobacteria > Burkholderiales > Sphaerotilaceae > Roseateles > Roseateles sp. GW821-FHT09G09. Next base: position 1,262 of record NZ_JBWKOG010000009.1, on the reverse strand, counting down.
ACATCGCATCGCCCATGAGCCCTGTGCCCGACATCCTGTGGTACACCCGCACGCCCAATCCGACGCCGCTGGGACTGGCCTCCCAGCTCGGCTGGTTCCACGACGAGTTCCGCGCCGACGGCATCAAGATCTTCACGCTGGAGGAGACGCCGGATCCGGTGCTGCGCCAGTCGCGCAACGACCACCACCTGCCCAACTCCTTCCGCCAGGGCGGCAACGTGCCGGCGATCTGGGCGCGCTCGCAGGGCGCGGCCAGCCGCGTCATCGGGCTGAACTGGCTCGACGAATACCAGGGCATCGTGAGCCGTCCCGGCAGCGGCGTGATCGAGCCGCGCGACCTGCGCGGCCGCCGCATCGGCCTGCCGCTGTACAGCAACCGGATCGAGAGCCGGCGCTCGGAGGCGCTGCATGGCTTCCTCGTCGCGCTGGACCTGGCGGGCCTGTCGCTGAGCCAGGTGGAGGTGGTCGACGTGCCGGTCGAGCCGGTCGCCGCGCCCGGCGCCGCCTCGCCGGGTTCGCCGGGCTCGCCGGGCCCGTCGAGCGCGGACGGCCCGTTGCCGGGCTCCCAGCTGCTCAGCTCGCAGACCGAGTACGAGCTGCTGGTCGCGGCGTTGCAGCGCCGCGACGTGGACGCGATCTACCTGAAGGGGGATCGCGGGCTGGAGCTCACGCATGAGACGGGCGCGCACGTGGTGTTCGACATCAGCCGGGATCCGGATCCGCTGGTGCGCGCGCACAACGGGACGCCGCGGCCGATCACCGTGCACCAGTCGCTGCTGGACCGTCATCCGGACATCGTGGCGCGCTTCCTGGCGCGCATCGTCGCGGTGAGCGACTGGGCGGCCAAGCATCCGTACGAGACGCTGGCCTACATCAGCCGCGAGACCGGCGGCAAGGTGCCGTGGGTCAAGCGCGCCTACGGCGACGACCTGCCGCGCCGGCAGACGACGGACCTCGCGGACACGGCGGTCGCCGCGCTGGAGGTGCAGAAGAAGTTCCTGCTGAAGTGGGGCTTCATCCAGACGGACTTCGACATCGGCGCGTGGATCGACCCGGCGCCGCTGGCCGCCGCCAGGCGACTGCTGAGCGAGGCGGCGGTGCAGGCGCTGTAGGTCAGTCTCCCGCAAGCGGGAGAAGAATCAACAAGGGGGTTCAGGAGTGCCACCGCCGCTGGCCCTCACCCCGGCCCTTGTATGTAGCAAAGTACGCCCAGGCCGCCACAGGCCGACCAGCCCAGGGTAGGCGCTTCGGCGCCATGCCGA